>NZ_CP047946.1:0-1438452 GCF_014279655.1 Synechococcus sp. ROS8604
GGACTTATTTCCCTTGTTTCCACAAGACCTACTACGGCTGTTTTAGTAGTTCTTTTAAGAGAATAAAAACAGTCCTAAAGCCGGGGAACACGAAAAAACGTGAAAGCATTGCGCTTCTCCCCACCGTGTGAAATCGTGAGGTGAGATTTGTTCACGCCGTTGACTCGGACCTCATGAAACTGGTCTGTTCCCAGGCAGAACTCAACGCAGCCCTTCAGTTGGTCAGTCGAGCTGTCGCCTCGCGTCCAACCCATCCGGTGTTGGCCAATGTTTTGCTCACCGCTGATGCCGGCACCGATCGGCTCAGCCTCACTGGATTCGATCTGAATTTGGGAATTCAGACGTCAGTCCCCGCTTCTGTCGAAAGCAGTGGTGCCGTGACGTTGCCCGCCCGCTTGCTAGGCGAAATTGTTTCCAAGTTATCCAGCGATTCGCCGGTGTCGTTGTCCTGTGATGCCGGCGCTGAACAGGTGGAGCTCACCAGCTCGAGCGGCAGCTATCAGATGCGAGGAATGCCTGCGGATGATTTTCCCGAGCTTCCTCTTGTGGAGAACGGCACCGCCTTACGGGTGGATCCCTCATCTCTGCTGAAAGCCTTGCGTGCAACCTTGTTTGCCAGTAGCGCTGATGAAGCGAAACAGCTCCTCACTGGAGTTCATCTGCGCTTCAATCAAAAGCGTTTGGAGGCCGCATCCACCGACGGTCATCGGCTTGCGATGTTGACGGTTGAGGATGCCTTGCAGGCTGAAATCAGTGTCGACGAGTCTGAGCCTGATGAATTAGCCGTCACGCTTCCGGCACGTTCCCTGCGTGAGGTGGAGCGATTAATGGCGAGCTGGAAAGGAAACGATCCGGTCAGCCTGTTTTGTGAGCGAGGCCAGGTTGTGGTGCTCGCGGCCGATCAGATGGTGACGAGTCGCACCTTGGAAGGGACTTATCCCAATTACCGCCAGCTGATTCCCGATAGTTTTAGCCGCACGATTGATCTGGATCGGCGGGCTTTTATCTCCGCTTTGGAACGCATTGCTGTCTTGGCCGACCAACACAACAATGTGGTCAGGATCGCTACGGAGCCAGCCACGGGACTGGTTCAGATCAGTGCGGATGCCCAGGACGTGGGCAGTGGTTCTGAGTCTTTAGCGGCAGAGATCAACGGTGATGCCGTCCAAATTGCCTTCAACGTGCGCTATGTGCTGGATGGTCTCAAGGCCATGGATTGTGATCGGGTCCGATTGTCTTGCAACGCCCCCACGACGCCCGCGATCCTGACCCCCGCTAATGATGATCATCCAGGCCTCACCTATCTGGTGATGCCTGTTCAGATTCGTTCCTGACACCGTTCACGACGCCTTGACTGTTCCGGACCAGCTCCTCTTGAGCGATCTGTTGCACCATCGGGTGCGCTGTGATCAGGGCCTTGACCATGGACCAGGGGTCATGGCTTGGATGCACCCACCAGTGCACCGTCTGCTCGGTTGGGTGAGTCGCCCATCTGCGTTGCGTACCAGCCGAGACGTTTGGCGTCTTGATCAATGTCGGGGATTCGACGATCAGCAGGTGTTTGTGAAAGGGGCTCCTGCCGAAGCCGATCAGATCACCTTGGATCGCTTGCCAACCCTGCTGGATGCCGATCTTCTCAACGTGGATGGAGAGAGGATAGGGATCATCGCTGATTTGGCCTTTTTGCCTGCGAGCGGGCAGATCAGTCATTACCTCGTGGCACGCAGTGACCCTCGGCTGCCTGGAACTAGTCGCTGGCGCTTGTTGCCGGATCGAATCGTTGACCAACAACCCGGCTTGGTCTCCACGGCGATCCATGAACTTGATGATTTACCTCTGGCTCGGGCCAGTGTTCGTCAGGATTTTCTTCAGCGCTCAAGACACTGGAGAGAACAGCTGCAGCAGTTTGGAGATCGCGCTGGTGAGCGTTTAGAGGGTTGGTTAGAAGAACCCCCATGGGACGAGCCTCTTGGGGCCTCTGTCCTGGAGTCTTCCTATCCGACGGAAGCATCGCCTTCCGTGGACCCAATCGATGACTGGGATGATGCTGATTGGCCCGATGATCCTCCGGTTGAGCGTGGCCGTTCCGTTCGAAATGATTCGAGGGCTCGAAATGATTGGCCCGATCATGAGGAAGATCCTTGGGTCTGACCGTCGGCAACACTGGGTACAGATGACTCATCGGTTGTGACCCAGTCCTCTCATGCGGTTGCGGCATTTGATCTTGGGGCAGCTCTGCGCCAGGAAGGGCTCACCGAAACGGATTACAGCGAAATTCAGCGGCGTCTTGGACGGGATCCCAACCGTGCTGAGTTGGGCATGTTTGGTGTGATGTGGTCGGAGCATTGCTGTTACCGCAATTCCAGACCCCTGTTGAGTGGCTTCCCCACAGAAGGACCACGCATCCTTGTCGGTCCTGGAGAAAACGCCGGCGTGGTGGACCTGGGTGAAGGTCATCGTTTGGCGTTCAAGGTGGAAAGCCACAACCACCCATCCGCTGTGGAGCCTTTTCAAGGTGCGGCCACTGGCGTTGGCGGCATCTTGCGTGACATTTTTACGATGGGCGCCAGGCCGATCGCGTTGCTGAACGCCTTGCGCTTTGGCCCGCTGGAGGAACCCGCCACCCGTGGATTGGTGGAAGGGGTTGTGGCTGGCATTGCTCACTATGGCAACTGCGTTGGCGTGCCAACCGTGGGTGGAGAGGTGGCATTCGATCCGTCGTATCAGGGCAATCCCTTGGTGAACGCCATGGCCCTGGGCCTGATGGAAACGGATGACATCGTTCGCTCGGGAGCCGCGGGGGTTGGCAATCCCGTGGTGTACGTGGGCAGCACCACGGGCCGGGATGGCATGGGAGGCGCCAGTTTTGCGAGCGCTGAGCTAAGTGCCGATTCACTGGATGATCGCCCGGCTGTGCAGGTGGGAGATCCCTTTCTGGAGAAGGGCTTGATTGAGGCTTGTCTTGAAGCCTTTCAAAGCGGGGATGTGGTTGCTGCTCAGGATATGGGTGCTGCGGGGCTCACCTGTAGTTGTTCGGAGATGGCGGCGAAGGGGGATGTGGGTGTCGAGTTGGATCTCGATCGGGTGCCCGCAAGAGAACACGGCATGACCGCCTATGAATTCCTGCTTTCGGAATCTCAAGAGCGCATGTTGTTCGTGGTGCGTTCGGGTCGGGAGGAGCAGCTGATGCAACGTTTCCGCCGTTGGGGACTCCAGGCAGCGGTGGTTGGTCGCGTTTTGGAGGAGCCGGTGGTGAGGGTGCTGCAGCACGGTGCCGTGGCGGCAGAAGTTCCGGCCCGGGCCTTGGCGGAAGACACCCCGATCAACAAGCACAAGCTGCTGTCCGAGCCCCCAGAGGACATCCAGACGCACTGGACCTGGCGTGAATCAGATCTTCCAAGTCCTGCCATCGATCGCGATTGGAATGCCGATCTGTTGCGTTTGCTCGATGACCCCACGATTGCCAGCAAGCGCTGGATCTATCGCCAATATGACCAGCAGGTGTTGGCCAATACGGTGATTCGAGCCGGTGGTGCGGATGCTGCTGTGGTGCGACTGCGTCCTCAACAGGGTGAGGCGTCACTGCAAACGTCTCAGTGTGGCGTTGCGGCCACGCTGGATTGTCCCAATCGCTGGGTGGCCCTTGATCCAGAGCGAGGAGCGATTGCAGCGGTCGCAGAGGCTGCTCGCAATCTCAGTTGTGTGGGAGCCCAGCCGATCGCGGTGACCGACAACCTGAACTTCCCATCTCCAGAAACCCCCAGGGGGTATTGGCAGTTGGCGATGGCATGCCGCGGCCTATCCCATGCCTGTCGCACCTTGGGCACCCCTATCACCGGCGGCAACGTTTCTCTCTACAACGAAACCAGGGCCGATGACGGCAGTCTTCAGCCCATTCATCCCACGCCTGTGGTGGGCATGGTGGGACTGGTGGAAGATCTCGACTGCTCCGGAGGTTTGGCTTGGCGCCAACCTGGCGATCTGGTGGTGCTGCTTGGTGTCTCCACCGATGAGGAGGGAAATGAAGGCCTTGGTTTGGCGGGCAGCAGCTATCAGGGAGTTGTTCATGGGTTGCTGACAGGCCGTCCACCAAGCGTGGATCTGGAGTTGGAGGGGCAGGTTCAGGCCTTAGTGCGTCAGGCGTTTGCTCAGGGCGTGTTGGCCTCAGCCCATGACAGCAGCGATGGTGGGTTAGCCGTAGCGCTTGCGGAAAGTGCCCTGGCCTCGGGACTTGGCGTTGATCTCAACCTGCCACGGGGGTCTGCTCGGCTGGATCGTGTTTTGTTTGCTGAGGGTGGAGCACGCATCGTCGTGTCGGTGCGCGCCGAACAGCGTCCGGCTTGGCAAGCCTTAGTGGCTTCTCAAGAGCATCAACATGTTCCTGTGACCAAGATCGGAACCGTTGCCGACCATGGTTGTTTCCGCTTGTCGGTCGGACAACATCCAGTGATTGACCTGGCTGTTGAGTCGCTCCGAGAGCAATACGAACAAGCCATTCCCCGTCGCCTTGGTGCGGTTTGATGCAGAATCTGAACACCCATCCGAAGTCGAGGCGGCCGGTGCATCAGCTCGAGATAGAGCGTCCCGATCGCATGGAAGAAGCCTGCGGTGTTTTCGCTGTTCAGGCCCTCGATCAACCAGTCGCCAACCTGGTGTATTTCGGTCTTTACGCCCTGCAGCATCGCGGCCAGGAATCTGCTGGCATTGCTGTTTTCAACGAAGGCAAGGTCAGGCTCCACAAGGACATGGGCCTGGTGAGCCAGGTGTTTGATCAGGAGGTGCTCGAGCGCATGCCTGGTGGTTTAGCCGTTGGCCATAACCGTTATTCCACCACTGGGAGCAGCAAGGTTTGCAATGCCCAGCCCGTAGTCCTGATGACCCGTCTCGGCCCCTTCGCGCTGGCCCATAACGGCAATCTTGTGAATGCAGCAGAGCTGCGAGCTCGGGTGGATGACGGTGAGGTGGAGTTCACCTCCACCACGGATTCGGAGTTGATCGCTTACGCGGTTCAGCAAGCTGTGGATGGGGGCTTGGATTGGACAGAGGGGATTAAGGCGGCCGCATCCCAGTGCCAGGGGGCTTTCAGCTTGGTGATTGGAACGTCAGATTCCCTGTACGGCCTGCGGGATGGTTATGGGATTCGACCGCTGGTGTATGGCTATCTCGGTGATCCAGATCTTGGACACTGGGTTCTCAGTAGTGAAACCTGTGGGCTCGACATCATTGGCTCTCCGTTCGTTGCCGATGTGGAACCTGGCGAATTAGTGGTGTTCCGTTGTGGGGACCCCACTCCAGAACGGCATCGCTGGATTCAACCCACCACCCGCATGTGTGTGTTTGAAATGATCTATTTCGCGCGCCCTGATAGTCGTTTCTTTGGTGAATCGCTTTACAGCTATCGACAGCGCATCGGCCAGATTCT
The DNA here is from genome assembly GCF_014279655.1 of Synechococcus sp. ROS8604. NCBI lineage: Bacteria > Bacillati > Cyanobacteriota > Cyanophyceae > Synechococcales > Synechococcaceae > Synechococcus > Synechococcus sp. ROS8604. Next base: position 5,423 of record NZ_CP047946.1, read on the forward strand.
GGCCCGTGAATCTGCGGTCGAGGCGGATCTCGTGATTGGGGTTCCTGATTCCGGAATTCCAGCTGCGATCGGGTATTCCCAGACCAGTGGTATTCCCTATGCCGATGGACTGATCAAAAACCGCTATGTCGGCAGAACCTTCATCCAGCCCACTCAGGCGATGCGTGAGGCCGGGATTCGCGTGAAGCTCAATCCACTCCCAGATGTTTTAACTGGCAAAAGGGTTTTGGTGATTGATGACTCGATTGTTCGTGGCACCACCAGTAAAAAATTGGTTCAGGCGCTCCGTGATGCAGGCGCCACTGAGGTGCACATGCGGATTAGTTCCCCACCCGTGACCCATCCCTGTTTTTACGGCATCGATACCGATACGCAGGATCAGTTGATCGCCGCTCGACTCACGCTCAAAGAGATCGAAGAGCATCTCAAGGTTGATTCGCTCGCTTATCTCAGCAAGGAGGGGATGGTGGAAGCTGCCCATGCTCAGTCGGAACATTTCTGTACGGCTTGCTTCGACGGGGATTACCCGGTTCCGATGGACGCCTCGATCAAGGCGAGCAAATTGATGCTGGAACCAGCAGGGGTGGCGGCAACCAATCTCTAATCACTGTTCTAGTCAGCTGATTAGGGGTACCAATCGCAGGATGGATTCGTTGTCTTTCAGCGTGAGCTGATCTTGCTCGTGCACCTTCAGGCGTCCGTGGCGACCGTTGGATGTCACCACACCAATCAGGGAATCGGCGAGGCAAGCTGCTGCAATGCGCTCGCCCCCGTTGTTGGACTCGCAATTCAGTTCCCAGCCAATTTCACCGAGATCGCCCCGTTTGCAGGGGCGGATGGTCGTGAGGTCCAACCAGTGGAGACGCCCTGTTTGACTCGCCAGAAGGATGGTTGTTGGTCGTTCAGCATGCCCCGCGATTGCGGTGACCAGCTGTTCGCCAGGGAGCAAACGCATGGTGATCGGTCCTTGGGCCAACTTGCCCATCAACGGCAGATTGGCTTCCCCTGCTTGCAGACGAAGAATCCTGCCGATATCGCTGATGACGGCGACATCAGCGCCGTCTTGACAGATCAAGGCCGCTTTCAGGCTCACCCCTTCTTTCAGTTTTAAAACGGTCGCGGCTCGACCCGACAATTCCTGGATGTCCTTGAGCGGAAGCCGTTTGAACCGGCCATCACTGGTTAATAACCCAAGCGATTTCGTCTCATTGGCACTGAGATCCTCTGGATTGGGTAAGGGCAGTAGGGACACCACCACATCACCTTCAAGGGCTGTAGGGAGGAATCGCTCAAGGGTTCCTTGTTGCTGTCCTGCAAATTCCCAGCGCACAAGCGCTACACGACCGCTCACCGTCACAGCCAAAAGTCGTGGCGGAGGCTGGATGGGCAGGCTGATGAGAGCTGGAGAGGGTTCATCCCCCATCGGAGCTGGATCGTTGAGATGCAGGCGTCCCAGCAGCTGTGGACTGATGATTTTCACTTGACCGTCGTCTTGAATCAGCAACCTGGATTCGCTCGGAAGGGCATCCAGGGCTTGGCGCCTCTGTAGTTCGGCATTGGGCCGTTGACTGGCGGCCCGCTCGGCAAGCAGATGGTCACCACCCTCCACCAGCCGGGTGCGCCTTGGCGTTGCAAAGCGTTTTTTGAGCTGGCGCAGTTCCTGGATCAGAGCATCCAGCAATTGGTCACGATTTTCCAGCAGCAGGGTGAGTCGCTGTCTTTCTTGGCGCAGATCATCCGCTTCCTTGCGCAGGCTTTCCTGTTCCAAGCCTGTGAGCCTGCGCAAGGGCATGGCCAGCACGGCATCAGCCTGCCGTTCGCTCAGATCGAAATGCACCATCAAGCTGGCCCGAGCTTTGGCCGCATCTCTGGCTTCTTGGATCATCGCAATCACTTCTTGCAGTGAGGCGAGGGCCGTGGTCAGGCCCTCCACCACTTCCAGCCGATCTTCCGTTTTACGGAGCGCATGGGTGGTACGCCGAATGATCGTGAGCTCTCGGTAATCCAGGAAGGTTTGGAGAAGCTGCCGGAGCGTCAGTTGCTGCGGTCGGCCATCGACGAGGGCGAGCAGGATCGCGCCAAAGTTGCTTTGCAGTGACGTGCGCCTTTGCAAGTCAGTCAGCACGGTTTCTGGATCGGCATCACGGCGGAGTTCCACCACCACGCGCATCCCTTCCCGGTCGCTTTCATCACGGATATCGGCAATGCCACCAATCTTTCCGTCGTTGACGTGTTCAGCTAGTTTTTCGATCCAGCCGGCCTTGCTGAGTTGATAAGGGAGCTCGGTCACGACCACAGCGTTCCGCCGATGCTTTCCTTTGCCGGGATGCACTTCCTCGATATGGGCCACGCCGCGCATGGGAATGCTGCCCCGGCCTCTTAAGTAGGTTTCGCGGACGCCGCTTCCAAGAAGCACTTCTCCGCCTGTGGGGAAATCGGGCCCAGGGATCAGCTTAAAGACATCGTCTTCGCTTAGATCGGGGTTTTTAACGAGGGCAATGAGACCGTCCACCACCTCGCCGAGGTTGTGGGGGGGAATGCTGGTGGCCATGCCAACAGCGATGCCCGAGCAGCCATTGAGCAGTAAAAACGGAAGCTGGGCAGGGAGAACTGTGGGCTCCTGTTGGGATCCATCAAAATTGGAGGCAAAATCGACGGTGTCGTCGCCGATTTCATCCAATAACCCTTCGTGGGAGATCCGCGCTAGCCGGGTTTCTGTATAGCGCATGGCTGCTGGTGGATCGTCATCCACCGAGCCAAAGTTTCCGTGACCATCAAGCAATGGATGACGGCTGGAAAAGGTTTGGACCAAGCGCACAAGGGCGTCATAAACGGCTTGATCCCCATGCGGGTGGTACTTACCAAGCACGTCCCCGACGACACGGGCACATTTGCGATAGGGACGATCGGGGGTGAGCCCCAATTCATGCATCGCAAACAGAATTCTGCGTTGGACGGGTTTCAGTCCATCACGCACATCCGGGAGGGCTCTGCCCACGATCACGCTCATCGCGTATTCGAGGTATGAGCGCTGCATCTCGTGATACAGGGCGATCGATTGAACGCGCTCCTCGGCCATCCTGCAGGGAAATAAGAGGGCAGTCGAGTCTCAGCCTACAGATCTACTTCTGCTTGACCAGGGTTTTGGTTAGTTGGCGCTTTTGGGATCTGCATTCGCCTCGGCCCGTTCGACGGCGTTTTGAAGGCTGGGATTGTTGAAAAGTTCAGCCGTGGCTCGGCGTAATTTCAGGCCCCATAGTTGTTTTTTTTGGTGGCCTGGTAAAACGTAATTCGGAGATTCGGCAAGAGCTCTTTGAGCGAGCTTCAAGGATTCCTCATCTCCAGGCCTCACTTTGTTTAATGCGGCAGCCAAGGCCAACATGGGCTCTGGGTTGGCATTGATCTTTAAAACGGAACGCCAGCGTCGAATCGCTTCCTTGGTGTTTCCCATTTCAAACAACACCAGACTTTGGTTGTTTAAGGCTTCCCAGAAACTGGGTTTAATCGACGTGGCGCGCTCAAAAGCCTTCAGGGCCCGCTTTTGATCGGATTGCATCACCCTGGCGTTGCCAAGATCGAAGTAGGCCGTTGCGTTTTTTGGATCCAGACTGAGACCGCGATCCAACAGGGGGATCGCGTCGTCCGGACGGTTGTCTCGCAGCGCTAAGGATGCTTCTGCGAACCAAAGTCCCGCGTTGGTTGGGTTGAGTGATTTCGCCCGTGCCAGGGATCCAGCTGCGTCGTCGAGTTGTTCGCTCCGCAGTTGCGCTTCTGCCAGAACAGACCAAAGCCGTTCGTCGTTGGGCTGTAAACGCACCGCTAAGGCGGCTAAGCGGGCGGCTTCTTTGGGTTGTCCCAGCCTTAGCAACTGCGCTGCAGTGCGACCGATGCCGATCCCAGCCCCTTCTAACTCTTGGGTGCTGGGCGTGAACACATAGGGGATGAGGGCTTTCGCGGGTTCAGCGCTGCACAGACCGATCGTGCTCATCAGGGCGGCTAACACCCACGCTTTGTTGAACGATTGGCTTGAACGCCGATGGGATCCCATCACCGAATCTCAGATGAAGACACAGTAGGTGGATCTAATGACTTTGCTGAGGCGGCATTGCGGCGCCACATCCAAGGTTTGATGCGCCTAAGTGCGGACCCGCGCAGCTTCTGGTCCCAGGTCGCAGGATCCCACTGCTTCACCTGGGCAGCGCTCAGATCCAACACCCAGGGACGCGGCTGCACCTCGGGATCCTGATTCGTTGGGAGCTCCGTTTGGTTAAACGGACAGACGTCCTGGCAAATATCACAGCCAGCCACCCATGGACCCATCCCAGCCTTAATCAAGTCGGGAAGCTGTTCGTCTCGGTTTTCGATTGTGTGATATGCGATGCAGCGCCGTGAATCGACCACGAACGGTTCCCGGATGGCGTCGGTGGGGCACGCGTCCATGCACGCTCTGCAACGGCCGCAGCGAGGCTCTGCCGGTTGATCCGCCACTAAATCTTCGGTGCTGAGGAGGTGGCCGATCACCATCCAAGACCCCCGTTGTGGATGAATCACGTTGCTGTGTTTGCCAATCCATCCCAAACCAGCCTCTTCTGCCCAGGCCTTATCCAAGAGGGGTTCGGCATCCACGCAAACCCGCCAGCGCGATTCGGGTCTTTGTGATTCAAGCCAGCGACCAATGCGGCGCAGCCTTTGGTTGACGACGCGGTGATAGTCGCGGCCCCATGCATAGCGAGCGATGGCAAGGCTGTTTGGTTGGCGTGATTCGGAGACGTAGTAATTCAGCCCAACGGCCAGCAAGCTCCGAGCTCCATCCAGAAGTGTTCTGGCGTCGAGCCTGCGCGGAGCAGCCATCCAGCCCATTTCCGCTTGAAAACCAGCGTCAAGCCAGCGCTGTAATGCTGCTGTCCGCATCTGCAGCCTTGAACTTCCCGGTAAACATGCGATCCCAACAGGATCGAATCCTTCCAGGCGGGCACGCTCCTTGAGAGCCGCACTGAGTTGGGATTGTCCAGTGGAGGACGTCACGGAAGCGGGCCGTAAAATTAATCAACTTTCATCATCGCGACGTGTCCGCATCCCCATCGGGTTCTCAATCCTTACGACTGTCGTTTGTTCTGAGGTGGTTGGGCATCACTCTGGTTGCGCTGCTGGCATTGCAGATGGCCGTGCTGCTGAGTGCAGCTGATTGGGCTGATGGAGTTTTTAAGCAACTGCTCATTGAGCGCTTAGTCAATCAAGCTCCCATGGGGCTGATCGGCCTCTTGCTTATGCTTTTGGGATCGCGCCTTGACCAACCGGAGACAGCAAGACCTCCCATTCGTTGGTTCGTTTGTGTGATTTCAGGGCTGTTGGCGATTTTGATGATCGTGGTTGTTCCCGTTTCGATCTCAGGCAATCAGAACCTCTCGGGTGAATCGAATCAAACGCTTGAGCAGCAAAAGGGTCAGTTGGAGATGGCTCGTCAGCAATCGGCGAATCCTGAGAACGTAAAAATGCTGGGTAACCAGCTCACTCAGGCAGGACAGTTGCCTGCTGATGCCAGTGAGGAAGACAGGGTCAAAGCTGCTCAGGCTTTCATCGATAAGCAGCTGGCGCAGATGGAACAGCAGATCAAGCAGGGGGAACGTCAGCGCAACCTTGCTGTGAATCAGCGTCGTTTCGGCGGCACTTTGAGCGCGGTGATTCTTGCCGTTGCCTTTGTGCTCTTGGCTCTAGGGGCCGTGATCTGAGCGATCTGCTGGTTAGGTTGGTGAGATCACGTCAGCCTTCGGCCACAGGCGTTCCTTGGTGCAGTCCAATACAAGACCTGACCTGCCGCTTAGCGCCAGGCTTCAGCAAGATCTGAAAAACGATTTAATCGCTGGGTTGTTGGTGGTCATTCCACTGGCAACCACGATTTGGTTGGCCACCACGGTCAGTCGTTTTGTTCTGGCTTTTCTTACCTCGATTCCCAAACAGTTCAACCCGTTCATCACCCTTAATCCTCTTCTCCAGGATTTGATCAACCTGGCGCTGGGATTGACGGTGCCACTCTTCGCGATTCTGCTGATCGGTTTGATGGCGAGGAACATCGTCGGTCGCTGGTTGCTGGAGTTTGGCGAGGAAACCCTGCAACGCATTCCTCTTGCTGGCTCGGTTTACAAAACCTTGAAACAGCTGCTCGCCACGTTTTTGAGAGATAACTCTCAGCGTTTTCGGCGTGTGGTCTTAGTGGAATATCCCCGCGAGGGCCTTTACAGCGTGGGTTTTGTGACCGGCGTGGTGGGACCTTCCCTCCAAGCTGAGCTCAAGGAACCCCTTCTCAGTGTGTTCATCCCCACAGCACCAAACCCCACAACGGGCTGGTACACCTTGGTTCCCGAAACATCTGTCAAAGATCTGGACATTTCCGTGGAAGATGCGTTCCGAACGATCATTTCCGCTGGCATTGTGAATCCTGATGAGCGTGAAGCTCCTGTGAATCGAAGTTTCTCCAGCCTGATTTCTCAGCTGAGGGGTTCTGTCTCACCGTCGTCGTCCACCACTGGAGCCTGAACTCGACTCGGCCGTATGTCCATGCAGTCCCAATCCCTGTCCCGTGAACTAGCGCTGCTGGTGCTCGGTCAATGCCCTGAGCGGGTGGATCATCCCCCTGATCTCTCCCTGGACACCTTGCTCCAAAAGGCCCTCGATAGCTTGATGCAGCACTGGACTGAAGTCCTGGATTGTTGTGCTGGAGATCTGGAAAAAGCTCAGCAACACTTGCTCGAAAGTGAACTAAAAGATGGCCCCTCCTCCGATCAGAGTTCGGTTCGTGCGTCGTTGCAGTTGTCCCTTACGGGGGCCGAACAAGTTCTGAATGGTCTTTCAGCCAGTCTTGAGTTGCCCCGTTTGTTGGCCCTATCCAATCAAGACCAGGTGCGTCGCGAGGCCATGCAACGCGTGACGTTTGTGCTGAAAAAACGCAAAGCGATTGATCAGTTGCTGGATGGTGTGATGGAGGGCTGGCGCCTCACCCGGCTACCGCGCATTGATCGCGATATTTTGCGCTTGGCTGTGATTGATCTTTCAGAACTCAATACTCCCGCGGCTGTGGCTTGCAACGAAGCTGTTGAATTAGCCCATCGCTTCAGTGACGAGCAAGGCCGAAAGATGATCAATGGTGTGCTGCGTCGTCTGCAGAACGCCCCCTCACTGGTGTTGTCTTGAAATCATGGTCTACGACTGGTTTAATCGCGGATCCGTTCCTCCTGAAACCCCAGTGGACCCTCCAGTGGATCCAGAGGTTCACCCCGATCAGTCTTCTGAGTCGCAACCAGCAGACGTGCAGTTGGCTGAACCCCAATCGTCTGAGCCGGAAGACGATTCTCTTGAATGGGCCCGCCAGGCCTATGCCCGTTTAAAAGCTCAGAAAGCTGAGGCTGCTGAGGCCGCCAAGACAGCCCAGATCGATTCGACGTCGGAACAGAACGTGGTGGTTCCTCCTGTGATGGAGCCTCCAGCGGTGATGCCAACAGCTGTTGTCGCTCCTCCAGAAGTTGCTTCTCCAGAAGCCTCTCCTTCTCCTGCCAGCGAAACTTCTTCGGTTGAGCTCCCGGAGCCTCCTGCTGAGACGGTCGAGCCGGCACAACAGGCCCCGGTGGTGGAGTCTGCTGTTGTTCCCGCGCCGACTCCGACCGCACCTACGTCTCCTGCCCCAACTGCTACGCCACCTGCCCCAACTGCTACGCCACCTGCCCCGGCGTTGTCTTTCCTTGAACAGGCAGCTGCCCAGCGGGATCAGCGTCAGCAAGAGCTCGAGCAACCTGCTGAGCCAGACCCTGTTCCGGTTGTTCCAGTCGCAGCCCAAGCGGCGCCGACGATTGATCAGGATGAACCCAGCCTTGGAGACTTTGACGATGCCTTCACCTGGTCGGCTGAAGTTTTAGCGGCCCAAGGGCGTAGTGCGGAACAGGTCACCCTCGAGGAGATCGACTGGTTAGGGCGACTTCGCCAAGGCCTGGAGAAGACCCGCCAAGGCTTTGTTACCGGTCTGCTGGAAAACCTGGGCGACGATCCGTTGACCCCAGAGGTGCTCGACGACCTTGAATCGCTTTTGTTGAGGGCTGATGCGGGGGTTCAGGCCACGGATCAGGTGCTGGATGCCCTACGGCAGCGGATGAACGAACAGGTCGTTGATCCCAGCGAAGGCATTCGCTTTCTGAAGGAACAGCTCCGCGACCTGCTTGATGAGCCGATGAAGGCGAGTGCTGTTGACCTCCTCGCTCCTCAACGGGATCGCCTGAATGTTTGGCTTTTGGTTGGAGTGAATGGCGTTGGTAAAACCACCACCCTCGGCAAGCTCGCCAATCTTGCTGTTCGCAGTGGGTATTCCGCCTTAATCGCAGCGGCCGATACCTTTCGTGCCGCAGCTGTTCAGCAAGTTCAGGTTTGGGGGGATCGCAGTGATGTGCCAGTTGTGGCCAATCCTTCAGCGAATGCGGATCCTGCAGCGGTGGTGTTTGATGCGATCGGTGCCGCCCGTTCCAAGGGCACTGATTTGGTTCTGGTGGACACGGCCGGTCGCCTGCAGACCAAGCACAACTTGATGGAGGAGCTGGAAAAGATCCGTCGTGTGGTGGATCGTCTTGCTCCCGAAGCCCATGTGGAATCGTTGTTGGTGCTCGATGCCAGTCAGGGCCAGAACGGCTTGAAGCAGGCGATGGCCTTTGCCCGTGCTGCTGGGCTCACAGGGGTGGTGATTACCAAGCTCGATGGCACAGCCAGAGGCGGTGTGGCGCTGGCTGTTGCTTCAGAAGCAAAGCTGCCGATTCGCTTTATTGGCGCTGGTGAGGGGATTCGCGATCTTCGTCCTTTCAATAGTTTTGAATTTGTGGAGGCCCTATTGGCATCGCGTTGATGCGTTTCGCATTGCGGCCTGATCAAGCTGAACTTGCTACGTTGCGCCTTCTGCTGGGTGCTGGGCCGTGAGCAGCACACCTTCATGGCGACATCCGGCAACGCCTCAACGTGGAATCAACCAATCGTTGACGGCCACAGCCTCGCTACGACAGCTGTTAGAGAGCATGTCGCGGGAGCAGCGTTCCAATCAGGAGCTGCTGGTGTCGCTTGGGTTTGCGTTGCGCAGCTTCAGCAACCTCAACCGTTTTTTGGAGTTGGTGCCGGTGGTCGCTGCCCGGCTTGTCGGGGTTCAGGGTTCCCTGCTGGTTCCGTTTCAGGCGGACGGACGTCTTTGGCGTGAACAGCTGCAGATGCTTCCTGGTCCACGCAGGGAGGGCTTGTTGCGGGCGCTTGCTTCTCATGAGCCTGGCAACGTCGTTGGTTTTGGATCCGACGAAGGTCTCGTGCGGGCGATGGATCGTTTGGTCCAGCGACAGCTTGGTAGTGCCGGACTTTTTGCGACTTCGTTGATCGCTCGTGGTCGGCCGAGGGGACGACTTTACGTTTTCAACCCGTCGAGTCCTCTTGCTTGGAGTGACGTCTATCGCCGCCATGTGCAATTGGTGGCCGATCTCACAGGGGTCGCGATTGAAAATGATTTGATGCTTCAGGAGGCCCGTCGGCATGAACGGGTTGATCGTCAGCTCAGCATCGGAGCGGATATTCAGGCTCAGCTGTTGCCCGATCACTGCCCTGTGATCGAAGGCGTGGATCTTGCGGCGCGTTGCCGGCCGGCTTTTCAAGTTGGCGGTGATTACTACGATTTCATTCCAACCCGGCCAGAACTGATCGGACGCCGTAGGGAGCGTGGCCGTTGGGCTTTCGTGATGGGGGATGTGATGGGTAAGGGGGTGCCAGCGGGATTATTGATGACCATGCTCCGCGGCATGCTCAGGGCAGAGGTTTTGAGTGGTCTGCCGCCCGATCGCATCCTTTATGACCTCAACCAATTAGCGCTGGAAGACCTGTCTCAGTCCCATCGCTTCGTCACGCTCTTTTATTCCGATTTCGATCCACGCACGAGGCGACTTCGTTACGCCAACGCCGCCCACAACCCACCGTTGATTTGGCGTGCCCAGTCTCGGAAATTGATGCGATTGGATGCTCCCGGGCTCCTGATTGGCCTTCAGCCTGAGGCGGAATATGGCTGTGAATCGCTCGTGCTTGAGCCTGGTGACGTTCTTCTTTATTACACGGACGGCGTCACTGAAGCCCCTGGGATCACAGGTGATCGCTTTGATGAGGCGCGCTTGATGCGCTCACTTGAGCAAGCCTGTCGATCGGGAACTGGATCCCAAGGGATTCTTGATCACTTGTTCAGTCGGCTCGATCGGTTTGTGGGACCCACCCGTCAGTTGGATGACGATGCCTCGATGGTGGTGCTCAAGGTCAAAGAGGAGATCATGCTGCCGTCTGTCCCCCGGTCTTTGGCCTGACAAGCTGAGGACAAGCGCAGAGGAGAGTGACATGGCAGGGGGGGTGACGGGTGGAGACTCCGCAACCTGGAGTGACCGGTTTGAGCAGGGCTTGCATCCGGCGATTGAACGTTTTAATGCGTCGATTGGCTTTGATATCACCCTTCTCCAGGAAGATCTGGATGGGTCGATCGCCCATGCCCGCATGCTTGCTCAGTGCGGTGTGATCCAGGAAGAGGAGGCCAATCAACTTGTGGCTGGTCTTGAACAAGTCCGCCAGGAAGCGGCATCAGGACAGTTTCAGCCAGGGCTCGCCGATGAAGATGTGCACTTCGCTGTTGAGCGACGTCTGATTGCTTTGCTTGGTCCGGTTGGCAAGAAATTGCACACCGGTCGGAGTCGTAACGACCAGGTGGGGACCGATTTGCGGCTTTGGCTCAGGCGTCGTTTGGATGAGCTTGAACAGCATTTGCTTGGCTTTCAGCGTGCCTTGCTTGACCAGGCGAACCTTCACAGCAACACCCTGATTCCTGGCTACACGCATCTGCAGCGTGCCCAGCCTCTGTGCCTCGCTCACCATCTTCTTGCTTACGTGGAGATGGTGGAGAGGGATCGGCAGCGGATGGCGGACTTGCGCAAACGGCTGAATCTCTCCCCTTTGGGTGCCGCAGCTTTGGCGGGCACTCCGGTACCGATCGATCGCAGGAGCACCGCGTCGGCCCTTGGCTTCGATGGCATCTATGCCAACAGCTTGGATGCGGTGAGTGATCGTGATTTCACGGTGGAATTTTCGGCCGCGGCCTCCCTGGTGATGGTGCATCTCAGTCGTCTTGCTGAGGAGGTGATTTTTTGGGCGTCAGAGGAATGTGGCTTTGTACGGCTCACCGATCGCTGTGCAACGGGCAGCAGCTTGATGCCGCAGAAAAAAAACCCTGATGTTCCTGAATTGGTGCGTGGCAAATGCGGGCGGGTGTTCGGCCACTTACAAGGCCTGCTCACGATGATTAAGGGCTTGCCACTGGCCTACAACAAAGATTTTCAGGAGGACAAAGAGGCGCTTTTTGATGTGGTGGCGACCACATCGCAATGCCTTGAGGCGATGACGATTTTGCTTCAGGAAGGCTTGAGTTTCAGGACCGAACGCCTTGAGGCGGCTGTTGCTGCGGACTATTCCAATGCCACGGATGTGGCCGACTATCTCGTGGCGAAGCAGGTTCCTTTTCGAGAGGCCTATCAATTGGTTGGTGCTGTCGTGAAACATTGCCTTCAGGAAGGCGTGCTGCTTCGCGAACTGACGCTGGAGCGTTGGCAGCAGTTTCACCCTGCGATCGAGGCTGATTTGTTTGAGGCGTTAACACCTCGCAATGTGGTGGCAGCGCGAACCAGCGAAGGGGGAACAGGTTTCGACCGCGTCAACGAACAGCTGGCGATTTGGAACCAACGCTTTGGGCTTGCGAATTAGGTTGTTTGATTGGTGATCATTCGGCTGAGATCGGACTACGCTGAAGGAGCCAGAGATTCAATGATCTTCTTTAGGTCCATGAATTTTGGCCCTTTGATCCCATTGGCCCCTCTTAACTTCGGTCCATCAGATAAGTGAGCATTTTTGTCGGCAATCTTCCGTTCCGCGCTGAGCAGGAAGACATCATTGAATTGTTTTCCACCTATGGAGAGGTCACGAATTGTGCCCTCCCCCTAGAGCGCGACACCGGTCGCAAACGCGGCTTTGCATTTGTCGAAATGAGCGACGAAGCGGCCGAAGCATCTGCCATCGAGGCGCTTCAAGGTGCTGAATTGATGGGTCGTCCCCTGCGCATCAACAAAGCAGAGCCTCGTGGCAGTGCCCCCCGTCGCGATTTTGGTGGTGGCGGTGGCAACTACGGCGGTGGTGGCGGTGGTGAGCGTCGCTCTGGTGCGAGTGGCTGGGAAGATCGCAGCTATGGCAGTGGAGCTCCTCCAGCTGGCGGCAGTGCCTACGACGATGGCCGTACCCGTCGTCGCCGTGGCGGAGCTAACGACAACAGTGGATATGGCGGCGCCGAAGGCTGACTTCGCTGTCATGGCTGCTTAGAGCCCGGCATCGAGCAGCTCCTGAGCTGCAGCCTCAATGATTTCAACTCCAGCACCAGCTTTTTGCGCTTTGCTGCTGAGGTTGTTCCGCCAATTCCTGGCTCCTGGGACTGCTTCCACAACCTGGACGAGATGCCGGCATAGATCCCACAGTCTTCCTCCTCGCTGAAGATGACGTTCGGCATGGGGAATCAGCCCAAGCACGACATCGGAGGCCAACACTTGGCGTGGCACCGCGCCGTAGATCAAGCTGTCGATATCGCGCCAGCGCAGTGGGTGGGCATAAGCAGCCCGTCCGACCATCGCCCCATCGCAGTGCTTTAAGGCCTTGAGGCAATCCTCAGGGGTATCGAGGCCACCATTCAATTCAATGGTGAGATCGGGTCTGGATTCCTTTAAAGCAATCACGCGATCATGCTGAAGAGCAGGAATCGTGCGGTTTTGCTTGGGATCTAATCCTTCCAGCCATGCCTTGCGGGCATGTACGGAAAAGCGTAAGGCTCCGGCTTCAGCCACTTGGTCAACAAACTGTCTGAGCAGGTCATCACTGTCGAGATCATCAATACCAACGCGATGTTTCACGGTGACTGGAAGCGATGATGCCGCCACCATGGCCTCCACACAACGCGCCACGGTTTGCGGCTCTGCCATCAAACAAGCTCCAAAATTCCCGGCTTGCACCCTTGGACTCGGGCAGCCCACATTGAGGTTGATCTCGTCGTACCCCCAATCAGCTGCCATCCGGGCGGCGTCGGCCAGTACTACAGGATCATCGCCTCCCACCTGCAGCGCTAGGGGATGTTCCTCGGGGTCAAAGTCGAGCAGCCGTTCACGGCGCTTGCTGTGGTGGAGAGCTTGGGCTACCACCATTTCGCTGTACAGCAGGCTTTGTTTGCTGATTTGGCGCATCAGCATGCGGAAATGCCGATCCGTGCAATCCAGCATGGGCGCCACACTGAAGCGCCAGGCGGGTTCCCGATCAGGTTTTTGGAGGGAATCCATGCCTCCATGCTGCCTCGCTTTCCGCACCAGGCGCTCTAGAACAAGGAGAGTCTTTAAAAGACGTGCCGATGGGTACTTCGATGCAAAGTTGGTTGTTAAGCCGTCGGTCGATGCTTCTCGCTTCGATTGCTGGGCTGATTGGTGTCATGAAAGTGCCAGAACAGGTTTTGGCGGCTTCTAAGGCTGGTGAATCCGCCTGGGATCTCAGCGATGGCGAATGGAAGAAGCGTCTCTCGCCTGAGGCGTATCAGGTGTTGCGTCAGGAAGGCACCGAACGCCCCTTCACCAGTCCTTTTAATAACGAAAAACGAGAAGGCATGTACCACTGCGCCGGTTGCGACCTGCCCTTGTTTGCTTCCACCGCCAAGTTTGATAGCGGTACCGGTTGGCCCAGTTTTTGGGAGCCGCTTCCGGGCGGTGTGGATACAAAAGTAGATTTCAAATTAATTCTTCCTCGCACTGAATATCACTGCAGCCGCTGCGGTGGGCATCAGGGCCATGTTTTTAATGACGGTCCCCGACCGACGGGTAAGCGCTACTGCAACAACGGAGTCGCCCTGCGTTTCCAACCCACAGCATGACCTAATCGTGATCGGTGGTGGGCCTGCCGGCTTTATGGCAGCGATCACCGCCGCCGAACGAGGAGTTCGAGATGTTCTGATCTTGGAGGCCACCCCTGAAGTGCTCACCAAAGTGCGCATCAGCGGTGGTGGTCGTTGCAACGTGACGCACGCTTGCTGGGATCCCATGGAGCTCGTGGGTCACTACCCCCGGGGAAGCAGGCCATTGAGGGGTCCCTTCAGTAAGTTTGCGTGCGGAGATTCGATTGCTTGGTTCGACGAGCACGGACTCACGCTTGTGGAAGAGTCCGATGGACGGATGTTTCCTGAGCAGAATTGCTCCGAGGCGGTGGTGGAGTGCCTGAGGCGGGCTGCCTTAGCTGCAGGAGTGAAGATCAAGTGCGGATCTGCTGTGCGGCAACTCAGCTGCTCGGAGGGTGGTGGATTTCAAATCTCCGATCAACGCTCTGCCCTTCATCAGGCCAAGCGGGTGTTGCTGGCCAGTGGTGGCCATCCCAGTGGCCGGCGTCTTGCCCAGGATTTAGGTCACACGATTGTGCCGCCGGTGCCGTCGCTGTTCAGCCTGAGATTGCAGGCTCCTGCTTTGACGGCATGCAGCGGCATTGCCCTCGATGACGTGAGCTTGGATTTAAGGGTTGGTGATCAGCGCTTCCGTCAGACGGGCCGGGTGCTGTTGACCCATCGGGGTGTAAGTGGGCCTGCCGTATTGCGGCTCACCGCGTTTGCAGCAAGGGCCCTCCATGCCAGTTGTTACCAGGGTGAATTGCGGGTGGATTGGAGCGGCGGATTGGGTCGCGAGCTTGTTCAGAACAAGCTGCAGCAGGCGCGCCTTGAGCAGGCGCGTCGCACGGTGGTGGTTGCCAAGCCGTTTGAGCATCTGCCGCGGCGTCTTTGGCTTGCTTTTTTGATGCAGGCGGGTGTGGATGTGGAACGGCGTTGGGCGGATCTTCCAGCGAAGGCGGAACGACTGTTGGTGGAAACGCTTTGCGCGCAGCGATTATCGATTCAGGGCCGCGGCCCGTTTGGGGAAGAATTTGTGACCGCGGGTGGCGTTGATCTGGGCGAGGTGAACTTAGCGACCATGGAAAGTCGGCGTTGTGCTGGGTTGTATTTAGCGGGTGAATTACTGGATGTGGATGGGGTCACTGGAGGCTTTAATTTTCAGGCCTGTTGGAGCGGCGGCTGGTTGGCCGGTGAGGCAATCGCTACTTCTTTTCTTACTGAATCTGATCAAACACCGTAAACATCGGTAAGTACATCGCCAGCAGGATTGACCCCACGATTCCTCCAACAACGACAATCATTGCTGGCTCCAACATCGATGTGAGTGCCTTCACGGTTGCTGACACTTCGTCTTCATAAAAGTCGGCCACTTTGCTCAGCATTCGGTCCATTTCACCCGTTTCCTCACCAATGGAGAGCATGCTCAGCGCCATGTCTGGCAAGACCTTTTGGCGGGTCAAAGCTGTGCTCAGCAACACACCTTCTTGCACCAGGGTGCGTGAATCAAGGATGGCGTCAGAGACGATCGAGTTGCCAGCGGTTTCACTAGAGATCTCCATTGACATCAGGATTGGAACACCAGCACGGGTCAGTGAGCTGAAGATTCTGCAAAACTGAGCGGTGGCTGTTTTCATGATGAGATCACCAAATAACGGTAGCTTGAGCATTAGTTTGTCGAGCACTCTGCGGCCTTTATGGGTGTTGTAATAACGGGCGATCATCCATACGCCCAGCATAAGAACGCCAGCAAACACGAGGGAGGCGGAGGAGCGAAGCAAGGCGCTTAAATCCACCATCAATTGCGTAAATAATGGTAATTCGGCTCCTAAGTCTTCAAAAATTCCGGCAAAGGTGGGAATCAAGAAGATCGTCATTCCTAAAAACACCAAAATGGCGATCACCAACACCGCAACGGGGTAACCCAACGCCCCTTTGATTTGGTTTTGGAGTCTGGCATTGTCTTCCAACAGCTTGGCGAGGCGTTTGAGAGATTCATCCAGAACACCACCGGCTTCCCCCGCCTCCACCATGGCAATGGTGAGCTGATCAAACACCTTGGGCCATCGCCGCATCGCTGCTGCCATCGCCGTGCCCTGATTCACCTCAAGTCCCACGCTGGTGAGAGCTTTTTTAAACATTGGAAGCTTTTGCTGCGTGGCCATGAGATCGAGGCTGCGCACAATCGGCACCCCTGCATCCACGAGTGCTGCCAGCTTGCTGGCCCAAATGGCCTTTTCTTTGACCCCGGGTGGTTTCTGGAACGCTTCGCCTAGATTCATCGACAGCCAACCGGCTGACGAGCTCCCTCCTGCGGTTTTGGACTCGCCCTTGGCTTTGTCTTTTCCTCTGTCTGCCTCTTGGCGCAGCTCTTCCGCTTTAATGCCTCGCCGCCGTAGCTGACGACGGGCCGAAACAGCATCGTTTGCTTTGACCGTGACCGTGCGTGGTTGGCCTGTGCCCGAGGTGTATGTAGCGGTGAAAGAAACCATGCAACGAGCGATGGTTTCATCAGGCTTTGTTTTCCCTTTGTCTGTTTCTTGGCGTAGCGCTTCCGCTTTAATGCCTCGCCGCCGTAGCTGACGACGGGCCGAAACAGCATCGTTTGCTTTGACCGTGACCGTGCGTGGTTGGCCTGTAGCTGAGGTGTAAATAGCAGTGAAAGAACCCATGCGATGAACGCCGATTTAATTGTTCATCAGGCGATCTAGTTCAGCGGGTTTGCTTGCTTTGCTGCGCCCTTCATCAAGGCTGATCTCGCCCTTGTGAACTAAATCGGCAAGGGCTCTCTCAAGGGTTTGCATGCCGCGTTCGCCGCCAGTTTGTATTTGGGAATACAGCTGAGCTGTTTTGCCTTCACGGATCAAATTGGCGATGGCTGGAGTGTTGATCATGATTTCTTGAGCCATCACGCGACCGAACTGCCCAGGGGCAGGATTTTGGCGTTTGCAGAGTGTCTGAGAGAACACAGCAGTCAGGCTTCCTGAGAGCTGCACGCGGATTTGAGTTTGCTGGCCAGGTGGAAACACATCCACCATCCGATCCACGGTCTGCGCCGCGGAACTGGTGTGCAGGGTCCCAAACACCAAATGCCCGGTTTCAGCAGCGCTGATCGCTAGTTGAATCGTTTCGAGATCGCGCATTTCACCCACCAAGATCACGTCTGGGTCTTCGCGCAGTGCAGCGCGCAGAGCATTGGCAAAACTGCGCGTGTCCTCGTTGAGTTGGCGTTGATGCACCAAGCTCAGATCACTGTTGTACACAAATTCGATCGGATCTTCGATGGTGAGGATGTGCTCAGCCCTCGTGTGATTGATGTGATCGAGAAGCGCTGCGAGGGTGGTGGTTTTGCCGGAGCCAGTCGGACCCGTGACCAGGACAAGACCACGGGGACGTTTGCTGGTTTCCACCACGACGGGAGGCAGATTCAGCAATTCAACGCCGGGGATTTTGCTTCCAAGAGCACGCAAGCAGGCGGCGTAGCTGCCTTTCTGCCGGTAAACATTCACGCGAAAACGGGCGACCCCTTTCAATCCATACGCGCAATCCAGCTCCCACGTTTGTTCCAGCGTTTTGCGTTGGCTGTTATTGAGCATGGAGAAGATCAGGCGGTTGCAGCCTTCTTCACTGAGTGCTTCCTCCTGCATCGGTCGCAGTTCGCCGCTGAATCGGCCATAGGGCGGTTGACCGCTGGCGATGTGGAGGTCGCTTCCACCTCCATTCACCAGTTGTTCCATCAGGTCTTCGATCATTGGTTCCATGCTCGGAGCTCTTACTGACGCGGTGTCAGGCAATACAGGCATTCCAGCCAACCTTCTTGCAGTCCGCCACCACATCCCCGGCAAGTGATAGTGCTAAGGGCCCTGGCTCGTTGTTCCGATTCCAGCCCTGCATCTGTCAACACCATCCGGTCCACCTCTTCCAGGGTGGTGTGACCTTCGCGGACGAGATCAAGGCTGTAGCCGAGCAAGGTTTTCATACCTGCTTCGAGTGCCAACTGGCGGACGAGATCAGTGGTAGCGCCTTTGGCGACGGATGCCGCCAGCGCTTCATTCATGCGAAGCACTTCGTACACACCGATACGGCCCTTGTAACCCGTGCCCTGGCATCGAGGGCATGCCGATTGTTGTCTTTCGTGGTGTTTGGCTTTGAAAAAGGTGACATCGCCTTCATGGCTCGTTAGCAGGCCAAAGCGTCCCAGCTTTTGGGAATCGGGGTGATAAGGGATACGGCAATCGCTGCAGACGCGCCTGAGTAAGCGTTGGGAGACGATGCCAAGCAAGGATGCGCTCACCATGAATGGTTCAACGCCCATTTCGTCGAGGCGGGCGATGGCGCTCGGGGCATCGTTGCAGTGCAGGGTGGTTAAGACCAGATGTCCTGTCAGAGCTGCTTCGATGGCAGTTTTTGCTGTTTCTTGATCACGGGTCTCACCCACTAACAGCACATCTGGGTCCTGGCGCATGAAGGCGCGAAGAGCAGTGCTGAAGTCAAAGCCTTTCTCACGATTCACCTGACATTGGGTAATACCAGGCAATGTGTATTCAATGGGATCTTCTACGGTGGAGATATTGATCCCAGGTTCGTTGCGTTCCGCTAACAAGGAATAGAGAGTTGTGGATTTACCAGATCCTGTTGGACCGGTCACAAGAATCATCCCGAATGGTTTGGAGCCAAGGGTTCGCACAAGCTCGAGTGTGGTGGGATTGGAAATGAGTTTATCCAGCCCTAATTGAGTGGATTGGCTATCGAGTAAGCGCAGGCAAATCTTTTCCCCGTAGCGGCTGGGAAGACTGTTGACTCGGAAGTCAACGGTTCGTTCTTTGTAGTTTCTACGGATACGTCCATCCTGTGCTTGCCTCCGTTCAGCGATATCAAGATCGGCCATGATCTTGAAACGAGAGGTAATGGCTGGAATTAATTTAGTGGGTAGTGGTTGCGTTAAGTTTGTCAGGACTCCATCCTTCCTGAATCTTATTTGTAATCCTGAATATTGTGGTTCTACATGGATATCACTGGCATTCATGTCTAATGCCTTTGCTAAGATACGATCAACTAAAGTGATAATCGGCGACTGATCAGTACTTGATGGGTCGACGTCAAGTGATGAGGCTGAATTACTTTGAATTTCTGCTTCATCTGGATCGGCATTCAAAATTCCTTCAACATCAAATCCATCGAGAAAGGATTTAGCTGTTTCGCTAACTGATGCTTGATTGATCTTCGAATTTGAGTCCACTGATTGTGGATCAAGAATCCGCTTTAGATCCGCTGCATTGGCAAGGACGAGCTTGGAGATATAGCCATGGCTTCTTAAAATCTGCTTGAGTTGTTCACGATTCTCTCGGTTGCTGCTGCTTGCGATGGCCACCATGAGGGTGTCGACGCTGAGATGAATGGGGAGCGCTTGAAGTTGTTTCCAGGTTTCCAGGTCCAAAACCTTCCCTGATTGCAGAAGTGCTTCTCCAGCGGCGAGCTCTGCTTCTGAAATCAGCTTTGCCGGCAGAGCAGGCGGCAGGGGCATTCGGTTGAAGTCGGCGCTCATGCTGATTCGGCTTTCCGCGCTTGTGGTGGGTCCGTGTGACCCTTCAACATGTCTAGACGTGATTTCGCATCTGGTCAGCATGAGCGGCGACGCTTCCATCCCGGCTAACGAATCGGCATCGGATGTTCCCGAAGCCCAGCAGGACCCCACTCCCTCTGTCGAGGAAACCCCCGGCGCTGCTTCTCCCGACGCTGTTTCAGAGGGAGCTCCCTCTGAGCAGACCAATGAAGCGCGGCTTGAGCAACTGGAGCGCGAGCACAGCACCCTCCGCCAAGAACACGAAACCCTGAATGCTCAGTACGTGCGCATCGCGGCCGACTTTGACAATTTCCGCAAGCGTCAGAGCCGGGATCAGGACGATCTGAAGCTGCAGATCACCTGCAGCACCTTGAGTGAAATTCTGCCTGTGGTTGATAACTTCGAACGCGCTCGTCAGCAACTTGATCCCCAAGGAGAAGAAGCGCAATCGCTGCACCGCAGCTATCAGGGTCTCTACAAGCAACTCGTTGACGTTCTCAAGCAATTGGGTGTGGCCCCGATGCGGGTGGTTGGTCAAGAGTTCGACCCCAGCCTTCATGAAGCGGTGCTGCGCGAACCCAGTGACGAACATCCAGAAGACGTAGTGGTTGAAGAATTGCAGCGTGGTTATCACCTCAGCGGCAAGGTCTTGCGACACGCTCTGGTCAAGGTGTCGATGGGACCTGGACCTCAGCAGTCAGATCCAGCTGCCCTTGGAACTGAGGGCGGTGATAGTGCACCAGCCCAAGGAGATGACGGCACCTCGACGGCCGAGGCGAGCGAATGATTCAAAACTTATGCCTAGTGTGCGCAGCGGAATGACGAGCTGATGGCCGATTACTACGACCTCCTTGGCGTTAGCAGGGATGCAGATGCCGACACCCTGAAGCGCGCTTACAGGCGGATGGCTCGCCAATATCACCCCGATATCAATAAGGACGCTGGAGCGGAAGATCGCTTCAAGGAGATTGGTCGCGCCTACGAGGTGCTGAGTGATCCCCAAACCCGCGGGAGATATGACCAGTTCGGTGAGGCCGGGCTCGGTGGTGGCGGTGGCATGCCCGACATGGGCGATATGGGTGGTTTTGCGGATATCTTCGAAACCTTCTTTAGTGGGTTTGGTGGTGCTGCAGGTGGCGCCGGTCGTCAGCGCAGGCGTGGGCCTCAACAGGGGGACGACCTCCGCTACGACCTGACGATTGATTTTGCTCAGGCTGTCTTTGGCCAAGAGAGGGAGATTCGCATCCCCCACCTCGAGACCTGCACCACCTGTGGTGGCAGCGGTGCCAAAGCGGGCAGTGGTCCCACCACCTGTACCACCTGTGGCGGAGTTGGGCAGGTGCGTCGCGCCACGCGGACGCCATTTGGGAATTTTGAGCAGGTGGCTGAATGCCCCAGTTGTAATGGCACGGGACAGGTGATTGCTGATCCCTGCAGTTCCTGTGGTGGTCAAGGGGTCACGCAAGTCCGTAAGAAATTGCGCATCAACATTCCCGCTGGTGTCGATACAGGCACCCGATTGCGGGTGTCTGGTGAGGGCAATGCCGGCCTGCGTGGTGGTCCGTCAGGCGATTTGTATGTGTTCCTCACGGTTAAATCCCATCCGAGCTTGAGGCGCGACGGGCTCACCGTCCTTTCGGAAGTGAAGGTGAGTTACCTGCAGGCGATCCTTGGCGACACCATTGAGGTGGAAACTGTGGATGGACCTGAATCGCTGGAGATTCCAGCCGGTACCCAGCCCAATTCCGTGTTAACCCTTGAAAACAAGGGCATTCCCAAGCTGGGCAATCCGGTGGCCCGTGGTCACCAGCGCATCTCTGTCACGGTGACCTTGCCGACCCGTCTCAACGATGAGGAACGCGGTCTTCTTGAAGATCTGGCTGGACACCATTCAGCCCGTGGTGAGCAGCACCACCACCATAAAAGCGGTCTGTTTGCCCGACTCTTCGGGCAACGCTGACGGATGCGTGACGCCCCCTCCGATCATTATCTGGATCTAAGGGGCACCCCCTGTCCAATCAATTTCATTCGTTGTCGTTTGGCCTTGGAGGCCATGGGCCCCGGGCAGCATTTTCAGGTTGATCTCGATCGGGGTGAGCCTGAGGAGATGGTGATACCGGGGCTCACTCGGGATGGTCATCAGGTGGAGGTGATCGACCAAGCCAAGGATTGGGTGCGTCTTCAGGTGGTGTGTGGTGGTGGTTGATCAGCCGGCTCAGTCCGGCATGGTTGTGGCGCTCCAGGCCAACTACTTGGAGGTGGAGCTAGATCAGGTTTCCGAGTTGATTCCCTCACGACTGCTTTGCACGCGGCGCACGCGTTTGAGTCATCGCGGCGAGGCTGTTTTTGTCGGAGATCGGGTCAGGGTAGAAGCCATTGATGTGAGCCATGCCCGTGCGGTGGTCGCTGATGTGGAACCTCGCTTCAGTTTTCTGACACGCCCGCCTGTCGCCAATGCCACCACGGTGGTCGTGGCATTGGCCGTGGACCAACCAGCGTTTGATCCCGATCAGGCCAGTCGTTTTTTGTTGACAGCAGAGCGAACGTCACTTGTTGTGCAGCTGGTTCTCACGAAAACAGATCTCTTAGAGCCGGAGGCATTAGAGACCCTGCGCATGCGCCTGTATGCCTGGGGGTATCCCCCTTTATTGGTGTCGACGAGCAACGGCCTTGGGCTCTCCAAGTTGAAAGAACGTCTTGCTGGATCGCCTCTTTCTGTGCTTTGTGGGCCCTCAGGCGTTGGCAAGAGCTCCTTGCTGAATGCCCTGATCCCTGAGCTCGAACTGCGGATCGGCGCCGTTTCCGGACGGTTACAGCGGGGACGTCACACCACGCGGCATGTGGAGTTGCATCGCTTGGGCGCTGATGCACGCGTTGCTGATACTCCCGGTTTCAACCGGCCAGAGTTGCCAGATGACCCCAGAAATCTTGAGGTGCTGTTTCCGGAATTACGCGCGCAACTCGAGCATCATCCTTGCCGTTTTCGGGATTGTTTGCATCGTGAAGAACCTGGATGCGGAGTCACGCGCGATTGGGAGAGATACCCGATCTACAGGCGAGCCGTAGAGGAACTTCTAGGTCTTAGCCGCCCATCCCGGGGAGGTTGAGATTGAGTCCGCCAGTGAGTTCTTCCATGCGTTCTTTCATCGTGCCGGTGGAGCGTTCATAGGCGGATTGCAAAGCCGCGAGTGTGGCGGCTTCTGTGGCTTCCTGTCCTTCGCTCAGCAGGGTTGGATCCAGCCGCACCCTCAAGGGTTGTTGATTGCCAGATAACCAGATACTGGCTCGACCGTCTTCACTGTTGCCCTCGATCTCCATGGCATCGAGTTCTTCTTGCAGTTTCTGCGCGTCTTGCTGGATTTGTTGAGCCTTTCGGAAGGCCTCGGTGAGCTGTCCGAAATTGGGAAGTCCAAACCCTGCCATGACGCCAATGAAGTGATGCGAAGGCTAATCGGTCGTTTGAAAGCCCAGGCGTTTCACTTCAGGATGCAAGGTGATTCCGTGTATTCGCTCCACTTCGTTCTGCACGAAGTCGATCAAGGTGCGGATGTCATCGGCCGTGGCATCACCAACGTTGACGATGAAATTGGCATGCACCGGTGAGACCTCGGCGCCTCCGATGCGTTTCCCCTTGAGCCCTAAGCCTTCGATGAGCTGACCAGCTTTTTCGGGCTCTGGGTTGCGGAACACACTTCCGCAGCTTGGCCATTGGTACGGCTGGGTGGTGGTGCGATGACTGAGGTTGCCACTGGTCTTTCTCATCAACTCCTTGGCGTCGTGGCCTGGCTCTAATTGGAACTGCGCCGCAATCACTAAGTGTTCGCTGCCTTGAAGAAGGCTGTGTCGGTAGTCGTAGGCGAGCTCGGCGTTGCTGAGCATCGTGGTGGTCTTCACCGCGTCCGTTAGCGATCGATCGATCACCTCCACGTAGGTCAGCGAGTCGGCTGTGGAGCCGCCCTGAGCTCCTGCGTTCATGGCCGCGGCCCCTCCCACGGTTCCAGGGATACCAACGGCCCATTCCAGCCCATGCAAGCCGAGTCTGGCCGCGCGCCTGGCAAGCGTGGGAAGCGGTTCACCCGCCAAAGCCTTCACCTGCCCTGATTCGGCATCCAGTTGGCTGCCTTGCAGGCGGCGTAAGCACAAAGTGAGACCTGGAAGACCAGCGTCAGCAATCAGCAGGTTTGATCCGGCTCCAATCACTCGGGTGGTGAGCCCTTCCGTTTGGGCCCACTGGAGAAGCGCGAGACATTGTTCAGCATCGTTGGGCTCGGCCAACCATTGCGCTGGACCTCCCACCCGCCAAGTGGTGTAGTTCGCGAGGGACACCTGCTGTTGGAGAACCCCAGACTCGAGAAGGGCATTCAGGCTGCGATCGCCGGTGAACATGACGCCTCTCCTCCAATTCCTTTCTGGGACAGACGGTCCCAGAGACTGTTCACATCACCAGCGCCCATCGCCAAAATCAAGTCTTCAGGCTGACTGTGCTGCATCACCAGTCCTGTGAGCTCTTCCATCGTGTTGGCCACAAAGACGGGTTGATGGGGATCCATCAGCCGAATGGAGCGTGCCAGAAGCTCACTATTGATGCCCTCGATCGGTTGTTCACCGGCGCCATAAATCGGCGCAAGAACGAGGGCGTCAGCGGACAAGAGTGCCTGGGCAAACGCGTTGAGAAATTCTTGAGTCCGGCTGTAGCGGTGCGGTTGGAAAACAGCGAGAAGGCGTTGGGGTGTGCGAGGTAGTGGGCTTCGGCCGCTTTGCACCATCAGTTGGGCCATGGTCAGAGTGGCCTGAACTTCGCTGGGGTGATGGGCATAGTCATCCACCACTTGTCGGTTTTGCCACTCCCCACGGAAATCAAAGCGGCGACCTGGTGAACGCAGTTCTGTCACAGCCGACAGAAGGGGCTCCAAGGGAACACCTTCCATGCGGCAGGCCGCTAAGGCCGCCACCACGTTGCTCAGGTTGTGCAGACCAGGCAGGGGAAGGGTGATTCGACCCATCCGTTGCCCTTGCTCGTAGTAGTCGGCGATGGTGCGATCCCCATCAAGTTGCACAGGCAAAGCGGCGTAATCGGCTGTTTCGCAGTGGTGAACAGACCAACAGGCATCGGCTTGAAAGTGTTCTTGAAGAATCGGATCGTCTTGATTGATCAGCAGGCGTTTGCAGCTTCGGCCAAAAGTTTTCATCGTCTCGATCAGGTCGTCGAGATTGCGGTAATGGTCCGTATGGTCCAGTTCGAGATTGGTGATCATCCCGAGGCTGGCCTTGAACTTCACCAGGGATCCATCCGATTCGTCTGCCTCAGCCACCAGCAGACGACCGTTTCCGCTGTGACCGTTGCTGCCATAACAGGGAACAACACCACCAATGACGGCGGTGGGATCTTCGCCAACGGTGGCAAGAAGCGTGGTCACCACGGTACTTGTGGTGGTTTTTCCATGGCTACCGGCCACAGCGATTGCAGGTTGTTGTTCGATCAACCAGGCCAGAAGGTCGGAGCGATGCCAAATCGTTAAATCCAAACGTCGCGCTTCGATCAGTTCTGGATTGGTGCTGGGAATGGCCGTACTGACCACCACCAAGGGCGCATTAATGCCTCGCGCGCTGAGGTGGGTGAAATTGTTGGAAACCTGGCTTTCGAAAAGGGCGAGTGCTTTCGTCTCAAGCGCCTGCATGGCAGGTGTGAGTTTGCGATCGGATCCGCTCACGGAATGGCCTCGTTCCGCAAGAATCAGGGCCAAGGCCGACATACCGATGCCGCCCATCCCAATGAAGTGAATGTGCTTCTGGGATTGGATCGAATCGGCCAAGGGGAGTCAACGTGAAGACAAACGATAATCCAGGTTTTCCTTGTGGCCAACTGCCCGAAGCTCATTCGCTTGAATTTTTCGGCCAGATCAATAGGTGGTTTTTCCAAATAAATTCTGTATGATCTGCGGCCAAAACCCCTACGCGGTAAGACCGCTTTATTTCTGCCATGACCTTGCGCGTTGCCATCAATGGATTCGGCCGAATTGGTCGCAATGTGCTGCGAGGTTGGATCAGTCGCGGTGCTGACACTGGTCTGGAAATTGTGGGCATGAACTCCACGTCTGATCCCAAGACCAGCGCCCACCTGCTCACCTACGACTCGATTTTGGGTCGTCTGGATCCATCAGTGGACATCAAAACTACTGATGACTCCATGTTCATCAATGGTAAGGAAATCAAATTCTTCGCCGATCGCAACCCCCTCAATTGCCCCTGGAAGGAATGGGGTGTGGATCTGGTGATCGAATCCACCGGTGTGTTCAACACCGATGAGAAGGCCAGCATGCACATCCAGGCTGGTGCCAAGAAGGTGATTCTCACCGCTCCTGGTAAGGGTGCTGGGGTCGGCACATTCGTGGTTGGAGTCAACGACGATCAGTACCGCCACGAAGATTGGGACATCCTCAGCAACGCCAGTTGCACCACCAACTGCCTGGCGCCCATCGTCAAAGTTCTGGATCAGAACTTCGGCATGGAATGGGGTTTGATGACCACCATTCACAGCTACACCGGTGACCAGAGAATCCTGGACAACAGCCACCGCGACTTGCGTCGTGCCCGTGCAGCTGCCCTCAACATGGTGCCAACCACAACCGGCGCAGCCAAGGCTGTCGCCCTGGTTTACCCCGAGGTGAAGGGCAAGCTCACCGGCTTCGCCATGCGCGTTCCCACTCCCAACGTGTCCGCTGTTGATCTCACCTTCGGAACCTCCAAAGGCCCATCGGTTGAAGATGTCAAAGCAGTGATGAAGAGTGCCTCGGAAAATGGCATGAAGGGAATCATCAAGTACAGCGACTTGCCCCTCGTTTCCACCGATTACGCCGGCACGAACGAATCAACCATCTTTGATGCCGATCTCACCTACGCCATGGGTGACAAAGCTGTGAAAATTCTTGCTTGGTACGACAACGAGTGGGGCTACAGCCAGCGCGTCGTCGACTTGGCTGAGGTTGTTGCCAAAGGTTGGAAGTAACCCTCAGCTTCAGGATCGCCTTCATCTCCAGCCCTCCCTTTGGGGAGGGTTTTTTATGCGCTGGATCAGCCGTAATGGGAGAACCCTGATGGCTGGAGCAGCGCACCATCGTCGGCCCAGAGGATCTTGCCTTTGTCGGCCGTGATGGCTCCGAAGCAATGACTTCCAGGCTGATGCTGTGTCCAGGATTCAGCCCACGCAGGAGGCAGGCTGAGCACGAGTTCGAAATCTTCCCCTCCACTGAGGCACCAGCGATCCCATGGGCCGTCACAGGGCCAGGCAGCGGCGCGTGGGAGAGTCTCTCTGCGCAGAACAGCGCCGCAGTCACTGCTTCGACAGAGACCGGTCACGGCAGCAAGCAGGCCATCGCTGCTATCGGTCCCACCGGCTCGCCAGGGAAGATGGTCGGGTTTGCAGGCCATCAGGGTCTGAAGGGCATCAAACCTTGGCCATGGGCGCTGGTGGCATCGAATCGCTTGCTCTTTCAGTGTGAGTGGAAGGGAGCGTGCGCTGGGGAGCGGTGTGTCTTGCAGGAGTGCCAGGCCAAGTCGGCTCAGTCCATGGGGGCCGCTGCTCATCAGCAGATCACCCGGTTGGGCCTGTGCTCGATGCAGTCGCAACGGTCCGACCCGTGCAAAGGCACTGATGGAGAGCAGTCGTTGGTTTCCGGTGCTGCAGTCACCTCCCAGCAGAGTTCCACCAAAGTGCTCGAGTGCTTCTGAGATGCCTTGATACACCTGTTCGACCCACCACCAGGATGTGGTTCCTGGGGCTACCAAGCCCACCGTGATCCCCTCCACCTGCTCGGAGCCGCTGGCCGCTAGATCAGACAGGTTGGCGACAACGGCACGCCAACCCACATCGGCGGGGGCGGTGGTGGCATCGCTGAAATGAACACCTTCCACCATGACGTCGGTGTTCACGAGCAGAGCCCTGGAATCAGGTGGAAGCAAGGCTGTGTCGTCGTTGAGCTGGCCGGGGGGAGCAAAGCGGGCCAGACGGTCCAGCAGCTCCGCTTCTCCGAGTTCAGCCAGCGTGATGCTCACGGCAGCGTCAGGCGTGATCTTGCAGTCGATCGGCGCCTTCGATCACTTGGATGCGTTTAATTCCATCGTCAACGCCCAGCTCTTCGAGAACGTCAAAGCCATCCACCACGTAGCCAAAGGCGGCATTGCGCCCGTCCACGAGGTTGAGGCCAGCAGGCGTGAGTTCTGCTTCGTAAAGGAACAGGAAGAATTGCGACGACCCATCATCAAGGGCTTGGTCGGAATGGGCCCAGCCCAGAGTCCCGAGGGTGGAAAAAGGAAGCACGGCTGCTGCTTTGAACAGACCAACGTCCTCGAAGGTTTCGTTGTAGAGGGTGTCGGTTTCGTCTGGAACGCGAATCTCTAGGGGAACGTGGCGTTCCTCTTTGGTTTTTGGGTCGACGTAGCCGATGTCTGGACCTTCCGGGTCTCCGGTCTGAAGGATGTAGAAATCTTCAGCGCGGTTGAAAGGGAGACCGTCATAAAAGCCCTTCAGGCTGAGATCGATAAAAGCGCCTGCTGTGAGAGGGGCGTTGTAGCCGTCCACAACGGCGGTGAGGTTTCCCTGGGTTGTTTCGATCACCACGGTTGCCCGACCAGCAAGCCTTGGCAGGGCATCGAATTCGGAGGGGATGTCAGGCAGACGATCGTCGATCAGCAGGGCTTCGAGATCACCGACTCGGCTCAGAGTGTCACGACGGATCTGGATGAATCCATCTCTGTCGTTGGCATCTGTTTCGTCTTGAAGCTTGACCAGGTCAGCGCGCACCTCATTGAGGAGCAACTCAGCCTGACTGCGTTGCTCTGCAGGAACGGCTTCAAGAATGCTGTTGCCTCTGGTGGCCACCAGTTTCTGGGTGCGGCTCACCGTGCGTCCCAAAGCACTCCAGCGCTTTGCACGTAAATCGTTACTCGTGGATTCCAGCCGATGTTGAAGCTCGCGGAGATCCTCTTGATTCATCGGCAACGAATCGCGCAGGATCGCCGCAGGATCCTGTACGGCATTGCCTTGAGGGAGGTCTGCCCATACCGGTTTGGCAAGCCAGAGGCCAAAGGCGGCTAGCCAGGCAAGAAGCAGAGCGGTCAGACGGCGGTGAGCCAAGGAGAACCCCAGGTGCTATCAGGACTTTGGCACAGCCGTATGATCCACTGAACCGTTCAGCGGGAATGATCTCCAGCAACGACTTTCGCACCGGCACCACGATCGAGCTGGATGGAGCTGTCTGGCGCGTTGTCGAGTTTCTGCACGTCAAGCCAGGCAAGGGATCTGCGTTTGTACGGACCAAGCTCAAGGCTGTCCAAAGCGGCAGTGTGGTGGAGAAAACTTTTCGGGCTGGAGAGATGCTTCCCCAGGCTGTGCTCGAGAAGTCGAAGCTTCAACACACCTACATGGAGGGCGAAGATTTCGTCTTCATGGACATGTCCTCCTATGAAGAGACGCGCCTAACCGCCAAACAGATCGGAGAGAGTCGTAAATATCTCAAGGAGGGTATGGAGGTGAATGTCGTCACCTGGAATGACAAGCCCTTAGAGGTTGAATTGCCGAATTCGGTTGTGTTGGAGATCGCTCAGACCGACCCCGGTGTGAAGGGAGACACGGCAACCGGCGGGACGAAACCTGCCATCCTGGAAACCGGTGCTCAGGTGATGGTTCCCCTGTTTTTATCGATCGGCGAAAAAATTAAGGTTGATACTCGCAACGACACCTATCTGGGACGGGAGAACGGTTAATCATGCAGCTCGACCACGATCAGCTTCACACCCTGCTTGCCGCTCTCGTTGAGAGCGACATTCAGGAATTCCGCCTCGAGGGAGACGACTTCCGTTTGGAAGTGCGTCGCAACCTTCCTGTCACAACGGTGGCTGCACCCTTGGCGCCAGTGGCGTCTGCACCGGTTGCGCCTCCTCAGGACAGTCCTGCTGTTGAGTTACCCGCAGGAACCCCTCCGCCGGCGGCTGGATCTCGCTCAGACCTCTTGGAGGTGACAGCGCCCATGGTTGGCACCTTCTACCGAGCTCCGGCGCCAGGAGAACCTTCTTTCGTCGAGATCGGAACCCGCATCGGTGTAGGTCAAACGATCTGCATCCTTGAGGCCATGAAGCTGATGAACGAGCTCGAATCTGAGCTGGCTGGTGAGGTGGTGGAAATCCTTGTTGAGAACGGCACCCCTGTGGAATTTGGTCAGGTGTTGATGCGCGTTAAACCCGGCTGAGGTCCCAGGCGGCCCGAATCGCTGCCATCATGCTCGTCGATCTCGCCACTCCTTGTCCTGCGATGTCGAAGCCGGTCCCATGATCTGGCGAGGTGCGCAAGAACGACAGTCCCAGAGTGGTGTTGACGGCCTCATCGAAGGCCATCAGCTTCATGGGGATCAAGCCTTGGTCGTGATACATCGCAAGGATCCCATCGGGTGATTCAGGTTGGCCTCCCCGCTGCCAGGCCATGGCTGCGCTCAGCCAGCAGGTGTCAGGAGGCAGCGGTCCGCTCAGATGGATGTGGGGATGGTTCTGCTGCCACTGGTGGAGTGCTGGGATCAGCCAGGTTGTTTCTTCGCTGCCAAGGCGGCCCTGTTCTCCAGCGTGGGGATTGAGGCCAGCGACGAGCAGGCGTGGGTTGGGATTGAACCTCAGGCAGAACGCGCTCAGCACGTCCAGCTTGCGGAGTACGAGCTCGGGAGTGAGTGCAGCGGGAACCTGTTGCAGGGGAATATGCGTTGTGGCGAGAAGCGTGTTCAGCCGCCAGCCATGGCTGGGTGAGACGGCTGTGAACAGCATCGAAGCTTGAGGCGCGCCGTCGAGTTCTGCCAGGCGTTCTGTTTGGCCCGGATAGTCATGTCCTGCGGCATGCCAGGCATGTTTTGCAATGGGTGCTGTGACCAGAGCACTTCTCTGCTCCTGTTTCACACGCGAGACGGCATGGCTCAGCCAGCGAAAACTGGCTGCCCCGCTTTCAGGGCTCGCTGCCCCAGGCGTGACCTCGTCATGGATCGGAAGGTCGTCCATGTCGAGATCGCTGGGATCGATCAGTCGGGAGCACTGTTGGGTTTTCAGCCTGGCGTACGTTTGCTCCAAACTTTTTCGGCAGCCCACAATGAGGGGGTTCAGTTCCTCGGGCAGTCGCGGGTCGGCGAGGGCTTTCAAGGTCACCTCCATGCCGATTCCAGCAGGATCACCGAGAGCAATCACCAGGCGGTCGGTAGCGTCAGGGGAGGGTTGAGAGAAGGACATGCTGCGCTGGTTGCTCCTGGGGTTATTGCTTTATGGGTTGGGAACGGCGTTGCGGAAGGGTTGGATTGAAGTGCAATGGCAGCGGTTGTTTGAGGATGCGGGACTCACGGAAACCGATTCAGACAAGCCGATTCCGTTGCACGAATTGCCGATGCTTAAGGCTCCACCTCGGGTTCAGGATTCATCGCGTTGAAGCCTTCCGCATCGAAACAATCCTTGAGCCCGCATGAAAAATCGGGATGCAAAAAGGTGTACCCCAGCTCGTCTCGCAAGAGCGCATTGCTCACTTTGCGGTTGTCTGCCCAGAACGAGAGTGCCATGGGGCTCATGCTGGCTTGGGCTTCTTTGAAGGGGATCGCTGCTGGGAGGGTGCATCCCAACAGTTCAGCGGCAAACCGTTGAAGCTCGAGCCTGGAGGCGGGTCTGTCGTCGCTGATGTTCACCACCGTTGGTCGCTGTCCTGCTGCGGCGCGATGCATGAGATGCCAGCAGGCTCCTGCTAAGTCATCCACATGGATTCGGCAGAACATCTGCCCTGGTTGATCCACAGGGGTCAGGTTGCCTGAGCGGATGGCAGCTAGGGGGGAGCGGCCAGGCCCATAGATCCCTGGTAGGCGCAGGATCTGGACCGGCAGGCCGCTGTTGCGCCAAAGCTGCTCACAC
This sequence comes from Synechococcus sp. ROS8604, assembly GCF_014279655.1. Taxonomy (NCBI): domain Bacteria; kingdom Bacillati; phylum Cyanobacteriota; class Cyanophyceae; order Synechococcales; family Synechococcaceae; genus Synechococcus; species Synechococcus sp. ROS8604. The sequence goes on from NZ_CP047946.1 coordinate 36,895, forward strand.
TCCAACCGTTTTTGGCTGCGGCGTTGAGTGGGTTGGGGCTCGTGGGTTTCATCCACCCAGTTGCCATGGCTATTCCCATAGACGCCTGTGGTGGAGAAATAGCCCACCCATTGCAGGGGCAGCTGCTGCAGCTGCTCTCCCAGGCACGACAGCACGGGATCTGTTCCCTCTTTGCTGGGTGGGATGGTGCTGATCAGATGGGTGACGGAGGCGAGCGCGTCGTGGCTTGGCACGATTCCGTTGGCGCTGTCGAAGGCCAGATCATCGCTGCCGGATTCTGGGCGGCGGCGCGTGCAGATCACCCTTGATCCAAGCGCTTTGGACAACTGGGCGAGATGGCCCCCGCTGAATCCAGCGCCGAGGATGCACAACGTGGCATCCGGCGGGAGTGGAACACAACGGTTGACAAGAGCGTTCAGCATTAGTACAAACGTATTAATTGCAGTTTCGTCGTGGCTGATTCTTCCTTTTCACTGGTCCCTTCACGGGATTCCATGCTGCCTCAGGGTCGGCTGTCGCGTCGTGATCTTGCCCAGGCCCAAGACACTCCAAGGCTTCGCACGGCTTCAGCGCTTTTGGCGGCGGCTCTTGTAACTGGCGCCTTCTTTCTGGCTCCAGATCGGCCGGAGCAAAGCGCCTCGATCTGTGAGCACTATCACTCGGAGGCGGCCTGTCGGGTGTGGTGATCAGGCTGTACGAAGCCCCCAGTTCTGTTCGTCATCCCCATGGGGGTGGGAGCCTTTTGGCCGTTCGGAACGCGGTTGTTGGTCGTGTTCAGGCTGAGCCCATTGCAGCAATTTCATGGCGAGGCTCAGATCGCTATCAATCCAGGCACGAATCGCCATGGCGCGACGCGGATCATAAAAGCGTTGACGCCGGTACCAGTCAAAAACATCAGCGTCAGATTTCTGTCCGTTGCACGACAGACAAGCTGGAACACAGTTTTCAGTCACGCTCATCCCCCCACGGCTCAGGGGGAACACATGGTCGATCGACTCAGAAGGTTTGCCGCAATAAATGCAGCGGTTGCTGGTGTGGAGATGGATCGATTGACGCCAGCGTCGATTGCGCAGCTTGGGACAGAGATCCTCTAGGAAAACCGCATCCCGGCTGTGCATCCCGATACCTCAGCTACTGCGAGTCTGACGTGAGGGCAGGGTTCGTCAACGTGTCGAACGCTGCATTTTCAAGGTCATGCAGTTTTTGATTGATCGATCGATCAGTGAATAGACCAGTGAGGCTTGTGTGGGCTAGGGCACTTCAGAGCTGTTGAGAGGATTAGCGTCTGGATCCTTGAATCTGAATCACGGCTTCATCACCATCAGCTTGCACGCTGGGATTGACTCCGTCTGGATTGGTGCAGGCTCGTTACCCCTTCGATGCGGTAACCCATGCGGAGATGCGCAGAATTCGTCCCCGGGGCGTATGGCGTGGTTCTCGGCTGGGTTGGGAATTTCCGCTTGCGGCAGCTGAGGCTCTGCTGCAACGGTTTGAACGGCGCTTCCGGGTGGATGAGGAGCTGATGCGTTGGTTGCATTGGCATCGTCATCCGCTCCCCCCTCTGCCGCCTCATCGAGAGCTGATTGCGCACGCTGATCTGGATCAACGCTTGCGTGACGGCCGCTTACCCATGCCTCATCAGCGCTCTGGTGCTCGCTGGTTGTTAGCGCGGCGCGGGGCGGTGCTGGCCGATGAGATGGGTCTCGGTAAAACCCTCACCGTGTTGCTGGCGGCGAGAGCTTTGCTGCGCGCCTTGCCGCTGCGGTTGTTGGTTGTGGCCCCTGTGGGGTTGCATTCGCATTGGCGCCGTGAGGCCGCGGCCCTTGAGCTCATGCCAGAGCTTTGTAGTTGGGCGCGACTTCCGTCTGAGCTCCCGGAGGCGGGCACCTTGCTGCTCGTCGATGAGGCCCATTACGCCCAAACTCTGCGGGCGCAACGCACCCAGGGTTTTTTGCGTCTTGCCCGGCATCCCCGCCTGCGAGCCATTTGGATGCTCACGGGCACACCCATGAAGAACGGCCGGCCTGATCAGCTGTATCCCTTGCTCGCTGCGATGGACCATCCCATTGCTCGGGATCAGCACTTCTATGAGGAATTGTTTTGTCAGGGGCATTTCCGCGAGCAAGGCGGAAGGCAGCGTTGGCAAACCGCAGGCGCCAGTCGATTGGACGAGCTGCGACGTTTGACCCGACCGCTGGTTTTGCATCGTCGCAAGCAGCAGGTTTTGGACCTCCCCCCCAAACAGAGGATGTTTGAAGGGATCGACCTCGACGCTGAGGAGCTGAAGGGTTTTGATTACCGCCTGCGGCTGGTCATCGATGACTATCGCCAGCGGGTGGCGGAGGGATTGGTTCGGTCTGATGCCGAATCCTTGGCGGTCCTGACAGCTTTGCGGCAAATTGCAGCCGAATTCAAGTTGCCGGCTGCGCAACAGTTGATTCAGCGTTTGCGGCAGCAGCACAAGCCGATCGTCTTGTTCAGCAGCTTTGTGGATCCGTTGCTGCTGCTCCACGAACGCCTGGGAGGCGTTTTGCTGACAGGCCGGCAGAAACCTGAGCAGCGGCAGTTGGCTGTCGACCGCTTTCAAGCTGGGGAGACCGACTTACTCCTGGCCACCTTTGCTGCCGGTGGGCTTGGGTTTACGCTCCACCGCGCTCAGCATGTGGTGCTCCTGGAACGACCTTGGACGCCTGGAGACATCGACCAGGCGGAAGATCGTTGCCATCGCATTGGTAAAGAAGGAGGCCTGATCAGCCATTGGCTTCAGCTTGGCCTTGCCGATCAGCTTGTGGATGGTTTGGTGGCTAGCAAAGCGGAACGGATTGAACTGCTGCTGGGTCCGCGTCGCGTCACGCTCGATCGTCAGCCGTTGCCCACGATGCTGTCCCGTTGTTTGCAGGACTTATGACGCACATTCAGTTCATGCACCACCATCGGATCCGTGGATCGCTTGCTTTGGCGCAGTAGCGCCATGGCTTGGGTCACATCTGCGCAGGCTTGGTCTGTCTTGCCCATCAAGGTGAGCAACAGCGAGCGATCGGCGAGCGCTGCTGGTTTGTCTCCATGCGCTTCCACAATCTCGTTGCAGCGTTGGAGTGCTTTGTTGAGCTTGTTCAGATCAAGATCTGACATGCAATCGGCAATGGACGTCTCAGCTGAAACGCTGGAGGGCTTCGGTTCGGATCGGCTGCGGCAGCCCAAACCTGTGAGAAGCAAACCGCCAATCATCAGGATGGGAATGAATCGCATGGAAGGGAAAGTCAATAGCTGTAGCGGTCGTCCTCGCTCCAGTCGGAGGAGGTGGTTGTGTTGGACGAGCTTGATGGAATTGAAGTATTGATCTTGCTGTTGTCGATGGTGCTTTCCAGGCCATTCGAACCTTGGGATGAACCAAAGAGATCGCCGATATATTTGCCGCAATCTGGGTAGGTACCCGGTTGTTTCACCACAGCTTCTGTAATCATCACTGCAGCATGTTCGGGTGATGTTTTGAACATGCCGCTTTTTTGGCGTTTGATAAGGGCATAAGCCGCTTCCCAGCTCACTTTGTGACCATTTCCATTGCTGCGCATGAAGCAGTAAATCTGAGCTCCTTTCGCGGCTGAATCCACGGAGCTGGAGGCGCTGGGTGGAGCGATGAAAGTCAGTCCTGCCAGTCCAGCCAGGGGGAGTAAGAGGGCAAGGCGCTGGCGCAGACGAACCATGGCTGAACCGATGAAGCAATCAGGCCAAAGTATCGATTGAAAGCGTTCTGTCTAGGTCTCCGTCAGGAATCACCAAGCCCAAGCGGAGTGAGCAGTTTCACCACAACAGGGATGACCAGCAAGACCGTGATTAAGCGAACGGCATGCAGTGCCGCAACGGCTGCTCCAACGCCGTAGTCAGCCCCCACCAGGCTCATGCCGCTGATTCCTCCAGGCGCTGCACCCAGCAGGGTGACAAGAGGATCAACGCCTAGCAGCCTGCTGCTCCACAGTCCCACCACAATGCCGGTGAGCACGAGGGTGAGGGTGATCAAGACAGCAGGCTTCCACAACTGCTGCAGTTGATCGAGTGAGGCTTTGGTCAGGCCTGTCCCGATCACGGTGCCAATGGCAATCTCCAGGCAGGTCTTGGTTCCTGCTGGCCATTGGGCGACCTCGAGACGCCCACTCATGCTTACCATGGCTGCTCCGATCAGTGCGCCTGCCAGTGGAGCAGCTGGAATTCCGGTGCGAGTGGCCAGCAACCCCATGCTCGTTCCGGCCAAGAGGTAGAGGAGCACCGTTGTGAGTGGGGGCATGAACACCACGCTGCAGATTGATCCTTAGTCTGGTTCGCACGGTTGTGATGTGCTGTTATCGGGGCACAACTGTTTGTTGGGGCGATGACCCAGTCCGTTTCCTTCCGCATTACGCGTACCGCTGAGGAAGTGGCTCAGACTCTGAATGCTTTATCGCAACGGCTGATCAAGCTTGAGGATCGTCTTGAGAACTTGGAGTTGCAGCTAGAACGCCAGTCCTCTGAGGCCAACGCCATGCCCAAAGAGGAGTTGGAACGTCTTAATGGGGTGGATCGGTTGCTAACCGACTGCCGAGATCTCTTGTTGCGTTCTGAACCTCAATGGGTGGATCACCCCAACCCTGTTATGTGCTCGGAGCATGACTTGGCTGCCTAATGCCTTTCGTGGGTGGCACAATTTAAATAAAGCCACATATGGCTCATCCATCTCTCAATTCTGCAGCGACTTGCAAAGTCCTGCAGCGCAACCATCAAAGTTTTTTTGAAGGTGGTCACCAGCTTGAAAAGTTGGAATTCGCTCTTGCTGTTGCAATCACACGTGGTGATGCCAACAGAAGTGAGTTGCTTCGAGGTCAGATTGCTGAACTTGGAGGCAACATCGAAGAGCCTGGTACTTGAGTTGAGGTTGATGTTGGATTCATTTGTTAGACTATTTCATTAAAATGAAGTTAGTGTTGACTTCGGCCCTCGATAGAACTCCAACGATGGTGCAATCTGCTCCCAATCAAAAACAGGAGCATCTTGCTAAAGCTGATGTGTTATTTCAGCAAGCACAATCAGCAGCTAAAGCCGGTGATGTTTCGTCTTCAGGGTCCCTAATTTTGAAAGCATTAGAACAGGAGCGCCGTGCTGGCACCGTCGGTCCTCAAGTGATGCAGTTGATTAAACCAAGATCTTGACCAAGCGGGTGACCGGATTCGAACCGGCGACGTCCAGCTTGGGAAGCTGACATTCTACCGCTGAATTACACCCGCATAAGCGTGATTCTATCTCACGCCCGTAGCTGTAGCTCATGAATGATTCCTCTAATTATTGCTTAAAACGGCAGATGCGGAATTAAGTCCAGCACCCATCTGGCCCTTATGCAAGCCGAGGGAATGCAACACGGCTTCAATGGCAGCGACGGCCGTCAAGACATCTCGATCGCAGACAAATCCGAGATGGCCAATGCGGAAAACTTTTCCTTTGAGGTGGTCTTGACCGCCAGCTAACAGGATGTCGAAGCGATCTTTGATGGTTTTACGCAGCAATTCCGCATCCATTCCTTCAGGGGCGACTGCCGTAATGGCCGGACTTCCATGGCCTTCGGCTGCAAACAGAGCCAAGCCGATCGCTTTCATGGCCGCTTGTGCTGCATCGCGGTGACGCGCATGGCGGGCAAAAATTGCTTCAAGACCTTCTGCTTGCATCATCTGCAGGGCAGCATCAAGAGCGAAGTACAAATTCACGGCCGGCGTGAATGGATTGCTGTTTTTAGCGGCCGTTTTTCGATAGGGACCCAAATCCAAATAGAACTTGGGCAGATCCGAGCGCTCGTAGGCCGTCCAAGCCCGCTCACTCATGGCGACGAAGCTGAGCCCTGGAGGCATCATGTAGCCCTTTTGGGATCCAGACGCGACCACATCGAGCTTCCAGTCATCCATGGGCACGTTGGTTGCGCCGAGGCTGGTGACGCAGTCAGCGATGGTCAGCGCTGTGCCATGGGCTTGGACATGGCGGCTGATCGTTTCAAGATCGTTGATTACCCCTGTGGAGGTTTCTGAATGGGTCAGGATCACCGCGCGGATTGTTTTGTCGCTGTCGGCTTCCAACGCGGTCCGGAAGTTGTCTGGGTCGAGGGGTTGTCCCCAGTCCGCCTTGATGACGTCCACCTCAAGGCCGTAGGCACGCGCCACCTTCACCCAGCGCTCGCCGAACTTGCCGTTGTCGCCACAGATCACCCGATCTCCGCGGCTGAGTGTGTTGATGATTCCAGCTTCCATCGCCGCTGTGCCGCTACCAGTAATCACCAGCACGTCGTTGTTGGTCTGATGCAGCCAACGCAGTTGAGCCGTTGTTCGTTCGACCACCGCTTGAAACTCACCGCTGCGGTGCCCGATGGGATGGCGTCCCATCGCTTTCAGAACCGTTTCTGGCACCGGGGTGGGTCCGGGGATCATCAGGGTGAGCTTGTCCTGCACGTCCGGAAGAGCGCCAATCGTTCATTCTAAAAAACGATCCGCTTGCAATTCGGTATCACGCAATCCCTCACAGATCTCCCCTCAGGGCTGACTCTCCCCGTCTGGGTTGCCGCTGCAGCTCGCGCGGCGACGCAGGTGTTGTGTGGGCAGACGTTTGAAAATCCACAATCGCTGCAGATTCCAGGTCGCGATCAGGCTCTTGGCGTGCCCGTGCAATCGGCAGCACCCTTGCAAGAGGGTGAGCAAGCGTTGGCGATCAGCCGCTGCGACCCAGGTCCAGGTCTTGATCTCACGCGAGATTTAGAAATTTGGGTTCAGGCGCGTTGGGGTCAATCGCAAACAGGTTGCTTAGAGACAGATTGGTTAGAGATCGTGCCTGGGGAGGGGATTGGCCGAAAGGGGCGTGAAGGTGATCTTTGCGCTTCTGACTTTGCCCGCCGTTTGTTGGAGGCAAATCTGCGAGACCTGGTGTCTCCTGGTCAATGTCTGCAGTTGGAAGTTGTGTTTCCGCGTGGCCGCGAGTTGGCCCAGCGCACCAGTAATGCAGCGTTTGGCGTGGTGGATGGTTTGGCTTTGATTGGCACGCAAGCGGAGGTGCAGTCGAGTGCCTCGCCCGATCAGCTGCGCGCCAGCCTTGATGCTCTTCAGTTGATCGCGGGAGCTTCCGATTTCCGCGGATCGCTCACTTTGGTGATTGGGGAAAATGGGCTTGATCTCGCCCATCAGCTGGGTCTTGCCGATCAACAGCCTTTGCTGAAGACAGGGAACTGGATTGGGCCATTGCTTGTGGCGAGTGCGGAAGCGGGGGTGAGCAACCTGCTGTTGCTCGGATACCACGGAAAGTTGGTCAAATTGGCTGGTGGGATTTTTCACACCCACCACCATTTGGCGGATGGTCGTTTAGAGGTTCTTGCGGCAATTGCCCTGCAGCAGGGGCTCGGTGTGGATCTGATCAAAGAGCTGCTGGGTTGTGCGTCGATGGAATCGGCGCTTCAACAGCTGGAGAAGCGCGATTGCGCCGAGGCGGATCGGGTTTGGCAAGCGATTGCACAGGCGGTTGAAGTGAGAAGCGAGGCCTACCTAAAGCGTTATGGCGCCTGGCCTATGCGGGTCGGTGCGGCGCTCTTTGATCGCCAACGCCAGTTGCGTTGGACTGGCTTGACAGGGCACTCCCTTCTGGCGCGTTGCGGACTGGGCATTCATCTGCAAGGGGGAGAGGCCGGTTTTGATCCTTCTCTACGCTGAGGGAACTGAAGGTTTGGAAGGCCGTTCTTTTGACGGTCCTAGAGCGGTATGTCATCAGTCCAGAGCGAAGGTCAGCGCAAACCGGCCATCGTCATTCTTGATTTCGGTTCTCAGTACTCGGAACTGATTGCACGCCGCGTTCGTGAGACGGAGGTCTTCTCCGTGGTGTTGGGCTACAGCACCAGCGCTGAAGAATTACGGGCATTGTCTCCTCGTGGAATCATCCTCAGCGGAGGCCCAAGTTCGGTTTATGCCGATGAAGCTCCCCTCTGTGATCCAGCGATTTGGGATCTGGGCATCCCGGTGCTGGGGGTCTGCTATGGCATGCAGTTGATGGTTCAGCAGCTCGGTGGTCAGGTGGTGGCGGCCACGGGTAAGGCCGAATACGGCAAGGCTCCGCTCGTGGTGAATGACCCAACGGAACTTCTCACGAATGTGGAGAGTGGCTCCACGATGTGGATGAGTCACGGTGATTCCGTAGAGGCCTTGCCCGACGGCTTTGTGCGTTTAGCGCAAACAGCGAATACGCCTGAAGCCGCGATTGCGAACCACAGTCGACGTTTATACGGCGTTCAATTTCACCCTGAAGTGGTTCATTCCACCGGTGGAATGGTGATGATTCGCAATTTTGTATATCACATCTGCGGCTGCGACACGGATTGGACCACGGAGGCTTTCATCGATGAAGCGGTTGCCAATGTGCGTGAACAGGTCGGCAAAAAGCGCGTGCTGCTTGCCTTGTCAGGCGGTGTGGATTCTTCAACCCTTGCTTTTTTATTGAAGAAAGCGATTGGAGATCAACTCACCTGCATGTTCATCGATCAAGGCTTTATGCGCAAAGGCGAGCCTGAGTTCTTGATGGAGTTCTTTGATCGCAAATTCAATATTCATGTGGAGTACATCAATGCTCGCGATCGGTTTATCAAGAAGCTTGATGGCATCACAGACCCAGAGGAGAAGCGCAAAATCATCGGCACGGAATTCATCCGTGTGTTTGAAGAGGAGAGCAAGCGCCTTGGCCCCTTCGATTACCTCGCCCAGGGCACGCTGTATCCGGATGTGATTGAGAGTGCTGGCACCAACGTGGATCCCAAAACCGGCGAGCGTGTGGCGGTGAAGATCAAGAGCCATCACAACGTGGGAGGGCTTCCGAAGGATTTGCGCTTCAAGTTGGTGGAGCCCCTACGCAAACTCTTCAAAGATGAAGTTCGCAAGGTGGGTCGCACACTCGGTTTGCCCGAGGAGATCGTCAGTCGTCATCCTTTCCCTGGTCCTGGACTGGCGATTCGCATCTTGGGCGAAGTGACAGAGGAAAAGCTTGATTGTTTGCGTGATGCCGATCTGATTGTGCGCGAGGAGGTGAATGCGGCGGGGCTGTATCACGAGATTTGGCAAGCATTTGCGGTGCTTCTTCCCGTGCGCTCCGTAGGTGTGATGGGCGATAAGCGCACCTATGCCTGGCCAATCGTGCTGCGCTGTGTGTCGAGTGAGGACGGCATGACCGCTGATTGGTCGAGGCTTCCCTATGACCTGATGGAAACGATTTCCAATCGGATCGTGAATGAGGTGAAAGGAGTGAATCGTGTGGTGATGGACATCACCAGCAAGCCGCCAGGAACAATTGAGTGGGAATGAGGCTGTTTAAGGGGCTGGTGAAGGGGCCTCAGCGTCGATACCCTTAGCGCCCGGCATCAATCCCTTGACCGCTGCTCAAGAGCAGGACCTCCAGCTTCAGCGCCGTCTTCAGCAAGACAGCATCCTGTTGGCAGGGAAAACGATCTACATCAATCCGTTCTTGTATTGGCGTCGCTTCGACAGCAATACGGATCGTTGGTTGCGCGAACCGGGCCAGCTCCCGGAAGAGCAGATTGCTGTGAATCGCAGTCGCTTCTATCCAGAGCTCGACTGGACCTTGCTGAACGATTCCGATCGGGAGATCAAGGACGGAGCCGTGGAGATGTTCCTCAAAAGCTTGGAACTGATTGGGACGTTTCACCCCGAGCTGAGCTCTGGTCATCTGCTGGAGGTGGAGCGCAAGATGGCGATCACCAAAAAGACGTCGTTCGAGCGTTGGGTCGAGAAGTCGTATCGCAGACGCGCCAAGCAGGAAACCTGGGAGCGTCGTCGTTTCGTTCGTGACCGTTTTTGGCGCTCGTGGGGGGAATGGCTCGCCTTAGAGGCCACTCATCATGCCTTGGCTCCTGCGGTGGCGTTGTTGGTGATCACAGGCGTGGGTGGCTGGTGGCTTGGGTCATCTAATTCAAGTTGTCCGACACTTTTGCCTCCTCCGGAGCAGACTGGAGTGCGCTGAGTTCGGGTCTGCTCGTGGCTGATAACCAACCGTTTGACTCCCTGAGACTGGCATTGATGCAGGACGTGCTGCCTGTGGGGCTTGCTTTGGTTGAGCGGGCTCGCGCTGGAGGTCCCGCCAAGGTGGTGGAATCGTTCACTTCAGGGGCGCCAGATCCGTTGCGCGAGTTGCGCGATGAAGGTGAAACGGCCGCGAAGGGTGTGCGGGAACGACTGGATCAAGTGAGTCCTGGGCTCGGTAATCCAGTGATGCCTGTGCAAGTGGCTGTGGAGGAGCCTTCAGCTGAGGTGATTGACGTCATCGAAGAAGGCCGTTCACCAGAACAGGAAGAACAGCAGTTGCATGAGGTTTTGGCAAGGATTACGCAGCGGCTGCAGGCCTTGGAAGCTCAGTTCGAGCAAGAGAGCTAAGGGGCATGACGCGCTCTGCTTCTCCCCCAAGGGACGCTCAGCGTCAAAGTGGATTGCGCCAGCAGCCCCTGGTCTTGTTCGGAGTGGTGCTGTTGTTTTGCAGCGCGATGGTTGCTCGCCTGGTCTGGCTCCAGGTGTTGGAGGGTCCCCGTTACAGGCAGTTGGCGGATGAAAATCGCATTCGCTTGGTACCTAGATCGCCAACGCGCGGCCGTCTTCTTGATCGCAAAGGGCGTGTTTTGGCCTCCAGCAAGCTCACCTATTCGCTGTATGTGGAGCCGCGCTTGGTGGATGATGCGGCCTGGCCGGCGTTGCGCGACCGGCTTGCCAGTCTTCTCGATCTCAACCCGTCAACCCTGGATCGTCGGCGCCAGTCAGGCCCAGACCGCAATGGTTACCGCATCAATTTGGCCAGTGAACTCAGCCCTGAGCAGGTGCTGCGTTTCCGGGAGCAGTCCCTCGGCCTGAAGGGAGCTCAAGTGGACGTGGACATTCTTCGCGCCTATCCCTACGGATCGCTGGCAGCCCATACCCTCGGCTACACACAGCCGATCACCGAGGAGGAGTACACCGCCCTGGCTGATCGGGGCTACAAAATTCGCGATCGTATTGGTCGCATCGGCGTCGAGGCGGCCTACGAGTCCCATTTACGGGGCGAATGGGGTGGTCAAATGCTTGAAGTGAATGCCATGGGTGAGGTGCAAAGGCACCTGGGCGATCGTCCCTCCGTGGCGGGCAAAGATCTCACTCTCACGCTCGATCTTGATCTTCAGAAGGTGGCTGAACAGGTTTTGGCTGATAAGCCTGGCGGCGCAATCGTGGCCATGGACCCTCGCAACGGAGCGATTTTGGCGCTTGCGAGCAAACCGAATTTTGACCCCAATTTTTTCTCGAAACTGGTCACCACGCAGAAGGAGTACGACGCGCTGTTTTCCAATCCCAAAAAGCCGCTGTTAAGCCGTGCCATGAATGCCTATGACCCTGGCAGCACGTGGAAGCCCGTGACGGCAATGGCAGGAATGGCGTCAGGCAAATTTCCGCCTGAGGTCAAGTTGAACACCACCGCTTGCATCACCTACGGCGGTCACTGTTTCCCTGATCACAATGGCGCTGGCTTTGGCCGGATTGGCTACGCCGATGCCCTGCGCTTCTCCAGCAACACGTTCTTCTATCAAGTGGGCGTGGGGTCGGGTTCGCTTGCTCTCAAGAAGGCGGCCACCCAGCTTGGCTTCGGGCGCAAGACGGGGATTGAGATCGGTTGGGAGGAAAATGTGGGTCTCGTTGGAGATGAAGCCTGGGCGAAGGAGGGCCGCGGCTGGGCGGAGCCTGGGTCCACGCCTTGGATTCCAGAGGACATGGCCTCTGCGTCGATTGGCCAGTCCGTGGTGCAGATCACCCCTCTTCAACTGGCACGGGCTTACTGCGTGTTTGCCAATGGTGGCTGGCTCGTCACCCCCCATCTGGCCGATCAAGGCTTGGATTGGACGGCCCCATCGCGGCGTACCAAGGTGCCGATCAAGCCAGCAACCCTGGCCAAGATCCGTCAAGGTTTGCGCAAGGTGGTGGAGGACGGCACCGGCTACGGCCTGAACGGAGAGGGCATTCCTCCTGCGGCAGGTAAGACCGGTACGGCGGAGGACAGCACGGGCGGTCCAGATCATGCCTGGTTTGCCAGTTATGCCCCTTACCCGAACGGCGAGATTGTGGTGGTGGCCTTTGCGCAGAACACCCCTGGGGGAGGTTCCGTGCATGCGCTGCCGATGGCCAAAAAAGTGATTGAGGTTTGGAACCGCAACCGCACACAAAATTGATTTATGCCGCTGAGCTGATGTCTGAGGAGAGCACTTGGCGGTAATAGCCGCGTAATTGTTCTGTGGCTCCTGCCCAGCCCCAGCGCTCAGCTTCCGAGCGGGCGGCATTGCGGAGGGTTTGACGTTCGAGATCATTGCCGAGCAGCTTGCGGGTGGCTTCGATCAAGCTCCCCGCCCCTGCATCGGCCCCGTCCGGTTCATAAAGACAGCCGTTCACGCCGTCGCTGATGATGTCTGGAATGCCGCCGCGATTGGCTCCCACCACCGGGCAGCCAGCGGCCATCGCTTCGAGCAACACAAGGCCAAGGGTTTCGGTGCTGGAGGGAAAGAGGAAGGCATCACCGCTGGCATAGGCCCCCGCAAGTTCTTCTCCGGCCAGATAGCCCACAAAGGTGGTGGCCGTTCCTTCGAAATGCTTCTCCAACTGTTGCCGGTGGGGTCCGTCGCCGACGAGTGCCAGTCGGGTATCGGGCAACGCTTCGAGCACGGGGCGGATCCGTTCGATCTGTTTTTCTGCCGAGAGCCGCCCGACATACAGCAGCAGTGAGCCGCGGTCGTCGTATGCACCGAGCAAGCGTTGACGGAGTTCTGGGCTACGCAGTTCGGGCCGGAACAGCTCCGTATCCACGCCTCGCTGCCAGAGGGCAGTGTGTTGGATGCCCTTGTCGCTGAGCTCTTGCACCATCGCTGTGGAGGTGCAGAGATTGAGCACGGCTTGGTTATGCGCTGCTTTCAGCAGCTCCCAAAGCAACGGTTCGAGCATGCCCATGCCGTAGTGCTCAAGATATTTCGGCAGATGGGTGTGATAACTGGCGATGAGGGGGATGGATTTGCTCTTGGCGAGCCAGATGCCTCCTAAACCCAAAACCGCTGGATTGACCACGTGGATCAGGTCTGGCTGGAAGGCATCGATGGCTTCGGAGACCGCAGGCCGCGGCAAGGCCAGCTTCAGCTCTGGGTAGAGCGGCAAGGGCATGGCTGGAACGCCCACCACCTTGGCTCCCATGTAGCTGCTGGGTGCGCCTTCCGGACAAAACACCACCACCTCATCTCCGGCATCGACCAGATGCTTCACCGTTTTGGTGAGCCGGGTGACGATGCCGTCGACTTTGGGGAGGAAAGTTTCGGTAAAGAAGGCGATTCTCAAGGGTTCGTCCCGATCAGGAGGCGTTGCCAATGGCTTGGGCTTGGGTTTTGGTCCAGGCCGATGTGCAGAGGATGCGATTCCGGTCGCAGCGATCCGCATAGCGAGTGGCGATTTCCACCACCTCCTTCAAGAGGCCGTCATCCAAGGTGGTGGGTTTGAGCCCCAGTTCGATGAAACAGCGGTTGTCCACGATCAGATCGTTTTCAACGGCTTCGTTGCGTGGATTCGGGAGATTGTTGACCTGAGCGCCTGTTAAGGCAGCCACCTTCTTGGCCAATTCGCCCACTTGGTGGCTCTCGGTCATTTGATTGAAAATCTTGACCCGTTCGCCTTTTTCAGGCCGGTTTTCGAGTGCGAGCTGCACGCAACGCACCGAGTCACGGATGTGGATGAAGGCGCGGGTTTGACCGCCGGTGCCATGCACGGTGAGAGGATATCCGATCGCGGCTTGCATCAGGAAGCGGTTCAGCACCGTTCCGTAGTCACCGTCGTAATCAAAGCGGTTGGTGAGCCGCGGATCACGATCCGTGGCCTCCGTGTTGGTGCCCCAAACAATGCCTTGGTGAAGGTCGGTAATGCGGACCTTGTCGTTCTTGTTGTAGTAGAGGAACAGCAGCTGATCGAGCGTCTTGGTCATGTGATAAACGCTGCCAGGACTGGCTGGATGAAGAATTTCCTCCTCAAAACGGCTGCCATCAGGCTGGGGCACTTCCACCTTGAGGTAGCCCTCAGGAATGGTGGCGCCACGGTGGGAGCCATAGCCATACACCCCCATCGTGCCCAGGTGCACCACGTGGATGTCTTGGCCCGATTCCACGATCGCGGCCAGCAGGTTGTGGGTGCCGTTCACGTTGTTGTCAACGGTGTAGCGCTTGGTGGCGCTGCTCTTCATTGAGTAAGGAGCGGCGCGCTGCTCGGCGAAGTGCACCACCGAGTCGGGTTTCTCTTCGATGATGAGGTCGAGGAGCCGTTGGTACTCGTGGGCGATATCCATATGGATGAATCGCATGGGCTTGCCGCCAATGCTTTCCCAGACGTTGAGGCGTTCACCGATGCTCACGATCGGCGTTAACGATTCCACCTCAAGGTCGATGTCGATCTTGCGACGGCTGAGGTTGTCCACAATCACAACATCGTGATTTTGGTCCGCCAAATTCACCGCACAAGGCCAGCCGCAGAAGCCGTCACCACCTAAAACGAGAACTTTCACCCCAAACTCCTGCTGAAGCGAGCAAGCCGCTGATTTCTGGCAAGCTACTACAGGCTTTTTAGCTGACGGCTACGGACAGAGCCATGAGGGCGATCACAAGCACTGCGCCGGAGATGATCAGCAGCCGAGAGCCGTTGCTGAGAGAGGCTCCGTCGCTGATCACTTCCATTCGAGGTTCCTTCGCGAAGGCGTTGAGGCGACCGCCATCTTCTTGAGTGACCTGCATGGATTGAGCTGCAACTGAACGGGACCTTATGGAGTTGATGGTGGGTGCGCTTTGATTCGCCATGCTCCTTCATGGCCTGAGATGTGCTGTTACATCCAGGCGGTGTACGCGGCGCCGTACGAGGTGGCGAGCGAGGTGGTGAGTGCGTTGTGCGTGGCTAGCTGTTGATGCGTCCGCTGGTGGGGGAGCTTGGAGAGGCTTCGGCGCGGGTTGGTAACCGGCCCGCCAGCAAGGATTGGCGTCCTGCCTGCACGGCGGAGGCCATCGCTTCTGCCATCAGGGGAGGTTGTCCCGCGAGGGCGATGGCGCTGTTGATGAGAACGGCATCGGCGCCCATCTCCATCGCTTGGGCCGCATCACTTGGCACGCCGATTCCCGCATCAACCACCACCGGCACCTTGGCGTTCTCAATGATCAGGCGGATGTTGGCGGCATTGCGTAAGCCTTGACCTGATCCGATGGGGGATCCCAAGGGCATCACGGTGGCGCAGCCCACGTCCTCTAAGCGCTTGGCCAAGAGGGGGTCCGCATTGATGTAGGGCAGAACGGTGAAGTTCTCCTTCACCAGCATTTCTGCTGCTTCCAAGGTTCCAAAGGGGTCGGGAAGTAAGTGACGACTGTCTGGGATGACCTCCAATTTCACAAAGTTGTTGTTTTCCTGACCCGCCAGCTTGGCGAGCTCCCTGCCAAGCCGGGCCACTCGCACGGCTTCCTCGGCGTTGGTGCACCCCGCCGTATTGGGAAGCATCCAGATGCGTGACCAGTCAATGGCTTCCATGAGGCCTGAATGCCCCTCAGCGACCGCCTGAACGCGCCGAACGGCAACCGTGACCATCTCACAGCCAGAGCTCTCCAGGCTGAGCTGCATGGCCTCCAGGTTTGGGTATTTGCCTGTCCCGGTGATCAGTCTGCTGTTGAAGCTGCGCCCTCCGATATGGAGTGCTTCGTCGTGAGAGTGGGTCGGATCCATTGTGGTCAGTTGCGGTTTGGTTGGAGAACCGGATCGTGATGCGGTCAAGCAGGCCGCAACCGCCCTACCCTGCGCCAATCATCTATTGGTTGCATGCCCGTTCCACCAGTCATAGACATACCGGCTGAGATTCAGGCACCGTTTGAGTCTTCCCAATCGTTTAATAGTTCACAACTAGCCATACCTCTTGAATTTGAGGGATCTGTTGAGAGTTTTGATCCTGTCGCGCGTGCTGCTGATCTCGCTGCAACCCTGCCACGCCAATGGTGCGGAAATTACACCTCCTTTGAGTCGAATTCCACTGTGGATGTGGAATTAACCCTGACCAGCTTGAAGCCCATGGGGCAGATGGTGGATTTGCGTGGAGACATGCGCATCGGCGCGATCTCTACGCCTGTTCAGGGCAATCTCAATGCGAAATCTGATCAGCTTGACCTTCTGCCCTTGTCTCCTGAACTCACCAATGACCTCGAAATTGGTGGAAGGTTTTTAGGGTTGCAAGCCTTTTCTTTGGCTGGGTGGGATGCTCCAAGACTGACGAACCCTGGAGGACGTCTTGACCTGTCGCGTAGCTGTGCTGTTTCAGAATCCGCGCCCATCCGGGCTCTTTGGTGAAGCTTGATCGGAGTTCTTGCCTTTCGTCGTGGCGCGTTCTAAGCGGTTTAACCGCTTACGCGCTGTTTTGTTTTTAGGGTCAAGAACGAGTGCTCGGCGATAAAGATCACAGGCTTCTTCGTTTGCTAGGAGTCGCTCTTGGGCAAAGGCGAGATTATTGATGGCTACCGGATAATCCTCTTTGGCACGGAGAGCTGCCTTGTAGTGGCGTACGGCGGTCGTGAAATCCTTCTCCGCAGCTAACGCATAGCCCAGGGCATTTTCAATCAGAGCGCGCGCTTCATCGGGCTCATCATTGAGCCTTTTGACGGCCTGGCGCAAGGTCACAATCGCCTGCGGATACAGGCGCTTGCGCAATTGAACGGACGCCAGCTCATAGAGAGCGCCTGCGTCTTTGGAGGACGCAACCTTCTCTTGCTCCATCTTGAGCAAGCTTTGTTCGTCGCGGCGAACCCGTAAAAATTGGCGACCGCCGACAACAGCGACGATCGCCAGTAGGCCAATCAGGCCCAATAAATAGGTCTGAGGCAGCAAGGAATTCATGTCAGACCCAAGAAACGTCCCGTTGGGGACTGATCATTAACCCTGAGTGGCATTCACAACGTTGGCGAAACTCGCAGGATCGACAACAGCCATCTGGGCCAACATTTTGCGGTTGATCCGCACATCAGCTTTCTTGAGACCGCCAATCAAACGGCTGTAGCTCACGCCATTCATGCGTGCTGCTGCATTGATCCGTGCAATCCAGAGACGGCGGAAATCACGTTTGCGACGACGACGGTCGCGGTAGGCATTGCAAAGCGCCTTCATGACGCGTTGATTTGCCGTACGGAAGAGTGTTCCGTTGCTGCCGCGGAAACCACGGGCTAAACGGAGAATTTTATTGCGGCGTTTACGGGCAACATTGCCTCTCTTGACGCGAGCCATGAATCAGATTTGGAGAAGTTGAGGGAAGAATGTCCTGCGTGGATGACCACCTGGCAGGACTCAGGACTGAGCTCAGGCGTAGGGCATCATCAGCGTGACGCGTTCCTCGTCGGTGCGATCCACCACAGCCTTGGTCTTCAAATGACGCTTCTGTTTCGGCGATTTGTGATCGAGAAGGTGATTATGAAAGGCGCGGCGACGCATGAACTTGCCAGTGCCTGTTGCTTTGAACCGTTTGGCGGCTGCTTTGCGGGTCTTGAGCTTGGGCATGGGTCTGGCTGCACGCGGCATAAGCGACAACCATAGAACGTTGCCTTCCTGAAAGCCAATCAATTCAAGCCGCGTCATGCTGAATCAGTTGCAGCGGACGTGTCCTTGACTCCTCCCTTTGGCTGGCTGAAGCGCCGGGTCGTTGTTCCGTTGGCGTTGGTGAGTGCGATCGCTTGCAGCTGCCGCGCGCAAGAAGCGACGATCGAATCGGGCCCTGCTGCCGTTGTGACCCATCGATCGGTTCCTTTGCCGCCGAAGGCCCGTGAAGCGCCCTTATGGGTGGCCCTGGACGATCACCTCGGCCGCGGCACCACCACGCAACGGTCCGGGCCTTTGCTCACCTTGAAGAGTGCTGGCGAGCAGTCCCTGCGCTTGAGGGATGGATCTGGAACCGTGGTTGCCGAGGCGAGGTCGCTGCGTCTCAGCTGGCGACTGGCTCCTCTGGCTGTTCCTGTAGAGATTGCACGCCAGATTGTTGGCCCCTTCGCCAGTTTTGAATCAGCGGAACGGATTGCGAATCGCTGGCGTGATCAAGGTGTGGTCGCCCGTGTTGCCCATCCCGGCGACTGGGAGGTGTGGGCACCCATGGATGCTGAGCGGCTCGCTGGGGTCCCGGTGCGGAGATCGGCGCGCACGCTGACAACGGAGATGAAAGCCGTCTTGGAGGGACCCTCGGGTGGACGCACCTTGCAGGGACCGCTGATGCTGGAGGCTCCAAGCGGTCTGCTCTGGCAGGGAGGCGTTCTGCGTGGCCCATTTCGTCTTCAGCCGGATGCCTACGGCAGCTGGACGTTGCTGGAACAGGTTCCGCTTGAGCGTTATTTAGAGGGGGTGGTTCCCCACGAAATCGGCGCTGGATCCCCTAGGGCAGCACTTGAGGCTCAGGCGGTGTTGGCGAGAACCTGGGCCCTGGCGAATAGTCATCGGTATGCAATCGATGGCTATCACCTCTGCAGTGATACGCAGTGCCAGGTGTACAGCGATCCCCGTCAAGCCAGTGCTGCGGTGCGTCAGGCGATTCGTGCGACGGCTGGACAGGTTTTGGCTTGGAATGGTGAGCCGATTCAAGCTTGGTATCACGCCAGTAACGGTGGGGTGATGGCTGGAGCAGAAGAGGCCTGGGCGATGGACTCCCTTCCTTACGTTCAGGCCCGTGCCGATGGATCAGCGGCATGGATCAAGGGCCTGGCCTTGCCGCTCAAGGACCCCACCTCTGTGAGTGGCTTGCTCTCTCGCGGCGATGGTGCCTATGGCACGAATCACCCTCGTTTTCGTTGGTCGCGTACCTACAGCGCTGTCCAGGTTGCTCAGGCTCTACGGGCGGCTGGTCTGCCTGCTGGTGTCCCCATTGCTCTCAACGTGCAGACGAGAGGAGCGAGTGGACGGGTGCTGGCTCTCGGCATCGAGATGACGGGGAACGGGGAGCCGGTCATGTTGCGACTGGATGGCATCCGTCGCACCTTGCGCCGCCTTCCCAGCACCTTGTTTGTGATTGAGACCCTTGGGCCCGATCGATGGCGTTTTAAGGGTGGAGGATTTGGCCATGGAGTGGGCCTCTCGCAAGCCGGTGCCATTGATCTGGCGGCTCGAGGTTGGAGCTTTGAGCGGATTCTCAGCCACTATTACCCAGGAACAACATTGACCACGGTCCAACCGTCTTCCAGTTCCATACCCGGTCAGGCCCCTTAAAGTCCCATGACTTCGAACGGTGACAGGGTGTTGGCCGCAGGGACAGGCGATCGCCGACGCGGCAAGACAGCCTTGTTTGTGGTGGCTTGTGGTTGTGCGGGAGCAGTGCCCCATTGGCTCGACCCCTCCAGGAGTCTCATCCCTTCGCTCACGCTGGCGCTCGTGCTCGGTGGGTATTCCCTCAGCACGACGCTAAGAGGCTCTGATGAGAGCGCGAGTCCCGCGAACAGCGGGCCTGCTCCCGATGCAACCGATGGGGATGGGACATCTCTCACGGGAACATCCATCACGGAGGCATCCACTCCTGGGACAGCCCTGGCTGCGGAGCCCGCTGTCGTCGAGAGCTTGGCCTCTTGGCCCAACGTGGACGTAGTGGTGGCGGCCAGGGATGAGGAAGCTGTGGTGGCTCGTCTCATGGAGCGCCTGGGAGCACTTCGCTATCCAGCTGACCAACTCACGACCTGGATCGTTGATGACGGCAGCGAAGACAAAACGCCAGATCTTCTGGATGAACTGAAGCCTCAATATCCCAACCTGAATGTGATTCGCAGGCAGCGGAACGCAGGCGGAGGCAAGTCAGGTGCGTTGAATGCGGCGTTGGCTCAAAGCAGTGGGGAGTGGATTCTCGTTCTCGATGCCGATGGCCAAATCAGTGACGACCAGCTCGAACGGTTGATTCCGATCGCCGTGATGGGTGATTGGTCTGGCGTGCAGATGCGCAAAGCGGTGACGAACGCCGATACCAACCTGCTAACGCGGGTCCAGGCCATGGAGATGGCCTTTGATGCGCTGATTCAGCAGGGACGCTTGTTAGGGGGAGGGGTGTCTGAACTGCGCGGGAACGGGCAGTTGCTGCGGCGTGATGTGTTGGAAGCCTGCGGCGGATTCAATGAGGACACGGTCACGGACGACCTGGACCTGAGTTTTCGTTTTTTGCTCCAAGGTGCTCGCACAACCTTGCTTTGGAATCCATCGGTGCGAGAAGAGGCGGTGGAGACGATTTCGGCGCTTTGGAAGCAACGACAACGATGGGCAGAAGGAGGGTTGCAGCGCTTCTTTGATTACTGGCCGGGGCTGCTTTCCAATCGCTTAACGGTCGGCCAGAGACGTGACCTGGCTTGTTTTTTCTTGCTGCAGTACGCCCTGCCTGTGCTCTCCTTTGCCGATCTGGTGACCAGTGTGTTCACGCGAACCTCGCCGGTGTACTGGCCCTTATCGATTGTGGCGTTTGGCGTGTCAGGCGTGGCCTACTGGAGGGGGTGCCGCCGCTTCAGTGAAGGCCCTGCCTTGCCTCAACCCGATCCGTTTTCGTTGCTTTTGGCGATTGCCTATCTAAGCCACTGGTTCTTTGTCATTCCCTGGGTCACGCTGCGGATGGCGGTGCTTCCCAAGCGCTTGGTCTGGGCAAAAACCACCCACCGTGGCCATGAGGAGACGGTCAAAGCCTGAGCGCTGATCCCTCAACTGTTTTCGTCATGGTCCAGTTCCACATCCAGGACTTGACCGTTAAAAAAGTCGGCAAAGCGCTTCAACTTTTCATCCATGATTGAAGGGGGATTCACGTCCGCAGGTGAAGGCGGAGTGGGCGAGCCCATGGATTGGGCCCCCGGCCTAGGGACCTCTGCTGAAAGGACGCTGGGAGCTGCTGAGCTTGCCGCTGTGGTTGCCGCTGACGATTGTGCTGGTGTTGTGCTGGTTGTGGGCTCTGCGACCGGAGTGATGGGCGGTGCTTGCACAGCTGGCATCGCGACGGGCGATGGAGCTGCTGGTGTTGGTTGAGACGGCTTTGGTTGAGACGGTGTTGCTGGTGCGGCGGAGGGCGTTGAGGCCATCGGGGCTGCACCGCCATGGTTTTCCAAGACCAGTTGCCGATTCCCGCCAATCGAACGTTTGATCGCTTGCTCCAGCAAACTGGCCCGGCTTTGCACCATGCCCATCCAATTTCCAGCCACCTGCACCACAGCGCGATGGGGATCGAGTCGGACCAGTTGGGCCTGCTGTGACAGCAGCATCCGGGTGGAGGGGAGCTCGAGACTGGCGAGAATCTGTTGCCACAGTTCAGGCAGATTGTGACTGTCAGGGGCTGGCTGTTGCTCTGCTGGGGGCGCTGAGGCTGGCGTAGGAGTAGGAGTAGGAGTAGGAGTAGGAGTAGGAGTAGGAGTAGGAGTAGGAGTAGGAGTAGGAGCAGGAGCAGGAGCAGGAGCAGGAGCAGGAGCAGGAGCAGGAGCAGGAGCAGGCTCTGAGCTGACGACCGGTTGGGGGCTTGTATTTGGAAGACTGATGGGTGGTGCTGATGCTTCAGCGGCTGGAGCTGTGCTGGCCACCGGGGGAGTGCTGACGACGGCAACGCTGCTTGTTGGCCTGCTCACCGCCGCCGCAGTCGGGGTTTTGGCAATGGGGAGCTCGGCGTCAGCCAGGAGGCCTAGGAGCAACACTTCCAGCCACAACCTTGGTTGCACGCTTTGACGCAGTTGCTGTTCGCTGCCCTTGAGTTGGGCTTGCCAGTGCAGGAGTCGCTGCCGGCCTAGGCGTTGTGCGAGGGCAGGCAACTGCTCTCGAAATTGTGGGGAGACTCCGGTGAGCTCTGGACGGTCCGGTGCAACAGCCATCAACACCAGGTCGCGCAAAATCCCCGCTAACCCCTGCAGTACAGCGCCGGGATCCCGGCCACGATCCAGTAGGCGTCTGCTCGCCTCGAGCAGCGTGAGCGGTTCTCCCTCTGCAAGCGCTTCAGCCAGGTTGAGAAGTTCTTGCTCTGGAACCGCTCCCAACAGGTCCCAGACCGCATCCGCTTTGATCGGACCCGGCAGGAGGCTGAGCTGATCGAGAAGGCTTTCCGCATCGCGCAACCCTCCTTGGGCGCGCTGGGCCACCACATGCAGCGCCTCTGATTGGATTGGAATCGACTCCTGCTCGGCAATCCAGGCCAAGTGCGCGTTCAAAGCCCCGAGTGGAATGCGCCTGAAGTCAAAGCGCTGGCAGCGGCTCAGGATCGTGGGCAGCACCCGTTGGGGATCGGTCGTGGCTAACACGAACACCACCTGAGGCGGTGGCTCTTCCAGGGTTTTGAGCAGCGCGTTAAACGCGGCTGTGGAGAGCATGTGGCACTCATCCACCACGTACACCTTCCAGCGCGCCTGCACAGGGGCAAACCGGGAACGTTCGATCAGATCGCGAATGTTGTCGACACCGGTGTTGGAGGCGGCATCGATCTCGATGACATCGAGTGCGGTGCCTCGCGCAATCGTGGTGCAGAGCTCACAAGTCCCGCAGGGCTGGGGCGTTGGGCCGTCGTGGCTGAGGCAATTGAGTGAGCGCGCCAGGATCCTGGCGCTGGAGGTTTTGCCGGTTCCTCGCGGGCCGCTGAACAGATAGGCCGGGGCAATGCGTCCGGAGGTGAGGGCATGGCCGAGTGTGGCGGCAATCGCCTCCTGACCCACCAGCTGATCAAACCGTTGAGGACGGTATTTGTGATGCAGCGGCTGATAGGCCTGACTCATGCACTACCCGCAATATCTTGAGGCTACTCAGCTTGATCGCTGATGGAACGCCCTTGCTGCTCGTTGAGCAAATCGCTGATCCGTTGCTCGAGTTCTTCCACGGCTGCGAGTTCATCGGCGAGGCTTTGGCCAGCTTTGAGGAGCCTTTGGCCCTGTCCTCCAGAGCGATCGCTGGCGCCATTGTTAGGGCCGCCGCGGATCCATCCCTCGGCTTGCTCAAGAGTGCCTTCCAGTTGGTTGAGCAAGCGTTCACGCAGCTTTTTCAACTGCACCAGGCCGCGGCGAGCACGATCTCGGGATTGTTCATTCACCAACCCCCGCTTCAGGAGCAAGCGGAGTCCGGTGAGCAGGGCTGCGGGCATGAGCTGGCCTATGGCCAAAGCCCCGAGGCTGGTGGTGTGCAGGAAGCTTTCCACTTGCCCGCTTTGATGCCGGCCTGTTTTGCACCAGCTAGCGAAATGCTCGCAGTTGTTGAACAGCAGGTTGTAGCGCTGTTCGCCGATGCGGCTCATCGCTCGCCGCAGCGTGACGCCTGCCGGAGATGGATGCTCATGCTCGACAACGCTGGCCTCTAAACCGCGTTTGAACTCCTCCAACGGACTGCGCAGAATTTCTCGCCCTTCGAGGTAATGGGCGATGGTGCCATCGCCGAGATCGATGCCGTGATGCAGAAACAGACCATGCTGGCGCGGGACTGAGAGATGGTCAGCGGCAGCCATTCAGGGTGACGTTCAAGCCGATTCTTTGTGTTGCTTGGTGCCGGGGAGGGGAAGAACTTTGCCACCGGTGTGTTCTTCGACCATGGCTTTGGTGATCGTGAAGGCAGTCACGGTCTGATCGGAGGGCAGCTCGTACATCAGGTCCAGCATCAACTCCTCCACGATGCCGCGCAGGGCACGGGCGCCGGTTTTGCGCCGGTGGGCTTCTTTGGCGATTGCCTCAACGGCCTGGGATTCGAAGTCCAGTTGCACGTTGTCCATGCTCAAGAGCGTGCTGAATTGCTTCACCAGGGCATCGCGTGGCTCGGTGAGGATCGATTCGAGTGCGTGCTCGTCTAGGGGTTCGAGCACAGCGCTCACCGGCATGCGCCCAATGAACTCGGGGATGAGGCCGTACTTCACCAGGTCATCGGGTTCGAGATGACGCAGCACCTGGGCCGCTTGGATATCGCGGGTGGCGCGGTTGCGACCCAGCCCATCATTCGGCACAAAGCCGATGGCGTTGCGGCCCATGCGCTTCTGCACCACGTCATCCAGGCCGACGAAGGCTCCACCACAAATGAACAGGATTTGGCTCGTATCGATTTGGATGCAGTCCTGGTAGGGATGCTTGCGTCCGCCTTGAGGGGGCACGTTGGCCACGGTGCCTTCCAGCATTTTCAGAAGGGCCTGTTGAACGCCTTCCCCAGACACATCGCGGGTGATCGAGGGGTTTTCGCTTTTGCGAGCGATTTTGTCGATTTCATCGATGTAGATGATCCCTCGCTGGGCCTGTTCCACATCCATATCGGCTTTCTGCAGCAGCCTCAGCAGGATGTTTTCAACGTCTTCTCCGACGTAACCAGCCTCTGTGAGAGTGGTGGCATCGGCAACGGCGAAGGGCACATCAAGCATTTCCGCCAGGGTCTGGGCCAGCAGGGTTTTGCCGCAGCCGGTGGGACCGATGAGCAGGATGTTGCTCTTGTGCAGACGGGTTGCGGTTTGGGCGGCTTCGCCTTGACCATCGCCCTGCCAGGCCAGGCGTTTGTAGTGGTTGTAGACGGCGACAGACATCACCTTCTTGGCCGCCTCCTGACCGACGACTTGTTCGTCGAGGAAGCCTTTGATCTCCTGGGGTTTGGGGATCGTGGCCAGGGTTGGAGCCGGTTTGCTGGTTTTGCGCGTTCCGCCAGCAGCCGTTTTCTTAGAGGGCTCGGCACCGTGGCGGGGATTGCCCTGCGCGTCGATCAGCTCTTCATCAAGAATCTCGTTGCAGAGATCGATGCATTCATCACAGATATAAACGCCAGGACCAGCTATTAGTTTGCGCACCTGCTCCTGGGACTTTCCGCAGAAAGAGCACTTCAGATGGGCGTCAAATTTGGCCATCGGGCTCTGGACACATCAAACGAAAAGACAGAACCGGTCGGTGTGGGATCGGACTGGATACGTAGGATCGTGGGGAAAGTGGGCTGTGTCAGCCCCCCGTAATAATTCCTTCGCCTCCGAGGTTGTCCACAACGCGATCGATCAAACCGTATTCAACCGCTTCTGCTGGAGAAAGGAAGTAGTCCCGTTCTGTGTCTTCGCTGATTTTCGCGAGCGGCTGGCCGGTATGGTCCGCCATTAGGCCGTTCAGGGTTTCCTTAAGAAATAAAATTTCTTGCGCCATGATCTCGATGTCCACGGCCTGACCTTGGGCACCACCCAAGGGTTGGTGAATCATGATCCTGGCGTTGGGAAGGGCGAGGCGCTTGCCTTTGCAGCCTCCGCTCAGCAGAAACGCTCCCATGGAGGCGGCGAGTCCGTAGCAAATGGTGACCACGTCTGGCCCGACTTGCTGCATGGTGTCGTAGATCGCCAACCCTGCAGTGATCGAGCCACCAGGTGAATTGATGTACACCTGAATATCTTTTTCAGGATCTTCCGCTTCTAGAAAAAGAAGTTGAGCAACCAGAGCATCCGCGACCTGGTCGTTCACGTCGGTTCCGAGAAAGATGATTCTCTCCCTGAGTAGACGGGAATAAATATCAAAGGAGCGTTCACCCCGCCCGGACTGCTCCACCACCGTGGGAACCCCAGGAGAGGCCAATGGGGTGTGAGCTGAAACGGGAAGGGTTCCTCGCCAGCGGTTTTCGATCGGGTGGTGGCTGCGGGCGTTAATCACGCGGCGGCGGGCAGGAGGACAGATGAGTGCAATCTATGGGCGCCGATCAGGCATCGGTGGCGCTTGGCTTGTCCTTTTCAGGTGCCTTTTCGCTCACGGTGCTGTTTTCTTCCAGCCAGCCGAGCAGTTTTTCTTGAAGAAGATCCTCGATCACGGCTTGACGAAGACGGTTGGGGTCGATGTCGCGCTCACCGGACAGTTGGGCGCTGACCTCCTTCACTTTGGCGTCAATCTCTGGATCCTCGAGCTTGAGGCTTTCCGCTTCTGCCAGGGCCGAGAGGGCAAGACTGCGGCGCAAGCGCTCCTCCGCTTCTGGGCGTGAGGTTTCCATCAAGTTGCGGACGAGGTCAGGAGTGAACAGGGATTTCACATCCATGCCCTGTTGGGAGAACTGCGCTGCGGTTTGTTCCACCAGGTTGCGCACCTCCTGTTGCACCAGGGTTTCGGGGAGCTCCACTTCGAGTTGCTCGACGAGAGCAGCGAGTAGGGCGTCGCGTCGATTGCTGGTCGTACGCCGCTCAGCGTCGTCCTTTAAACGCTTTTCGAGGTCAGAGCGGAGCTCGGCCAAGGTTTCCTGTTCGCTGGCTTGTTTCGCGAAGTCGTCATCCAGGTCGGGCAATTCTCTGGTCTTGAGATCCCTCAGTTCGATTTCGAAGCTGGCCTTGCGTCCGCGCGCATCCTCCTTGGGGTAGTCATCAGGAAAATTGCAGGCCACGGTTTTGTTGTCACCCACCTTCATGCCCACAACGCCTTCGATGAAGCCGGGGATCATGCGGCCGGGCTCGAGATCTACATCCATCGACTCGGAGCTGCCACCTTCAATCTCGCTGCCGTCGTCGCTGTAGGTGCCTTTAAAACCCACCACAGCGATGTCGCCTTCTGCAGCCTTGCGGCCCTCCACTGGCACCACGGTGGCGAGCTGTCGACGGGACTGCTCGAGCATTTCATCCACTTTTGACGCATCGAAGCTGACGCTTTCCGCTTCCGCTTTCAACCCCTTGGTGGTTTTCAGGGTTGGAGTGGGAGCGACATCGGCTTCAAAGGTGACGGAAAGGGGCTTTCCAGGCTCAAAGGACTCCAGCAAGGCTTCGTAGCCGCCATCAACTTCCGGTTGGCCAAGGGCTTCAATCGTTTCCTGCTTGATGGTGTCCCGCCAGATGCCGTCCACGAGGTTCTCGAGCGCTGTGGCGCGAATGCGCAGTCCGCCCAGTTGTTGCACAAGAACGGAGCGAGGCACCTTGCCTTTCCGGAATCCAGGCAGATTCACGCTGCGGCTCAGCTGTGAGATCGCCGCTTCGTAACTGGCCTTACAGCGTTCGGCAGGAATCGCTACCTCAACGGCCAGACGGCTGCCTGGGCGGGCTGTGGAGGTGACCTTCAGGCTGGCGGCACTCATCGGCGAGGTTTAAGAGCAGACCCATCACCTTAATTAAGTGCGAGACCTTTGCCATCCGCGTAAGGTGGTTTGATCGCTTAGCAATTCCCTGAGACGTCACGACGTCATTACAAGGTCGGGGATCGATGCATTGAGTGGCAAGTAGCCACGGCTAACACCAGATTTCGTTCCAGTTTTCATTCGTTTGATTTCCGTCGCGCCATTTCCCAACCGACCACTCACCGTTGCGGTGCTGGGTGCCAGTGGTGCCGTGGGTCAAGAGCTTCTTCTGCTTCTTGAGGAACGGAATTTTCCGGTCTCTGAACTGCGTCTTTTAGCGTCCGCCCGCTCTGCTGGCAGTCGCTGCTCTTGGAAGGGGCAGGAGCTCATCGTTCAAGAGACCACAGCCCAAGCCTTCGAGGGCGTTGATTTGGTGCTTGCCTCGGCAGGCGGCTCGGTCTCTAAGGCTTGGCGCGACGCCATCGTGGCGTCGGGAGCCGTGATGGTGGACAACTCGAGCGCGTTTCGGATGGAAGACGGCGTGCCGCTTGTGGTTCCCGAGGTGAATCCCAGTGCAGCGCATCAGCATCAAGGCGTGATCGCGAATCCCAACTGCACCACCATTTTGTTGAGCTTGGCGTTGGCGCCGCTGGCGTCGCGCCGCCCCCTGCGTCGCGTGGTGGTGAGCACCTATCAATCGGCGAGTGGTGCCGGTGCCCGGGCCATGGATGAGCTTCGCGATCTCTCCCGGGTGGTGCTCGATGGAGGCACCCCTACCAGTGAGGTGTTGCCCCATTCGCTTGCGTTCAATCTTTTTCTGCACAACTCCCCTCTGCAGCCCAATAGCTACTGCGAAGAGGAGCTGAAGATGGTGAATGAAACCCGCAAGATCATGGGGATCCCTGATTTGCGCTTTACAGCGACGTGCGTGCGGGTCCCTGTGTTGCGCGCTCACTCAGAAGCGGTCAATGTGGAATTCCTTGAGCCGTTCTCTGTGGAGGAGGCCCGTTCACTGCTGGCTTCTGCTCCTGGTCTTGAGTTACTCGACGATTCCGCCCACAACCGCTTCCCCATGCCCACCGATGTAACCGGTCGAGACCCGGTGATGGTGGGGCGGATTCGTCAGGACATCAGTGAGCCGAACGCGCTCGAGTTTTGGCTATGTGGTGATCAGATTCGTAAAGGTGCCGCTCTGAACGCCATTCAAATCGCCGAATTGCTTCTTCCTTCTGTTTGACCTGTATGAGCACTGCTGCTGAACTTTCTCCCACTCCATTTGGCCGACTGTTGACGGCCATGGTGACCCCTTTCGATGCTGAGGGACGCGTGGATTTGGCCTTGGCAGGTCGTTTGGCTCGTCACCTTGTTGCGGAAGGTTCAGAGGGACTTGTGGTTTGTGGCACCACGGGTGAATCGCCAACCCTGAGCTGGCAGGAGCAAGTGAAGATGCTGGAGGCGGTTCGTCAAGCCGTTGGACCTGGCGTGAAGGTGCTTGCAGGCACGGGCAGTAACAGCACCAGTGAAGCGGTGAAGGCCACGCGAGAAGCGGCCGAGGCTGGCGCTGACGGTGCTCTCGTGGTTGTGCCCTATTACAACAAGCCTCCCCAAGATGGCTTGGAAGCGCATTTTCGAGCGATTGCGACGGCGGCTCCCGAGCTACCGCTGATGCTTTACAACGTGCCTGGACGGACTGGAACGAGCCTGGCTCCAGCGACGGCCGCTCAATTGATGGACTGCGCCAATGTGGTGAGCTTCAAGGCAGCCAGCGGTTCGATTGAAGAAATCACCGAGCTGCGCTTGGCCTGTGGACCTCGCCTCGCAGTTTATAGCGGTGATGACGGCTTGCTCTTGCCGATGTTGTCCGCTGGTGCTGTCGGCGTGGTGAGTGTGGCCAGCCATGTTGTTGGCAGGCGTTTACGCCACATGATTGATGCCTTTCTCAGCGGTCAGAACGCTGTTGCCCTTGGTCAACACGAGCAGTTAACGCCGCTCTTCCAGGCCCTCTTTGCCACCTCCAACCCCATCCCTGTGAAAGCTGCACTCGAGCTGAGTGGATGGCCTGTCGGTGCTCCTCGTCTTCCCTTACTCCCCCTTAATTCAGCCATGCGCGATTCCTTAGCCGACCTTCTCTCTGCCCTGCGTCAGACCTGACGCTCCGGCTGCCAATTGAGATTTTTTCCCTTTTTTAAATTCCTTCGCGAGATCTATCGATGACATCCACTCTCTCTAAAACCAAGCAGGCCTGTCTCCGTGTGATTCCACTCGGTGGCTTGCATGAAATCGGCAAGAACACCTGTGTGTTCGAGTACGGCGATGACCTGATGTTGGTGGATGCCGGCTTGGCATTCCCCAGTGATGGCATGCATGGGGTGAATGTGGTGATGCCTGACACCAGCTTCCTGCGTGAAAACCAGAGCCGGATTCGGGGCATGATCGTGACCCACGGCCACGAAGATCACATCGGTGGCATCGCGCACCATCTCAAGAATTTTGATATTCCGGTGATTTATGGGCCGCGTCTGGCTTTATCCATGCTCACCGGAAAAATGGATGAGGCCGGTGTGACCGATCGCACCACCCTTCAAACGGTGGGTCCCAGAGACGTCGTGAAGGTGGGTCAGCACTTTTCGGTGGAGTTCATTCGCAACACCCACTCGATGGCCGACAGCTTTTCGCTGGCGATCACGACTCCGGTGGGCACTGTGATTTTCACCGGTGATTTCAAGTTTGATCACACCCCTGTGGATGGCGAGCACTTCGACTTGGCCCGGCTAGCCCATTACGGCGATCAGGGTGTGCTGTGCCTGTTTAGTGACTCCACCAATGCGGAGGTTCCTGGCTACTGCCCTCCTGAACGATCGGTGTTCCCCAACCTGGATCGCCACATCGCGGAAGCGGAAGGACGGGTGATCATCACCACGTTCGCCAGCTCGATTCATCGGGTGTCGATGATTCTTGAGCTGGCGCTCAAAAATGGCCGCAAGGTGGGTCTGCTTGGGCGTTCCATGCTCAACGTGATCGCTAAAGCCCGTGAACTCGGCTATATGCGTGCCCCGGACGAGCTGTTTGTGCCGATCAAACAGATCAATGATGTGCCCGATCGCGAGACGCTGTTGCTGATGACCGGAAGCCAGGGTGAGCCCCTTGCTGCTTTGAGCCGGATTTCACGGGGTGATCACCCTCAGGTGAAGGTGAAGACCTCAGACACGATCATCTTTTCGGCGAGCCCGATCCCTGGCAACACCATCTCCGTGGTGAACACGATCGATAAGTTGATGATCTTGGGCGCCAAGGTGGTCTACGGCAAAGGCGAAGGCATTCATGTGTCAGGCCATGGCTTCCAGGAAGATCAGAAGCTGATGTTGGCGCTCACCCGCCCGAAATATTTCGTGCCTGTGCATGGTGAGCACCGGATGTTGGTGAAGCATGCCCGCACTGGCCATTCCATGGGTGTGCCAGAAGACAACACCCTGATCATCAACAACGGAGACGTCGTTGAGCTCACTCCGGACTCCATGCGCAAAGGCGACCCTGTGAAAGCAGGCATCGAGCTGCTCGATCAGTCCCGCAATGGCATCGTTGATGCGCGCGTGCTGAAGGAACGTCAACAGCTTGCCGTGGATGGCATCGTGACGATCCTCGCGGCGATCAGTACCGATGGGGCGATGGTGGCTCCGCCGCGCGTCAACTTGCGTGGTGTCGTGACCACCGCGGATGCCCGCAAGATGTCGCTGTGGACGGAACGCGAAATCAAGTGGGTGCTTGAAAATCGCTGGAAGCAGCTCTGCCGCAATGTGGACGGCTCTTCTCCTGAAGTGGATTGGATGGGCGTTCAGCGCGAAGTGGAGGTGGGCCTCGGTCGGCGCATGCGCCGTGAGATGCAAGTGGAGCCCTTGATTCTTTGTCTGGTTCAGCCCGCACCTGGTGGTACACCGGTGTATAAGGGCCGCGCTGATGCAGAGCCTGACACCCGTCCGTCATCCCGCGGACGCGGAGGTCGTCATGGCGGTCCCGGCCGCGACAGTGGCAATGGCCATGTTCGGCGTGATCGCAATGCGGCACCGGCTCGGGTGGTGCCCTCCCGTGTGATTGGAACACCAGCCCCTGCAGCGGCAGGGTCAGCTCCAGCAGCAGCGACGCCAGCACCGGCTCCAGCTCCCGCGAAAGAGCCTGTTGCGGCGGCCGTGGTTGTGACCAGTGCTCCAGAGCCGGAGATGCCAGCTGGACGCACCCGTCGTCGTCGTTCAGCGGCGGCTTAGGGAACGCCAGGCCATCGCCAATCGCTTCTGCAAGGGGAGCGATGTTGGCTGGTCGTCATCAGCGGTTTGTGCTGATGACGATCCAAGTTGGCGACTGTGCTTTAGGTGCACGCGCAGCAGTCCGGCCTCCAAGCGCTTGGGATCGGAATCAAAAGCTCCTGCAAGCGATGGCGTTAAAGCCTGCGCTGGAGCTTCTTCCAAGCTCACTGGCTGTTCAGATCGCTCTTGAGCGCTGTCCAGCTCCCTTGGCTGCGGCGCGTTTGTTGTCGTAGCCGTCTTCGTATTGGTCTTCAGCCAGGGCATGGCCGTTTCGACTGGTTGAGCTGCTGGCTTTTCAGCTGCTGGTTTTTCTGCTGCTGCGCGTTGATCTACAGCCGCGGGCGTTGAGCTGGCATTTAAAAAGGGATCACGGATGAGAGCGTCGCTGGCTGTCTGGCTCGATTGGCTTTGAAAGGGCACGGATGCCGGTTCTTCTTCTGCAGCAGCAGGCGCCGACACCGCAACATCAATGACAGGTGAGCGCTCCAGGGATTCGTTGAGGCCTTGTTGAGCAAGTTCGCGCAGTGTGTCTGGCGGTTCGCTGGCGAGCACAAGCCGGTAAAACTCTGCGCTCTGGCCCACATCATCCTTTCCATAAAGGTGGATGTGGCCGAGCAACAGGGCCACAAAGGCTCTCCAGGCCAGGGTTGCGTCCCGTTCCGCTCCAGAGGCGGGAAGCGGCTCCAGTTTCCCCAGCAAGGGACGCGCCAAGTCGTCGGCTTTGTCGAACTCACTGGCGCTGTAGGCCTGCTCAGCGGCGACGTATTGCTCCTGAAAATCAGCGTCCAAACGAGGTTGTTATGGCTTGTTCACCAGTTGTACCGAGTCGCGGGTCCATTGCAGAGTCTTGTGCCCTGGCAAAGAGCGGCTCCCGGGGGGGCGGCCAGGGCCAATGGCCCAACTCAGGGTGTCGAGTTGGCTGGCGGAGAGGCTCCCAACGCCTTGTTCTTGCAACCAGTGATGGAGCAAGAGCCGACGGCTGGCTTCTGGCAACACCTTGAGGGCGTTGCGTTTCAGGCCGCATTCACAACGCAGCTGTTCAAGGGCCAATGTGGCGAGGGTGCGTTGGCTCTCCTCCACTTGAGAGACCCGCTCGCTGAGCTCGGCAATCCGTTGACTGCAGCCGGGATGCAATTCTTCCAAGACAGGTAGTACTTCGTTGCGAACGCGGTTACGGCTGAAGGCCGGATTGACATTTGACGGATCCAACCAGATGGGCAATTGCAAGTCCTCGCAGATTTGGGCGGTGTCGTCTCGGCTGAAGCTCAGCAGGGGACGCACCAGCCGAGGGCCGCTGGGGTCGTTGCTCTGAAGGGGTCTGATGGGCCGCAAGCTGCCAAGACCGGCTAGATCTGTGCCTCGTGCCAACTGCAGCAGCAAGGTTTCAGCCCGGTCGCTCGCCGTGTGAGCGGTCAGAACCGTGAGGCAGCACAGCTGTTGGCTCAGGGCGGCAAGCTCTCGATAACGCCAAGAGCGGGCGCTGGCCTCTGTTTGCGTGTTGTTCTTTGTGTTGCGGCTGATCTGAAGATCCAGCTCCTGGCCTTGGCACCATGCCTTGAGTTCGGAGGTCATGGTTGCTGATTGATCGTGCCAACCATGGTCACCGTGCCAGAGCTGCAAGTGCCAATGGTGCAGATGCCGAAGCCCCAGGAGCAGGCCGAGTAAGGCCATCGAGTCCTGACCGCCGGAGAGGGCAATCAGCAAGGTTGTCCCATCTGGCAGCAGGTTTGGCTGCCTCAGCAGTTGGCGGTGCAGCGTGTCGTGCCAAGCCAACCAGGATGAGCAGGCAGCCATGGTGTGGCCAGCGCGTGAAACAACTGAGAATTGATCTTGCCCGTTCTCAGGCGGGATCACACGCGCGGTGTGAGAATGAAGCAACCTGATTTCGCTGGGATGTCCCGCCTTTCTCTGCTGCCCGCTGAGCTCCGCCGCAGCCTGGAGCAGCGTTGCGCACTCAAGGTGATTGCCGGTTTGATGAACTTCGATCCAGCCAAGGTGGCGATGGTGGCGGCTGCCGCTGGTCGCGGTGGTGCCGATTTGATTGATGTGGCCTGTGATGCGGAGCTGGTCAAGTTGGCGATCGAGGCCTCCGCTGGCGTGCCTGTGTGTGTGTCTGCGGTGGATCCCGAGCTGTTTCCTGCCGCTGTGGCTGCTGGTGCGGCCATGGTGGAGATTGGCAATTACGACGCCTTCTATCCCCAAGGCCGCATCTTTGATGCCGCTGAAGTGTTGGCGATCACCCGCCGAACTCGCGAGCTCCTTCCCGACGTGGTGATGAGCGTGACCGTGCCCCATGTTCTGCCGCTGGATCAGCAAGAGCAGTTGGCTGTGGATTTGGTGGCAGCTGGTGCTGATCTGATCCAAACCGAGGGCGGCACCAGCGCCAAGCCGTTCAGCGCTGGCAGCCTTGGTTTAATTGAGAAAGCAGCTCCCAGCTTGGCCGCCTCCCACAGCATTAGTGCCGCGTTGCATCAATCCGAGTGCGCTGTGCCCGTGCTCTGCGCCTCTGGATTGTCTGCAGTTACAGCGCCGATGGCCATTGCTTCCGGTGCTGCTGGTGTGGGAGTGGGCTCGGCGGTGAATCGCCTCAACGATGAGCTGGCGATGACTGCGGTGGTGCGTGGGCTCCGCGAGGCCTTGGCTCGTCCAGTGATCAGCCGCGTCTGATTGCGGTTGCATCCGTTCCATCCATCCAGCGATCTCGTTCTTGGCAGCGATGTTTGGGCAGTGGTGCCCCTGCTGCCTGGACCAGATCCTTTTTTGGGCAGGTTCTCCAAAGATTCCTAGCTTGCGATCAGAGCTGCTTGGACTGTGATGGGAACGCTTGGCTGGTTGCTGCAATGGCCGATTCGGGCCCTTGTATTGCTTGTCGTGGCAGCTCTTCCGCTCGGAGTGGAACTGGCCAGCTTCGGGACAGCCCTATGGGCAGCAGTGTTGATTGGCTTGTTGGGCACGCTGCTGATCCTGCCGCTCAAAGTGGTGATGGGCCCGGTTTGGGCCATTACCTCGCTCGGTGGGTTGATTTCGCCGGTGTCGTTCCTGTTCAACTGGATGATCACGGTCATCCTGTTTGGTTTGGCCGCTTGGCTGATACAGGGCTTTCGCCTTAAAAACGGCCTGATCAGTGCGATCCTTGGCGCGGTTGTCTACAGCGTGATCAGTGCTGTGGTGTTGCGTGCCCTTGGCATCGCTGATGTGGACTTCACCAGGGCCGCCTTGATCGGATCGTTGGCCTGATCCATCGGTTGGTTTGAGGTCCTTGGGTTGGTTTCAGCTGCGGCGGATACTCCGTTCTCTGATCAATCGCCGTAGCCTAATCAGCCTTCCTTCAGGCTTCTCGCCACCGGACCATGCCCGCCTACGAGCTATCGGCGCCCTACACCCCCAAGGGAGATCAACCCACGGCGATCGCCAAATTGGTGGAGGGTGTCAATGGTGGAGAGCGTTATCAAACGCTTTTGGGTGCGACGGGTACGGGCAAGACGTTCACGATGGCCAACGTGATCGCCCAAACCGGACGTCCGGCCTTGGTGTTGGCCCACAACAAAACGTTGGCGGCCCAGCTTTGCAATGAGCTCCGGGAGTTCTTTCCGCATAATGCTGTGGAATATTTTATCTCCTATTACGACTACTACCAACCGGAAGCTTATGTTCCGGTGAGTGATACTTATATTGCTAAAACAGCATCGATTAACGAAGAAATCGACATGCTGCGTCACTCTGCGACGCGGTCTCTGTTTGAACGTCGCGACGTGATTGTGGTGGCTTCGATTAGTTGTATTTATGGGCTAGGAATTCCAAGCGAATATCTCAAGGCGGCGGTGCCGTTCAAGGTGGGAGAAAACCTAGATCTGAGGGGATCGTTGCGCGATTTGGTGAACAACCAGTACAGCCGCAACGATACGGAAGCTGGCCGTGGGCGTTTTCGCGTGAAAGGAGATGTGCTTGAAATCGGTCCGGCCTATGACGACCGCTTGGTGCGGATTGAATTGTTCGGTGATGAGGTGGAGGCGATTCGCTATGTGGACCCAACCACCGGTGAAATTCTTCAAAGCTTGGAAGCCATTAGCATTTATCCGGCTAAACACTTTGTGACACCAAAAGAGCGTCTGAATGATGCTGTGAAGGCGATTCGTAGTGAGCTCAAAGACCGATTGGAGTTTTTAAATGGAGAAGGAAAGTTGCTCGAGGCTCAACGCTTAGAACAACGCGCCACCTATGACCTGGAGATGTTGCAACAAATCGGGTATTGCAATGGAGTGGAGAACTACGCCCGTCATTTGGCTGGTCGTGAGCCTGGATCCGCTCCCGAATGTCTGATTGATTACTTTCCAGACGATTGGTTGTTGATCGTGGATGAAAGCCACGTGACCTGCTCCCAACTTCTTGCCATGTACAACGGCGACCAGGCCCGCAAAAAGGTGCTGATCGACCATGGCTTCCGTTTGCCGAGTGCGGCGGACAATCGGCCCCTGAAATCGGAGGAGTTTTGGGGCAAGGCCAAGCAGACCGTGTTCGTGAGTGCCACCCCGGGAAACTGGGAGATGGAGGTCAGTGAGGGCCAAGTCGCCGAACAGGTGATCCGTCCCACGGGTGTGCTGGACCCGCTTGTGGAGGTGCGGCCTACCACCGGACAAGTGGATGACTTGCTCGGTGAGATTCGTGAGCGTGCGTCCAAGAAGCAGCGGGTGCTGGTGACCACGCTCACCAAGCGGATGGCGGAAGACCTGACGGATTACTTGGCTGAAAATAAAGTTCGCGTGCGCTATTTGCACTCCGAAATTCACTCGATTGAACGGATCGAGATCATTCAGGATCTACGCCTCGGTGAATACGACGTGCTCGTTGGCGTGAACTTGCTCCGGGAAGGATTGGATCTCCCCGAAGTGTCGCTGGTGGCGATCCTTGATGCGGATAAGGAAGGTTTCCTGCGAGCTCAGCGCTCCTTGATTCAGACGATCGGCCGTGCAGCCCGGCATGTGGAAGGCAAAGCCTTGCTTTACGCCGAGACCATGACCGACTCCATGGCCAAGGCGATTGAAGAAACCGAGCGTCGCCGCAGCATTCAGCACACCTACAACGAAAAGCACGGGATTACCCCCACCGCTGCAGGCAAGAAAGCCAGCAATTCCATTCTCAGTTTTCTTGAGTTGTCACGGAAGCTCAAAGCTGATGGCCCGGATGCGGACTTGGTCAAGGTGGCTGGAAAGGCGGTTCAAGCCTTAGAGGAAGACAGCGATGGCTTGGCTCTCGATGCCCTGCCTGAGCTGATTGATCAACTCGAGCTGAAGATGAAGGAGTCAGCCAAGAAGCTCGACTTCGAGGAAGCGGC
Organism: Synechococcus sp. ROS8604; assembly: GCF_014279655.1. NCBI lineage: Bacteria > Bacillati > Cyanobacteriota > Cyanophyceae > Synechococcales > Synechococcaceae > Synechococcus > Synechococcus sp. ROS8604. The sequence goes on from NZ_CP047946.1 coordinate 73,557, forward strand.
CAACCTGAGGGATCGGATCAAGAAGCTGCGCCAGAAGTTGGTGGGGAGCGGCAGATGATCAGGCTTCAAGCGGAGACTCTGTGCCCTGCGCTTGATGGCATTCAGATCCGCCCAGTTGGAATCCGGCATGCACGGCTTCGAGGGCTTTGATGCCATCGGCTTCGGCCACCACGCAACTGGTACGGATTTCGCTGGTGGCGATCAATTCAATGTTCACGCCTGCTTCGGCAAGGAAGCGGAACATGCGTCCTGCCGTTCCTGCGGTGGCAGGCATCCCAGCACCAATCGCGCTGACGCGGGCAATCGCAGGACCATCTTCGAGAACGGCACCGGGCCATTGGGCCAGGAGCGGTGCGAGCGCTTGATCAGAGGCTGCCCGGTCTTCCCGTTTCACAATGAAGCTGATGTCACGGCTGCCATCGCTGTGCTGCCGTTCGGATTGGACGATCGCATCAAGGCTGATGCCGGCATCCGCGAGCGCTGAACAGAGGGACCCTGCCATTCCTGGTCGGTCCGGCACGTGGCGCACGCTCAGTTGCGCCTGATCGCGATCCAGGGCGACGCCCCTAACCTCGGGTTCTCCTTCCCCGCTGACAGGAGGGTTGATGTGTTGCTGTTCTGGGCTGAGCTCAAAGGTCTGTTGCGCAGCTTGCAAGGCTTTGCTTCCCATTGAGGCATCCACCACGCAGCTCACCTTCACCTCGCTGGTGGCGATTAGACGCAGGTTGATGCCCTCCCTCGAGAGCGTGTCAAATAAGCCAGCGGCAATGCCAGGGCGGCCCATGATCCCCGCGCCCCTGATGCTCAGCTTGCTCATGCCTCCGTTAGAGCTGAGGTTGCCGCCGAGGCTGTCCACCAGCGTGGTGCAGATGCTGCGGGCCTGGTCGAGATCGGCATCCGCCACGGTGAAGGTGATGTCGTTGCTGCTGCCCTCATGGGTGGCCTGAATGATCAGATCCACGTTCACTCCGCCTGCAGACAGGCTTTCGAACAGGCGGGCAGCCACTCCTGGCTGATCAGGGACGTGGGAAAGGGCCAGCACGGCTTGATTTTCGAGGAGCTCGACGCCGTCCACAGGACGACCGAGTTCCAACCCTTCGCGGCCGATCGGTCTGGCATTGCGACTGGTGAGCGTGGTGCCTGGTGCATCACTCCAGCTGGAGCGCACCACCATCTTCACGCCGTAGTTGCGGGCGATTTCCACGGCACGGGGGTGGAGCACCGCTGCCCCCAAACTGGCGAGTTCGAGCATTTCATCGCAGCTCACTTGCGGCATCAGTTGGGCATTGGCCACCTTGCGTGGATCGGTGGTGAGCACCCCTGGTACATCGGTGAAGATCTCGCAGGCATCGGCACCCAGGGCTGCCGCTAAGGCAACAGCTGAGGTGTCGGATCCTCCTCTCCCGAGGGTGGTGATTTCGGCTGTTCCGCCACGGCTGAGGCTGGTGCCTTGGAAGCCAGCCACCACCACCACTTGCCCTTCTGCCAGCCGGGCGCGCAGCCGGTCGGTGCGCACATCGAGGATGCGGGCCCGGCCATGGGCGGATTCGGTCACGATCCCCACTTGGGCGCCGGTCATCGAAACCGCTGGCACGCCCAGTTCATGCAGGGCCATGGAGAGCAGGGCGATCGAGACCTGTTCGCCTGTAGAGAGCAACATGTCCATCTCCCGCTGCGGCGGAGTGGCGCTGATCGCTTTGGCCTTGGCGGTGAGCTCGTCGGTGGTGTGGCCCATGGCCGAGACCACAATCACCAGATCATTGCCGTCTTTTTTGCAGTCGGCGATGCGCCGGGCGACGGCCTGCAGGCGTTCCACGCTGCCGACGGACGTGCCGCCGAACTTCTGCACCAGCAGGGCCATCAACGCCGTCCAATCAACATTTGATTATTTCAGCTCATCTGAGTTGGGCTCAGCCAAGGAGTCCATCGCGAAAAGCATCACCAGGTTGTGCGCCGCGTTTGAGGGCTGCTTCCACGTTCAGTAACCGGCCTAGCAAGCTCAGGCAGCGCTGCGAGCTGCGGCCTTGCAATTGCTTGCGCATCACGTAGATCCGCTTTGGATTGCCGATGCCGGCGGCTTTGGCAATCACGGCCACATCACGCTCTCCCTGTTGTTCCAGCAGCAACACCCAAAGCCAGCCACGGATTTGTCCGGTGAGGGTGGCAACGATGCGTAGGGCGGGTTCCCCTGCATCGATCAAGGCATCCAGTAGTCCGATGGCACCGCCCGCATCGCCTTCCAGCAAGGCATCCCCCACCGCTAGGGCGTTCGTAGCTTGGCCTTCAATCAAGGTCTGCACGGCTTCGGTGCTGATGCGCTCGTGTCCGTTGCTTTCGGCGTGAAGCGCCAGTTTTTGCAACTCCATGGTGAGGCGTGCGCTGTCATTGCCGATGGCATCAACAAGGGCGGACACGGCATCCGCTTCCATGCTCAAGTTGAGTTCTGCCGCTGTGCGTTCCACCAACTGGCACTGGCCGGCTCCGTCCCAGATCGCCGGAAGCTGGAACTTTTGTTCGCTGGCGAGCCCCTGCTTCACCCGTTTCTGAAGCGCTTTCGTGGTGCGTAACCGTCCGTCGGGTTTGGCTGGGTTGGTGAGCACCAGCTGGGTGCTATCTGGGATGAGTTCGAGGGCCGCTTCAAAGCGATCGGCCAATTCGCTTGGGCAGGCATTGCAAAAGGGTGAGCGTTGCAGCAACACCACTCGCATGCCCGCTCCAAAAGGAGGTGTGCGTGCTTCCTCTAGGGCCTGTTGGGCTTGGCCGGCTTCGCTGCCATCGAGGCGGCTGAGATTGATGCTGCTCCAGCTGGGATCAATGGCCTCCTCGATCAGGGTTGCGACGGCACGGTCGCGGGCAGCACTGTCGTCACCCCAGAGCAGATGGATTGGCATGGAGAAGCTTGAAGTTCAGGGGGCGGCGTTGCGTCGATGATGCCGGAGTTGCGTCTGGATTCCTCTGAACCGCGATCATCCGATCTTTACCGAAAGCATTCGCCGCATTCGGGGCCTGCTGGGAGAGACCGGTCTGGACCCCCTGTCGCAAGACGTGCTGGAGAGGCTCGTGCACAGCAGCGGGGATCCCTCCTTGGCTGCCCTGCTGCAGTTCAGCCCGGGTGCTTGTGATGCCGGACTTCAGGCCCTTAAGGCGGGAGCTTTGATCCTCACGGACACGGCGATGGCGGCAGCGGCGGTGCGGCCGATGGCAGCGCGGACCGCTGGCAATGAGGTGCGCTGCCTGCTCGATTGGGCCCCGGCTCAGTCGCCGCAAGGATCCACCCGGTCGGCAGCAGCGATGGTGCGCGCCTGGCCAGAGCTGATCCAGGCCGCTGAGGTTGCGAGTCAGCCGTTGCCGCTAGTGCTGATTGGCAGTGCTCCAACGGCCTTGGAGCAACTCCTGGATCAATTGGATGCGGGGGCAGCGGCTCCAAGCCTGGTGATTGGCATGCCGGTGGGGTTTGTGGGCGTTCCGGAAAGCAAGCGTCGCTTGGCGCAAACCCCCCTGGATCAGATTCGCTTGGACGGCACCCGTGGCGGCGCCGGTCTGGTGGCCGCCGCCGTGAATGCTTTGCTGCGTCAGGTGGCCAGTTGATCCAATACCTGGCGTGCTCGCTGGACTACAGAGGCTGGTACTCCGGCTAAGCGGGCGGCTTCGATTCCGTAGCTGCGGCTGGCGCCACCAGCCGCGACGCGATGGAGGAACACCAGATCGCTGCCGGTTTCTTCCACCAGCACCTGGCAGTTGGCCACGTTGGTGCGCTCGTCTGCTAGTGCATTCAGCTCGTGATAATGAGTGGCAAACACAGTGCGGGCCTGGAGATCACCGGCCAAATGCTCGCTCACGGCCCAAGCGATCGAGAGTCCATCAAAGGTGGCGGTACCCCGTCCGATTTCGTCGAGCAACACCAGCGAATGTTCGCTGGCGTGATGCAGGATATTGGCGGTTTCTGCCATCTCCACCATGAAGGTGGACTGTCCGGCAGCGAGGTCATCGACAGCGCCGACACGCGTGAAGATGCGATCGGCGATGCCGATCCGTGCCGCCTGCGCCGGGACCCAACTGCCGATCTGGGCCAGCAGCTGGATCAGCCCGATCTGGCGTAGGTAGCAGCTTTTGCCGCTGGCATTGGGCCCGGTGAGCACCACTAAATCAATGCCTGTCCCCAAGTCGCTGTCATTAGGGGTGAAGGTGTCCTCCACCAGCAGTTGCTCGACCACCGGATGACGGCCCTGTTCGATCACCAGGCTGCGATCCGCTGTGATCTCAGGAGCGCACCAACCTCCTGTGGCAGCGGCCTCCGCCAGGCTGGTGAGCGCGTCAAGGCCCGCGATCGCCCGCGCGGACCGGCGGATCGCTTCTGCGTGTTCGCCGATTTGCCCTCGCAAGTCGCAGAACAATTCGTACTCGCGTTGGGCGGCGCGGGCACGCATCTGAAAAATCTGTCCCTCCCTTGCCTTGAGGTCGGGGGTGATGAAGCGTTCCTCATTCGCCAGGGTTTGGCGGCGAATCCAGTGGTCTGGAACGGCGCCTGAGCGGGCCCGGCTCACCGAAAGGAAATAGCCAAAGGTGCGGTGATATTGAAGTTTGAGGTTGCTGTTGTTGCTGTGCTGACGTTCGAGTTGCTCCTGCTCTGCCAGCCAGCTCTCTTGGTCATCGAGCTGATTGCGCAAGCCGTCCAATAAGGGGTCAACCCCGTCGTGGATCAGTCCTCCCTCGCTGAGGCTTAACGGTGGGATGTCCACCAATTGATGGCGGATGCTCGTCCCGAGCGCCGCCAGGGCGGGATCCGGTTCCAGCACGTCTGAAAGCCAAGCGGGGCCGCCGTCGAGCTGACTGGCGATCAGGTTCGCGAGTTGGGGGAGGCGCTCTAAGCCGTCGGCGATTGCCACGAGATCGCGGGCTCCGGCATGGCCTGCACCGGCCCGACCGGCCAGCCGTTCCAGGTCACCCATGGGACGCAGCAAGCGCCGCAAAGCTTGCCGCAATGGTCGCCTGCTCACCATTTGGCTCACGCTTGCTTGGCGGGTGCGAATGATCGAAGGGTCCATCAGCGGGGCCTCAATCCAGCGGCGCAGACAACGCGCACCCATGGCGGTGAGGGTGCGATCAATCGCCCAGAGCAGTGAGCCCTGGAATTGGTTGTCCCGCTGGGTGGTGGTGAGTTCAAGATTGCGGCGGGTTTGGGCATCCAGCACCAGCGCGTCCCCTGGAAAGCAGGTGATCGGTCGCTCGAGGGGCGGTGGTGTGATGCCGTCTTCGTCTAGGGGACAGGTTTCCCCCAGATAGGCGAGAAGTCCGCCGGCGGCGCGCATGGCCAGGGGAACGTTTTGCAGCCCTAGGCCGTCGAGGGTTTGCAATCGAAACCGTTCCAAGAGCAGCGCTTCTGCTTCTGGTTGGCTGAAGGGTGTATTGCCGATGTCGCAGCGTTGAAGGCGCTCCGGACACCAGCTGGGTGCAACGCCGTCTTCGCTGTGGTGGATCAGTTCCGCTGGATCGAGCCGCGCAAGTTCTTGATGCAGCGCAGCGCTGTTGTCTCGTTCGCGGACTAAGAATTCGCCCGTGCTCACATCGGCGCAGGCCAGCCCCCAGCGGAAGGGCTGCCGGCCTTGAGCGGGTTCAACAACGACTGCTGCAAGCCAGTTGTTGCGGCGCGCGCTGAGCAGGCCTTCTTCCAGAACAGTGCCTGGTGTCAGCACCCTGGTGATGTCACGGCGTAGCAGGGTTCCTTTGGCAGAGCCACTGGCAGGGGCCGCCTCGAGTTGGTCGCAGAGCGCCACGCTGAGGCCGCGGCGAATCAGCTCTGAGCAGTAGCGCTCAGCGGCGTGATGGGGAATGCCAGCCATTGGCACCCTTCCAATTTGTTTGCCGGCCTCTTTACCCGTGAGGGTGAGCTCGAGCAGGCGCGATAAACGAATGGCGTCTTCGAAAAAACATTCAAAGAAATCACCGAGCCGATACAACAACACCCGCTCGGGATGGGCGGCTTTGAGTTCCACGTAGTGGCGGAGCATCGGAGTGAGTTGCTCCGCGGCGACCTGGCTGTGGTGCGACCACGGCGGCAGATCGTCGTCGCTGTTGTCTTGTTCGTTGTGGCTGCTTGCGGAGGGGGCGGAATCTTGTGGTTGCCCTCTGGCTGTGGTGCGACCACGGCGGCAGATCGTCGTCGCTGTTGTCTTGTTCGTTGTGGCTGCTTGCGGAGGGGGCGGAATCTTGTGGTTGCCCTTGGCGCTGAAGTTGACGTTGGCGGGGGCGCTGCTTGGCGTCTTGCGTTAGCTCGTGATCATCGAGCTGATCGAGCTCCCCTTCTCTTGTCTGGCCCTTGCTTGGTGCCGAACGGGTTGGTTCCGCATCCCCAAAAAGGTTGCCCTGCAGGGCCAAGTCCGGTTGGGGCACGGGTGGCGTAGCGATCAGTGGATCGTAAGACTCACAGCAGCGGAAGACGTTGCGGGATCACCACAAGCTGTGAAGGTTGATTCCAAGGTGGGCCAGGGTTCCTAGTGCATGTGAGAATCTTTCGCACCGCCCTGGCGTCGACCTCTCTCCATGCAGATCCTCAACACCCTCACCGTGCTGGCCCTGGTGGTGATGTCGTTTGCCCTCATCGTGGCGGTTCCAGTGCTGTATGCCTCCAATGAGGACAGCGGACGATCCAATCGCTTGATCCTGCTGGGCGGGATCGCCTGGGTGGCCCTGGTGTTGCTCAACTGGGGCGTGAGCTACTTCGTGGTCTGAAGACCACGTCTCACTGGGTTACGTCTTGATGGGAGCATGGTCACACTTGCTCCAGGCTTTTTATGGCCACGTTTGAAGGACGCTTCACTGATTTAGGCCAGGTTCGTATCGCCGTTGTGGTGGCGCGTTTCAACGATCTGGTGACGGCCAAGCTGCTCAGCGGGTGTTTGGATTGCCTCTCCCGTCACGGCGTTGATACCACTGCTGAAAGCAGTCAGCTGGATGTGGCCTGGGTGCCGGGGTCGTTTGAGCTGCCTCTGGTGTCCCAAAATTTGGCTCGTAGTGGGCGCTACCAGGTGGTGATCACTCTCGGTGCCGTGATTCGCGGTGATACCCCCCATTTTGATGTGGTTGTCGCGGAAGCCAGTAAGGGGATTGCCGCTGTTGCGCGTGACACTGGCGTTCCTGTGATCTTTGGGGTGCTGACCACCGACACAATGCAGCAAGCCCTTGAGCGGGCGGGGATCAAGAGCAATCTCGGCTGGAGCTATGGATTGGAGGCTTTGGAGATGGCTTCCTTGATGAAGGCATTGCCGGGGCATTGACCAACGGCCCCTTTGTGTTGCATGCTGCCCAGGTCGTAGTGAACACAGCGTTCAACACGGCTTTGCGGATGTAGCTCAGTGGTAGAGCATCTCCTTGCCAAGGAGAGGGTCGAGAGTTCGAATCTCTTCATCCGCTTTTCGTTTTAGGTGGACTTTCGTTGGTTCACTACCGAGCTCGTCCAAGTGGTGGGTGAGCCTTCGATGGAGGCCAACCAATCCTTTTAAAAGCGTGTCCCAGCATGTCTGGGGCTAGAGGGCTCTGGCTACGTTGATCGCAACGATGTTGCTTCATTCGTGAATTCAGCTTTGCCATTGCAGCCCTCCTTTTCTCATCTTGGGCTGTACGTGAAAAGCCTGCCCGTCATGGAGCGCTTTTATTGCGATGTTCTCGGGTTTTACGTCACGGATCGCCTTGGGAATGGTGATCAGGAAATGCTGTTTCTCTCCCGCTCTTTGTTGGAGCATCACCAAATTGTGCTGGCTCCAGGTCGTTCTGAAACCAGTGTGTCGACGATCAACCAGGTCTCATTTGAAATTGAGACCTTGCGCAAGCTCATCGAGGCCTTTCAGGCGCTCACTGAACTTGGCATAACAGGAATGGAGGCCATGAACCATGGCGGAAGTTGGTCGCTGTATGTCCCAGACCCTGAAGGCAACACGATTGAGTTGTTCGTGCGTACGGATTGGTACGTCCCTCCCCATGCCACAACAGGCCTTGATCTGAGCCAGTCGGAAGAGCTGATCTTTCAACAAACAGAGATGATGGCCAAAGACACATCAGGTTCAAAGACCTGGGATGTGTGGCGTCAAGACTTTCAAAAACAGATGGATCGCCGCGGCTGAGTCGATCTCCATTTTGACTCGACATGCATTTGGTTTGATCGTTAAGGAAAAGTTGCTGTTAAAGAGTGTTTCTCTAGAGGCAGTTTTCTGTCCTCGAAGAGGATTTCGTTCTGGTTCTCTTGGCTGATTGTTTGGTTTATTGCTTGCGGATCAGCAATTGCTGAGGGCTGGCGGGTTCAAACCCCAACTGTTGGTAAAACCCTGAACTGTTGGTGGTCATGAGATAAACGCGCTCGGCGTTGCGAATCGCTTTGGCGCTCAGTAGGGCCTCCACCACGCGTCGCCCGAGTCCACGGCCTTGAAGGTCTCCAGCAACGACGACATCCCAAAGCACGGCGCGATGGATTCCATCGCTGGTGGCGCGACCGAACCCCACCATCCGCTTGCCCCGCCAAAGGCTGACGACAACGGTGCTGCCTGCCAGCATCCGTTTGAGATCTGCTGTGTTGCGCTGTTGTGCCCAAAACGCATGTTTGTGCAGCAAGCGACGCAGCTTGAGCAGGCCGCGGCTTGGCTTGAGATCAGGGCCCAGTCCAAACCAGCGCAGGCCTGGGGCGCCGGGAGCATGTTCCACCAACTGGATCCGGGCCATAGCAGTGCAGATTGCTCTTCATCATCAGCCTTTGGGTTCGCTGAAGGGCCGTGTTGAAATAACGCCAGTGGTAGAGGCCTGACTCATGCCGCGCAAGGGAATCATTCTTGCGGGGGGCAGTGGCACAAGACTGGCCCCTCTGACGTCGGCGGTGAGCAAACAGTTGCTTCCCGTTTATGACAAACCGATGATTCATTACCCGCTGAGCACCCTGATGCTGAGCGGAATCCGTGAGGTGCTGATCATCACCACACCCCATGATCAAGCTGCGTTTGAACGGCTGTTGGGGGATGGTTCCGCCTGGGGGATGACCATTCGCTACGCCATTCAGGCCACTCCGGATGGCCTGGCTCAGGCCTTTTTGATCGGTGCTGAGTTTTTAGCTGGAGCCCCTGCTGCCCTTGTGCTGGGCGACAACCTCTTCCATGGCCATGAATTGATTCCCCAGCTGCGGTCTGCAGCAGCCCAGGACAGTGGCGGCACCGTGTTTGCCTACCCCGTCCGTGATCCTGAGCGCTATGGCGTGGTGGAGTTTGATGCCAACGGTTGTGCCTTGAGGATTGAAGAAAAGCCGAAACGACCGCGGAGTCGCTATGCCGTCACCGGGCTTTATTTCTATGACGCTTCCGTGGTGGATCGGGCCCGTTTGGTCCAGCCTTCAGCGCGCGGGGAGCTAGAGATCACCAGCCTGAATCAGATGTACCTGGAGGATGGAGCTCTCAATGTGGAGTTGATGGGTCGCGGGATGGCGTGGCTGGACACGGGAACGTTTGACTCCTTGCAGGAAGCAGGCGCCTACATCCGCACCTTGGAGCAGCGTCAGGGCTTGAAAGTGGGATGCCCGGAGGAGGTGGCCTGGCGGCAGGGCTGGATTGATGCGGTCCAGCTCGAGCGCCTAGCTCAGCCCCTGATGAAAAGTGGCTACGGCTCCTACTTGCTGCAGATGCTTGATGAGGGCACGGGCGACCACGTCTTATTGCAGCGCAATTTGGACCAAAGGGTTGGCCAGGAGACTCATGCGGGTTGATCGCCTCAAGGGCCTTCATGGCAAGGATCTGGAGGGGCCGTTGCTGCTCACGCCTCAAGTGTTTGGTGATGAGAGGGGCTTCTTTTTTGAGAGCTGGAACGAGCGGCGGTTTCGCGATGCGCTGATTGAGGGAGGCACTCCTGTTGAAGAAGCGGCTGCCATCCGTTTCCGTCAGGACAATCACTCCAGTTCGTGCAAAGGGGTCTTGCGCGGTTTGCATTACCAGCTGCCGCCCGAGCCCCAGGGCAAGCTCGTGCGTTGCAGCCTTGGGGCCATTTTCGATGTGGCGGTTGATCTGCGCCTCCACTCTCCGACCTATGGCCAGTGGGTTGCTGCAGAGCTGAGCGCTGCGAATCAACAGCAACTCTGGGTGCCGGTGGGGTTTGCCCATGGGTTTCTCACCCTGAGCGACAGGGCTGAGGTGCAATACAAGGCCAGTGGGTTTTGGAACCGGCAGTGCGAACGCAGCTTGTGTTGGGCGGATCCCAGCCTCAATGTGGCCTGGCCGCTGGACCGAATTGGTGTGAGCAAGCCCTTACTGGCCGATAAGGATGCGGCAGCGCCTGGTTTGGCAGAGCTGGCAGCCGCGGGCGAGGTGTTTGCGTGAGCTTGCGATGAGGAGGTCTGAATGAAAGTGTTGTTGACGGGCTCCAACGGCCAGCTGGGTCAGGCGCTGCGGCTGTCGCTGCCGAAGGCGATCAAGGGCGAGCCATTGGAGCTGATCGCCACCAGTCGCCAGGGGGGAAACGGGATGATCGCCCTCGATCTTGCCGATAGAGACGCCTGTCGGGCGGCCGTGGTTGAGCACAGACCCGACTGGGTGCTGAATGCCGGGGCCTACACGGCTGTCGATCGCGCTGAAACCGACTCTCAGCTGGCGCATCGCGTGAATGGGGAGGCCCCGCGCGCCTTCGCTGAGGCGCTGTTATCAACAGGTGGTCGACTGTTGCAGGTGAGCACTGATTTTGTGTTCAGCGGCGATCAGGGCCATCCCTATCAACCTGAGCAGGCCCTGGCGCCACTGGGGGTGTACGGAGCATCCAAGGCCGCGGGTGAGCAGGCCGTTGGAGAGCTGCTTGGTTTTGGCTCTGATGGACATGGCGCGATCCTGCGCACCAGCTGGGTGTACGGCGCTGTTGGCAAAAATTTCCTGCTCACGATGCTGCGCTTACATCGCGAGAAGGCGAGTCAGGGGGAGTCGTTGGCGGTGGTGGCGGATCAGGTGGGATGCCCCACCTCCACCTTGGGTTTGGCAGGTGCCTGTGGTGCTTTGATTGTGCGTCGTTTAAGTGGTGTGCTGCATTGGAGCGATGCGGGTGCCGCAAGCTGGTACGACTTCGCGGTGGCGATTGGTGAGCTGGCCCAGGCCCAGGGATTGCTGGACCAGCCCGCCCCGGTCCGTCCCCTCAGCAGCAAGGACTACCCCACGCCTGCCCGTCGACCGGCCTATTCCCTGTTGGACTGCAGCAGCAGCAGGGAGCAACTCGGCTTACCCGCGCAACATTGGCGTGCTGCATTGCAAGAGGTGATCGCTGATGTTGGGGCCTGATCCGCGCGCCACGTTGCTGTGGGCCTTGCTGCTCGATTGGCTTGGCCAGCTGCTGATCCTCGCCTTGATTGTCTGGATTCCGCAGGCCTTGGATTGGTCGATTGGCGGCACACAGCTGGCGGGTCAGTACCCCTGGATCCTGTTTTGCGTCCTGGTGTATCCGCTGTTGGGTTGGTTGTTTGGCAGTTACACCGTTCTGCGTTGGCGTCGCTTGCCGATGCTTGTGTTGATCCAGCGCCTGCTCATAACCGCTGGAGCCACGTTGGCGGCTGTGGCGATCGCGCGCTGGTTGATCAATCCCGGCGAAGAGGTGTGGTTGGTGTACCGCCGGGTGCAGCTGGTTTGGCTCGTCTCGCTCAGTGGCTGGTCGCTGCTGGTGCGCCTCGGTTTGCGTCGCGGGATGCTCTTGCCCGAACAGCCGCGGCTGCTGTTGTTGGCGGCAGACGCGGAGCGGGATCGGGTGCTGCAGGCCTGGCGGCGGGTGCCGCAGAGAGAACGGTTGCGTCCGATCCAGCCCGAACAATTGGAGGCTGAACTAAGCCGTGTGGACGAGGCCATGGTGTTAACCCTCTCGCCCGAGATTCACCGTGATCCGGCTTTGCGCTCCGTGTTTCAACGGCTGGAGACGGCTGATCCGCGCTGGATCCGGGTGGTCTCACCGGAGCGTTTGTTTGAAGCCATGCAGGAACGCCTACCGCCTGCGCTGCTTTCGGATCAGGGCTTGAGCTACGACGATCTTCCTTGGGCTGTCACCTTCAGCATTCAGGCCCAGCTCAAACGCGCGGCCGATTTTTTGGTGGCGGCTGTGTTGCTGCTGCTCACCTCTCCCCTGATGCTGGTGGCGGCGTTGCTGATCTTGTGGGACGACCGCGGGCCGATTTTTTATGTGCAGAAGCGCAGCGGTTGGTTGGGCCGCCCCTTCACGGTGCTGAAGCTGCGCACGATGTCGGTGCAGTCGCCTGGCTCCCCTGCCACTTGGACCCAGCTTGGTGATCAGCGCATCACCCGCGTGGGTGGGTGGTTGCGCCGGGTGCGCTTGGATGAACTGCCTCAGCTGCTCAATGTGCTCAACGGTGAAATGAGCTTGATCGGCCCCAGGCCCGAGCGCCCAGAGCTGGAGCAGGAGCTGGAACAACACATTCCCCACTACCGCAAAAGGCATTGGATGCGGCCAGGGTTAAGCGGCTGGGCCCAGGTGTGCGCTCCCTATGCCAGCAGCATCGAAGACTCCGATCTCAAGCTTTCTTATGACCTTTACTACCTGCGCCACTTCAGCACTTGGCTGGATTTGATGATTCTGTTCCGAACGATCAAAACAGTTTTGAAGGCGGGAGGACGTTGAGGATGCAACGGGTTTTGGTCACCGGTGGTGCTGGTTTTATTGGCGGGGCGGTGGTGCGCCGGTTGCTGTCCCAGAGCCAGGCCCTGGTGTTCAACCTCGACAAAGTCGGGTACGCCAGCGATTGCAGTGGGATCGAGGCCACCCTTCAGGGCTTGGGTTCGGAGGCCAGCGATCGCTATCGCTTCATGCGTGTGGATCTGGCCGATGGTGAGGCGACAGCTGCTGCGCTGCGGGAGGCCGATCCAGATCTGGTGATGCATCTGGCGGCCGAGAGCCATGTCGATCGATCGATTGACGGCCCGGATGCGTTCCTGTCTAGTAACGTAACCGGCACGTTCTCGTTGCTAGAGGCGGCGCGGGCCCATTGGAGCGCTCTCCCTCAGGAGCGGCAACAGGGCTTCCGGTTTCATCACATCAGCACCGATGAGGTGTTTGGCTCTCTTGGAGCCACCGGTCGGTTTTCAGAAACCACCCCCTACGACCCGCGCAGTCCTTATTCGGCGACCAAGGCTGCTAGCGACCATCTTGTGATGGCCTGGCATCACACCTATGGCTTGCCGGTGGTGCTGACCAACTGCAGCAACAACTTTGGCCCTTGGCAATTTCCTGAAAAGCTGATTCCTGTTGTGATCCTCAAGGCGCTTGCGGGAGAGTCAATTCCTCTTTATGGGGATGGCGCCAACGTGCGCGATTGGTTGTTTGTGGAGGACCACGTTGATGCCCTGTTGCTGGCGGCGACTAAGGGCGTGCCTGGTGAGAGCTATTGCGTTGGCGGCCATGGCGAGCGCACGAATAAGCAAGTGGTGGAGGCCATTTGCGCGCTTCTCGATCAGTTGCGCCCCGCAGGGGCACCCCATGCCCGCCTGATCACCCCGGTGGCGGATCGCCCGGGCCATGATCGCCGCTATGCGATCGATCCCACCCGTATCAGCCGTGAGCTGGGCTGGCAGCCGCGCCATGGGTTTGCTGAGGGTTTAGAGGCAACGGTGCGTTGGTATATCGACCATCTGACCTGGTGCCACGAGGTTCGCGAGCGGGGCGGCTACGGGGGAGAGAGGATGGGCATCCGTTAAAGAGTGCTCATTAAGGGGCTATGACTAATGAATAGGGCTGTTGGTTTTTCCAGAGGGGGATGAGGCTTTGGGCAAGAATTCTGGTTCTTGATAAAATTTGAATAACTAGTGGATGTTTTTAGTTTGAGTGGTGAGCTTTTGCAGTCTGAGGTGCTGATTGACCCTGTTAACTCCCAGTTTTCAAGGCAGTTGTGGGCGAATGATGGTGTTGTTGCCATCTATCTCCACGCTTTGTCTGGAGTTGTGGATGTGAATGGCGGGAAATATGGAGAGAAATCCCTGAATACGATTGCGATTCCTGAGCAGGACCAGAATTACATTCGTTCCGTTGTCAGCCAACTCGACTCAATGATCGGTATCGACTTTGTGTTTGTTGACGACCCTTCTGAGGCTGATATCTCCTACTATTATGATCAAGAGTTTAAGTTTCCCGGTAATTCTCAAAATGTAGCGCTGTCTGCAAAAGGGGATTTTGGCTGGGAAGTTTTTGTTAATTACCAAAGGTTGGTTGATGATCAGGATTTGCGCTCCTACGTCAACTTGCATGAGCTTGGACATCCTTTAGGTCTTGAGCATCCCTTTGATGATCGAGATGGAGATCTTTTTAAGGGTGATTCAAGCGCTTGGACCAGTGCCTATCCAGAACAGACGGTGATGGCTTATCGAGAGCCGATCGGTGACTCATGGCCTGACTTTTTCAGTTTGTCTGATCGCAGTGGTTTGATTGAGCTTTGGGGTAAGGAAGATCAATTTGTGAATCAGTTTGTTCAACTTACCGACTCTGACGAGTCATTGATGGGTCAATTCGATATTAATCTTTTGATGATGGGAGGTGATGACACTCTGGAGGTGATAGGTGGAGCTGGTAATTACGCTAACGCAAATGTTGGAGAGGACGCGATCGTTTTGCGTGGTGGACAAGGCCAATATCTTGGTGGTAAAAATGACGACTTGATTGAAGTTTTTGCTGCTGATGCTGGTACGTCGGTTAATGGAAATTCAGGCGCTGATTACGTTACAGGCTCAGTCGCTGGCGTGATTTACAGGGGCGGCAAGGATGACGATGTGTTAGCTGTCAGCCAAGGAGATGTCTGGGGCGACAGGGGAAGAGATGTTTTCAGAACAACGAAAGGTGAGGGCTTCGCTGTCGTTCAAGACTATGTTTCTGGTGAGGATTTGGTTCAAGTTACAGCGGATGGAAGCTGGAGCAACGTTGGTAATAGCTTGTTGTTTACGGACGTTTCAGGAGATCAGCTCATGCTTCTGGTGGGAGTTGAGAGTGTTGAGCAAATAGCTTTCCTCTAAAAAATCGACGATGAACACTGCTCGATCTTTGTAGCAGTCGGGGCTGAATGTTTGGTCAGTGAAGTTTCGATATGGGGCGATTGATTTTGATTTGAATTGGGCAAGATTGATGTTGCTTGGCTCTAGTCTAGTGGAAAAATTTTATGTGCAACTTGTGCTGAATCAATGCATTGAGCTTCGCTAATTCACGCGTAGCTTTCAGGACGTTTGAGTTTAAGATTTCAATCACGTGGGCTTTCTGAGGGATATGGCGACTTCCCCTTTGGTGCTTGTCATGGGGATGCACCGCAGCGGAACGTCCTTGCTGGGTGGTGTGCTGCAGCACTTGGGTTTGGCTCTTCCTGGTGAGGTGATTGCTGCTGATCAGCACAATCCAGCCGGCTATTTCGAGTGGGATCAGATCGTTGCGATTCAGGAGCGCCTATTGATCGATCTTGAACGATGGTGGCCCTCCGCTCAAGGTTGCTTACCGCTCCCTGCCGATTGGTTGGTGCATCCGGCGACTAAGGCAGCGCGTGCGCAGATTCGAGGCTTACTCGTAGCCGAGCAAGCGGTACGTAGGGGACCATGGGGCCTTAAGGATCCCCGCTGCAGCCGGCTGTTGCCACTTTGGTTTGATCTGGCAAAAGACTTGGGCCTACCGATGCGCTTGATCTTGGCTTGCCGCGATCCAGCCGAGGTGGTGACGTCATTAGTCCATCGTGATGGTCCGATTACCGGGATGGATCACAACCGGGCCCAGCAGCTCTGGTGGCTTCACAACACGGAAGTTTTGCAAGCTGCTTCTCGGGAGCATTTGCAGGTCACAGTGGTCGACTACGGCCGCTGGTTTTCTGCCCCTGATCAGCAGCTTTCATTCCTGCTTGAGGCCTTGCCTGAGTTGAAGCCATCGTTGGATCAGCAACAACAGGCGTTGGCTTCGATTCGCTCCGACTTGCGTCGAAGTGGATCGCCTTCGCATGCTTGGCTCAACCCTGCAATGCTCAGGTTGCATCGTGATTTGCTTGCGCTTCAAAAGAAGGATGGTTTGTCAACCCCTAGGCGTGCGTTTGCTCGTCAGAGGCTTCCGCGGCGGCTGAGTGGAATGCATTCTGGTCTACCAGCTGCTGATCTGCTAAGGGAGCAGCCTGAGAGTTGGCAGCAGTGGCTTCAGACTTGGCGTCATCATCCCGCCCCTAAATTCTGCGATGAGGTCCTGCTTGGGGTGGAGCCAAGGATTAGTTGTTGCGGGATGTCTTGGCTTGAACTCAAGCCTCATCTGCTATTGCAGCACCTGCCGATCCCCGAGCTCGCTCAGCGTGGATTAGCAGCTGAGGCGTCGAGTGATCACCAGCTCCATTTGTCCGCTGCAGTTGAGACCAGCCCCGGTGGCCTTGAGCACTTGGCGATCAATCTGGAATTACCTGAGCCTGACCGGGTTTGGCATTGGCTCAATCTTCTGAGTGCTCAGGAGGCCATTTGGGATCCAGATCCCAGCAGGGTGTTGCTGATGCGGGCCTTAGGCCTGAAGGCCTGGTGGTTGGATCCGCAAACTGCGCTGAATGGCTGGTTGTCGCAACCCAATGCGGCGAGTTCAGCCCAGTGGGCCGCTTGTTTCGGCCTCGCGCCTGTTGCCACCAATAGCCTGTTGGTTTTGGGGCCAGCGGGTCCCGTGTTTGATCAAGCCCTCGCTATGGAGGCCAGCAAGCCTTCAGCGTCTGCTCCGTTGGACAACACGTCAGCGCAGCAGCCCATTCAGTACCAGCCCGGTTTACCGGAGCTAGTGGTGAGCACAGTTGGTCAGGGCTTGGCTCGGGCCGGTTGGTTGCAGGCAGCGGCGCAGTCCGCAGCCCGGTTGATTTGGTCCTCTGATGCCCTGTCGGAGGAGTGTTCCCTGCTCCATGGGGCCCTATACGCCCCGATGGTCTTGCAGCCACCCTTCACTCCTGCTGATCTGCGCATGGTGCATCAGGGGGAGAGGGCGTTGGTGGTGGTGGATGAGCGATCCGCTCAAGACTCCAGCGTTTTGTTTGAAAGCAACATTTCACCTTCGGAGAGCGATCCCCCAGTACGGGCCGCCGTTGTGGTGAGTTTGTACAACTACGCAGGCCGGATTGAGGAGGCACTCAACAGCGTTGCTGCTCAGACGGAAGCAGAATTGGAATTAGTTGTTGTGGATGACGCTTCCAGTGATGGGGGGGCGGAGTTGGTGCGAGCTTGGATGCAGAACCATCAGGAGCGTTTTCGCCGCTGTCTGTTGCTGCGGCATCGATGCAATAGCGGTCTGGCGGCGGCCCGTAATACGGCTTTCAATGCCGCCCATTCGGCTTGGTGCTTTGTGCTTGATGCCGATAATTTGCTGTTCCCCGCTGCTGTCTCCACTTGTATGGATCTGGCGGAGCAGGTCGATGCCGACGTCGCGGTGGTGCACCCGCTCTTAGCGGTGGAGGTGGAGGCTGGCAGACCAGATGAGGAGCGCAGTTTGGTGGGATTCGGCTCTTGGCAGGAGGCGAAGTTGCGCAACGGCAATTACATCGATGCGATGGCCTTGATCCGGCATGCGGCCTGGCAACGGGTGGGGGGATACACCCATATCGAGGGTGGTTGGGAAGATTTCGATTTCTGGTGCAAGCTTGTGGAGGCTCGTTTCCATGGGGTGCAATGTCCGCACATCCTCGCGGCGTATCGCAGTCATGCCAGTTCGATGACAGCGCACTCCACAAGACGGCTGCAGCGGCCTCTGTCCTGCACCCTTCAGGGTCGTCATCCCTGGCTTGCGTTGCCGTTGGCCAGTGATTGATACCGCAGATCAGCTGTTGCGCGAATGGCCGCCTGGCTACGGCGGTGTAGAGCGTGTTGCCCATGAATTGGCTTCCGTTTGGGCTGGAACGGTGTACAGCTTTGACGTACAAGGTCGCTCCAAGGATGAGCGGGATGCCCTTCCTGTGAGATATCGGCGCAGGGTGTTGCCTTGCAGTCTTGCCATGGGACGCATGGTGATTCCTTTGCCCTCTCGAGGGCTTTGGTCCATGCTCTGGTCTAGGCGTCCCTTGCATGGCCACCTGCCGTCTCCAGGCGTTTTGCTGGTTTTATTGCTGGCGCGATTGCTGCATCCCTGCCGTTGGGTGAGTGTGCATTGGCATTGCTTTCTTGAGCCTGCGCCAGGGCTGCAGGGCCGCTTGTTTGTGCTGTATCAGTGGTTGGTACTCAGGCTGTTGCCGCGCTTTTCTGCAGTGGTTACCACCTCTCCATCGCTGGCTCAGGAGTTGGTGCGTTGCGGCTGCCCGCCGACTCAGGTAAAGGTGTTGCCCTGCTGCCTGAGCGAGGAGCAGGAGAGTAAGGCCTTGGCAATTCCTCGCCGACGAAGTCAAGATCTTGAGTCTTTGAAACTCATTTTTATAGGCCGTTTGGACAGCTACAAGCGTCTGGATTGGTTGTTGCAGTCCCTCTGCAGCTTGCAGGTTCCTTGGCAGTTGGCCGTGTTGGGTGATGGTCCAAGGCGGCAGGTCTTTGAGGACTTGAGCTTGAGATTGTTTGGTGATCAGGCGCCTGTGCACTTTTATGGCCGTGTGGATGAAGTTTGCAAAGTGGAGCAACTCGCTGGCGCGGATCTGTTGGTGCTGCCATCAGATCGCTGCAACGAGGCGTTCGGAATTGTGCAGCTTGAAGCGATGGCGGCCGGAATTCCAGCGCTGGCTTTTCAGCGCTATCGCTCAGGGATGGGCTGGGTTGCTCAATTGCCGGCCCTGGTGTGGGACCAAACCCCGGAGGCACTACCAGCTGTGCTGAACCGTCTGGGTGAAGACCGGCTGCTCCTCACCCAGCTCGGTGATCAATCCCGGCAGCGATACCAGCAAATGTTTGCGCGTCGGATTTGGATGCAACGGTTGAGCGAGCTCTTGCCCCGAGGTGCTGAGAGCAAGGGTTCTGGACGGTAATCTGCTGCCGATGTCCCAGTCTGCTTCTCCACCCCCGTCATCCATGGCGCCAGAACAGAGGCCCGTGGTGTTGCACATGGAAAATGTGCGCTTGGAGATTCCTGTGTTCACCAATGAAACCAGAAGTCTGAAGTCGGCCTTAATCCGCTCGGTAACGGGCGGAAAGTTGAGTCGCCGTCGTGGTGGAGCTGTGGTGACAGCGCTACAGGATGTCTCCTGCTCGATTCGAGAAGGAGAGCGTATTGCTCTGATCGGTCATAACGGGGCCGGTAAGTCAACATTTTTGCGGATGATTTCCGGGATCTATCAGCACAGCTCCGGCCTGTTTGAGTCGAAGGTTCGTGTGTTCCCCATGATTCATAAAAGCTTTATCACCAGTCCTGAGCTCAGTGGTTTGCAGGCTGTGAAAGCTCACTACCTTATGGTGAATGGCAATCTGCGGGGGTTTCCTGCTTTTTGTGATGACGTGGTGGAATTTTCCGGTTTGGGAGATTTTGTGCGCTTGCCGGTGAAGACCTATAGCCAAGGCATGGCGGCCCGCTTGTTGTTTGCCTTATTAACAGCCTGCAGTCACGATTGTTTGGCAATGGATGAGGGTTTTGGCGCTGGAGATAGCAGCTTTTATGAGCGCGCACAGCAGCGACTGCATGAGTTTCTGGCGACGACCGGAACCTTGCTGCTGGCCTCCCATTCTGATGAATTGCTAAAGCGCTTTTGCTCACGAGGTTTGGTGTTCCAGGAAGGTTCGATTGCTTTCGATGGCCCCCTTGATCAGGCGCTCAAGTTTTATCACCGCCCATGATGTCGTCCTCTTCACCGCCATTCTCGTCTGGGGCTAGACCAGCCAGTGTGAAACGCACCCTGCGTGAGGCTTGGAGTCTGCGGCGCGTTTGGTGGTTTACCGCGACGGCTCGGACCCAAGCCCGATTCGTGCGTACCTTGCTCGGTAGCTTTTGGTTAGGGCTTTCAAATTTGTTTTCGATTGCCGTGTTGGCATCGGTCTATCGATATGTTTTTAAGGTGGAAGATTTCAGTCAGTATGTGGTGCTTTTGGGGCTAGGACTTGTGATCTGGAACAGCATCAGTGCGGCTGTGATTGATGCTCCTAATTTGTTTGAACATAATCAGTCTCATGTGCATAACACCAATATGAACCCCATTTTCTATCCGTTAGAGGAATGGGCTTTTCAGATGCAAACCTTCGTGCAGTCATTTCTGATGGTAGTGATTGCCTTGAGTTATTTCCAGCACACTCTTTTTCTGCATTTGATCTTGAGTGGCTGGCTGCCAATTTGTAACTTGTTTTTGTTTTTGTTTTGGTTTCCGCTGCTGACTTGCTTGGTGGGTGCTCGTTTTCGTGATCTCTATCAATTGGTGCCAATCGCTATGCAGTTGGTGTTTTTGCTGTCTCCGATTCTCTATCGCAAAGAAAATCTTGGTCCTAGTGTTTGGATTGCTAATTTCAACCCGTTTTATCGGGTCTTGAGTCCAATCCGTCATACATTGATGACGGGTGAATTGCAGTGGGGAGTCGGACTTGCCTTGCTCTTCATTAATACGATCGGTGTTTGGTATGCCGTACGGCGCTTAAATCATGAGCGTCCCAATCTTCCCTTCTTGATCTAGTGAGGTGGTTCGAGTGACCACGCTGATCAACCTGCTCCCTTGGCAGCCAGGCCACTCAGGTTTTGGCAGTTATGTGAAACGTGTTGTGCCAGGCCTGCCAGGCTTGTGTTTGCAACTGGATGTTGAGGGCAGAGGAGCCTTAGTGCCGCCAGAGCTCTGGAGCCCTGACATGGTTGCGTGGGCACCATCGAGGCGCATGCGTGTGTTGCAGCGTTACAGCCTGGGTCAGCATGGTGTGGACCTTTCCGGACTGCTACGGCGTCATCAGCTGACGCCTGAGGATTTGTCAGGCGTGTATTCCCCCTTCTTTGATGCATTGCTGTGTTGGCCGAAGGTGCCGCAATTAATTACCTGCCATGATCTCACTCCTTTAAGGCAATCCAATAGCCGCAAAGCTTGGCTGCGCTATCGCTATTGGATGCCTCATCATGTGCGTTGTGCGTCGCGATTGATTGCGATTAGCGGCACTGTTGCTGATCAATTGGTGGAGTTCGGTGCGCCTGCCAGTGATGTGGTGGTGGTGCCTAATGGGATTGAAGTGATTCGGCAGCCGGTTGCAGCGCCAATGAGTGAGGATCTTTTGGTGCTGGCCCGACATGATGCCAACAAAAATCTTCCGGCTTTGTTGAGGGCAATCAAGGGAGTTCAAAAGCACTTGCCGGAGTGGAAAGGAATCTTGAGGATTGTGGGGCGTTTTAGTCGCCAGACGCATCAACTTGAACAGCTTGTGCGTCAACTTGCAAGACCCCATCAAGTGCAGTTCATTCCGTCATTAACGAATACTGAGTTGGTGGGGCAGCTTCGTAGGAGTTTGGCTTTGGTGTCAGCTAGTACAGAAGAAGGATTTGATTACCCAGTTTTAGAAGCTAAGGCAGAGGGAATCCCAACGTTGTTAAGTGACATCCCTGTTCATGATGAATTTCATCGCGAGAGTTCGCTCTTTTTCCCTATTAATGATGACGGGAGAGTGTTGTCCGCGCATCTGAGGAACTTGTGCAGTGGTGATGAAACATGGAGGCAACTATCAGCCCTTGGTTTTGAACTTGCCCAGTCGATGAATCTCAAAAAGCAGCAAGAAGCTATTCAGTTTGAACTGAGTGTAATTTCAGGATCGTGAAGGTGAGTGGTTTAGTGTGCTGACGACAATGTCTGATACACGTCATGGCTGAGAGCATTATCGATCTGATTTTGAAAATGACGGTAGCGAGAGATGCGTGTATGCCTTAATTCGTTTAGTTTAAACGGAAGAGACTGCTCCGTCTCTTTCGATATGTTTTGCTGATGCTTGTCAGTACATAGACGCATTGCACTGGCCCAATCACTGGTATGGATTGTGGAACAGAGCAGTACATAATTCTCGAAATCATGCATGCCGTGGATTTCTTGGTGTGATCCCAAAGGACTAGCAATAGTATTCATTCCAAGACAAGCGGCATCTAACACTGGAATGCCAAAGCCTTCAATTAAGGAGGGGCTGATCAATGCAAGTGCATTGAGATAAAGCTGACGTTTCATGGCCTCACTGACATAGCCAGTGAAAACAATAGACTTATTGCTCATTGAGAGGGCCTTAACTTCAGAGCTATAAGCATCATTCTTTGGTTTCCCTGTAATGCAGAAGTGATATCCCAATTGGTCCAAGCCTGATTCGGAAAAGGCTTTTATTGCAAATAATAAATTCTTATGCGGGACAACCGCAGAATTAAAAAGGAGGTAGGAAAAGGGTTGAAGTGTTTGACTGCTTTTGTTGTTGAGCGAGGGAACGTTTAACGTTCTTATGCGTCCTTCCCAATCTAGAGCGTCACCTGGAAAGTGAAGAGATGGAGACTGAGTGATAACTTTGGAGTTTCTATTTGATTCACGTTTTTGAGGATTGAGCAGGATTTTATCGAAACTGTCTTTTGCATCTTGAGAAACAAACCACCGCTTTGCTTCGCTTGTGGCGAGAAGTCGTCGGGTGAAACAAGGGAGATGATCAAGTGTGCGTTCGTATTGCAGTGGTATCAGATCATGAATTGTTTGTATGAAGACATCACAATGGCGGGGTCTGATATTCAAAGGACTTGTATTGATCAATCCATGAAAACCGTTTAGATCAATAGACACAATTCTTGCTGAATTGCGTTTAGCTAAAGCCATGCTTGCAACGAAGCAGCCACCCGCGCAAATCACTCCGTCAACATCCTCTAAGTAAGCAAGACGTTCGCTTCGTTTGTATGGGCTATTGTTCAACTGTGCCTTGGTGATGAAACGCAAATCTTGCGTCTTATATGATTGTTTGGGGAAGACTCGGCTTTTGATATTTCTGATATTGATGACTGCTTTAAATGGCTTTAATAGTGGACTCTTTGCAAAAAATCTTTTCAACCCACTGGATCTCACTTTGACTTCTCCGTCATTTAATAGTTCCATCACTCTTGAACAGAAGATGATTTCGCTGACTGCTGCGGGCAGATTCTCTTTCTTGATCTCTTCGACGGATGGTGAATGCTCTGTGAGCAGCCACACTTCAGTACCTAATTTCTTGAGAGTGCGTAATAGTCCTTTGCTGAAGACAGCAATACCGCGATGTTCAGCCTGCTCTAGTTCAAACCCTGACACGACGATGCGCATCCCTTTAAGTGGAATGGTTTTCATGAGTTGCGGCTCCTGGAAATTTCAAGATTTTGCTTAAGCTTTAAACGTTCTTCTCGGAGATCTAGCAAAATCGTTTTCTGCTCCACAAAAAGTGAGATTATCGCAGAGCCTAAAAGCTCGGGCGTATGAGCATTCTCTTCATCATTCTTGAAATAGGATTTGAGTTGATCGTAAAGGTGTTGCAGTTGAGATAGTTGATCGTTGCCTCTAAGGATGTGACGTAGTAGCCTGGATTCAAGCTCTTGCTGACTGATTATGGTTTTAAGTTGTTTCTTATTGGCTTGAGCGACAAATTCTTTGATCCGAAGACGAAGGCGAAGTTGATCTTCACTGTTGCTGGCCTGTTTTGGATCCAGACTGCGCGTTGACTCTGATTCATGAACTGCTGTGGCTTCAGTACATAGCCACACTTCCTTCTTTTGATGTTGCTGAAGATCAAAGCAGAGCTCGATATCTTCACCACATACTTTGTAGTTAATATTGAAAGTTTTGTATTGAAAATCTTGTTTGCTGATCCAATGCAAGGCTCCAGTGACAGCGGGTACAGCTCTTGAAGTTAAGCATTCGCTTTGTTCGGTGCCGATCAGTTGATCGAGCAAATGATAGGCATTGTAACGGGAGTCAAAATTGAGACCGCAATGTGTAATTAAACCGTGCTGGTCGCGAAGGACTGCTCCAACGAGTCCGATGTCCGGTTTGCTTTCTAGGAGATTCATGCCCGCGTCCAGACAACCTGGATCAAGAATTAGATCATCATTCGCTAAAATGAGGATATCTCCTGCTGCCTTTGCTGCTAGCTCATTCATGTTTCCAGCAAAGTGGTAAGGAACCCGTTGCGCAATGTGCAAGTCGTAGCGACTGTTATTTTGAATTAAGGCTTCGTCTGTTGTTGATCCGTTCCAAGAGCAAAGAATTTCAAGCTCCATTGCAGGCAGTGAACTCGCTTGATTAAGGCCGTCACAGAAACGCGTGAGAAGCTTCGGTGTCCGCGATATCACCAGGATTGAGGCCTTCATATGTGCTTCATTTCGGCCTACAGCATAGGATAGGTTTCAGTCACTGGTCAAAGGAACCCTTCGCTACCTGATGAATGAGGCGGATGTGATCACGTACACAACTTTTTCGCTCAAATCGGTTCATGATTGTTTCTCGTGCTTTTGAACCAAGATCCATGGCTTGATCACGATCTTGCAGCATCGAGGCAACCGATCGTGCTAAGGCTAGAGGGTCAAAGAAATCAACTAACAAACCATTCTTGCGATGCTCAATCACCTCTTGAACGGGAGCAGTGTTTGAACCGATTAGCGTACATCCACAACTCATCGCTTCTAACATACTCCAACCCAGAACGAAAGGGTATGTTAAATAAACATGAGCCCACGATCGTTGAAGTAGATCAAGATAGCGATGGAAGGGGAGAGCGCCAGTAAAATGGACTTTGGATGGATCGTAATTCCCCTCTATTTCTTTAAGGAAGTAATCTTTCCATTCTCCCTCAGGACACTTCTTTCCATAACTTGTGCCTTCTGTATGCCCTATCAATACTATATGGGCAGTGGGAGCCTTTGACTGAATTTCTGGAATAGCTCGAATCATAGTATGACATCCTCTGTAGGGTTCTAATCTGCGATTAACAAAGGTCACTAGTGGAGTCTTGCCTGTTATTAATGCATCGCTGAGTTGTAGGGGCTCGTGATGTTCTTTTGGTTTGATGATCTCCGTATCGATTCCTTCGTGAATGACGCTCATTCGTTGTTGCCAATGGATTGGAAAACTGCTCCGCTGAAATTTGGTAGGGGTTAGATTCCATTCACTTCTTTCTAGGCTAAGAAAACTATTTGCTGATTTAAAATGAAGACGGGCGCTGCTTAGCCAGCTGGCCTTTGGTTGCAATTCCAGATCAAAATGTGAATCGAATCCTTGCGGTTGATAAAAGAATTCTTGATAGGTGAGCTGTGGCGTCTGTGGCCAGATATCTTTGAGAAATAAAGTTTCACCCCATCCAGCATGTCCACAGATAAGATCAGGATAAAATCCTTGTTTTTTGAGCTGATATGCAGTGATGGCGCAAGCTTCGGCTTTGATGGCTTTAGTTTCTAGATCAATCACTAAGGGGTGAATTCCTCTTGTGCTTTCTTGTTTGATTGGGTATCGTATGTAGTGTAAGTTAGGTGGTACATCTTCAGATAGTGGAAAATATCCAAGAGCCACTAATTCGTGGCCTTCTTGGCTCAATTCCTGAAGAATGTGTTTGTATTGAGAGGGAAAGTTTTGATGGACGAAAAGGATCTTCATGATCTGATTATGATTTTATCTCAATGAATTTGCGCCAATTGACGTGCAACAGTCAACTAGTATAAGCTTTCCTCCCAACTGCTCCAGAGAGGATTCACCTTTTTAATTCGAATCTTTTCTTCTGTTGTAAGAGTAGGCTCTTCTTTGTTCAATTCGATTGGTTTAGCGTTTTCTCTTGGTGGTACTGAAAAGGGTTGAGTCCCTGATGGAAGTATCGGTATGAGGTACTTATTGAGATCTTCTTGCAAAAATTCTAGGCGAATTGCTTGCATTGTTGGATTGAGTTCAAAATATTGAAGCCACCAATCAGCGGCTACCCAGGTTCCACCTAGACGGAACGAATAAAATAATCCGCAACGCACGGGTTCGAAGTCCAGATTCGGAACTCCCATGTGACGACGCTTATGTTGCCAGTCACTGATCAGCCATGCTTCAAGCCGACGAGCCGTAATGAATCGTTGTCTTTGGCCTGCACGCCATTCTGAGCGTGTTTCACGAACAGGAATGGAATCATGCTTGCTGTCGAGATGATCTGGATCGACCACTACCTCAGGAATATGATGTTCACGAATCAATCGATTCATGCTCGTACCTCCTGTTTTGGGGAGATGTAGCCAAATAAAGTTAGGACCTTCAATCATCTTTGGCTTCAGGAGAAGTGATATGGAATAGTAAAATCAATCTTACACCGACCATCCACAAGCATTTTTCTTGGAGTGATCTCGCATTGAATCATTTATTGCGTCAATCGCCAAATGTCTATCGTCCGTCTGTGGATGGACTCAGGGCTGTTGCTGTGATTGCGGTGATCATTAATCATCTTAATCCTGATTGGATTCCATATGGTTACCTTGGTGTTGATGTCTTTTTTGTAATCTCTGGCTTTGTTGTAACCCTCTCCTTGCTTCATAAGCCTCAAACAAATTTCAAGGAATTTATTCTTGGCTTCTATAGTCGGCGAGTGCGTCGATTGTATCCTGCCCTCATTGTTGTTGTTTTCATCAGTAGTCTGCTCGCTTTATTTGTGATGCATCCTGGCTCACAGGAGCGCCTTACTTCAATGAAGACTGGAATGTTTTCATTGGCTGGCTTGTCTAACCTTTTTCTCTTGACACAGCGTACTGATTACTTCGGAATTAGTGCGCAAATGAATTTATTCCTGCACACTTGGTCGCTAGGTGTTGAAGAACAATTTTATATTATTTTTCCTCTCCTATGGTTTTTGCTTAGGCGTTCACGGATTGCCCTTATCTTAATTGTTTCACTGCTTGGTGTGGCAAGTTGCTGGTTTCAACATGCACTTCTTGAGCAACATTGGGGTTTTGGTTTTGCCTTCTATTTGATGCCGACTCGCTTTTGGGAACTAGCAGCTGGAGTGATTCTGGCTTGCCTGGCGCCACAGGTGTGGGCCTTGATGCATTCAGGCCTGAAAAATGTGATGGCAAATTATATTTCCGTTTTGAGTCTTCTCTATCTTTTTTATATTTTCAACAATGGGAGTGGCGTCGGAAAGCTTGGCGGTGTTCCCTTGGCCGTAGTGATGACGGTGTTGTTACTGTTCACGCTTGAAGGCGCTGGATGGTTGTGCCGAATGTTGTCGTTGGCCCCTTTAGTTGCTGTTGGTGTTCGATCTTATGGGTTGTATTTGTGGCACTGGCCACTAATTGTTTTAATGCGCTGGATCTTCGATATTAATATTTATACAAGCCTTGTTCTTGTAGGACTCACAATATCTCTTTCCTGGCTGATGTATGCCATGATCGAGAATCCCTTGCGTCGTCATCGATGGCGTCCGCATCCTGCTGGCGAGCTTGCATTGGGTAGTTTATGTATGGGTATGACCACCTTATTTTTAGGAACGTTTGCGTTGACTGGTCGTAAAGCCATCAGTAGTTATTCACCCCCTGCTGCATTCCCTCATTTGGCTTATGCACCTGAAATTGCGGGAACTTTGATTAATCGTAAGCGATGCTTTAAACGATTTAGTTTTACCTCTAATGTTGACTTGTCTGTTGATGATTTAAGAAATTGCAGTATCACTCCAAAAAAATCTGAGGCTCCTACCCTATTTCTTGTTGGAGATAGTTTTGCGGCGCATTTATCTCCAATTGTGAGTCGTTTACGGGAGGAGCAAGGAATTGGTGTTGAGGTACTGTTACGCGCCCAATGTCCCTTCCCTTCGAGGAGAAGTGACCCTGATGATGATTGCACCCGATTTGAAAATGTTCGTTTTAAGCGATTGGTCTCAGCGTCTCAACCGGGTGATGTTGTGCTCTTGGCGTCTTCATCACGGGAGCTGGGTGGTGAATACTCGGATCATTTCCTCCATCGTCTTACGCAAATCACAGATGAACTTATGTCTAAGGGCGTAAGGGTCATTTTCCAGAGTCCAATTCCGCTGTTTACGCGTCGTTTTAATCCGGTTTGTCGCTACCCACTACGCTGGTTTCAGTGGGATGCTGAGAAGCGTTGCTCCTTGCCGAATCGTCAAATGCGTCAGGTTGCAGAGAATCGAATTAATCCGCTTTTAGTTCAGCTCGCGCCTTTGCAAGACCGAGGCTTGGAACTTTGGGATGTCTTTTCTCTTCTCTGTACTCCCACTGTGGATGAGTGCCAAACCCATCGCAATGGCATTCGTTTGTACCGAGACCATGCACATTTATCGGCGAAGGGGGCCGAATTTCTTTATCCCAGCTTTTTACGTTTATGGACTGATGATGCAAAACGGAGATAACCATGGCCACCGCTCGTGAACGCACAGTTTTTTTGCATATCGGTTTGGGTAAAACAGGGACGAGTTATCTGCAACGCTATTTTCAGTTCAATCGTCTGATGCTCAGGCAATGTGGTCTTGTGTATCCGGATGCTCAAGATAGTATTTCGGGTAATGGCCATCTCTTAACTCAATTTTTTTTGCAATCCAAGACGAACCCTGAAGTGATTACAAATCTAGACTTGTCTTCTGATTGTTATTTTTTTAGTAAGGAGCATTTTGCTCGTGAGTTGTCGGAACCAGTGCACTGTGGGCAATTTATTGATTTCCTGCATTGTCTTGGGTTTTCTCGTATTCATGTGATGCTCTTTGTTCGTAATCCTACAGACCATTGTTATTCTCTTTGGGCTCAAAAAGTAAAAGCAACTGACGAAGCAAGAAGTCTTCGCTGTTTTTCGTCTGGCTACGACTCACTGAGAATTGCTACCAAGTGTTTGCAAAACTTGGTATCTCTACGATGTGACGTTAAAGTTTTGAACTATAGCCTAGTTTCTAGTAATATATTGGCTCATATGCATGAGTGGCTTGTTTTAGGTTGTCCTAATGATACCTCTAAGAATTTATCTCTGTTTTTCCGTTCAGTTGGGTCTAGAAATGTTGCTCATGAATCTACTAATGTGACTCCCAACGCTGCTTTGTTAGCAATAAAAAGACTTCTTAATAGGTATGGCCTCGCTAGGCAAGGCAAGTCTCTGCTGAAGACCATGTCTTGGTGCAAGGGCGGGAAGCTTAACGAGCCTCATAAGCAGCTTTACTCGTCTAATGCTTTGAGTGCATTTCAAGAGGATATCTATTCATTCTCTCGATCGATTCGCCAATGCGATTTGGATCATGAGCATATACGAGTAGAGCTTTAATCCACTCTTCTGATGTTGCCCAGTTGTCACCCTTCGTTGAATGTGAATATCTGGTATCGATTCTCATCTGTTGGCTAACTGAGTTCGACTTATTGTTGGCAATGAATTAATTGATTCATTGCGTAAGCATCATTCATTCATGCGACACATAACACTTTTGCCTTGGCTGTGGTTCAGTAAGCATAAAAAAGCCCTGCATTTGCAGGGCTTAGTTGTGTCAAGCTATACTTAATCAGATGAACTGATCGACATTCAAGTCTCGGTCAGAGATGAAGATATTCTCTGATGTGTTAAGAGCGTCCTCAAGGGTTTTGCCTTCGCCGCCTACAATATAGAGTGACGAATTGCCAAAATCCTCGACAGTGACTTCAAACAGTCCAGTGTTGGGATTTGCATTTCCGTAAATTTCGTAGATGGTATTAGCATTTAGAACATCTGTATATTTTGCTCCACTGTTCGGCTGCAAGAATGCTGGAGACAGGACTTCGCGACCAGTAGGAGTAAAATCAATATCGATCTTATCTGTTGCATCTAATCCCTGGATTACATCAACTCCGTTTCCGAACGTGATTGTTGTAGAAGTCCGGAGTTTATTAAAGCCATCCTTGTCTAGTTTGGTAGCAGCAACACTGTCACCGGAATTGAAGACATAGGTGTCTTTAGCAGCAAGCCCACCGGCGTTCTCCAAGATCAAGGTGTCAGCACCAACTCCCATGTCGAAGGTGTTGGTTCCACCAAGCTTATCGGTTTGGAAGGTGCCCCGAGCGGTATCGTTGCCTTCACCACCGTTGAAGGTACCAGTTACACCACCCGCAAAAGCGCCACCTTGAGTACTGGTGAAGATTTGGTCGTTACCCTTGTCACCGCTGACAAGAAGGTCATCGGACTCGATAAAATCACCGAGCAAATAGAAGGTGTCATCCTCAGAGCCGCCCCAGATGCTGGAGTTGTTGATGGAAACTGCTCCGACATTTTCAGGTGAATCTACACCAACTCCTTTCCAACCACCAACCCAGATCGTGTCAGCGCCAGCGGAACCATTGACTGATGAATTGTTGAATGTGCCATCGGAGATGTAAATCTCGTCGTTCTCAGAACCGCCGTAAGCGCGGATTCCATTTGTGTTGCCCCAGATGTCAACCTGGTCGTTAGCTTTGTTGCCATTGACAACAGTACCGGATTGAGCGCTTTCAACGCTTACGTAATCGGAATCGGCTCCACCACGGATGATGGAGTTGGTTACGGCTCCGCCGAAAGCGATTGGTGAAGTGCGATCACCAACCTGGATTACGTCCTTGCCGCCACCACCTTGAACAAGGCTATCTACAACATTTGCAGCGGAAATTTCAATAATGTCATCATCGCCATTGCCATATACGGCGTATTCGCTGATGATACCATTGTTAAGAAATGGACCAACGATGTCGATAACGTCGTTACCGTCAAGGCCCTCGATGAGAACGGTTGAAGGCTGATCTACAAGGAATAGTGAATCATTCGCCTCTGTTCCTGTGTATTTAGCAGGAAACTCATTTGGATTTGAGGGGGTGCGCGTAAAAGCCAAGGCCCTTAAAGTTTGGATTACCTGGCTATTTTATTGCGTGAATCGATCATGTCAACTCGACAGTGCGAATATCCTGACAGTTTGAGTGGTGTCACTAACTCATGTCAATGTATACGGTCATTGGAGTACCTGTGTATTGATTGATAGAAAATTTATATTTCTCGCAAGGAGTCTGCCTTGTCTTGAAAGTTCCCAAGCAGTAGCTGCAGATAGGTGACCTTGCGCAATTTGATGTTAGCGGTGAGGCTCATGCCTACTTGAAGCGGAAGGTTTTTTCCGCTTTTGAGTTTGAGTTGCTGGCTGGACAGCGTGATTGTGGTGGGATATCGATATTCGTCACGTTGTTTCTACTGGTCTGGTGGCAGGGCATCGGATCCCACTGATTTCACCGTTCCCTCCAAAACGCCAAAATCAGTGGCGGGGAAAGAATCAATGCTGATGTCAGCTGGCATGCCCACGCGCACAAAGCCAATATCACGGCTGGGCACTTCCACATTGGCCTGTAACTTGTCGAAAGGAACGATTTTCATCACCGTTTCGGTGCCTTGCGCCGCATATCCGGTAGAGCGAGGCTTCAAATCAAATACGACCCCATTCACGGGAGAGCGCAGCGCTTGATATTTGAGGGTGACTTCGGCTTCTGTGCGTTTGGCTTGGAGATCTGAGAGCTCTGATTTCATTCGCTGAATGGCCTGCTGCAGAATCGCAGTCTGTCGTAATCGGTCCACCTTTGTTTGGGATAATTTACCCTGAACCTCTTGTACCTTGTTGCGCTGCTGCAGGAATTGCAGCTCTGATGAAGCACCTTGTTCTGCAAGATCTTGATAACGACTCAAGATTTTATTTTCAAGTTTTAATTTTCCACTCAACATGGTTACTTCTTCGTCATTGAGTTGCTGATAACGTTTGAGTTCATAAGTTTTGAGTTTGAGTTGCTCTTCTTTTGAAATAATACTTTGTAAATTAGATTTTAACTGCTGGCTGCTTGATTCCGTGTCGAGGCGCATTACGACCTGCCCAGCTGTAACACGGTCACCATCTTCCACGAGAATTTCGTCAGCAATGCCTCCGACGGGCATTTGAATTTCTTTGACAGCACCAAGGGGGTCAAGTTTTCCGGTTGCTACTACAATTTCCTCTGTTTTTGCCAAACACAACCAGCCCACTCCGAATGCAGTGGTTCCAATCAGCCCCCAGGTGATCGCCCGCATCCAGTACCGAGGTTGCTGCAGCACGGATTCATCATGGTCTGAGCTTTTAACGGCTTTGTCTAGCGCATTTTGTCCTTGTTTAAGACCAAGCATTAGCTTGCCTCCTGTTGGCGATAAAGGGCGAAGTAGCGTCCTTTAAGGTCGATCAATTCTTGGTGGGTACCACTTTCTACCAAGGCTCCGTCGTGCATCATCAAGATGCGGTCAGCACGGCGAATCGATGACAGCCGATGGGTGATGAATAGCACTGTGCTGTTATCCATCGATTCGAGTAGGTTGTTGCATACCCTGCGCTCAGTGTCGTAATCGAGTGCACTTGTGGCTTCGTCCATCACCAATAATTTGGGTTTGCCAAGCAGGGTGCGGGCGATTGCAATGCGTTGACGCTGGCCGCCACTGAGATTGCTGCCGCGCTCCCCCACATTGGTGCTGTAGCCACTGGACAGTTGCATGATGAAATCATGGGCATGAGCCATGCGTGCTGCATGCACGATGTCATCGCTGTTCGCATCGGGTTGGGTAAGAGCAATGTTTTCTGAAATCGTGCCTGAAAACAACAGAGGATCTTGAGGTACGATTCCAATTTGCCGTCTTAGTGAATAGAGCTCAACTTTGTCGATGTCATATTCATCGATCATTAATCGCCCGCTGTCTGGTGTGTAAAGCCTTGGCAATAACTTCACTAATGTGCTTTTTCCGCTGCCACTTTGGCCGACAATCCCAACAAAGCTGTTGGCTTCGATGCTGAGGTTGATGTTCTTTAAGACCGGCGGAGACGAGGGCTTAAAGCGAAAGCTCACATCATCAAATTTCACCTGGCCGTCAATGGGTGGCAAAGGGATTTTGGCTTGATCGGATTCATTCGATTCCAAGGGGGTGTTGATGATGTCGGCCAAGCGTTCAAAGCTCACCTTCAGTTCTTGAATGTTCTGCCAGATTGTGGAGAGTCGCAGCAGTGGCTGCGTCACATAGCCACTGATGATCCTGAACGCAATCAGTTGGCCGAGAGTGAGTTCGCCTTGTAGCACCATCGCGGCACCCACCCAAAGCACGAGCAGCTGAGACAGTTTCTGCAACACCTGGCTGGCTTGGGTGACCGCTGTTCCCGTGATTGTTTTTTCGTAGGTGCGGGCGATGTAACGGCTGTAGAGCTCCTGCCATTTCCAGCGGCTCACCATCTCCACGTTTTGAGCTTTCACAGTCTGAATGCCGGTGAGCACCTCCACCAGATGGCTCTGGGTTTTGGCATTTTCTTCAGCGGACTGGCGGAACTGACGACGGAACAACGGCGCTCCCAGCAGGGTGAGGCCCACTTGGATGGGGAGCACCGCTAGGGCTACCAGGGTGAGCACCCAGCTGTAGAGAGCCATTACGGCGATATAGATCACTGAAAACAGCGCGTCGAGAATGGTGGTTAAGGCTTGGCCGGTGAGGAAATTACGGATTTTCTCGAGCTCGGCAATCCGTGTTCCCAGTTCACCCACAGGCCTTCGATCGAAGTAACCCAACGGGAGCCGAAGCAGATGGTCAATGACTTCAGCGCCAAGACGTTGGTCAATGCGGTTCGTAGTCTCGGCAAATAAGAACGTTTTTAAACTGCCCAAGATCCCTTCCAGCAGAGTCACCACCACCAGGGCCACACCCAGCACTTGCAGCGTGTCGAGGCTGCGTTGACTGATCACCTTGTCGATAATCACCTGAATCAACAGCGGGTTGGCTAGGCCAAACAGCTGCACGACAAAGCTGGCTACAAATACCTGAACCAAAACGCCGCGGTATCGACTCAGTGCAGGAAGGAACCAACTGAACCCAAAGGTTTGATCGGGGGTGTTATGGGAGCGATCCACTAACAAAATTTCAACACCCTCTGGGCAGCGTTCTGAAATTTGTTCGGGGGAGACCGTGATTTCCCCTTCGCGAGGTGAGGCCAAGAGCAAGCCGTTGCTACTGCTGCCGATCACGAGCACAAACCCTTCGCCCCATTGCAGTAATGCGGGTGTTTTGAGGCGCGTGCATTCGCTTATGGGCACCTTGGCCGCCACCACGTGTAAGCCGAGTCCTGCGGCGAGTTGGCCGCAGGTTTGCATGTTGGGGGTTTGATTGCGGCGCGCCACGTCGCGCAACACCTTCTCAATCGCGTCACGGCGGAAGGGCAAGTCCATCACCGCTGCCATCATCTGGAAGCAAGCGAGAGTTTCTTGTAAGGGCCCTTCGCCTCGCACCAGCCGGAAACGGCCAGAACCAGGTCTGCCGGTTTGATGCAAACCACTGGCGGCGGGGCGGTCGGGAGCATCCTCCAAAGAGAGAAATTCCTCCTGGGTGTGTTCCACAATCTCGGGAGTGAGCGCTGAGGTTGTGCCTTCTCCAGCGATGGCTTCCGTCAAAGCCTCTGGGATTGCGATCACGCGTAGCACAAAGGGTGATGCCCCTGGAGGTAAGGGATCATTGGCGCTCTTGGCAATCCCCAGCTCCGTTGGTTTGGCGGCATCGAGGGCAAACACTTTGAAGCCTTTCTCTGCCGCTCCTTGGCGCGCCTCATCCGTTCTTTTGAGGAGTTTGGCTTGCTCAGCAAGCGGTCTCAGCCAGCGCAATAAGGAACCGTCGCTTTTGGCCGAGCGCTGTTGAATCGCTTCAATCTGTGCTGAAAGTTCCGCGGGCCACAGGGTTTGGTCGCACCACGTGCGAAAGCTTTCTTCGTCGCGATACAGATCGGCGATGCATTGGTCGGGGATGGCAAGTCCGGTGGCTTCGGTGGAGGTGCTCACGTCTTCGCAGGCCACGCCACGCAGCAACGACACCAAGCCCACCAAAGAACCAGGCCCCATTTTGGCGAGGGTCACCAGCTGACCTTTTTCGCGGCCCAGCAGACGTGCCTGTCCGTTCAGGAGCAACACCACGTTGGCGGGCATGGTGGCGCCATCAGCAATGGTCTGGCCGATGCGAAAGCGCAGCAACTTGGCGGCTTGATTGACTTTTGCCAGGCCCTCTTGGCTAAGGCTGCGAAAAGCTGGATGCTCTTGGAGTGCGGCGATGGGAGTCGTGGTCATAGGTGTTTGCAGCGGCTGTGACGCGCAGACTCCACATCAAATGAAGCATGCATTATTGATTGGTTTTGGTCTCAAAGCTCAAGCCTGGGGAAGCTTGTTCATCCGGCTATCGGTTTCTTCCCGAACCCAAACGTCAAACAGCTCTTTTGACATTTGCTTAGCCATGTCAGGGCTAAAGGTGGCTGGGGTGTAGCTCTCCAGCCGGGTCACCAACCACCATTCGCCGATTCGAAAGGGCTCCATTAATAGGCCTGGTGAGCTGGTACGCAGGCGCTCGGCCAAGTGGGGATGGGCTTGTGTTAAGGGCAACGGACCCACAATTCCCTTGGTGGAGCGCTCATAGCCTTGGGCATGGGCCGCTGCTAGATCAGCGAAATTGGCTTCGCGATTGGCGATCCGTAAGTACAACTCTCTCGCCAAAGCCCCATCTTTCACCCTGAGCAAGCTGTACACCACCTGGTCCAGCTGGGTTTTGCGGGTGAGGAAATGGGCTTCGGCTTTGGCATGAAAGTTGGATTCGCAATGTTTTTGAATCCGGTAAGGCCTGAGGATTTGTTGGTCGAAATCCTCCTGGCCGAGGCCGAGCCTGCCCCGATAGGCATCGATGTCCTCAGGACTTTGCAGGCGATTGCGTTGGGCAAAGTTATCCCGCGCTTCCTTTTGTTCCTCTTCGCTCAGGCTGGCCTGTTCCACGGCTTCATCCACCACCTGCCGTTCCACCAGGGTGCGCAGCAGGTTGTGGCGCCTCAGCAAGGCGAGGGCGTCGGCGTTGAGAGCTTCGATGGAGACGGTCATCGGGGCACTGTATCGATTGGCTTCTGGCTTTTTCACGAGCACACCCCTCGCTCTCAGTAATCTGGGCTGCAGACGATTTGGCGATTTCCATGCTCAAGCTCCTGCTGGGTGACCCCAACGCCCGCAAGCTGAAGCGTTATCAGCCGATCGTGTCTGACATCAATCTGCTTGAGGAGGAGATTGCGCCGCTGAGCGACGGTGATCTACGCCGCCGCACGGCTGAGTTTCGCCAGCGCTTGGAAGCTGCCGGGTCTCTCGATAAACAAAGACCCCTATTAGACGAGTTGCTGCCCGAGGCCTTCGCTGTGGTGCGGGAAGCCGGCAAGCGGGTGCTGGGCATGCGCCATTTCGATGTGCAGATGATCGGAGGCATGGTGCTGCATGAGGGGCAGATCGCCGAGATGAAAACCGGTGAGGGCAAAACGCTCGTTGCCACCCTCCCCAGCTATCTCAATG
This sequence comes from Synechococcus sp. ROS8604, assembly GCF_014279655.1. Lineage (NCBI taxonomy): Bacteria > Bacillati > Cyanobacteriota > Cyanophyceae > Synechococcales > Synechococcaceae > Synechococcus > Synechococcus sp. ROS8604. The sequence continues at coordinate 109,740 of NZ_CP047946.1, forward strand.
CGCTCACCGGCCGCGGTGTGCATGTGGTCACGGTGAATGACTACTTGGCCCGCCGCGATGCGGAATGGATGGGGCAAGTGCATCGATTCCTGGGGCTTTCGGTGGGCTTGATCCAGCAAGACATGACGCCCGCTGAGCGCCGGATTAATTACGGCTGTGACATCACCTATGCCACCAATTCAGAGCTTGGCTTTGACTATCTGCGCGACAACATGGCCGCAGACATCAATGAGGTGGTGCAGCGCGAATTTCAGTATTGCGTGATCGACGAAGTCGACTCCATCCTGATTGATGAAGCCCGTACGCCTTTGATTATTTCGGGCCAAGTGGAACGGCCTCAAGAGAAATACCAGAAGGCTGCAGAGGTGGCGAACGCCCTGGAAAGGGCCGCCGAAATGGGAAAAGACGGTATCGACCCCGAAGGTGATTACGAGGTGGATGAAAAGCAGCGCAGTTCCACACTCACCGATGAGGGATTTGCCAAAGCTGAGGCCCTCATTGGCGTGGCTGATCTCTACAACCCTCAGGATCCATGGGCTCACTACATCACCAATGCCCTGAAGGCCAAGGAGCTGTTTGTTCGTGATGTGAATTACATCGTCCGCGATGGTGAGGCGGTGATCGTGGATGAGTTCACGGGCCGGGTGATGCCGGGCCGGCGTTGGAGTGATGGACAGCACCAGGCGATTGAGGCCAAGGAAGGCCTAGAGATTCAGCCAGAAACGCAAACGTTGGCGTCGATCACTTACCAGAATTTCTTTCTGCTCTATCCCCGTTTGGCCGGGATGACCGGTACGGCCAAAACAGAGGAAACGGAATTTGAAAAAACCTATTCCTTGCAGACCGCCATCGTGCCGACGAATCGGGTGCGTGCCCGTCAGGATTGGGTGGATCAGGTCTACAAAACCGAAACGGCGAAATGGCGTGCCGTCGCTAAAGAAACCGCTGAGGTGCATAAGCAAGGACGCCCCGTGTTGGTGGGCACCACCAGTGTTGAGAAAAGTGAGTTGCTGAGTGCCTTGCTTGCGGAGGAAAACATCCCCCACAACCTGCTGAATGCCAAGCCGGAAAATGTGGAGCGGGAGGCGGAAATCGTGGCCCAGGCTGGTAGGGCTGGCTCAGTGACCATTGCCACGAACATGGCGGGCCGCGGCACCGACATCATTCTTGGCGGTAACAGCGATTACATGGCGCGTCTCAAGCTGCGTGAAGTGCTGCTTCCCCGGCTGGTACGGCCGGAAGATGGCCACCGGCCTCCGGTGCCGCTGCAGCGCAGTGCTGATGGCGGTGGTGGTTTCTCCGAATCGGCTCCAGCGAGTGGTCCCCACGGCAATGCCCCGAGTGAAGCCAAGGCGATTGGCAACCTCTATCCCTGCCAGCTCACGGAGGAGACGGATCAGGCGCTGGTGGAGCTGGCTAAGCAGTTGGTGAAGGCATGGGGTGATCGCGCGCTGAGTGTGATCGAACTGGAAGATCGCATTGCCACGGCAGCGGAGAAAGCCCCCACGGAGGATCCCGAGATTGCTCAGTTGCGTGCCGCCATCGCCCAGGTGAAAGGCGAATACGACGCCGTGGTGAAACAGGAGGAGATGGGCGTGCGTGAGGCTGGAGGCCTGCACGTGATCGGCACGGAGCGTCACGAATCACGCCGGGTTGATAACCAGCTTCGCGGCCGTGCGGGCCGCCAGGGTGACCCTGGAAGCACCAGGTTCTTCCTTTCGTTGGGTGACAACCTCCTGCGCATCTTTGGAGGTGAGCGTGTAGCTGGCTTGATGAATGCCTTCCGGGTGGAAGAAGACATGCCGATTGAATCGGGCATGCTTACGCGCTCACTTGAGGGGGCGCAAAAGAAGGTTGAGACGTACTACTACGACATCCGTAAGCAGGTGTTTGAGTATGACGAGGTGATGAACAATCAACGCAAAGCGGTGTACACCGAACGGCGTCGCGTGCTTGATGGCCGTGAACTGAAAAAGCAGGTGATTGGTTACGGAGAGCGCACCATGAATGAGATCGTTGAGGCCTATGTGAATCCAGACCTCCCGCCCGAGGAATGGGATGTCTCCCAGCTTGTGAGCAAGGTGAAGGAGTTTGTTTATTTGCTCGAAGATCTGCAGCCCGATCAACTCCAGGGCCTCTCAATGGAGGATCTCAAGGCCTTCCTTCAGGAGCAATTACGCAACGCCTACGATCTCAAAGAAGGGCAAATCGAGGAGTTGCGCCCAGGGCTGATGAGAGAGGCGGAGCGTTTCTTTATCTTGCAGCAGATTGATACGCTCTGGCGTGAACATCTGCAAGCTATGGATGCCTTGCGTGAATCGGTTGGATTGCGGGGTTATGGCCAGAAAGATCCGTTGATTGAATATAAAAATGAGGGCTACGACATGTTCCTGGAAATGATGACAAATATGCGCCGTAACGTGATCTATTCGATGTTTATGTTCCAGCCGGCACCTCCGGCAACGGCTCAGTCAACATCTGCTTGAGGGTTAAAGCCCGGTCTCGTCGACAATCAATATGTTTTTGACAATGCCCTGGTCTGCGCCAGATGCGTAAAGTAAAATTTCTAAGTTGTTCGTGTAGTGATCTAATTCGAAGCTCCAGCTACCATCTTTATTTGATTTGGTTTGAATGTTGTGAGAGATGTCGTGTTTGAGCTGAATTGTGATGCCTTTTGCTTCCAGTAGCTCTAATCGAATGCGGTAGTTCCCTTGGTGAAGGCTGCAATAAGGGCCATGGGCAATAAGATGAATTTTGGAATCTTCCGGAGCCGTGTAGCGAATTTCAGATGGTCCCGCTGGAATTGATTGGTGGTGGATGGAAGAGATGGATGTCGTTATCATCGCTGCGATCGGGATCTCGAGTTGGTTGGCTGCGAACTCAGGAAAAGCATTGGTGGTAGATAGTGGTTGAAGTTTCTTTGCTATCAGTGCTTTGTTGAGAAGTAGCAGATAGCCAGGGAAATTGATAATGTTTTCTGTGGAGATTCTTGTGAGGCGTCCTCTCGAGATGACTTGAAATAAGCCATAGCCTTGCTCGGTAGCTGTGTCCAGCATTGCTCTTAATGGCTTGGGTACAAGGCCATCTAAACATTCAAAAATGATGCCAAAAGTCTCGTTGTCATTCGCCATAAAGGTTATCGTTTGCTTCATCCCTTCAAGGACCTGGCCTTCATGATGTTCAACATCAATCTTCGCGAAGGATGGTTTATTAATCTTTTTTTGTTGTAGGAATGAGTCAACCGTTGTGGAATTCACCTGTACTTCCTTTCTTGTCTGGAGCTCGCTTCCTTGTTGCTCGCTTTGGCTGGACTGAGGCGTGACGCTGGCGCCTCCGGTGTGGTGAGGGTTCACCCAAAGACTTAAAGGGGAGGATGTATTTGATGCGGCGCTTTGAATCGCTTGGCAATGGCTTAAGCCGTTGTTGAAAAAATTCGTAGCACAGAGTTCATGCATTTCAGGGTTGGGCTCAAAAGCGAAGATCTGGGTGGGGATCCTCCGTGTGAGATGACCAAGTCGTGCCGCAAAAATTCCGCAATTGGCACCAATATCTAGAAATGTTCGTTCCCAATCCCATAGATATTGGGTGATTTGATAATTCTCTTCTTCGTAGGCTGAATCTCTAATCAGGTTGGCGGGAAAGCCGCAATCAGGAACATTGACGATGAAGAATAGGTTGTCAAGATTCCAGCTCGCGGTGCGATTAGCACCGAAATAAGAGGCCTGTCGATGGTTATTGCGTATGGCAAGGGTCTCGAGGTGTTGAAGACGGTTTTGGAAGCATTTCAGTTGATCGTCTGCTTCACGCAGTAGATGCGTTGTGTGGTCTAATTTTCGCTCTAAAGATTTCCCTTGACGGGTTGCTGATTCGAGTTGGTTTTCGATGGTCTTGAGCTGAGCCCCCACTGCTTCAATGTCTTTGGCGCTGGCAGGGAGTAATGCTTTGATCAGTCTTTTAATTCTATGCTTCCAGTATTGATGCATAATTCAAAAATGTACAATAGTCTTGGTTGGAACAATAATGGTAATCTTAAAAACAATTGTGTTTAATCCCCTAAAAACTCAAGGATTTCTCGATCCTTGAGGTTTTGGGATTGGCCTGCACTCCCTTCACGAATTGGACTCCCTGCTGATACGGCGTTAAGGCAGCTCTGCAATTCGCCAACCTGATTTTCCAGCTGATCAATTCGCTCCATCAGGTTGCGGATCACATTCGCTTCTGCATCCGGTAAGGCTGAGTGAGCGAGAGGGTTAATGCGGACACCGCTCTGGTGAATCACTCGTCCAGGGATGCCCACCACGGTGCAGTTCTGTTCCACACTGCGCACCACCACTGAGCCTGCTCCGATTCTTGTGTTAGCGCCCACCTCAATGGCCCCCAGCACCTTGGCGCCGGCTCCCACCACAACGTTGTTGGCGAGTGTGGGGTGACGCTTGCCGCTGTCTTTGCCCGTACCGCCGAGGGTTACACCTTGATAGAGCAGGCAGCGATCGCCAATTTCGCTGGTTTCACCGATTACCACTCCCATGCCGTGATCGATGAAGACGCTGCGGCCGATCGTGGCGCCCGGGTGGATCTCGATTCCGGTGATTCCTCGCCCCAGCTGGCTGAGAAGGCGTGCCGGCAATTTCAGCGGTAGGCGGGAGTGCCAGAGCCGATGGCTCAATCTGTGCAGGCTGATCGCTTGAAAGCCTGGATAGCAGAGCAGGATCTCGAGAGGTCCGCGCGCTGCTGGATCTCGTTCGCGGATGATCGCAAAGTCGGCCCGAATTTGATCAAGCATGGCCTTGCTGCTTTGAGCCTGTGGCTAGTGCGCTCATCATCTCGTGCGGGCATCCCTCATCGCGTCGGATCAGGGCCTGATCAGTGGCTGACCAGACCGATTTCCTTGCGGAGGAGCTCGATCGTGTCACCACTGAGGTAGCTCTCGGCGCAGTGCACTTGGGGCATGCGCATCAGTTGGGAGCGGTTTTGACGCAGGCTTTGCTCCACCAGCGGCATGCTGGGTCGATCACACAGCACGTGGCTGGAGGCGCGCAGAAGGGCCAGTAGCCTGCTGCCGATGTCTGGAGTGGCGGTCATCAGCAGCAGGTCGTTGCCGCGCATGCTGTGCAGGATCACCTCAGCGGCTCGCAGGATGCCGGGGCTAATGCTTACCAGGCCGACGCAGCTGCCTTGGCGGAGCTCTTTGAGCATCCCCAATTCCGCTTTGAAGTCGTTGAGATCCACGGCCACAGCGCGCACGCCGTGCTTCTTGGCGAGCTCTTCCACGGGCTGAAGGAAGTACCTGCTGGTCACCACCGTTCCATTGCTGGCGTTCTCAAGCACGCTCTCCAGCTCTTCCATCGGCACCACTTCCACGGGCACGTTGATGTTGGGTTCGAGTTCTTCTGCGATCAGCATCGAAGCGCCAATGTCTTCTCGTGGGGTGCTCACGAGCACCCGGGCGCCGCAGCGCAGGCGCCAATCGATTTCCCGCGTGAGCAGTTCTCGGGTTTGCTGCAGGGTGCAACCCGCGTTGAGCAGGCCATCCACGCACTTGCGCACCTCTCGATCGAGATCGGTGACGCCACGGTTGCGGATATGGGGCGGGGTTCGGATCTCCCTTGGCTTCTGTTGATCGCGGACGTAGATCCCAGAACCTGCCATCGCTTCCACCACCCCATCGGTTTCGAGCTGGCGGTATACCTTGCTGATCGTGTTGCGATGCAGGCCGGTCTGCATCGCTAGTTGTCTTGTACTCGGAAGACGATGCCCAGGAGGGTAGTGCCGGGCGGCGATGGCGAAACAGATCTGGTTGTAGAGCTGGGTCGATGCCGGTATGTCGCTTTCCTGTTGGATGTGGAATCGCACGCCGGTGGACCGGATTGATGTGGCCACCTTAAGGACTGGGCGGCTTGGTGACAATTGTTGAGCTGCCCCATGACCCGATCTAGCGGCTTATCTTCACGCGCTGATGCCCAATCCTTCCATTCTTCCTCCTGTGCTTCCCGAGCCATCGCCAGGGTCTTGGTTGATGGTGAACACCGGTCCGGTGCCCTTGCGCTGCTGGTGGGCGCCCACCAACAGCGCGAAGCCAGCCACCCATGCCGTCATCGTGCTTCCCGAGATCTTTGGCTTGAACCCCTGGGTGCGGGGTGTGGCCGACCGCTTGTCGGCAGCGGGTGTTCCGGCCCTGGCGATGCCGCTGTTTGCGCGCACGGCCCCAGAGCTGGAGCTGGGGTATGACCCCGAGTCCACCCGTGAAGGGCGGCGCCATAAGGAGGCCACGAGCACCGAGGGTATCCTCGTCGATGTTCAAGCCTCGATCGCTTGGTTACGGCAGGAGCTAGCCCCCAGTGATTCATCTCTGCGGATCACCGTGGTGGGCTTTTGCTTCGGGGGGCATGCCGCATTGCTGGCCGCCACCCTGGCGGAGGTGCAAGTGAGCTTTGATTTTTATGGGGCTGGGGTGAGCCGTGGGCGGCCCGGTGGAGGCCCCCCCAGCTTGGAGCTGCTGACCTCGGTGCAGGGAGAGCTGCATTGTTTGTGCGGCAGCATCGATCCCCTGATCCCATGCTCAGATCAGCGGGCGATACAAGCTGCCTTACAAGCGGAGGATCCCAGCGGGCTTCGTTTGCGCTACAGCGTTTTTGAAGGGGCTGATCACGGCTTCATGTGTGAAGCCCGTGATCAATATGACCAGGCCTCAGCGAGGGAGGGCTGGAGGCTGCTTCTGGAAGCGGTTCAGTCTTGAGAGCTGATCCGACGCGCCGGTGAAGGAATGGTGCGCACCGCGTTATTACCAGCGCCTTCTTCCTTGTCTTTCTTCAAGAGCGGCGCTTTGCGGGGTGTGAGGAACATGATCATGTTGCGGCCCTCGCGCTTCGGGGGCTGTTGCACTTCTGCAGGCTCTTCAAGGTCTTTGGCCATGCGGCGCAGCAAGACCTCGGCCAAGGCGGTGTGCTGAATCTCCCGTCCTCGGAAAATGACCGTGCACTTCACTTTGTCGCCCGCTTTGAGGAAGCGCTGCGCTTGGCCGATGCGAACGTCGTAATCGTGAGAATCAATTTTGTAACGCATTTTGACCTCTTTAACTTCGGTCTGGTGCGATTTTTTTTTCGCTTCTTTGGCCTTCTTTTCTTGCTCGAATTTGAATTTGCCGTAGTCCATGATCCGGCATACCGGCGGATCGGCTTTCTCGCTCACTAAAACGAGATCAAGCTCGCGCTCACGCGCAACTTCTAATGCTTTTTCCCGGTCGATCACCCCAAGCTGCTCGCCGTCTGCGTCAACAACCCTTAACTGGGGGTAATTGATGCGGTCATTGATGTTGGGGAGCTCCCGGACGGGGGCGCGACGGTCAAAGCGAGGACGTGGAGGCATTCAGTGTTGTGAAGGACTGCTGATGAAAAGCGGTGCTCAGCAGATATTGCTCTTCAGCCTAGACCTGCTTCGATCAGGCTCATCGCTTCGCTGAGCGCATCCTGACCTGTGAGCCAGTGGGGATTGTGTTGGCGGCGGAACCAGGTGCGCTGCCGCTTGGCAAATTGCTGCGTGCGCTGGGTGGTGGTGGCGATGGCCTGCGCTTCGCTCAGGCCTCCTTGCAGCACTTCGAGTGCTTCGCCATAGCCGATCGTTTTCAGCATGGGAAGGTCAGGCCCATAGCGCTGGCTCAGTCGCTGCGTTTCTTCAATCAAGCCCTCCTGATAGATCTGTTGAGTTCGTTGGGCGATGCGCGATCGCAGCTCCACGGGGTCGAGTCCGAGCTCCAGCACGCGCCAGGGCGGCGGATTGCTCGACTGTTGCTCACTCATCGGTTTGCCGCTGGCGTACAGCACCTCCAGAGCGCGTTGGGTGCGAACCGCATCTGCTGGAGCGATCTTTGCGGCCGCTGGGGGATCGGCCTGTTGGAGGAGTTGATGGCAGTTCTCTTGACCCAGTGAGCTGAGTTGGCGGCGCAGCTCGGCTTGAGGGGGCACGGCCGGAGGCTGCAAACCCTGAGTGAGGGCCTTCAGATACAGGCCGCTGCCTCCGGCTAGAAAGGCCACGCCTCGATCCTTGAGCACCTGGCTCACGGCTGCAGCGGCTTCCTGCTGAAACTCCTGAAGAGTGATCGGTTGATCAGGGGAGCGCAGGTCGAGGAGGTGATGGGTCACGCGCCGTTGTTGCTCGGCCGTGGGTTTGGCCGTGCCGATATCCATCTCTCGGTAAAGCTGGCGAGAATCGATGTTGAGGATCTCCAGCTGGAAGTGCTCAGCAAGCTCAAGCGCGAGCGCGGTTTTGCCGCTCGCCGTCGGCCCCACCAGCGCCACCACCAGGGGAGCCTCTGCATTGATGTTTGCGTTGTCTTTTGCGTTGACTGTTGCCTCGGCTGTGGTTCCGAATTCAGAGCTGCTCTGTTTCATCGAAGAAACGACGGGTGCATCCCCTTTAAAAATGACGCGTCAGAGGCTTCTACGAGCGCCTCTGGGATACCGGTGGTAAGTTGAAGATGAAAAGGTGGCTGGGCCTACGACGAGCGCATGAGCGAAGCCGCAAAAGTTCAAGCTGCCTACGGCGCTGAACAAATTCAGGTTCTTGAAGGCCTGGAGCCGGTGCGTAAGCGCCCGGGAATGTACATCGGTACCACCGGTCCGCGAGGGCTGCATCACCTGGTGTACGAGGTGGTGGACAACGCCGTGGATGAAGCCCTGGCTGGGCATTGCAACGAGATCACGGTTGTTCTCGGAGAAGACGGCTCAGCGTTTGTGAGTGATAACGGCCGTGGAATCCCCACGGATGTTCATCCCCGCACCGGGAAAAGCGCCCTGGAAACCGTGCTCACGGTGTTGCACGCCGGCGGCAAGTTTGGAGCTGGTGGTTACAAGGTTTCGGGTGGTTTGCATGGTGTTGGTGTTTCAGTCGTTAATGCCCTGAGCGAGTGGGTTGAAGTCACCGTGCGCCGCCAAGGCCAGGTGCATCGCCAGCGCTTTGAGCGCGGTGCCGCCATCGGCAGCCTTGTTTCAGAGCCGCAGCCCGCGGAGGAGAATGGGCTTACTGGCACCAGCGTTTGCTTTAAGCCGGATGATCAGATCTTCACGGTTGGCATTGAGTTTGATTACTCCACGCTCTCGGCGCGATTGCGTGAGCTGGCTTATTTGAATGGTGGTGTGCGCATCGTGTTTCGCGATGAGCGACCGGCTGCCCGGGATTCAGAGGGCCAGCCCCGTGAGGAGCTGTATTTCTACGAAGGTGGAATTAAGGAATACGTTGCCTATATGAATGCGGAGAAAGATCCTCTGCATCCAGAAATTATTTATGTGAATTCAGAAAAAGATGGTGTATCCGTGGAGGCAGCACTGCAGTGGTGCGTTGATGCTTATTCCGACAGCATTCTGGGTTTCGCGAACAACATCCGTACGGTGGATGGCGGTACGCACATCGAAGGTTTAAAAACCGTTCTCACACGCACCCTGAATACGTTTGCGAAGAAACGGGGCAAACGCAAAGACTCCGATTCAAATTTGGCTGGCGAAAACATTCGCGAAGGCCTCACCGCTGTCCTTTCGGTGAAGGTTCCCGAGCCTGAGTTTGAAGGTCAAACAAAAACGAAGCTGGGGAATACCGAAGTTCGCGGCATCGTTGACAGCTTGGTTGGAGAGTCGTTGAGCCAGTACCTGGAATTCAATCCAGGCGTGATCGACATGATCCTGGAGAAAGCGATCCAGGCCTTTAATGCGGCGGAAGCAGCTCGCCGGGCCCGTGAGCTGGTTCGCCGCAAAAGCGTGCTGGAGAGTTCAACGCTGCCTGGCAAGTTGGCCGATTGCAGCACGCGAGACCCTTCTGAATCTGAGATCTACATCGTGGAGGGAGATTCCGCTGGTGGCTCTGCCAAGCAAGGCCGCGACCGCCGTTTTCAGGCGATTCTTCCCTTGCGGGGAAAAATTCTCAATATTGAGAAAACTGACGACGCCAAGATCTACAAAAATACTGAGATTCAAGCTCTGATTACAGCCCTTGGCTTGGGGATTAAGGGTGAAGGCTTTGATGTTAAAAATCTTCGCTATCACCGGGTTGTGATCATGACAGATGCAGACGTGGATGGGGCGCACATTCGGACGCTGATCCTTACCTTCTTCTATCGCTATCAAAAGGAATTGGTGGAAGGTGGATATATCTACATCGCTTGTCCGCCGCTTTACAAGGTTGAGCGCGGAAAAAATCACACCTATTGCTACAACGAGCAGCAATTGCAAACAACTTTGGCTGGATTTGGTGAGAAAGCCAACTACAACATTCAGCGGTTTAAGGGCCTTGGTGAAATGATGCCGAAGCAATTGTGGGAAACCACGATGGATCCCTCCACGCGCATGATGAAGAGGGTGGAAGTGCAAGACGCGCTGGAGGCGGATCGCATCTTCACGATCCTGATGGGCGACAAAGTGGCGCCTCGTCGTGAATTCATCGAAACTCATAGCGCCGATTTGGACATGGCCTCACTCGACATCTAATGCGCATGTCGACAGGGGTTGTGTTGCGTTGGGGTTGGCTGCTTGGCGTGGCCTTGATGGCACCTGCGGCCTTGCCCGCTGGAGGTGCTCAGCGGCGGCTTCCCCCTTTGCGCCGGCAGGAGGGCAAAGGCCCCCTCCTCAGCGGTGAGTGCTGTGTGTTGCGCTCCAGCCCTTTGGTGGCAGCTCCTGCTCTGCGCCGTCTGGAGTTAGGCACTCCTCTCCAGATGTTGCGCCACTGGCGGGGAGACGACGGCCGCGATTGGATTCAAGTTCAGGTGTCTTCAAGCCAGGGTTTGCCAGCTGGTTTTCAGTCAATTCGGGGATGGGTGCATGGCTGAAGCATTCACCGCAGGTCAGGTGGTGCTGGTGGGGATTGGCGCCATTCCTGGTGCGTGGCTTCGTCTGCGAATTGTCAATCACTTCGAGCCGATGGTTCCCCGCAAGCATTGGGGAACCTTTGCTGTCAATCTCGTTGCCGCCTTTGCCCTCGGTCTGGTGCTTGGCCTGCAAGTGAATGATCCCTGCGCAACCTCTAAAGGACTTGCCGGGCTCACCTTATTGATTGGAGTGGGCTTTTTTGGCAGCCTCAGCACGTTTTCCACCTTTGCCGTTGAGTTGCTCAACACCCTGAAGCAGAGGAATTGGCTGGAAGCGCTGTTCCTAGGTGTGGGTTCGATTGTGGGTGGCTTGGTGGCGGCTGGCTTTGGCTACGGGCTTGGCTTGGCGGAAGGAGGTCTCTGATGCCGCAGTCTTCATCCACCACCAACAACATCGATGCCACCACGAATCGGCTCAGCTTGAGGAAAGACCTGAGCGAACTGTTGCTCGTTGCTCTGGGTGCCGTTCCTGGCGCTGTGATGCGTTGGCAGGTCGGAAGTCATCTGCAAGACAACAACGTGATTGTGAACGTGCTAGGTACACTCGTTCTAGGTTGGCTGGTAGGGCTTCCGCTTCGTCCGAAACGTCAACTGTTGATCGGTATCGGTTTCTGCGGTTCCGTTACCACCTTCAGTAGTTGGATGGTGGACTGCGTGGTCTTCATCGCGCAAGGCGACTGGTTGGCTGCTCTTGGGCTCATTGGACTCACCCTGGGGCTGGGGCTTGGTGCCGCAGCCCTGGGTGTCGTCTCTGGCCGGAGCTTGGTTAGGCCTTAAGGGCGGCTTCGATAGCAGTTTTCAGTTCATCGGAATCGGGCTCAATGCCGCTCTTGAAACGCGCGATCACCGTGCCGTCTTTGCCCACGAGGAACTTTTCAAAGTTCCAAGCCACATCGCCGCTTGGCTCTGTTTTGTTGAGGGTGGTGTAGGGCTCCGTGGTGCTACCGGTGGCATGCACTTTGTCGAACAGCTCAAAGCTGGCGTTGTAAGTGGTGGAGCAAAAGCTTTTGATCTCCTCTAAAGACCCGGGCTCTTGTGCGCCAAAATCGTTGCAGGGGAAACCCAATACCTGCAGTCCTTGAGCGCCGTAGCTGTCTTGCAGCGCTTGAAGGCCGCTGTACTGGCGAGTGAAGCCGCAACGGCTCGCCACGTTCACAATTAACAGCACTTTGCCGGAATAGGAGCCGAGTGATTTGTTGGCGCCGTCAGGGGTGTTGACGGACACGTTGCTGATGTTGGGAGCCATAACGATGGAGGGTGCAATCGGCGCCGACGATAACCGGCTGCAGACCCACTTAGGATTAGAAGGGCTGGGCGGAAAGCATGGAGGAAGCCCACGGCCTCAGTGGTGTGAGCGTCACAAATGATTTGGTGGCTGAGGTTGTCGCTCAGCAACTGGAGTCGATGTTGTCCGTTGGCAATTACGACGGCGTCAAGTTGCTGTTGGCACCGGTTCAGCCTGTCGATGTGGCAGAAGCCGTTGGCTGCCTTCCAAGAACGCTTCAGGCACTGGCCTTTCGACTGCTCGGCAAGGACGAAGCGATTGAGGTGTACGAATACCTTGAGCCAGCCATTCAGCAGAGCTTGTTGGAGCGGCTGCGTTCCAACGAAGTGCTGGAGCTCGTGGAGGAGATGTCACCCGATGATCGGGTGCGCCTGCTTGATGAGCTCCCGGCCAAGGTGGTCCGCCGTCTTTTGGTGGAGCTCAGTCCCGCCGAGCGGCGTGTGACCGCCCAGTTGCTTGGTTATGCCCCTGAAACGGCTGGCCGTTTGATGACAACGGAATACATCGATCTCAAGGAATTTCAGACGGCTTCGCAGGCTCTCAGCATCGTTCGCCGCCGTGCACGAGAAACCGAAACGATTTACAGCCTCTATGTCACGGATGGGCAGCGACACCTCACCGGAATTTTGTCGTTGCGAGATTTGGTCACGGCCGATCCCAGCGATTGCATTGGTGATGTGATGACGCGGGAAGTGGTGAGCGTTGGCACCGACACCGATCAAGAGGAGGTGGCCAGAGCGATTCAGCGTTACGACTTCCTGGCCGTGCCTGTTGTGGACCGGGAACGTCGTCTTGTGGGGATCGTTACGGTGGATGACGTCATCGACGTGATCGAGCAGGAAGCCACCCGTGACCTCTACGCCGCTGGTGCGGTGGAGGCCGGGGATGAGGATGATTATTTTCAGAGCAATTTGTTCACCGTGGCGCGTCGTCGCGTGGTGTGGCTTGCGGTGCTGGTGATTGCGAACGGCTTCACAACCCAGGTGATCGCGATGAACGATGCCGTGTTGCGTGAGGTGGTGATGCTTGCGGCCTTTATTCCTTTGTTGATTGGGACCGGTGGAAACGTGGGTGCCCAGAGTTCCACGGTGGTGATTCGTGGACTGAGCACCCAACGGATTCAACCCTTGGGCCCCTGGCGTGCGGTTGTGAGGGAGGCGCTCGCCGGTGCCTTGCTGGGCCTGTTGATGCTTTTGGTGGTGGTGCCATTCGCTTGGTGGCGTGGCGACGGTCCGCTTGTGGGGATGGCGGTTGGCATCAGTTTGTTGGCAATTACCACCTTGGCCGCCACGGCTGGTGCTGCCTTGCCGTTGCTGTTTAACCGCATGGGCCTCGATCCCGCCCTGATGTCAGCCCCCTTCATCACCACAGCCACAGACGTAGCGGGCGTATTTATTTATCTGAAAACAGCGGAGTGGTTGCTGCTTCATGCGCCCCAGTTGCTCGAGAGCACGAGTATTTCTACTCATTTACTCGCTTCGCTCGCTTTCTGAGAGTTCGTTTACGTTTCTTAGGGTTAGTCTTTACAGAACTAAATGAAGCGTCATGGCTCCTGCTGCTGCTGTTGCTTCCCGCCCCGCATCTGCCTCCACCGGTCGCGCCTCTGGCGCTGAAGTCGACTTAGTCCGTTCGTATTTGCGAGACATCGGCAGAGTGCCGTTGTTGAGTCACCAGCAGGAGATCACGCTGGGCCGTCAGGTGCAGGAGCTGATGGATCTCGAGGCGTTGGAAGCGGAATTAAAAGATCAGCGCGGCGAAGACCAGGTGGCCCGAGAAGAAGTGGCCAAAGCCGCTGGTGTGAGTGCAGCGCAACTCAAGCGCAAGCTGCAGGCGGGCCGGCGAGCCAAAGAGCGGATGGTGGCTGCCAATTTGCGCTTGGTGGTGAGCGTCGCCAAGAAATACACCAAGCGGAATATGGAACTGCTGGATTTAATCCAGGAGGGAACGATTGGTTTGGTGCGTGGTGTGGAGAAATTTGATCCCACCCGGGGCTACAAATTCAGCACCTATGCGTATTGGTGGATCCGTCAGGGCATCACCCGTGCGATTGCGGAGAAGAGCCGAACGATTCGCTTGCCGATTCACATCACCGAGATGTTGAACAAGCTGAAAAAAGGCCAGAGAGAATTAAGTCAAGAGCTGGGCCGCACCCCCTCGGTAACGGAATTGGCCTCGTTTGTGGAACTTCCTGAAGAGGAAGTGAAGGATTTGATGTGCCGTGCCCGTCAGCCTGTGAGCTTGGAGATGAAGGTGGGAGATGGGGATGACACCGAATTGCTGGAGCTGCTGGCCGGTGATGCTGAGCTGCCGTCTGAACAGGTGGAAGGCGAATGCTTGAAGGGAGACCTGCGTGATCTATTGAGTCAGCTGCCTGAATTGCAGGGAAAGGTGTTGCGTATGCGCTACGGGATGGACGGGGAAGAGCCGATGAGCCTCACGGGCATTGGCCGCATCATTGGCATCAGTCGTGACCGCGTGCGCAACTTGGAGCGCGATGGCCTAGCTGGATTGCGTCGTCTAAGCGATCAAGTTGAAGCTTATGTTGCATGTTAAAAGATAACAGCTCAGTTAGTTGACTTTTCTGAAAAATTTTACTAGCTGCTCAAAGTTAAGATAGCCAGCTTGGATCGAATCTTGTTTTTTAATAATTAATTTGGTTTAATTCAAAATTATATCATTTTCTATAGTTTATTTTTAAATTTTGAATTTATTGTTATGAGTTTATTGCGGCATTTGCTATTAAATGCCTTTAGGATGTATATCTTTGCTGTCTTTGATCGGTGCATAAAGCATGAATAACACGTGCTTGCCAGTTTTTTTACATGTTGGTTGCGGTCCTCAAGGCCAATCTGAAACTCCCTTTGCGGATAAGGTATGGAAGGAGATCCGACTGGATATTGATTCGTCTGTACAGCCAGATGTAGTGGGCACTATGACTGACATGGCTGCAGTTGGAGATTGCACAGTTGATGCGGTTTATTCTTCTCACAACATTGAGCATCTTTACCCTCATGAAGTCCCTACTGCCTTGGATGAGTTCCGTAGGGTCTTAAAGCCTGAAGGTTTCGTCTTGATTACCTGCCCAGATTTGCAGTCAGTCTGTCGTCTGATCGCTGAAGATAAGCTTTGTGATCCTGCTTATGAAAGTGGGATGGGACCTATTGCGCCACTTGATATTCTTTATGGCCACAGGGCTTCGTTGCAAAAGGGTAATTTATATATGGCCCATCGATGTGGGTTTACGGCCAAAGTGTTGGGGGGAACTTTGCGCCAGGCGGGATTTTTGTCTGCTGTGAAGTCGCGTTCCAGGGCTTTCGACCTTTGGGCAATTGGTGCTGTTAATCAATCGGAAGAATGGCTACTTGAGCACGCTAATCATTTCTTTCCTGCTTAGCGAAAAAGTAGAAGCCTATGTTGCTTGCTGATTGAGAATCAGCAGTAAACGTTCATTTACTTCGCTTGGAGATTCGTCATGGGGGCAATGTCCTGCATGGGGAATCACCAATAGAGATTGAATGCAATCAAATTGTTGTTCCCAGTTTTTGGCCTCTTTGACCGGTTCCCAGGGATCAGCTTCCCCCCAAATCATGTGAACGGGAAGGGATAGGGATTCCAGTAAAGACGGCGCCAAATGATCATTAAAGAGGTTGATAAATCCGCGAAACGCTTCAGGGGCTCCTGGTCTTTGGCTTGGTTTGAATAAAAGCGAGACCAAGTCATCATCCACATTGCTCCCACTGGGATAGGCCTGATGGAGCACGCTACGGATCAGCGCTGGGCGGGCCGCATTGCGGAAAAGGGCTGTGCTCAGCCAGCGCTGACTTACCAGGGTTTTAAGGAGGGGGCGGATCCAAGCCATCCAGGCAGGTTGCGTTGCCAATTGCTTGTCATCCATGAGCCGCTGCGCGCAGTCGATCAGTACCACACCCTCGCAGGACACACTTTGGCTCTGCTCTTGCAAAAGTTGTGCGGCTCTGAGGGCAACGACGCCTCCAATGGAATTTCCCACCAACACCACAGGTTGTTGCACGACCTGTTGGCAGAAAGCCACCACCTGTGCCGCCCAGAGATCAAAGCTGTAGCAAAGGTTGTCACCTTCAACGGCATCGTTGTCGCTGAAGTCGTCGCCGAGAAGTGCTCGCGGTTGACTGCTCGTGCCAAAGCCGATCAGGTCGATGGCATACGTGTTAGCAGCGTTGGCCAGCACCGGCATGTTGTATCTCCAGTGCTCTTTGCAAGCTCCGAAACCGTGAATTAGCACAACGGCTAAGGCATGCTCTGGATCAGGTTTGTTTGGCTTTTGGCAGCTCCACCCCACTTGCAATGGCTGACCACAAGGACTGGTCCAGGTCCAGGGTTCTGGAGGGTCAGGGTGCATTGGCAACTGTGGATTCACCGGAGCCGGCATGTTTGTGACCAAACCATCGGGAACTGAGGCCCTTCACTACAACATAGAAAGGCGGCACTACTCCCAGAGAAAGAATGGTGGCTACGATTAAGCCACCAAAAATTACGGTGCCAAGAGATTGTTGGCTTTGAGCTCCTGCCCCATTGGCAACCACTAGGGGGAGAAATCCTGCCAAGGCAGCAATGGCTGTCATCAGGATTGGTCGCAGACGTGACTCTGCTGATGTGATGACAGCTTCTGTAGGGGTTTTGCCTGATTCGAGCTGCTGTTCTGCAACTTCCACGATCAAAATTCCATTCTTGGCGGCAAGGCCAATCAGGGTCACCAAACCGACCTGGGCATAGATATTTAAGTCGATCGAGCGGATCGCCAGAAAGGCCAGGGCCCCCAGCATTGCCAGAGGTACTGTCATCAGGATGATCACCGGTGTGATGTAACTCTCGTATTGAGCTGAAAGCACTAGATAAACAATTAATATCCCAAGTCCGAAGACTAAAATACTGGCGTTTCCTGCTGAGAGTTGAAGTGCTGCGAGTCCTGTAAAGGCGTAGCCAATGTTGTTGAAATTAAGTTTTTGGAAGAGGGTTTGAATGGTGCTTAAGGCTTGCCCAGAACTTGTGCCGACGGCTTGTACGCCTTGAATTAATATCGACCTGTAGAGGTTGTAATGGCTAATAATTGGAGGAGCACTATCTAAATTAGCTGATGCAAACTGAGACACTTGTATTAAGTCTCCATCTCTGCTTTTCACGTAGTAATTGAGGATGTTGTCAATGGCCGAGCGTTCTTCGGCCGTTGACTGAACATAAACATTGCGTACTTGACCATTTTCATAGGTTAGACCCGTGTAGCTGCCACCGGCGAGAGTTGAGATGGTTTTCATTGCATCTTGATAGTCCACATTGAGTGCACCCATCACTGACCTATCTATGTTGACGCCGAAGGCTGGAGCACTAGGAATAAACTGGGAATACAAGGATGAAAATAGACCACTCTCCTTGCCAGCTTTCACCAGTCGCTGGGCTTGAGTGTTCAGCTGATTGAAAGTGTAGTTACCGCTCAGATCGTTAAATTGAAGAGAAAAACCACCTTGCGCAGAAAATCCTGGTACAGCAGGTGGCTGTCCAACGCGGACAAAGCCACTGTTCAATTGAATGAACTTTGCATTTAATCGATCTGCGATCGCGAAAGAACTATGTTTTTCTCCTGAGCGCTCACTTAATGGCTTTAGTCCGAGTAGGATCGCTCCTTGGTCAGGGCTTGAGCCGTTAAATCCAAAGCCGTTAATTACACTGCTGTTGAGGATATCTTTTTCTTGTTCGAGAATCGAAGCGATTTCGCTACCAACGATTTCGGTTTGGCTCAAAGAGGCGCCGTTTTGCAGCTGATAAAAACCCATCAGGTAACCCTGATCTTCATCGGGGATGAAGGCTGCTGGTAAAGCCATGAACGCTAATCCGGTGACGATAATACCGCTGCCTAAGGCCACCATCACCCATCGTCTTGCTGCGATCAGTGTCCTGATCAAATATGAGTATCCACGCTCTAAACGCGCAAAATTTGTATTAAAGAGTCGAAAAATGATGGCGAGGTTGGCACCAGCGAGACCGAACAACACCATGCCCAGTGGATAGGTCCATGCCCCAAATGAGGCTGCACTGAAGCGGCCGAAGGCGAGACCGACAATGACGCCTGCAGTTGGCCAGATCCAGCCCCGTGGTTCAGGTGCTTCGTCGCCGCGTAACAGCAATCCAGAGAGCATGGGTGAAAACGTCAGTGCGTTGAAGGCGGAAATCGCGATGGAGAAGGCGATCGTTAGGGCGAATTGTTTGTAGATGATGCCGATGCTGCCCGGATAAAATGCGACTGGAACAAAAACAGCCATCAGAACCAAAGCCGTTGAAACCAACGCGCCAAAGAGCTCTCCCATGCAGCTCAGAGCTGCTTGGCGAGGTCTCATTCCCGATTCAATGTTTTTCGAAACAGCTTCGATAACGACGATTGCGTCGTCGACCACAAGGCCTGTGGCTAAGACCAATCCAAGGAGAGTCAGTTGGTTAATTGAGAATCCAAATACCTTGATGAAGGCGAAGGTTCCGATCAAGGAAATCGGAATCGCAAGGCTTGGAACAATGGTGGCGCGCCAATTCTGGAGAAAGAGAAAAAGGATTAGCAGCACCAATACAATTGCTAAACCCAGTGCATCGACAACACCGTCCACTGAAGACTCGATAAACTGCCCAACGTTGTAGATTTGATTAACTGAAACTCCTGGTGGAACTTTTGTCGCAAATTCATCAATCTTGTTGATCACGTCTTTGGCTACATCAAGAGCATTGCTGTCGGAGGTTTGGTAAATGGCGATAGATATGGCATCATGCTTCTTGGAATTAATTGCCGAAGTTGTGTAGTCATTGAAGCCGTATGTGACTTCTCCTACATCTCGAAATCTCAATAAATTTCCGCTGCTTGTGCGGCCTACGATCAGATTCTCAAAGTCATCAATCGATAGTAAATTACCGTTGCCCTCAACGAGTAGTGGATAGGTATAGGCCTGGTCACCCGATGCAGGTGGTCCTCCCACCAAGCCTCCTACCGCCGTACTGTTTTGGGCCTGTAGAGCGCTAACTATGTCGTTGGCGATAAGGTTGTTGGCTTTGAGTTTATTGGGATCAGCAAATAAACGATAAGCAGGATTGCTGCCGCCGATGATAGTGACGTTGGCCACTCCTGGCACGCGTCCAAGTTGGTAATAAAGTTTGTCATAAATCAGGCCATTAAGGTAGGCGGAATCAAATTGCCCCTGTGTTGAAGACACTTGGTAAGCAAGTAGGATTGAAGGGGTGCTCTGCTTGACTGAAACACCTAAATTTGCGACTTGAGAGGGTAGCTGGTGCATCGCCAGAGAAACTCTGTTTTGCACGTTTACCTGTGCTATATCAATATTAGTTGACTCGTTGAAATAGACTGAAATGAGGCTTTGGCCCTCCATATTGCTTGTGGAGGAGATATAAGCTGCGTCAGGTACACCATTGATTTGCTGTTCAAGCGGGTTTGTTACTGCTTGCTCCGTAGCTAAAGAGTTGGCGCCATTGTAAGTGGCTGTAACTGATATTAAAGGTGGTGCAATGTTAGGGAGATTCGCTATTGGCAGGCTGGGGATTGCAATGATCCCCAGCAATACAATTAAAATGCTACAGACTGTGGTGAGAACAGGCTTCCTGATGAAATTATCCGAAAATGCCATGAATTTAGTTGATCCCGCCAGATGAGTTAACGGTTGTTGCCTTTACGGGCATGCCACTTTTCAGACGAGCAGTATTACTTACTGCAACATATTCTCCTTCTCGTAGGCCTGACTCGACTGGGTATGTATTGTTGTCGAGTGGACCAAGTTGTACTGGCCTTTGTATGACAATAGTTGTGTCACCGGGCAGTTCTTCAAGCTTCTTTTTATCTGCTTCTTGAATTGTCGTTGATGCTTTGATTTTGGTTAAAATCTGATTTAGTGGCTTCACTACGTATACAAAGGATTTCTCGGCTTCCATGAAAACGGCTTGAACCGGTACGCCGAGGCCTTGCGTTCTGCTCGTAATGATCTCGCTGTTGACAAACTGTCCGGTTTTAAGTTGGTTTGTGAGATTTGGAAAAGTCGCTTTTACTTTGACTGTATTTGCACCTTCATCAGTTCCTGGAAGTCCAAAGTAGGGTGAAATAAAAGTAATTTTTCCTTGCCCAACGATGGGTGGTTTTCCTTGTGATGCGACATTTACATCTTGTCCAATTTTGATTCGGTTGGCTTGAGTGGCAGGGATTTGCATCAAAGTCCAAAGGGTTGAATTGTTGACAATTCCTGTGATTGCTTCCCCCGTTTTAATGTAGTCCCCAATTTTGACAGTATCGAGATCACCGACAATTCCATCAATTGGTGACCGCACAAACTTGTAATTAAGGGTGGCCTTGTCAGTAATAGCCTGGTCGCGAGATTGAATCGCCAATGTGGCGTAGTAGTCTCTCTGTTTCGCTGATGTTGCTCCCCGCTCGTAAAGATATTGATAGCGTTCAGCGTTAATGAAATTTGTTCTTGCTTCCGCTTTTGAAGCGTTGAGTGCAGCACTCTGCTGCGTGTTGTCTAATACGATAATGATTTGACCTGCTTGTACCGTGTCTCCTTCTTTTACCAATTTCTTGATCACTCTTCCATCGGTTTCTGGTCGAAGTGCCACATTGGTTGTGGACTCGAGCACACTGACCGTATTTACGCTTTGCTTAAAACTACTGTCTGTAATTTTGGCAGTTTGAACTGCTAGGGCTTGTCTATTGGAATTGTTAGTCTGACTGCATGCTGCAAGGGCAGCTGACGCTATCAGAGCAAAAGTGAGTGGACCGCGCACACGGGTGTGTATTTCTCTACTCATGTTACTGATTCCTAGCGTTCTCGCCAAGCTTTTGTTAATGATTGATAGGTATTCCTTCTTTTGTTGTCATGAAAGCGAGATGGGCGCAACTTGTCAGTGAGAGTTTGAGTGCTTACTGCAAACATCTATAAATATGGTGTTTTGGATTCAAGGCCCTTGGTATTCAAAGTCCCAATGAGGAGGCTGTTTTTGTGGGTTTGTCAGTGTTTATAGATTGTTTTCTGTGTGCAGCTTTCGGTTTGGAGTATTGCAGCTGCTTTAAGGTTGAGGATTTAAGTGATTTTATTCTGATTGGGCGTATCAATCCTCGGTTGACGGGTTTTCAAGCATTTTTGCGAGGCGGTTAGTGTTATCAACGTGAGCTTCTGGATCGCCTACTAACCTGAAATCGCCATTCTGTTGCCACCAATTGAGTTTCAGGTTGCTAGCTCTATTATCAATGCCAGCCATTTGAAAGCCACCTTTGTTTTGCCATCGGCAAGGCACTCCGAGTTGGCAGACGAGTTCTTGTAATTCTCCCAGGCTTCCTTAGAAATGTATGTTTATCTTTAATTGCCTTTGCTACTTTTGAGCGGTGACAGCGCCTGCTTTTGGGGACCACTTCATAAACAAAAGGCTGTTGCGCTTGCATCACCACGGCCTGCACCCGTAACGACATCTAGGCACTCGATCCTGTAATGATTTCGGAGGACACCTATTGGCTTTTGTTGAATTGTCCGGTGAGGTTGGAGAACACCGCCTTCACCATCAGGGTGTTGGAAGGGTTGCTGGCTTCTGGAATGGCGTGGCATGGCGATACAACGGTGATTGTGCTTTCACCAGTGATTTGTGGGGTGGATGCGATGCGAGTTGTACAGGTTGCCCCACCTTGATCTGGGATCCCCGTGCGGCATGAATTTCCATCAAGGTCCATATGGTGGGGATGTCCTCAATGTCGGTGATGATGTCTCCTGTATTGACGTAATCGCCGATTTTTACGGCGTCCAAGTCACCCACCACACCATCAATAGGAGAGCGAATAAATTTGTAATTAAGATTGGACTTGTCTGCGACGGCTTGATCCCGAGATTGGATCACCTTGGTCTCGTAGGCATCACGGCGCTTTGCGGATGCGGCTCCTTGTTCGTAGAGAAAAGGATAACGCTTAGCATTCACTCTGTCGTAGCGAGCTTGTGATCGAGATGTATCGAGCTGAGCGCTGAGTTGCGTGTTGTCAAGCACAAGAATCACTTGACCCGCCCTCACTTGATCTCCTTAACTGACCATTTTCTTGGTCACTTTTTCATTGGGTGCTGGTCGAAGTGCCACATTGGTTTTGGGTCCTAGAGGGCTTACGACTTTGATGCTGGGTTGGAATCGGCCCTGGAAATCGTTGCGGTGTGATGGATAAAAAAGTTGTGCCGGATGCTTGCTCTGGCCGCATCCTGCAAGCGCAACGGTGAGAGTCAGTCCAACAGCAAGGGGGCCGCACAGTGCAACCGATGAGTTTCGCGGACATTGTGGCCTTTGGCGACCGATGACGCCTTAACGAGTTGTGTGTTGCAAGGCGTTGAGCTCGATCTTGCTCAGATCTGCTCGCTTACTCCTGAACGGTCCGAATGTCAGAACATCACGCGTGGATCGATTTGGCCAAAGTGGTTGATGAGATCGGGCAGTCCCTTCTCGTTCCGCGTTGCGATCGTTTCATTCTTAGGTGCTTGATTGTTTTTGGAGGCAGTAATAAGTCTCTTTGAATATGAATGATTATGCGGATTATGCTGTTTTGGCCTATGATTGAATTGATTAATGCTTTGTTGCTCAGGATTCTTGTGGCGAAGGGATTGATTGGAAAAGTGATTTGTTCCTTCGCGTGAATCAACTCTTGAGACGTCGCTTTTGGATGGCTAACGCCGTGCTCATTGGCTGTTGTGTTTTTGCTCCTGCAGGTGGTTTGGCAGCACCACGTGTTTTAAGAGTTGGTGTGGTGGAAGGGAGCCAGCCTTGCAGCTATCGCGAAGGTGGTGTTTGGAGGGGGCTGGCTGTCGACCTTTGGACGCAAGTTGCACAACGGGAGAACCTTCATTACAGGCTGATTCAGATGCCTTCCATCCAATCGATGTTGGATGCGACGCGCGTAAATGAACTAGATGTAGCCGTTGAGTGCATTAATCTAAGCCCTAATCGTCTTCGTGTGTATCAATTTAGCTTGCCTTTCCAGGAGGATGGTCAGGCCTTCTTGGTTGCCAACGATCCTTTCAGTTTGAGTCGAGCCTTCCTGGCGGCGTTGCTTAGCCCTTCGTTGATGCGCATGGTTGCCCTTTTAATGTTGTTGTTGTTTGTGATGAGTGCACTGGTTTGGTGGGTTGAGGATTACTCAAGCTTGGCCAAGTGTGGTCGAAAAGGACCCTTGCATCGCTTTATCAAAGTCTTCACGATCATCCTCACGGGAGAAGGTGATGCGGAGATTGTAGATACATCTAGAGGCCGTGCTGTCTTAATGGCGGGTTACGTTGTACGCAATATTTCTAGTGCTGTTTTGGTGGGGTTTTTAACGGTTGAACTGGTCCAGGAAGCGCAAGGTTTGGCGAGTCGTCGTTTGAGCTCTTTTGATGAACTATCAGCGATGCGCGTTGGTTATAAATCCGGAACGGTTAGCGAAGAATTATTGAAAGAGCTTGGTATGCAATTGGCTGATTCTTCGCCTTCGTCCAAACCTGGCCGTGTGCCGATTGATTCGATTCGCCAGTCCTTGGTTGCGGTCAAGGAGGGTCGGGTGAATGGGGTGCTGGCAGACGAGTTGCAGCTCCGTTATCTCAAGGCTCATGCGGCTTCTTCCGAAATCATTCCTGTATTGGCGATGTCTGGGATTCGCCCAGAACTTCAAGGATTTGCTTTGTCACCCGATCTCGATCCTGAAACGGTGAAGCGCATTAACCTTGCGATCAGCCAGCTCAAGCGCAACGGCTTGGTGCAACAGCTTCGAAATGAAGCTCTTGCAGGACCTGGAGCTAAGAGCGATCTCTCAATGTTTTAAAGCGAATTGAACCCCAATGCATTAGTTCAACAGCAGGCGATCGACGACATCACGCCATCTCAAACTTTCTGCTTGTTGTTGAACACCAACGCTTGTTCTTTTGTGCTGAGTGCTGGCTGAACGATGCTCTGCAGGAGTCGGTCTAGTTCGTCTTGATCCAGGCGATCGTTGCCATTGCTATCCACTGGCATTAAATACAACAGCAAGCGTTCTTCTCCCTCTCGGAGGCGTTGCAGTCGTTGGATGAGTTGGTTGAATTCTGTGCAATCAATGCGTTCATCACCGTTGAGATCTATCGACGCCATTGTTGCCGTTAATTGATCGTTGATGGATGAGGTTCGGCGTTCCTCGGTTCGAGCACGTGCTCGATTGCCTCGGCTGTTTGAGAGAGGCCCTTCTCTTGTTGGATGAGCTTCTGCAGTTGGAGAGCACGCTTTTTGAAGCTTGAGCTAGTGGAGAGGATCTGCAAGCTTTCACTGAGAGACTCTGTTGTCACCGTTCTTGCTGAGAATGTGGCTGGACTGACGCCCAACTGCTCAAGGGTGTGGCCCCATGCGGGTTGATCGGCGAAGAAGGCCACCACAATGCTGGGGATCCCGCTGATCAATGTGGTGGCTGTTGTCCCAGCACCACCGTGGTGGATGGCTGCTTGCAACCGAGGGAAGAGCCACTGATGGGGACAGTGTTCGAGCACAAACACTGACTCCGGTAAGGAGCCTTTCGGCAAGACACGACCCCATCCCGGCGAGAGGATCAGTCTCTGATTGGTTTGGCATGCCGCGGTGATGACGATCTCGGCAAGCCGTTCTGGATCTCTTGGGATCATGCTTCCAAAACCGGCATAAAACGGTGCTGGGCCTTGTTGCAGAAAGTCCCTCAGCTCTTTTGGGGGGTCATAGGACTGGGTTTCGTGGTTTTTGGAGAGGCAGAACCCCGTGACCTTGGCGTCAGAAGGCCAGTCAGAGGGGCGGGGGACAACGTGCTCGCTGAAGAGATGCAGAACCGTTGGCGATTGCAGCAAGGGAGGAGCATCCTCTCTGGCGGATGCTCCGTTCCAGGGCAGTTTGGGTAGTCCCAGCTTCTGACGAAAGGACTGAATCGTTTTGCTTTCCTGTCGCCATTTGAGGAGACGAATGGCTTCATAGCTGAGCTGGTTGAGTTTTCCCTTGATCCGATTGCGAAGTCCTTTCTCATTGCCAGAAAGGTTCTTTGGCCAGTTCAGAAAGGGGAACGTTGTTGTGCTGATTAAAGGAATGGGGCTAACCACGGCGAACCGACAGCCCTCCGCCTCGGCAAGGTGATAACCCCAGAGAGCCAATGGAGGAGTGATGAGTAGGTCGCAGCCATCGATTGCTGTGCGAGCCGTTTCCAACCATTGAGTGAGCAAATTGTTCTGGATTAAGCGAACGGGCTTGCCCTCCATCAATTGAAGTCCGTCTTCTGAAGCCATAAGCTCATGGAAGTCTCCGGGAAGGGAGGTGAACCGCATCCCGGCGTCTTCTGCGGCCTCTTGGAAGTTGGGGCTGCCGATGAGGTGCACCGTATGACCGCGCTCTTGAAGTTCCTTTAGAAGGGCTAGGTAGGGCTCGAGATCACCGCGTGAGCCAACGCTGATCAGATGGATGGATGCCATGGGTAACGACGTTTAGATCCAGTTATTGTGTGCAATTTCTGTGGGGTGTGCTGGTTTTTACTTTTAGAAATTTCTGAGATATTTGTTAGCGCTCCTGCCCCTTCATTGATTGCTACTGAGCAGCACGATTAAAGAAAATATTCTCTCCCTTGGTTCGGGGCTAGGACCGTCAGCATTCACCTTTGATCACGAGGAAATTCATTTCTGAATGGAGCAGCTTTCATCCTTGAGATGATCTGACACCACAGTCCATCTGCGTGGTCGGTCTCATCTCGCATTTTGTGAAGGTGTCCTTACGTCCGTCAGTCGACTGCCGTTACCCAGTCCATTGGGCAGCCCTGAGAAGAGTGGCTAAGAGTTGATTACCAACACCGCTTCATTGGAGGAAAGCGACTGTGGACGCTGCCCAAGCCAAGAATGGGGATGTTGATGCAGACAACCTCAGACCTCCGCAACCCAAGCGTGGTGGCGGATGGTCCGTGATCACAGGATGGGGACGGGCTTTATTGAGCAGAAGGGGCAAAAGGCTCTGGCGAACGTTGAATCACAAAAGTGCTTGTTTGTCTTGTGCTTGGGGGACTGGAGGTCAGAACGGTGGCTTTCGCGATGAGCTAGGGGAGCCGCTCCAGCGTTGTATCAAAAGTGTTGAGGCGATCCAGTCCGAACTGCAGCCAGCTGTTCCTCGCCATGTTTTTGATCGCCTCAGCCTGGGTGAACTGCAGAACTTTGACTCAGCGTCCTGTGACCGACTTGGGCGCCTGGATCGCCCCTTGATTCATCGGGCGGGTCAGGATTTTTATGAACCGATTCAGTGGGACGAGGTTTACAAACGTCTGGCCGATGCTTTCCTGGCCTCCCCTCCCGAGCGAGTTGCCTCTTACAGCTCTGGACGATCCTCCAATGAAGCGGCTTATTTGCTCCAGTTGTTGATGCGGGCGCGAGGGTCGAATAACCTCGCGGACTGTTCCGATCTCTGCCATGCACCATCGAGTGTGGGACTCACTCGCGTTTTCGGCAGCGGCACCTCCAATGTGAGCTTGGAGAGTTTGCGTCAAGCCGATGGCGTCGTTTTGGTCGGCTCTAACGCCCCGGCGAATCACCCTCGCTTGATGAATGAGTTGATTCGCCTCCGCGATCGAGGGGGCACGGTGGTGGTGATCAATCCTGTGGTTGAAGGGGGTCTTCTCAAATTTGGCTCCCCTGCCTTCCCGATCCGTTCCCTATTGCTCGGGAGTGAGATCGCTTCTCTCTTCTTGCAACCGATTCCAGGATCGGATACGGCCGTTTTTCTTGGTTTTCAAAAGGCCTGGTTGGAAAGTGGCGCTATCGCATGGGAGTTTGTGAAGTCGCATAGCGACGGTTGGGAGGCCTTGCAAGAACAACTGATGTCAACCAGCTGGGAGTCGATCACCCAGTGCTGTGGCCTCAGTCGAGAAGAGTTGGAACACACCGCTGCCCGTTTGGCGAGTTGTCGTGCTGTGGTGTTCGCCTGGGCCATGGGGATCACGCATCACTCCAATGGAACGACCAATGTGCAGGCCATTGCTAACTCGGCTGTTTTAAGCGGAAATGTGGGCCGTCCTGGCACGGGAACAATGCCGATCCGTGGTCATTCCAACGTGCAGGGGTTTGGCTCGATGGGGGTGTCCATTCGCTTGCGCGAACCGATGCGACTGGCCCTCGAAGCATTACTGAAACGCCCCTTGAGCCGCACTCCCGGCTATCACGCCCGTGATCTGATCGAGGCTGCCGATCAGGGGCAGGTGGATGCATTGCTCTGTCTTGGCGGCAATCTGTATGGCGCCAATCCTGATAGCAATCAGGCTCGTCGCGCCCTTGGTCAGATTGACACGGTTGCCTATCTCGCGACCAAACCTAATCAGGGTCATTTTCATGGGCTTGGTGCTCGCCAGACCTTGCTCCTTCCCGTCTTTAACCGATTTGAGACGCCTCACCGCACAACCGTGGAATCTGGTAATAACTGGGTCCGATTGAATGAGCCCGGAACCACTCACTTAAAGCGAGCGAATCTCACCAGCGAAGTGGGATTTTTGGCGGAGTTGGCAGATCGGATTTTTGGTGATGCTCCGATCCATTGGAGACGTCTTCAGGATCCAATTTATGTGCGTGAATTGATTGCTCGCACTGTTCCTGGTTATGAGGAGATGGCCGGCATTGATGTAACGAAGCGCGAATTTGAAGTCAGCGGCCGGGTGTTTCAGACGCCTTGCTTTGCGACGTCAACAGGTCGTGCCCAGCTCGCCCCAACGCTCCTACCCGATCTCAGGTTGCCCGATCCTGATCATTTTGGAGGGTTGGCGGATGGCGAGCGCGGCCTTGTCTTAAGTCTCATCACAGCCCGTAGCCATGGCCAGCACAACACTGTTGTTTATCAATCAGGTGATCGTTATCGGGGCATGCCCCATCGGAAGACGCTGTTGATCAATTCTGAGGATTTGCAGCGCCAAGGGCTCGAGGCTCATGAACGGGTCACGGTTCAGGGCGATGCGGGGCGCCTTGAACAGATCGAATTAATCCCAGGATCGATCCGGCCAGGTTGTGGACTGAT
Source organism: Synechococcus sp. ROS8604 (assembly GCF_014279655.1). Classification (NCBI taxonomy): domain Bacteria; kingdom Bacillati; phylum Cyanobacteriota; class Cyanophyceae; order Synechococcales; family Synechococcaceae; genus Synechococcus; species Synechococcus sp. ROS8604. Next base: position 137,915 of record NZ_CP047946.1, read on the forward strand.
GTTTTTCCCAGAAGCCAATGCGTTGATGCTTGGTGTGTCCGACCCGGCATGTGGCACGCCGGCCTTTAAGCGCGTGCCTGTTCTGGTGCGGGCTCCAGCATGGCCAACTGGAGTGTGATCAAACCTCTGTTGCCGCTGGCCTACAACAATCACTTCATCCCATGGGGTTTGGCTTTTGCATTGTCCAGAAGCGGGGTGACTACTAAACGGCTCCCTTGCTTTGGACGGTTAGAACAAGCTTTAGCAACACTCTCCCCTTGCTTTCAGGCGCCTTCAGGTGCCTAAAAGCTATCGGATTAAGGTTGTTTTGACTCGCTCGATGGGCGCGAACAATGGCTGAAAGTGATTTTGATCCCTCAGTGGTGAAGGTCCCTGAGCCCGACTGGATCGGTGATGTTCTTGGCTGCAGGATCAAGAATCTGCGTGTCAATCGTCTTGGTGATGGACGTGGACTTCAATCCACAGCATGGAGGCTTGGCCTTGAAGCCGAGCCGGCTGATGGATGTCCCGCAACGCTCATCCTCAAGAGCGAAACAGCGGATCCAATGTTCAACGAACTCAGTCGTTTGAACAATGCCTTTGAGCGTGAAGTTGGTGTGTATCAACATTGCACGCCGCGCTTGAAGGGCTATCAGCCCGCTGTGTATGCCAGCAGTGGGGAGGCTCCGGCTTGGTTGTTGATGGAGGATCTGTCACACCTGCTCGCAGGAGATCAAGTGGTTGGTCTGACCTATGAGCAAACGCTTTCGGAGGTGCGCAATATGGCAGCCATTCACGCGGAGTTCTGGATGGATTCTGCCTTGGAGCAACACAGCTGGCTCCCCCAACACGGCCTTTGGTTTGCATCACCAAAGCAGAGTGTTATCGAAGACTTTTTTGCGACTTACGGTGTTCGTTTTGGTTCGGAAGTGACCGCTCTTTATGGCGCTGTTCTGGAACAAAGTGACGCAATCAATGCAGCATTGAATCAACGAAAATGGACCCTGATTCATGGTGATTTAAGAGCCGATAATCTTTTGTTCGATGCCAACTTAGAGCCCCTAAATCGGTGATCCTTGATTGGTCATGGGCTGCCCGTGGCCATGCAGCCGTTGATGTGGCCTTTCTGGTGGGTGGCAGTACGCCAGTGGCCCAGAGATTCGGCCGTTACGTTGATTTTGTTCAGGCTTGGCATGCGGTACTCATTGCTAATGGCGTTGAGAATTACAGCTTGGATGATGCTTGGTACGACTGGCGTCTGGCTGCTTTGCGCTGCATGACTGCTGGCGATGCGATGCACGGCTTTGCTTCAAGCGATGCCGCCTCGACTCGCGTGGCGTTGTTTATGGACGATGCGATTCAGCGGCACGCTGCATTTGCCCTGGAATTGGAAGCGTGGCGCGCTTTGCCAGATGCTTCTGTTTTTGCTGCGCCCTGATCGGCGAAGTTGGATGGCATCGATCGATCATCAAGGCTGCATTTCGCGTCGCTTCCTCATCTCCTCCCCGTTGGGTGATGTGTGAGGAATGACAGCTGCGCGTTCAGCGCAGAAGGGGGGATGTTCACTCCGGGGCTTAGCTGATCCCTGCGATCACCTGAATCCATTCCACTCCATGCTCTGAGGCGAAGCTTCAGCCACCAGCCGTATCGGCTGGCTCCGATTGCCGCAGCGGTTGTGCTGGATTGGCATCGACTCCCTGATTGCTGCCGGCAGGTGTTGTGCCAGGAAGAATCTCGAAGTCCGGGCTGAACTGGACCAGCATGGAGCGCAAGTTGTTTGCCACAGCCCGGCTGCCATCCAGCTGCATGACGCCTTCCTGAACCAGTTGATCGAAATCGGCGCTGCCGGTCATCAGGCGCTCGAGTTGCTCCCGCTCGATCGTGATCGTCAAATCGGGGGCCTTCCCGCTGTATCCCTCGATGCTGGTGAGGGCCTCGTTGCTGAGCTCAACGGCAAACCGCTCCCCGTTGTCCGGAGTGTTCAGATTGATGCGGAAGGCCTTGCCTGCGGTTTGTTCCGGATCCAGGCGGATCCCTAGGAAATCAAGCCATAACTGGGTGGACATGGCTTTGATCATGTCTGGACCAGAGGTTTTGGGACTGGAACCCGAGGGGATGCCGGAGCGAAGCTCCAACGCCGCCGCAAGAAAGCTGTTGCGCACGCTTGGACTTTCTTTTTGGTAGCCGATCTGTTCGAAGGCATCAGCGAGCAGATCCTTGGCTGTGTTGTTGTTGGGCTGGGCATAGACCAGCTTGTCGAGAATTTCTGTCGCCAGAAGGTACTGCCCGGCCTTGATCAGGACCTTTGCTTTGGTGAGAATCGGTTTTACACCTCCCATCATTTCCACGTAAAGCGGGGCTGAATCAGACGGCGAAAGCGGCGTCAGTGTTGTGGGGTTGGCGTCCCAATACCCCAAATAGCGGTTGATCACGGCACGGCTGTTGTGTTCTTCAGAGCCGTGATAGCTGTGAGCTGCCCACTGCTGTTTCAGGCTCTCAGGAAGGGTGTAAACATTGTGGATCTCATTAATCGTCACGAATTTGTTGGCGTGATGAAGCACGTTGTTGTTGAGATGGGCGTAAGCATCACGCTGGGCCCGCATCACTTCCTGAATTCGTGCATTGCCCCAACGTGGCCAGCTATGGGAGGCAAACATCACATCGGCCCTACTGCCATAACGAAACAGAGCCTCATTGATTTTTTTGCTTTACTCCAGTGGGTCGCGGATCAAGGCTCCTCGCAGGGTGTAGATGTTGTGGATGGTTCCGGTGATGTTCTCTGCGGCCCAGAACGTTTTGAACTGCGGGAACCAGGTGTTCATTTCCGCTGGGGCTTCGGTGCCAGGGGTGTTCTGGCACTCCATCTCAATCCCGTCGATGGTGATCTTTTCGATCGGCTTGCTGATGATTCGGGAAGGTGGAATTAAACCGGTGGTTCCAGCAGCGGTATTTTTGCCAATGGATTGATCCACATGTCCGAAGGGGCTGCGTGATAACAAAACGCCGTACTGATAAAAAAGACGGCGGTTCATCGCATTGCCGGCGTAGACGTTTTCGCTGACGGCGTGATCCATGAATCCCACCGGAGCAATCACTGGCACCTTGCCTCTACTCACATCTGCTTCGTCGACCACACCGCGGATGCCGCCGAAGTGATCGGCATGGGAATGGGAGATCACCACAGCAGTGACAGGCCGTTCGCCTAACTGATCATTGATGAAGTCGAGAGCAGCGCGGGCGGTTTCCTTGGCCGTAAGCGGGTCAAAGACGATCCAGCCCCGATCCCCCTTAATGAAAGAGATATTGGCTAGGTCGTAGCCCCGCACTTGATAGATGCGATCCGGAACAACTTCATACAGGCCATAGGCCATGTTCAGCACGGCTTGTCGTTGCAGGGAGGGGTGAATGCTTTCGAAGTCCTCTCCGTTGAGCAGCCATTGGTAGCTCTCCATATCCCAGACGACGGTTCCGTCCTCTTTAAGGATTTGTTTGTAGGGGGGTACTGCAATCAATCCTTTTTTGCTTCGTCGAAATCGCGGGTGTCATCAAAAGGAAGGTCACCTTTGTTCTTCAGCCAGAGCTCGACGGTTGCCGCACTAGGCCCCTTGCCCTTCGGATGAAAATGCTGTCCGTGGGCTGCACCTGGATCGGAAAGAACAGCTCCTCCGCCAGCGGCCAGCGCCGTAGCGGGAAGGCTCAAGAGCGGAATGAGTGCACTCGCTCCAGCAATCAGCAAGTTGGTTGTCAAAGCCATGATTGCGAGCAAGCTTGAAAGGTACTAAGTGCTTTTTAGGGGATTCAGTTCACGTTTGCTGCTCCATCTTTGTTTGATGGGTGAGTTAATTGAAAGCGTTTCAAACGCTCGCACGGTCCAAGCTTTAGAGCTCAGTTTCTCTTTGTTGGCCTGGTGGGAGATGCATGGCCGGAAGGACCCAGCTCTGAAGCCATGGATGTTCACCAAGGACGGCAGGTGGCCTGAGCCCCATGAACATTTGAATGTCCTGGAGTGCTGGATTGCCGAGGTGATGTTGCAGCAAACCCAGTTGCAGGTGGTGTTGCCGTACTGGGAGCGCTGGATGGAGGCTTTCCCCACGCTGGAGCGACTGGCTGAGGCGCGCGAACACGACGTGCTCTTGCTTTGGCAGGGGCTTGGTTATTACTCACGAGCCCGCCGTCTTCTCGCGGGAGCCCAGCAACTGATGGGTGAGATCGCTCCTGCCTCCAGCACGACCCTGTCCGCTTGGCCGACGGATCTGGACGACTGGCTGCTCCTTCCTGGGATTGGTCGCACCACCGCGGGGGGGATCCTCTCGTCTGCGTTCAACAGCCCGCTGGCGATTCTTGATGGCAATGTGCGCCGCGTCTAGGTTCGGATTCAGGCCCATCCCAGGCCTCCATCACGTGATCAAGCATTGTGTTGGCAATGGAGTGGGGCGCTTGTTGCGGCTGTACCCGGCCGTGCTCGTGATCTCAATCAGGCCCTGATGGATCTCGGTGCCACGGTCTGCACTCCCCGTGCGCCGAATTGCGGGTGCTGTCCTTGGCAGATGCATTGCGCTGCTTACGCTGCTGGCGATGTGGAGCGCTACCCCGTGAAAGACACCCCTCGAGCTGTGCCCTTTCAAGTGATTGGTGTGGGAGTGGTGCTGAATGAAGCCGGAGAGGTGTTGATCGATCAACGCCTGAATGAAGGGTTGTTGGGCGGGCTATGGGAATTTCCAGGCGGGAAGCAGGAGCCGGGCGAGGCCATTGTTCAGACCATCGCTCGCGAATTGCAGGAAGAATTGGCGATTGAGGTGGCTGTGGGAGAGGAGCTGATCAGCCTCGACCATGCCTACAGCCATAAAAAGCTGCGGTTTGTGGTGCATCTCTGCCAGTGGCAAAAGGGCGAACCCCAGCCACTTGCGAGCCAGCAGGTGCGCTGGGTGCGTCCGGAGTCTTTGGCCGACTATCCCTTCCCTGCTGCCAATGCGCGCATCATTGCTGCGTTGTTGGAGCATGTCTCCTGAGTTTGGGATGTGGTTGGCATCAGGCTCAGCCGTAGCCAGCCTGAAGGCCTCTGACTTGCTGTCATGGCCGATCTCTCTGCGTTGGCTCCCCATGTGCTGTGTCTAGGGGAGGCTTTGGTGGATCGACTTGGGCCGCTCGGCGGTGATCCGTCAACGGCGGCGATTAATGAATGCGATGACCGCTTGGGCGGGGCACCCGCCAATGTGGCCTGCGCTCTTGCGCGGCTTGGCACACCCGTTGGCCTGATTGGGCGGCTGGGCGAAGACGCCATCGGGGCTGCCTTTCGCGATTTGTTTCGGCAGCGGGGTGTAGCTGTTCAGGCGCTTCAACGTGATGCCAGTCACCCAAGCCGAGTGGTGTTGGTGCGCCGGCATGCCAATGGTGAGCGGGTGTTTCAGGGCTTTGCCGGAGATCGGGCCCTGGGTTTCGCGGATCAACTGCTGGATCGTGGCTCTTTGGAAGCGGTCTGGCCGGGCTTGGCTGAGCAGGCTCGCTGGCTATTGATCGGCACGATTCCCTTGGCATCGATGGCTTCTGCCGGTGCGTTGCAATGGGTGTTGGCTCAGGCCAAGGCCGCTGGGCTTGCTTTGGCTGTGGATGTGAACTGGCGTCCCACCTTCTGGAATCCCGAGGCAGATCCAGCGGCAGGCCCTACCGCCGATGCATTGGCGGCGATCAGGCCATTGTTGGAGCAGGCCTCCCTGCTCAAGTTGGCGCGGGAGGAGGCCGTTTGGTTCTTTGGAAGTGATGATCCTGCTGTGATTGCTGCCGGTTTGCCGCAGCAGCCCGACGTCGTCGTGACCGATGGAGCCGCGCCCGTTCGCTGGTTCATCGCCAAGGAAGCCGGGAGCATGCCGGTGTTTCCGCCCGCTCAGGTGATCGACACCACAGGGGCAGGGGATGCGTTCACCGCCGGTTTGTTGCATTGTTGGGATCGCCCTGTCAAGGAGCGGTTGCGCTTCGCGTCAGCCTGTGGTGCGCTTGTCTGTGGAGGGGCTGGAGCGATCGACCCACAGCCACGGGAGCCGGACGTTTTCGCTTTCCTCGATCAATGACAGTACGGACGTTGCTACGGATGGGGGATCCTCTGCTTCGCCAGGTGGCCCAGCCGGTCATGGATTGCCAAGCCCCGCATTTGGTCGAGTTGGTTGCGGATCTTCAGGACACGATGGCAGCGCATTCCGGTGCCGGTTTGGCAGCACCACAGATTGGTGTTCTTCTACGCGTGGTGATCTTCGGTGGCGGAGGCCCCAATCTCCGCTATCCCGATGCTCCACCGCTGCCATTCACGGTGCTGATCAATCCCGAGCTGACGCCTCTGGGTGAAGAGCGTGCCCTGGGTTGGGAAGGTTGCCTCAGTGTTCCGGGTCTGCGTGGCGAGGTGAAGCGCTGGAACCGGATGCGTTACTGCGGCTGGACCCAGGAAGGCGTCTGGTTGGATCGGACTGTGGATGGCTTCCATGCCCGTGTAGTGCAGCATGAATGTGATCACTTGAATGGGGTCCTTTTCCCTGATCGCCTCGATACCCCTCAGGCCTTTGGCTTCATTGCTGAATTAGAGCAAGCAGGTCGAATTCCCATCGTGCCCTCCTGAGTCAGCGGGGCTTTCACGATCCAGGTGTCCTTGTAACCCCCGCCTTGGGTGGCATTCACCACGAGGGAACCGGCTGGTCTCGCGACCCGGGTGAGCCCAGCATTCAGCAACGCCATGCTGTCTCCCCGATTGAGGACAAAAGGACGAAGGTCGACGGCGCAGGGCTCAAGGGTTCCATCGATCAGGGTGGGAACGGTGGAGAGCTGTTGCAGCGGTTGGGCGATGTACTGGCGAGGGTGGCGCTGGATGCGTGTTGCCATGGCTGCCCGTTCTTGCGGTGAAGCCTGTGGTCCCATCAACATGCCAACGCCTCCAGCACCGTTCACTTGTTTCACCACCAGTTGATCGAGCTCGCGAATCACTTTTTGCCGTTGGATTGGTGCCGTGCAGTCGTAGGTGGGGACCTGCAAGAGCAGAGGATCCTCTCCTAGGTAGTAGCGGATGATGGCAGGGACGTAGCTGTAGAGCAGCTTGTCGCTCGCAACCCCGATGCCAGGAGCATTCGCGATGGCGACACCGCCTGCGCTGTACACCTCATCAAGACCATGAACGCCTAAAAGGTGTCTGGTTGTGCCGTCTGAGCTATGGATTTGGTCGTCGTTGCGTCTGTAGATCACATCAACCAGTCGACGTTTGTCTTGTTGATGCCAAACCCTGCCGCCATCACAGTGCAGCTCTTGGGCTTCCACCAAAGCAATGCCCATCGTGCGCGCTAAGACCTGATGGTCATGGTGGGCGCTGCTGTTGCGACCTGGGCTTAGGAGGACGACGGTTGGAGCATCACTCCACGGTGCCAGGCCGCACAGACCCATCAAGAGTTGCTGTGGTGCGCTGAAGGGTGAGGCCAGTTGGAGACCGGTTGCCATCCAACCGAGTTGATCCTGCTGAACCCTGCGGGCCGTCAGGCTGAAACCGAGTCCAAATCCACGACGAAGGTTGTCCTCCAGCACCCGCCATTGGCCCTGGGAATCACGGATCAGATCCGGTGTGGCGATGGTGCACCAGCGCTGGCATGGCTGGGTTAAGTCACGCAGCTCAGGCTGCCAATAGACCGAACTTTCCAGCAACCCTCTCGGGAGTTGCCCATCTCGCACGATGTGCTGTGGGCCATAGGCATCAAAAAGCAGGAGTTCAAGGGCTCGCAAGCGTTGGATGAGTCCAGCTTCTAAACGTGTCCAGTCCTCCTGACTGATCAGGCGAGGCAGTGGATCAAAGGGGAAGAGATCATCGCGACGGTCGGTCGCCGCGTTCGTCTCCAGTTGGAAGTTGGCACCCAACGTCCGAAGTTGCGTTTGGGCTTTGCTGCCGTCCTCTCGCAAGCGAGCTGGGCCTGCGTTCTCAAGCTTGAGAAGCAGTTGCCGTAGGGCTGGTTTGAGCGGTCCTGCCTGCTTGAGGTCGTATTCATTCACGCTCTTTCCGCTTTGGCCCGCCTTTGTTGAAGAAGGTCGTTCTGTTCTTGTTGTAGTTGGCGATCAGCTGTGAGACCTGTTCTGCAGGAGAGCACTTGCTCCTCTGGAAGATCGAAGAACACTCCCCCGTCGGTGGTTTGAATGCAGCCTTCTGGCACATTGAAGATGCGGGCTGAGCCGGTGATCTTTGAGCAGGGACTGCTGGTTCCATAGATATGCAGGCTCAAAAAGGTCGACTGGCCTGGATTCCCCATCTGGTGGATTAACCCGGATTCAATGACGCGAATCTGTTGAGGGGCAAAGGGTTGTTCGGCTTTGCGAGAAATCAGGTTCCCTTGCAATTCAAAACTCTGATGCCGCGCTTCACCAAAACATTGAACGGCTCCCCACAGGGCACTGCCGTGGTCATGGATGGCCGAGTAATCCCCAGGCAACCAGGTCATCACCATCACCTCCACATGGCCGCCGTGCCAGACCAGCATTCTTCCGTAGCTGTCCGTTGGGGAATGGTGTGGTGTCGCCCAGGGGGTGAGATCGCTGGCTTTGATCTCGCAGCGTGCAAGACCTTGACGCAGGCCGTCTTGCGTTGGTTGTCGTATGTCCTTTAGCTGCTGGATTAAGGCCTGCAGACTGACTGGCCAGGACAGGGTTGAGTCCAGCGACATGTCAGGAGAAGGTTCGCTCGAGGATCACGACATCGAACCAGGTGTTTCGCAACCTGCCAATGCGTTGTTGCGTGCCCACGATCCTGTACCCATGTCGCTGATGGAAGGCAACACTATCTGGATTGCAAGCCACAACTTTGGCAACCAAATGGCAGTCTCCTTGCTGTCTCGCATGCTGGATGAGCTGACGCTGAATCGCGCTGCCGATCCCGCGGCCTTGTTCCGATTGGTGAACGTAGACGGAGGTTTCGGCGGTGTATTGATACCCGGCCCTGTTGGAATAGCGCTTGAGTTCCCCCCAGCCCACCACTTCATCGCGTTTTTCGGCAACCAGTAGGAGATCGCGCGGATGATGGTCGATCCGTTTGAGGGCCACATCCTCAGGTCCAAACCGGCGGTCATCCATGGTGATCCTTCCTGCATCAATCGCCTGTTGGTAGATCCAGGCGATGGCCGCATGGTCGCTTGCGGTAGCGGGTCGTAGCCGTAGAGCTTCTGGCCGTTCTGCGAAGGCCTGGATCCAGGACAGCAGTTGCCCCATCGCATTGGTTTGAGACAGCGCATCCAGCCGCTTGAAGCCCCCCACATTGCCAGCGTTGATCTCACTGATGCACCAGCGCCCGCCATCGTTCATGAGAAAGTCGTAACCCAAAACGCGCAGTCCCATGGCGCGGTATTGAGGCCAGGTTTCGGCAATGGCGATGCGCTCATCGTCGCCGATGGTGTCTGCGCTACACAGTCCTCCTGCAGCACGGTTATTCACCCAGTGGCCGCGGCTGGATCGGCGGCGGAAGGCGCCAAGAATGGTGCCATCAACGACAACAACGCGCTTGTCTCCGGCTGTCGTGCCGCGAAGAAAACGGCTGAATTGAAGCGGCTCCTGATGTCCGAGCTGCAGGGCTTTGAGCAACTCGGGGAGAGACGTATCGCGGCGTTCGGGCTCCCGCGCATGATCGGTTGTCCATCCAGATGTTGTGCGCTGAATGCGATACACACCTTGGGCTTGTGTGCTGTTGCTGCGCTTGGCGACCACGGTGCCTTGATCGGCGATGAAGCGCTCGATAACCTCCGGATCGTGGCTGCAGAGCGTGGGTGGTGTGAAGGCCCCCGCCACTTCGTTCAGAAAAACAGCCTCCATCTGGCGTTTTTTGCTCGAGGGCCGATTTAGAAACCTCAGGGAGGATTCCAAGCGTTGCAAGCGATCTAAATATCCTTCTTGAAAAGGTTTCAGGGTCCTGCAAAAGGCGGCACTGATCTGTGTGAGGGGAAGGTCTGTTGTTGTGCCACGGTCCAGCTGCGTGAAGTCTGCGTGATGCAGTCGTTGGGGAAGACGAATGGCGGGGATGGTGCGTCCTGTCTTGAAAGAAGCAAGCGCGGACGCAGACACGTGCCATGTTGTTGTTTCGTTTGCAGCAGCGCGATAAAACTCTGCGACATCTGAATCCGCTGTCGGATACGAGCAAGGATCACAGATCAGCAGAAGATCCTTACTCATGTCACGGGTGAGGCTGTATCCGAGGCATTGAGGCTCAGCTCTGCCATGCGTTGCTTGGTCTGACTGGGCTGCTGTTTTGTGGTTGGGGATAAAGCCGTCACCACAACCCCGATCATGATGATGATCAATCCAATGATTTGACTTTCAATGGGCCATTGACGATTGAGCAGTCCCGCTGCCAGAACTCCGATCGCTGGAGCTGGCGTTGCCCATCGCCCCAGACTGATCGAATCGAGCTGTCGGGTGGCATCGAACCATAAAAATTGAGCAAAAACGATCACGATGAGGGCATAGATGCCCATCAAAATCCATAATTGCCCATGAAAAGCGTCAGCAAAGTGGTGCCAGCCATAATTAATATTCGCGAGAACGAAGAAGATAAGGCTGGAGCTAGCATTGCGGATAAAAACTAGGCTTCTAAGTGATACATTGTGATTCAGGGCCGCTTTGCCCAGGATTGAAGAAATGGCAAAGACGACTGTGGAGGCAAGAATCAAGGCGTCTCCTTTGTTGATGCTTCCGTTGCCGCCAAACAGGGCAACAGTCAGCGTTCCAACGATGATGAAACTGAAGCCAAGCCATTCTTGGCGCATGATCATTCGGCCGAAGATCAAGGCGCCTGAAAGGGCGGAAAGCACGGGGCCGATGCGGCCCAGAAGGATGGCGTTTGTGGATGAGGTGTAGGTCAGTCCGGTAAAGATCAGTCCAGACGTGAGTGCTGCGAGGCCTCCATCGATTAGCAGGGTGAGTTGGGTTGACCTGGGCAGTCTTTTTAAATCCGAGACAATCGGCCCAGGTCGAAACCAAATGAGCACCACCAGTGCAGCGCAGAGATTGCCAACAAACAGCACATTGCAGAAGGAAAGAGCGTCTTCAATGCCGGGGGCCAGCGTCATTGCGTTGGCCACCATGTATGCGATCAAAACGGGCCGTAGGGCGGCCAGTACGCGCGACAGCAACACCTCAGCCCGCGGGTCCAGTGGCATGACCATCACGGCTTCAGAGGTTGATAGCTCTCGGGATTGGCCCGAATCGCCAGCAGATTGTCAAAGCGAATCACCTCTCCCTTGAGCTCTAACGGTTGGGCGACCAGGGGCAGCACACGTTCATTCACCGTTTGGTTTTGATCGTCGATCAAAACAAAGTCCAAAGCGGATCCGTCCTCGCGGCGGACATGAAAGACGGCGGGAACCCCACCGCTGATGCAACGAATGGCGCAGCCCATATGGGCTTTGCCGCTTCCCGGTTTCATCACCCCAGAGAAGCATTTGCTGTCGACGATTTCTCCGCGCAGGGTGAATTCCCCTTCGGAGTGGCCCACGACGTTGGCTTCAGGGGTCCCTAAAGGAGGCCGCATGGGAGTGGCTTTGCGTGTGTTCATGACATCCAGGGGGCCACGGCTAAAGAGGGAGCCGCGCACCTTCACCCAGTCGCCAACGTGGTCCATAACCGCAGGGGGCGGGATGGTTTTGCCAGGTCCTGCAAGAAGCACCCTGTTAAACGTTTGGCCCTGAGTGGTTTGACCGGGTTGAGGAACCAACAGTTGGGCCCCACCGGGGCCATCCAGGAGCCACCCGCTGAGCTCTTTGACAGGCTGCCGTCGGCCTGGACCGTATTGATTTTGGAGGCTTGGCTCCCAAAAGCCCAACACCACGATGAGCGTGACCAGCACCGTCAAGACGAGAAGCAGAAAGCGCTTGAGCCCAGGTGGTAGGGGGCGGTAATGGACGAAGAAATTATTCATCGCTGAACGGCTGCCATCGGAACGGGGCTGATCAAAATCCGACCCTCCCGGAGCTGAACGGGGAAGGTGGGAACGCTCTCATGGAATGGAGGTGGGGAGGCGCCGGTGTCAAGCTCGTATTCGTAGCCATGCCAAGGACAGACGGCGCAGTTGTTCACAATGCGACCCTCTCCAAGAGGACCGTTTTGGTGCTGGCAGACGTTGGAAAGCGCGAAGACGGAGCCTCCCCTGCGAAACACGGCCACGCGCTCACCGCTCAGCATCACCACCTTCGCGGCTCCATCGGCAATGTCCTGGAGGGCTCCCACGTCCACCCAGGATTGTCCCGGTTGAGCAAGGTCAGCCCTATCGGGACGCCATTCCCTCCAACCACTGAGAAGGTGAAGCGTGAGAAGGGCGAGAGCGCCACTGAGAACCAGTACGGCGAGCCAGGGGTTGCGGTTCGTTTGCAAAGCCCCCAGCAAGACATGACCTACGAGGGCTGCGTAGCCCACATACACGCTCATGTGGATGGCTTTCCACACGGGAGCGGTGAGATTGGCCAACCAGAAGTCATGACTGATGGCCGCCATCACAAACAGCACAATGAGGCCAATGACGCCGAGTAGTTCGAAGGGAAAGAGGGCCAGGCTGCCGAAATGGCGATTAACCGTAAACAGGCTGACCAGTGGCTTCAGGTCGCCAAAATTGTTGTACCAGGCCACAGATCCATAGAAGGCCCAGGGCAGTTTCGGGGTCCTCATGCCGAACCAAATCCAGGGTTGGCTCGGCAGGGTCCAACCGCTCACATGAATGGCTCCCAGCAGGAAGACCATCACCCCCATATGGCGTCTGTTGAAGAGCAGGGTGTGAAACCAGGGATGAAGCCGACTCAGCGGCCCGATAGCCAAGGTGAGATGGAGCAAGATGTAGGCCGCACTTCCATAGGCGCGAATCGCCACCCCATCGGTTTCGAGTTCGATTCCGCGCAGATCGGCGATCCAATGGCTGGTCTGCATGAAGGCCAGGAGGTAGAGCGCCATCAGCCCGATCAGGATCGCGTCGTAGATGAACTTGCGACGCGTCCATTGCACCGCTACGTACTGATGACTCATGTCCGGACTCTTGCGGGGCGGGATGGGGGGTGTGGAATGCGGATCAGCGTGTGGGTCTTGTTGTTGGAGACAAGCAGGATGTCCCCCCCTTGCATCGCGGCTGGAAGCCACCATCCGCGGCTGCCGAGACCGCTCAGGCTGCCGATCACCGTGGCATTGCTGAGGTCCTTTGGCTGTGGATTGGCTGGGGTCCACACGATCAGGGGATCACTGACGGGTAGCTCTCGCTCTGGAGTGATCTTGAGCCACAGTTGCCCGCCAGGATGGCGGGACAGCTCGAGATCAATCGTGGTCCCATCAACCCTTTTGGTTTGATGAATCAGAGGTTGAAGGTCGGGGGGAGAAGCTTGGTGATATCCCGCGGCGACAAACAAGGGATCACTGCTAGGGCTGGCGACGGGGCGATCTGGTCGTTGCAGCAGAGCCGCTGCCGCGAGCAGGGGGAGCCCGATGGCGATGGCTGTCATCAAGCGGCGATGCCAGCGTCGGAGGGACGTGATCATGGCCTGGCCGTGAGGCGATGGGCCTGTCGTTCCGTCGGCGGTTGACTGCCTCGCCAAAGCCGTTTGACCATCAACGGCCAAAACACGCAAAGCCCTGGAATGATCAGGATTCGGAAGCCTGGTGAGCGCCAGCTGCGAGCGGAGGTATCGATCCTTTGCACGCCGAAGATGGCGATCATCGTTGCGATCACAAGGCTGGCGCCGAGGTAAGCAGATCCAGCACTTAAGAGGGCGCTGACGACGCTTTCAAAGGGGTCCAGAACAAAATTTCAGTGCCTGATGTCAGGGATAGCAAGGTCACACCATGGAGACCACTCTGTTGCGATCAGTCTGTTGAGATCCCTCGGTGAGCCAACGGTTAGTGCGGCGTCATCGGCTCTGGATTCTCGATGTCGTAATCGATGATCTCTGCAGGGAGTCCCCGTAGAGACTCTTTTGGATAGATCGTGAAATCTTCGACGCGTTTGAACAGGGGTAAAAGCACCCTCGCGAGGGCATTGGGAGCCCCGTAAAAGAAGGTGTGATGACCGAGGAGGAATTCGGTGGTCCCTGTCCTTGCGTCACGATCGCAACCGTTTAGGAATTGGCGCATGCTGATGCGTTCCTCAGCTGTCAGGCTTGGATGTGCCATCACTGGAAAGTCGCGTTGGGCTGCGATGAGCCCAGCTTTGCGCCAGTCGATCTTGGAGAGGTTTTGGATGAGAGATGGGCGTTCCAGGCTGAAGTCAATGCAGACCAGTTGCTGTTCCTCAATGGCCATCACCTCCTCGATGCAGTGGCGCTGAAGCAAGCGCCACTTGGTTCGGGCATCGTCATGCACCACCAGTGAGCAAAGTCTGGCGCGCTTGTAGGAGCTGATCAGATCCGTATTGGATGGGCTACGCCCTAGAAATTGAAAAATGAATTGGGACCCTGTGCCGATGTAGTCATCCAAGATCACGATCGCTCGTTGGCTGCGATCCTCGCGACTGTGATGCAGGGCCTCGATCGTTTTGAAGTGGTTGACGGACAGACAATTCGCTTTGCGGTAGACGTATGAGGCGATGTCGCCGCTTTTGCAGACGAACGCTCTGGTGAAGTCGATGTCCGTGAACCCATCGACGTCAAACCCGTCATCGCGAAGATCCATGCAGAGGCGCTGGTGGAGCAAGCGGCACTCGCGCAGCATGCGTGCCCAGCTGTGAAGCTCCATGCACTCCAGAAGCCGGATGGCGATCGCTTGGTCTTCAGCAGGAAATTGCGTCAGCCAGCGTTGGATGGCGCTGAGGCTGATCTCGGGTTCGTTCCAGGCATGGCTGAGGTTCTGTAGTTGTTGCGCGGCTGAGGGCATCAAACGTTCATCGCTGTTTGGTTTGGGAGCAGCCTTTGAGCTGCGGCTGAGGCTTTAAAGGAGTCCTCCAACGATGGGCCACCAGCACCGTTCATTCGCCTGCTGCTCCGCAGTCTTGGTTTCTGCATTGCGGATTTCTGCGGCGAGGCTGTCCAAGAGCGATCCATGCAGCAGGGGGCCCATCGCTTGACGCAGGACTTCGTCGTGCTCGAGTGCTGTTCGTGCTTCAACCAGGCTGGAAGGAAGTCGGTCAATGGTGCGGTCCTTCACCAGGGCGGGATCACCGCTTTGTTCCGCTGGGAGACTGCGTTGATGCCTTAGGGCGTCGAGAACTTGGGCCTGGAGTGCACCAAGCAACAGGTAGGGATTCGCCGTGGGATCCACCGCTTTGATCTCGAGGTGGGCGGGGCTCTGATCGACGGTGGTGGGGATCAATCGAACGGCGGCTTCTCGGTTTTCCATTCCCCAAACTTGGAAGGGGGCGGACCAACTGCTTGGAACCAGTCTTAAGTAGGAGACAGGTGATGGGCTTGCAAGGGCGACCAAGCCCGGCAGCTGCTCCAGCACCCCTGCGATTAGAGCCTGTCCTTCCGGACGCAGTCCGTAGGGGCCAGGGCCATCCTGAAGTAATGGTCCTTGCACATCGCGCACGCTGAAGTGCAGGTGACCGCCATTGCCTACCCAATCGAGGCGAGGCTTGGCACTGAAACTGCTGTACCAACCGAAGCGGCGGGTTACGCGCTGGATCACCAACCGTGCACGGATCAATTGGTCCGCTGCTTGAAGCGGTGCCTGGGCCCCGAAGGACAACTCGAATTGGGAGGGTCCGTACTCAGGATGAAACTGAAGCCAATCCACATCGGCTGCATCCAGCGCCTCGAGCAGGGCCGATGCGTAATCAAGGCCCTCGATTAAGCGGTCTGCGCCATAGGGCCCACCAGCGATCACCGCCTTTGGGGAGCCATCTTGATCTGGGGTGATGACGACCCACTCCAGTTCAAATCCGGCTGTAAGGGAAAGCCCTTCTCGACACAACGTTTCACCCATGCGGCGGCAGAAGTGGCGCTGATCTGCGCCGTATGCCTTTCCACTCATGGGGTCCCAACGCTCGCCGGCGGCCCAGGCCCAGCCCTGATCAGGATCAAGCATCGCCAGGGATGCTGGATCAGCCTTGAGGCGCAAATCTCCATCCGGCCTGGAAAGGCGATGCGCCGGATCGATGATTCCGTCAGAGCGGAAGGCATCCGAGATGGGCGAAAAACCAACGCCGATGTCGACGGCGTGTTGCCAATGCCGCCACGGCACAACCTTTACAAGCGACTCGCCTGCATGGTTGTCCCAGGTGATCGCAATCCGGTGCACGCCCTTGGCGCTGAGCGCTTCGAGGGATGCATCATGCTCCGTGCTCATGGCGTGGCGTGTCGTCCTTTCAGGATGCAGTTGATTGGCTTCAGGTGCTGTGGGTTGATGCCCTGACGCTGGAGCCTTGGGTTTCCATGTGGCCGTCCAGGGGGGTGATCAGAATCAACACATGGATGGGTTGAATTGGATGGTGTTGGTGCCCAATCGCTGGCCATGGTTGGCCGTGCTTGCTGCGGTTGTTTTGGCCTTGGTGGTGCATGGTCAGGCGCAATCGGCCTTGCCGTTTTGGGCTGGTCTGCCTGTTTGGGTGTTGATGTTCATCGTTCTGCAGGCGGTACTCACCGTTGTTGCTGCTTGGATCGCCCGCCCATGAACACCACCCTGATTGCAGCGTCTCTCGCTCTTGTTGCTTACCTGCTTGCGTTGCTCTGGCTCGGGACTCAGAGTCTCGGTGGCCAAACCAACAGCGCCGACTCCTATTTCCTGGCCGATCGCCGGCTGCGTGCCGGAGTGCTGTTTTTCACGCTGATCGCGACCAACTTCAGCGCCTTCTTTTTTCTTGGTTTTGCTGGTGCGGGCTATCGCATCGGGATGGCCTACTACCCAATGATGGCCTTTGGAACAGGATTGGCTGCCCTCAGTTTCGGAAGCCTGGGCTGCCGGGTCCGCAGGCTCAGCGCTGACCATGGTCTGATCACCCCGTCCGAATTGATTGGCCATCTCTTGCCTGGGGAAGGGGTGCGTCTGTTGGTGCTTGCGGTGATGGTCCTGTTCACCCTTCCTTATTTAGCCCTGCAACCACTCGGTGCCGGTTATTTGCTCGAGAGCCTCACGGGAGGAGCGGTTCCTTTTGAGGTTGGCGCTGTCCTACTCACCGTCGTGATCGTGCTGTACGTGGTGGGCGGCGGCATGCGAGCTGTGGCGCGGACCGACGTGCTTCAGGGGATCCTGATGTTTGTACTGATGCTGATGGCTTTTGTGGCTATCGCCCAAGGCGTCGGTGGCATCGCGGTGGCCAATCGCACGCTGGTTGTGCAACGTCCTGAGCTGTTCACTCCGGCAGGACTGGGCAATTTTTTTACGCCGCAAATGCTGGCCAGCTATCTGCTGCTTTGGCCGTTGTGTCTGCCGATGTTTCCGCAGATGCTGATGCGTTTCTTTGCCGCCGGTGATGATCGCTCGCTGAAAACTTCCATGGTGCTCTACCCAGTGGTGGCGGGAGTGTTGTTTGTGTGTCCTGTGATGATCGGAATGTGGGGGCATCTGGCCTTCCCTGATCTGGTGGGGCGCGCCTCCGATCAGATCATGCCTTTGATGCTCGGTCGTTACAGCCCGGATTGGTTAACGGGAATCGTGATGGTGGGGGCTCTGGCTGCGTTTATGTCCACCCTGGATTCGCAGTTGTTAGCGCTGTCGTCGATGCTCACTCGCGACATCTATAAAAGGTATTGGCGACAGCAGGCATCTTTGGCGGAGCAAGTGCGGGTTGGGCAGCTCGTGGTGATTGCCCTTGCCGTCGCTGGTCTTGCCATCGCCCTGCGTCCGCCGGAGGCCATTCTGTCGCTGGCGACCTATGCGTTCTCGGGTCTTGCACTGCTGTTCCCGATGCTGGTGGGGGCGATCTATGGCCTGCGCTGGTCCGTTGTTGGCGCGATGTTGTCAGTGATTGGCGGCGAAGCTGTGCTGCTCGGTTTTGCAACGGGCGTGATTCCAAAAGTGTTTCAGGGGGGCTGTTTGCCCTTGATCCCTGCACTCGTTGTGTCTTGCATGATTTTGGCAATGGATCAGCTCATGGCGCGCCGCTCGCTGTCATGTTCGCGGGCCTGAAGTGGGGGGGTAGAGCGAGAAGATCCGTCCGCGTTCAGGGGCGTAGTTGAGCTCCAAGAGCCAGGCATCAGGGAGGGAAAGGCTCAGTCGCTCCGGCCACTCCACCACGAGCACGGCTTCCATCGCGGTTGCCTCTTCTTCCTCTTGGAGGAAGAGGTCGTCTGCGGCCGCGGCTTGCTCGAGGCGGTAGAGGTCGAGATGGATGAGGGGTGGGGTGCCTTCGGGGTAATGCTGAGCGAGCGCAAAGGTGGGGCTGGTGATCGGTTCTTGGATGCCTAGCGCGTTGGCTAGCCCCTGCACGAGCGAGGTTTTGCCTGCACCGAGTGGCCCTCGTAGCAGCAGGATGTCGTGCGCTTTGAGGCGTGCTGCCACCATCCGACCAAGGGCTTTTGTGGCCTCGAGATCATCGAGGAACCTTGTCTCATCTGTAGATTGGCTGACAAGGGAGCCCGAAGCCTCGGCGTCTCCGAAGTATTTATCGTTCACATCCTCCTCAGGGAGCTTTTCAATATGGTGGCAACAGCCGCGGCAACGGCCGAACTTCAGGTCGCAAAGGACTACGTCATTGCGGACATCGGTTTGGCCGATTTCGGACGCAAGGAGCTTGATATTGCTGAGACCGAGATGCCCGGTCTCATGGCATTGCGTGCCAAGTACGGCAAGGAGAAGCCCTTGAAGGGAGCACGGATCGCCGGCTCTCTGCACATGACGATCCAGACAGCTGTTCTGATCGAAACCCTTGTGGAGCTTGGTGCCGATGTGCGCTGGGCCTCCTGCAATATTTTCTCCACCCAAGACCACGCCGCAGCTGCGATGGCTGCCGGTGGAATTCCCGTTTTTGCCGTTAAGGGTGAAACCCTTGAGGAGTACTGGGATTACACCCACAGCATCCTCGAGTGGGGCGATGGTGGAACGCCCAACATGATCCTCGACGATGGTGGCGATGCCACCGGTCTGGTGATGTTGGGTAGCAAGGCCGAGCAGGACATCACCGTGCTCGATAACCCTTCCAACGAAGAGGAGACCTTCCTGTTCGCTTCGATCAAGAAGAAGCTGGCGAAGGATTCCAGTTTCTACAGCCGCATCAAGGCTGAAATTCAGGGCGTGACCGAGGAGACCACCACGGGCGTGGCTCGCCTCTACAAGATGCAGAAGAGTGGAGAGCTTCCCTTCCCTGCGATCAACGTCAACGATTCGGTTACGAAGAGCAAGTTCGACAACCTCTATGGCTGTCGTGAATCGCTGGTTGACAGCATTAAGCGTGCGACCGACGTGATGGTGGCTGGCAAGCAGGCCCTCGTTGTTGGCTACGGCGATGTGGGCAAGGGTTCTGCGCAGTCATTGCGCGGCCTTGGTGCCACCGTTTGCATTGCTGAAGTGGATCCCATTTGCGCTTTGCAGGCTGCGATGGAGGGTTACCGGGTGGTTCGCCTCGAGGATGTGGTGGATCAGATGGACATCTTTGTGACCGCCACGGGCAACTACCAGGTGATCCGCAATGAGCATCTGGTGAAGATGAAGGACGAAGCGATCGTCTGCAACATCGGACACTTCGACAACGAGATTGATGTGGCCTCACTCAAGGCCTATGAGTGGGACAACATCAAGCCTCAGGTGGATCACATCACCTTGCCAAGCGGCAACAAAATTATTCTTCTTGCCGAAGGTCGTCTCGTCAATCTGGGCTGCGCCACTGGTCACCCCAGTTTTGTGATGAGCAACTCCTTCACGAACCAGGTGTTGGCTCAGATTGAGTTGTTCACCAAGGGCAAGGAATACGGCAAAGAGGTGTATGTGCTGCCTAAGCACCTTGATGAGATGGTGGCTCGCCTCCACCTTGAGAAGATCGGAGCCAATCTCACTGAGTTGAGCAAAGATCAAGCTGACTATATCAACGTTCCAGTGGAAGGCCCTTACAAGCCGGATCACTACCGTTATTGATCTTTTGGGGATCGCTTAAGGGCTGTGTATGCAGCCCTTTTTTCATGGCCTGTGTGCTTTTTGGAACTCTCTCTTGAGCCAGAAAATGTTTTGGTTTCAATTTGTTTTAGAGTTGAAACATGGCTTTTGTTGAGCCTGTTAAGCGGCTTAAGAGTTTGAGTACTTGTTCGCTATATAGTATGTAGCGTCTCTGCGAGCGGATGCTAAATGCGTTGAAAGTTGTTTTGCTGTGAGCTTAAAGTTCATCATTCGCGTGATGAATGATGGGATGGAATGTGTGGCAAGTCTTCATCAAGGGTCGCCCTAGGCGTCTTAATCCAAAGCATTTAATTATGAATTTAGGTTGTCTTTTCTCTGGTTTTGATAAGAGGCTCGGATCTTTGTTGTGTCTGAAGTAATGCTTTATTAATACCTAGGCTGAGGGGTTTCTCCCTTCGCTATGGCTGATTCCTATGGCCGATAAGGTGTGAAATACTAGTTAGACTTTATTTTAGCTGTTGATGGGTCTGTCTGAACTGATTACCCAGCTTCCAGAGCTGATTGGACAGGCCGTCGAGGCAAATCAATGGTTGGGGTATGGCGCCATTTTTGCGGCCATGTTTCTCGAAAATTTGTTTCCGCCTATTCCCTCTGAGCT
This sequence comes from Synechococcus sp. ROS8604, assembly GCF_014279655.1. Lineage (NCBI taxonomy): Bacteria > Bacillati > Cyanobacteriota > Cyanophyceae > Synechococcales > Synechococcaceae > Synechococcus > Synechococcus sp. ROS8604. The sequence goes on from NZ_CP047946.1 coordinate 158,505, forward strand.
GATCATGCCTTTGGGAGGATTTTATGTGCAGCAAGGGCAACTGCAATTCGTCCCCGTTGTGCTTGCGGGTTTGATTGGAACGGTGCTGGGAGCGTTGCCTTGGTATGGCATCGGCCGTCTGATCAATGAACAACGCATTGAGCAATGGCTCGAGCGCCATGGCCGCTGGATCGGCATTAGCCCCGAGGAATTGGCGCGCAGTCGCCGTTGGTTTAGCCGCTACGGGACGGCCCTCGTGTTTTGGGGACGGTTGGTGCCAGGCATTCGCACCTTGATTTCGGTTCCTGCAGGAATCGAGTTGATGCCGATGGCGCCATTTTTAATTTGGACCACGGCTGGCAGTCTGATCTGGACGCTGTTGCTCACCATCGCCGGGATGGTTCTTGGTGAGGGATACAGCAATGTTGAGGTCTGGATCGATCCCTTCTCCAAGGTGATCAAGGTGGGCTTAGTGATTGCCGTTTTGGCTGGTGGGATCTGGCTGGCCCTGAGGATTTGGCGTCGCCGCCAGTCGGCCGATTAACCAGCGGTCAGGTGCTGGCGACCGGCTGTTTTGAGCCCCTCAACGCGAGGAAGTCGCCGGTCGTCATGCACTCCTGTTTTAGAAGGGAACTTCTTCGTCGCTCGGGCTCCCTCCCCCGAATCCACCGGATCCTGCTTCGCTGTCGCGTTTGGAACCGAGGAGTTCGAGGCGATCGACGCGAACAACAGGCTTGCTGCGTTCTTCACCGCTGTTGCGATCGGTCCAGCGATCCAATTTGAAGCTGCCGATGATGCCCAGGAGTGATCCTTTTTTGACGTAATCGGCGGCAACCTGGGCCTGCTTGCCCCAGATCTCAAGGTTGAACCAATCTGGTTCGTCGTCGCGGCTGCGGCGATTCACGGCAATGGTCAGGTTGGCCACCATGCTTCCCGATTCGAAGTAACGAACTTCGGGATCTCGGCCGGCGCGGCCGACCAGGGTTACGGAATTGACACCCATAAAGGTCTTGTTCTGTGTGGATTAATGATGCGCCACGGTTGACGTGGCTGCTTTTAAGGAGTTCCACCCTCAGCGCCGGATGTATCAACTGATGCATCAGCCAGCGCATGACACCCCTCCTAAGATTCGGCGACTTGTGCCCCATCCAGTGCTTTTTCGTCGATTTCAACTCTCCCGTGACATCGGTATCGACCTCGGCACTGCCAACACCCTGATTTACGTCTCCGGCAAGGGGATCGTGTTGCAAGAACCTTCTGTGGTGGCGATTGATCTGGAGAGGGGAGTGCCCCTGGCCGTCGGAGATGAAGCGAAGCTGATGCTGGGCCGGACGCCCGGGAACATTCGCGCCATCCGGCCCCTACGTGATGGCGTGATCGCCGACTTTGATGCGGCTGAGCAGATGCTCAAAAGCTTCATTCAAAAAGGCAATGAGGGGCGCGGGATCATTGCTCCGCGTTTGGTGGTGGGCATCCCAAGCGGTGTGACGGGTGTGGAGCGCCGCGCCGTGCGTGAGGCGGGCCTGGCCGGTGCCAGAGAAGTGCATCTCATCGATGAGCCCGTGGCTGCTGCGATTGGTGCTGGGCTGCCGGTGACAGAGCCCGTCGGCACGATGATTGTGGATATCGGTGGTGGAACCACCGAAGTGGCGGTGCTCAGCCTCGGAGGCACCGTGTTGAGTGAATCCGTTCGCGTTGCTGGTGATGAAATCAGCGATTCGATTGGTGTCCATCTCAAAAAGGTTCACAACCTCGTCGTGGGTGAGCGCACCGCAGAAGACATCAAGATTCGAATCGGCTCTGCGTTTCCAGACAACGACTTCGACCAGACCGTGATGGATGTGCGTGGTTTGCACCTCTTGTCTGGTTTGCCGCGCACGATTCAGCTCCAAGCGGGTGATCTTCGTGAGGCGATTGCTGAGCCCCTCAACGTGATTGTTGAGGCGGTGAAGCGCACGCTTGAACGCACTCCCCCTGAGCTGGCCGCGGACATCGTCGATCGCGGAATCATGCTCGCGGGCGGCGGGGCTCTGGTGAGAGGGATTAGTGATCTGATCAGCCATGAAACCGGGATCTTTACCCACGTGGCGGAAGATCCGCTGCTGTGTGTGGTGAATGGCTGCGGACAGGTGCTGGAGGATTACAAGCGCTTGCAGCGTGTGTTGGATACCCCTGAATTCGTTCGTTCTGCCTCGAGCCTCTAATCCCGATGGGCTCCTCGCCGTGGCCGCAGGGAACGCGTTCCCGGAGCCTGAAACGAATTTGGCCTTGGCTGGCTCTTCTTGGCGTGCTGGGGATGGTGCGTTGGAGCAAGGGCGCTGGTTTCGCGGATGCCTTTGCCTTGCTCACGCGTCCGTTTTGGCCAGGTTCAGCTCAGAAACAGTGGGTCCAGTCAGCGCAGCAGCAGGACGATGCCACGCGTTTGCAGTTGCTTGAGGTGGATAACGCCCGTTTGAGGGGGTTGCTTTCCTTGGATCGTCAAGGCGCCCAAGGGGCGATTTCTGCTGCCGTGATCTCTCGAACGCCTGAGGGCTGGTGGCAGCAAATCGTGCTGGGGAAGGGGGGGCTAGCTGGCATCAAAAAAGGGGATGCGGTGAGCGGCCCGGGTGGATTAATTGGCCTTGTGCAAAGTGCCACTCCAGCGACAAGCCTTGTGCGTTTGCTCACCGCCCCGGGAAGTCGTGTCGGCGTTTGGGTGCCGCGGACCCGTCAACATGCCCTCCTGGTGGGAATGGGCACGGCCCGTCCTGAACTGAAATTCATCGACAAAGACGTGAAGGTTCGTCCTGGTGATTTGGTGAGTACCTCCCCGGCCAGCACCCTGTTGCCTGCAAACCTTCCTGTGGCCGTTGTGCAGTCCTTGAACTCCAGAGCGGTTCCCGCTCCCACGGCCCTGGTTCAGTTGATTGCGCCTCCGGATGCGATCGACTGGGTCCAGGTGAGTCGGCGCTGATTGATGGCTCGTCTTCACAGCCAACCGATCTGTGTTGCCTCCGGATTGTTGGTGCCGTTGATCAGCTTGGCGGCACCGTCATGGCTGAGCTTGGGAGGTGTCTTGCCGAGCTGGGCGGTGCTGTGGCTGTTGCCCTGGGCACTGGTGGATGGACCGGTATCGGGGGTGGTCGCGGGGGCGGCGATGGGATTGGTCCTGGATGGCCTCAATGTGGGAGATGTCAGTCAGGTGCCCGCTTTGATGCTGTTGGGCTGGTGGTGGGGACGGCTTGGGCGGCGGGGCCGACCGATTCAACGCAGTCTCAATCTGGGGCTGCTGGCTTGGATCGGCACGATGTTGCTAGGGCTGAGCCTCTGGGCGCAGCTGTTGGTTCAGGGTGTGGATGCTCCTTTGGCCCAAGCCTTTGCATTACACACCTGTTTGGCTCAAGGCCTGATGACGGGTCTGATGGCCCCGATGATTGGGTCTTGGCAACTTCTGATCTGGCGACGGCGCACTCCCGCATGATTCAGCACACTTCTCATCGCCATAGGTCCCATCGCCTTAGGTGGCTCGCCTTGGCAGTTGTCAGCACGTCGTTGCTGATGGGGGGATGCCGGCGTGCGGCCGCTCCAGATGGAGCTCTCCAGCTTTGGACGCTGCAACTAGCGCCCAAATTCAACACCTACATGGAACAGGTGATTGATCGCTGGGATGATGAGCATCCCGATGCGCCGGTGCGTTGGACCGACCTGCCCTGGGGTTCGGTGGAACGGAAGCTCCTGGCAGCCGTGTTTGCGCGCACCGCTCCTGATGTGGTGAATCTCAATCCCCCCTTCGCGGCCAATTTGGCAAGCAAGGGTGGGTTGACCGATCTCACGCCGCTCTTGCCGCCCGATGCCGCTCAGCGCTATTTGCCTTCGGTGTGGCGTGCCGCGCGCGATTCAAAGGCGGGCCAGATTGCCGTGCCCTGGTATCTCACGGTCCGCCTCAGCTTGGTCAACCAGCAGCTGCTTCAACAAGCTGGCGTGAAATCGCCACCCCGTCGTTGGGATGATGTCCCTGAGTTTGCCCGCCGCATTCGAGAGCGAACCGGGCGTTATGGGCTGTTTGTCACGGCCGTGCCCGACGATTCCGCTGAATTGCTGGAGTCGATGGTGCAGATGGGGGTCGTTTTGCTCGATGAGCAACAGCGCGCTGGATTCGATTCGCCAGAGGGGCGCAAGGCGTTTGCGTTTTGGACCGATTTGTATCGAAAGGGGCTTCTCCCTCGGGAAGTGGTCAGTCAAGGGCAGCGCCGGGCGATTGAGCTCTACCAAAGTGGTGAGCTTGCCTTGCTGGCCAGTGGGGCTGAATTTTTACGCAGTATTCAGACCAATGCCCCTGGAGTGGCGGCGGTGACCATCCCTCAACCGCCTCTTACAGGAGACGATGGCACCGCCAACGTGGCTTTGATGACGCTCGCTGTTCCTCGCCAGAGTCAGCGACCTCAAGAGGCGTTGTCGTTCGCCCTGGATCTCACCAACGGACCGAATCAAGCGCGCTTTGCGCGTGAGGCCAGAGTGTTGCCCTCCTCTCTGGCAGCTCTCAGGCAGGTGCGTGCTGAGCTCGAAGCCGAGCGACCTGCCACTCCCGAGCAGGCTCAAATTCGAGAGGCGAGGTTGCTGTCGGCCAAGACGCTGGAGGGAGCGAGGGTCCTGGTGCCTGCGACGCCAGGGGTGAAGCGTCTGCAAAGCATCGTTTACACCCAGCTTCAGAGGGCGATGCTGGGTCAGATCAGTAGTGAGGAGGCGGTGCGTAGCGCTGCTGAACAGTGGAACCGTTATTCAGAGGCGCGCTGGCCCTAAGGGAGCTATTCACTGCCTTGAGTTGAAAACATAAAGACAATCAAAAACCTGAGTCGATAGCTTTTTGTCACTCACGAATCGTTTGCGCTGACCGGTAGAGTCGCTTCTCTTCATATTGTGTTGCGATGCCCACAGATGGGCCTTCTGTAAAAGGAACCATTCTTGTGGTTGACGACGAGCCCGCAGTTAGGCGGGTTTTGTTGATGCGTCTGCAATTAGCTGGTTTCAACGTCATTTCCGCTGAGGACGGGGAGGAGGCGTTGGAGATGTTCCACAACGAAGCTCCAGACCTTGTTGTGCTCGACGTCATGCTTCCCAAAATGGACGGTTTTGCCGTGTGCAGGCGTCTGAGAGCGGAATCCTGCGTCCCCATCATTTTTCTTTCCGCGCTGGAATCGATTTCTGAACGCGTCGCTGCCCTCGACCTTGGCGCCGATGACTATCTGCCAAAACCCTTCAGTCCAAAGGAGCTGGAAGCCCGTATCTCCACGATTTTGAGGCGGGTTGGATCTGGTTCCGCCACCGTTGAGCCACGAGAGATTCCAAGTGGCCAAGGGGTGATGCGGGTTGGAGACCTCGTGGTCGATACCAATCGCCGTCAGGTGAATCGTGGAACTGAGCGCATCGCTCTCACCTACACAGAATTCAGCCTCCTTGAGCTGCTGTTTCGGGATCCAGGTCATGTGGTGCCTAGGGCTGAAATCCTTGAGCAGCTCTGGGGATACCCGCCTAGACGCGCGGCCGACCTCCGGGTTGTTGATGTTTACGTCGCACGCCTGCGAGGCAAGCTTGAGCCCGACCCTCGCAATCCTGAATTGATTCTCACGGTGAGAGGGATTGGTTATGCGTCTCAGCGCATGGGTGAGCCCGCGGGAGCACCGGCAGCAGTTTGATGATTTTGGCGTAATCCGCTCGCTCTCGTGCCCGTCGCAGGGCAGGATGGCGCCCGACTGCTTCTTCTCTCTTGTCTGAACTTCGTGAGACCCGCTTGGAGAAGGCGAATGCTCTCAAAGAACAGGGGCAAGAGCCGTATGCGTTGCGCTTTGATCTCACCGATCGCATGGCGCGCCTCCAAGCCGATCATGCTGATCTCCCGAAAGGAACCGAGCGTGACCTGAAGGTTTCGGTGGCTGGTCGGGTGATGACGCGCCGAGTGATGGGCAAGCTTGCGTTCTTCACGCTGGCGGATGAAACGGGAACGATCCAGTTGTTTCTCGAAAAAGCAACGCTGGGAGACCGCTTTGCTCAGCTCAGTTCCTTGGTGGATGCAGGTGACCTGATCGGAGTTCACGGCATTTTGCGCCGCACCGATCGCGGTGAATTGTCCGTCAAGGTGAGCGAATGGCAGATGCTCACCAAGTCGCTGCAGCCCCTGCCAGATAAATGGCATGGCCTTGCGGATGTGGAGAAGCGTTATCGCCAGCGCTATTTGGATTTGATCGTCACGCCGCAGTCTCGTGAGACCTTCCGGCGTCGAGCGATGGCCGTGAGTGCGATCCGCCGTTGGTTGGATGAACGCGACTTCCTAGAGATCGAAACACCGGTCTTGCAATCCGAAGCCGGTGGAGCTGAGGCGCGACCGTTCATCACGCATCACAACACCCTCGATCTGCCTCTCTACTTGCGGATTGCCACGGAGCTCCATCTCAAACGTCTCGTGGTGGGTGGATTTGAACGGGTGTATGAGCTCGGACGGATCTTTCGCAACGAAGGGGTGAGCACGCGCCATAACCCTGAATTCACCTCGGTGGAGGTGTATCAAGCTTATGCCGATTACAACGACATGATGACGCTCACCGAAGAGCTGATCGCCTCGGTTTGTGAGCAGGTTTGCGGGACGACCCGCATCAGCTACCAGGGCGTGGAGGTGGACCTGACGCCGTCCTGGAGGCGCGCCACGATGCATGAACTCGTGCAGGAGTCCACCGGCCTGGATTTCGCCTCTTTCCAGACCCGTGAGGCGGCTGTGGAGGCGATGCGAGCTGCGAATCTCCCTGCACCGGATAAGGCCGACACGGTCGGACGGCTCTTGAACGAAGCGTTTGAGCATGCGGTGGAACCCAATTTGATCCAGCCAACCTTTGTGCTCGATTACCCGCAGGAAATTTCCCCCCTTGCGCGTAAACATCGCAACAAGCCAGGTTTGGTGGAGCGGTTTGAGTTGTTCATCGTGGGCCGAGAAACGGCCAATGCCTTCAGTGAGCTCACGGATCCTTTGGATCAAAGAGGCCGCATGGAGCTCCAGCAGGAACGCCGTGCGGCAGGAGATGTGGAAGCCAGCGGCGTGGATGAGGATTTCATTCAGGCCCTGGAAGTGGGGATGCCCCCCACCGGTGGACTTGGAATCGGGATTGATCGCTTGGTGATGCTGCTCACGGATAGCCCCTCCATTCGGGATGTGATTGCCTTTCCGTTGATGCGACCTGAGGGGTGACCTGTCAGCATGGATAATTAAACCCAGTGGCAGGGTCCAATTCCCATGAGTGGTGAGCGCGTAGGTTTCCGCTTCAAACACGCCGATGCGGTGGTCAAGCGCAATCCGCAGGGGCGGTCCCGTCGCGGATGGGTGATGGAGCCCGTGGAACAGACCACGAGCCGAGGCACCAAGATGCCCGCTTATCGCATCCGCTGGCGTGACAGTGAGCGTCCTGAGATCGTGCTTCAGCACATGCTGATTGCTGATCCAGATCCCACTCCTCCGCCTGAAAATGTGAGCCTTGAGCCACCCGCCCCGAAGGCTTGATCGAGAGAGATGACACGTGCGATGAGCTGAGGCCCTTTTAGCTGAGCCCTTTACTGCGCCTCAGCTCTTCGATCTCTTGCTGTGCTTCGAAGAGGGCCCAGTCCTCATCAAGGCTTCGCCGAGATGTTGACTGCTTTTCCTGGGTTTTCAGGCTGTTGAGCTGCTCCTCGAGTTCGGCGAACTGAAGGCCAAGCGCCTCGAACTCCTCCCAGAGTTCACGACCTTGCTGCATCAAGGCGACAACGTGCTGATCCGCCCGTTGCCCAAGTTCAAGGGCGCCAGCTCTACGTGCTTTCTCTCCACGCTGTGTCCAGGCTTGGACTTGTTCAGCAAGCGTGAGCAGCTGGCGGCGCAATTCCTTCGCTTGGAGTTGCTGTTGCCCGCGACGGTTGTGAAGATCCCTTTGACGGTCTTGCAGATGTTGTTCGCGCAGAAGTTGATCTTGGCTTGGATTGCTACGCAAAAACTGCTCAAGCCGTTCTTCCAAGCTGCGTTCGAGGTTGTCAAGCCAGGAGGGACTCATGGGATTTGATCCGGTGCGCGCGTGATCAATGGAGCTTCGATCTCCTGCTCGAGCGGATTGATCGCCCCTTCCCGTGACCGCAGCAACAGCTGGGTGAGACGGGCGACCGAGCCCTCGCCCAGCTCGAGAGCGCCTAGGCGATCGAAGGCATTGCGGTAGACCGTTTCCAGCTCTTCGATCAGGGTTTCACGTTGTAGGCGGACGGTGGCCCGTTGCTCGTCGCGACTCATGGCTCAGCAGGGATGAAGGTCTGGATCTCAGTCTGTGGGCTCTAAGAGATGCAAGGAGAGATCATCCTCTGGATCATGCCAGCGACGCAGCCAGCGCCATCCGGCCTGTTGCGCTAACGCAACAGCGCGTTCAGGGCTGTACTTGAGGCTGTATTCGGTGATCAGGGGTTCATCGCATTGGAAGCTCCAACGCTCACCGGCGATCCTGACCACTTGGTCGCAGCGGCTGATCAAGGCCATCTGCACGCGTTGTTGCTCGGCTTGCCAACCCGCTTGGTACGAAAAGGCTTGGGGGTCAAAATTTGCTCCCAAATCGGCATTGAGGCGATGCAGCAAGTTGCGTGCAAAGGCGGCTGAGATCCCAGCGGCATCGTTGTAGGCGGCTTCGAGGCGGACCTTGCTCTTGGGTTGGTCAAGACCAAGAAGGAGAGGTCCCCCATTCAGCAACTGCTTGAACTGGCGCAGCACGCGGATGGCATCGTCCTGTTCAAAATTGCCGAGCGAGCTGCCAGGGAAGAAGCCGATCCGCCGTTGCTTTCGCAGCAATGGGTGCTCAGGCAGGGATGAAAGCGTGCTGTGATCGCAGCAAATGCCCAGCATGGGCACCCTTGGGTGGCGTTGTTGCAGGGCAGTGGTGGCTTTGCGTAGATGCTCGGCACTGATGTCCAGCGCTACATAGGCGGCTGGATGGGCTGCCTCGAGAAGAGGGCCTACTTTTTGGGCGCTGCCAGCACCGAATTCCACGATCACCCCTTCACCGATGGCGGCCGCAATCTCTGGGGCCGACGAATCGAGCAGGGCAATTTCGGTGCGAGTCAGGCTGTATTCGGGTTGCTCACAGATGCGATCGAACAGGCGTGACCCCTCCTCGTCATAGAGAAACCAGGCCGGCAGCTGGCGGGGACAACGGTTGAGCCCGATCCTGACGAGCTGTTCCATATCTGCTGCTGGCGGATGGAGGTCGATCAGTTCTGTTTTTCGATCGGTTGTGTAATCGGGTTGTTGAGAGGTGGTGGTCATCGGGCCAAGCGCAGCCCAGCCGCCATCCAGCGGCTAGAAGGAGCAAAAAAGTTCCGGTAGGTGTTGCGGGAGTGGCCATCCGGGGTGAGCTGACTGCTGCCCCGCAACACGAATTGGGAGGTCATGAACTTGCCGTTGTACTCGCCAACGGCTCCTTTGGCCGGCTGAAATCCGGGATAAGGCCTGTAGGGACTCGCTGTCCATTGCCAAAGCTCAGCATGGCTTTGCATGAGCTGAAGTCCCTGCTCCTTGGCGCCCCTCTCCCATTCGGCCTCCGTTGGTAGGCGAGATCCAGCCCAGCGTGCATAGGCATCGGCTTCAAACCAGCTGAGATGGCGTACCGGGCGATGGGCCTCCAACGGGCAGCGGCCTGCCAGGGTGAATTCCCAGGCCCAGGCTGACGGGTCTCGCTGTTGTTGAGCACGCTTCTGTTCATCCCACTCTTGGCGCCAATAGCGCGGTGCTTGCCATTGCCGCTCTGAGCGGATGGCCCAGCCTTCACTCATCCAGAGTTCGGGGCGTTCATAGCCGCCGTCCGCGATAAAGGCCTTGTACTCGCCGTTGCTCACCAAGCGATCCGCGAGGGCATAGGGCTCGAGCCAAACGCGATGACGGGGTTCCTCATTGTCGAAATGAAAGGGGTGGGCGTTGTGGGTGCTGTTTGGCTCGATGTCCTGGCCGATCTCCACCAGGCCCCCCGCACAGGGCAGCCAAACGGGAGCTGTTAGGTCATCCGTTGTTCCGTTAGGAGAAGAGTCTTCGGGCTCCGGCCAATCCGTTCGGTAGGCCGGTTCCAAGGGCTGACGGCTGAAGGCATCGAGAAGATCCATCAACATCAATTCCTGATGCTGTTGCTCGTGTTGAAGGCCCAGTTCGACGAGTTCCAGCCAGGGGGAAGGGGAGTCGCCGTTGCTTTGAAGCAGATCCTCCAGGGCCTGGTCCACTTTGTGGCGCCAAGCGATCACCTCTTTCATCGGCGGCCGGCTGAGTAAACCCCTCTGCGGTCTGGGTTGCCGAGGGCCAACCGCTTCGTAATAGGAATTGAATAAGTAGTTCCAGCGAGGATCGGCTCCCTCGTACCCAGGGCAGTGGGGGATCAGAACAAAGGTTTCGAAAAACCAGGTGGTGTGGGCGAGATGCCATTTAGGGGGGCTCGCATCGGCCATGCCCTGGAGGCAGAGATCTTCGGCTTCAAGCGGCTCAATCAACACTTCGCTGGTGCGGCGCACGTCCATCAGCCGGCGGATCAGCGTGCCGGAGTCCATGGCGGGTTGATGCACGAAATAGTGACCTTAGGGAGGCCAGGCTGCGGGTGCTTTCCCAAAACTCGCCCTAGCATCAGCCCATTTAGGCAATGTCGTTGTGATCGGCACGCTGCTGGCTGAGCGCTACCGCTTGGATCAATGTCTGACCTCAGACACGTCCGCACCCCAGGGGCAGCTTTGGCGTGGAACGGATGTGTTGGCCTTAGATGCGCCAGTGGCACTGCGGCAGCTGCAGGATCCTGATGCGCAAGACCGCTTTCGCCAGCTTTGGCCGGCCATGCAATCGGTTCTCCATCCGCTGATCCCACGCTTTGGAGGACTGCTGGAGGACTTGGATTCGCTCTGGCTGGTGAGGGAGTGGCAGGAAGGATCCAGCTTTGGCCAAATCCAGCAGCAGCGGCGTGAGCGTCAGCTGGTGTTCGGTGGCGGTGAAGTGCTGTTGCTGTTGCGTCAGCTTCTTCCAGTGTTAGGCGTTCTCCATGGCAAGGGACTGGTCCATGGAGACATCAATCCCAGCAATCTTCTTCGCCGGGATCAGGATGGGCTGCCGCTGTTGCTGGATTTTGGCCTGCTTCAAAAACTCGGCACCGCCCCGCTCCTCGGAGCCACGGCTGGTTATGCCCCGAGGGCACAAGGCCGCGGCGAGCTGGCCGCTCCCTGGATGGATGTTCATGCTCTTGGCGTGACCGCACTGACGTTGCTGAGTGGACGGGCCCCGGAGGCCTTGCTGCCCGCTGATGCCAGCGAATGGCCATGCCCCCCAGAGCTCGAACTCCATGAGGGCTTCCGCGATGTGTTGGAACGGATGCTGAGCGAGCTGCCAGGTCGCCGTTTTGAGCAGGCCGCGGAGGTCTTGCAGGCCTTGAAAGCGGTTCCCATGCCGGAATCGACGGGGCCGATGCCGAGTTCGGAACGAACGGTTGTGCTGGCGCCTGTGCTGCTGCCCTCTCCTGAACGTCCTGGCGTGGAGCCGGAGGCTGATGGTCCCTCGTCTCCTGAGCCTCGCCGGCGTCAACGCGCCGATGAGCGCCAAATGGCGGCGGAAGGACGGCTATGGCCCGTGGTGATCGCCCTGTTGATGTCAGCGGTGGTGGGCACGGCCATCGGTTGGTTCCTCCTCAGCCGGGGTAACGCCCCGTCTGGTGTCCCATCCACCGAGCGTGATGTGGTGGGCCGCTCGCCGACGGCCAGCCTGCCGCCTGCAGAAGTGGATCAGCGTCAACAACTGCTGAGTCGATTGAGAGCGTTGCAAGTGGACCGCAGCTGGTTCCTGGAGCTTGTGGATGCCAGCCTGTTGGCCCGTTTCCCGGAGCGGAGCGGTCGCTTGCCCAGTGATTCCCTTGAGGATGCTCCCCTGCGCCAGGTTTGGAATGAGTTGGCCAACGAGTGGCTAGCCAGGGTGGAGCAGCTGCCTCCTGGGCTGCGTCGTCGCCTGGGGAAACTCGATCAAAAAGATTGGCAGACCCAACGTCAGGCCCTCGTGACGCAAGGGGTGAATGACAGGGTGGTGGAGCAGCTGGTCTCCGTGGCGGCCAACACCCTGTTGCCAGGTGTGGCCTCGGGTGCCAAGCCACCAGAACCCTTCCGGCAGCTTTGGTACGCCGCTGCCTTGCGCAGTCTGGAGGAGGTCAAGATTGAAAAATTGAAGGCAGGGGCTGAGATGGCCACCGTGCTTTCCAGTCGGGTACCAGCCGATAGCGCGCGCCTGATTTCCATTCAGGTGCCGGCCAATCGTCGGCTGGTGCTCGGGATTAACGGAACACCGTTGATGCAGATGACCGTCTATGCCGCTGACGGCTCAGTTGCTGCAGAACGGGGCCCTTTGCGAGTGGTCACCCTGGAGGCTGATGTGGGCACACCTGTGCAGGTGCTCGTGACGAATGAAGGTGTCGCATCCGGCCTGTTGACCTTGTCCTGTCGTGCGGATCTTCCGACTCCGACCCCTGCACCGAAAGCCGTGTCGAAACCGCTGCCAAGGGTGGATCTCAATCCGATTGCCGATCCGGCGACTGGAGCGCAGGGACCGGTGGAGTCTTTACCAGAACCCCCTGGGCCGAAGCCAGCAGACGTGAAGGAGGAGGTTTCCCAAGAACCATCTGCCCAAGAGCAAGCGGTCCAAGAGCCCTCCGCTGAGCCAGAAGGGCTGAGGGGTCAGTAGCGGGCGATGGCCTCCCGTGTTTCCTTCTTGACCTGCTTGTCTTTGGCAGCGGCCCGTTTGTCATGGAGCTTGCGTCCCTTGCCCAGGCCGATGGTCACCTTGATCCATGACCCCTGCAGGTGCAAATTGAGAGGAATCAGGGTAAGCCCTTTTTGTTCCAGGTGACCGCGCAATTTGTCGATTTCGCGGCGATGGGCGAGTAGCCGCCTCACCCGCAGTGGCTCGTGATTGAAATAGCGGCTGGCGTGGGTGTGCGGGGAGATGTGAACGTTGTGGAGGTGCAGTTCTCCGCGCCTGATCAGGCAGAAGCCATCGCGCAGATTGGCTTGCCCCGCGCGCACCGATTTCACCTCAGTCCCCAGAAGTTCGATTCCCGTTTCTAGGGTTTCGAGGATTTCGTACTGGTGTCTTGCCAGCCGATTGTCGGCCAGCAGGCGATTGGCCGCTGCTCTCGCCGCTGCACTCTTTTTGCCGCCTCCCTTGCCCATCTCGCGTCAGGCCCTACGGCCGATCGGTCTCCTGACCTTATCCAGCTATCGGTACCCTTCGACCATGGCGATTGTTTCTTCCAACGCTGGATCCTCCAAGGGAGCTCTCCGACCGAAGCTGTCGCGGGTGGTGGATGCAACGCGTCAACATGATGAATCGGCCGAGCTGAGCGCCACGAAGGAAGACGGTCTTAGGCCGCGGCGTCTCGACGATTACATCGGTCAGCGTGAACTCAAACAGGTGTTGGGGATTGCCATTCAGGCGGCGATTGGTAGGGGTGAGGCCCTCGACCATGTGTTGCTCTATGGCCCTCCCGGCTTGGGCAAAACCACGATGGCGATGGTGTTGGCGGAAGAACTGGGGGTCACCTGCCGGATCACCAGCGCTCCGGCCTTGGAGCGCCCTCGCGACATTGTTGGCTTGCTCGTGAATTTGCAGCCGAAGGAGGTGTTGTTCATCGACGAAATTCATCGGCTCACCCGCGTTGCCGAAGAGCTCCTTTATCCAGCGATGGAAGACCGGCGCCTGGATCTCACCGTTGGCAAGGGAAGTACGGCGCGAACGCGAGCCCTGGAATTGCCGCCCTTCACCCTGGTGGGCGCCACCACAAGGGCCGGTGCACTGAGTTCTCCCCTGCGCGATCGCTTTGGACTGATTCAGCGCCTGGAGTTTTACGGCCAAGATGATTTGCAAGCGATCGTGATGCGGGCTGCGGGTTTGCTCGCGCTGCAGCTTTCGCCTGAGGCTTGCGCCGAGATTGCCCGCCGTTGTCGGGGCACCCCTCGGATTGCCAACCGCCTGCTGCGCCGGGTGCGGGATGTGGCCTGTGTGCGTGAGGTGTTTGGCTGCATCGATGTGCAATTGGTGGATGAAGCACTCACCCTGCATCGTGTGGATGGCAAGGGCCTTGATGCCAGCGATCGTCGCCTGTTGGAGCTGTTGCTTCAGTCCCATGGAGGCGGCCCGGTCGGTCTCGACACCTTGGCCGCGGCGCTAGGCGAGGATCCCACCACCTTGGAAGCCGTGGTGGAGCCCTACTTGCTGCAGCTCGGTTTCCTTCAGCGCACGCCCCGTGGACGGGTGGTGACCGCTGCTGGCCGAGGCCACCTGGGCTGGCCCGCGGATGAGGGAGATGCGGCATGAGCATGGATCTCAAGCGTTGGTTCTCCGTCTTGTTGGTTGCCTTCGGGGTCGTGCTGTTCCTGGGTGCCGATCCGGTTCTGGCTGAATCGCTTCCTAAGGATCAGCACCGTCAGTTGTTTGAACAGGCCCTGCGCTTCAGCCGTCAGGGTGACCCGCAGCAGGCCCTCGAGGGATGGGATCAGGTGCTGGAGCTGGCTCCGGATGACGCCGCTGCCTGGAGCAACCGCGGCAATGTGCGTTTGGTTTTAGGCGATACCGAGGGGGCGATCGCCGATCAAACCAAGGCGATTGAGCTCGCTCCAGAGGAAGCTGATCCCCACCTCAATCGAGGCACGGCTGAGGAGGCCTTACAGGATTGGACGGCAGCCGAGCAGGATTACAACTGGATTTTGAAGCGGGATCCTCAAGATGCTTCAGCGCTCTACAACCTCGGCAACGTGCGCGGCTCTGAAGGTGATTGGGAATCCGCTGAAGCCCTCTATGGGCGCGCCGCTGAGGCCCGTCCTGGGTTTGCAATGGCGCGCTCCAGCAGGGCGTTGGCCCTTTACCAACTCGAAGCTTTTGAAGAAGCTGAGCGGGAGATGCGCAACTTGATCCGTCGTTATCCAATGTTTGCGGATGCGCGGGCTGGCTTGAGTGCTCTGCTTTGGATCCGGGGCTCTAAGGGGGAAGCTGAAAGCAATTGGGCGGCGGCTTCCGGCTTGGATCCGAGTTATCGCGAGGCCGATTGGTTGCTAGAGGTGCGTCGTTGGCCTCCACGACCTGTTGCTGATTTACAGCGTTTTCTGGCTTTGGAAAGTCCATGACCACCACCACCAATCCTCTTCTTAAAGCCAGGCTTGAGGCGATCTTGCCCGCGTTGATCGAGTTGCGACGCCATCTGCATTCCCATCCGGAACTGAGTGGGGAAGAGCACCAGACCGCGGCCTTGATTTCTGGAGAGTTGCGTCAGTGCGGCTGGCGTGTGCGAGAAGGGGTGGGGCGCACCGGGGTGATGGCGGAACTGGGGCCTCAAAGTGGGCCCCAGTTGGGTTTGCGCGTAGATATGGACGCGTTACCCGTAGAGGAGCGCACGGGTTTGGCCTATGCCTCCTTGCGGCAGGGAGTCATGCACGCCTGCGGTCATGACATTCACAGCTGTATTGGACTGGGGGTTGCGCGTTTGTTGGCGCAGGAGTCGTCCTTGCCCGTGGGGATGCGCCTGTTGTTTCAGCCTGCTGAGGAGCTTGCCCAAGGGGCCCGCTGGATGCGCGCTGACGGCGCCACTGATGGGCTCAACGCCCTGTTTGGCGTGCATGTGTTCCCCTCATTGCCGGTGGGCACGATCGGTGTACGCAGCGGCAGCCTGACGGCTGCTGCGGGAGAACTGGAAATCGAGGTGATCGGTGAAGGCGGCCATGGCGCGCGGCCCCATCAATCAGTCGATGCGATTTGGATCGCAGCCCGGGTGGTGTCGGGATTGCAGGAGGCGATCAGTCGTCGCTTGGATGCCCTGCATCCGGTGGTGGTGAGCTTTGGAAAAATCGAGGGGGGCAAAGCCTTCAACGTGATCGCTGATCGGGTCACGCTCCTCGGCACGGTTCGCTGCCTCTGCGCAGACCTCCATGAACGCTTACCAGCTTGGATTGAGGAGACGGTGCAAGCCATTTGCGGGAGCTTTGGTGCCAGCGCCCGGGTTCGCTATCGCTGCATTGCACCCCCGGTTCGTAACGATCCCGCCCTCACTGCCTTGCTCGAGCGCAGTGCCGTTGAGCAATTGGGGGCAGATCAAGTGCAACGCCTTGAGCAGCCTTCTCTTGGCGCCGAGGATTTTGCCGAACTGTTGCAGGATGTCCCCGGCAGCATGTTTCGCCTGGGGGTGGCGGGTCCTGATGGATGTGCAGCGCTCCACAACGGCCATTTCAATCCTGAGGAAGGGGCCCTGGGCGTGGGTGTGCAGGTGTTAACCGCTGCGATGTTGGCCTGGACTCCCACACCATGAGCCGTCAATCCAGGACAAGGATCCACATCGTGTTGTCTCTGGCGGCACCGCTGATGGTGCTGCTTGGCGTGTCGGCAATGCTGCAGCGAGAGGGGCCCGACAGCTGGCAAGCACTTCCTGCCATCCTTGTGGGATCTGGTTTGGTGATCCATGCCGTGGTGGGCCGTCGTCAGCGCCGCCATCAGTTGTTGATCGCCTTGCGCACCACCCGTTCTCAGGAGGATTGAGATGGCCAGTAGCACCCCTGAACAGACCGCACCCAACCCTGAGGAGCTGCGCGTAGCGATCGCGTCGGGTGACCCAGTGCAAGCGATGCCAGCCCTCGCGAAATTGCGAGCGCTGCCCGATTCAGACAACGACAGTGTTGTGATCCCCCTGCTGATTTTGGGGAGTGAGCAACAGGCATTTTTAGTGCGCTCCCTGAGCTGCAGCGGCCTGGGTTACCGGCGCAATGAGCAGGGCTGGGAGGTGCTGACGCGTCTGGTCTCGACAGACGAAGATCCCAATGTGCGCGCTGAAGCGGCGAATGCCTTGGCGAGCTACGGGGTGGAGCGATCCTGGCCCCTGTTGCGCGACAGCTTCGCGAAGGATGGCGCTTGGCTGGTGCGTTGCAGCATTCTCTCCGCTCTCGCTGAGCAACCTGGAATCAACCCGTCTTGGCTGCTGGATCTCGGCAGGCAAGCGATCGCCGACGCCGACGGAACTGTGCGGGTGAGTGGTGCGGAAATCTTGGCCCGGGTGGTGCGTGAGCAGGGCGGAGATGCCCATGGATCTGAAGCAAGGGGGCTGCTTCAGCCGTTGCAGCAGGACGCGGATCACCGTGTAGTGGCTGCTGCCCTGAATGGTTTGCAGCCCTGAAAGCAGAAGTGCACCAGACCTGAAAAGCGTTGCTAGCTTTCAAAGACCACTAGGGGTGCCCTGTCTTTCCTTGCGATCGTTGGGGCTGAGATCACACCCTCTGAACTTGATCCGGGTCATGCCGGCGCAGGGAAGTGAACGATGTGATCTTCGGCTGTTTGGTCGGCTCCTGGCAATCCCGCTGCTGCCAAGGACATGCGTACTGAATGGGTTTCCGCTCGCAAGGGCCAGGCCAATGTGTCTCAGATGCATTACGCCCGTAAGGGTGTGGTGACGGAGGAAATGGCCTATGTGGCCACGATCGAGAACCTTCCGGAATCCCTCGTGATGGAAGAGGTGGCGCGCGGTCGGATGATCATTCCCGCCAATGTCAATCACACCAATTTGGAGCCGATGGCGATCGGCATCGCCAGCAAGTGCAAGGTGAACGCCAACATTGGTGCGTCTCCCAATGCGTCGGATGCAGCGGAGGAGGTGAACAAGCTGAAGTTGGCTGTGAAATATGGCGCCGACACCGTGATGGATCTGTCCACTGGCGGCGTGAACCTGGATGAAGTGCGGACGGCAATTATTGGCGCCTCATCCGTTCCGATTGGCACGGTGCCTGTGTATCAGGCCTTGGAAAGTGTGCACGGCTCGATCGAGAAACTCGATGAAGATGACTTCCTGCACATCATCGAAAAGCATTGCCAACAGGGCGTTGATTACCAGACGATTCATGCTGGCCTGTTGATTGAACATCTCCCCAAAGTGAAGGGACGTCTCACCGGAATTGTGAGCCGAGGCGGCGGAATTTTGGCCCAGTGGATGTTGTATCACCACCGTCAAAATCCTTTGTTCACGCGTTTTGACGACATTTGCGAGATTTTTAAGCGCTACGACTGCACCTTCTCCTTAGGAGATTCCTTGCGTCCTGGTTGCCAGCATGATGCTTCCGATGCGGCCCAGCTCGCTGAACTGAAAACGCTCGGTGAGCTCACCCGCCGGGCTTGGAAGCACGACGTGCAAGTGATGGTGGAGGGTCCAGGCCATGTGCCCCTGGATCAAATTGAATTCAACGTGAAAAAGCAAATGGAGGAGTGCGATGAAGCGCCCTTCTATGTGCTCGGTCCGTTGGTGACCGATATCGCTCCTGGCTACGACCACATCACCTCAGCGATTGGTGCGGCGATGGCCGGTTGGCACGGCACCGCGATGCTTTGCTACGTGACGCCGAAGGAGCACCTTGGTCTTCCCAATGCAGAAGATGTGCGCGAGGGGCTGATTGCCTACAAGATTGCAGCTCATGCTGCTGATATCGCTCGTCATCGTCCTGGTGCGAGGGATCGTGATGATGAACTGAGCCGGGCCCGTTACAACTTTGACTGGAACAAGCAGTTTGAGTTGTCTTTAGATCCTGAGCGTGCGAAGGAGTATCACGATGAAACCCTGCCAGCAGACATCTACAAACAAGCTGAGTTCTGCTCGATGTGCGGGCCCAAGCACTGCCCGATGCAAACCAAGATCACCGATGAGGATCTTGCTGGCTTGGAAGATGTGCTGAAGGCGAAAAGTGGTGCTGGTGAATTAGCTGGTGTGAAGCAACAGAAGGAATCCTGAGGTTGAGGCAGGTTGGCCTTGGTCAACCTGCCAGCATAAAAGATTGCTTTGGTGAGTGGGAATGTGATTGGATAAAGTTAAAATATAGTCAATGGATGTGATGCTTACTCTAAGGATTGATTTGAGATTCAGTGCATTTTCCGTCAGTTTGGACTGATTTTAAGTTTGCCTTTGAAGTAGTTTATTGTTTGATCCATCCCAGTCTCAAGTTTTATCGTTGGCTGCTAATGCAATTGATTTGTAGCCGGTTCAATGATCGGCTGCCTTTGTATGGGATCATCCACAGGCAAATCTCTGTGAGCAATCGAAAGTGATCGATTGACTTTTTTGTCTAATTAGTTCGGCGAGTTCTAAAATTGTGAATTCATTTTGATTGCCGATATTGATTGGCCTTCTGTAGTCGCTATTCATAAGCCTGATCAATCCTTCGATTAAATCGTCTACATAGCAAAAAGAACGAGCTTGTTGCCTATTCCCATGAATTGTTAATGCTTCGCCACGGAGTGCTTGCACAATGAAGTTGCTGACAACACGCCTATCATTGGGTAACTTCTTGGTCAGTAGGTATTAATGATACGGCTAATGCGTATTTCTGTTCCATGCATTCGCTTGTAATCCATGCAGAGTGTTTCTACAATGAGCTTGCCTTTGTCATAACAACTCCCACTCCGATGGTGATCACTGAGCTCCTATAGCTTTCCTGTTGTGGATGCACTTTTGGATCGCCATATACTTCACTAGTGCTCGCTAGTAGTAAGCGTGCTTTGGTTCGTCGAGCCAAGCCCAGCATGTTGTAGGTGCTTAAAAAGCTTGTCTTCGCTGTCATTACCGGATTAAATTGGTAATGGATGGGTGAAGTTGGGCATGCAAGATGCCAAATCCGATCGATCTCAAGCTTGATTGGTTCAGTAACGTCGTGGCGGATTAGCTCGAAATTAGGATGGCCAATCCAGGACTGGATATTAATTTTCCTACCGGTTAAGTAGTCGTCTAGGCAGATGACTTATTCATCCGTCTGCATCAGTCTGTCAACTAAGAAGTGAGAGCTTAAGAATCCTGCGCAGCCAGTAACTGAATTTCTCGCTTTGAAGTCTGAACTGGTTTAATAATTGTAGAAGTAGCGATAAAGAGCTGTCTCACTAGGCCGCTATTTATTTCGATGCATTTTGTGGACCCCAATTAGTATTGGGTAGATTTTGTTTTGCATTCACATTCTTCTGCATTGGTCACTGCTTAACTTTCATCTAACCCTGTATTTTGGTAGAGATGGATTGCATTGGCGTTTGAACTTTTTAGAGTGCCTCCTGACTCTATTGTAAATATCTGGATTGTCATAGATTTGCAGTCTTTGGCTTGTTTGGATCGGCTTTGTCGTGAATCTTCTCTCCTCATTGTTGTAGTTCCATGTCTCAGTAGGAGCACCATACTTGTCCTCAAATTTCTCTTTGAATGCATTGTCTTCGGTAAGCAGGTAGGTTTTCTCTTTGTTGAGAGGTTTTATTTGCCTGCGTATATCTTGTGGTGTTGCTCCCCAGAAGTCAGGAAGTCCTGTGGAGTGAATGGCAACAACATTTATTTTAGAGTTGCTTGCTAGGGTGGCACCCGACATCCAATAATCTCCTAACCCTAGGTATGAATCATATCCCATCTGATTGATAAAGTTTGCCGCATCATTCTTAAACGGTTCTATTCGTTTGCTTCTGTCTAATAGCTCTTGTTTTAATGATAGCTTCCCGTCCATATTTATTGCAGGTCGATCTGGATGCTGAAACGAAATTAATGTAGCAACCAGCAACAACACAAGGATGATGGTTGGTCGTTGTTCCCCGATCTTGTTGGCATAAAAAACCAGGTAGACAGTTATTAAGGCGTAGGCAATGCAAATGTATCGGAGTGGTGCTTCTCCACTACTTGTAAGCATTGGAAGATATATAAAGTATGAGAGGCTGCTCGTTGAGATTGCAAGGAGTCCTGCGGCGGTTTGTTTGGGAAGATTAAAGCGAGATGTTCTTGCTGTTAGGACATAGAGGATCGATCCAGCTGCGATCACAGCGCTTGCAGGTGTGATCCAGCTGATTTGAAAGTATTGTTGGATGGCTGATAGTGTTCCTGAAAGGTTGAACTCAGGTGTTGCGCATTGCTCATTAAATAGGCTCCCTATGAAGACCCCTACTAAGCTCGATAGGAGTACTGTGATTAGATGATTTCTTCGTTGCGTGCCCTGTAGATATACAATGAATATTGATATTGTAGGAAATACTGCTGTAAAAATAGCCATCTTATTGGACAGTGTGGCGAGTACTATTAGGCCACTTAAAAGAATGTGAAGCCCTCGCTTGTTGGCTGCTCCTATAGAGAAGACGGCTAGCGTGAGTATGAGTAGTGTATTGAGAACATTGCCGCCATGATGGGCGGGAGTAATAAAATGTGAGTAGGCAATATTAAACGGATTGCTTATGTTTAGAAGGAATATTGTGACCAGGCTTATTTTAATGGAGTCTGCTGTTAACAGTTGTTTGCCCTGTTTAATTGTGTTCGTGAGGAGTGTTGCAAGCAGTAAGAATAGTGAGGATGCACACCACGCATAAAGGCTGAAGATTTCTAGAAATCCGGCTTTTGAAAAGATCAGCTGTAGCATCGTATTGATTGTGAGATCTGGAAAAATACTCGCTATTCTTGAAACGTGGATGTTAAAAAGATTGGTTTTTGGATTGCTGATTAAGCTTTTTGCTTCTTCAAAGGGTGCTAGTGCATCAGCATTGAGTGGCAGCGAATCAAAGCCTTGAAGAGTGGCCAGGTATCCAGCACCTATGCACACCAGGATTAGACACAGATAATCCGCGATGATTATCTCTCTCGTGCGATTTGGCTCCTCCCGTGACTGATTAATGCCCAGCAGGCTCGTGACGATGTTGGTACGTCTCTTTGCTTCCTTCGGGGTAACCATTCTGTTGACGACTTAAGCCCTGAGTATCGTGATTTTATGCTGGCCTTGGTAGGAAGGACAGCTGTAGCTCCCTACAGAAATGACTTTTATTGATTGGTTGTTGTGAAGAGATTCACCTTTTTCTGTAGTTAGGGAGGGATTGATTGCATTGACGTTTGAAATGCTTGGCTTTCTTGTTGATACGATTGAAAATTACCTTGTTGTTGTAAATGAGGAGTCGATTGCTTGTATCGATTTCTTCCTGCGTGAACTCCCTCGTTTCATTGTCATAATTCCACGTCAGCATTGGTAGTCCGTACTGCTTTTCAAGTTTTTTTATAAAGCTGTCGTCATTTGATAGAACATAAGCCTTATTCCCCTTGATGGGTTTTATTTGCTCTCGGATGTCTTGTGGTGTTGCACCCCAGAAATCAGGTTTTCCATCTTTCAGGATCGGGATTAGGCTGATCTTAGAATTAGATATTAATGTAGCTCCTGTCATCCAGTATTCGCCAAGTCCTAGGTAGGAGGCGTAGCCCTTCGTTTGTATAAATTCTGCTGCATCGTACTTAAAGCGATCAATACGTTCGCTTCTATCGATTAGGTCTTGTTTTAATGATTGGTGAGTTGTCAAGTTGAGGTATGGTCCAACTGGTGATTGGAAGGAAACAATGGTGATGATCATCAGTGCAATCAATCCAGTTGCTTGTTTCTTTGTGGTGCTTCTGTCGATATAAAAAACGATGAAGACGACGATCAGTAGATAGGGAATGCAGATATAGCGAAGAGGTGCTTGCCCGCGTCCCGTCAGAATTGGCAGATAGAGAAAATAGGACAGACTGCTCAAAGAGATGGCAGTCAGTCCAGCACTAGTTGCTTTTGCTAGTCCTGATCTTTCTTTATAGCAGTAGAGAAGTGATGCAATGGATAGGAATGCACTGGCCAGTGTGATCCAGCTGATTTGAAAGTACTGCTTGAAGGAGATGAATGTGTTCGATAGGTTAAATACTGCTGAGGCGCACTGCTCGTTTAAGAGGCTTCCAATGAATAATCCGCTAGAAGTAGCGATGATCAATTGAACTAAAAGATCTCTTCGCGTCTTGCCACGCAGATGAACCAGGAAAATGAATGCTGCTGGCAGGGCTGTGGTAAAGATTGCAAGTTTGTTTGATAATGCTGCCAGGACTATCAGGCTTGTAAATGCAATTCTGAGCCCTCGTTGTTTCGGGTTTTTGAGGAGTCGTAAGGATAGGGTTAGTAGGAGAAGAGTATTGAGAGCATTCCCTCCATGGTGAACTGGAGTGATGACATGGGCATAGGCAATATTGAATTGATGGCTGATATTCAGTAGGGTTATGGTGACAAGGCTTATCTTGATTGCATTCGAGGTTAAGGTCTGTTTCCTTGGCCTGATTTCATTGATTTGAAGTGTCGCTAGCGCCAAGAATAAAAATGATGTGCACCAGGAATAGAGGCTGAATATTTCAAGGAAGCCTGCGTCTGGTCGGACGATTTGTAAAAGAGTATTGATTGCTAGGTCTGGAAAGATGCTTGGGATCCGTGAAACGTGGATGTTGAAAAGATGGGTGCCTGGAGTGTTGATAAGGCTTTTGGCTTCCTCGAATGGTGCCAGAGAGTCTGCATTGAGGGGTAGGGAATCAAAGCCCTGCATGGTGACAAGGTATCCAGCTCCCAGGCACACAACGATGAGGCAAAGGATGTCAGCGACTCTCTGCTTCTTTGTTGGCTTCAGTTGACTGCTTTGCTGATTGATTCCTAGTAGGTTCAGGACGAATTGTTTCTTGCTTATGGGTTGTCCTGACCTGATCATTCTTGACTGTTTGTTTCTTTGATTCGGCAACTTTAAATCGGTTCCTTTGGTTGCGATTTTGTCTGGAGCAGATCGACTTGTATTGATAAATTGCCAATAAAAAAGCCTGCTAATGGATTGCAGGCTTGGAGTGATTTGTTGTTGCTGTGTGAGGACTTAGCTCAGAAGAGCTTTGGATTTGCTCACCACGTTTTCCACAGTGAAGCCGAATTTCTCCATGCAGGTGCCGCCGGGAGCAGATGCGCCGAAGCGATTCATGGTGACACTATCGCCATCGAGGCCGATGAAGCGGTGCCAGCCAAAGGTTTCAGCGGCTTCCACCACGATCCGTTTGCGTACGGCGTTGGGAAGAACGTCTTCTTTGTAAGCATCGCTTTGTTCGTCGTAGAGCTCGACGCATGGCATCGAGACCACACGTACTTTTTTGCCCTCTGATGTGAGCTGTTTAGCGGCTTGGACGCAGAGATCGAGTTCGGTGCCGGTTCCGATCAAAATGAGATCGGGTGTTCCTGCACAGTCGTCTAAGACGTAACCGCCAAAAGCGACTTTGTCGATTGAGGAGTTGGCCTGATTCGCCATTCCCTGGCGGCTGAGGCACATGGCGCTTGGGCGGTTGCGATTCTCGATCGCAACTTTGTAGGCACCACTGGTTTCGTTGCCGTCACCAGGACGGAACACCAGCATCCCAGGCATGGCGCGAAGCGATGGGATGGTTTCGATCGGCTGGTGGGTGGGGCCGTCCTCACCCACACCGATCGAATCGTGAGTAAGCACGTAAATCACACCAAGCATGCTCAGTGCTGACAAGCGCATGGAACCACGCATGTAATCGGCAAACACCAGGAAGGTGCCGCCGTAGGGGATTAAGCCGCTGTTGTGATAAGCGATGCCATTGAGGACGGCCGCCATCGCGTGCTCGCGCACACCAAAGTGCAAGTAGCGCTTTTCTGGAGTTTCGGGCTGATAGGAGCCTGTTTCTCCGGCGATGTCGGTGTAGTTGGAGTGGGTGAGGTCAGCGGAGCCGCCGATTAATTCGGGGATTGTGGCTCCTAGGGCTCCGAGGCAAATCTGGGAATGTTTGCGGGTGGCCAGACCTTTGTCGTCCGCTGTGTAGGTGGGCAGGTTCTTGTCCCAGCCCTGGGGAAGCTCGCCGCGCAGCATGCGCTCAAATTCAGCCGCTTCTGTGGGGTACTTGCTGCGGTAGGTCGCCAAGGCCTGATTCCACTCGGCTTCCTGGGAAGCGCCACGCTCCACCGCCTGACGGTATTGGTCGTAGGCCTCCTGAGGAATTTCGAAGGGCCCATGGGTCCAGCCCAGCTGTTTGCGGGTGAGCTCCGCTTCTTCTTCGCCAAGAGGGGCGCCATGGACTCCAGCCGTATCACTCTTATTGGGTGAGCCGAAGCCGATGGTGGTGGTCACCTTGATGATCGATGGTTTGTCGCTCACGGCTTTTGCCGCCTCAATGGCCTTGGCAATGGCGTTCACGTCGGTGTCGCCGTCGGCCACGTGTTGCACGTGCCAGCCGTAGGCCTCGTAGCGCTTGAGAACGTCCTCGGTGAACGACACATCGGTGCGTCCGTCGATGGTGATGTGATTGTCGTCGTAGAGGGCAATCAATTTGCCCAGCTTGAGGTGACCGGCCAGGGAGGCAGCTTCTGAGGCCACGCCTTCCTGATTGCAGCCATCACCCATGATCACGTAGGTGAAGTGGTCCACAACCTTGGCGTCGGCCTTGTTGAATTTGGCGCCTAGGTGGGATTCGGCGATCGCCAGGCCCACGGCATTCGAGATGCCTGCTCCAAGCGGGCCAGTGGTGACTTCAATGCCAGGGGTTTCAAATGTTTCTGGGTGGCCTGGTGTTTTCGAGCCCCACTGCCGGAATTGCTTGATGTCGTCGATGCTCACCGAGTCGTAGCCGGTGAGGTGCAGGAGGGCGTATTGCAGCATGCAGCCATGGCCTGCTGACAGCACAAAACGGTCGCGGTTAAACCACTTGGGGTTTTTGGGGTTGTGCTTCAAAAATTTGTCCCACAAGGCGTACCCCATCGGTGCGCAGCCCATGGGCAAACCGGGGTGACCGCTATTGGATTTGTTGACGGCATCAACGGCCAGCATGCGGATGCTGTTGACGCAGAGCGTGTCGAGAGAAGCGGTTGCGGCGGCCATGGAGTGAAGAGAAGGGGGACGAGGGGGGATTGGGCTGAGCTTGGTGTTAGCTCATGCGTCGGAAGGCGAGGCAGACGTTGTGACCGCCGAAGCCGAAGGAGTTGGACAGCACTGTTCCTAGTGTTAGTTCACGGGCTGTGTTCGGCACAATATCCAGATCACAATCGGGGTCCGGATTGTTGTAGTTGATGGTGGGGGGCACGACGCCGTTGCGCAGGGTTAGCACACAGGCCACAGCTTCAATGCCGCCTGAGCCTCCAAGCAAGTGGCCCGTCATCGACTTGGTGGAACTCACCGGAATGTCTTTGGCACGACTGCCAAGAGCACTTTTGATCGCTGCGGTTTCGTTGCTGTCGTTGGCCGGAGTGCTGGTGCCGTGGGCGTTGACGTAGTCCACGCTGTCAGCTGAGATTCCGCCATCTTCAAGAGCGAGGCGCATCGCAGCGGCGCCACCGACGCCGCCTGGCGTGGGTGAGGTGATGTGGTGAGCGTCGCAGGTGGTGCCGTAACCCACGATTTCGGCCAAAATCGTGGCACCCCGTGCCTCGGCATGGGCCAGGGTTTCAAGGACCAAAATCCCTGAACCTTCTCCGATCACGAAGCCATCCCTGGTTTTGTCGAAAGGTCGACTCGCACTGGCGGGATCGTCGTTCCGGAACGAGAGCGCCTTGGCACTGGCAAATCCGGCAACCCCCAGCGGCGTGATCGCTGATTCGGCACCGCCGCAGATCATCACGTCCGCCTTGCCCAACTGCAAGAGCTGGAAGGCATCGCCGATGGCATTGGAGCCTGCGGCACAGGCGGTGGCCACGGCGGAACTCGGACCTTGGGCTCCGAGAGCGATCGCGGCGAGCCCTGTGGCCATGTTCGGGATCATCATCGGCACCGTGAACGGGCTGACGCGACCCGGAGCTTTGTCTTTCAAGACATGGGCCTGGGTTTCCATGGTGAGCAGCCCGCCCACCCCAGAGCCGATGCTGACGCCAATGCGATGGGCATTGTCTGGAGTGATCGTGAGGCCGGAGTCGGCGAGGGCCTGCTTAGCCGCCACCACGCCGAACTTGCAGAAACGATCCCAGCGTTTGGCGTCTTTGGGCTCAATGAAGCCGCTGGGATCGAAATTCTTGACTTCAGCAGCGAAGCGACAGGCGTGCTGCGCTGCATCAAACAAGGTGATCGCTTCGACGCCGTTCTTTGCGGAGGTCAAGCCCTCCCAATAGTCGGCGACGGTATTGCCGATCGGTGTAACAGCACCGAGGCCCGTGACCACGACGCGCTGGAGACCCTCCACCATGCAGATCCTCAGGCTTGCTTGTCTTCGATGTATTTGACGGCATCGCCGACCGTGGCAATTCCTTCGGCGGCTTCATCGGGAATTTCGATGTCGAAGGCTTCCTCAAGAGCCATCACCAACTCGACGGTGTCGAGTGAATCCGCTCCCAGATCGTTCTGAAAGTTGGACTCAGGTTTGACTTCGCCGGCATCAACGCTGAGCTGCTCCGTAACGATCGAACGGACTTTTTCGAGGATCGATTCCTGGGACATGGCCGTGCAGACGTGACGCCGCATCTTACGGGCTTGGCCCATGTGTCACCTCGTGGCGTTAACAACGGTGACGGCGTGCCTGCGTGAATGGCTCAGTGGCACCCGCGACGGGTACCTTGATTTCAAGTCATCCGCATCGGAACGGGCACATGTCCCACGCCGTCAAGATCTACGACACCTGCATCGGTTGCACGCAATGTGTGCGTGCTTGTCCCCTGGACGTCCTTGAAATGGTGCCTTGGGACGGCTGCAAGGCGGGCCAAATTGCCTCATCCCCGCGCACAGAGGATTGTGTGGGCTGCAAGCGTTGTGAGACCGCCTGCCCCACAGACTTCCTCAGTATCCGGGTGTATCTCGGGGACGAAACCAGTCGAAGCATGGGCTTGTCCTACTGAATTTGGCTCAATACCCATTCGATCAGCCCGGCTAAGCCGGGTTTTTTTTTATGTGCGGCATCGTTGCGGTGATCGGTTCGCGAGACGCGGCACCGCTCCTCCTGGAAGGACTTCGCCAGCTGGAGTACCGCGGCTACGACTCAGCGGGCATCGCCACGTTGCAGGGCAAGGATTTGCACTGCCTTCGCGCCAAAGGAAAGCTGAACAACCTCACCGTTCGTGTGGACCGTGACGGTGCGCCAGGGCTTTGCGGGATCGGCCATACCCGCTGGGCGACCCATGGCAAGCCTGAGGAGCACAACGCCCACCCCCACCGTGATGGAAGCGGCAGGGTTGCGGTCGTTCAGAACGGGATCATTGAAAACCACCGGGCTTTGCGAGAAGAGCTCACGGCTGCGGGTGTGAGCTTTCAGTCGGAAACCGACACC
The DNA here is from genome assembly GCF_014279655.1 of Synechococcus sp. ROS8604. Taxonomy (NCBI): domain Bacteria; kingdom Bacillati; phylum Cyanobacteriota; class Cyanophyceae; order Synechococcales; family Synechococcaceae; genus Synechococcus; species Synechococcus sp. ROS8604. The sequence continues at coordinate 186,563 of NZ_CP047946.1, forward strand.
GAGGTGATTCCCCACCTGATTGCAGCGCAATTGCAGTTGATGGGGGCAGGCGAAGGAGCTGGAAACGGCCAAATACTGTTAGAAGCTGTGCAGACCGTGTTGCCCCGGCTGCAAGGGGCTTATGCCTTGGCGGTGCTTTGGGCAGATGCGCCAGGAGCGTTGGTGGTGGCACGCAAAGCGGCACCGCTTTTGATTGGGCTTGGGGAAGGGGAGTTCCTTTGTGCCAGTGACACGCCTGCCTTGGCGGGATTCACGCGCACGATTCTGCCGATGGAAGACGGCGAAGTCGCGCTGCTCAGTCCGCTTGGGATCGAGCTGTATGACGCGGATGGGGCGCGGCAACAGCGCATGCCAACCACGCTGAGTGGGTCGGATCACATCGCCGACAAGCGCCACTTCCGCCACTTCATGTTGAAGGAAATCCATGAGCAGCCAGAAACGGCGCGGCTCTGGGTCGAACGGCATCTGCCCGTGGGGCTGCCGGTAAGCAATCCGGTGGCACTTCCTTTTGATGAATCCTTCTACGAAGGGGTGGAGCGCATCCAAATTTTGGCCTGCGGCACCAGTCGCCACGCCGCTCTGGTGGGGGCGTACCTGCTTGAGCAATTCGCAGGACTTCCCGCCTCGGTGTTTTATGCCAGTGAGTTTCGTTATGCCCCACCACCACTGGCGCCCCACACCCTCACGATTGGGGTGACGCAGTCTGGAGAAACGGCCGACACGCTGGCGGCGCTCAGCATGGATGCCAAGCGACGGGAGGCTTATGGCCAGCCCGTCTATGCCGCGAAGCAGCTTGGCGTGACCAATCGCACCGAGAGTTCCTTAGCCCGGCAGGTGCCCTACATCCTTGATATTGGTGCGGGGATTGAGGTGGGGGTGGCGGCCACCAAAACCTTCCTGGGTCAGCTGTTGGCGTTCTATGGCCTGGCGGTTGCCTTTGCGGCAAGGCGCGGGCATCGCTCTGAGGCTGAAATCAGCGCATTGCTCGAAGAACTGCGGGCTTTGCCGGAACAGCTGGAGCGTCTGGTGGAGCATCACGACAAGGGCTCAGAAGCTCTGGCGCACCGCTTTGCTGAAACTCAGGATGTGATTTTCTTGGGCCGCGGAATTAACTACCCGATTGCCCTCGAGGGTGCCCTCAAGCTCAAGGAAATCAGCTACATCCATGCTGAAGGCTATCCAGCTGGGGAGATGAAGCATGGGCCAATCGCCCTGCTCGATTCGCACGTGCCGGTGGTGTCGATTGCGATGCCTGGCCCCGTGTTTGAGAAGGTCCTGAGCAACGCCCAGGAGGCCAAAGCCCGCGACGCGCAAATGATCGGTGTGGCGCCGGAAGGCCCCGACACCGAGTTGTTTGACGCGCTCTTGCCCGTGCCTGAAGTGAGCGAGTGGGTGAGTCCCCTGCTCACCGTGGTGCCGATGCAATTGCTGAGTTATCATATTGCGGCCTATCGCGGCCTGGATGTGGACCAGCCACGCAATTTGGCCAAGAGCGTCACAGTGGAGTGATGGACACCACGCCTGTCTTCTGTAGAGATCTACCAAGAGATCAAAGGGGAAGCTGCAAGCGTCAATCTGCAAAGGCTTTGAAAGAAGCTTGGCTGCAGCGACTGACCTGGGGACCGGAGCAACAACGCTCTTGGGATGTGCAGCTTTGGTTAGGTGTTTTCCCAGTGCATTGGCGACAACTTCCTGATCCGAGTCTTTTGGTTGGCCAAATTGATGCCATTAGTGGAGAACTAGATGCTACTTATTCAGATTTATTGGTGGCCATGGTGACCAATCCAGCTCTGCAGATTTCTCTCAATGGACCGGCGAATCATCGGCGTCATCCTAATGAGAATTTTTCACGGGAATTATTGGAACTTTTCTCTGTGGGAGAAGGAAATTTCAGTGAAAGTGATGTGAGTGAGGCAGCACGAGCTCTCACTGGATATCGTTTAAATCAAAAAGGAGAGTTGGAGCTTGTCCCTCACCGGCACGATTTGGGTCAAAAAACTGTGCTGGGTAAGACGGCTGCTTTTGATGCTGTCTCATTAGCTCAATGGTTGGCACAGCAGCCAACGACTGCAGAGTTCATCGCTCGGAGAGTTTGGCGTTATCTAATCGGTACGATTCCGCCAGCGCAACGACTTCAAGAGTTGGGGCGCACTTGGCGCATTCAGGGGCTATCTCTTCCCTGGTTGATGTCTGAACTTCGGATGAGTCCAGAGGCGAAGCAAAGTCGCAATATTGGTTTGAGGCTGTCAGATCCACTCGATTTAGTGACGCGCAGTTTGCGGGTGATCGGTAGTCGCCACTCTGATGCGATTGCGTTGAGTTTGCGTGGACTTCGGGCCATGGGTCAGGCACCTTTTGAGCCGCCGAATGTTGCGGGTTGGCCTGTGAATGAACAATGGATCAACTTGCGCTGGCTTCAAGCGAGGAGACGCACCATTCTCCAACTGCTTCGTGATGAAGAAGTGTGGGATACGCGTTCCCTACCTTCACGCTTGGACAATTCGCTTACGGGTAGGGCTCCATTGACGATGACCTTGCCAGTTGAACCTGATCGAGAAACCTTGGCTCAGTTGTTCAGTGATCCTGTATGGCAATTGTCTTGAGATGAAGCGGCGCACCCTTCTTCAAGGTTTGGCTTGCGGTACTGGGGCGGCATTGGCCTATTCGGCACTGTCCTCTGAGCCTGCATCAACGTCGACGCCCCATGATCACGTTCTGGTCGTGTTGGATCTGCAAGGCGGGAATGATGGGGTGAACACTGTGGTGCCGATCGGAAATCCCCTGTATCAGAAAGCCCGTCCTTCACTGGCTATCTCCTCTGACGCTTCAGTGCTCGGTCATGGCTTAGCCCTTCACCCAGCTTTAAGTCCTTTGATGGAGTTGTGGCGGCAGAGGCGTTTAGGTTTTGCGCTCGGGGTTGGTTGGGATCAACCCAATCGAAGTCATTTCAAAGCTTCCGATCAATGGGCGACAGCTCGTCTCGATGGCGTGGGTGCCGGCTGGTTGGCACGGGCCTTTGATGCAGGAAGAACGAATGGCCCTTTGGTTGCACTGCATGCGTCTGGATGTGCTGCGATGGAGGGCGGAGAGGCTTTGGCCCTGCAGCTTTCACATGCTCAATTGCGACGAAGATCGTCGGATGCTCTCAGCCCTGATCAAGAAAAGGACAGCCCGATCCTGAGGAGGCTGTTGGAGCTGGAGCTTCAAGGTGAACTTGCTTTAACCCGTTTACGCAAGCATTTGGTTGACTTGCCAAGCGGACTGAAACTTCCGCGCGGAGCATTAGGTCAACAGGTGGGCCTGGCCTTGCGGCTGATCGGCAGTGGGATCTGCCCACCGGTGCTGCAAATGGCTTTAGGTGGCTTTGATACGCATGCCAATCAAGCGCTCCGTCATGCCCGAGTTTTGAGTCAATTGGCGGAGTCTCTGGTTGCGCTTGATTTTGGTCTTCAGCAGATGCCTCGACGGCCTCAAGTCACCTTGATGGCGGCCAGTGAGTTTGGCCGGCGTTTTCGTGAAAATGCATCCCGCGGCACTGATCACGGCAGCGCTTCTGTGGCCTTTTTCTATGGAGACGATGTTCGGCATCCTTTTTTGGGCCGCTATCCGGATCTAGACAAGCTTGATGAGCGTGGAGATCTGATCCCAACCTTGTCACCGATCTCCCTGTATCGGAGAGCGCTGCGTGATGTGCGTGGTGCAGACCCAAAAGTTCTGCTCTGACAGTGACTCGAATGAGAAAGGTTCGTTGAGACGTTTTAGTTCGTTTGATTACTTCGTCCGTAGCGATCTTCAAAGCGGACGATGTCGTCTTCTCCGAGGTACTCGCCGCTCTGCACTTCGATCATTTCCACAGGGATCCGGCCGGGGTTGCTGAGCCGGTGCTTGCAGCCCAAAGGGATGTAGGTGCTTTGGTTTTCGCCGATCAGTTGTTCTTGTCCGTCGCGCTCTACAACGGCGGTTCCGCGCACCACTACCCAATGCTCGGCGCGGTGGTGATGCATCTGCAGCGACAGGCTGGCACCCGGTTTCACGGAGATGCGTTTCACCTGCCAGCGCGTTCCTTCCACGACTCCTGTGTAGGCACCCCAAGGGCGGTAGATCTTGCGATGGGCTTTGCCTTCTGGGCTGCCCTCAGCTTCCAGCTGCTTCACCACCGTTTTGACGTTTTGCGCTTGGCTCCGATCAGCGATCAGCACGGCGTCATCAGTTTCCACAACCACCAGATTTTCCACGCCAAGACCCACGACCAGCCTGTGTTCGCTTCGTAAATAACAGTTTTTGCTGCCTTCGCTGATCACGCGGCCGCGCAAGACATTTCCGTTTTCATCGCGATCAGCAGTGTCCCAGAGGGCGCTCCAGCTGCCCACATCACTCCAACCGGCAGCAAGGGGAAGCACGGTGCCGAGTTTGGTTTGCTCCATCACGGCCACATCAATGGCCACGTTCGGGCATTTTGCAAAGGCGTCCGGGTCCAGGCGCAGAAAATCGAGATCGGCCATGTCTGGCTCGAGGGCCGCGCGGCAGCAACTCACCACTTCAGGAGCGAGGCGTTCCAGTTCGGCGAGCATGGCGCTGGCCTTAAAGAGAAACATGCCGCTGTTCCAGGTGAAGCGCCCACTGGCGAGGAATCGTTCGGCGGTGGCTTGATCGGGCTTTTCTATAAAGCGGGCGATCGGCACCGGCGTTAACGCCCCAGGCACGAGCGGTTCGGCGGCTTCGATGTAGCCGTAGCCCGTTTCAGGAGCGGTTGGCACAATCCCGAAGGTCACCAAGCGACCAGCTTCTGCTTCAGGGCGGCCAGCGGCAATCGCGGTTTGAAAGTGTGCCCCGTCGCGAATCACGTGGTCTGCGGCAAGCACGAGCAGGAGGGGGTCGTCGCCTTGGGCTGTGGCTTGTAGAGCTGCTACTGCCACAGCTGGAGCCGTGTTGCGCCCCATCGGTTCGAGCAAGATCGCTCCAGGCTCCACTTCGATCTGGCGCATCTGTTCGGCCACGATGAAGCGATGATCCTCATTGCAGATCAGCAATGGGCCCTCAAGTGCTTCCAGTCCGGCCAAGCGTTTCTGGGTTTGTTGGAGGAGGGTGTCGTCCCCATCCCCGCCGAGCGGCCAGTATTGCTTGGGATAGCTGGCCCTCGAGAGGGGCCACAGGCGTGTTCCCGTGCCGCCGCAGAGAATGACAGGGATCAGCGGGGTGGTCACCGGAGCAATTCGTGAATGATTACTAGTCTCTCTCAACCTGGGTGTGGGATTCAAGGGGGACCCAGTAAGACACTGCGGCTGGAAAGGTCTTTCATCTACAACGACATCTACAACGAGGCCAGCGTGAGGTCACGACTTTCTAATGTTTAAACATGCAAATATCTTTCATATTGATAGAAGCTATTTCATGAATCCAGCTCATAGATCACCATTCTTCGAATTCTGAATAGCTGATGTCTGCTTCTCTTCCTCGCAATTTGGTGACGGGTGGTGCTGGTTTTCTGGGCTCCCATCTCTGCGATCGCTTGATGGAAGCCGGAGAAGAAGTGATTTGTCTTGATAATTACTTCACCGGACGCAAGGTGAATATTGGGCAATGGATGGGCCATCCCCGCTTTGAGTTGATCCGCCATGACGTCACCGAGCCGATCAAGCTGGAGGTGGATCGGATCTGGCATCTGGCTTGCCCAGCCTCACCGGTGCATTACCAGTTCAATCCCGTCAAAACGGCGAAAACCAGCTTCCTGGGTACTTACAACATGCTTGGCCTAGCCCGAAGGGTTGGGGCGCGGCTGCTTTTGGCGAGCACCAGTGAGGTGTATGGCGATCCGGAGGTGCATCCCCAGCCCGAGAGCTATCGGGGCTGCGTGAATACGACTGGCATCCGCAGCTGCTACGACGAAGGCAAGCGGATCGCTGAAACGCTCTGTTTCGACTATCAACGCATGCATGATCTGGAGATTCGGGTGATGCGGATTTTCAACACCTACGGCCCGCGCATGCTTCCTGATGATGGCCGTGTGGTGAGCAACTTCATCGTGCAGGCGCTGAAAGGAGAGCCGCTCACTCTTTATGGCGATGGAAGTCAGACCAGGAGCTTCTGCTTTGTAGACGATTTAATCGAAGGGATGATTCGCTTGATGAATGGATCTCATACTGGGCCAATCAACATCGGCAATCCAACGGAATTCACGATTCGGCAGCTGGCCGAACTGGTGCGGGAGAAGATTAACCCCGAGCTGGAGCTGATCTGCAAACCGTTGCCCCAGGATGATCCCCTGCAACGCCAGCCAGTGATTGATCTTGCCCAGAAGGAGTTGGGCTGGAGACCAGCGGTGAAGCTGGAAAAAGGTTTAGAGCCCACGATTGCTTATTTCGAAGAGCTTTTCAACATCTGAGTAACCTCTTGCCCCAGCCTTGATCGCTTAGGGCGACATAGGGAGCAGTGGTGGCCGATAGCAGGGTTGAGAACATCGTCTTGGGCCCCCGTCTTTGGGCTGAAGGAGGCAGTTGTCGGATCCAGTTGGGGTGCCGTTCGGACCAGTCGAGCAGGATTGCTGCTGTTCCGTCGGTGGAGCCGTCGTCCTGCACAATCAATCTGTCGGGTTGCTTCCACTGTTGGAGGAGGCTTTGCAATTGTTGCTCGAGACAATCAGCGCCGTTGTAGGTGGCTAACACCACTTCGAGAGTTGGCGACCCAACCTCAAGTGGATTCACCACAGCTTCAGCCCCCATTTGCAGAAGTAGAGCCAAGCGCTGTGCAGATTGACCAAGGTGAGTTTCCAGTTGCGGTAGCTCCCTCTCCCCCAGTGATGCGTCACCGTGCACCAGGGAAAATTCACAGTGGGGCCGATCTCAGCCAGTCGTCGCGTGATGTCCGCATCCTCGAAGTACAGAAAAAAGCGGGGATCAAAGCCCTGGACTGCTTGCACTGCCCAGCCGCGCATCCACAAACAGCATCCACTGAGATAGGACGAAGCGAACACTTGGTCGTAGTCCTGATCGCGCATTGTGTACAAGCGGTCGTAGCGATGCAGGAAGCTCGGCTTGACCCGCTTGGGGATGAAACGGCGGCTCAACAGGGCGAGCACGGTTGGATTGCGTTTGCATAAAAACTGTTGTTGGCCATCAGGGAACCTCAACTGGGGCGTTGCTGCAGTGATTGTTGGATGTTGCTTCAGCCAATCGATGAGTGCCTCGAAGCAACCCGGCTCCCAGGAGAGATCGGTGTTGAGCACGGCGACCAGAGGTGGGATGCCATAGGTCTGGCACCAGCGCTTCCAGAGTTCGTTAAAGGCCCTGCCGTAACCAGGGTTCGCGGATTGCACGATCGCCATGGCGGCCTGAGGCAAGAGATCTTCAACTGGCTCACCAGCGATGTGATCATTAATCACCAGGGCGTATGAGATCTCAGCTGATAAGTCAGTGAGACAGCTTTGAAGGCGTTGGATGTGCTCAGCCGGCGGATGGTGGGCGATCAAGATCAGCAACGCTTGCGGATCCACTGGCGATGCGCCGGGATTCCCACGATCAGCGCATGCTGCGAACGGCATCGGTGCTGCGGGTCAGGCGGCTGAAAAACAGTTGCAATGGCGTGAGTTTTTGCAGTTGGATTTGGGCGCTGAGGGCCATACCCGGTTGGAGTTCGAAGGCTTTGCCGTTGGCGCTCAGCGTTTGTTCGCTGAGATCGAGGGTGACGGCGAAGTGGGGGTAGTCGTAGGGGAGCTCGGGGGCAAGGGCGTCTTGGCTGACTAAGGACACGGTGGCTGGCAGGGTGCCATACACACTTTTGTCGTAGCTGGTGAGGGCAATCTCTGCGGTTTGGCCCGAACGAATGAAGCCAATATCAGAATCCTTTGCGAAGGTTTGGGCCAGCAGCTCATCGCTAGGCACCAGCTTGAGCAACGACACATCGTTCATCACCACCTTGCCGGTCTGCGCTTCAAGGTCGATCACGGTGCCCTTCACGGGAGCGCGCAGGGTGACCAGATCCAAAGCGCTTTGCGATGCCACAAGCGAGGCCCGCAATTGAGCCTGGGTTCGCTCGGATTCGAAGGCCAGGGTTTGTTGCTCTTGCCGAGCTTCAGCAAGCTCGCGTCGTGTGGTCTCAAGTTGTCGTTCTTTTTCAATCATCTGCAGCTGCGATGTGGCGCCCTGTGTGGCTAGGCGCTGAAGCGGGGCCAGGATGCGTTGATCAATCACCTCTTGGCGTTCCAGGCCTGCGATCCGTTCACGCAGCCGCGCCTCGGCTGAGGCCAAGCGCGACGATTCCGCTTGCACCTGAAGCTGCAACTCGTTGACATTGCTGCGTTGCACACGGGGATCCAGCACCACCAATGCCTGCCCCTTTTCGACCAGTTGGCCATTGCGTACCAACACCTCTTTGACCACCCCTTGTTCGGGGGTGGTGAGATCTTGAGTGCTGCGCCTGGTCACTAATTTTCCAGGAACGTTCACCACTTGATTGACCTTCACGGTGGCGGCAAACCCGATGCTCGCCAACACCAGTAAGGAGAGGCTTCCAGCCAGGACAGCTGGCAAGACGGGGGAGGGGCGGGTCTCGAGTCTGAGAGCTTCACGTTGCTCAGCATCAGCTGCGCTGTTGCGGGTTTTGGCAAGGGCAGACCTGGATTTGGAGCGAGCCATGGCGGCGAGGTGAGGGGGGGTGTGAAGGGATGGGTTCTGTCTACTGTCGGGGAGAGGCGAGTCCTTAGGCCGCCGCGGCGTGTTGTTGTTCTGCGAGGGTGGCAAAAGAGCCACGAAGAGCTATGAGCTCATTCCAGTTGCCGTCTTCGAGTAAGACCCCTTGATCGAGGAGCAGGATCCGATCGGCGTGGCGCAGGGCCGCGATGCGATGGGTCACGATCAATAGGGTGCGGCCTTCAAATCGCTCACGCAGTCGAGCAAGTACTAATGTTTCTGTGGTGGGATCCAGGGCCGCGGTGGCTTCGTCGAGAACGATCAGGCGTGGGTTTTGGAGCACCATGCGGGCGATGGCGATGCGTTGTTTTTGTCCGCCTGACAAGCCACCACCACGCTCTCCGACGCGTGTGTTGTAGCCATCCGGCAGGGCCATGATGAAGTCATGGGCGCAAGCCACCCTGGCTGCATCGATCACGGCTTCGTAGGGGGCGTCTGGCATGTTGAGGCGCAGATTGTCCATCACCGTGCCATCGAACAGGATTGACTCCTGAGGCACAAACCCCACCTGGCGTCTCAAGCTGCCGATCTGCACTTTGCTGATGTCCGTGCCGTCGATGAAGATTCGCCCTTCCTCTGCCTGATAAAGCCCATCGAGCAGCTGAACCAGCGTGCTTTTGCCACTTCCACTGCTGCCAACGAGGCCCACAACATCACCTGCTGACAGGGAAACAGAAAAGTGGTCGAGTTGGCGGCCACTGGTGAGGCCGTAGGAGAACGACACGTTGTCGATGTCGATGCGGCCGGCAATCGCAGGCAACGGAAGCATGTAACTCGACGCCAGAGAATCTTCGGGTTTGCTTCCGAGAACGTCGGCCAACGAATCCATGGCGGCCCTTGCGTCTTGATATTGATCGGACACAGACGACAACTGGAGCATCGAACTACCCAGCTGGCCGCCGAGGATCATGAACACAAAGATTGCCCCAACGGTTGTGCCTCCTTGGATTGCAAGCGCGGCGCCCACCATCAGCAACGCTAGTCTTGTGCCTTTTGGGATTAAGAAATTCAGCTCTCGCGCCAATACTTTCAGGCGTTCGAGTTGGAAATCCTCGCTAGAGAATGTTCGATAGCGCTGGAGCCATTGCCAGCGAGCCTGGGTAGCGAAATTTTGTGTTTTTACGGTGCGGATTGCACTCAGGCACTCCACCAGAAATCCTTGAGCACGGGACCAGGCTCGATTCCGGCGCGTGATTTTTCGTTTAATCGGTTTACGGCTGAACCAGGTGGCGAAGAACATCAGCGGGATTTTGCTGAGCACCACCAGAGCCAAGATCGGTTGAATCGCGAACAGCACGATCGCGACCAGTGGGATGAACACCAGATCAAGGGCGGTGTTGATCACGGTGCCGGTGAGAAAAGCGCGCACGCGGCGCAAATCATTGAAGCGGCTGGATAGATCGCCGACGGTGCGCTGATCGAAAAATTTCATCGGCAGCCGGAACAGATGGCCTACGACCTGGCTGCCAAGGTTGGTGTCAATGCGATCGGAGAGATCCACGATCAGATTGTTTTGCAGCAGAGCCAGGACCGCTTTGATCACGATGATCAGGCCCATGAAGGCTCCGATCGGCCACAGCAGACCGAGATCACGGGTGCTGATCACCACGTCCACGATCTGCAAAATCGCCAAGGTGAAGCCGATCTCCAGGACTTTTCCGGTGAATCCGGCGATGAACACCAGACTCATCTGGGTGCGATAGGGCTTCATCACATTCCAGAACCAGGTCAGGTCAAAGCGGCTGGCCTGGATGTCGTTGTCTGCAGATTCGGCTGGGCGCACCAGCACCAAACGGATTCCGTCCGGGCTGAGCTCGCTGAGCTCGGCAACGCTGAGTTGGATCAAACCCCGACTGGGGTCGACCACCACCAAGCCTTTGGAGCCAGCGTCTTCCACAAGCAGGAAACGATCCTCGAGTTTCACCAGTGCCGGCGGTTCCAGCCGATGTACCTGGCTTGCTGGAGCGGTGAGAGGCCTTACCTCCAAGCCAAGGCTTTCCAAGATCTGCCCCAGATGCAGGAGCGAAATGCCTCCAAGGCGTTGCTCGCAGTCGAGCAACACCTGCTCCACCGTGTCGCGGGGGAAGGGAAAGCCGAAGCGACTGGCCAGTCGCTTCAGACAAATCAGCGCAGTGGGAAGAGGGCCATCGCCTCGCTCTCGTAGGGGTGGGAGGCGTCGTCTGCCGCTACTCAAGCCAAGGTCGCTGGGATCGATCGGTTCGGGAAGTTCTTCCGCTTCAGTGGCTTGTTCCCAGAGATCTGTGGGAGCACGACCGGATTCAGCGGCGGTTTGTTGTCGCGTGCGTCGCGCTGCCAGGGCCTCTTCCAGGGCACTGCGCTGAATGGCGAGCAAGCGTGCTCCCATGGGGAGTTGCTTCGCCTCTGAAGTCGGCGTCCAATGGTCAATCGCCGTGCCGACTGGGCTCTCCAAGGGCATGGGAGCGCTCGGTAACCAAAGCCAGCTGTCATCTAGGGAACAGGAACGTTGCAGTTGCTCTCCACTGCGCAATTGCAGCGCGCCTGGGCGCCAGAGTTCCGCGATCAGTCCGGGAATATCGTCGTAGCGTTGTGGTTGGCGGCTCAGCCAGCCCAGCAGCAGCTCGGCGAATTCACTGCGATCCGCTTCGATGCATCCCTGCTGGAGTGCTTTTTCTTGGGGAAGCAGCTCTAAAAATTGTTGAGCCGGAAGGGCGGCCACCAGGGTGGGTTCCATGGCAATGGCCGCCTCGCAGGGCCGTCCTCTCACCAAGCCGCACCAGCCAAGGGCATCCCCACTGCCAAGACGCGCAAGAGTGAAGGGTCCGGAAGCCGGATCATTCGCGATCAAACGCACGGCTCCCTCGGCAATGAACATCACCTGGTGGGGGAGGCGGTCGGCCTGCAGCAGGGGTTGCCCTGTTCGGTAACGCAACCATTGCAGTTTGGATCGCTGCGCAGCAAGCCAGCCCTGCATCGGGATCGGTAACGGGGCTTCGTTGTTGCTCATGGTTGAGGGATAGGGCAGGAACTGCCGGGTTCTGGAGGGTCGGCAATCAGAGGTGTGATGCAGTGGCTGAGCCAACTGCGATGCAACCGATCAATGAGTTCACGACGAGTTGCTTGATCCCATTGGGCTGGTTGGCGAGAGTCCAACCGAAGCACAACGCTGTTTCCGTTGGCAACGCGCAAGGGTGGCTGAACCACACCAGGTTGAGCCCTTAAAACGAGTCGGTCGAGCGGACTGCTGAGCTCTTCGAGACGGATTGGCCCCAAGTGGCCTCCGCTGTCTCGGAAACGGCCTAGGGATTGCGGGGCGAGAGCACGAAAACTTGTTTCTCCATCTTTGAGCTTGAAGTACCACTCCTGGGCGAGGTGGGGGTCGCTGCTTTGCAACACGGAGACGCACACAGAATCGAGGGCTGACCCCATCTCCAGAAATTGCTGTTCTGCTTTTTGGGCAAATGCTGCTTCTTTCCAAGCATCCAAGGATTGAGCTTTCGCAATGAGAGCTTCCATGCGGCGACCGATCCAGATGGCCAGCAGGTCTGCTTCCAAGAGGGCCTCCACCACATCAGTGCTGGGCCATTGCAAAGTAGGCAACTGGATGAGTTGAGTGGTTGTGGAATCATCCATGCAGGCGCCCCCCTTGATGCAAGCCAAGCTTGACGCAATTTGGGCAGAAGTTCAGAAGGCGTTGCACGACTCTGCCTGGGATGAGGCGGAAGGCTTGTTACGGCGTTTTATCCAACTCTTCCCTGACTCGCCTGTGGAGGTTTGGGACGTTTTGGCCTACGCCTTGCTGATGCAAGGGGATTACTCGGCTTGTCTGATGATTTTGAAGCCTTGGAGCTGTCATCCGAGCCGCAGTTATTGGCTGAACCACAAGCTCGGAGATGCCTTCCGTGGTTTGAATCAGCTGGAAGAAGCGGCAGCTGCTTACCAGTTGAGCTTGGCAGATGGGTCCAATAGCCCCATGACGATTCGCAATCTGTTGCAAGTTCTGGATGCTCTTTTGCCGCAAAGAGCAGTTGCTCAGCTTGCTGAATGGCAAGCCAAGGGCACTTTGAAGTCATTCGTCCTTGACGGTGCTCGAGAAGCCGCAGTCCTGCTACCGAGCTTGCAATTGTCGGAGGCTTTGTTTGCCTCAGGACACGCCGATGCTCCCTGCCGCCGGCGACTCTTGGAGGCGGCTTGTTACTCCTTTGATTTGCGAGCTTGCTCAGGGCTGTTGGAGGCGTCGCGTGGTTCTGCTGAAGGCCTCACGGATTGGGAGTTGAAATTGCAAAAAATGCTTGGGATCTTCAATCACTGAGAGAATCGATCAGCAAACGGCCAAGCCGCTGGCGCACAATCCCTTGGAGGCGAGCAGAACTGAGTCGCTCCTGAACAGCCCTCTGCCCCTGTTTGCCGAGCTCGTTAGCTGCCGCCCTGTCGTTTGCAAGCCATTGCATGGCGCTGGCTGCTGCGTTGCCGTCTGGTTCTGCCCAGGTTGCGCCAGCGACGTAGTCGCCGCAGGTGCGTTGAATGGTGGTGGGTTGCCAGGGAATCAAGGCGGCACTTCCGGGAGGCATGAAGTCGAGGTTGCCGGAATACCCCGTGGCAATCACCGGGAGACCTATGGCCATGGCATCGGCGAGGGTGAGCCCAAATCCTTCGGCACGATGCAGGCTCACCAGAGCATCGGCTTGGTCATAGAGCCGATCCAAATCAGCTTGGGAGAGGAGATTGGTGATCCAGCGGATGCGTGGATCACCCTTGCCTAGTGCTTGAAGAGCCTGGGCCTGTTCAGGAAACTGTTCAGCACTGCTGGCTTTGACCAGTAGCTGTACGGGGGGGGCTCCGCTTTTGTTGGGGGGAAAGGCGCGCTGAAAGGCCTGGATCACGGCTTCAGGGTTTTTGCGCTCGGTGGTGCTCCAAAAATCAAACAGGGTGAGAAACGTGAATGGCCGTTCTTGTGGGTTTCGGTTTTGTGCAAGCCGTTGTGCGGCCCGCTGCTCAAGATGGCTCCAGTTGGGTAGGTGGGGCAGAGCGATCACAGGGACGGGGGAGCGTTGAGCGAGTGCTTGTGCCGTGAAGCTGCTAGGGCACCAGATTTCGTCATATCCCTCGAAAAAGGCCTCCCATCCGGATGGAAACTGTTCCAGCTCCCAGGCCCAATAGCCAATGCGTAGCGGTGCGCTGAGGCTGAATTGGGCAAGCAATTCTGGGTTGCTCGCCAAGATATTGGGATTGGTGTGCACGAGATCCACTAAAGGCAGGGCATCGGTGGTGCGTGAATCCCAGCTGCTGGATGGCAGGTTCTGAATCGCGGCATGGCTGGTGAGCGCTAGATCGATGTAGCTCAATTGGCAGCCCACGGCTTCAAGCGTTCTTGCCGTGGCTCGAGCACCCCCGGAGAGACCAAAGCCAGCGCGGAGGTGGCCGTAAAAACGAATACGCACGACAGACGATCGCTGGCTTTCGGTGGATAATGCGATCCATTATCTTGTCCCAACGAACCAAGCTTTTGCCCATTCATGACTTGCTAGGGCTGGCGCGAGATCAAAGGCGTGTGTTGCATAACCGCCGATTGTCCAAAACGGATGAGGCTCTGGCGTTTGTTGAGGCTGTGGAGCAGAGAGTGGCGTTGCCCTTAGCAACGTTGCATCAATATGTGGGGCCTTATTCCCTCTTTCAGCCAGGAGCCGATAACACCACAGAGACACATCAGAAGTTTTATGCCCAGCACGAGCAGGTGAAATCGCTTTACCTCGCGTTGGCAAAGCGGATTGTTACGGATGTGATTGGTGAACCTTGCTATGTGCAGGCTATTCCTACTTATCGATTTGGATTGCCAGATAATCGCTGGGTGGGAAGTTATCACCGTGATTCAGATTTTGGGCATAGCGATTATGAGCTCAATGCCATTTGTGCACTCACGCCAATGCATGCTAGTGCTGCGCTGCATGTGGAGCAGAATGCAGGGAAGTATGACTTTCAACCCTTAAACTTAGAGATGGGAGAAGTGGTTTTGTTTGACCATATTGATCGGCTTCATGGTTGTCCTTTGAATCGAGAAAGCGTTTCCGTAGCCAGTATTGATTTTCGATTTGTGCCTCAGCGCTTTGCAGAAGTGGCATTTACGAATGCTGCACGGAGCGTGAATACTGCCACAGCCTTTCTTCCCGGTTGTTATTTCACCCGTGAGTTGGTTGAGCCAGGTTTGAACTGATGGGATTCCGCCGCCGAATTAAACTCGAGTTGCGCCATGGCCTTCGCTTGGCCCAGGCGCGTTGGGAAACAATCCAAGCTCCCTTTTATGCCCAGCGTGATCGGGAGCGAATGGCTTCCATTCATGCCTTGGAAAGGGTGAAGGAGCTCGTGCTCCCTGTGGGGATCGAGCGAGGGCACGCCAGATTGGTGCTGTTTTCGCACTACCACCCGAAGGGTTGGCTGCAAGCGTGCATCCGGCGTGAACTAGCTGATCTCAGGGATCGGGGATGGCAGGTGTTGCTGCTGACTGATGCCCTGGATCGCGCTGGGCGGGAGTGGTGTCAGAGCCATGGTCTTGGCTTGCTGCGTCGTCGCAATGAAGGACGAGATTTTGGTGCCTTTCAAGATGCCTGGTTAACGCTGCAGCAGCGAGGGCTTGGGCCGAGTATTGATCGCTTGATTCTGCTCAATGACAGTGTTTATCCCATTACAGATCTGAGTGGAAGCAGCTGGCCTCGCTTTTTGGAAGGGGGCGGCGATTTGGTGTTGGGGTTCAGTGACTCATTTCAAAATGGCTATCACCTGCAGAGCTATGGATTACACCTTCCAGGAACCGTGCTTCAGCAGCCCTGGTGGACGTCTTACTGGAGTTGCTATCGCGGTTGGGGGGGGATGAGTGTGGCAATCCGTGATGGTGAAATTGGCTTGTCTCAGTTGTTGCTCAATCAGGGAATTGGTTTAAGGGCGCTGCACCCTGTGAGTCGGTTGCGGGCACAATTAGCCAGTGCCGAGCTGTTGGAGAAGCTTCAGGTTCATTGTTCACGAGAAGCCGCTGTCTGGATTCAAATGCAGTTATTGGAGACAGGAATGAGCTCCGTTAACTATTACTCTCCTTGCCATTATTGGGCGATTCCTCTGCTTCTGGATGGCTGCCCCTTTTTGAAACGTTGGTTGCTGGAAAGTAATCAACAGCAGATGCTCGATCCATTGCTCGTTGCCGGTGGTCAGGCAGTGTTTGTGAATCCAGATGAATTGCCTGATTATTTACGTCCGCCGGTGATTGGCTTCGCTGGCTAAAGCCAGCGAATGATTCTCATCCGTTTGCTTTCGAGCTGAGAAAGTAACCCAAGCACGAGTAGAAGTTGTCCGATTAAAACCAATCCTTGAAGTCCCCAGTGGGGATGTCCCAAGAAGGGATCTCGGGCGAGCCGAACCCAGGCATACAAAGGATTGATATCACTCACCCAGCCCAAGCCGCCGAGACTTTGGCGGTAGAACAAAATCGGTGACGCTAAAAATCCAATTTGGAGCAGAACGGGCACCAACTGGTTGAGATCAGCAAGGCCCACGGCGATCGGAGCAATCAGCAGGCTGAGCCAGAGGCAGCCGAGCAAAAGATTGATCAGTCCCAACCAGCCCCCCTGAAGGAAATGGCCCCAGAGAGTGGGCTCCAGCAGGCCCATCACCACCAGAACGGCCGTAAGAGCAATAAGGAGAGAAAAGCTGGAGGTGAGCCACTCTTCGATCACCACAACTCCGAGTGGTAAAGGTTGGTTGAGCAGTCGCTCACGGGAGCGTTCCAGCAAGGTGCAACTGGCGCTGATCGCTGTAGCCAGGGTGTTCCAACTCACCAGGCCCAGGGCGACGTACACCCAGTAGGCGCTCCAGTCGGCCACGTTGGTAAGGGTGCCGTAAATCGTGCCGAGAACGGCCATGGTGAGCAGGGTGGAAATCCCAATCCAGCTGCTTCCAAGCAGGGTTCGGGCAAATTGGGCGCGGATTCGTAGCCAGGCGCCGTAGGCAAGGGCGGGTAAAAGTGGGCGGTACGTGGAAAACAGTGACATCAATTCAGCTGTCCGCGGTAGAGCTGCAGGGCGCGATACAGGCTTCCGTCGTAGCGAAGACGGCCCCGCTCCAGAATCACACCACGGGTGCAGTAGCGACGCAATAAGTCTTCTGAGTGGGAGGCAAGCACCAGGGTTCCTGCAGCATCAATGAATTGATCCAGATGTTTACGTGCTTTGTTTTGAAACCATTGGTCGCCGGCGGCTAGCCCTTCATCGAGGGCCAGTCCTTGCACCTTTCGGAAGGTGATCAAAGCGAAGGAGAGACGGGTCCGCATGCCCAGAGACCAGGTTTTGATCGGTGTGCTCAGAGCCTCTCCAAGTTCGGTGAAGGTCTCAAGCTGTTCGAGATAGGAAGGCCAGCTTTGGAGGTTGGCTGCGTGGAGGCGATGGGTGTATCGGGCCAGTTGCAATCCCGTGAGTTCCTGGGAGAAGCCGAGTGATTGATCGATGACCGGGGCCATCGCTGGACCATCCCGTTGGAGTTTCCCGCTCGATGGCCGATAGATGTCTCCAAGCAGGCGGAGCAGTGTGGTTTTGCCACTGCCGTTGTGGCCGAGTAGACCGATGCGTTCGCCATGGCCGATGCTGAGATCAAGGTGGTCAAGTGCTAAGGGACGTAGCCCACTACGCCCTTGTTGGGTCAACAACCGTTTGAGCGAGCGGCGTTGCTCTCGCCCCCGCAGATCGATGCAAACTTGTTTGAGGCGCACGTAAGCAGGTTCGTCATCGTTTTGCTTGATCTCGAGGGCCTTGAGATCCTCTTCTCCGAGCAGTTGAGGTTTTTTTGTGTTTCTGCGTTCTTGAGCGAGCAGCTGACCTAACTGGTCTCTACGGTTGGCCTCTAAGGCAAGTAAACGTTGGCTGAGCTGGGGTGAACCATCCAATAGCTCACGCACAGGCTCTAATGCTGTTTCTGAAACGGATCCAATCTCATCCGCCTGATGCATGGATTGGTAGAACGCTTGAGCGAGATCCAACCATTGCTGAGGGACATCCGTGAGTGTCTTAGGTGGTTTGGGAGATTCACGTTGTTGAAGAATCTCTTTTGGCGTCAGGCTGAGCTCTAGCCCTGCTTCGCGCCAGAGATTGAGGGCCGGTTGAAGGGTGCGCTCTGGCTGTTCGAGCAGCTGTTCAAATCGAATCAAAGGCCACGCGCTGACCATGGGCAGCCGTTGCCTTAACTCAATGATGTCTAAGTTGTGCCGCAACCAAAGCGCGAGTGCTTTGAGGGGGGGCATGTCATCGCGATAGCCAATCGAACCCACAACAGCCGCAGGGTTTCTCACGATGGCAATCCCACATCGGAACCATGCCGGGGTCAATGCGGCTGAGATCTGTGGCATGGTTCGACACAGCCTGGGATCCTTCAGAGCGATGAGCTGATGCGCGGCAGGCGAACACCAGCTTTGTAAGAGGCGCTTGGTTTCTCGCTGCAGACCTTGCTGCTGTTGATGGGATCTGGACTCGGTCAGGGCATTATTTTGTAGGGGCCAAGAGCCATCCCACAGGGAACCTTGAGCCGCAAGGATGGCGTCATTGAGAGCAATCAGGTCCGCAGACTCCTGAAATCCTTCTGGATTATCTGCAGCTGGTGGCAGAAGGTTTGGAGGGAGCTGGATTCCGTGTTGATGGAGAGCACGAACGCAGAATGATGTGCCACTTCTATGCATGCCTAGCACCCACAAAGGGGCATGTTTTGAGGGTGAGGCAGGTGTCAACCGTGCTGAAAGAAGTGGATTGGAAGTTTTAGTTTCTCTTATAGCTGATCCCCTTTGGCTCAAAACTTGTTAATTGCATAAAAAAGCCGACTCAACAAGATGAGCCGGCTCAGTCATAAAAGAACTATCTAACTAGGACAAGATCAAACGAACTCGATGTCGTCTCCCTCGATGGACTCGCCTTCGGAAATAACTGCTGTTGTGCCTGTTTGAGCACCAGAAAGGGTAATTGTAATAGCGTTGGTGCCAACACCTTCGATGTCAACAAGATCTTCGAGATCAGCATCAATCTGAATCTTGTCGTCGCCATTGACGTCAAAGTCAGTAATGGTATTGACATTGTTGCCTTGAAGTTGGTCGACAGTTAAATAAACAATGTCATTGCCAGCACCCAGCGTTCCAGAATCATTGCCGATACCTACGCGAACGATGTCGTCACCAGCTCCAGCGTTGAACTGGTCATTTCCAGCTCCCAAGCGGATGAAGTCGTTGCCCTGACTACCCTGGACTTGATCGTTGGCTGCACCAGTATTGACGTAAAAATCAAGGTTGGCCGCTGTTGCGAAGGCGTTGCTATCGCCGCCAGGAAGGTTGGAAGCAATCGTGCCGCCTCCAATAGCTGCAGTGGAGGTGTCAACGTCGGCACCATCTGTGATGGCACCGTCCAAGTTGACGACAGCACTTCCTTGATATCCATCAGCAATCTGGTACGACGTTCCTGAACCAGAAAGAGGGTTTCCTTCAGCATCAACAGTAGTGCCAATTGCTACCGCTGCTGTTCCGCTTCCGTTGATGACAACGTCAGCTCCTTCAGCAGCTGAAGCAACTTCAATAATTCCGGTCTCGGGAGCTTCAATAACAGCAGGACCAGTTGTTGCCTCAGAAACCACAACCGATTCGCCGGAGGAGACCGAAGTAGTTGAGCCTGTTGGAGCGACTGCAGCAGTTTCAGTCGAAACAGGGGTCACCGGTTGGATAAAGGTTGACACTGATTAGAGGTTAAATGTCATCGAAAAATATCAGCAGCTGCGTGAGTATGCTGCTCAGGAAGTGCCAGTTCTGAAATTAGATCGTTGATGCACGCAAAAATCTAGTGGTGGGCAGGGTTTTTCATTTTATACGTAATCTGCATCTTCGACATTGTGAGGGCTTTCTGACATCGGGCGTAGAGGAATTCCTCAAGTCGCTTTGAGAGCCCCGGAGATACTTGTTCTGGGACGCCAGGATTCACATTCACGGCTCGCCACTCGTTCATCCAGGGCGACGGGTCGTCGGGTTGATCTAAGAAAGAAAGAACCCGTTGCAGCTGCGACGCTGGCGTTTCAAACAGTGATTCGCTCGAAAGCACGAGCATTTGCTTGCTCACATCGATGTGCTTCTGCCAGTTGCGCAGATGAACGTCGTAACAGCTGTCTTGCAAGGCCCCGGTGCCAATGCGGGGATGGTGAAGAAGCTCCTCGCTGCTTAAGGCTTCGAGTTGGTCCAATTCAAGCGTGAGCCAGTGATCAAGGCTGCCTTCTAAGCCTTCCAGGCGTTGGAGATGGCGGACCCAGCTCAAGGCCCTCTGGACTGGATCACGCAGAAGAAGGATGGCCCGGCCGTGAGGCATCAATGTCGCAAACCGCTCTGGGGTTGGTAGATGGCTGAAATAGTTTGGAGTGGCTTCCCCTCGCAGCACCTTGGCATCGGCTTTAAAGCGGGGGAATTGAGCGCAGTACCACTCATGCCCAAGTTCGAAATTTCCATCAAAAAAGCTCAGTTCTTTGCGGGGATGACACCAAAGATTGGGGCAATGGTTCAGCCAGCGGATGAGAGAGGTTGTGCCTCCTTTGGGAACGCCAATGATCACGAAGTCAGGGGGTGTGGGCGCTGCTTTTTGTTCGTCCAGTTGTTTGCTGAGTGAACCCAATTCCAGGCGAGCGGCCCGGCGCGACTGACGGATGGCCTTTTTTATGCGGCCTTGCTTCAAGATGTAATGGGCTAAGAGTTGTCTTGGGAGTGCTCTCTGGGGTTGTTGGTTGCAAAGTTGCGTGTAGAAATCAACGAGTTCTGGCAAGAAACGCTCGCTGCAGCGCGTGAATTGCAGTTCGTTGTGGATGTGGAAGGGCTCAGGGTTGCAACGTAGGGACGCCAAAAACCAGGCAGCAGCTTGATCAAAATCGCCGCGAGCTCGATGGAGCTGACCTAGGCGGTACGTTGCAATCGGTAAGCCGCCTGGGAGCACCAAGGTTCGAATCAGGTGCTGCTGCTCTTCTGCTTCTAAGCCCAAGCTTTTGGCAACGCAGCTGCGCAAGTGCCACGTTTGTGCAGCTGCGTTTTGCCAATTCACCAGTTCCAGGCAATCTTTAGCCAATTTGGGATGGCGTTGCTGCAGCAGCCAAGCCGCACAGGCGACTGCACTGCCTTCTCTCTCTCCCTCTGAGATTGCAAACTTCAGCAGTGGCAGAGTCCAGTGCCGAATCCGATCCCAGCGTTTTGCCGCAGCGGCTGCCTCCAACAGCTGTTGGAGTTGCTTGTGTTGCAATTTCCCCTGGCGGGCTGCTGCGCGGCATTCGCACCAATGCAAATTCAGCATGGTTGCGATAGCTGTTGGCGCCAGCCTGGAGATTCAGCTGCAAACTCCACAATCAGCTGAGCCGATCCATGGCGTTGTGAATCCCAAGAGGGCCACTGCTCAATCTCGATCGTTTGATTGAGCCTGGACCGGAGCGCTTCAACTTGGTGTCGTAGCCATAGGGGGTCAGGACTCGCAATCAACCAAAGTTTGAGCGGGAGCTGGGGAGCAGATGGGTTGGTTGCTGATGTCTCCTCGGCTAATGCTTGAAACCAGTGTTCAACAAGGTTGGCTTCAGAAAACCCCACGAGGGCAAGCTGCCTGCACTGATCCCAAAGCTCTGGCTCAGGGCAGTGAAAGTGTGGATCAGGATTGGGCTGGGGAGGAGATTCTCCTCGCATCAGTGCTAGCGACTTTGATGCGCCCATTCCGATCAATCCTTTGCTCTGCAAATCTGGGGCAAAAGAATGATCGGGCTCGCGATTGAGCACTTCCGTGGAGTAGTGAACAACAACGGGGAATTGCTGTTTGCGCAGGGCATGGCGGGCGAGTCGCATCAGCGGCCAAGTTTGTTGTGGTTGCGAGCGATGGCTGCGCAGCCACCATTGCTCCCCTTCATCGAAACGTTTTAAGTCGTCAAGTAGTTTGGCAACGGTGTTGCAAACAGGGGCCGTTGGGATTTCATTGCGCTGTTGTATTCGCAGCAGCATCGGTTGCAGAAGGTCGAGTGCCTGTTGGGGTTGCTCCGCTTGTTTCCAAGCCACCACCAAGGCCAGCAGCGTTTGGATGCTGAGTTCAGGAGGATTGCTGAGGAGTTTTTTTTGCAGAGCGGTGGCTTCCAAAAGCTTGGCTTGCTTGAGGAGGAGGGTCAGTTGTTCCCAACTGTCGTCCTGCCGTCCTGATTTATTACCAAGAATCTGTGCCGCGAGTGCTGGTTCATCGAGATTGAGCCAAAGCTGAGACAGGTTGCGTTTGAGTTCCTCTCGCTCAGGAGGCATCAGGCTCCAGGTTTGCCAAGTGGCAGCACCTTCCGCGTCTCCACAGGCCCTGCGCCAACGTGCGACCCGCTCAAACAGTTCTGGATCCACTTGCTCCAACTGGTCAGCGTTGCTGCCGAGGTCCTTGAGAGCGTTTTGAAGGTCGGAGGGGACGGATCCGTTACTCATTTTTAAATGTTGCCAGGAACTCAGCTGCCTCGCTGCAGCCTGGCCTCAAATCGATGGGATAAGAAAGGGGCCCTTCGTACAACCATTCTTGAAGAGGTAATGGGGTTGCTTTGGCAGCCAAACGTTTGTGCCGCAATTGTCGGCGTTGGATCAGGCCGTCGAAATAGCTTGGTTGATAGGCAGGATTCACGAGCTCAATCACCGTGCCACCGGGAGCCGCACTGATCAGGTTGGCCATCGCTGCTCCATGCGGGGCAATCAGAGTGGATGCGCGAGCCACCTGGGACAGTTGTTCTTCAATCGAGCTCTGCTGAATCGCGTGGATGCGCAGCTGCTGGGACCAGTTGGTTTCTCCGAGCACGGCGCGGCGCACGGCTCCAGGGCGGGCGAACCATCTCCTTGCTGAGCGTTCTGTTGATGGGCTGATGCGCGTTTGTGCGCTCCAAAACTCGTCAAGCCACTGGAGGTTGTCGCGGCTGGGGTGCCCAAACGGAGCCGCAAAGTTGGGAACGATGAGTGTTTCAGCCTGAATGTGGTTGGAGGGAGCGACCAAGCGCTCGGGTCCGATCCCAAGCCGCTTCAGGCCCTCTTGCACGTAGGCCGTGTTGCCGCCGTTGTGCCAGAGGCGCAGGTTTGGCCATTGCGCTAGGGCCGTGGTCCAGCATCGACCGAGTCTTGGAAGCAACTCCATCTGCCAGTGGAAAAACATTTCCCCGGAAAGCTCCGCGATGGCTAAGACCGGGCCCCCCAGTTGTTTAGGGAGCGCCAGCTCGGATTCAGCGGCTTTGAGTTGCAGCTCAGCCACCTGCTCAAACACGGAGAGGTGAGGACAGCTTGGCCAGGGCCAGGGATAGTGGCGGCACAAGTCGGATTGGTAGGCACCATGGTGGTCCACAACAGCGACGCCATGGCTTTGATGCCAGGGATTGCGCTGGCGTTGCACCCACAGCCTCCCCTGGGAAAACACCCGCAGCTGTAGGGGCTTGGCGTTGGCCGAGCTTTGCTGTTGGCAGGGTTGGCAGTGCTGGGTGGCGCATGGGGTGAGCGGCCAGGGCTCCAGTTCGGCTGGGGGCTCTGCTAGCCAATGGGCGCCGCTGCCGTAGCCAATCCGGGCATGCAGGGTGGCCAGTTGTTGGTCCAGGGCAGGATCACGACCACAGCTCCAGGCCCGCTCCAAGAGCTGAAGGGCTCGACTTGGAACCTCCGGCAAAGCCAGTGTTCCCCAACCACGCAGCAGCCGACCCAGTTGGTTGATTTCCGTTTCGCCTGGCTCGTGATGCAGGAGATGGGTGGTGAGGGCAATCGCCTGTCGTCTTAGGGGCGCGATCACATCCGCGTTCAAGGTTGCAGACGCTGCATGGAGATGGGCTCCCACGGAGATGGCATCACTGAGCAGTAAATGGCGCCAGGCCTTCAGTGCTGCCAGAGGCTTTCCGGCTTCTAAATCGCTCAGCGCCTGGGCATGCACAGCCTCTGCTTCGGGAACGCCACCCTTCATCGCGCTAAAAGCAGCGTTTCGGCCTGTTGCCAAAATTCACTCGCCAACAGTTGATTGCGGTTGAAGCGTTCGCCGATGCGGTCATTGCTGCGTTGAAACACTTCAATTAGGTGCACGGGCCTTCTGGCCAGGGGATAGGGGCAATCATTCAGGGCCTGACGAAGCAACTCGAGGGCGAAGCGATCCTGATTGCCTTGCCAGGCTTGCCATACGGCCCAGGTGGTGGTGCCATAACGCAGTTCGCTAGCCCAAGCCTGAGAGCTCTCCGGAACCTGATTGAGGTGGCGATTCATCACCGCTAACAGGCCCAACAATTGTGGTTGCAGTTTGGCGCTGGCACTCCCTGAATGGATTCGATAACGCACGAGTTCTTGTTTGATCCAGCGTCCTTGATGGCCAGCGGCAGCCAGTCGCACTAGGAGATCCACATCTTCTGAATGGCGTAACTTCGCATCAAAGCCACCCACTGATAAAAATGCATCACGGCGGATGGTCCAGGCACTGGGCAGCACGGCCTTGTGTTCTAAACACTGCTGCCAGCTGAAACCGGCGCCTTCTCTCCAGGGATGCACCGCATGCTTTTTGCGGCCTCTGGCATCACAGCGCCACCAGCCTCCGTGCACATGGCTCAGATTGGGATGGTCGCGTAGCGCTTGGATGGGAAGCGACAGCCTGCCAGGCAGGGGGCGATCATCGGCATCAAGAAAGGCGATCAGGGGAGCACGGCTGGCCTGAACGCCAAGATTGCGGGCAGCAGAGACTCCTTGTCCGCCTCCATCCAGCAAGCGCCAACGCTGCTGGGGCCAGTGCCCGCAAAGTTGTTGAAGCCGTTGGCCTGATTGATCTGAGCTGCCATCGTCGATGGCAATGAGTTCAAAAGGTGTAGTCCATTCTTTGACGAGGGCAGACAGAAGCGCAGGCAGCCAAGGGGAAGCATTGCGCATGGGCAAAACCACGCTGATGCTTGGCATCTTGTGTTCACCCATGGATCTGATCTGAAATACTTGGGTAGGTAATCCTTCTCATATGGCTCGTTCTCGACGGCGTGCTGCCAAGCAGCGAGCAGCACGTTTTACTACTCAGACCGATGAGAGTGGTCACTCGCAACAGCAGTTTGATGAGTCCAAATCTGCTTCATCGTCTCACTCTCAACCTTCTGTTCCCGAGCCCGTGAATCCGTCATTGATTGATCAGGACGGTTCTGCTGCCGATCGTTTTTACGAGATCGCGGAATCGTTAAACGTGCGGGGCGCGATGGAAATGGCAGTTCCCTTTTACAGGCAGGCTTTTGCCTTGCTCGTAGCAGAGCGGGACAATTTGCAGGCCCAGCTCGGTGGTGCCGCATCAACGCCAGTGGGGGGTGATCTTCCTCTGGAGGCATTGCATGGCTTGCTGAAAAGTGCTGAAGCGCTTGGGAGTCAAACCAAGCAAGACCAAGGGCCCAGCATGGACGATCAGATTCAGGAACTTGCTGCGGAGCTGAATCAAGCCAGTGCCTTGCAGGTGATGGCAGGGCTGCGGGCGATCGCGGAAGGCAACGAGCAGCCCATGCCTGCTGCTGGTTTAGCCCTGCTCGCGAAGGCTCAGATGTTGCTTGGCAAAACAGAGGATGGCTTAAAGAGTTTTGAAGCGGCGTTGGCAGCTGAACCAGACTCGATTGCTTTCCAAATCAATACTGGAGCGGCGCGTCTAGCAGAGGGAGATGTGGATGGAGCGCTCATGTTGTTGCGAGGGGTGTACAACGCTGGTGTAGAGACGCTCGAACTAAAGATTCTCTCAGCTCTGTTGAAGAATCTGTCGGTTGCTGAAGCACGGGCGGATCATCTTGATGAGGCTCTCAGGCTCCGTTTGCAATGGTTTCAGTTGGCACCAGAGAGCGTTCCCGTGGAGCGCTGGCTGAAGTGGGCAAAGGAAGGTCTTGCTTCCTCTGCTCAGGATGCCCCTGCTCGATCTCTTGGCCTGGACTTGCTTAAAGCGCTGCTGGAGCAACACCCTCAGGATCGCAAGTTGATGCAAGGCTTGGCTGATGCTTTAGAAGATCAGGGTGATTACCGAGAGGCATCGTTGTTGTACCGCGAGCTGCTTCGCTCCGAGTGAGTTCATTCCTCCTAATTCTTATTCATGACGAATCAAAGTTTTACCGATGAAGTTCAAGAACTCGATGCTCTGATTGCATCACAGCAGTGGGATGAAGCTTTTCCTCTAGCTCAGGACTTGATGGATAAGATCCCACTCACTCCTGGTGTCTTGGAACGCCTCGCGCAGGTCTTGCGAGGTCAGGAGGATTGGGAGGCTTTGCTGGATGTGTTGATGCGATCGCGCAATCGCTATCAGCTTTGGCCCCAGGGGAGCGATTTATTAATGGGGCAAGGGATGGTGGAGTTGGGACGATGGAGTGAATCCATTCCCTACCTGGAGCTGGCCGTTGCTCAAGATTCCTTGTCTGGGTGGGCGCACCACTTTTTAGGGAAGGCGATGCGTCATACAGGCCATTTGCAGGATGCATTAACCCATCAGCAAACGGCGAGTGATCAACTGCCTGAATTCCCCTGGGCTCCGTTTGAAGCTGGCCAGCTTTTGCAGGAGTTAGGTGAATCCAAACTGGCGATTTTGGAGATGCAGGAGGCTCGCCAGCGGAGTGGAAAAAGCAATGAGGTAATTGAAGCCGAGTGGCAAAAATTAAAGCCAGTGGTGATTTTGGAGCAGGTGGATCAGTTGATTGATGCCGGAAAGACCAACGAAGCGTTTTCGGCTTTGCGGCAAGCGATGCTTCAAAATCCAGATCATTCCGCCTTGGATGAGCGACTGTTGCAGTTGATCAGTGCTGGAAAGACTGATCACGGGCCTGCTGAACAGAGCGGTTTGGATGCTTCTGCTGTCCTTGACCAGGAACTCACCCAGATCGAAGGCTTGCTCGATCAACTTGAAGCCAAGGCTTCATCAGTAGCTAGCACTGATAATGAGATAACGTTTCTTTGAAAACTTCTTCAAGTATTGCATATGCGTATGGGCCTTTTCTGTTAAATCTAAAGATCGTGAATCAATCAATGAGCTTGATGCAAGCGTTGAAAGCGCCGTAAGGCATTTTGCTGTCTGCGAACGATTTGTTTGAGAGCAGGATTATCTTGTGAGGGTGAGGCTTTGAGTTGTTGGATGAGCCGTTGCTTGATCCGTTGCAGTTGTTCAAGCTGCTTTGGTGCTAAGTGTTGGCTTGTAGCCAGCTTTCGATTTTCAAGAAAGTAATGCTCAAGTTCTTCTTGCACTTGATGAAGCTGTAGCAGGGTGAGCTCAGCTTCTTCTTGTGCCTCTTTGAACTCGACGTCTCGAGCTTGAAGCTGCTGGCGCACATCTTTTAGCTTATTTAGCTCGTTGTCTCGAGCTTGCAGCTGGTTGCGCACATCTTTTAGCTCACTTAACTCGCTGTCTCGAGCTTGAAGCTGCTGGCGCACTTCTTTCAGCTCATTTAGCTCGTTGTCTCGAGCTTGAAGCTGCTGTCGCACTTCTTTGAGTTCATTCAGCTCGCTGTCTCGAGCTTGAAGCTGCTGGCGCACATCTTTTAGCTTATTTAGCTCTTTGTCTCGAGCTTGAAGCTGCTGGCGCACATCTTTTAGCTTATTTAGCTCTTTGTCTCGAGCTTGCAGCTGGTTGCGCACATCTTTTAGCTCACTTAACTCGCTGTCTCGAGCTTGAAGCTGCTGGCGCACTTCTTTGAGTTCACTCAGCTCGTTGTCTCGAGCTTGCAGCTGATGGCGCACTTCTTTCAGCTCATTTGGCTCGTTGTTTCGAGCTTGAAGCTGCTGGTGCACTTCTTTCAGCTCATTTAGCTCGTTGTTTCGAGCTTGAAGCTGCTTCCGTATGTCCCTCAGCTCAATATCACGAGCTTCAAGCTGCTGATGAGGCTCATCCAGTTCATTGTGTTGGTCGGACAGAGGGGGATCATTTGGCTCAGAGTCTTCTGGGGCTTCTTGTTGCCGATTGAGCCAGCCACCAATAATCAAGGAGGCAACTACGATCCCAGCCCCAATTGCCCATTGCCAATCGCTTAGTTCAAGCATCGAGCTGTTTCCCCAATCTTTGATCATTGTGAGATCTCCACTGCCCTCTTTCCAATGCTTTGGCTAAAATTTTCACAAGTGCAGACAACGGTTCAGTTGAATTAGATCAGCTGTGACGATGCTCAAAATCTTCTGAGTAGGCTTTTCAGGGGTAGTCCTTGAGTACAGGACCTGCTGATCAACCTGATTTGCCTGACTGAAATGGAAGCCCATCAACGTAGAAGTGAGATTCTGATGGGAGAATTTTAGTTCTGACATTAATGGCATTTGATTTTTGCTAATGATTGTGATCTGCTTCCATTTGCGCGTAGCCAAGGCGTTATGCCAGATTTGTTGTTGAGCCCCATCTTGATCTCATAGGATCGATGCAACAGTGTTGATGAGGCAATTGGGGTTGGCTCTGAAATTGGATTGGATGCTGAGAATTGAAATTCTGTGATTGATTTAAGTAAGCAGCCATGGCAGAAGCTTTATCAAGCTGCTGAATTTGCGTTTCAAGAAGAACGCTGGCTTGCAGCAGATCGTTTGTTAGAGGAAGTCTTAAAACAAGAACCTAATCACGCTTCTGCTTTTCATCTGCTTGGCAAGGTTTACTTGAAGCAGCTTCGCTTGGATGCGGCACTAACGGCTCAGCAACGCAGTTGCGAGCTCGACCCCAGTTTGGGCTGGAATTGGTTTGCCGCAGGTGAGCTCTTGATGGAGCTCAATCGCTACGACGAAGCACTCCTGTCTTTTGAGCAGGCACTGGCGATGTTGCCTTCGGAAGAGTGGATTCTTGACCAGATCAAGGCTGCGCGAATTGCGAGGTTCTCTGCTTGTACTGCAGGGGAAGATTTGAAAGAGGGGATTGGTCCGAAGACCTATCGCTACTGGATTCAGCACCATGAATCGCCCTTACCAACTGCATCAGTGCCTTTGCGGGATGAGTACTGGTGTTTGGATCCTCAAAATCAACAATTGAAACGCTTGCGGCCAGATTGCAGCAAAGATGAGTTCCTGACGCCTACGGCACCGCTTGGCGATTCGCCTTGGCCAACGGATGGCTGGTTGATTCTTCTTGGTGATGGAGCACAACTCCGGCCAGGAGCCTTGCAAGGCCTAGAGAGTTGGCTAATTGGTATTCACCAGGAGCAACACTTGTCCGCTCCCGCGACCTCTTTATGCCCGCTTAAAAATCAGCCTTTGATGCTTCCTGATTTGATTTATTCCGATGAAGATGGTCTGGATGCCTATGGTCAGCGTTGCGATCCATGGTTCAAGCCGGGTTGGGTGGAGGAGAGTTTCTGGAGCAGCCCTTGGCTTTCGAATTTGAGTGTGTGGCGAATGAGCTGGTTGCGAGACCGGCAGCTTCCTCTCCCTCCTACGGATTTGAAGGGCCGTTGGTCTTGGCTGCTTAGAGCCTTGGAACTTCACCCGCGGATTTCACACATACCGCTGGTGTTGGTGCATGGCCAATCCTTTCAACTTGATCCCGAGCCCCTGAAGCAGTCACTTATTCGCCAAGGGGAGGCCATTCAGCAGGTTCGCATGCACCCTTCGCTGCCGGGATGCTTTTCTTTGCAGTGGCAACTCCCTAAACACTGGAGCTGCTCAATCATTATTCCAACGCGGGATCGCGCCGATTTGCTTGAACGATGCCTGGAAACAGTTTGGGCTACGACGGCAAGCGCTCGCTGCAATGGTTGTCAGCTTGAAATCCTGGTGGTTGATAACGGCTCGTGCGAGCCAGAAACGGGATCGTTATTGAAACGCTGGAAGCAGAGGATTCAAGTTTTGCGGAGTGATGAACCCTTTAATTGGAGCCGTCTGAACAATCAGGCGGCAGCAATCGCCAAAGGTGAGTTGCTCTTGCTATTGAATAACGATATCGAAGCGATAGAGCCGGGCTGGTTCGAGGCAATGGCGGCTCAGGCGATGCGACCAAGGGTGGGAGCTGTGGGAGCTCTTTTGCTTTATCCAGATGGAACGATTCAGTACGGTGGTGTTGTTCTGGGACTCAATCATGCTGTTGGTCACGCCTACCGAAATTTGCGTCAAAACCACGCTGTTCATCACGGTCGCAGCAGGCTTCTCTCAGGCTGGGGTGCGGTTACAGGAGCATGCTTGATGCTAAGAAAGGAGCTTTTGGTGCGTTTGGGCGGTTTGGATCAAGGTCTCCCAGTTGAATTTAATGATGTGGACTTGTGCTTAAGACTCGTTCTGTTGGGTTACCACTGTGTAATACCACCTGAGGCAGTATTGATACATCATGAATGCCAAAGTCGTAACCCTAAAACGAGCCAAACTGCATTGCCCGGGTTAAATCGTTTTCGCCAACGATGGCATGGGGTATTTGGTTGTCAGGATTCTTGTTGGCCTGCTCAAAGTGAAAGGATGTTTGAGGATGGAAGGCCTCTTGGACTGAGTGAAGTTTCCAGCAACAATTAAGATTCTGATATCTAATCCTCACCGATCGATGTACTATTTAGGCATTTCGCATGCATTGGCAAGCCATAAGTTTGTTTTGCTTAAGCGCGTAATGCTTGTCTGATTGTGTTGTTGAATTCTTGCTAGAGTTGTTTGTTTTATTGTTGAATCTATATTTTAGCCACGGGATTTATGTGCGTTACTGGTTTGAAATAAATCCCCCCTTGGCTAGACTAGACCTTCTCTCTCGCACAGTGAAGTATAGATATGAGCGCATGACTAGGCAAAGAATCGTTGAATTTCATCCTGTTATTCTTGTATTTCCAAAACTCCGTTTGGTTTGGAATAGTTTTAACTGGTAGAGAGGGGCGAAGGCGAACAGTTTTTGTCAATTACTGCGGAAGAAGCCTTATAATCTTACTCTTTAATGCTATCATAACAGCTTTTATGTATAGATATTTTTCAGCCAATAGCTTGATCTTGCCAATTTTTGGATCATTTTGATGTTGTTGCTGATTATCCAACGTTGAGCGTAATTTTTATCTCAATTAATGCTTCTTTAATAGGCTTGTTGTCCTAATTATGTATGAGATTCCCGTGCAATAACATTAAGATGTTTTGCATGTTGCTTGGTGTAAAAGCTTCTTGGCCTAATGCGGTTAAGATTTATTCTTTTTATCTTCTTGTTCTTGGGTTAAATTTTGCCTCAGAAATGATTTGGTTGTTCATTTGACATTTTTTCTTTATGTTTTAACTTGGCTGTAAGTAGATGGTGAGTGATATCTATCCTATCTCAAGCCTTTTAATTCTATTATCGATTCAGCTCACTCTGGCTTTAAAGTGGTTTGACCTTAATGTCAACGTTGATGAATTGCAGACTGTTGCGGAGTCATTGGCCTTATGATTATTTATACTAAACGTTTAGTTGAACTATGTTTGTAAAAGTCATACTTGAGAAGAAAATATCCTCTATAGCTGAATTTTTCTTTTTTGACGAGAATAAACTTTCTTTTGTATCCTTAGATGCCTATGATCCTAAAGAGCATTTAATACTATGCCTTCCTAAGGGCCATAACTCTATTCTACTTAGGGTTCCTGATTCAATAGACAGTTCTTCGCTTTGTAAAAACAGTAGCAGTATCTCGTTTATTCGTGATGCCTGTTTAGTTAGTGATGCTTATACATTTCTTGAAATAACAAGATTTATTTGCAACTTGTCTTCTCGTTATGATTCACCCTTGAATTTGGCTGAATTACGTGATCAAGGATTTGATTCAGTTCAGATTATTTATGAGGTTTATCTGTCATTTTTTAAGTGTCCAGATTCTGAGTTTTTTCTGAAGCAGCAAACAATTTTTGCGGATATCATTCCTAGATCCAAATCATTTAGCCAGCTTTTCAGTTATCTTGTCTACATAGATAAGCTTTACTCTATTCTAACCAAAAAAAATGACGCTTTGGTAGAAGAATGCATTAAAACACTTGTAGTAATTCCTACATATGGCAATCTAAGCTATACATGTGCGTGCCTAGCTTCTATATATATAGATTTAGTTGTATCTCTTTGCAACAAGGGTAAAGCTCCTTTGTTGGATATAGTTGTAAATGATGACTGTTACCCTGAGGCAGGCTACCAAGACGATTTCTTAAAGTTAAATCGTCTTAACCTTGTTTCTGCAAAGATTAATGCTAATAATGTCGGCTTTCTTTTGAATTGCAATAAAACAGTAGCAGCTAATATAAACAAGTGGCATAAACATATTGCATTGTTAAATAATGATGTCGAAGTTCTGCCTGGCTGGATTAATGGTCTGCTAGATACATTTTCTATTTTTGATAATGTAGGTGTTGTCGGTTCACAACAAATTTCATTTCAGGGTAAGATACAAGATGCCGGAGGATTGGTTTGGAGAGATGGATCTGCATGGAATTATGGGAAGGGATCTACACCTTTAAGCCCTGAATTTGACTTTGCAAGGTCTGTTGACTATATATCTGGAGCATCCGTTGTTATTTTAGCTCATATATGGCAAGAATTATCTGGTTTTGATCAACGGTATGTTCCTGCTTACTATGAAGATACTGATTTGTGCTTAGCTGTACAGGCTTTAGGCTATAAGGTTATTTATCAACCGGTTTCAAGAGTTTTACATGTGGAGGGTGCAAGCTGTGGCTCTGACATAGAAGATGAAAACTCATTAAAACGATTTCAGGCAGTTAATAAAACTAAATTCGTTCATAAATGGAATTCTATCCTTAAATACAAAAATGAAAATGCTGATAACGTCGATCAATCATTGCACTCACAAAAGATAAAGTCAGCTTTAGTTATTGAAGATCTTCTTTTGTCTCCTGATGAGGATGCAGGGTCCTTGTATATGATGAATAATTGCCTTGCATTACAGGAACTAGGTTATTCCATTTCATATATTCCAGCTGATAATTTTTGTTATATGAGAGATTGTTGCATAAATATGGGTTTAAGGGGAATTGAGGTTCTTGCCCATCCTCGAATTAAGCAAATAGATGACCTCCGAAATGTTAAGGGAAGTATCCCGTTTGCTTATAAAAGAAATTGGGACATAATAGTTATCTGTAGACCTTGTAGAATCTTCAGCATAAAAAAGTTAAGAGAATTTTTCCCTTCCTCTAAAATAATATATTATACACATGACCTGCATTATTCTCGTCTTTTGTCTTATGCGCAAAATTCAGCAAGATCTGATCAGAAGAGTAAATATGAACGTGAATCTCAGAATATGAAACAGATAGAAAAGGATATATTTTCCCAGGTTGACCTGGTATTTCATGTGAGTGAAGAGGAACAGAAAGAAGCAAATCAATTATGTCCTCATAACTCAGTATATCTCAATCCTGTTGTAGATAGCCCCTCTTCATTTGAGCAAAGTTATAAGGGTGGAAATGATATTGTTTTTGTTGGCTCATCATCTCATCCCCCAAACTTAGAAGGGATAATGTGGTTTTTAGAGAAAATATGGCCTGATGTTTCTTCCGAGTTTCAGGATTCAAAATTACATATTATTGGTAAGTCTCCTTCATCGTCTCTTGTTAATCTAAGTAGCTCGTTTGAATCAGTACTTCTTCATGGATATGTTAAATCTCTCCAGGATGTATTTGGCAAATGTGTCATAGGGATCGCGCCGTTGCTTTCTGGTGCTGGCGTTAAGGGTAAAGTTTTGTCGTACCTTTCTTATGGTCTAGGTGTTGTTTCGACGTCGTACGGAGCCCAGGGGTTGCCTAATATACCTGTTGATGTGTTGTCTGTAGCTGACAATAGTGAGTCATTTTCTGAGGCAATTAAGGCTAAGTTATCTGTATCACCCACGAGTTTTAAAAAAAATCGTTGCACAGCAAATAATTATATTCAAGACTACTTCAGCGAAGAATCTTTGATCCATAAAATGAAGGAAGGGCTTGATTTGCTTGATTGCAGCTATTATAAAGACGTTTTATCTTTTGCCAAATATAGCTCATCTGAGCTAGACGTATCATATAATCAAAAAAATTCACTTGTTTATTATAGGGACAACCCTTTCTGATCAATAAATTTCATTAGTGTATATATATCACTTCTGATTTTTGGCTAAGATTTTTTAGCTCAGTAAAATATCTTTTTTTACTTCGTTTGATGCGTGTGGACAAGTGAATACATCCTTTCTAGATTATTTTCAACAATATTTTTTCATTGGTGAAACTTCGTGTTCCTTTGCATTTGCGGCGCGGTAGCGCCAGAAATGATCAAAATCAATCTTTGAAAGGCACCTTTGCTCTTTTGAAATGAGTCAAAAATATAATACTAATTATGATGATTGGAGTATATTAGATTTTGGTTGTGATGTTGAATTTGTCCAAGCTTTTAAGAAATTAGAAGATGCTCATGGCTTTTGTCATGGCGTAGATGTATTAAAACCAATTATCAATTTTTTTAAATAATACAGCCCACTCTCGCTATTGTGCTTTTATTGCTTAGATGCTCACAATGAAATTTATTCAACTGGTATTTGCTTAAGGCTAAACCCTAATTCTGAGATAGGTGTTGGTAGTAATTCTTTTAATATTGGCTTTTTGTTTTCTGTTTTGACTCATGTGAACCCTGATGACGCTTTAAATACTTTGAGGATTATGCGGCATCATGTAAAAGGATATTTGTTTGCTTGGGCTTTTACTGATCTCGACTCACGGCTGGACTTTGACGATCAAGATCCTACGAGGCCTTTGCTTAGAGCCTTTTATTGAAAGGATTGTATAGAAGATATCTTTTGTTCGTCTGGATGGCGGGTTAAAGCCAATTCGCAGGGAAGGGTGCCTATTCCAAAACAACTTATGTTTTGGAATAATATTTTTCTGCTTTAGTATTGTATGCTGTCGGATTATTGCATTAATTGTTGAGTTGATTTAGAATTAGCACGTGGGTCAGCCCTATGCTTTGTATTGTTGGCATTATTGCTGACTATAAAATCAGAAAATGTCAATTTAAGGATTGTCTTTGTTTTCTTGGCTTCGACTTGCTTAGTCCGCTTTCGTTGTGTTTAATCCCTGAATTGGCATTCTCATTGCTCAGCGCCATGGGAATCGTGGCTTTAAGGGGCAGCTGAATCTGAATTTCCTCGGAGCTGCCGGCCTAAGCTTCGCAGCCTTCCTTGTTCATGGCATGACCATGCGCTTGGAAGGCGAGGCCAACGACTACGTGGGCAAGGGCATGAACAGTGGTCGCATCACCCTGGTGCCCTCTGACGGTTCTGCCTCCCCAGAAGATCAGGTGATCCTTGGCAACATCTGTCTTTATGGTGCAACCCGGGGGTGAGCTGTTTGCTTATGGCCGGGCAGGCGAGCGCTTTGGCGTTCGCAACAGCGGAGCCCGCACCGTGGTTGAGGGGGCAGGTGACCACTGCTGTGAGTTCATGACTGGGGGTATGGTTGTTGTCCTCGGCAGCACTGGCCGCAACATCGGTGCTGGCATGACTGGGGGTGTGGCCTTCCTTCTGGATCAGGAGGGGCGTATCGCGCCTCGGGTGAATCCGGAGATTGTTGAGGTCTGCGCCATCACCACCGATGAGCAGGAGTC
The DNA here is from genome assembly GCF_014279655.1 of Synechococcus sp. ROS8604. Taxonomy (NCBI): domain Bacteria; kingdom Bacillati; phylum Cyanobacteriota; class Cyanophyceae; order Synechococcales; family Synechococcaceae; genus Synechococcus; species Synechococcus sp. ROS8604. The sequence goes on from NZ_CP047946.1 coordinate 221,748, forward strand.
ACTGCTGAAGGGGCTGCTGGAACAGCACGTGGCGCTCACGGGAAGCGAGAAGGCTGCTGCTCTCCTGGCCGATTGGTCTGTGGCGAAGAGTCGCTTCAAGCTGTTGGTCCCCCCCAGTGAGCGGGAGGCGATGGGATTGGCCGACAAGCAGGCAGTGGTGGCCTAGCGCCGTTGACTGCCCGTGGCTTGGTTCGTCAAACACGAAACCTTTACGGCTGAAATGGCCGCCTTATCTGTTGAGCAGCGGCGGTCTCATCTAGATGCCCATCGTCAATGGGTACAACAGGAAAAAGATAAGGGTCGAACAATCCACAGTGGATTTTTAGTGGATGAAAATAGGCTCCCAGGTGGAGGTGGCTTGCTTGTTTTTGTGGCTAACAACTTCCAGGAAGCTCTGAATTGGGTTCAAACTGATCCAATGATTAGACATGGTTTAGTCGACTGGTCGATCAGCGAATGGATCGTTGATTGCGAGGAAACCTTTATTACGAGGTCGACGGATTTTAATAGGTGTAATTAATGATCAACAAACTTCGAACCAAATACTTGCTCCACCAACCCCATTTGGCGTATCCATTAATTGAGCTTTGTGTTTTGATCTCGTCAAAAAGTGATTGGCCAGTATAGGCTTCTGTTTTCCTTGTGAAACCAGAATTTGAACGAAATAGTCTTCATACCAATATAATCTGTGCTTTGCAAGTTGTTGCCTAGGTCTTCCGTACGGTAAGTATAAATCATGAACGTGAACTATAAGTCCTTTTGGTAGTAGCGAGATATGCAGTAAATGAATACCACATCGTTTCCAGTTTTTACTGAATGACTTGAGTCTATAAATAGTATATCTCCCTTGCCTAGCGTCGTCGAAAGTTGGTAAGGGTCAAAGTTTTGGATTATTTCTTCGAGAAAGTCAATATTTAAATGATGTAGATCTGCTCTTGGGGATGGATCAATGCACTGCAATGTTGATCCGATCCTCTGTGCTGCATTGGCGGCGACTCGAGAACTCCATCCGGAACCGATTTCGAGAATAACTTTAGGCTGAATTTTTTGTATTAATCCCCAATAATGCAATGCATCACTACGATCAAACTACCCATTATTCCATTGAAATCCAGTAGAGCTGCAAAAATTAGCTAAGTCTATGGGAGCACATTCTTTATTTATTAAGCCAAGAAGTTGAAGTTGATCGGCAATATCATACATCTGGCTTGAAAATACTGGCAGAGTATTTCCATTTTCATCGTATTCAAATGATTGATTGATATCTTCTATAGTGGGTGAGCTTGAGTAAAAATTAGCCTTTCGCAATGTAATGCCATTGTCCTTTTCCAAAAAACTTCGTATGTCTTCGTTGCACCACGCATACTTTAGGGCGAGGCGTTTCAGCTCTTTTATTTCTTCTCAATTGGTTGAATTCATTTTAATTGATTGTATGAACAAGCTAGCATAATTTGCCGTAAAGAAATTTGCGCGGTGAATTTTCTTTTCTCTATGGAGCCGCGGGCTAGAGCTTTGGGGCCTTCCTGATGCAGGGCATGCAGGTTCGTCTGGAAGGAGAGGCCAACGACTACGTGGGCTAGGGAATGAAAGTGGGATCACCCTGGGTCAATCAGACGGTTACACCTCTCCATGGGATCGATCAGGCGATCCTCGGCACAATTCCCTGTACGAGGCTACCGGTTGTGAGCTGTTTGCCCATGGCGAAGCTGGCGAGCTAGTTGAAGTACTTATTAAGTGATACTTTCAGTGGAAATATACTCCCCACCTGTAAACCAAAAACCTTTAAGGTAATAATGAATCCTCTCCCGGAGATCAGAAGTTATATCAATTTACATAATTGTCTGATTGGTAAATCTATAGGCGACCAAAAGTTTATTGCAGTAGATTCATCACAAGATTACCCAAAAATCCTCACATCTACTACATCTTTATAAACTAGACCTCAAGCGTTGAATTGCGAATTCGCATTATTGAAAAAATATAAAAACTCAAACCCGTCTAATCATTTGCCTTACACGTTGATGAAGTTAATATTCCACCTTAGAGATTAAACCCCATTTGATTTCTATCGTGTATGATGTATAAAAAAATGGCTCATGATCGTTACTGAGAAATTTTGCTTCATACATGTTCCTAAATGTGCCGGCATGTACGCTACAAAGTTAATGATGAAACATCTAACGGTTGACTTCAACCTGTTTGTCCCTCTAAATGCATTCTTGCACGCAAATAAACTTTCAGAGAGTCTAAGTTGCCAAAAAACAATGATTCTAAAAGAGGGACTTCGCCACGAAAATCCTACTCAAGCAGTAGAAAGAATAAAGCAAGAGGGTTTAAAAGTTCCGAATGTAGCGTTTGTTGTTTCACGGCACCCATACGATTTAATGAAATCTTACTATCATCATCTGAGAAAACGAAAAACAATCAAATTAAGGGGGCAAGACCTCGATAATCTGTCCGGAATTCTGAAAGTAGCTAATCAGTCAAGCGAAACCGAATTTGTATGCAACCAATTATTTTATGGCATGCGAGATGATGATCTAATTAAATATTATGAGTCTAGCATGTTTAGCAAAATGATTACAATCCCGATTGAAAGGAGCGGTGAACTTATTCCAGTTTTGCTGAGCAGATATTTTGATACAATCAAGGCCTCTAATGAAACTAAAGAAAATATATCTATCGAAAATATTAATGATGACCTTGAAGTAAGAAAGATTTTAGAGAATAAATATCCTAAAATGTCGGCTATTTATCATGAATCTCAACATCAGTTCAAGTATATTCTCCCTGTGATTTCTTAGTCAATTTATAGCAGTCTTGTAGTAAGAATAAAATCTCTTCACTAAAACTTTCGCTGATAAATTTTCGGGCTCCCCTTTTTTGCCTATCCTGTATATAAGATCATTATTTTGTGTGATGGGTATATTTAATTTGAGTTGATTTTTTACGTATGGGTGCACTGGTGTTCTTATTTTACCAAGAGCTTCGTGCCCAACAGAAAATCTATCAAGAGCCTTGTATTTATTTTTGGCGATTACACCTGTTTTTATTTCAATCATTTGGATAAGTTGTGCGGCAATTTCTGCCAAGAGCTTATTTGATGGGTGATTAAATGTATGGAAAAGAACTGAGTGACTCATATTCTTTTCTAAGAATTCGGATATCTTGATATCGCATGATACTTCTCTGGACTTTAATTCTTCAAATGACTGACTTGCTACTGTTTTGTATAGTTTTTCCCAAGTAGTAGAATCGTTAAGAAGATTAAGTGTTTCTTTTTCGCTAAGACTTTTCTTCCACCCTTTATATATTATGTTGCTGTGATAATCATGGAGGGGTGTGTCGACTAGCCTTAACCCTTCGTATTTAAGATATATAAGATCAGGATTGTATCCTCTAAAATACGAATTAGGGATAAAAATACATTTTTGTGGATGGCAATTCTTGATGTAGTCGCTACTTAGTACGCTTGGATAGTTCTTATTCTTAATGAGCTGACTAATAATCAAGTCAGATTGAGATAGTTCTTCTGCGTACTGTTCAACAAGAGAAGGATTGGTCTTGTGTATTATAATCTTATTCAGTATTATTTCATGTGAATAAGCATCTTCGATAACCTTAGAAATTGCAACAATCTGACAGTTACCTATCAAGAGAAGTTTCATTAGCGTTGTATTTTGTTCATTTATCAATCAGTGCCATAATACACTGGCGACTCCTGACTGGCAAATGACAAAAAAATTAGTGATTCATCTTGGTCATCCCAAAACAGGTACCAGTTCACTACGACAATTCTTTGAAATAAATATTTCTTACTTAGAAAGCCAAAATATATATCTCCCTTTTATCCACGAAAAGATTTGGAATATTGGGTTGGCATCGATCTTTTCCAATCAAATAGATAATTCCTTCTACTGGAAAATAAATAATATTTCTTTTGTTGATGAAAAGATAAATCATTTGAATAATAAATATGAGCAACTTTGCTTATTTGCTCGAAAATTACCTTATAACAGCACTATGATTCTTTCATCTGAATTTTTAGCATCTATTGATGTCAATGGTATTTCTAAAATAAAGAATTTTGCAGGTTTATTTTTTGACGACATTACCATAATCGCGTATCTCCGCGAGCAAGCGTCTTTTGCTTTAGCAGCTTCTTCAACGGGGGCCCTAAATGGAAAACGCACAAGAATCCAAGAACCTGGTGAAAATAAAAACATGAACTTTAATATTTGGCTGTCAGACTGGCTTCAATTTTTTCGTCCCAACCAGTTTAAAATAAGATTATATGAAAGACCAGCTTTAGTAGATCAGGATATTATTTCTGATTTTTTACACACCCTTGGCTTTAACTATTTATCATCATACGTGAAGAAGCTTCCACCCTCACGAGTAACAGAATCTGCAACCACAATCAAGTATCTATTTTGTTTGAATCATTTGTATCAAAGTCATGATTCAAGTCTCATATCATTGCCCTCTCGTACTAAATCTATTAAATTAGTAAGAGATATGTTTAATGATAATACTGTGCTTTGTTTTTCTTCAGAGTCGGCCCAAAAATATAGAGACTATTACCATTCAGTAAATAACTGGGTAGTTTTAAATTTCTTTGATAATAAGAAGAAAGAGCTCTTCTTAGATTACAAACTACCAGATCTTTCGAATAAACAATTTATTGATGAAAAATCGTTATTGTTTGATCAACAAGATATCAATTTACTTATTAAGATGCTTAAAAGTTAATTTGTCTTCTTCTATCGATTTACGCCTAATATATTTTCAGATTCCTAGAAATGAAGATTTTTTATTTATTTTTTTGCAATCAGCCTTGAATAATTAGTGTGATTTCGTGTAATAACTTGCTACCATACATCAGACAAATAACCCAATCTATCTCACAGCCTATTAAGGCCAAGAGGATGAAATGAGTGGCACTTGTAATATCAATCAAACTCAAGTAAGCTTATGTGATATTATTTATGATCTAACAAAAGTCTATTTTAAACGCATAAAAAATAACTGAATATTTAAAATAAATACACTAATTACTTGATTTAATAGAAGCTTCTAGCTAAAGATTTTTGAAAGCTTAGCCAAAATGATCATATCGGTAAAAAGATTTATTTGTGAAGAATATTTACCTTCCTAAGCCCCGTTCAATATTTTTGCTTAGTCGTGAGATTTTTTGGTATGAGCAAGTTGGGATTTTTTTGGTCTTTCCAATTATCGCGGATTTAATTTGCTTTTCACAAAAATTTTCAGGACTTTCCTGGCAGATAATTTGACATAGGGAGCATTAAATATTCTTTAGTGCTTTCGGAAGTAGACGTAATTTCTAAAAAAGAATCTGTTGTATTCTTAATATTTTTTTGCTAAAATTAGAATAGCTTTAGATTGGCTCAATAATCTGCTTGTATTTCATATTAACTAGCGTAACTGATTTGTTTTAGACGATGACGATAAGTAAGATAAGCGATGCTACGTTCGTGTCTGTAGCAAAAGGTGCTTTGGTTGTAATTTCTCGCCATAGAACACCATATATAGCCTTGCTGTGCTTACGAATTATAAAGTATCAAGCTTTGGTTATTAAATAAAGCATGACTGCGTTCGTAAATAGAGGCGCTAATGCTAAAATATTATTAGCTAATATATTTTAGGCTAAGGTTTGGTGGATAATATGGTTTTAACATTTTAAACGCGCTCTTGCCTGCTCACATATGCATAATCTCGATCTTTGATGTCTTTTATTTTTTGAGCTTCAAGATGATCAGCATCAATCATCTTCTTAACTATTTCCTCTAGTTTTTGTTGGCGGAGTCTAACCGAGTTTTTCTTTCGCTAGAATAGGATTTTCCAGTAGAGTTTGAACTTCTGCGGGGCGGTAATATTTTGGGGCGATTCTTACCTCAATTGCATTGTTATCTGCTCTACGACCTATCCCATCAACTCCTTGCCCCTCCCATCTGATACCACACCATCCAAGCGCCTTAGCGAAAAGCTCTATAAAAGTACGTACACTTTTTTGCCTTCCAGTCGCAATCACAAAATCTGTTGGCTCTTCTTGTTGAAGCATACGCCATTGCATTTCAACGTAATCGCGTGCGTGTCCCTAATCTCTCAATGCATTAATATTACCCACATATAAACATTTTCCAATCCTACATTGTTTTTGCTTAAGCCGCGAGTTATCTTTCTGGTTACGAATGTTTTCCTACGGCTTGGGCTCTCATGATTGAAAAGTATGCCATGCGCAGCTGTACTTAACACTTTACCCTAGATTCGTGCACCACTCAGTAGGGGCGCAATAAATATTATGTGTTTATTAAATGCTTCATAGATGCTTTCTGCAAAACCCGATGGATTAATTTTATCCCCAAATCGATCTCCCTTGGCTCTCCATGTCATTCCACTACTATAGATGTTCAATTTAATCCCTTTCGATATAAGGAAACATAGTTTAATTACATCGAATTAGAACAGTGAGCCAACTTTGGCAGCATAATTCTATTCCAGCCCCCTCACTCCAAGGTCGATCATCTCTTCTGCCTGATCAAGTATCACTTCGTTTTTTAGAGGCCCCAGCTGCATGGCCCGACCTTTCCGAGGCAAAGGCCGAGTGTGGCGGAGCCTCCAGAACCGCTGCAAGATTCACGTCTTGGCAACACTTTCGAATGTGCTAATTGCTCGCAACATCCGGGCCAGGGCTTGGTGTGGCTGAATACCTCACCTCACCTCACCCTCAGAAAACATTTAAACGTGGATGAACATGACAGTAGAATCATCAGCTAACAGCTTCAAAGTCAATTGATTGTCAAGGCACTCCTTCCTGTTCACTTATGCAATCTAGTTTGACGTTACCTTTCCTTGTATCGACTGCATCATCTTTTTTTTAAGTCCTTAATTCCTGCTTCCTATATTATGTTCTATTAAACATATTTCCTACTTCTGTTTTCAAGCTTTAATAACATTTGTGTTTCCTTGTGATTGGAAATGGTGCCTATGCTCGAATTGTCCGGTTATGGCTCTGTATAAAAAATGATTGAATAACCTTATGTAAATGTTGAAGGATGGGCTGTAAGATTAACAATCCTGAGGATTCGAAATTGTTTTCAATTTAGATTTAAAAAATATGTTGATTTTTTTTGGGGTTACTGGTACTGTTTGTTACAAGGACATCTGTCCGAGCACTTGGGTTTTTTTGTTGATTTACTGTTTCGTTACTTGCTGTTGTGGCCTTAGTGGTAGAATATATTTTCAACTGTCAAGAATTCTGAATGCAATCGGAATATCCTAATATTCTTGCATTTATGCATTTGTATAAGTGTGGTGGAACCACTTTTAATTGGGCTTTGCAAAATGCTTTTCCAAGTAGAGTATTGTATTGCGAAAATAAGGATTCTTCTGGTTCTCGTATCGATATTGAGAAATTTATATCTTATACTAGTCTTGATTCCCTTAAGAAGTATTCAGCTGTCTCTTCTCATCTTATTGATTACAAATGTTTGTCTGAGTTTTCGGTTGTCACTACAATTTTGCGTGATCCCTTGAGTAGGCTTGTTTCTGCTTATAACTTTGATTTTTACAGAAGTATGTTCACTGGTACTTTTGATCAATACATCGATATATATGTAAATATGATGAGTAAGGCGCTTGGCTCTGAGTTTATCAACTTGCTCAGTTCTTCAGATAGTAGATGCGCTCTTTTTTTGGAGGACTTGGATTTATCTATCATTTATCTTGAATCTATGATCAAGCTTTATGGCTATGATGTAAATCTTGCTTTTCCTTCTCTCCGTTTAAATATTTCCAAGGGCAAAGTGCCCCAGGCTGTCTCTAAACACGTTTTAACTGATGATCAGAAAAAGCGTTTCAGGTTTTTGAATCGGGATGATATTGATCTTTATAGACAGCAATCTGAATTTTTTAAAGCCACACTTCCGAAGTTATGTGGAGATATTGACTCCTCTCGTAGAGAATTCTCCACCAGAAAATTGCTAGCAGATGAAAAAATGAGTCTTATTAAGTCTTATGGTCAAGGACCAGCGCACTTTGTTTATATTTAATTTAACTTCTCTATTCATTCTGTCTGGCCCATTCTTTGAAGATTCATTCCAATCCTTTTTGCCGATGCGTAGGTATTTCTCGTAATATTTGTTTTTGCTATGGTCAACCTTCATGTTCTTGAAGAAGAGGGAAGATGTACTGAATGTTGATATTGATGTGTTTCGGGGATTCACTTTCCGCAATGTGGGGTCAGGTATTACTGGTAAAGTCACCTTCCTCCTAGATGAGGTTGTCCGTGCAATCCTGAGATTGGCGACTTTTTAAGTGCAACCATTCATTCGGTGGGCATTTATGGCACATCTGCTAGTTACGGGATCGTGACTTTGGCAGCGTTGCGCCAAACCACTGAATTACTACTTGGCAACTAAGCGCAGGTCTCATGGTTGAGTCCGATTACATCCGCAGTTAGGCCTGAATCGAGCAAATGATCGACCCATGTTTCTTACTCAAGTTTATTGTCAGCCACTATGAGCAGATGGGTTTCTGCTAAAAATTTCTGAATGCCTTTTGCACAGGCTCCGAGCAGAGAGTTCTGATTGCTCAGAACTGGAATCCACTAATTCTCGGAGCGAAAGTCCTAGCGCAAGCAGTTCTTGAGTATGTCGGTGAGTGCGAAGGGCCGCCAGGCTGGTGATGTCCTATTTATATTCTCCAGAGGGGCCAGAAGGTTGGCTCTAAGCTTTCCTTCACTTAAATGTAACCAAACAAATTTATTTTGTAAGTCATTTGAGTATCGTTTCAAGTGTTGAAGTCAGGTGGTTTAGGAGCTAGCTAAATCCAGAGATGCTTTTAGGAAAATGACTCGTCCGTTTGACTCCTCTAGATTGGGAGCGCTGAGGATTTCGCAGCTTTGGCCATCGCTTTGATGGCTTGACAGCTTGCGGCGGCGGATCATCGCCATCCATGAGGATTCCGTGCTCGAAGATAGAAGCTCCCTCATCACGGCTTCCCTCACTGCATCCCGAGAGTCCTTGATCCTTGATGCCGCTAAATACTTGATTTCTCACGAAAATCGACTAATATTTTAGTGCTACTGCGTACAGCAGTAAATGCAAATTCCAAACCACCTCGAGGAGGTCAATTTGAACTTTAAAGACATCATTTCTTCTATCTCAGAATCTGAAGCTATTCCGGCAGGTCAAGTTAGTAAAGTTGCTGTAGCTCTTTTAGAAAAGGTTGGTCAAGCGGTAGACAATGGAGAAAGAATTATTTTTCAAGATTATGTGTTGATGCCACGCACTATTTCTGCAAAGGAAGCAGATGGTGACAAGCCTGCTAGACCTGAGACCAAAGTTGCTATCTTCAAGCGACGCACTGAAAAGCATGATAATGATCAGCCGGAATTAGTTGGGTAACCAGCTTGTTTCAATATAGCTAGTTAGCAATTCGACAATGTTGCTTCTACTCTTTAACCATTTAGAATGTTAGCTGGTTTTTGATTTTTTACGTAATTTTATCGTTAGTAATTAATTTTATGATGGAGAGCTTCTCTAATCTTTTTGGCCGATTGGTATCTAAGCCTGTTGAATCTTGTCCATCGCAAGTTCAAGATCTTGGCGATGGATTCTCTTTGGAGTCCATTGAAATCGTTCGGAATGTCAAGTGCTTCCTCGCAGATGACAAGATGCAAGTTGCATTGTTCGGCTCACCCTCGCCATATCCCGACGGTTGGCTCGTCAATCTCCCGTGGAATCAGGTGTTCCGTTCTTATCCGTACGAGGTGCCTTTAGATCAGAGCCTTTCACTGCAAGAGGTCCAGACCCTTGTTCCTTTTGTGGAAGGTCTCTGCAACGCCCCGCAGACCAGCGAACAATCTTTCCCCAACCAAGACAAGGAGGTCAACTTGAACCTTAAAGACATTGTTTCTTTTATTTCAGAATCTGAAACTATTCCGGCCGGGCAGGTTAGAAAAGTTGCTCTAGCTTTCTTGGACAAGATGGGTGAAGCCGTAGACAATGGAGAAAAAATTACTGCTCCAGGCTATGTGTTGAATCCACGCACTATTTCTGCAAAGGAAGCAGATGGTGACAAGCCTGCTAGGCCTGAGACCAAAGTTGCTACCTTCAGGCGCCGCCCTGTAAAGCAAGACAATCAGGAGTTCAAGGCGTGGACGGGTGATGTTTAGTTGTTAGGTGATTTTCATGTCCATTTGTTTGGACAAAGATTTTTTTCTTTGATCCGTGACTCAGGGCATGTTCTCCTTGATCACGGGTCTTTTATTGTTTGAATTCACTTGTCTTTTTCTGGAAATCATCGTCATTGGTTTTAAGTAACCCAATTCCTTCGGTAGCGGCTTCTGATCCTTCCGCTCTTTGCTCTGATGCTGAAGGTTGTGTTTCCGATGTTGATCACAACGAAGAAGGTCCTTTTGCTCGCCCTATTCATCCCATTAGTCTTGGATTGTTTATGCGCTCCATGGGCTTGATAGCGGCGCCTTTGATCGCTTGAACGAATTGTTGTTATCGCTGCGGATCCGTAACCCCAGTGAGTTGATTGCTGCTACTCAGCCTTACTTGAGTTTGCGCGTGGATGGTTTTTGGTGGTCATTGAGAGTTCTGCGTCTCTCCAGGCAGATCAGCATGCCTTCCCCAAGGCGTTGGTGAGCGCTGGCCGCTTCCCCTCAGTGAGTGCTGGGTTGCAGGTCTTGCTGCAGCAGTGCGCCAATGGGCCCTTTCTCTCTGGCGATCAACTGCGGGCCAGATTGGCTGTGGTTTTCGTTATATGGCTCTGGATCGTGCCGTCTATTGGTTTCGTCCACCAGCTGAACAGCGAGACATCCAGGTGCTTTCCGTGCCGGCGGGCAAGACCACCAGCGCCGCGTGTTGGTGCGGCTGTTGCAAAACAGCGTTAAGGCCTGAGCCTGCCTTGTCCACTCAGTAGAGCTCTGATGGATCTTGGCTGCACGCTCATGCTGACGATGTTCCGTTGAGTTTTAGCCGTTGCAGATCACCGAAACGTTCGAAGTCGCGATCAAAGCTCACAAGGCGCCAACCGTTGCTGATAGCCAGCGCTGCAAGGTAGGCATCGGTGCAAAGCCGGGCTGAGAGATCGCCCTCGCGCATCAGTTGGTGGAACACATCCCAGCCATCGCTGGCAGGGGTCGTGAGGCTTACCCCCGGTTGTTGGCACAACGCTTGAAGGATGGCAGAAGCCTCATGCATGGTTTTGACGGCTGGACCCATCAACTTGGGTTGGCTCAACAGGCGCACCAGGCCCAAGGCCGTGACCGTGCAGAAGTGCACCTGCTCAGCAGCCTGATGCTCCCAGTAGTCCAGAGCTGGCTGATGATGGAAGTGATCAGGGGTTGCCAGTGCCAGCCACACATTGAGATCCGGAAGATCGGCGTTGCTGCTCACGGTTCGAGCAGGTCAAAGAGGTCTGCGTTGCTGGTAGTGCTGGAATCAAAAGCAAGGTGGCCCTCAACCTTTGGGAGATGGCTAGCAGTGCGCGTTGTTGGTCTCGTTCGCTTTGGTGCCGTGAGCCCTTGTTCCACGTAGCTCTGCAAGAGCTGTTTGAGCGTGATCTTTTCACTGGCGGCCCTGGCTTTGAGCCGCGCAAAGAGAGGGTCCGGTAACTCAAGGGTGGTCCGCATTGCTCTTTGAGGCTTTGATGCGCATATTAATGCGCATCACCAGTTGTGTTGTTATTTGCATGCCTATTGGCTCTCTCTTCTTTCGATCTCTGATCGGCTTGATTGATTTTCAAGATTGCTGGAGTTGGCCTGTGAAGGTGTTCGCTGATGTTGGTTCGCCTGAGGGTGGTGTCTCTGTTCAGGCTGGGCTCGCGGAGTCGGGACGTGACAAGGATGAAGCCGCATTCGCCTCGCTTGAAGAGCATTGGATGGCTTCGTCTTGCTGCTTCGCTTAAAGTGATTTGAGATGAGTGATGTTTGATGCGCACCACTCTCCAGCTCGATGACGATGTGCTCGCCGCAGCGCGCGTTCTGGCCCGTCAGCGTCAAAGCACGATCGGTGATGTGATCAGCGACCTAGCCAGGCAGGCCCTATCCAGGTCAGCAGACGGAGGAGTACAGAACGTTTTGGAGCAACGCTCTAGATTGCCGCAATTACCGATGAAGGCTTCTGGTGGCGTCGTTGATTTGGAGCTTGTGAATCAGTTGCGCGATCAAGAGGCTTGATGGCCGAACGGATTGCTTTGTCGGATGTGAATGTGCTGATCGCTTTGATCGATCCCAGGCACGTGCACCACGAGCCATCCCACCGCTGGTTTCAGGCCCATGGCGGTCATGGCTGGGCTACTTGCCCCCTCACTCAGAACGCGCTGTTGCGGATTCTCGGGAACCCGCGATATCCCAACAGCCCTGGTGGGCCGGATGCTCTGTCTTGGGATGCCGCTGGCATCTTTGAGGCAGAAGCACTGCTTCACCACGGGTAAATCACGGATGCATATCTTCTTGGGTTGGCAGTTCATCACCAAGGAACGCTTGTCAGCTTTGACTCACGTCTCAGCTCTAAAGTCGTCTGCGGAGGGTCTCAGGCCTTGCAGTTGATTGATCCAGGCTGATGACCCGAGTCCGCTCTGTTCGTAACAGTCAGCAGCCACTTCTCGGTCATGAGGTGGTCATTTGGAGCTCAACATGCCCCCGCTTGCTGAGAAGGTTGAGCGCTCAGAAAACGTGCAGGGCCAGTAACAGCTTTCTTAGTTTAGTTTGCGGACTAAGCTAAGAGCTAGTGATTGGCGCGGCTGTGATGAAAAATCCGAATGTGTCCCAGCAGCGGTTGGTCAACGTGCACCAAGCCAAGACCCACCTCTCGCGCCTGATGGATGAAGCCCGCGCGGGCGAGACGATCGTGCTTGCCAAGGCCGGACGGCCCTGGGCGCGTTTGATGCCCTTGGAGCCGCCTCCGGCGCAGCGCATCCCAGGCCGGTTGAGTGGCCTGGGCTCTTTGCTGCATCCTGAAGCCCTGCTCGAGCCGCTCGCTCTCGAGGAATTGGCGGACTGGGACGCTAGCTCCTTGCCTCAGACTCCACCATTGCCATGACGGCCAGTACGGGTTATCTGCTCGACAGTCATGTGCTGCTGTGGTGGTGGTTCGATCCGCAGCGAATGCCTGAGGGGGTGCTGGCCCTTCTCTCCAATCCGGAAACGCCGATCGTCGTCAGTTCAGCGTCTGTCTGGGAGCTCAGCATCAAGCACCACCAGGGCAAGTTGCCGGAGTTGGAGCATGCGATCACCGATCTACCGGCCTTGCTTCGTGCTGATGGGTTTCAGATCCTCTCGATTGCGATCAACCATGCCTTGCGAGCGGGCGCCTATTGCCAGCTCCATCGCGACCCTTTTGATCGCATGCTTGCAGCTCAGGCAGAGCTCGAGCAGCTTGTGCTGATTACGGCTGATTCGCAACTCTCGGCCTTCCCTTGCCGTCAACTTTGGGAGGGCTGAATTCAAAAGATTGCAGAGGAACCTGTGCGTCTGCAGATCGCTTCCAGAGCAGTTGCTTCATGGTAAGAAGCAACTTGGCTGTTCATAAAACGTCTCAGCGGAAAGCCTTGAACGAGAATCAAGCGATGGGCTTTCAAGGCGAAATATTAATCAGAGAACCACTATCAAAAGCCAGAATTTTATTACAATAAAATTTTATCAGCTGATTCTTTAAATGCCTTAGTTAATAACTTTGCGTCAAAGCTTAACTCGAATCAATTAACAGCTCCAGCAATTAGAGATAAATTTCTCCTGTGAGCAAACCGGATTTAACCATGGAACGAAGCCTTCTCGGCTTTGAGGCAAGCGATGCTTCAAGATCCATATCATTCCGCCTTGGATGAGCGAATATTAAAGTTGACCAGGAACTCAACCAGATCGAACGCTTGCTCGATCAACTTGAAGCCAAGGCGTCAACAGTGGCTTTCATTGATAATAAGATAACGTTTCTTTGGAAGCTTCTTCAAGTATTGCATATGTTTATTAACCTTTTCTATTAAATCTAAAGATCGTGAATCGATTAATGAGTTTGATGCAAGCGTTGAAAGCGCCGTAAGGCATTTTGCTGTCTGCGAGCGATTTGTGTGAGAGCAGGATTATCTTTTGTGGGCGAGGCCGGTGATTTTCAGGGAAGGTGTCACTCGTTGGCTGCCACTCAGGCGGCCTGAATTAAAAATAGAGCCTGGATCGACTCGGGATCTTCTGTTGGCTTCTCGATCCACACTTCTTCCGGTTGACGCCAGCAGCGAATGTGCCGGCTCCGCTGTGCCGCTGATGGGGCATGACGAATTTGATGCCGCTGAGGCGGGGCCCCCTGGTGTACGGATGAGAGGGGTGACATCTTTCCTGAACCGGGGGGCGGCAAGTTTAAGTATTGGAACTCACTAGTTTGTTTAGCCATGTGAACCCGATCATGTGGATGGCCGACTGCCCGGGATGGGTTTTGTGGAGTTGTCGAATTGCTTGGAATGATCGGCAATGAGACGTTGGTAAAGGTTTTCTATCTTCCTGGCACAATCCTGATTGCTGGGGATGAAATCTGATGGCATTGGAATGCCTTTTCTCCGTTGGTATGTCCATCGAAAGAAAGGTCCTTCTTCAAGGCCTTCTCTTAGAGACTTGCCCCAATGCTCCGGATGGGCCATGGGCAGTGTGAAAACGCCTTCGTGGTCGCTCAGTCCTGCAAGACCACCTGCATCGGTGATGATGATGGGGAGGCCATAAGCAAGAGCCTCTCGGGCAACGAAGCCGTACACTTCTTGCCAAAGAGAAGGCATGGCGACGACATCGAGTTGAGAAAATATCGATGACAAATCTTCCTTGTCGTAGGGTCCATTAAGTTTCAAGAGATTAGGATAGTTGTTGGCAATTTCAATAATTCTTTTTTGGCTTGATTGATCTCCTTGGTAGGTATCTGGAATAGGCCCATGAAGTTCAACCTTCAACCACTTTTGGAGTTTTCCTTCTAAAAGTGCCTCGCAGAATCTTAGTTGGCCTTTATGGGGTGCAACGTTGCCGAGAATTCCGATGCGAATACGTTCGCCAGGAGGCTCACCTGTTGATGTGTCACTGATTTCGTTCGCAAGTTGTCCACGAGGGAATGATAGGTTCAATCCGTTTTCGACAACACTTATCTTCTGGTTCATACCATGCTGATGAAGTATCGATGCGGTTTCTTTTGAAGGTGTGATGATAGCGCTGGCGTATTGCAGCATTTGATTGCTGTAACGTGCCCATGCGGATTTAAGGCTGATCCTGGGAGTGTTTTTATCTTTTATTGTTGCAATCTGCGTATAATAATCTGCAGATTCCAAGCTTTTTGATGTTTGATCTGAGGATTTTAATGAATTTTGTTCCCACTTGTCGTGATCATCGGGTCCGATAATTGAATGCTCAGAGTCGAACAGTGAGCATTGTGGGTCGATGCACCAGTAATCGTGCAGTGTGACAACGGTAGGTACTAATTTACTGCAACTGCGGACTGCTCGAATTCCGAAGAAGAGATTATGGTGGAAGTCAATAATATCAAGCTGATTGTGGTTAATCCAGTCCCTTAAAATAATCTCAGCCTGAGGTACGCGTTGAAAATCAAATAGGCATCGCGTATCAGAGTAATTGTAGTTTGTTTGGTCAATCTGAAGACTTCCCTCTTTCCATCCTTTGGCATTGTATTGATTGTCAGTGCCTTTTTCGTTGATGCAGTGAATAAAGACTTGATGCCCGTATTCAGATAAAAGTTTCGCCAATCCTGAAACATGTGTTTCTAGGCCGCCTCGATGATCTTTCCCCCAGGCAAAGCAAACGATTCCGATTTTCATGGATTAGGGATTTCAGCGATCGAGGTATTTAGAATTTTCTCTGAAGTGAGACTTGCAGATTCATATCATTTTATGCAAGTAAGATAACTGTAGTCAATTGTGTAATGTATTGTTATGAGCCCCTTGAGATTTTTTCTGATCTGCTACACAGTCAATGAAGCGTTGCCTTCGTTGAATTACCGCTTCATTAACCGGATTTAAAGCTTCACTTGGAAGGATACTTGCAGGCTAAGGCGAACGCGATCGGTTAATACCACGTTCGGCAAAGCGACCTTCTCCGGAAAACCTTCAATCGGTGTGACTTTGCAACCTGGATATTCACAATTGCGCACGATGCTTTCCACCATCGGGGTAATAAAGAGTCCCAGATCATAAAAAGGTCTCCAGCTTAAACCAGCGTTTAAGTTGCGCCCACTCCATTCACCAATCAAATTCAGACCATCAACCACTTCGAGGGAGGCAGCCGCAATGGGATTGATTTGTCCGTAATCACTACCTGTTCTAAGTGCTCGTTTAAAGCGTTCGTTGCTGCAGGGATTTTTGGGTTTGAAGCCAAAGGTTTGACAGCCTGCATCTTTTAAAGCGCGAGTTTGATCTTGGAAGGTTTGTTCGATTGGTTTAAATTCTCCGTTGCCAATCCCAGCTGTCAGATAAAAATTGCGAAACCATTTGCTTGTATTTTCAGGTTTTTTGAGCCTGAATCGCTGACTGCCCACAAAATAAAAATTGCGGGTCATATCTGAGAATGTAAAGTCTTTGCTGTCCCAGGTGATTAAGTTTTCAATGCCGGTTCGAAAGGATGTGTCGGGTCCAATTGCTTTTGAATAGTGCAGGCCGGTTTGAACTCCTTGCAGGGGTTTGTTTCTGTCGATGAGTTTTCCCTTGCTGCTTCCAATGGCGCCACTGATGGTTTCAGCACTGGTGGTAATAAAAATTCCACCCCATTTTTGAGTGTCTCCAAATCCTAAATTAAAATAAGTACTGCCATTGGCTGTTTTATTCAAGGAATCTTGCCAGTTGGCAAAGGTGGTGAACGGTTCACAGGGGCCTTTGCCCAAGGTACAATCTGTACCTGTAATTACACCATCAACGATGAAACCCTGCGGTCCATAACCATTGGGGATGAGATAGCTGATATTCGGGTGCCAACGTTCATCTCTCAACAGACCTCGGGAACTGCCATAGGTGGGAGCTTCTTCTTCACGGGTTCGGTAGGCAAGTTGAATAGCACGCGTGCTGTCTTTGTTGTTTGTGTCTGGTTGCGGCATTGCATCTTCCGCGATCAGGTCTTCCTGTGGAACAAGCGTCCAGACCGGCTCGGAGTG
Source organism: Synechococcus sp. ROS8604 (assembly GCF_014279655.1). NCBI lineage: Bacteria > Bacillati > Cyanobacteriota > Cyanophyceae > Synechococcales > Synechococcaceae > Synechococcus > Synechococcus sp. ROS8604. The sequence continues at coordinate 238,907 of NZ_CP047946.1, forward strand.
AGGCGAAAGGTCGGTAATGTGTATGGAGTCAGATGCGTTGGGTAGAGGATCGGAAGGTTGTACCCGCTCCCAGTTCAACCCATTAGGTTCCTGGGAGATAGCAGAATTTGAGACAACAGGTAACTCAGGTAGGGGATGTGCCAACTCCCAGATCAAAGTGGTTTTTATAAGGTTGTCGGTTTCATTGGCACTCTTCGAGTGCATGTTTCCCTCCTCTGATGGCAGTTCTGGTAAGGGTTCAATTGGGAACCATTGCAAGTCCTGAGCCTTCGCTTGACCAGCGATGAGAACAATGAAATAAGGCCAGATCCAGCGCGACAAATTAATCATGGTGCTGATTGGTTGGTCCGATTTTGGCTGAGCTGGTGGAGTAAGGCAAGCTGGCCGGGCAAGGGATTGGTACCTGGATGCACTTGCATCAGGTAGTCGAGCGCTTCCGTGGGATTGAGCTGTTGCTCTTGTACCAACCAAGCCATGCAAATCAAGGGCGATCGTTCAACAGCTGCTACGCAGTGCACAAAGACTGGGCCTTGCTGGCGCAGTTCAGATAGGGCGAGCAGAGAGCTCTTCAGTTGTTGCAGACTAGGAAACTCGGCTCTGCGATGATCCGGCAGCACTATGCGTTGGCATTGGAATTGATCTGTGAATCCTCGAGGGGACTGGGCCTCTTCAAGTGAACACAAGCTCAGTACTCCATGAATTCCGTCTGCTTTTAAACGCTGTATATGCCAATCTTCCCTTGGTGCTGGACCAACGGCTAGCTCGTTGGTTAAAACCCAATCGATTCGAAAGCGTTGAATGGGTTGCATTGCGTTGGGATCAACAACCATTAGTTATCCAACCAGCGCATGAATTGGGACCTGCGAGCTTTCAACCGTTCACGGAATGTGAGCGATTTGGTTTGCTTGTTTCGATCGCGTTGAGAGGGTTGTGGGCTAGCTGAATCAGTGTTTCCATCTTCATCGTCCAGATCGGCGTATTGGGCATAGGCCGATGTGGTGTTGTAAGCGGCATATCCGTAGCCGCCATATCCATATTTGCCGTAGCCATATTGCCCATAGCCATAGGCAGAGGAGACTTGCTGCTGTAGTGAAATCGCGTTGGTGATAATCCCAAGCAAGGGGGCGCCACTGGACCGGATGCGATTGATAGCTTCCTTGGGAAGGCTTCGGTCGACGCGATTGAGGCTCACGAGCAACATCAAACCATCACAGTGCTCGGCAACCAAAGCAGCATCTGCGAGTCCAAGCGCCGGTGGGGTGTCAAACAAAACCAGATCAAATTCGCCGCTGCTTACTAAGTCCTCTACCAATTGATGCATCCGTTTCGAGCTCAATAAGCGTGTTGGGTCGGGTGGCCGGCGACCAGCGGTCATGACTGACCAGCCTTCGTAGCCATCAATGGGCTGAAGGGCTTGGTGCCAATGGCTCGAATCGTCCGTTAAGATGTTGGATAAGCCGCGAAGATTGTTAAGACCCAGGCGGGTGTGAAGTTGGGGTTTGCGTAAGTCAGCGTCGATGAGAAGCACCCGCTGCCCCATCTCTGCCAAGGTTTTGGCCAGCAGAGTGTTCACCAGGGATTTGCCCTCTTCTGGCAAGGAGCTGGTCAGTGCAATCGAGCGCAGCGGCTTGTCGCTGTTGAGGAAACGCAGGGATGTGAAGAGGTTGCGGAATGCTTCCTGATAAAAAAAGCGTTGATACCGTGCTGCTTTTCTTTCGGTCTCCCCTACATCGGCTTGGGTTTCACTGTCGAGTTCTTTCAGGAGGAAACGTTTGTCTTCCCGAACGCCTTTGAAGAAATCCACGTAAGGGACATGGCCCAGCAGAGGCAGCTCGCCCATTTCTGCTTTGACTTCACCCGGATTGTGAAACACATGATCCTTGCGATCGCGCAACAGCCCTGCACCGGCTCCAGCCACTAAGCCAAGCATTGTGCCGAGGGCGAGATTTCTGGGAACGGATGGCTTGATGGGAGTGGGATTGATTTCAGGGGGATCAATCACCCTCCAAGGAACGCTGCGTTGGGCAATTTCCAGTTGAAAATTTTCCCTTGCGCTGACAAGACCAGAGAGGTTCTCGTTGGCAAGCTTCAAGCGGGTTTGCAGGGCTTCGTATTGCTTGATCAGAGCAGGTTGTTTCAGGAATTGAGCATTGAGCTGAGCCTCTTGCTGCTGGGCCGTTTCCAGGCGACCTTGATTGAGATTGAGGGCTGCATCTACAGCCTCGAGCTGATTCTTAAGAAGTAAGGGCTTGAGTTGATTGATGCGTTCTTCCAGCCCCATCACCATGGATGAACTAGGGAGGTACGTTGAACGGGCTTCGGCGAGTTCTGTCTCAACTTTGAGGAGTTGTTGCAGCAGGCTTTGATCCACATCGCTGATGGTGAGGCCTTGAACTCCTCCACCTGCAGTGAGGCCGTTACCCAGGCCACCAATCGCTTCCTGAAACCCTCGTGCCGTCAGCGTTCCATAGGCAATTTCTTGGCGCACTTTGGACAGACGATTGCGGCTTGCTTGTAGAGCAAGCACTTGGTTCGACAATGCAAGTTCTTGCTGCCTTAAAGCGCCACCCTCAGCAGTGGGCTCCAGTAAAGAGTGTTTGATGCGAAACGCCGCTACTTCCGATTGGATTTGCTCCGTTTTGGCCTCAAGGGCAGGAGCTTGCTTGTTGAGGAAGTTCAAACCGTCAGCAAGACGCTGTTGGCGTTCCTGCAGGGCTACTTTCAAATAGGTGTCACTCAGCGCGGTCAACAATTGCTGGTCTTCGTCTTTATCTCGGCCCACCAGGCTCACTTTAAGGATGCCTTCTGCTTGTGACCGTTTTGCACCACCTGTGGTGATCGTGATGCGGCCAGCTAAAGCGTTTTCGCTGAGATCGAAGCGCTCGGCGATCGGACTCAGCAGTAGGGGGCTTTGCAGCAGTTCAATCAGGGTGGGAAGGTCATTGCTTGTGGTGTTGCGTGCTAGCTCCTCAAACACCGTGCCGTTGAGGCCACTTGATGAGCCTGAGTTGTTGCCTGAATCACTACTGATCGGATCTGTGATCAGTAGTGCAAACGAGCCTTGGTAGACAGGCCGGAAGATGCGTTGATAAGCCGTGATCACGCAGGTGAGAGCGATCACCCCAGCGGCGGTGACACCAATTAATTTTTTGCGGCGCTTCAGGGCGCGCCACAATTCACGTAAATCGATCTCATCACTTCCATCAACCTGAAGCAAGCCCTCAACTGCTTGTGGATTGGGTTGCGCAGACAGGTTGGTCATAACCACTTCACTCACTGAGCTATTCAACCTGGAAATGGTCTAAACGGCGCGTCCCTATGGGACACTTAGCGCCGCATCTGTGTTCTCTTCCCTTCCTTCTGCCATGACGACCCTCAGGCCAATGGCACTTTCCGTTCTAATGGCTGCTCAGGCGTTGGTGGCACTCCCCGCTGTGGCCCTTGAAGCAGAGCCGATCAATGCAATGGCTGCAGGGCCCAATGCATTGCAGGCCAATCGCACTTTTTTGGAGGAAGACGCTTACATCATCGGGCCAGGTGATGTACTCGAACTGCGTCTTTTTGATTCTCCAGAGTTGTCTGGACCGCTCGAAGTGTTGAACGATGGATCTGTTCCACTTCCGCTGATTGGAAGTGTGCGGCTCACCGGTCTCACCCTTCAGCAGGCAACGGTTTGGGTGAAAACGTTGATGGGCCAACAATTGCTGCGACCCGATTTGCAGTTGCGGGTTGTGAGACCTCGTCCGATTCGGGTGGCCTTGGTGGGCCAAGTGGAACGCCCGGGCATTTATTCGCTCACGGTGAGTGAAACAGTTTCAACAGAGGGAGGTCCATCGACATCGGTGAGTGGTTTGCCAACCGTTGTTGATGCGATTCAGAAAGCTGGTGGCATCACCCAAAAAGCGAACTTGCGTGATGTGCGATTGCAGAGGCGTCTTCCAGGAGAAACGCCTCAATTCAAACAGGCACGTTTGAACCTCCTCGATCTGATTCTGGAAGGCAATCAGACTCAAAATCCCTACCTCTTTGATGGAGACACGGTTCGGCTTGGTAAAGCGGATGAAACGCCAGAAGAGGCCATTGAACTGGCTTCAGTGAATCTTTCGCCTCAGGTGATTGGGGTGAATGTGATTGGTGAAGTGGTGGCACCGGGAAGGTTGGAGTTGCAAGCAAACACGCCTTTGGTGCAAGCGGTGTTGGCGGCTGGTGGCGCGAAAAACTGGCGTGCCAACAGGGGCAATGTGGAGTTGGTTCGTATTAATCGCAATGGCTCTGCAACGCTCGAACGGTTTAAGATTGATCTCAGTCAAGGTGCTTCCAATGAGAAGAACCCGCCCTTACGCGATGGCGACACCGTGAAAGTGAATCGCAGTGGATTGGCAAAAGCGAGTGATGCGATTGGTGCTGTGAGCGAACCAGTAAGTGGTCTTGTTACGATCTGGACCTTATTGCGCTTGGTGAATGATGGTACGAATTAATGATTTGGTTGAGCAAATGTTAGTGGCCGAGATTTATCCCTCAAAGAGGAAGCTTTGTTAGGATTCTCAGTTAGTCATTATGCTGCTTCCTTGAGCGCATATGATCAGTTTGTTAATGCACTATTTGCCTGTCTTGAGTTTCAAGCTGTTCGACGTTAAAGCTTGTGAATTAAAACTATCCTTCATTTTTTGAGCAGCCCTGCGTTTGTCGACTTTTGCGTCCCTGGCAGCGCTTGATTCGTGGAAGTCGATACTGTTTAAGTGGAAGAGGTGGGTTGTTCGTCTTCTCGCAAAGGAATGAGCTCAATGAAGAGCAATGCTGGCAACGCTCGTCAGTCAGTCCTTGAAAACAAAAGCGCATCTACGAATGCGTCTCTCACGATTTGCTCTCCTACGCCATGCTTTCCTAGACGCGCTGCTCCGAAGTGGCTGAGATGAACTGTTTTGCTGAGCCATCTCCTCGGCATGTTTTTGACTCCAGTGGCGCCTTGTGTTGCCTCGTAGCCCTATCCGTTGATCGATCGCTCATGGGTAGTACGTTTTGTGGGTGGATGTCACTACCGTTTCCGCGAACTGTCAAATTGTTATTGCTAAAAGTTTTTTGAGCCATTTGATCTCAGGCTAGGTAAGGTATTAATAGAGACAACCCTTCTTGGAAAGATTGAACTCATTCATGTTCAGTCTGCCATCGTTTAAGTTGTGCGATTCCCTCGATAGTGAAAACACTTTTGAAGGAGAGGTAGATCGTCTCTGACGTCAGTGCTTCAGGCTTGATTGAGGTGTTGACCAATACGACTTAAGCAGACCGCTTCCTTGAGGATTTTGAAGACGAAAACTTACTGATCGTGCCTTTCATCACCATCCTCTAAGTGTTCGAACAGGGATGTGATTTGTTGAAGGACAGCCGTTCCCCTGCGCTGCCTGGCGCCGATGCTCTGCACCTGGCTTATGCGGTATCCCATGCCTAACGCTTTGAAGGGGCTGTGCTGACGACGTTTCGATGATTGATCTGCTCAGCAAGCTTTTCCCCCTGGCCCTGCTGCCCCTTGGCTTGTCTCTGATCCTGTTGCTGGCTGGGCTGATCGGCCGTTGGCCTGTGATTGCAGCGGTTGTGCTGCTTTGGGTTTGTTCTCTGGGGCTGGTGAGCCAAACCCTGTGGCGCTGGCTGGAGGCACCCTGGCAACGCACCACCGCTGCTGAAGCTCCTTCCGCTGAAGCGATCGTGGTGCTTAGCGGCGGCCGACACCCCGCTCCCGGTGCGGCTCGGGTGAGCGAGTGGCATGACCCAGACCGCTTCTTAGCTGGTCTTGATCTCTACCGCGCCGGCAAGGCCCCGCGTTTGCTGTTTACTGGTGGTGCGAGTCCATTCAGGCCCGGCCAACCTCCAGAGGGGCAGCGCTATCTAAGGGAAGCGCAACAGCTGGGAATCCCCTCTGGTGTCATGGCGAGCACGCCCCCTGTGGTGAACACCGCAGAGGAAGCGGTTGCGATTCGTCGATTGCTGGAGGCATCTGGGAATGCATCAGTTCTATCCACTCGCATCCTGCTGGTCACCAGTGCCTTTCATATGCGCCATGCTCAGCGCCTGTTTGAGCGCCAGGGTCTCGTGGTGGAACCGTTCCCCGTGGATTTTCAGGCCCGCGGCGCTTGGGCCGGGTCTCTTTGGCGTGACCCCACCCAGTGGTTTCCTTCTGCTGGCGCCCTTGATGGCATCTCCCGTGCAGGCCTTTCGCGGACAGGGCCGTAAGGGTGGTGCAACCGCGAGGCTCTTGGCGGATCGGGAGCTCGATCGCAACGCTGAACGGTAATGCCAGCTTTTTGCCTCGACACCTCAGCAATCCTGACCTTGCGAGACGACGAGCCCGGTGCCAAGCGCGTCGCCATGCTGCTAGAAGGACCTGATCCCTGTTTCGCCTGTTTCATCAGGCGTATGGAGGTGCTTTACCGGGTTTGGATCGCCGCAGTGGCTCTTCTCAGCGGAGCAATACTGCTGCATAAGGATCCGGAATTTGAGGCCATCACTGAGCTGGATCAGAGTTGGTTGGCCTGACTGCCTCTCATGCAAGCGCTGCCCGTTTTGCCTAGGTTTGCGCTAGACGATCAAGCTGCTGTTCGAGCTCTGGCCTCAGCCGAATCAAAATCGCCATGGCTAGAAGGTGTTTAACGATTGATTCGACCAACTAGTGGTTGGTTGTTGGGCTGACGCGTTAAAGGCTTTCGGCTCAGGGCTCGAGCAGGTCAGAAAAGTTTGCTATTTCGATCCTCGCTCTCCGGCCACTGGTAGGTTGTTGCTGAGGCTCCAGCGGCGATCGTGGCCAGCCAAGTTTGAAATGCTGAAATGTCAGCATCCAGGCAGGGCCAGGTCTCACGAAGCTGGCTAATCAGCTGTTCAATCGGTTCCGCACGCAACTCATCGGCATAGAGGTTGCGAACGAGATGGCGAAATCGTAAATAATCTTGCAGTTCAAGCTGTGTGCTTTCGCTCAGAACGGCAGGTCGCGTTTCTGTGCTCATCGCCATACGTTCAAGCAATCGCCGGTGCCACCCTTCCCCTCTGCTCGGTGTGCCGCCGTTGACGACCCGGCTCACCAGCAGCAAGATTCGCTCAACACCCGTATAAAAGCTGTGGAGCCGCAACGCCGCCGCCTCCACTGTCTCGGTAGAGCTGCTCAGACGCTGTTCCATGGCAACCAAGCCACCTACTAGTTTCTCAAGGCGTCTGCTCTCACGGTTCAGGTCATCGCGCAATTCCAGCAGATCGGAGGCTTGCATGGCTGGAACGTGACTTGATTTTTAAAGGGTTTGGCTGCGGCTTAAGAGCCGTTTGACAAGACCATCGCTTAGATCTTCCCTGCGCTTGAGGTCAAGCCGCAGTGGTCCAGCTGCTTCCGCCAGGGCGATGGCTTCAAGAAGCCCTAATGCTGGCAGTCCTTCAACGAGAAGGTCGAGGTCGGAATGATCGCGGAAGCGTTGATCCAAAATCGAACCAAACACATGCACCGAACGGATTTCAGGCCACCTCTGCCGCAGTGAATCAGCAGCGGTTGCCGCCTGAGTCATGCCAGCTTGTCTGTGCTGCTCGAGTCGTGCATGATCCGCCGCGAAGCGCTGGGTCCAGTACTGCTGCCCATGAATGGTCATGGCATCAGTTTGATTCATATCCTTGCCTGGTCAACGCAATTGGCGAGCTCATCGTTTCAGCAGAGCTCTGATGGATCTTGGCTGCGCGCTCATGCTGACGATGTTCTGTTGAGTGGGAGCCAGCGCAGATAGCCAGAGCTGCAAGGCAGGCGTCGGTGCAAAGGCGGACTGAGAGATCGCCCTCGCGCATCAGGCCCAAGGCCGTCACACTGCGGAAGTGCACTTGCTCAGCAGCCTGTTGCTCCCAGTAGTCCAGGGCAGGCTGATATTGGAAGTGATCAGGGGTTGCCAGTTCCAACCACGCATGGAGACCCGGAAGATCTGCGTTGCTGGTGGTGCTGGAATCAAAAGCAAGCCGGCCCTCAACCTTTGGGAGCTGGCTAGCAGAGCGGGTTGTTGGTCTCGCGCTGTGCGTTGCTGCCCTTCTGAGCTGATGCTTACCCCGAAGGTGCTGCTGGTAGCGAATACCAGCTGGTACCTCTACAACTTTCGCCTGCCTTTGATCCGCGATCTACGCGGCCTTGGCATCGACGTAGCGCTGGTGGCGCCCCACGATGCCTTCACCTCCATGCTGGAGGCGGAAGGGTTCACGGTGCATCCCTGGCTGGTGGCGCGCAGCTCCGTGAATCCCCTCAGCGAAGCCCATGCTCTGGTGGATCTGTTGCGCATCTATCGCCGTGAGACGCCGGATCTCGTACACCACTTCACCATCAAGGCTTGCTTTTACGGCACCATCGCCGCTAAGGGAGCCCGGGTGTATCGGGTGATCAATGCCGTAACCGGTTTGGGCCATGTGTTTCTGGGCACGCGCAAACGCAGCCGCCTGCTCCGACAAGGCGATCAAGCCGCTGTATCGCGCCGCCTTTAAGGCGCGGCGCTCCACGGTGGTGTTTCAAAACGCCGACGATCAAGAGACCTTGATTCGGCTAGGCATCACCGATGGCGAGCGGGCTCGCCTAATCCGCGGCTCCGGTGTCGACATCAACCGTTTTAAGCCCAGCGCAGACTCCGCTGGAAGGTTTCACGATCCCCTGCAGGTGTTGTTCCCCTCGCGCCCGATTCGCGAGAAGGGAACAGCAGAGTTGTTGCAGGCTTGCCGGAGCTTGTGGGCGGATGGCGTCGAACTGGAGCTGTTGGTGGCCGGCGCACTCGATAGTGGCAACCGCTCGGCCTTAACTCCGGCTGAATTGGCTGAGTTGCGTGCCAATCACCGCATCCGCTGCCTCGGCCACATTGAAGACATGCAGCTGGTCTATGCCGCCAGCGACATCGTTGTGCTGCCCTCTTGGCGGGAAGGTCTCTCCCGCGCCTTGATCGAAGCTGCCGCCATGGAACGGCCGATCATCACCACCGATGTGCCCGGCTGCCACGATGTGGTCGAGCAGGGTATCTCCGGTCTGCTGGTGCCTCAGCGCGATGCCCGTTCGCTGATGCTGGCGATTCGCTTGCTGCTTGAAAACCCTGATTTAGCAAAGCGCTTTGGGAAGGCAGCGCGCCAGAAAGTGGTCGCTGAATTTCAGGTGTCGCTTGTGAATGAAAGCACCCTGCTCCAATACGAAAGAGTGCTCGGCACTTCCCTGAAGCGCGAGCCGCTGCTGAAGGGGCTGTTCTAACGGCCGGGTCAGTGGCAAGTAGAGCTCAGTGGCTGCACGTGAGGAGCTCAACCGACACGTGGTGGTTGGCTGCCGCCGCGCAAAAAGCCTTGTCAAAACTTACCAACTGTCCTCTGCATCGCATGCAGACCGCCAGATGCAACGCATCGCCAGCCCGAATCGTTGCTGTTTCGTCAAGGCAAAGCTGAGACGCTGTTTCGAAATCTGGTGCTTCCAGTTGGAGAACCCGTAGTTTCGCCTCACGTAACTCCTGAAAGCGTTTCCAGGCACGTTTGCGTTCTTCAGCCTCGATCGTGCCTCGGCGCCATTGCATGGCCAGCGCTGAGGCGAGTTCTGTCTCTAACCAGCTGGAGATCAGCCATGGGCGTTCGATTGCCCCCTCCAGAAATCCGTGGGCAGTGGTTGTTCCTGGTTCATTGACCAAGCTTGCGACCACAACGGACGTGTCCAGATAGACGGATTTCAATACCGTGCTCCCTTCCGTAGAGCGCTCACCAGTTCTTCGGCATCTGCCTCTGCATGGAGAGGTTGTTGCCGAATCTTCGCCAGAAAGGTCGCCAGTTCGAATCTTGGAGCGTTCCGGCGCTCGGGTTGGACCAAGCGGGCGACCGGAACACCGCGCCGAGTGATCTCCACAGCTTCGCCGCGTTCCACGGCATCGAGCAAAGCCGAGAGCTGCGCCTTGGCTTGCACCACGCTCAGTCGTTTCATGCCAGGCGTGCGAAGTGGTCAGATGACCATAATAGTAACCAGGCCTTTTTGTTTCCAGGGCGCTGATGTGTGGAATCGCCGGCCTATGGAGGGATCTAAGAGCCGATCAATGTCCAGATCTTGAGACGTCCGTGATCGCCATGGCTGCGGCGCTGAGCCATCGCGGTCCAGATGATGCCGGAGTGTGGGCTGAACCCAGCGCCGGTGTGGCCCTTGCTCATCAGCGCCTGGCGATTCTCGATCTCTCGGCGGCCGGCCATCAGCCCATGGCTAGCGCCAGTGGGCGCTACGCGATCGCCTTCAACGGCGAGATCTACAACCACTTGTGCCTGCGTGAGCAAGTGAAGCGCAGTGGCGCCATCGTTCAGCCCTGGCGCGGCCATTCCGACACCGAAACCCTGCTGGCCGCCATCGCAGCCTGGGGGCTTGACGGCGCCTTGCAGCGTTGTACAGGCATGTTTGCCTTGGCCCTTTGGGACCGGCAGGAGCGGCGGTTGCAGTTGGCCCGTGATCGCTTTGGTGAGAAGCCTCTTTATTGGGGTTGGCTGGATCGTGCTGGCCATCGGGTGCTGGTGTTTGCGTCCGAATTGGCGGCGCTTCGAGCTTGTCCGGGTGCGTCAGCGCCGGCGGTGAATCCAGAAGCATTAGCCGTCTTTTTTCGTGCCGGCTGCCTGCCAGCCTCCCTCTCGATTTACGCAGGCCTGCAGCAGTTGCCGCCAGGCCACTGCTTGGAGTTCAGCAATCCGCAGCAGCAGAGTGATCCCCAGCCCTGGTGGGATCTGCAAGAGCAGGCAGCTCAGGCGTTTGCGCAGCAACCGTTGCTGGCTGTGAATTCAGAGGAGGATGTTCTCGATCAGCTCGAGAGCACTCTCCAAGAGGTGATCGCGGAGCAGGCCCTTGCCGATGTGCCCCTCGGCACCTTCCTCTCCGGTGGGGTGGATTCCTCGCTGATCACGGTCCTGCTCCAGGCCAAGAGCAAGTCGTCGAGTGATTCTCCGAGTTCCATGGACGGAGCCTCGAGGCAGAGATCGATGTCTGATCCCGCTCGCTGACGCCCCAACGCCCGCGAGCCATAGAGGACAATTTTCTGCACATGAGAACGGCTGCGGATCAGCTCCAGTAACCGTTGGCTATCTGCTTGTGGAATGCCTGGGATCATCGGCTTTGTTCGGCCCGGCGGCGTAATTCTTGCTGCAGGCTTTTCAGTTCCTTGCCGTATTGATTGGCAATGAGTTGCGCGATCTCTTCTGCAAGCGCGGGGTTGTAGGTGTGACTGGTGAGGTTGCGGCTGCGGATCATCGCCATCCAGGTGCTTTCCGTGCCGGCTGGCAGAAGCTCTCTGACCACGGCTTGCCGCACTGCATCCCTGGAGCCACTGATGCCACTCACGCCTTGATCCACTAAAAAATCTTTGAGTAGAAGCCAGCTGAGCTCGTGGGTGAATTCAAACGCTTGAATTAACCCTTGTTGTTCAAGCTCGCTCAGTGGGCGATTGACCCCAAGAGTGAGCGCTCGTTGGAGCGTGGCCAAGGCCCGTTCGTAGTTCTCTAGACGCTGTAGCCAGCGCACATCTACGTCTGCCATGGAAGCCAATGCAGATGCTCCACATGACGAAGCAACTGTTTGGTCATAAAGGCCTTAATCGAAAGCCGGTTCCGTTTTCCCTTGCAGCAGCTGCGGGCCACCGGCAAGGGTTAAGAAGTGATGGAGCACGAAGCCGTGAGGTGACTTTGCTCCGCCTTCAGCAACTGCTCCCGAAGCCAGGAGCTCCTGCGACCCACGGTTCAACTCTCCTCCTCCATCAACTGCGAACGGCCGATACAACACTGGCCGCTATTGCACCTGGGAGTTTCGAACATCCGCATTGAATTGCTAGCTGGAGAAGTAATTGACCCCTGGAAGATGGAGGCACGCTAGCGTATCGATTTCGTGACGCTGGCGTGCCAATGCTGATGGTGTTCGCCCCCCCCCTTTTTTTTGTGACTGCATAGGCGATAGGTGGCTGCGGGGATGATTCGAAACGCGCATGCAGTCAAAATTGATGCAGAGTTGCAGCAATTCCGTGGCATGATTCATCGGTCACACCTGAGACTGTTGAGCTTCGCTCCCGTCCGTTGTGACCGCAGGCAGAACTGTTGTGCCTGCACGATGTTCAGAAACCTTAATGCTCTCCTCTATACCCCCCACCAAAACAGCCCTGATCACCGGGATCACCGGCCAGGACGGCAGTTACCTGGCGGAGCTGCTGCTGGAGAAGGGCTATGAAGTGCATGGGATCAAGCGCCGGGCCAGCAGTTTCAATACGACCAGAATTGACCATCTGTATCAGGATCCCCACGAAGATGATCCGCGGCTGGTGCTGCACTACGGGGATTTAACAGATAGCAGCAATTTGATCCGGATTATTCAGCAGGTGCAGCCGGATGAGATTTATAACCTTGGAGCCCAAAGCCATGTGGCGGTGAGCTTTGAAGCACCTGAATACACCGCGAACAGTGATGCCTTAGGAACGCTGCGCATTTTGGAAGCAGTGCGGATATTGGGTTTAACGGAAACAACCCGGATCTATCAGGCCAGCACCAGTGAGCTCTATGGACTTGTGCAGGAGGTGCCGCAGAAGGAAAGCACACCGTTCTATCCACGCAGCCCCTATGGGGTGGCCAAGTTGTATGCGTACTGGATCACGGTGAATTACCGCGAGGCCTACGGGATGTATGCCTGCAATGGGGTGCTGTTTAACCACGAGAGCCCGAGGCGCGGTGAAACGTTTGTGACCCGCAAGATCACGCGAGGGTTGGCGCGGATTGATGCGGGTTTAGAGGATTGCCTGTACATGGGCAATCTCGATTCGCTGCGGGACTGGGGCCACGCCAGGGATTATGTGGAGATGCAGTGGCGGATGCTGCAGCAGGAGGGTCCACCGGAGGATTTTGTAATCGCCACGGGGCGGCAGGAAAGCGTGCGGCGCTTTATTGAATTAACGGCATTGGAGCTGGGCTGGGGCGCGATCGAATGGGAAGGCAAGGGGTTGGTGGAAACCGGCAAACGCAGCACGGGGGAAGTGGTGGTGAAAATTGATCCGCGCTATTTCCGCCCGGCAGAAGTGGAGACGTTGCTGGGTGATCCCGCGAAGGCCAAGGAGAAGTTGGGCTGGACGCCAACGACAACGCTGGAGGAGTTAGTCGCGGAGATGGTGGCGACTGACAAAGAGGAGGCCAAGAAGGAGGCTTATTTGAAGCTGCAAGGTTTCAATGTGGTGGGATCGATGGAGAATCCACCCACGAATCCTGATGCGGTCAAGGCCGCTGGAGGCAAGGCGTGAGGGGGTTGATCAAAGCTGATGATCGCTTTTTTGTGGCCGGCGCGCGGGGGATGGCGGGCAGCGCGATCTGCCGGGCGTTGCAGGAGATGGGCTATGGCGATAATGCCAAAGGCGGAGCCTTGCTGATTCCAAATCGGCAGGAGCTGGACCTCTTAGATGCTGAAGCCGTGAATGCTTGGTATACAGAGCAGAAGCCTGATGTGGTGGTGCTGGCGGCCGCCAAGGTGGGCGGAATCTATGCGAACGACACCTACCCAGCAGATTTTTTGCTGGAGAACCTCAAGATCCAAACGAATGTGATTGAAGGGGCTTGGAAGGCAGGGGTACGGCGGCTGCTGTTTCTGGGCAGCAGTTGCATTTACCCGAAGTTTGCCGAGCAACCGATCAAGGAAGAAGCGTTGCTCACGGGTTCATTAGAGCCCACGAATGAGTGGTATGCGATCGCCAAGATCACCGGGATCAAGCTGTGCGAATCGCTGAGAAAGCAGTATGGCTTTGATGCAATCAGTTTGATGCCTACGAATTTGTATGGCCCAGGAGATAACTACCACCCAGAAAATAGCCATGTGCTGCCTGCCTTGATTCGCCGCTTCCATGAAGCCAAGGAAGCAGGATTAGAGACGGTGACCTGTTGGGGAACGGGATCACCGATGCGTGAGTTTTTGCATGTGGATGATCTGGGACATGCCTGCGTGTTTGTGCTGGAAAATTGGAGCGCTCTTGATCAAGAGGCACCCAGAGATGATCAAGGCAAACCGCTGGCGTTTTTGAATGTGGGAACAGGAGTGGATCTAACGATTAAGGACTTAGCGGAACAGATCGCTGAAGTGGTTGGTTTTGAAGGAACGATCGAGTGGGATACAAGTAAGCCGGATGGAACCCGAAAAAAACAGTTAAACGTGAATCAGCTCAAAAATATTGGCTGGACATCTAAATTAGATTTTAAATCTAAGCTCTTTGATACATATCACGATTACCTAAGTACACTTTCAAATTAAAACTCTACACTTATAACATTGTCTTATAAATTTAAGCCACCATTGATCACCCATGTATTGAGAGAAAAATTAAAAGATCTTTACTATAAGAGAAAGTTAGAAAACCTTAACAATGATCTGGTTTTTATTCACGTGCCTAAGGCTGGAGGTACCTATTTAAGATCCCAGTTAAACAATTACTTAAATGTTTATATCGATGATTGGCATGAAATTAAGTTACATCACCTTAATAGTAGGCAAAAGGCTATTGTCTGTTTACGTGATCCAATAAAACGGTTTGAATCAGCATTTTATTCAAAACTCCACATGAAACAGAATCTTAACAACAAAGAGTCTGAATTGTATATGCGTTATCCAGATGTCAATGAATTTACCAAAGAATTGATTGCTAATCCTAGCATTGTACAGAAATATTGTTGGGGCAATCGATCAGTTCCAATGCTTAGCCGTTATTCAAGACTAAGTTATTGGTTTGGCTCCATTAGGCAAATAAAAAAAAATAGGTCAAAGATATTAAATGTCATAAGAACTGAGTACATTGATCTGGATTTAAAAGATATTTACGACTTGTATGGAATTGTTCCAGATAATATTAAGTGGAAAAAGAACAAGAAACCTGAATCAAAGTATCCCAAACTATCTGAAAGCAACATAAATTACTTGAAGTCATACTTAGCCGAGGAATATCAAATATCTAATTATCTCCTGTCTAGCTTTAACAAACATTCCTATTCAAATACCCTTACAGATGAAAATCGTCTCTAATAAAATGAACAAACAAAATCTAAACAATATATCAAAGCCAAAACAACTTAGAATAAAAGAATTTTTTAAAGACATAAAAAATAAACGTATTTTTGAAAATGAAGCTAAAAATTATGACTTCTGCTATGTACATCCTACAAAAGCTGCTGGTTCATTTTTAGTACGTTCATTTAGCAACTTCAAAAATGTTAAAGTACTGCATCGTGCGCATGAAATCAAAATCAATCATTTAGCTTTGAAGAGCAAGATTCTTATATCTGTTAGAGACCCCATTACACGCTTCGAATCATCCTTTTATTCTGTACTACACAAAAGAAAAGATAAACTTGAATATAATCTGCTAAAATTTTATTCAAAATATCATGATGTTAATAAGTATATTGATGACTTAAAGCGAGATCCTAAGCATACAATTCAATACTCGTGTCTACATAATGACCATATGGGAAGATTTTTAAGCTATGATTACTGGATTAAAGACTTATTGACAATCAAAAAATATTCAGACAGTATTTTCTTTGTGTTTAGACAAGAACACATGGAAAGCGATGTTTCATTATTTTTAAAGAAAATTGATTGCAGTCAAGACATAACAAAAAATATTCAAAAATTTGATAAACCTAAAAATAAATATCCTATAATTAACTCTGATAATATAGAATTTTTGAAAAACTTTCTAGAAAATGATTATGCCTTAGTTAATTGCTTGCTAAAAGCTAAAGGCTTGTCTACTTATACCAACTTGATCTAGAGTGACTTCGTTGATGAATAACATTATAAAATATTCGAAAAAACTGCAAAAAAAAGCTAAATTCTTGAAAAGTCTTTATTTCATTTTATCCAAAGAAAATAAAAAGAACTTTTTATTTCTGGTTGTTGTTAGTATAGCCTCTTCTTTTATAAATATAATTGGTATTGGTCTGACTATTCCCTTTCTTGAAATTATTAGCAAACCTGAGGAGCTATTAGCAAATTTACAAAGATATTCATTTCTTTCTCTATTACAACTTAATCAGAATTCACTGTTAATACTTATGTGTATTGCTTATGTATTAATCAATATTATCGCACTATCTACTAGAATCTATTGTAATAATTTTGCACTCAATCTGTCATCAGCAATTGGTACTCAGTTAGCAACTGATTCATTGTCACAAATATTAAAGAAACCATACATATGGCACAAACAATCAAACTCAAGTGATGTATTATCATTAATAACTAATAATGTAGAACAGACACAAGGAGTAATTTTAAGCTTAACACTTGTTGTCCCAAGTTCAACCTTGGTGTTATTAATTGCCTTTAGTCTGATTCTTATTGATCCGATCAACACAGCTGTTATATCTTTCCTCTTAATCATATATTATGTTTACGTATTAAGCTATACATCGATTAGAGCAAAGAAGAATGGAGTAATCAGAGTGAAAGAATATGCTAAAGTTGTAAATTATGCTCAAGAGTTCACCTCTCTAATTAAAGAGCTAATTTTACAAGATTCATTTGATTTTAATATTAAAAACTATAGAAATGCTGTATTTAATTTTCGAAGCGCAATAGCCGATAATAAAAAATTACAATCAAATCCAAAAATTATAATTGAATATTTGTTTATTATTATTTTATTATTAACATCAACTATTTCATACTTTCTAAACCCCTCTGCATCATCACTGGCAATTCAGGGTACATTCTTAATAAGTTTAGCACGCATCATTCAACCTTTACAGCAAATATTTAGTGCTTTTAATGGTTTGTTTGCTAACGATTCAGCATTAGTATCTGTTTTAGAGGCTGTGGGTAGTAAAACTTATGATGCGCATTCAATCTCTTCAAAGCATAAAGGAAAAGATTATGGTCATTTTGGTACAAATAAATCACCAAATTTAATTGAACTAAACAACGTTTCATTTAAATATTCACAAGATCCTGATGACTCATATCAGCTTAGAAATATTAACTTTAGAATACGATTAGGTGAATCAGTAGCTTTTATTGGAAAGACTGGAAGTGGTAAGTCAACTTGTTTAGATATTATCATGGGCCTGTTAAAGCCAACGAGTGGAAATGTTCAATTTAAAGGTAATGATATTTACGCCTCCGTAGAAGCAACAAAGCGTTGGCAGAATAGTTTTTCACATATAGCACAAGATTTTTGTTTAAATGATGCAAGTATCATGGATAATATTTCAAACTTTCAAGACATCCACAAAGCTAACTTTAATGATATATTATTGGCTTCAAAGCTGTCTGAGATACATGCTTATATTGAGGCGTTACCAGATAGTTATGACACAAGAGTGGGGGAAAGAGGCTCTATGTTGAGTGGTGGACAAAGGCAACGCATTTCATTAGCTAGAGCTATTTTTCGTGCAAGAGATATAATGTTTTTGGATGAAGCAACTAGTGCAATGGATAGAGATACTGAGCTCAAAATAATACAGAATCTAAAACGTCTGAATTACACTCTTCTGGCAATTACTCACAGCAGAAGCATTCTTCCATATTTTGATAAAATAGTTTTATTTTCTGATGGAACAATTCTAGATGTAGGTACTTACAGTGAACTTACAATTCAACATCCTGGATTGCTGAACACCTAAAATCAAATCTAGCGACTCTAAAATGTACCTATTTGTTTTAATTTTTTGCTTGGAATCTACAGTTAGAAAGTATATATTTGCATCGGTAGCACTGACATTGATTAAGTATATTCCATTATTCTATAAAATCGGTACTTTTTATATTTCTAAATCTAAATTTCATATTTCTCTTATGCTGCTGTTGACATTCACCTCTCTTATATTTGCAAATGATTATTTTCGATTAGAAAATGTATTTATTGATTTATTAGCGCTATTCATTGCACCTTCGATTAATTTTTTCCTGGTAGATAACGGTTACAAATTATTAGACCAAAGATTGGTAATAAAAATATTGCAGTTGATTATTATTTTTGGTTTAGCTAATGCAGCTATGTCAATCGTTCAATCATTGTTGGGCCCAACACATTTTTTGAATTTAGGAGTCAGTGGTGATTTTGATGGTCATACCACTATGGGAGGTATTGCAGGTAAAGCCAGAGGAATTTTTTCGGTAGCTAATGGTTCTTTTCAGGCCATAGCAATATTAACTGCTAACTACATTAAGAAAACCCGCCAATATTCGTATTATTTAATTAGATTTCCTGAGAGAATGATGAATACTTTAATCATTCTCTCATTAGCATCAGCGGTATTAAATCTTACATCGCGATCATATTCACTTTACGTTTTAATTGCTGTAGTGCTGCCATATATAAATATAAAAAATGTTCGTAAATTATTTTCCTTAAAGTCTTTGTTGATTTCTACATTAGTTGCATTATTAATATTTATTTTTTCCCCTAATTTTCTTTCTTCAATAGCTTCGCTTGATTCCTTCTCAGGTGGTATACATCGCATTACGACTGCGGAAGCACCTCCCGTTAGAATATTAATGAGATGGGGAGTTATTTCTGATACCTATCCCTTAAATTTCAGTTATTCTGTTTTTCCAAGGGTTGGAATTGGCTCGACTATAAACAATCAAGATATTAGAGATAGTGTTGTATTTTCAACTTATTGTCCCGCTTTTATACGAGAATTTGAACCTACTAGGATTCTGTGCTCCCTCGGTTGGTTCAATGGCTTGCTAGTTCTTATATTTTTTAAACTTGGAATTGGTTTGCATTTCTTTTTCAAAGGAATTCGATTAACACTAAAAAACAATGATGGTTTATCTATAATTGGATATTTGCTTATATCGAATTCCATTTTGTACTTACTAGCTTTTCCATTCAGAATCAACAATTCCCAGAGTATGTTAGTTGTATTCGGTATTGCTTTAAGCTGTTTAATTTATTCCTCTAAGCAGGCATACATTACCGATAGTACTTAAACTTACACTATATAATTAATATTTAATTCCAACTATCATGCCTTACCTTCCTAACAGTAACTTCTTATTTATACACATACCTAAGAATGGTGGAAAGTATGTTGAAGACAGGCTTTTTATGTCTGACAATCCAGGTAATAATGAAAATCAAACCAATAGATCATTTCTTTCTAATGTAGCAAAATATATATTAAACAGATACTCAAAAAAATCTAAGCTTTTTCTGAGGGGGATGATAGATTATTCTTTAGTTGGTCAGCATCTCACATTATCGGAAATATGCATCCTTAATTTAATAGATAATCTACATAGTAAAAATATAATTTGCATATGTAGAAATCCTTATAGTCGCATAATTAGCTTATTCTGTCATCATGTTAAGCCTGAAAAATGGAACATTACTGAATTGGAGCATTTTTGTAAATATTGGCCTTATCATAAGCCAACTTCAATTAAACATAATATTTTAGCTCATAAACGAACTCAATATGCTTTTATAGATAACTATTTCCTAGACAATCAGAAGGTAGATATATACAAGCTTGAAGATTTAGACATTGATTTAATTGCCAACAAATACAAGCTTCACCGTATTCCTGAGACGGCAATAATTCCAAAAAATAAGTTAAACCCTTTAAATAATCGCTCATATTCAGAAAATTGCAAAAAACAAAATCTTAGCTTGACTCCAATTGCAGTTAAATATGTAAGAGATTACTATGGCATTGATTTTGAACGATTCCAGTATTTCACTACATATGATCAATAATAAATAAAAGAGTGCTATAGCCTTGTTTTCTAAATCTTATCCATTCTTATTTACTTAATTATTCTTTTCGCATAATGAAAATCATCTCTTTATCTATTGCCTCAACGATGAGGTTTCATTATGATAAATTAGCCATCCAACTTTTCTCATTACATAGCTTTCAGAAATGGTATACCTTTCTAAGTGAAAAAAAAGTATCAATTATAATCAAAGATAGATTGCACACTGTTTCTTCACTTGGTTTATTTATAAACTTATTAGGGAGAAAACTAATTCATTTGTCTCCACGATTTGCAGTTACATTAAAAGGTTTAGGTGACTCCATATTTGACTTAGAAGTATTAATAAACTTAGTTTTCCGTTCAAACTGTAACGTTTTAATAGGACTTTCAAATAATATCACATGGTCTGGATTTTATATAAAAAGTAAGGGAGGTAAATTCATTCTTGATGTTCCTATTGCACATCCACTTTATATGAATAAAGTTCTTTGTGATGAGTTTAAGAAATATAATCTTAGTTATTTTAATCATTGTAGTTTTCATATAACCAGAATACAAAAGAGTCTTTCGATTGCTGATCATATTGTTTGTCCATCGGAATTTGTTAAATCCTCTCTGGTAGAAAACGAAGTTGATCCAAAAAAAATCACAATTATTCCTTATGGTTGTTCAAAAGTAAGCAAGAATAAAACATGTAAGAAATATACTTCTGTTAACGATCAATTTAATATTCTTTTCGTAGGTCAATTGTCAATAAGAAAAGGTTTACCTTATTTGCTTAAAGCATTTACAGATCTAGATATAAAAAATAAGCACCTTTATTTAATAGGAGCTAATGTTAGTGAGACTGATTCACTCTTATCAAATATTGACCTAACAGATATATCTATACTTGGGCAGTGTGATAAAGAGACTCTGCACAGCTATTATCAAACATCTAATGTATTTGTTTTACCATCCTTAATTGAAGGATTAGCACTTGTTATTGGTGAAGCAATTTCATATGGACTTCCAATTATTTACACCTTTGAAACAGGAGGAACTAATCTTTTAACTAATAATATAAATGGTTTATTAGTCCGATCTAAATCATCCATTGAAATTGAATCAGCTATTAAGGTATTAGCTGCAAATCCAGATTTTAGAAAGAAAATATCAGATAATAATTTTAAGCTTGCCTCACAGCTTCATGGATGGGACACTTACGGTGAATCTTGGAGAGAACTTTTATATAGTATGTAAAATTGAAAATACAACATTCGTCTTTAATTTTATTCATTTCTATTTAATTGTTAATCTATTATGGGTCTTCTTCTTACACAAAAAATTAATCTTGAGCATAAGCTGGTTAAATTTTTAAATCTTTGGCGCTTCTCTAATAATATTCTGAAATCAAGCTCTAGTCAACGTATTACACTACAGCAGACATCATATGATCTCAATAAACTCAAAAATAATGGGAAGTGCTTGTTGATAGGTAATGGACCCAATACATCTGAAATTGACCTAAACCAATTTGTAGGTTCTGATATTGATATATTTACATGCAATCATTCATATAAGCTTTCATGTTTTTCTAAACTTAATCCATTACTCCACTTAATAATCGACCCGAAAATTATTTCGGGTGAATGGAATGTTTCCATGATTGATAAAATATTGGGTCTCACAGATACTACTCACGTTTTACTTGACATAAGATGGTATCGCCATCCCTTGCTTGCTAATTACATTCACAATCATAGAGTTAATTGGATTAATCCTATCTACTTCCCATCAGCTTATGGAGCCTTGCCTTTTAAAAATATTTACGACTGTTATGGTCTGAATGTTATGCTTGCTTCATTATCTTTAGCCTCAAATTTAGATTACAAGGCAATAGCTTATTGTGGAATGAATGGTGATGGTCTATTCCGACAGATTCTCGACATCCCTTCCCATTCTTTTTCTGATGATAAAAAAGATTCTGCGACATCAAGTTTTTATTCTATGATAGAGTCCCTAACTTTACATCAACACTTCATGCTTTCTTGGGCTAAGTTAGTAGAGGAACTTATTTCAAATGGAAAATTAGTGTATTCTCTTAACACCATAGGTTTACTTAATTTTAACCTCTACACTGATCCTCATAAGTTTAAAGAATTGCCTGATTAAATCTAATTGTTTCAATTTGTATGCTTACTGTTAAATGATTAAACCAATCATTCTTTCTCCCTTTTTAGCTCTAGATTCTCTTCTTGATACTGATTATACTATCAGAGTCTCTAATGCCTTTCGTGGTTTCCACAATAACAGATATAAACTTAGTACTGACGATCTCTGTTTTGTTCATGTACCTAAGACTGCTGGTACTTCTATTGCTAAGTACTTTGAGGTTTTGAGGGAATATGCCTTTGGAATAAATATTTGCTATAAGAATCATTGTCCTGTTAGTATATATGCTGACCCCGCAATATATAAATATACAACCTGTCATAGAGACCCTTTCGAGAGAGTTTGGTCGTATTATCAAATGTCAATACGTGATTGTGGCAATTCATATCACAAGTATACAACGCATGATTCTTTAGAATATTTTATTAATCATTGCTGGGAATGTAGAAATATGATGACCAAATATATGACGGCAAACCTTTCTGACAATCTAAACAATAAATCTGTTCAACTTGCGAGGGACAACTTAAAAATGTTTTTTTGGGTATTCGATTTTGATAATCTCACTTCCTCGTTAGAATTGTTTACAAAAAAATATTTTAATTATTGTGCGCCACCTTCTATGACAAACGACATTCCTGTTATTCCGCAATTTCACTCAAGAAGTTCTTCTTATAGGCCACCGTCTCGGGAGGAATTATTAATTATTAAATACTATAATAAATACGATATTAGTTTGTTTGATTTATGGAAGCAAGATCAATGCTTTTCTTGAATACCTTACACCCTTCATCTTTTATTTGTTATGACATTTGATTCTATAGTCCATTTAGATTGCACTCTTCGTGATGGAGGGTACTATAATTCTTGGCAATTTTCCGAAAGTCTTATTACAGACTATCTTGTTGCAATGAAGTCTTCTAATATAGATATTGTAGAAATTGGTCTTAGATCTCTAAGTAATTCTTGTTTTAAGGGGCCTAATGCATATTCTAGTGAATCCTTCCTTGGCTCTTTAAATATACCTAAAGAGTTGAAAGTAGCTGTCATGGTAAATGCCTCGGAGCTTGTAGCTTATGACGATAAAATCTCATTTATTGACCAATTATTTCCTATTGATGCAATAGATTCTCATGTTGATATAGTGAGGATTGCTTCGAATATTAATCATGTTCATGGATCTCTTTCTTCTATAGAATATCTTGCCTCGAAAGGATACCAAGTTTGTTTGAATGTCATGCAAATATCTGAAGCTAATCCTGAGGAAGTTTCACAATGTCTAGCCCAGCTTTCCGATAGTTCTTTGTCAGTTCTTTATTTTGCGGATAGCTTGGGTTCTATGAATAATAGCGATATTGAATCTATTATAGATGTTATTCAATCCTATTGGCCTAATAGTATTGGTATTCATACTCACGATAACATCGGTCTTGCATTATCAAATACCTTACATGCAATTAAGTCTGGTGTTAAATGGGTTGATTCTACTGTTACTGGCATGGGGCGAGGAGCAGGTAACGCACGAACAGAGGAACTCTGCCTTGAGTTAGCCCTTCTCAGAGGTGATCAGCTTTCCATCCTGCAGTTAATGGCACTTATTGAAAACCATTTTTATCCATTAAAGCACCTTTATAAATGGGGCACAAACGTATATTATTATCTAGCCGGTAAATATAGTATTCATCCTTCATATATTCAATGTATGTTACAAGATTCCCGTTTTTCAACGCCAGATAGGTTTTCTGTAATCAACTATTTGCAGAAATCAAGTAGTAATAGTTTTTCTGTTGATGCGCTTCAAAATGCAAGGCAAATCTACACTGAAAATAATGTTTCTGGTCAATGGTCACCATGTCTTGTCTTAGAGAATAAAGATGTACTCCTATTAGCTACTGGACCTGGTGTTGAAGCTCACAAGGATGCTATTCGAGCTTTTATAACTAAGTATTCACCTGTTGTAATAGCCTATAATTTACAAACAAATATTGATTCATCTCTTATTGATTATTCAATCGCATGCCATCCTTTGCGATTACTTGCAGATCTTGATTTTCATTTGAGATCTTCTGTACCGTTAATTGCTCCAATTTCCGCTCTACCCTCTTATATAAGAGATGACTTAAAGTATAAGACTGTCCATGACTTTGGCATATCATTGTCATCGGATAATTCTTTTTCGTTTTTTGAGAATCGTTGCATTGTCCCTTACTCTCTTGTTCTAGCCTATTCCCTTGCATTGACTATTTGTGGCAAAGCCAATCATGTGTATATGGCAGGCTTTGATGGCTATAGTGCAGATGATCCACGTAATCATGAAGCAGAAACCATATTTGATCTCTTTTCTCAAGTTTCAGATTTAGATAAATATACTTCCATTACTCCTACACGTTATAATCTTAACACTAAAAGTGTCTATGGATATATTTAATTATTATGGAAAACACTATTAAGGTTCCTTCTCGAAAAGTTGTTGCATTTCTTCCCTGTCGGAGTGGTAGTCAAAGAGTACCAAAAAAGAATATTAAGCCTATTGCCCACTTCGATTATGGTCTTATTCAAATCAAAATTAATCAACTTATTGAAGCAAATATGGTAGATTCAATCTTTTTATCGACCAATGATCAGCTTATTTTGGAATATGCAAGTTCTATTAAATCAGCAAAATTGTGTATCCATCGCAGATCCGAGGATTTATGCACTAATGCAACGAGTACTGATGATTTAATTCTTCATGCGTCAAAATGTATTCCTAATGCCCACATATTGTGGACTCACGTAACATCTCCTTTTGTATCTTCTAAGTGCTATGATAAACTTATTAAATCATATTTTGAAGCATTAAGTGAGGGATACGATTCGCTCATGACTACTTCCTTGATACGTAACTTTGTTTGGAATGATAGCGCACCTTTAAATTATAATAGAACTATTGAAAAATGGCCTCGTACCCAAACACTTCCACGGCTGTACGAAGTCAATAGTGCTGCTTTCATTGCGTCATCAATTGTTTACAATGAATTTAGTGATAGGATTGGGAAAAAACCTTTATTATATGTTTTAGATCAATTTAAGTCTTTTGATGTAGATTGGCCTGATGACTTTACTTTCGCCGAGCAGCTTATCAAATCTGATATTATTGAATTATGAGACACGATATGTCATCTTATAAAACTTTTATTTTTGATTGCGATGGAGTAATCTTAAACTCTAATAATGTTAAAACTAAGGCATTCTGGGATTCTGTGATTGACTTTGGTGAGGATAAGGCTCGTAAACTCGTTGAATATCATAAATCTAGAGGTGGTATATCTAGATATATAAAGTTTGAATACTTTATTGATAATATTATTTCTTTATCGGATTTTCAGCTTTCTAGACAATCTTTGCTTGATATTCTTCTTGATCGCTATTCCTTCAATGTAATCAATGGCTTGTTAAATTGTCAGATTTCTGAGCATTTAGGCAGATTGCGATATAAATACAATGATGTTAAATGGGTAGTAGTTTCTGGTGGTGACCAGAAAGAGTTACATTCTGTCTTCGAAAGTCGTTCTATCAAGTCTTTGTTTGATGGTGGCATATTTGGTAGTCCTGATTCCAAAGATATTATTCTAAAGCGTGAGATTTTAACCAATACTTTAATTAAACCAGCAATCTTTTTCGGTGATAGCGCTTATGATTATATGGTTTCATCACGTTTTGGCCTTGACTTCTGTTTTATTTCTGATTGGAGTGAGATTAGGAATAAGCATCAATTCATTAGCGATAAGAATTTGTATTCCGTAAAAAACCTGGGGGTATTTCTTGAAGAAGTTTATGTTTAGTTTTATATCTTTATTGTTTAATTTTGGTGTTCCATTTCTCATTTTCGTATGAAGTTGCTTCGTGTTGTCCGCTCAATGGATCCGTCTGCTGGTGGTATCTCAACTGGAATTAGAGAAATGCACCAGCCCTTAAGAAATAATGGTTTTGATGTCAAAATCTTGTGCTTTGATGATACGGACTCGCCTTGGTCTAACGATCTAAATGGTGATTTAATATGCATGGGTCGTATAAATAATAAATATGGCTATAGAATTGGATTGTTGTCTGAAATCAGACGAATAGCTAGACGTTTTGATGTCGCGATTGTTGAAGGAATTTGGAGTTATCATTCCTTTGCATGTTGGAGAGTTTTTTGTGCAATCGGCCTGCCATATTTTGTCTACACCCATGGCATGCTTGATCCATGGTTCAAGCGCACGTATCCGATTAAGCACTTAAAGAAATCGGCCTATTGGCCTTGGGCAGATTACAACGTGCTACGTGACGCCGAAGCTGTTTTTTTTACCACAGAGCAGGAGCGGTTGCTGGCTCGAGATTCGTTCTGGCTTTATAAGGCCAAAGAAAAGGTAGTGGGCTACGGCACCTCTCCACCACCATCTGATGTACGCGCTCAGAGGATTGCGTTTATGGAGCGTTTCCCCCATCTGCGCGGTCAACGTATTCTACTTTTTCTCAGCCGCATCCATCCGAAAAAAGGTGTCGATCTATTGATAGAAGCCTTTGCTGCCATTGCCTTCAGTGATCCTGCTTTGCAGCTTGTGATAGCTGGGCCTGATCAGGTGGATTTGCAGGCAGGCCTCCAACAACGATCAGCAGAGCTAGGCATTGCCGATCGCATAAGCTGGCCAGGTATGCTCAGTGGCGACCTTAAGTGGGGCGCTTATCGCTCAGCCGAACTGTTTTGCTTGCCTTCGCATCAGGAAAACTTCGGCGTTGTTGTAGCCGAAGCCTTGGCTTGTGGGTTGCCTGTAGCAATCTCTGAGCCGGTGAACATTGCTGCTGATGTGGCACAAGCTGGCGCAGGAATCGTTCATGTCGATACAGCTTTAGGCACCGAAGAAGCTCTTAGGCAGTGGTTGGCAATGACACCAATGGCGAAGGTTGAGATGGCTGAGCGTGGCCGACAATTGTTTTTTGAGCGCTTTGATTTTGCTTCTGTAGCTAAGAATATATTGCCACTTTTGGAAGAAGCAGTTCTTGAGGCTTCTCGGAAATAATATTGTTTAGTATCATCATTGTTGGCTATAGTAATTGCCCAAAATCGTTTCGCTCGGTAACCGCTGATAGCTGAATAGGGTCTCAATAACTTTACTCCATTTGTGTTCTTTGTTTTCAGTGGAGAATAGGCGTATGTGCTTTTGGTAGATGTTTGGTTCATTGGTTTTCGATTCATGATCATGTCTTTATTGTTTAGCCCACCTAAGGCGCCTTAATAAGTTTTGAGGAAACTTGCTTTGCTTTATTGGGTTATTTCAGTTTTCTCTAATTTGTTGCTGAATCTTTTTTTTGATCTTTTCCTTTTGAAAAATGAAAGCAGTATTATTAGCTGGTGGATTAGGTACTCGCATCAGCGAAGAAACCTCAATCAAGCCAAAGCCTATGGTCGAAATTGGAGGTAAGCCGATTTTATGGCACATCTTGAAAATCTACAGTTCTTTTGGCATTAATGAGTTCATTATTTGCTGTGGTTATAAGGGGTATGTGATTAAGGAGTATTTTGCCAACTACTTTTTGCATATGAGTGACGTTACATTTCATATGAGATTGAACTCAATGGAAGTGCATCATAAAAAAGCTGAGCCTTGGCAAATAACTCTGGTTGACACGGGTGAATTAACGATGACAGGCGGTCGTCTAAAACGTGTCGGAGATTATCTCGGGGATGATGATTTTTGTTTTACTTATGGCGATGGTGTTGCAGATGTTGATATTAAATCATTAATTGAGCATCATCGGCAACATGGTCGAAAAGCGACTGTGACTGCAGTACAACCACCGGGTCGATACGGAGCTTTGCAACTCAGTGACGATTGTAGGGTTGACGGTTTTCAAGAGAAACCTCAAGGCGATGGTGGTTGGATCAATGGTGGTTTCTTCGTTTTAAATCCTAGTGTTTTGGATTACATTGAAGATGACACAAGCGTTTGGGAGCAGGATCCACTCAAGAACTTAGCCAGAGAGGGACAACTCACTGCGTTTCATCACGATGGTTTTTGGCAACCAATGGATACTCTGCGAGACAAGCAATTACTTGAGAAACTGTGGTCAGAAGGCCGTGCCCCTTGGAAAAGCTGGACATGATTGCTAACAATTTTTGGTCAGGCCGTCGGGTCTTGCTCACAGGTCATACTGGATTCAAGGGAAGTTGGTTGTTTCTATGGCTTCAGCAACTTGGGGCTGATGTTTTTGGATACTCACTGGCACCTGACTCAAAACAAAATTTATTTGATTTTGTCAGTTTTGCTTATCCTGATTTTTTAGAAAACCAGCATTGTTTATCAAATCTTACTGATCTTGATACCCTTAAGGATTGGGTTCAATTCGTGCAACCCGATATAGTTTTTCATCTTGCAGCACAACCGTTGGTTCGAGCAAGCTATGAAGATCCTCTGGGTACTTGGTTGACTAATGTTCAAGGAACACTTAATTTATTGGAGTCTTTAAAGTCACTAAAAAAACCTTGCTCTGTTGTTTTGATTACTACGGATAAGGTCTATCAAAATAGAGAATGGTCTTATGGTTATCGTGAAACTGATCGATTAGGTGGTCACGACCCCTACAGCGCAAGTAAAGCTGCTGCTGAAATTGCCATCTCTAGTTGGCGATCCAGTTTTTGCGGTAATGCTTCACATCAGACTCCTTACTTACGTATCGCAACAGCTCGTGCGGGTAATGTGATTGGAGGTGGTGATTGGGCCAAGGACCGGATCATTCCTGATGCGATTCAAGCTTTAGAGCATGGAACGCCGGTCCCTGTTCGAAATCCAGCTTCGACTCGTCCATGGCAACATGTACTCGAGCCTCTCGCCGGATATCTACGATTGGCAGAAGTTTTGACTTCTGACTCTTCTCCACCTTGTGAATCGTTCAATTTTGGACCGCATTTAGAGAGTAACCGCCCTGTAAGCGAATTATTGGAATCTATCCTGTCCCATTGGTCAGGAGAATGGGTTGATAAAAGTGATCCGCAATCACCTCACGAGGCGGGATTGCTCCATCTACAAATCGACAAGGCCTATCATTATCTCGGTTGGTCGCCGCGTTGGAATTATGCAACGACTGTCGAGCGCACTGTTACCTGGTACCGAAATGTTCATCAGGGTCTATCTCCATTGGACTGCTGCATAGCTGATCTCCAGGCATATCAAACTTGAGTCTTTAATCACACAATTTTTTCTCTTTCTATCGCTATGTCCGATCCCACAGCCTTACGTCAAGAGATTTTGCGTCTTACCCGTGAGTATTCACGCCAGGTGCATTCTTCATTTCGACCGGCCTCTGATCCATCTCGTCAACCATGGACAGCCGGTAATCCCATTCCTTATGCAGGTCGTGTGTTCACAGAAGATGAGGTTGAAGCAGCTGTCTCCACAACGCTTGATTTTTGGCTGACACTAGGCACTGAGGGAGAAGCCTTACAAAAGGAACTTGCCAAGTTTATTGGTGTACGCCATAGCCTGCTTGTGAATTCTGGTTCTAGTGCGAACCTGGTCGCCATATCTGCTCTTACCTCACCCAAATTACCGAGCGATCGTCGAATTAAACCTGGTGATGAGGTGATTACTGTTGCCGCTGGTTTTCCAACAACAGTTTCCCCCATTTTGCAGGTGGGTGCGGTGCCAGTGTTCATTGACGCTGACCCGATTACTGGAAATGCACGTTGTGAACAGCTTGAGGCCGCCTACAGCCCAGGGAAAACCAAGGCCGTCATGATGGCCCACGCATTGGGCAATCCATTTGATTTGGCCACCACAGTTGGTTTTTGTCGTCAACACGGCCTTTGGCTTGTGGAAGACAACTGCGATGCTTTGGGTTGTACCTACTCGATGCCGCGTGAACTAGCAGAAAGCCTGGGTTTCAAAGAAAACAGTCCCGGGTTGGATGAAGGGCCTGATCGGGTTGTGCGTTGGACAGGAACCTGGGGCGACATCAGCACTCAGAGTTTTTATCCTCCCCATCACCTCACGATGGGAGAGGGCGGAGCCGTCAATATCGTTCGTGATCAGAAGCTAAAGGTGATTGCGGAAAGTTTTCGGGACTGGGGGCGTGACTGTTGGTGTCCTAGCGGCATTGATAACACGTGCAATAAGCGCTTTGGCTGGCAACTTGGTGAGTTACCCGAGGGCTACGACCACAAGTACACCTATAGCCATCTTGGATTCAATCTCAAACCACTGGATCCTCAGGCAGCCATTGGTCGGGTACAACTTCAACGGCTTCCGGAGTTCATCGAGGCCCGCAAACAGAACTGGGAAGTTTTGCGGAAGGGGCTGGCCGACCTTGAGGATGTGTTGGAATTTGCCCTGCCTACCCATTCAACCGGTTGGGATCCGGACGAGGGTTTTAGCTGGGATAGCACCGGTTGCCGTACGGAATGTTCCTGGTTTGGCTTCAAGTTAGCTGTGAAGCCAGGAGCACCGTTTAGTCGTACGGAGCTGGCGCAGGAGTTGGACCGAAACATGATCGGTAACAGAATGCTGTTTGGTGGCAATCTGGTGCGTCAGCCTGCGTTTGTGCAGTTGAGGCAGGAGCGCCCAGAATCGATGCGTTTAATAGGTGATTTGGCAGATTCCGATGTTATTATGAATACTACTCTTTTTCTAGGAACGTATCCAGGATTGACGCTAGATATGCTTAATAAAGAGGTTGATGTGATCAATGCTTTTGCGACTGTTAATGTCTAATTCGTTTGCCGTATATTGAAACCCCCGCCTTCTCACTCTTATTATATTTTTAAGACATTTTTATTGATTGGTCTATATAATTTCTCTTGTTGCTCCTTTTTCAATGTTCAGATGTCTCTACTGCAGAACCCTTTTCTTATTCGCTTGTCTACTTTTTCCTTATTCCTCCATTGCCTTTCTTGAATTGACATAGTTTTTTGTTAAGATTATTCCTTTTTTGCCTTGGAAATTTATGCGTCTACTGATTACAGGTGGGACGGGTTTTATTGGCTCTTATGTTCTGTCCGCTGCGATGCATGCAGGTCATGATGTTTTAGCTTTAAGACGTAATTCCACTTCTACCACAGTCATTCCTCTTGAAACTCATCCTGAATGGCTTAATTGTGAGCTTGCAGACGTTGATAGATCTGTTTTGAAGGATATTGATGTATTGATTCATCTTGCAGCTACTGGTGTTAGCCCTAAGCCTGCTAGCTGGAGTGATTTAGTAAATACTAATGTGTCTCTTAGTTTGCGCCTTATGGAATTAGCTGCTGATGCTGGTGTCAGACGATTTATAGCAGCGGGTACCAGTCATGAATATGGAGCAACCGCAGAATTATTCAGTTTAATTCCTCCCAATGCAGCGCTTGAACCACTAAATGCCTATGGTGCAAGTAAAGCATGTTCCTTTCAATTATTGAGAGCTTTCGCCATCCAAAATAAGCTTGAATTGTTCTACGGTCGGCTTTTTAATGTTTACGGCATCGGCCAATTTTCCGGAAACTTTTGGCCTTCTTTACGTCATGCTGCTCTCAACAAGAAAGATTTTCCAATGACTTCTGGAGATCAAGTTACAGATTTTATGTCTGTTTCTTCAGCCGCCTCTCACTTTATAGAAGCGTGTCATCGTTCCGACATAAAATCTGGTTCACCATTAGTTGTTAATATCGGTTCTGGGGATTCAATGTCTCTTTTGCAATTTGCAACTACACAATGGGAATCATTTGGTGCTATTGGGAGTCTCTTGCCAGGATCTATCCCTTCAAGGTCTAATCAGATCATGCGAATGGTACCAGATTTAATTGGTCTTCATTTTTAAACCTTATTATTGCCCTAACATGAAAGTACTTATTACCGGCGGATGCGGTTTTCTCGGTTCAAACCTCGCTGCGCACTACCTTTCTAAACAATGTCAAGTTATAGTCATTGATGGCCTCTTTAGACTAGGGTCTTCTGATAATCTTTCTTGGCTTGCACAAAAGGCTGCGTCTCATAACAGTTCTTTTGATTTTGTTCAAGGTGATATAGCTGATAATGAGGTTGTATTATCAGTTTTTCGTAGATACGGACCTTTTGATTTCGTAGTACATGTTGGTGGACAAGTTGCTATGACCACCTCATTATCGGATCCTTCCCGAGATATGTATACTAATGTTGTTGGTACTTTTAACATATTAGAGGCTGTAAGACTACACTCACCTAATGCTTTACTTGCTTACAGTAGCACTAACAAGGTGTATGGTGATCTTGAGCACCTTCGCTATGAGGAAACTTCGACGCGCTATAAATTGCCCGACTTTCCTAATGGTTTAGATGAGAACCTCCCCTTGGATTTTTCAACACCTTACGGATGCTCTAAGGGATCGGCTGACCAATACGTGCGCGATTGGTCACGCGTTTATGGTTTGAGTACTGTCGTATTCAGACATTCATCCATATTCGGAGGCCGTCAATTTGCATCTTTTGATCAAGGATGGATTGGTTGGTTTTGTAAAAAATCTATCGAACAGATGAAATCTTTTGAGTCTAATGCTTCTCCTGAACCATTTACTATTGCTGGTACAGGAAAGCAGGTTAGAGATGTTCTTCATGTGGATGATTTGATAACTCTCTATTCGTCGGCTTTCGAGAACAAGTCCAAACTAAATGGTGAAATCTTTAATATTGGAGGTGGTTTTGATAACTCTCTTAGTTTACTAGAGCTGTTCTCATTATTATCTGATATTAACCGTATTCCACATCTTCAATTTATTTCTACTCCACGTCGTGCAAGTGACCAAGACTGTTTTATTGCTGATATTCGTAAAGCACATCAGATTTTGGGCTGGGCACCCAAAGTTTCATGTCAGCAAGGTGTCTCAAACATGGTGGAGTGGACAAAATCGCTTTCATTTTGATAATTTCTTAAAACTCTATTTTGCTATTGGTCATCCGATAATTCTTTTAGTTTTCACATGATGGATTTAAATTGAGCCATGTTTTTCTAATCTTTTATTGTTTCTAGATCCCTACCCCCTGGTTTTTCTCCTGATTGGTAAATCTTATTCGTTTTCTTTTTTAACTTTATGGTTTCTTCGATTCTTTTGAGTGTGGTTATTCCAACTCTAAACAGATCTGATTTATTACGCGAAACTCTTTCTAGGATTTTAATTCATTATCCGGTAGGAGATCCTCGTATTGAATTTATTGTTGTCGATAATGCATCTGATGTTGAGGTGGAACCCTTAATAAACGATTTTTATTCAAGTTTTTGTAATAAACTTCATTGTGTTCGATTTGAGAACCGTGTGGATATTGTTAGCAGCTTTAAACGGTGTGTCCAATCAGCAAAGGGTGCCTTTGTTCAAATATTTGGTGATGATGATCTCCCCTGTGGGCTTGTTGGTTATCAATTACTAAATTCTATTTCTTCCCATAATCCACGTCTTATTTATCTAAATCGTTTTATTGGTGATGAGTATTTAGAGTCTGCTGGTGAAATTGCTCATCCCAACGATGTTTCTAAGTCTATATTTTCTATGCCTTTGTCTGACTTTATTGATTGTTATAATCATTGGCCGGGCTTCATTACTTCTCTTGTATTTTCTAGGCTTGCATGGGAGAGTGGTTTAAAAGTCAATTGTAAGGAATATCCAGGGTATACTTTTTTGGATTTTCTTTTTCGCTCTCCAGAAATTGACACTGTTCTTGTTTTTGGTGAACCATCAATCATTCAGAGGCGAGGCTCGCAGTCATGGAAGAAATACTGGCCATTGTATTGGTATTTGGGTTGTAGTCAACTTTTATCCGATCTTGACTCTGATGGAATATCAAAATCATCTCTCAAAACTTGGTTAAGTAATGAGATTAAAACAAAAAATTTAATCGTTGACCTGCTTATTGCTAAGTCTTACCCCTCTGTATATGATAAACAATTTTGGAGGTATATCAGGAATCTTTTCTCTCATTCTTTTTTGTTGAGTGCTGTTGTTTATTTGATATCTTTATTGCCTTCATCGGTATGCTTCTCCCTTTTAAAGCTTTCTCCTAATAAATCTAAGTATGGGCTCACTTAATGTTGACAAAAAGGTTGATTTGCTAGGCAGCAATGATCCTAAGCCTTTGAAGCAGTTATGTATGAGATTTGCATGGAGTTTTTTCTCGGTACTTGTGTTTGCCTTGCCTGGACGACAGCTTTCGTTTGTTCGTGTTTTTCTACTTCGATTGTTTGGCGCTACTATTGGGAAAAAGGTCTTAATTTGTTCTGGAGTCCATGTCTGGTTCCCGTGGAAACTTAAAATAGGTGATTTTTCAGCAATAGGCAGATCCGTAGAAATTTATAATTATGGTTTCGTTGAAATCGGCTCGAATACAGTAATTTCTCAATATTCATATCTTTGTACAGCTTCGCATGATTATGTATCTCGTACAATGAATTTTTACTCAAAACCTATCATAATTGGTCAATATGTCTGGATAGCTGCCTATGCAATGATTATGCCAGGAGTTCATGTTGGAGACGGATCTGTTATTGGGGCTCGCAGTGTCCTCACTAAGAGTTCTGATCCTTGGCTTGTTTATTCTGGTTTGCCCGCCAAGAAAATTAAGCCTAGAAATCTTTGCAATTAATTACATATAGGTTCTTGTTCCTTATTAATCTTTTCGCTCTGCCTACGTTTTGATATGAATTCAGTTTCTGTTTTAATTCTCACAAAAAATGAAGAGCAAGATTTGCCGGGATGTCTTGCATCCGTGGCATGGTGTAACGATATCGTTGTTTATGACTCTTGCAGTACAGACCGCACTCATGACATTGCTGTCTCATCAGGTGCGCGTATTATTGAGCGACCCTTTGACAATTGGGCATCGCATCAAAATTGGGGATTGCGCAACATTGTATTCCGTAATGCCTGGGTTTTTTATATTGATGCTGATGAACGGTTAACTCCAGAAGCTGCTACTGAGCTTGTAGCTATTGCAAACAGTAATAATTCATCAGTGGCTTACCGTATCCTTAGGCGTGATTTCTTTCGGGGTCGACACTTGCGGTATGTGCAAACATCTTCTTGGTATATACGTTTTTTTCGACCTGAGTTTTTGCGTTATGAGCGTTTGGTGAATCCCGTTACTATTGTTGATGGTGAAATTGGTAATTTACATTATCATTTGGATCACTTTCCTTTTTCAAAGGGACTCAGCCATTGGATAGCTCGCCATAATTCATATAGTACCTTTGAGGCTGAGCAGATTATTCAAAATAGATCTCATAGAGAACCATTTAACCTTTTAGCATCCTTTTTCGAGCGAGATTTCAATAAGCGACGTTATCACCAAAAGGAGCTTTTTTATCGACTTCCTGCTCGTCCACTAATTAAATTTTTTCTTCTTTATTTTCTCAAGCGAGGATTCCTGGATCGGGGTCCTGGATTTACCTACGCTCTGCTTCAGTCAATATATGAATTCATGATCGTACTCAAGGTACAAGAGTTGAAGCAATTTAAAAAATCTGAGACATCATCTTGAAAATTCTTCTCTACGCCCTCAACTATTACCCTGAACCTGTTGGTATTGGCAAATACAGCGGTGAGTTAGGGAGCTGGTTCTCATCTCGTGGTCATGAAGTACGTGTGATTACAGCGCCTCCCTACTTCCCCTCTTGGCGAGTTAGTGGTGGTTATTGCAATAGCTTTTATCTTGAGCA
The DNA here is from genome assembly GCF_014279655.1 of Synechococcus sp. ROS8604. Classification (NCBI taxonomy): domain Bacteria; kingdom Bacillati; phylum Cyanobacteriota; class Cyanophyceae; order Synechococcales; family Synechococcaceae; genus Synechococcus; species Synechococcus sp. ROS8604. Next base: position 274,449 of record NZ_CP047946.1, read on the forward strand.
CCTCTGTGGCGTGAGAGTTCGTCGTTGCCCCCTCTGGGTCCCGCGACGCCCTAGTGGACTCACCCGCCTACTTCATCTCGCCAGTTTCGCGCTTGCCAGTCTCGGGCCGCTTCTCGCCCAGCTCAGATGGCGACCCGATGTGGTGATTAGCGTCTCACCGGCCTTCTTCTGTGCTCCAGGGGCTTTACTCCTTGGGCGCTTGTGCGGTCTAAGCACGATCACTTGGCTGCACATTCAGGATTTTGAGTTAGATGCTGCCTTTGAGTTAGGCCTGCTCAAAGGTAGGTGGCTTCGAGGATTGGCGGAAACCTGGGAGCGCCGTACCCTCAGAGACTTTATGCGGGTGAGCAGCATCAGTACTGCCATGGTGCAACGGCTTGAGTCGAAGGGTGTTACTTCTAGCGACTGTGCTTTGCTCCCGAATTGGGTGGACCTTGAGAACATCTGCCCTCAGCAAGAAGTATCTCGCTTGCAGAATCCTTACCGTCGAGAACTTGGCATTAGTCGCGACCAGTTAGTGCTGATGTATTCGGGATCGATGAACAAAAAGCAAGGTCTAGAATTATTAGGTGAAGTAATTTGTCATCTCGCTGATCTCCCTCAGTTGGTATGGCTCTTAGCTGGTGAAGGGCCGACGAAAGCTGATTTGGTGCGTGCCACAGAAGGCGTTTCAAATGTTATCCACCTTCCGCTTCAGCCAGCTGAACGAATGAATGATTGGCTCAATGCAGCAGACATTCATTTACTGCCCCAGAAAGCTGCTGCGGCTGATCTGGTTTTGCCTTCGAAGCTCCTCGGCATGCTTGCCAGTGGCAGGCCTGTTGTCGCCACCTCGACTGCCGGCAGCGAATTGGCTGAGCTTGCTTCAGAGGCCGGTGCCTGTACAACGCCTGGAGATGCTGATGCTTTCTCAGATGCTTTACGCCAGTTGATTTCTGATTCTGAGCAACGGCTGATGGCCGGGAAGCGTGCCAGAAAGCTTGCGGAAGATCGTTTTGGGAAGGAAGCTGTGCTGAGGCGCTTTGAGTGGCAATTGTTGGATTTGGTGGCATCTAGGAGTTCTTAATCATTGGTTTTATTGGTATTTACTACCGCTTCTGTGTTTGAGAGTACTCAGCCAATGCATGCTTCAAGTTTGATTCTGATTGGTTTTCGTTTCTGGCTATATACCTTGCTTGTGTTGATTGCTACGGACTTAATGTTTCAGTGGCTCTTATGGTTTTGGGGTCTTTAAGTTTTTGACCTATTGGTTTTGCTCTTGCGCTTCTCCTGGTGATTAGGAAGGCATGCTGGAAGCCGTCGATTTGGCTTTTTGCTTGCCAAGGTAAATGGTTTTTGGTCTGTTTATGCATGGGCGCCTGCTGTGTTGATATTTGGGCTTAAGGTCATGTGCTGTCCTTGATGACACCATCTTTGTTTTGTGAGTTGATCTTGTGCCTGAAATGGAGCAAAAAAAGGGAAGCGGAGTAAAGAATGGTTTGCTTCGCCTTCACGGCCAAGATGTTTCCCGATTGCAGCGGATTCTTGATCCGCTGGTTGTTATTGGCTTATTCCTTTTGTTTGCTGGCGACCACCGCTTCCAAACGCCGATCGTATCGGTTCCTTTTTGGGTTTTAGTTGCTATTGGATCCATTCTTTTGCTGCCTCGAGCTGGTCTCTATACCAGTTATCGCAGTCGATCCTTGCGCTTGTTGATTCGGCGCATCACGTCGAGTTGGCTGTTGTTTCTCGGCCTGATGTTGTTGGTAACCTATTTTAATAAAAGTACGGCTGCATTTTCTCGAATAGACACCACGCTTTGGGCGTTTTGTGGATGGTTGTGGTTAGTCTTTTCGCACGTTGTGCTGCGCAAATTGTTGCGTAAGTACCGGAGCAGTGGTGGCAATAGTCGTACAATTGTTTATTGGGGTGAACCTGCAGCTGCCCTTTCGTTTGTGAGACAACTTGATCAAAACTCTTGGATGGGCTTGAGGCTTGTTGCTTGGTTCATGCCAGATTTATTAGGAGATTGGCCTGAATCTGCCCAGGATTTGCCTCAGCCCCTGGGTGGGGCCACGGAGATGCGTGAGTGGTTGAGTCACAATCAAGTGGACATGATCGTGTTTAGTCATACCGCAAGACCTGGTGTCTCGATTGAAAGGATGTTGCATCTTTTTGGTGATACCGCCACGCCGGTGATTTATGCACCGAAATGGGCGAATAACAGTATGCAGCTTCAATTGGATGTGATCGGCGAGCAGCCTGTGGTTCGGCTCTGGGGCCAGGAGCGTTCCTTGTCTGATTGTCAGCTCAAGCGGTGCCTCGATTTGATTTTGACCGGTATTGGAGTGGTGCTGATTGCTCCCTTATTGCTTCTCATTGCCATTGCCGTAAGGCTCAGCAGTCCAGGGCCGATTCTTTACAAGCAAGATCGTTATGGCCTGGATGGCAAGCGGTTCAAATGCTTGAAGTTCCGCAGCATGCGTGTCCTTGATTCCGCTGATCAGGCTGTTGTGAAGCAAGCCACCGCTGATGATCCACGCATCACTCCAGTTGGACGTTTTTTGAGGCGCTGGAGCCTCGATGAACTGCCTCAGCTGTTCAATGTCCTGAAAGGGGACATGAGCCTGGTTGGCCCCAGGCCCCATGCCGTTCAGCACAACGAGCTCTATCGCAAGGTGATTCCTGGTTATATGCAACGGCATGCCTTCAAGCCCGGAATCACCGGTTTGGCGCAGGTGAGTGGTTGGCGCGGTGAAACACGCAATCTCTCAGAGATGGAGAATCGCATCCATGCCGATCTCCGTTATCAGCGTGACTGGAGCCTCAAGCTCGATATCAAAATCCTGATCAAAACCTTCCTTCGCCTTCGCTCGGGGAATGCCTATTAAGTGGAACAGTTGTCCGCCAGATCCGTTGGCCTGGTTTTGGTTGCGAAAAACCCTGGCACGCTCCTCTATCGCCTGCTGGGGAGAATGTGATCAGGGCTCATAAGCACTGGTTTTCCAGGTACTGGCACAGGTGGCCGGGCAGATGCTGCTTAAGCGCTTCATCTCGGCTCATCCAGACTGTCGAGATGATTTCCAGCTGATCAATTGTGAAGGCTGGATGCGTCGATCTTGTCTCAGGAGTGCATGCAACTTGCGCCCATGGCAGCGCAAAGATCGTCACCGTGTTGCGACCGCCACGTTGTTGTTCCGTGATCGTCCATGGTTCCTGCAGCCAGCTGCTTTCGATCGCAAGTCCCAACTCCTCGCTGAGCTCCCGGACAGCCGCTTCGCGTGCACATTCACCAGGCTGTAACCCACCGCCTGGTAAGCCATAACCCTTCCTGTAGCTGGTTTGCACCATCAGGACCTTGTTGTTCACCCAGATCGCAACGAGAGCCCCGTGGGTATGGGGTCTTCTGATCAGCCGGTAGAGCTCATAGCCCCAAGCGGCGAGCTGCAGCAGATGCAAACGGCGGGTTAAGCGTTTCAGCAGAGCTCTGATGGATCTTGGCTGCACGCTCATGCTGACGATGTTCGGCTGTCCAGCAGTTCGGCGGCCCACCGAGGCAAAGGGTTTTGATGCAGCTCTACCCCACCAGTCTTGATGGTCATTACGGGTTGGAAAGGATCCTCTGCGGATGAATTGTCGAACACCCGAAGCTCATCGCACAACGGAATCGATGTTTTGACCTGTTCAAGCATCAGCGGGATGCTTTTGAGCGGTTTCTCGGTGGGGACGTTGTGCCCTCCTTCTCGAACCCTTTGCACAACCCGCGCTGCATTCAGTTCAGCCTGCTCTAGGTGGATCACCACCATGATCACGAAGTAGCCAAGTGCTTTGGCACGAGCGGTGAAATCAATTTTTGATGGGTGTGAGTACAGCGTTTCAAAGCAAAAGCTTGCTCCGCTGAGTAGCAGGGTGTTTCGCTGCTGTTCTGCCAGGAGGGCGGCTTCATAGCTGCGCTCTTGCGCAGCGCCTGGATACACCAGCTGGGCAAGGCGATCTGCATTCACAAACGGAAGACCCAGAGGCTCTAAAACGAGCCGGTAGAAGGTGCTCTTGCCTGCTCCATTGCCGCCCACGAGCAGCCAAAGTTGCTTCATGGCGTGCTGCTGGGTGCGCTCTCTTTCACCGGTTCAAACAGGCCATCTCGAAACCGGCCCAGCCGGCGGTTGCCGTTTGGCTTAATTTCTTCCAGCAAGCCAGGTTGTTCCTTTGAGGCTTGATAGCGCAGCGATGCTCCACTCACGCTCTGGCTCAGTTGCCCAGAACGGCGTTGTTGCTCCAGTGCCGCAAAGACTTGTTCAGGGGCAACAGCAGTGTTGGTAATCGGCTCCACCTTCAACGCGGCTAGCCCTGAGGCCACATCCAACAATTTGTCTGGATCCAGCACTCCAGCTACCTGTTGCCCCAGTGCTGCCCAGTACTCAATCTGTTCGGCGGCACTGCGGTGCTGGCGGGCTCCGGATAGTGCTGCGCTCTGCATCAGCGCCTGCTGCAAACGCACGGGTGAGGCCGATTTCGGCATGGAGCAACCATCAACATGCAGTTGAATTGTAGCGATCTGCTACGTCGTGAGTTGTCGCTCAGGCCTTAAAGATCTTCGGCGCTGTGCGGCTTTGGGTGGTTTCTCTGTTCAGCTGATTTTTGATGGATCTTGGCTGCATTGATGGCTCAAAACGGCTCGGCTTAGTTGTAGGTCGAGTCGTGGTCAGGGTGAAGGGAGAGCAGTCTCAACCAGGTGCCGTCTCGCCAGGCCACTGCCCTGCAGCTACGGGTGATTCTCAATGAGAAGAGCCGTTGTCCAGCAGGGCCTTGCCGGCTTTGAATCAGCTCCCAGCGCAGGCCTTAGCTGGATTGCAACTGCTCCCAACTGATGGCTTGGAGCATCCGCAGAGTTTTGAGCACAGCCCAGGCCTCTTGCTTTGAGAGGGCTAGAAGGTTGGCTTGAAACTCAGGATTGTTGAGATCAAGCTGGATCACTTTGTCTCAGCAAAAAATGCATTGAGGTGGTGTTCCAAGGCGTCGAGATCAGCAGCTTCAGGAGGGTGGTCAAGGCAGGTAAGGGCTCGATCCAAACGTTCTGCAGCAGCGGCTTGATGAAGCCAGAGCTCCCCATCAGGAATGGTCTGAGCTGTTTTAATCACCCAGATTCCGGGTTCGTTGCTATCGATCACCACTGTGCGGCCTGCAAACTCCTTGCCCAGGGAGATCTGCCCGCTGGCGCCGATCTGCTTGATGCTTTTCAACTTGATTCTATTCCATGCCTTCATGCTAGCTGGGCCAGGCAGCCTGCGGATTTGCGTTCTCACTGCTCTCCAGTTTTGAGCCGTTAGCAGCGGATGCCTGCCGCTATCGCCTGCATGGCGTAGCAAGCGTTGATGGTTATCCGAAATGATCCCGATACCATTTAGTGAGGCGCTCCAATGATTTGGCAGCTGATATCCGCTGGCAGCAGCGCTTTATGAATTACATGCGAGCCCTAGAACAACTCGAGCGTTTTTTTGAGCCGCCTGCGCTGAATGAGCGGGAGCAGCAAGGTTTGATCAAGGCCTTTGAGTACACCTTCGAATTGGCCTGGAACACGCTCCGTGATCTGTTCCGAGGTCAAGGCAATGAAAGCTTGCTCGGCTCCCGCGACACCTTGCGAGAAGCCTTCCGCCTTGAATTGATTCAAGACGGTGAGTCTTGGATGTTGATGATTCAAGACCGCAATCTCACTAGCCATGCCTACAACCGCGCAACCGCAGATGCGATTGCCGCCAATATTCAGAAGCACTACCTCAGTTGTTTTCAGAGCTTGCGCACTCGCCTGCAGCTCCGCTTAGAGCAAGAAGATCGCTGATGGATTCTACGAGCAGCGAGAAGAGGCAAACCGTAGATATCCCGGGAATCCCCGGGCCTCAGCAACAGCGCTTGTTGGATCTGTTGATCCACCATCCAGATCTCGATGCGATCTGGTTGTTTGGTTCGCGGGCGATGGGCCGAGAACGCCCTGGATCGGATATCGATTTGTGCGTCGATGCTGCTTGATTAAGCCATCGAGATCGCCTGCGGCTCATGGCTGCTATTGATGATTTGCTGCTGCCATGGACGGTGGATTTGGCGTTACGCCATGAACTGCCCCCTGATCTGCTTTCCCACGTGCAGCGGGTGGGGCGCTGTCTCTGGACGAGGAGGAAGTGATCACTCCTAGGGGGGAAGCCAGTGGCACGTTTGGTCCGTGAAGGCTCAACCTCTCAGGCCGTGAGTCAAGCCCATTGGATGCAGCGCTTCCGATCTGGAGCAAGCCTTGCGTGTATCTAGGACAGCTGTTCCCCTGCACTGCGTGGCGCCAAGCCCGTGGGATCCCCATGCGCATTGATTTGAAACCCCTGCTGCTCTCTGGGGCTGATGTGTTGGCCCCCTTAATCGCGAATTACTTGTGAGCTGTTTGGGTAATTCACTTGTTTGGCTTTGAGAAGCACGATCACCTCGCGAGGCCAGACCGTGATCCCGGCTGCGATTCGCGAGCGCTTTGGCTTAAGCCCGTCGCAACGCTTGGAGTGGCTTGTGGAAGAAGACGGTTCGATTCGCGTGGTGCCTGTGGCGGCATCTCCTGTGCAGGCCTTTCGCGGACAGGGCCGTAAGGGTGGAGCAACAGCGAGGCTCCTGGCGGATCGGGAGCTCGACCGAAACGCTGAACGGTCATGCCAGATTTTTGCCTCGACACCTCAGCAATCCTGACCTTGTGAGACGACGAGCCCGGTGCCGAGCGCGTCGCCATGCTGCTGGAAGGTTCGGATATCTGTTTCGCCTGTTTTGTCACGCGCATGGAGGTGCTTTGCCGGGTTTGGAAAGGCGAGGGAGAAAGGAGTGGGCGTCTTGCCTATGAACAGTTGCAATCCCTGCCGATCGAATGGGTTGACCAGACAGAGGGCTTGCTGCTGGAGGCCTCCCGGATCAAGGCGTTGCATCGGCTTTCCGTTGCTGCATAAGGATCCGGATTTTGAGGCCGTCACTGAGCTGGATCAGAGTTGGTTGGCCTGATTACCCACCTGAGCAGAGTGAGTGCCGCTGCAGACCGCCGAAGCGTTCGAAGTCACGATCAAAGCTCACAAGGCGCCAACCGTTGCTGATGGCCAGGGCTGCAAGGTAGGCGTCGGGGTAAAGGCGGGCTGAGAGATCGCCTTCGCGCATCAGTTGGTGGAACACATCCCAGCCATCGCTGGCTGGGATTGCAAGGCTCACCCCTGGTTTTAACGGCTGGACCCATCAGCTTGGGTTGGCTCAACAGGTGCACCAAGCCCAAGGCCGTGACCGTGCAGAAGTGCACTTGCTCAGCAGCCTGTAGCTCCCAGTAGTTCAGAGCTGGCTGGCAGTCCGCATTGTTGGTCTCGCTTGCTTTGGTGCCATGAGCCCTTGTTCCACGTAGCTCTGCAAGAGCTGTTTGAGTGAGATCTGTTCACTGGCGGCCCTGGCTTTGAGCCGCGCAAAGAGAGGATCCGGTAGCTCTAGGGTGATTCGCATTGCTCTTTGAGCACTTGATGCGCACGTCATGCGCATCATGATGATTCGCGGCAGTCGCCATCCTGCGTTCCGGAAGCGCTAAGAGTCTTGTGGTGGCAAAGAAGTCAGTAGTGTCTCTCCGCGAAGATCAGCATGCTTTTACCAAGGCGTTGGTGGCCGCTGGTCGCTTCCCATTAGGGAGTGCTGCCCTGCAGGTCTTGCTGCAGCAGCGCGCCAACGGGTCCTTTATCTCTGGCGATCAACTGCGGGCCAGATTGGCTGCGCAGCCCCGATGAGCGAGGCGCCTGTGGCGCTGGGGGAACGCCGCCTGACGAATCACTCTTGGTCGATCTAGACTGGTCATGACCAGGAGTTGAGGTCTGATGCGCGCCAAGTTGTTTCGCAATGGCCGCAGCCAGGCGGTGCGCTTGCCCGCCAGCTGCCGTTTTGAAGGGACGGAAGTGGAGGTCAAGCGTGACCCTGAGACCGGCATTGTCAGCCTGCACCCCTTGCGGTCGAGTCCTCTTGAGTGGTTGCGCCAGCGTTCAGAACTGCTGGACAGTGACTCTGGTGCCTCGGCCGGTTTTGGTGAGCTTTTCGAGATTGGCGACCTGGATGCTCCGGCTCAGCAAAGGGATTGGCCGTGAAGCAGCGCTTCATGCTCGACACCAATGCCGTTCGGGTGTTGTTGGAGCGTCGTTCGCCCCAGCTCGACCAATGGTTTGCCGAGGATCGCTGCAGTGTTTCGGCGATCGTGGCCGCTGAGATCCGCTTTGGTTTGGAGCGTCGTCGACTCCCTGAACAGCGAGCTGCGTTGGTACAAAACCTTCTCGACGTTTTGCCGGTTGAAGCTTTTGATGAACCTGCTTCTCATGTCTATGGCAAGTTGCGCTTCCGGTTGCAACAGATTGGGATCACAGTGGCAGCCATGGACCTATTGATTGCCTCCCACGCTTTGGCTTTGGAGCGCACATTGATCAGTGATGACCAGGTGTTTGTTCAGCTGCCCGGCTTGCATCTCGTGCAGGCGAGTTGATCGTGGATCGCCGCCCGACGCTGATAAGACGCTCATCGTGCCGATTGCCTCTGCTGTTCTGTTGGTCATGTCATTAGCGCCCTGGCCCGGCAAGGCCCTATCCAGGTCAGCAAACGGAGGGGCTCAGAACGTTTTGGAGCAACGCTCCGGATTGCCGCAATTGCCGGTGAAGGCCTCTGGTGGCGTTGTGTCATGAGTTGCCACCTGATCTTCTCTCCCGCGTGCAGCGGGTAGGGCGCCGTCTCTGGACTAGAGTTAAGTGACCAACTAGTCATCTAGGCATGCGCTCTATCGGCCTTGCTCAAGCGAAGGCACAGCTTTCGGCATTGTTGGATGCTGTTGCTTCCGGTGATGAGGTGGTGATCACCCGTCGGGGGAAGCCAGTGGCACGTTTGGTTCGTGAAGGCTCAACCTCTCAGGCCGTGAGTCAAGCCCATTGGATGCAGCGCTTCCGGGGTTTGCACATCAGTGAGTCCCTTTCTGAACCTTCTGCGGTGGAGCGGGTGCGCGAGCTGCGAGACGTTTGACTGACAGGCTCTGATGACAGGGAAGAGCTTTTATCTCGACACCTGTTTGCTGGTGTCGCTGGCCTTTGGGGATGGAGGTTTTCCAGCTCTGGAAATTTGGCTCGAACAGGCGCAGTCGTCATCGTTATGGATCAGTCAGCTGGTGATCCTTGAGCTCAGTGATGTTTTGGCGCGTTCGCAGCGCAGGGGTGATCGTTCCGCAGGTCAGGTTGCTGGCATGCACTTGATGCTTTCGGAGTTTGCTAAAGAGCGGCTCGGCTTGCTGGAACCCCGCTCCCCAGACTTCGAGCGGGCCTGTGAGTGGGTGAAGGACAGCCGTTCTCCTGCTCTGCGTGGCGCCGATGCCTTGCACCTGGCCATCGCTCAGAGCCACGACCTTGAGCTGATCACCGCGGATCAGGCTCTGGTTCAGGCCGCCCAAGCTCGAGGCATCCCGTGCCTAATGCTTTGAAAGGCTGGACTAACGATGTTTCGATGATTGATCTGCTCAGCAAGCTTTTCCCCCTGGCATTGCTGCCCCTTTGTTTTTCTTTGCCCCTGTTCTGATTGGGTTGATGGGCCGACAGCTTGGCCACAGCTCCTCTGAGTGGAGAATCACTCGTTGATCTCCTGCCTGGCCTTCGTCATCTCGCTCTGGATCGTGCCGTCTATTGGTTTCGTCCACGCGCTGAGCAGCGGGACATCCAGGTGCTGGCCGTTGCTGATGGCCAGGGCTGCAAGGTAGGCGTCGGTGCAACACATCCCAGCCATCGCTGGCTGCGATCGCGAGGCTTACCCATGGCTGTTGGCACAACTCTTGAAGCTGATGATGGAAGTGATCAGGGGTTGCCATTGCCAACTACCCATTGAAATCAGGGAGATCTGCGTTGCTGGTGGTGCTGGAATCAAAGCCAAGGCGGCCTTTGACTTTTGGAAGCTGGCTAGCAGAGCGTGTTGTTGGTCTCGCGGGTTGCGTTGAAGCAACCTGTCTTGCTGTTGCCGATCTCTTTCTGCTTATCCCGTCATCGGCTTGATCGATGTTCAAGATTCCTGCAGTTTCCTGTAAAGGCTTTCTCTAAAGCAGGCTTCCAGGTCCGTCATTTCATCGATCGACTCGCGTTAATCAGTCCTGGCTCCGACTGCGCAGCAGCGCTAGGAGTTCTACAATAGTAAGGCGGTAAGGAGGTAAGCGATGGACTTGGCAACGTTGACGGCAAAGGGGCAGGTCACGATCCCCAAGGGCGTAAGGGACGCTCTCGGACTGAAGCGTGGCGATCTCGTGAGTTGGGAGCTTGAGGATGAGTCGGTTCGTCTTAGGCTGGTGTCTCCGATCGACCTGGGCTATTTGCGGGGAGTTCAGGCTGGGCTAACGGAATGGGGCAGTGATGAGGATGAAGTTGCCTTTGCAGACCTGTGACAGCGTTTCCACCGTTCGCTTTGGTACGGGTTCCGTTTCCATTCACAGAGCGTCAGGTCATCAAGCGGAGGCCTGCGTTGGTTCTCTCCAAGCCTGCATTTCAAGAGCAAAGTGGTCATCTCCTGTTGGCGATGGTGACCAGTGCTCGCAACAGCCAATGGCCAACGGATTGGCAGATCAAGGATCTCCAGGCTGCTGGGTTAGCTCAGCCTTGTGTTATTCGCTTCAAGGTGTTCACCCTGGATCAGAGTTTGTTGATGGGTTCGCTTGGGGCGTTGTCAGAAGTGGATCAGCAAGGCGTCCAGAGCAGATTGCTTGACGTGGTAGCTCTCAGCCATGCTGATCCAAAGCCTTGAGGATGCTCAACACCTCACCGGCCGTTGCTAAGGCTTGATCGGTTTCCTCTGGGTCGAACAGCTCGGAAGGCGGGGTTGCATCCATCGGATAGAGAGATTGGATCGCCATCCGGCTGAGGCTGCGCAGAGATAGGGCCTCTAAGTCCTTGGTCTCTAAGCCCGTTTTCTTTAGCCGCCTCGTTAAAGCGTTGAGCACATGTGTGTGCGGAGGCTCCAGTCCTAATTCCAGAAGTGCGCTTTTTAAGCCTTTTTCGGCTGCTTGTGATGCGTCAAAGCAGGCTTGCGCCAAGTAGCCGTTGTCACGTGCCAGTTGAGCGAGCTCGAGGTCATTTTGGGCTTGGCGTAGCCATGCATCCGGCCTTGCATTCATGGCATATCCGCCAGTAACGGAATAGCGGCCTTGGCCGCATTGCGCCAAACCACGCTCGGTGATGTGATCAGCGACCTAGCCCGGCAGACCCTATCCAGGCCAGCAGACGGAGAGTCGCAGAACTTTGTGGAGCAACGCTCTGGATTGCCGCAATTGCCCATGAAGGCTTCTGGTGGGGTCGTTGATCTGGAGCTTGTCAATCAGCTTCGCGAAGAAGAGGCTTGATGGCCGAGCCGATTGCCCTGCTTGATGTCAACGTGCTGATCGCTTTGGTTGATCCTCAGCACGTGCAGCATGAGCCATCCCACCGCTGGTTTCCGGCCCATGGCGGCCATGGCTGGGCCACTTGCTCCCTCACTCAAAACGCGCTGTTGCGGATTCTTGGGAACCCGCGTTATCCCAACAGCCCTGGCGGACCTGTCGTTGTGATGTCCTTACTCCAAGAACTGCTAGCCCATCCGCCTCATGTGTTTTGGCCTGATGCGTTGTCCTGGAATGCCGCTGGCGTCTTTGAGGCAGAAGCACTTCTTCACCACGGGCAGATCACGGATGCCTACCTTCTTGCGTTGGCAGTGCATCACCAAGGAACGCTTGTCAGCTTTGACAGGCGTCTGAGCCCTCGCGCTGTACGCGGAGGAGGATGAAGAGGCGCTGCAATTGATTGCTTCAGGCTGATGACCTTTGGAAGGGCATGGATTCCGTTATCAAGCCTCCCTGCGCTGCTCGCCTCAGCCAGCAGCGCAATGTCCGATGCTGAAAACATGTTTATGCTGCTCATCCCAGTGAGGCCGTCTTGAGCGCCCTGGTCACATTGCTGCTGTTGGGATTGGCAATCGCCTGTTTCATCGGCGGTTGGCTCGCGCCTGAGCTGGTGGCCCTTTTGGCTGCAGGCCTTTTGATGGCCACAGGGGTGCTCACGCCTAATGAAGCCTTGGCCGGTTTCGGCAGTCCTGCCTTGATCACCCTGGTGGGCTTGTTTGTGCTCTCCAATGGCTTGCTGCACAGCGGTGCCTTGGATCGCTTGCGTGAACTGCTGGCATCGCCGCGAATCCGTAATCCCAGCCAGTTGATGCTGGTGTTTGGTTTTGTGGTGGCGCCGATTTCCGGCTTCATTCCCAACACGCCGATTGTGGCGATCCTGCTGCCAGTGGTGCAGGGCTGGTGTCAGCGCCGCGGGATCAGCCCGTCGCGGGTTCTTATGCCTCTTTCGTTTGCCACTCTGATCGGCGGCACGATCACCCTGATCGGTACCTCCACCAGCTTGCTCGCCAGTGATCTGGTGTCCCGGCTGGGCTATGGCTCTTTTGAGCTGTTTTCCTTCACCGCCATCGGCATTCCCGTGTGGCTGATCGGTGCCTGCTATCTGGTGCTTGCGGGCCGTTGTCTGCCCGATCGCGGTGATCAAAGCGACGACAACCTTCAGGCTTTAAGCCGTGATGGCTACATCACGGAGGTGGTGATTCCGCAGCGCTCTCCGCTCTGTGCGGTCACTCTGCATGAGAGCCGCTTGCAGCGCCGCTTTGATGTGGATGTGCTCGATGTCCATCGCGACGGCCAACGCCTGCAGCCTCCCCTGGCCCAGTTGCGCTTGCAAGCCGACGATCGCTTGCTGTTGCGCTGCAGCCGCCAGGAGCTGTTGCGCTTGCAGCAAGACCGGATGGTGGATCTAGCCGGCACCCTGCTTGCGGAAGAGCTCCCCCACATCCGCCATGCCGAAGTGTTGGTGCCTTCCGGTTCCTTGTTGGCAGGCGCCACGCTCCGCGAGCTGCGTTTTCGCCAGCGCTTCAATGCCACCGTGCTGGCCGTGAACCGCGCCAACAGCACCCTGCGTGATCGCTTGGGACGGGTAGTTCTTCGAGAGGGAGACATGCTGTTGTTGCAGGCCCCTCTTGATGCGTTGCGCGGCCTGCAGCAAGCCAGTGATCTGGTGGTGCTCGATCAGCTCGACGACGATCTGCCCTCCACGCACCGCAAGGGCTTAGCGGTCAGCGTGATGCTGGCCGTGCTGCTGCTTGCCGGCTTCAAGGTGATGCCCCTGGTGGCAGCTGTGCTCGTAGGGGTGGGGGTTTTGGTGATCGGCAACTGCCTCGATGCCGGAACGGCCCTGCGCTCGATTCGCTGGGATCTCTATCTGCTGCTGGGTGGCCTGTACAGCTTCAGTGTGGCCCTGCAGAAAACGGGGCTGGCGGATCAGGCGGCTGCAAACTTGCTCATGCTGTTGCAGCACAGTTCTGCCTACGTGTCTTTGCTGGTGATCTATGCACTCACCCTGGTGGCGACTGAGCTGCTCAGCAATGCGGCTGCTGTGGCTCTGGTTTTACCGATCGCCGCTGCTGTGGCCACAGGCCTGGGGCAGCCGCCGATGTTGTTTGCCACAGCCGTGGTGTTCGCCGCCAGCCAGAGCTTCCTCTCGCCGATTGGTTACCAAACCAACTTGATGGTGTATGCCCCTGGTCGCTATCGCTTCCTCGATTTTTTCCGCTTTGGTTGGCCGCTCTCGCTGGCCTACACCCTGATGGTGCCGCTGCTGTTGCTTTGGTTGGCTTAAAGCTCCAGCAACCCCGGCGGTGGGGTGAGCAGCAACCAGCCCTCCTCCAGCTGCACCTCGGGCACGATCGCTTCCACGAACGGAACCAAAACCGTTTTGCCGCTGACAAGCTGAATCTCCAGCAGGTCATTGCCGCCGCTGATCAGGTTGCTCACCGTGCCGATCGGATCTTCATTGCCGGCTAAGCGCGCCTCGAGGCCCACCAGGTCGAGCAGGTGGAATTCGCCTTCGGCGAGCTCGGGCCGGTCTTCTGCGGGCACCAGCACAGTGCAGCCCACCAGCGCTTCCGCGCTGGCGCGGCTGCTCACCCCCTTCAAGCGCACCACGTAGAGGCTTTTGCCTGGCAGCTGCCGGCCTTCGAGAAGCTCCACTTCTTTGGGCGCTGATCCCTTGGCTTGCAGCCAACGAGGTCCAGGTTCGGTGAAGCGCTCCGGGAAATCACTGGCAGGGTTCAGGCGCAGTTCGCCCCGTAACCCCTGAGCGCCTACGAGCGTCCCCACCGGCAGCCATTCGTCTGCGCTGTTCGGATCAGTTGAGCTAAGTGACGGAGAAGAAGTCATCATTCGATAATGGATCCACGACTCCCCATTTCTTGTATGGCCTCCGCTGCACCGATCCTGCCTGGCGCCACGGTCACCGTGGTTGATACCCGTTCGATCTATGCCGGCTACACGGGATTTGTGCAGCGCATCAGTGGTGATCGAGCAGCCGTGCTCTTTGAAGGCGGGAATTGGGACAAGCTCGTGACGATGCGCCTCAGCGATCTCAGCGCCGCTTGATCTGGTGTCGTGGCGCCTTCGCCTACGGCGGATTGTTCTAGATGCCGACACCCGGGCTGGCCGCATCTACAACCTGATCATTTTCGGCACGATTCTGCTAAGCGTGGCTGGATTGTTGGTCCAGCCCCATCCCTTGAGGTTGGCCGCGCCGGGGGAAGTGCCCAGTTGGGTCGCGCAACTCGAGCATGGTTGTTTGTTGGTGTTCATCGCCGACTTCCTTTTGCATCTGTGGGTGTCGCTCAGGCCGCGCAAATATTTGTTCAGCTTTTACGGCCTGATTGATGTCTCAGCCGTTCTGTTTTTTTTCGTTCCCCAGATCAGCAGCGGCCTGATTCTTTGGATCTTCAAGTTCGGGCGGGTGCTGCGCGTGTTCAAGCTGCTGCGCTTCCTCGATGAAGCCCAGCTTCTTGGCAATGCCCTAAAGGCCAGTGCCCGCCGCATCGGCGTGTTTTTGTTTTTTGTGGTGATGGCCCAGGTGGTGCTGGGTTACTTGATGGTGCTGGTGGAAAGCAGCCATCCAGAAACCCAGTTCCAGACCGTTGGCCAAGAGGTGTATTGGGCAATCGTCACGATGACCACTGTTGGCTATGGCGACATCGTTCCCCAAACCGTGCTCGGTCAGTTGCTGGCTGCGGTGGTGATGCTTCTGGGCTTTGGGATCATTGCCATCCCCACGGGGATCATCACCGTGGAAACGATGCAGCAGGTGCGCCGTGGTGGCCGCAGCTGCCTGAGTTGTGGAGCTTCAGTCCATCGCAACCAAGCGCTGCATTGTGATCAGTGCGGAGCGATGTTGCCGCCCCTATCGGCGTGAAGAGCGATGGACTCTCCTGCTGAGGAAACGATCAGAGTCGATGCAAGGAGACGTCGTAACCGGACCATTGCCCGTCCGATGACACAGCCATCAAGCCTTCCACCCTGGCCTGGGCAATCAACAGTCGATCGAAGGGATCCTGATGCAGTATCGGAAGTTGAGCGGTTTCGATCACATGCGGATCCAGCACCGGCAGAAGATCCGCACCTGCAGCGATGCTCTGATCACGGAACACGATCGGTGAAACCTCCAACTTGCCAATGCGGTGTTTGATGGCCACCTCCCAGATGCTGGCTACAGACACCAGACACGGTCTTGAGGCCAACAAGTCTCGCGACTCAGCTCCCAATCTGGGATCGTCGAGAAGCCACCAGAGCATGACCTGGGTGTCAAGCAGACAGCGCATCAAAGATTGAAAAGTTCGGCAACGTGCTGATCCACGGCCTCGCCAAACGCTTCATCCACTTGGGAGGGCTGAATGGAAAGAGCGGCAAGACCTCCAGGTTCCTTCAAGCCGGCAGCCGCAGCGCAGGGAACTAACTTCACCTGGGCCTTGCCATGACTGGCAATGATCACCTCTTCACCGGCGAGGGCTGCTTTCACAAGCCGGGAGAGCTGGCTTTTGGCATCCAACATGTTGACCAGCACAACGTTGTTCTCATGGCTTAGCCAGGTTAGCCAGATATTGAGTGGCGATCAACCGCTCATGCTTCGCCTCGCCTCAGCTGTCTTGAGCTTGAGAGCTTGATGGAACGCTTGCAAGTGTTGTTTGTTGCATCGCCGCCTTGGCCGCCTGCTGCTCCGCCTGACGCCGCGATCCACCCCAGGCTTCTGCTCTTGGGTTGTTTTGGTCTTGGATAAACACCTGGCAATGAAAGCGCCTGGGGTCGCCATGGCGTTGGCTGATTTCCTGGCAGGCGTAAGTCGGTAGCCCCAGCCCCTGCGCTTGGGTCCATTCCTGCAGCGCCGATTTGCTGTTGCCGCGATAGGGATCGGCGAGCACCTCATGGCTTGTTTCGCGCCAGTAGGGCGTAAGCCATGTTTGCACCGGAGACACTTTGCCGCTGATTCGGTAAATCGCGCCGATTAGGGCTTCGCAGTGCTCGGCGCGGAGGGTGGTGCGAGCTGCTGTATCACCGCTGGCCTTGGATCCCAGCTTCAAGAGCGCTTCGATGTCGATTTTGCTTCCGAGCTTCGCCAGCCAGCGGTCGCTCACAAGCTGTGCCCGTAAGGCAGAGCGTTCCCCCACAGGCATTTGCGGGTGTTCGGATTCGATGAAATCTGAGGCCGCCAGTCGTAGCACCGCATCACCGAGAAACTCCAGCTGTTCGTGATGCCGCGCGAGCCCCGTGGAGGTGTGGGTGAGCGCTTCGTCGAGGTGCTCCAACTGCTCCCATTTCAATTCTTTGTGGTTGGCAGTGCTCGAATCGCCAACCAGCTGGCGCCAGAGCTCTTGCAGTTGCTGTTCACGCTGGGGAGTGATCACAGCAACTCCTTCGGATCCGAATGACTTGGTTTTAGCGGCACGTTCCTGTTGACGCAGCCTTAGGGAACTTGACTAAAAGAGGGTTGAAAGCAGGACATAAGCCGGGTTCTGTTCACCCTTCCAAGGAAGGGGGGTAATCATCTATCTGGGATCGCCGTTACCGACGACCTCGAGCGGCGCACAAAGGCGGAACGGGGAAGATGGCCACCCGTCGTTCCTAGGCCTTGCTCCCAGCCGGGGTTTACCGAGCCAGCACCTCTCGATGCTGCTGGTGCGCTCTTACCGCACCTTTGCACCCTTGCCTGTGCCGGCGGAACCGGCCATCGGCGGTGTGTTTCTGTGGCACTCTCCTCACGGTCACCCGCACTGGGAATTACCCAGCAAGCCTGGCCATCGGGGAGCCCGGACTTTCCTCAACCGATGACTGCAGCCCGAGGGCAACACCCATCAATTGCGATCACCTCGCCTACTTTCAGCCCCCATAATGGCCCGTGAGGGGCTGTAGCTCAGCCGGATAGAGCGACGGTTTCCTAAACCGTAGGTCGTGGGTTCGAGTCCCGCCAGCCCCGTTGTTTAAGACTCCATTTGCCGCAAAGCTTTTTAAGGAAGCCAAGGGCCAGAAAAGAGGCTCCTGCCAGCCGTCACTGTTGGGGGCGATCCCACCGGCGTGAAGCCTGCTTCAGCGCCCCGTTGTGCGGCGGATGTCCTTGAGCAGCAGCAACAAGTGCAGGGGATCAGTGGGTGATTGCTCGAACTCAGAGATTCAGATGTTCATAGAAGCCTCGGGCTTGCCCTGATTCGGCATGCACCAACAAGCCGCGGCAGCCGATGGCGTCACTGAGGCTCGTGGCCCTTGAGATCACATCCAGCAGCAGAGCTAGAGCTGCACCGAGGCCCTGGCCCACCTCTGGTTTCTCACCCTCCACCCCTATGAAGACGGCAACGGCCGCCTAGCCCGTGCCACTACTGATCGGCTTCTGGCACAGGACTGCAGAGCCAATGTTCAGCAGGGGTTGTCTGTCCGCGCCCTCGACATCTCTGCTCAGATCTCGCGCGAGCGCGAGGGTTACTACACGGTGCTGGAGCGCTGCCAGTCACGGGCTGGCTGAGCTGGTTCCTTAAGCAGCTCACGGCAGAGGCGGTCACCAATGGCGCCGTGATTGAAGCGGTGCGGCGCAAGGCGGCTTTCTGGTGGAGCCACCATCACAGCGGCTTCAACGACCGGCAACAGAAACTGCTTAATCGGCTGCTGGATGCCGAACCGGAGGGCTTCACGGGCGGCATGACCCTGCGCAAGGCCATCAGCCTCACCAAAGTGAGCCGCGCTACGGCCTGGCGTGATCTGAGCGAACTCGTGGAACAGCAGGCGATCGAGCCGATCGGGGAGGGCCGCAGCCGCGCCTATCGGATCCATTGGCCAAGCGCTTCAGAATCCCTTGCGCTCTAATGCGTCTGTGAGGCGAGTGATGGCGGAAGCCAGTTGAGCTTGGGGATCAGGCTTCGCTTCTTCAATGACCTCTTGCTTGCGATTGGAGGCCTCAATTGATTTCACAATCAAGAATCACACAATGGAAATCACGAGAAAGTTGATGATCGCCACAATCACCGCGCCTGCAGGCCAGGCATTGATCGAGTCCACATTGGCTGCCTTGAGCGCCGGTTCAAGCGCATTGGTCATGACCAGGGTGACGAAAGACCCAACGACCTAGCCAAATGCGCCTGCAATCACAACCGCAATGGCGAGATCCACCACGTTGCCTTTGCTGATAAAAGCTTTGAAGTCTGAGATCAAACCCGATTTACGTGTCATGAATGCGTGAAGTGAATTCCTATTGATTAGTCATTCAGGGTGAGTTTTTCCGCTTATTGATGCGAATTGATTGATTAGTTGTCTTGGGTGGGTGGGCTAGCCAGATTCCAGACCTTCGTTATTTTTGAGCGTGTGAACCGGTTCCATGACCCAGCTTCACGAACTTCGGCTGCGGCTCTTGGTTCAGCAGGAAAGCGAGCGCATTGCTGCCAGCCAGCCAAGCGACCTTGAGTTGTCTGTGGTGCAAGCGCGTTGCCTCTGCTGGCTTGCCCTCTTGGCGGAAGCCCATGAAGATCAGGCCAGTGACGCTGAGAGTCGTGGAGATACCGAGCAAGCGATGGGGTGGTTCGCCGATTCCATGCGTTTGCGGGATGCTCTGAATGTGGTGAGTTCGATCGAGATCCCTCTGCCAGGTGTTGTGGGCAGGGATGCGGATGCGTTCCGCGATCAGCTCGATGATCGGTCCGGGTTTGATCAGGATCCGCCATTGGCTGCCTGATCAGGTGTCATGATGGTTACTAACTGAGGGTCTGCTTTGCCTGAAGAGCCCTGTCAATGTCCAGACTGTCAACGCTTCTATCGAGAGCACGACCGTCTGATCAGAGAGTCGCCAACCTTGCGTCAGCAGCAGGAGCTGAGTTGGGCGGCGCTCCAAGCCTTCAGAACCCTCTCCGGCCGTGTGCTCGAGGATTTGCAAAAGCAACATGGCACCCCGGGCGCTGATGCTCAAACCCATGCCACTCCGATGGGTGGTGGAGAAGAGCCTGCTGATGCCATCCATCAAGCAATGGCTGATTTGGAAAATATCAATGCGCACCTGTTTTCCATCGAAGCGTTGATGGAGCGCATCTTTGATGTGCGTGTGCCTGACGATATTGAACAGAAGTTCAGAGAGCTGGCTGGTGAACTCGCCCCAGACCCCCTCAATGCTGATCGCCTGCGTTTGAATCGCCTGCTGCACCAAACCCCTGATCTCCCCGATCGCAGTTGATCGAACTGGGATTGTTCAGCATTAATTGAAGGGTGAGAGACGTCTCGTCTGCACAACAAAAAACCCCTCGAAATGTTCTCGAGGGGTTTTCAATGTTGATATTAAGCGAAAACATTTATGGCGTGGAGACGACTACTCAGGCACGTCGCAGGT
Source organism: Synechococcus sp. ROS8604 (assembly GCF_014279655.1). Taxonomy (NCBI): domain Bacteria; kingdom Bacillati; phylum Cyanobacteriota; class Cyanophyceae; order Synechococcales; family Synechococcaceae; genus Synechococcus; species Synechococcus sp. ROS8604. The sequence goes on from NZ_CP047946.1 coordinate 294,173, forward strand.
GATCTCAACCGGCATGGCTTCCACCTTCCAGATGTCGCGGCAGTAGTCACGGATCGAACGATCCGAGGAGAAGAAACCGCTTCTGGCGCTGTTCAACACAGACATCCTGTTCCAATGATGACGATCAGTCCAGGCCAGGCTCACCGCATCCTGCGCGCGCAGGTAGTCGGCGAAATCAGCCATCACGAAGAAGGGATCATTCCCCGTGAGGTTGTCGATCAGAGGACGGAACAACTCACCATCGCCATTGCTGAAGTGACCCATTTCCACCAAGCGGATGGCTTCAGCGAGCTCCGGAACTGACTCCACCACCTCCCAAGGTCTGTATCCGCCTTGCTTGAGAGCCGCAATCTCTTCCACGGTTTTGCCGAAGAGGAAGAAGTTTTCTGCACCCACGTGCTCACGGATTTCCACGTTGGCGCCATCAAGGGTGCCAATCGTGAGCGCTCCATTCATGGCGAATTTCATGTTGCCGGTTCCGGAGGCTTCCTTGCCAGCCGTCGAGATCTGTTCGGAAAGATCCGAGGCTGGATACACCTGTTCGCCGAGCTTCACGTTGTAATCCGCCAGGAACACCACCCGCAGACGTCCGTCCATGTCGGGATCAGCGTTGATCGTTTCGGCGATGCCGTTGATGAAGCGGATGATCAGCTTGGCCATGTAGTAGCCAGGTGCCGCCTTGCCACCAAAGATCACCGTGCGAGGCGCCATGCCATCGGCTTGGCCGTTTTTGATCCTGAGGTACTGGGTAATCACCTGAAGAGCATTGAGGTGCTGGCGTTTGTATTCATGAATCCGCTTCACTTGTACGTCAAACAGGCTTGAGGGATCCACCAACACACCGGTGTTGCGGTGGATGTAAGTGGACAGCTTGCGCTTTACGGAGAGCTTGGTGTCTTCCCAATGATTCAGGAAGCCCGTGTCGTTCTGGCGATCCTCAAGCTTGCGCAGGATCTCCATGTTGGTGACCCAATCGGGGCCCACATGCTCATCAAGCAGGGTGGAGAGTCCTGGATTGGACAGGGCCACCCAACGCCTTGGGGTGACGCCGTTGGTCACATTGGTGAATTTTTCGGGCCAGAGCTCGGCGAATTCCGGCATCAGCTGCTCGCGCACCAAATCGGAATGGAGAGCCGCGACGCCATTCACATGATGGGCGCCAATGGTGGCGAGGTGGGCCATGCGAATGGACTTCCCACCCTCTTCATCAATGATCGAGAGCTTGCGTTGAATCGCTTCGTTGCCGGGATAGCGCAAGCGCACCTGCTGAAGGAAGCGGCGGTTGATTTCGTAAATCAGCTCTAGATGCCTTGGGAGCAGGCTTCCAAACAGGTTGAGATCCCATTTCTCGAGTGCCTCAGGTAGCAGGGTGTGGTTGGTGTAGGCCACGGAACGGCGGGTGATGTCCCAAGCCTTGTCCCATTCCATATGGCGATCATCGATCAGCAGACGCATCAGTTCCGCAACTGCGATCGCGGGATGGGTGTCGTTGAGCTGAACGGTCCAGTACTCAGGGAAGTCGTCAACGGACAGCCCGCGGTTGTCGAGGCTGCGCAACATGTCTTGCAGTGAGCAGCTCACAAAGAAGTGCTGCTGCTTTAGGCGCAGGCGCCGGCCTTCATCGGTGCCGTCGTTGGGATACAAGACTTTGGAGAGGGTTTCGCTGCCCACTTTTTCTTCCACAGCGCCGTAGTAATCACCGATGTTGAAGGCGTAGAAGTCGAAGCTTTCCGTGGCATCAGCGCGCCACAGGCGCAGACGGTCGCAGGTGTTCACGCGGTAGCCGAGCACCGGCACGTCGTGGGGAACACCAATGGCGTGATCCGAGGGGATCCAGCGCGAGCGATAGATGCCTTTGTCGTCGAGATAGCTCTCCGTGCGGCCGCCAAAACCCACAAAGCAGGCCTGATCAGGCTGGGGCAGTTCCCAGGGCCAGCCGCCCTTGAGCCACTTATCGGTGACCTCCACCTGCCAGCCATCGCGGATCAGTTGATCAAAAATTCCAAATTCGTAGCGGATGCCATAGCCCGTGGCAGGAATCTGCAAACTTGCCAGTGATTCCATGTAGCAAGCGGCTAAGCGACCCAGACCGCCATTGCCGAGGCCAGGCTCCTCCTCTACCTCGATGATCTGCTGCAGGGATTCAATCCCGAAGCGCTTCACGGCCTCTTCCGCTTCGTTCTGGATTCCCAGATTGAGCAGATTATTGGCCAGTTGCGGTCCAATCAGGAACTCCGCAGACAAATAGGCCACTGTTTTTTGTGGTCGGGCCCGAATCGCCTCCAAGCTGGCCAGATAACGGGTCATCAGCCGATCGCGCACGGCATAGCTGAGGGCCATGTAGAGGTCATGGCGGCTGGCGGATGGAGCCAGCTTGCCCAGCGTGAAGAACAGATGCTCTGTCATGCCGTCAAACACGGCATCAGCATCCAATCCCGCCCGTTCTGGGTCGGCATAGCAACCAGGAGTTGGAAGGCGAAGATCGAGGGGTTCGGAGCTGCTCATGGAGACAAAAATATTGTGATTGCTTTTTGTTTTGCGTTAATTGTGGTGGGAATGAACCAAGAAAGCTTGAAACGGTCGCCGAACTGTGACCGAGGAGGCTGTTTTGTTGCCATCGGCTAGCAGGCCATCGCAATGCACGGTCAGAGATCCCTTTTGCCCTTAAGGTCCCGCTGAGAAAACATGCCGATTCCGATGCTCGCTGCTGCGATGCCGCCCCTTCTCACGCCGTTACTGGCTGAACTGTCTGCCCACGATCTCGAGATGGCTGGCACCTTGATTGGGGTTGGCCGATTCATGCTGATTTTCGTGGCAGCGCGAGCGTTGGCCGAAGTTCTGGTGCGCCTCCAGCTGCCCACGATTTTGGGAGAGCTCCTTGCTGGTGTCTTGATCGGAGCATCTGGTCTGCATCTCTTGGTGCCGCCAGAAACCCAAGTGGAATTGAGCAATGGTTTGGTGACCTTCCTCAGTTCCTTGGGCAATGTGCCGCCTGAATCGGTCACAGAGCTCTACAACGAAAGTTTCCCCGCCTTGGAGTCTGTGGCTCAGCTGGGCCTGTTTGCTCTTTTATTTCTTACCGGATTGGAGAGTGAGCTCGATGAGCTGATCGCGGTTGGCACGCAGGCCTTCACCGTGGCAGTAGCAGGTGTGGTGTTGCCGTTTGCCCTGGGCACATGGGGGCTGATGGCTTTATTCCATGTGGGAGCGATCCCCGCGATTTTTGCGGGCGCCTCGATGACCGCCACCAGCATTGGCATTACCGCCAGCGTGTTCGGAGAACTTGGATATTTGAAAACCCGAGAGGGTCAGATCGTGATCGGTGCGGCGGTTCTCGATGACATCCTCGGCATCGTGATCTTGGCTGTGGTGGTGGCCTTGGCCTCCGGCGGCAGTCTGGAAATTGGTCCGATACTCAAGCTTGTCGCGGCCGCGGCCGTGTTCGTTGTGGCCGCGATCGGTTTGAGCCGCACAGCTGCTCCAGCGTTCGACTGGCTGATCGACAAACTCAAGGCACCGGGTGAGGTGCTGGTGGCTTCCTTCGTGATCCTGGCGCTGAGCTGCTTCACCGCCACAGCGATTGGATTGGAGGCGGCCCTTGGCGCCTTCGCGGCTGGTTTGATTCTCAGTAGTTCAAAGCACAATCACGCCATCCAGCAGGCCGTCCTGCCGATCGTGACCCTGTTTGCCACGATCTTCTTTGTGCTCGTGGGTGCCGGCATGGATCTCTCGGTGATCAATCCTTCCGATCCCGCCAGCCGCACCGCCTTGATCATTGCCGCCTTCTTGTTTGTGGTTGCCGTGATCGGCAAGATTGCCGCTGGTTGGGCCTTTGTGAGCAAGCAACCCACCCGACGCCTCGTGGTGGGACTTGGAATGATGCCCCGCGGAGAAGTGGGCTTGATTTTCCTGGGCCTTGGCACCAGCGCCAAGCTTCTGTCGCCGTCGCTTGAGGCGGCGATTCTGTTGATGGTGATCGGCACCACCTTCCTGGCACCGGTGCTGCTCCGGTTGGTGATTGGTGGGGATAAGCCCGATGACGACGACAAGGTCGATGGTGAGGTCGCGGCTGATCCCGTTGGTTTGACCTAGTCCCCTTGCCCGCGGGCAACCACGAGGAACAAACTCCAGCCAATGGTGATCAAGGCCAGGCTGGAGGCCCAGCCAGGTCCAAGCGCCCAGGCCAAGATGAGTTGGGTGATCACACCCACAGCTAGGGCGAGCAGCAGACTGCTGATCACCAGGGCGGCCTGACGCCAGGCCCCACTCAGGGGCCCGTCCTCCAGGCTTGCCTCCAGCCGTTGCAGTGGTCCACTGAGCGGCAGGTAGAGGGCAAGTGCCCAAAACAGGCCTCCGCTGAGGGTGCTGCTTTGCAGCAGGGGCCCCATCTCGTATGTGTCCATTGGTGGCAAGTGCCCGGCGCTGCGGAGGCATGAACAGGATGCCTAGCATCGCCGATCAACGGAAAGAGAGTGGTGGGCGAGACCTGGTGGCAGTTTGAGAATCATGCAGTGCATGGTCTTTGCCAGATGCCTGAGCAGCCCGAGGCGGCGGCCCAGGCTAAAAAGCGACCCGCCGTGTTGTTGGTGCACGGCTTTGGGGCCTCCACCGACCATTGGCGCCACAACATCCCCGTGTTGGCAGACCACTACGAAGTGCATGCCCTCGATCTCCTTGGCTTCGGCCGCAGCGCCAAACCAGCTGGGCTTACCTACGGCGGTGCGCTTTGGCGAGACCAGTTGGTGGCCTACGTCCAGGAGCGGATCGGACGTCCCACCGTGATCGCTGGCAATTCGCTTGGGGGGTTTGCTGCCTTAGCTGCTGGTGCTGCTTTGAAGGACCAGTCAGCAGGGGTGGTGCTCCTGAATGCGGCGGGTCCTTTTAGTGATGAGCAGCGTTCATCACCAGGGGGCTGGGGCGCGATCGCCCGTCGCACCATTGCTTCTGCTCTGCTGAAAAGCCCAGTGCTGCAACGGGTGTTGTTTGAGAATTTGCGCCGGCGGTCCACGATTCGGCGCACCCTCAATCAGGTGTACGTCGATCGCACCAACGTGGACGACGCCCTGGTGGAATCGATTCGCCTTCCGTCGCTGGATCCCGGAGCGTTTGGCGTGTTTCGCACCGTGTTCGACATCCCCAGTGGCCAACCTCTGGATGAATTGTTTGATCAGCTTCAATCGCCATTGTTTTTGCTCTGGGGAATCCGTGATCCCTGGATCAATGCCGCTGGACGTCGCGCCAGCTTTCAACGCCATGCCCCGGAGAACACCCATGAAGTGGTGTTGGAGGCCGGTCACTGCCCCCATGACGAGGTTCCTGATCAGGTGAACAAGGCTCTGCTCGATTGGCTTGGTTCCCTTGCGATCGATGGCTGCGCGGATGGCTGAACTGTGGTCACACTGAAGAGGCTCTGGGTTTCATGGCCATGACCCTTCGTCAACTGTCGACGCCGTATCCCCATTGGGAATATGTGCATCCCCAAAGTGGTGATCGCCTACGGGTTGTGCCCGAACGCGGCGGCATCGTCACGGAATGGCTCTGCAATGGGCGGGAGATTCTCTATTTCGACCAGCTGCGCTATGCCGACCCGGCGCAGAGCATCCGGGGGGGAATTCCCGTGTTGTTTCCCATCTGCGGCAACCTTCCCGGCGACCGGCTTCCCTTGAAAAGTGGGGAAGCCACCCTCAAGCAGCATGGGTTTGCTCGTGGCTTGCCTTGGCAGCTGGAGCTGCTCGACGACCAGAGCGGCGTGCGTTTGCGTTTGACCGATACCGACGAGACCCTTGCGCACTATCCGTTCCGCTTTCGGCTGGAGATGGCGGTTCGTCCGGTGAGTGGTGCGTTGGAGATCGCCACCACGATTGCGAATCTCAATGAGGGAGGCGAGTTGATGCCGTTCAGTTTTGGTCTGCATCCCTATTTCAATGTGACGGACCTCAGTCGCACGAGCATCGAGGGCTTGGCACCCCAGTGCCTGAACCACCTCGTGATGGCAGAGGCTGAAACCGGAGATCAATTGAGCCGACTGCCAGAGGGAGTGGACTTTCTCACCCGCCCTGCTGGACCGGTCACCCTGGTGGATGAGGCTGCGGGAACGCGTTTGCAGCTGCAGCATCAAGCGCCCATGGATCTCACGGTGGTCTGGACCGAGCCCCCTCGCCCGATGGTGTGCCTCGAGCCCTGGACGGGACCGCGCCAGTCCCTGATCACTGGGGACGGCAAGCTCGAGCTCGCTGCGGGCGAGAGCATGCAGCTCAGTTGCCGCTATGCCGTGAGTTGAGAGGCGCTGCCATCCCAGGCAACCGTCCTCTTGAGAGCTGTTGTTTGGGGTCAAACTGACGCTTCATGGCTTCAATCAGGGGTCGGGACGGGGCATCCAGCCAGGCGGGTAGAGCCCCGGGCTGGGTTCCCGGTTGGATCAGCACGCTGAGCTGCCCCCCTAACGCCATCACCCTTCGCCTCAGCGCTTCGATTTGGTAGTCCGGTGTGGGAAGACCGCTGGTCTGCCAGCCCTCACCGCTGCCGGCTCCAGCGGCCAGCCTCCAATGCCAGCCCGAGAGCGCCGTGCATTCCTGCGAGCTGAGCAACTGCTGGAGCTGGGCAGGGGGGAGACAGAGGCGCAGCAGCCAGGGCGGATCTGCGCTTGGGCCAGATTCTTCGGGGATCGGGTGGTCCCACGGCTGTCGCTCTGCGCTTACCCCCTGCTGGGCAGCGAGCCTCTCGAGCCGGTTGAGCTGGTCGACGACCGCAGCATCGCTGATGCTGGCCACGCCCAGCAGGATCCGTGGCCCCTGGTCCGGCCGGAGCTCCCAATCAATCCACTCGGGCGTGAAGCTGCTGCCCACCAGCTCGGCTCGTAACGCCTCGAGCTGGCTGAGTTCACCCTCCAGAACAAGCAGCCCGCGCGGTTCACGCAGCGGTTGCACTCGCAACGTGACCCCGGAGATCAAGGCGAGGCTGCCCCAGCTGCCGCAGAGCAGGCGCATCAGGTCATAGCCGGCCACGTTTTTCACCACCCTGCCGCCGGCCCTGGCGCTCACCCCATCGCTGCGGATCAAGCTGATGCCGATGATCTGGTCGCGCACGCCCAGATGCCGTTGGCGCAGACCTCCGGACAGCCCACGAGCCACCAGCCCGCCGATCGTTCCCGCCGATGAAGGCGAGGCCATGCTGCTGCCCCAGGGCCAGTTGAGCGGCAGCCATTGCTGATGGTCTGCCAGGGCTGCCTGGAGGTCGGCCAAGGGCATGCCCGCATCCACGGTGATCGTGAGGTCATCCACGGCATGGTCAATGATTCCGGACAGCTGGCGCATGCTCAGCACCGGCCCCGCATCAGCGGCAAGAGGAGGGCCCCAGTGCAGACGGCTGCCCAAGCCAGAGGGAACCCAGGGCGTCCCATCGGCATGCATGGCGGCGATGAGTTGGCCAAGCTCCTCAACAGAATTGGGTGCTAGGACCGCAGTGGAGGACAACCCTTGTTCAGGCACGTGAGCGACCAGGCCAGTTCAGTCAACCCATCGATCGTGCCATGAAGATTGTCGTAATCGACGACGATCCCACCGGTTCTCAGACGGTGCACAGCTGCCCGCTGTTGTTGCGTTGGGATGAAGGGGCATTGCGTCGAGGGTTGAGGCACCCCTCGCCGTTGCTGTTTGTGTTGGCAAACACGCGGGCGCTCACGCCTGAGGCCGCGGCCAGCCGCAACCGCGAAATTGTGGACGCTCTGGCGCTGGCCATGGCCGCTGAAGGTCTTCAGGAGCATCAGCTGCTGCTGGTGAGCCGCGGTGATTCCACCTTGCGCGGCCACGGCGTGCTCGAACCAGAGGTTCTGGCGCAGGCCTGGGAGGAGCACTTCGGAGCGGTGGATGCCACCTTGCATGTGCCCGCCTTCTTGGAAGGAGGCCGCACCACCGTGAATGGGGTGCATCGTCTGCACGGAGAGCCGGTGCACACCACAGCGTTTGCCCAGGATCGCCTGTTTGGTTATGGCACCAGTGATCTGGCGGAGTGGCTCGAGGAAAAGAGCGCTGGCCAGATCCCTGCCAACTCAGTGCTGCGAATCCCGCTGGCGTTGCTTGAAGCTGAGCGAGCGGAGGAACTCTTGGCTTGTCTTGAGGCGCTCAACGCCAATCGATCCGTTGTCGTGGATGCGACCCACCCTGAGCATCTCCTGGCGCTCGGAGTCGCCATTCGCCGGTTGCAGGGGCGCAAGCGCTTCTTGTTTCGTTCAGCCGCAAGCCTGCTCAACGGCCTTGTGGATTCAGGTCCATCGCCCTTGGGACCCCAGCCCCTTGATGCCCATGGCCTGGTGGGCTTGCGCTGCCGCGATCTCCATGGCCAGCCGCTCCCTGGTTTGGTGGTGGTGGGCTCCCACGTTCCTTTGGCGGATCAACAGTTAAAATCTCTGTTGGCCAATGCGCGTTGCCGCGGCATTGAGCTGCCGGTGGCTCGCATCGCCCGGGTGCTGGAGGGGGGATCTGCTGATCTGCTCTTGCCGGATCTGGAGGCTGAATGGCGGAGTCAGCTGGAGCGAGCCCTGGATGCGGGGCTCACGCCGGTGCTGTTTTCCAGTCGTGGTGAGTTGCTGTTTGGATCAGGGGCGGCAGCGGCTGCTCGGCGGCTGCGCTTTGGGATGGAGTTGGCATCCCTGATGGCCCGTCTGTTGTCCGGCGTGGCAGCGCGGCTTGGCTACCTGATCAGCAAGGGAGGCATCACCACGGGAACCCTTTTGGTGGAGGGACTTGGCCTCGAGGCTGTTCAGCTGGAGGGTCAGCTTTTGCCAGGCTTATCACTGGTGCGATCCATGTCTTCCTTGGACCAGGGGCTTCGGGAGCAGGAACCCAGCGACCCATTGCCGGTGATCACTTTTCCGGGAAATCTTGGTGAGCCAGACACCCTCACCGAGGCTTGGCGTTGGCTCGAAGGCTTGAGGGGCGAAGGGCTTTAGTCCTTGCTTGGCGTGGCGCTGAACGGTCCCACCCCAGCGGAGCGGGCGAGCAGTTCCATGGGGTGCTCCACCTTGGGGCCGTCGTGGCTGAGGTAACGCCTCAGTTGCAGGCTGCAGCCGATGTTGGCGCTGGCCACAATCTCGGCTCCCGTGCTGCTGAGGTCGTCGGCCTTGAGTTGGCCGAGTTCAGCGGCCTCGTCTGGTTGCACCAGGTTGTAGATACCGGCACTGCCGCAACACACCCCGGCTTCCGTGGCTTCTTTGAGCTGGAGTTCGGGAATGGCACGCAGCAAGTCCCTGGGCTGGGCGGCAATCCCCTGGCCATGGATCATGTGGCAGGCATCGTGATAAGCCACCTTGTAGGGCAGGGGTGTGAGCGCTTGTCGAAACGACTCCGAAAGCCCCCGATTGGCCAAGAATTCATGCACGTCCAACACCGGAGCACTGAAGGTGTCTGCACCATCGAGCAGTTCCTTGTAGGCCTTCATGGTGTGCCCGCAACCGGAGGCGGCTACCAGCACGGCATCCAGGGCGTCCTCTTGAAAGCTCTGCACCAACGCCCTTGCCAGCTCCTGGGTTTGTTGGAGTTGGCCTTGGTGGTGGCTCACCGCCCCGCAGCAGCCTTGATTGGCTGGAATCACCACCTCGAAGCCATTGGCTTGCAGGACGGCCACGGTGGCCGCGTTCACCCCTGGATCAAAGCAGCGTTGAACGCAACCCAGCACCAAGCCCACCCGGCCGCGTTGTTTGCCATGTGCCGGATTCACCCTGGGGAACCGATCGGCAAACCCCTCGGGAGATAAAGGAGGCAGGAGTGCTTCCATCGCTTCCAGTTGCGGGCCCAGCAGCTTGAGTAGCCCTGTTCTGCGCGTGAACCGCTGGAGTCCTGTGCCTGCATAGGCGCGGAAGGGTTGCAGGAGCGCGCGTAGGCGTTTGGGGTAGGGCAGCACCAGGAGCAACAACTGCCGGAAACTGGTTTGCCAGCTGCTGCGGAATTCAGGTTGGTTGAGTTTTGGGCGGGTCGCTTCAATCAGTTGGTCGTAGCGCACGCCGGATGGACAGGCGGTGACGCAGGCGAAGCAGCCCAAGCAGCTATCGAAATGGCTGGCCACCGTGGCATCCATCTCCAGCTCTCCAGCTTCGATCGCCTTAAGGGTGTGGATGCGCCCGCGCGGGGAATCCATCTCCGTGCCCAGCACCCGATAGCTGGCGCAGGTGGGCAAACAAAAGCCGCAGTGAACGCAGGGGTCGCTTGGGTCGACAAAAGCCATAGGCCGATTCTGGCTTGAATCGGCCTGTTGGTGCTCAAAAGCGCTCCGTTTAAAAACGCTTGATGATGGCGTCAGCAAAACCACTACAGCTCACGGGATCCACTTTGGGTTCCATCAATCGGGCGAGGTCATAGGTGACCTGCTTGTTCTTGATGGCGGCGCTGAGGCCCTTGGTGATCAGGTCGGCGGCATCTTGCCAGCCGAGGAATTCCAGCATCATCACCCCGCTCAGGATCACGGAACCGGGGTTGATTCGATCCAATCCTGCGTGTTTGGGGGCAGTGCCATGGGTGGCTTCAAAGATGGCGGCCGTTTCACCGATGTTCGCGCCTGGGGCCATGCCAAGGCCTCCCACCATCGCGGCAGCGGCATCGGAGATGTAGTCGCCGTTGAGGTTGAGGGTGGCCAGGATCGAATATTCCTGAGGGCGGGTTTGGATCTGCTGGAAAATGCTGTCGGCGATGCGGTCATCCACCAGCACCATGCTTTTCCATTTGCCGTAGCCGTGGCTGTCGCCAATCGCTGCGAGCACCTCGCGCACTTCTGAATCAATCGTCTCTTTTTTCTCCGGGGTCAGGCTGTCGTAGCCGGGCTCAATCATGCGCGCATTGTCCTGGGCACTGAGCGAGTGATCCCGATCGAGGTTGTCGAGAATCCAACTTTCTCGTTCCGTGATACAAACGTCGCGGAATTCAGTGGTGGCAAGCTCATAGCCCCAGTCGCGGAAGGCGCCTTCCGTGAATTTCATGATGTTGCCTTTGTGCACCAGCGTGACGTGACGCTTATTTCCCTCCAAGCGCAGCGCGTGTTGGATGGCTTTGCGGATGTGGCGCTGGCTGCCGTTTTTGCTCACCGGCTTGATGCCGATGCCGGATCCTTCTGGAATTTGCCGTTTGCCGAGTTTGCCGTTGGCAGGGATGACGACTTCATTGAGATGCTTGCGCAGCTCTTGGCCGATCGGATCGTCGGCTTCCCACTCAATTCCCATATAGATGTCTTCCGTGTTCTCTCGGTAGACGATTACGTCAAGGTCTTGGGGGCGCTTGTGGGGACTGGGGGTGCCTTCGTAGTAGCTGCAGGGCCGGACACAGCAGTAGAGGTCGAAAATTTGTCGGAGGGCGACATTCAGCGAGCGGATGCCGCCACCCACTGGAGTGGTGAGGGGCCCCTTGATCGCCACACCGAAGCTGCGGATTGCTTCAAGGGTGTCTTCAGGAAGATATTGATAGGTGCCGTAAAGGTCGCAGGCTTCATCACCGGCATAGACCTTGAACCACTCGATTTTTTTGTCTCCCTTGTAGGCCTGAGCGACAGCCGCATCGAGCACCTTCTGAGTGGCGGGCCAGATGTCCACTCCTGTGCCGTCTCCGCGAATGAAAGGAATGATCGGATCGTTCGCAACTATGGGTTGGCCGTTTTCGAAGCGGATTGGGGTGCCATTGATGGGGGCGGTGAGCTTCTCAAACTGAGCCATGGAGGGTCGCTGCCTGGCGGCATTTTTGATTGGGCGAGCTTATGACTCGGCGGGTGCTCTCTTAAGTTCTTCTTGATTCCCTCTCCATGATCCATGGTGAAACCTGAAGGTGTCTGGGTCGTGGCTGCTTGTTTCAACGAGGAGGCCGTCATAGAGGCTTTCATTGAACGAGTCCTGCAGGTGCCAGGTGTCAACCGATTGGTGCTGATTGATGATGGTTCGCGCGATGCAACCGTTGCTCGGATTCGCCATTGGATGGCACAACGGCAGAACCGAGACGGTCAGGCTCCCGTCACGCTGTTAGAGCTCACGCGCAATTTCGGCAAAGAAGCCGCCATGCTGGCTGGATTGGATCATGCCCAAGGTCAATGCGCCGCCGCTGTGTTGATCGACTCGGATTTGCAGCATCCTCCTGAGCTGATCGAATCGATGGTGCAGGCATGGCGAGATGGAGCTGAGGTGGTCACGGCGGTTCGGGACGACCAAGATCAGGAATCACGCCTCAAGGTGGCTAGCGCATCTTGGTTTTACCGCGTCTTCAACAAAGTGGTTGATTCGATTCAGCTGCAGGAAGGAGCAGGAGATTTTCGCCTCTTGGATGCCGGTGTTCTTGAAGCGTTCACGCGGTTGCGAGAGTCGAGTCGCTTTTCGAAGGGGCTGCTGCCTTGGACGGGCTACCGCAGCATTGAAGTGCCTTATCAGCGTGTCACGCGCAGCTCAGGACAGTCCTCTTGGAGCCCTCTTCAATTGTTCAGTTATGCCTTTGATGGCATCTTTTCTTTTTCGGTTCTACCCCTAAGGGTTTGGACTGGAATTGGCATTGTTGTATCGTTAGTTAGCCTCATATACGCCAAATACATCGCGATTCGCACGATGGTGACTGGGGTAGAGATGCCTGGATATGCCTCTTTGTTAGTGGCTGTTTTGTTTTTGGGCGGGATTCAGCTGATTGGGATCGGTGTTCTTGGGGAATACATCGGTCGGATTTATGTGGAGGCCAAGGATCGCCCCCACTACTTCATCCGAGCGGTTCACAACTCCTGAAGCGCTTGCCATTCCCGTTGTCGCCACGGAGAGGCGGCAAAGGGTTGCGACACAGAGAACCCTGCTTCCCTGAGATTGCGCGAGAGCGGTGCACCTGGATGGGCAAGCAGGAGTGGTTGGGTTCGATTCGCTCGGGTCGGGAGGACTGAAAGGGTTTGATGGGCCGCTCGCAGCGGCTGGCCTGCCATCTGTCCGGTGAACAACACACCGGCAAATCCGCCATTGCTGGCAATGCCAAGTCGTTGCTGCTTGCCCTGCGCACGGCGGCTGAGAACCTCCAGCACGAGCCATTTGAGCAGCCCCGCTTGGCGGATTGCGTCCCACCAGCAGCGCAGATCGAGTCCCGTGGGAAGTGGCTCTGTTGTGCTGCGCATCCAGGTGATCTGTTGCTCGCCTGAAACCTGCAATAGGCAGTCGTGCACGATTGGCACCAGGTGCACATGCTGATGGCCGTCTAGGTGAACCGGGACGTCATCGCCGCAGAGTTGCCGGAAGCGGGCAAGTTGCGCCTGAATCTCTTGGTGGAGTTGACGGGTCACCCGCTGTCGCCGCGGGTGCATGGCGGGGAGCAGGGACAGAGAGAGCCATGTCCCAAAGGAAAGCTTGAGATGGCCGTCAGGGTTAACGAGATCGGGGATCGCCGAGGCGAGGGCGCTGCAAGGCCCTTCGGTTAAGCAAAGGTGGAGGCAAAGCTCAAGGTCTGGTTGCTCGGCTTGAAGTGCTGTCCAGGCCTCTACCCCCCGGGAGGCCGTAGGCCCCTGCACGAGCAAGCTGGCTCCATCCAACTTGCCGATGCCTGCGAGTTGAAGGATGGCGTTGTTGGTGGCTTCGCTGAGGCCGAGATCATCCGCATGCACCCGTGGTCGTTGCTGCTGGCTTCGCTGCTTTGCGCTGAAGCGGGCGGCCTTCGACCAGATCAGGGCATTGAGAACCGTGGGAGTGAACACCAAAATCCCCAGTCGGATCACGCTGGGGACGGCGCCTGGGAGGACGAGTGGCAGCACACCGCAGACGGACAGATTGACCACGTATTGGATGACCAGCCAGCGCCGTGCAAAGCGTTGCCCCCCCGTCTCCGGCTTGAAGGTGTAACGCGCGTGACCGAGATAACCGGCGATGGAGGCCGCCAAAAAGGCCAGCGGATTCGCGGCCCAGAGCGGCATGAGCACCCCCAAGGCAAGCAAGACGCCGGCATGAACGATCGCGGCACCAATGCCGACGAGCCCGTAAAGACTGATCCGAGTGAAGGGAGAGGCCAGGGATCTGTTGCTGCTGTGGATGAACCGTAACGGCAGCTGGCGCAAGTCCTGTTGAAGCTTCACCCTGGGGTCAGCGGCGATGAACCCTGTGAATGCGGCAGCGGCGGTCCATAGCGTGGCCTTGGCCCAGACCTTGGCCTCCAGCGTCACGCTGGTGCGACGGCAGTTCCCTGCAGCTCAGCCGAATTTGAGCCCCTGGCGCGATGACCCTTGCACACGCCATTGGGACGAGGCCGCAACCTTGGATTTGGCCTTCGATTTTCCAGGTTGGAGCCCGCGGCTGCAGTGCCGCAGCTTGTTGCTGCAACTCCGGCTCAAGTCGGAGGCGGGGGGGACGGATGCGACCTGCCCATCCCTCCTGGGCGTGGTCATGCGTGGGATGACGTTTGAGGGCGAACGCTGGCGCTTGGCAACGGTGGGCGACTGGTTGCCGGTTGGCCCCCACCTACCCCAGCTGGATCAGGTGGAGCAGCTGCAGTTGATCTGCCGAGAGTTGTTTGAAGTGTTCGAACAGGGTGTGCCCAATTGCACCAGTTCTTAACCCTTCGCAACCGATCGGAGCCATCTTCGGAAACTGAATTTAAGGTCGTTTAATCGCTTCGTCTTTCACTCTTATGTCCGTCGCTCTGGCTACCCAGCTCCGGGAAGGCACGAAAAAGTCACACACCATGGCCGAGAACACTGGCTTTGTGAGCTGCTTCCTGAAGGGTGTGGTGGACAAGCTGAGCTATCGCAAGTTGGTGGCAGACCTCTTCTTTGTCTATGAAGCCATGGAAGAGGAGATGCATCGACTCAAGGATCACCCCGTGTTGTCCCCGATTGCCTTTGAGCAGCTCGATCGCGTCACCGCCCTCGAGGAAGACCTCGCCTTCTACTTCGGCCCTGAGTGGCGCCAACAGATCGAAGCCTCTCCTGCCGCAACGGAGTATGTGGCTCGGATTCGTGAGGTGGCTCAGACGGCTCCTGAGTTGTTGGTGGGTCATCACTACACCCGCTACCTGGGCGATCTCTCCGGTGGGCAGATTCTCAAGAACATTGCTCAGAAGGCGATGAACAACCCCACCGATGATGGACTGCACTTTTATGTGTTTCCTGAAATCGCCGACGAGAAAGCCTTCAAAACCACCTATCGCTCGGCGATGGATGCCTTGCCCATTGACCAGGCCACAGCTGATCGCATCGTCGAAGAGGCCAATCAGGCGTTCCACCTGAACATGAAAATGTTCCAGGAGCTTGAGGGAAATCTTGTGGCTGCCATCGGCAAGGTCCTGTTTGGTTTCCTGACGCGCCGTCAGCGGACAGGAAGCACCGAGGCCGCTGTGGCCTAGGTGTTCAGCGAGGACGGCATTCAAGACTCCTCACGACCGTTCGCGTCGATTCGGGTTCTGGTGCCAGGCACCGGGCCCCGTTTTCGTTGTGGTGGATTGAGCGTTGCCTTGCAGACGGCCCGATTGTTGTCGCAGCTGCGCCCAACGGAGGTTGTGACCTACCGGGCGCGTGAACCGTCCCATCGTTTTCTGGGCGACCTACTCGATCGCGAAGATGCTCCCGGGGAGACCCTGTGGCTGGTGAGCTGGGGTTTTGATGTCCCCATGCTGTTGAAGCGTTTGCGCGGTCGCCTCGCGCTGTACCAAGCCCATAGCAGTGGGTATGGATTTGATCTGCCGCCGGGTGTTCCCGTGGTCGCGGTGAGTCGCAATACCTTGGGGTATTGGGGTGATCGGGCCCCGAGGAACCCCTTGTTCCTGCTTCCCAATGCCCTTGAGCCCCAGTGGCTGGAGCGGGGTGCGCGCCAGAACGTGAGTGGCAGGCGGCCGATCGATGTGCTGGTGCAGCAGCGCAAAAGCAGCGATTATGTGCTCAAGCGCCTGGTGCCTGCTTTGCGCGCGTGCGGGCTCCGCGTTGAGGTCCAGTCCGGTTGGGTCGATGACTTAGTCGACCTGTTCAACAGCGCCAAGGTTTACCTCTACGACTCCGCTGAGCACTGGCGGGCGGCTGGAGTGAGTGAAGGATTTGGGCTGCCACCGCTGGAGGCGATGGCCTGCGGCTGTGTGGTGTTCAGCAGCCTTAATCACGCCTTAGCCGACACCCTCACTCCAGGAGAGCTGGGCCATCAGATTGGCTGCGGTTCACTCGACTACGACGTGGACAGGATTGTTGGGGCTGTGGCCGATCCAGCCGCTTGGCGCAGCAGTGCGTCGGTCTTAGATAACTTCTTGGAGGCCTACTCGGAGCCGGTGTTGACCCAGCGCTGGCGGGTGCTGCTGGCGCTCCTCGATCAGTTGCTGCCCAGCCTCAAAGGGGATGGGTTGTTGCAGTCGAGTCCTCTTTGGCGCCTGCGCTTCAGCCGTGTTTGCCGAGTCCTACTGCGGGTGGTCAATCGGTTGCCTGGCTGGCCTGCAGGTCAGAAGCCCTAAGGGCTTACACGGTCTAAGGTCCAGACAATTGAAATTGGGACGCCTTGTGAGCAACAAGGCTGGTCTTTGACGGTCTCTATGCCTCTGCAAAGTCAGACCTGGAACAATCTCAGCGAGCTGCTCCGTGAGCTGCCAAGGCGTCGCGCTCGTCTCTTTGTTTTTGTTCTGTTTGCGTCCTTTTTGCAGGGATTGCTCGACGTTTTTCTTGTCGCTTTGCTGGCTCGCTTGGTCGGGCTGTTGGCTGGAGCCCGTTTAGAGGATTTCCTCCCCGGAATCACGGTATTTGGTGGTGGTTTTCTTGATCAGTCGGGTTGGCTGGTGGTGCTTTTGATTGGATCATTTTGGCTGGCGTCAGGGCTTCGTTTTGCTGTCGCTCTGATGCAGAGCCTTCTGAGCGCCGAAGTTTGGAATGATCTAGTGAACAAGGTGTATGACAACCTCATGCGCCAAAAATATTCATTTTTTGTTAATCAGCGCACTGCTAATTTATCAGAAAAATTTAATCGTATTCTTAATAGCGTGTCCACGGGTGTGATTAGCCCAATTCTTTTAATCGCTGGTAATACGGTCTCGGTTGCATCGTTGTTAATTGGGGTGGTGTTGGTTCTGGGCCTGAAGGCTTTAGCAGTCTTTGCATTAATGCTTTTTGCCTATGTCATTGCTTCCAAATTGATTACTCCCTACTTGCGGTTGGCGACCAAGCAGCGAATTCGTTATGGACGAAGAATTAATTTGTTGCTGATGGAATCATTACGTTCGATGCGGGAGGTTCAGCTGTATTCCGCTGAAAACTATTTCGTCTCTCGTTTTGCTCGCGATGGTGTGATCGCGAAGCGGTATGACCGCATTGGTCGCTTGCTTCCTGATGTGCCTCGCCTCGTGATCGAGCCCGCGGGAATCACGATTCTGTTCATGGTTGGCATTATTCCCGCCCTGCTTAATGGAGACCCTCAGGGCATCAAAAATGCCATTCCCGCTCTTTCTGCAGTCTTAGTTGCTCTTCTGAGGATTTCAGGACCGCTGCAGTCGATGTTCCGTAGCATCAATCGTCTGCGTGGCGGTCTGCCAGAGATTGCCGACGCGCTCGAGCTCCTCAGCCTCAAGCCTGAGCGCTATCTGATTAGTTCTCCAGGAGTTCCCACTCCCGATGGGGTGATGCCTCGTCGTTTCATCCAGCTCCAGTCTGTGAGCTTCGCTTACGCCAAGGACGCAAAGCATGTCATTAATGACGTCAACCTTTCGATTCCGATTGGAGCTCGCATTGCCTTGGTGGGTCGTACCGGTAGTGGAAAAACGACCCTGGCCCATCTCTTGCTTGGTTTGTATCAGCCAACCCAGGGAGAACTGCTTCTTGATGGCATTGAAGTGTCTGATCAGGAGGTGCCTGCTTGGCAGGCCAACTGTGCATTTGTTCCTCAAACGATTCGCCTGATTGATGGCAGCATTCGTGACAATGTTGCCTTCGGCTGCGATGCTGATGAAATCGACGATGACCAAGTGTGGGCTGCTTTAAAGTCGGCACAATTTGATGAATATGTGGCCGGGATGACCTACGGCCTTTACACCATGATTGGTGAGAATGGAATCAAGCTTTCCGGTGGCCAGAGGCAGCGTTTGTCCCTATCACGCGCTTTTTTCAGGGGAGCGAAAGTCTTAGTTCTCGATGAGGCAACGAGTGCTCTCGATAACAAAACGGAGCATGATGTCATGCAGGCTTTGGATATTGTTGGCCGTCGATGCACGACGATTGTGATTGCTCATCGTCTTTCAACGGTCAAGAAGTGTGATGTGATTTATGAAATGTCCAAGGGTGAGATTATCGCCAGCGGTGATTTTCAGCAGCTGAAAGAACGTTCAGCCACATTCCGAGAAATGGCAATGATTGATTCGGTCAAAAACTGAATGACGGATTTTGTTGTGCTGTCCACGGCTGATTGGGACCACCCGCTGTGGACCAATAAGCAACATGTGGCCTGCTCTCTTTCCGAGATCGGTCATCGTGTTCTTTATGTGGATTCTTTGGGTGTTCGCGGTCCTCGGGGTGATCGTTCAGATGCCGGCCGAATCCTTCGCCGGCTGAAGCGCGGATTGCGTGGGCCTCGTCAGGTCAGGCCCAATCTTTGGGTGATCTCTCCGCTTGTTCTGCCCGGTCAGTCCAGTGGAGTTCTTGGAAGGCTGAATCGCTGGAGTCTTGGCTTGTCACTCTTCGTGGCTGATTTGATTCTTGACTTACGCAATCCTTTGCTTTGGACCTTCAACCCCCAAACATGTCGTTACCTAAGTCTGAATAAGTTTCACGCCTCGATCTATCACTGCGTCGATCGCATTCAGGCTCAACCAGGGATGCCCGCTGATGCGATTGAAAGGGCTGAGCAGGATCTTTGTGGTTCGGCTAATGCAGTCTTCACAACGGCGCCCCAGCTCCAGCAAACCTTGGCGGAACTCAACGCTGGCACTCATTATTTTGGGAATGTGGCGGATGCCAAGTTTTTTAGTGGCGCGTTGGATTCTGTCGTATCCGTGCCAGACGATCTGCCACAGGGATCAGAACCGATCTTGATGTTTGTGGGTGCGATTGATGCCTACAAGCTTGATTTGCCGATGCTTGAGGCACTCGTTGCCCGGCATCCGGAGTGGAATGTTGTACTGATCGGCCCTGTTGGTGAAACCGATCCCAGTACAGATGTGTCGGGTTTAAAGCGTTTCTCCAACGTCTATTTCCTGGGTCCTAAGCCCTATGCGGTCTTGCCTAACTACCTCGCTCAGGCTGATGTGGCTTTGCTGCCGCTGCAGCTCAACGACTACACGCGGCACATGTATCCGATGAAATTTTTTGAATACCTGGCGGCGGGTCGTGTCGTTGTGGCCACTGCGATCCCTTCGTTGCAGGATCAAGCCGATGTGGCCCTGTTATGCCGAGACAATGTCGAGGCTTTTTCAACGGCGATTCGCAGGGCCTTAAACGGCGACAGTCCTGCGTTGGAAATGAGGCTGGAACGGGCTCAGCAGCACACCTACTTCGTCCGAACGCAGCGCATGTTGGCAACGTTGCAGCGTCATGGACTGTTGCCTGCGGAGCCATCTCCGCCGCAGGCTCCTCCTTACCACCATGTGCGATCGCAATTGAAGTGGTCCTGGCTGAAGGCCCAGGTGTGGTTATCGCTGGTGTTGCTCCTGGACCGCTTTCGAGCGACCTCGCTGTCGAAGCGTTTTTTGATGACGATCTTGCGAAACCATCCCCGCAATCTTGCTCTGCTCAGTGGGATGACGCAGCGCTGTTTGCAGGAGGGGGATTATGCCCAGGCCTGTTCCTTGATTGAGCGGATTTGGGTAGAGGATGGAAATGCTCAGATCCTGCATCACCTCCTGTTTCGTCGCGGTTCGCGGCCTGGATCACGTGTCGACCAACTCGCGATGTTTGATGCGCTTGCAGAGAGTTGCGTGTTGCCAGCTCGTTATGTCGGCTATTGCAGGGTTGTGCGCACCTATCGGGCTATTGATGCCAAGGATGAGCAAGCATTGCGGCTCGGAGTCTCCGGTCTTTCTGAGATCGTCAATGAATTGGAGCACGACCCCAATACTTATCTTTGCCTTAGGCCCAATCGCGAAAACAGAGCCAAATTATTGATCTCGGCCCAGCTCACCCGCTTCCGTGCACTGATGGCGCTAGAAGACTGCTCTGGGTTGGAGCGTGCGGCACTTGATTTGATCGCAAGCGTGGGGCGTTATGACCCTTTTGCGATCGATTGCGAAACGGCTGTGCGGATGACGCGCAACATGTTGCGCAGTCTCACGATTGCTGCAGTGATGGCTTGGCATGCTGCCGACCCTTTGCGGTATCGCAGAGTTGTGGCGGAGGTGGAGCGATTGCGTGATGCCTGCTACCACAAGCGATTTGAGGCGATTGTTCACTTCACGCAGGAAGACCATCGCGCCTTCGCTGATGAGCTTCTTTCCTTGTTAGAGCTGGCCAGTTGGCCGGTTGATGCCCCTGAGCAGCATCCAGGTTTGGAACAGCTGGTGGATCCAATGCTGCTTGTGTATTTCCCCGATTTACGCCGGCATCGTGCGGAAAAAGCCCGTTGCTTTTTGCAGTCGTTGGGTCCAGTGGCAGGAGGTTGATGGCGCCGGTTCGGGTCGCGTTCAGCATCGATTCGCTCAAGCTTGGCGGAGCAGAGAGGGTGTTGCTGCGTTGGGCTGGCTGGTGTCGGGACGCTGGCTGGGATGTGGTCGTGATCACGCGTCAGTCGCCCGATCGTGATGTCTACCCGCTGCCTCCAGGGGTGCGTCGTTGCTTGGAGCCTTCCTTGCCTGCAGCATTCGAACGCCTGGGCTGGCTTGCTTTCCCCTTGCGCGTTCTCCAGTTGCGCTCACTGCTCAGGCGTGAACGCTGTCAGCTAGCGGTTGGTGTTACCACCCTCCCGGCGGTGAAGCTGCTACTGGCTTGCTATGGGTTGCCGATCCGTTGCGTCGTGTCTGAACGCAATTACCCACCGGCAAAACCACCTCTTTTGCCATGGCGCTGGCTTAGGCGTCTCACCTATCCCTGGGCGGACCTGAATCTGGTGCAAACGCAGGTCACTGGCTTTTGGCTGCGCGAGCACTGCGGCGTCCGCCGTCAACTGCTTTTGCCGAACCCCGTGACTTGGCCTCTTCCAGATCGCGAGCCCGCTGTGGATCCCGACCACTGGCTTGTCCCGGGCGTTCCGCTGCTCCTGGGGGTGGGGACGAAGGCCAAACAGAAAGGCTTTGACCGTCTCATACCCGTGTTCAGTGCGCTAGCTCAAGAGACCCCCTCCTTGCACTTGGCCTTTGTGGGCCTGCCTCAAGGCAGCTATCAAGGCGTGGATCAGCAGGCGTGGTTGCGGGACAAGCTCGGTCAAGATTCAGACCTTCAGCAACGCCTTTTGCTTCCAGGAATGGTCGGAACCATGGCAGCTTGGTATTCAAGGGCAACAGTTTTTGTGCTGCCATCTCGCTTTGAAGGATTTCCCAACGTGCTGCTTGAGGCGATGGCGGCAGGCTGTGCTTGTGTAGCCAGCGATTGCCTCACGGGGCCAGCTGAGTTGATCGAGCACAACGTCAATGGCGTGTTGTTGCCCGGAGAGGCCTCGGTCGAGGATTGGGTCATCGCGATTCGGGGGCTGTTGCAGGATCGATCGCGTTGCAAGGCCTTGGGACAAGAGGCGACCAACGTGCGAGAGCGCTTTTCCCCTGAACGGCTTCGCCATGATTTCCTGGAGGCCCTGGGACCGCTGAGCCATGGATGATCTCTGGGTCGTGCTTCCCCACCTCGGAGCGGGCGGGGCACAAAAAGTTGGTTTGTTGGCTGCGGAGCACTTCGCCGCTAAGGGTTTTCGCGTTCGTGTCTTGTCCCTGCGCCATGGCCATCCGGTGAAACACACCGTTCCCGCAGGAGTGGAAATGTTCGATCTCGGGCCCAATGTTCATCCGTGGTTTCAAGACGTCTCGAATCGATCGTTTGGAGCACGCACCAAAAGATTTGTTTTGGCGCAAGTGCTCAAAGGTGTGCGCATCATTTTTCTTGTTGCGAGCGCACTCTTTTGGCCATTGATTGTGCGCCACATGCATCCAGCCAAGAACACCTGGGAGACCCGTTTGCTGCGCCAAGGGATGCCGTGGTTGGCGGGCTACCGCTATCAGCGACTGCGTCAGGTGATGGTGGAGCAGCGTCCCAAACGGGTGTTGGCGTTGCTCACGAAAACGAACATCCTTTGCTGTGCGGCTGCTTGGGATCAGCCACTGCATTTGGTGGTTTCGGAGCGCAACGATCCCCGTCGCCAGAGTCTTGAGCTGCTTTGGAGTCGCTTGCGCAAGGTGTATTACCGACGGGCCGATGTGGTGACGGCCAACACCAAGGGGGTAATCGATGCGCTTCAGCTAATGGGTGAGTGGAAACGCCTGGAGTTGTTGCCCAATCCGCTGCCGGCAACCTTGTCTCGCTCGAGTGTTGGATCCCTTCCGGAACGATCGCATCAGATTTTAGCGGTCGCGCGTTTGGTCCCTCAAAAAGGATTGGATCTGCTGTTGCAGGCCTTTGCCGCTTTGCCTTTGGACTGCCGCAACGGCTGGAGCATCACCTTGGTGGGTGATGGTCCAGAGCGACAAGCCTTGGAGCATCAGGCGCTTGAGTTGGGTCTTGTTGAAGCGGTGACCTTTGCTGGATTCCGGTCCGATCCGCTCTCCTTCATGCAGCGAGCAGCGATTTTTGCGCTCCCATCGCGCTTTGAAGGGATGCCGAATGCCCTGCTCGAGGCGATGGCGGCTGGTCTGCCTTCGGTGGTGAGTGATGCGTCACCCGGTCCCTTGGAAATGGTGACCAATGAGGAGCATGGTCTTGTCGTCCCAAGGGATGACTGGCGTACTTTTTCCAGGGCGCTCGAGCGGCTGATGTTGGATGCGGCCTTACGCGATCGTTTAGGTGCTGCCGCACGGGAGAAGCTTTGTTCTCTTGATTGGGGTGTGGTGGAGGCCCATTGGCGCTCGGTTTTGGCGCTCCCGGAGCGTTAATGGAGAACCCCATCTCTTCGCAGCCGAGGTTGCTGGTTTTGGCGCCAAGCCGTCGTGCGGTCAGCGAAACGTTTGTAAGAGCCAATTTGCAGGGCTTGCCCTTTGATGTAACGGCCTTCTTTGGCGATGAAAGGCCCTTCAACCATCCTTGGCGTTTTGCCTACGGGTTGGCAATTTTGCTCAGCAAGGCATGCACACGATTGAGATGGCTGCGTCTTGCCAGTTGGCCAGCATCGGTTGTGACGTTTGGCTTGATTCGTTTGTATCGCCCTCAAGCGGTGATGGTGGAGTTTGGTTTTGAGGCGGTTCGTGTCATGGAGGCGTGCGCTTGGACCGGGATTCCCTTCGTGGTGCATTTCCGAGGGTCCGACGCCTCAGCACGGGATCGGCTCGGATTGCTCAAAAGTCGCTATCGGCGCTTGATGAGCCTCGCGGCTGGCGTGATCGTGAAATCTCAGCCCATGGCCCAAACCTTGATGGCGTTAGGAGCTCGACCGGATCGTTTGCTGATCAGTCCATCTGGAGCAAACCGTGCCTTGTTCAAGGGCAGTGCTCCGGCCATCGCTCCGCCGGTGTTTCTTGCCGTGGGCCGCTTCGTGGAAAAGAAGGGTCCGTTGCATACCATCCGCGCGTTCTCACTCCTTGAAACTGAAACCCAGCCAAGGGAACAGCGGCCGCAGCTCTGGATGGTGGGAGAGGGCCCCTTGGTAGAAGAAGCGAAGGTCTTAGTGCAGTCCCTCGAGCTGCAAGACAGGGTGCATTTGTTGGGGTTGCGTAGGCAAGAGGAGGTGGCGTCTTTGATGCGGGAGGTCCGCGGCTTTGTTCAGCATTCCCTGGTGGCCCCCGATGGCGACAGCGAAGGCAGTCCGGTGGCCGTGATGGAGGCCCAGCTCAGTGGACTTCCCGTGGTTGCGACCCGTCATGCCGGTATCCCGGAAGTGGTGCTCGAAGGCGAGAGCGGCTTCCTCGTAGATGAGGGAGACGTTGCTGCCATGGCGGTGGCGATCGCCAAGTTGATCAAGGATCCTGCGCTGGCGGCACGCCTGGGAGACTGTGGACGCAGACGGGTGCTGGAGGGCTTCACCATCGACCATCACCTCCGTCAGGTATCAGGCCTTGTGCTGAAGGTGATCGAGGAGTCTTCGTCGTGAACAAGCTCCTGTTGATTCGAGGGCTTGGCCATAGCGGTACCACCATTTTGGATTTGGCGCTTGGAGCCCATCCCCAGATGGTCGGGCTAGGGGAAGCAGCGCGGATTCTTGAGCGTCCATCTCCCTCGGATGCCCATCGCGGGCCTGCGCAGTTGCGCGGTGCGTTGCGTTTTAAACGACGTTGCACCTGTGGTGAGATCGCCGCTGAATGCCCGGTTTGGGGGCCGGTTTTGGCCTGGCTTCCTGAGCATGATCACTGCCCTTTGGCGGTCAAAATGCAGCGACTGATCCACTCGCTTGAAGCGGCTCAAGCTTTGGACTCTTCGGCCACGTCCTGGGTCATCGATTCCTATCAGGGGGATTTCAGCTTGCCCTTCCAGCAGGACTCGGATCTAGACATCCGCGTGATTCATCTCACCCGTGACCTGCGTTCCTGGGTTCACTCCCGAGCTCGCTCAGGCCGTGAACGGGGACGTTGGTTTCCTGGCCTGAATCCGATGCTGCGCTGGTGTTGGATGAACGCTCGCCATGAGCGGCTGCTTCAGAGATGCCCCCATCCGGTGTTGCGCCTGGGATATGAGCAATTAGCACTCGATCCGGAGGGCACTTTGGGTCGGATCTGCACGTGGCTGGGCCTTGAGATGTCGGAGCAGATGCTTCAGCCAGGACAGTTCAGCACTAGCCATGTGCTTTCTGGGAATCGCATGCGCTTTGATCCCAAGCGCAGTGCGTCCATTCGCTACGACGCCAGCTGGATGGCCGCTCCGAGTGGGCTGGCGCAGGCTGCTTTGGTGCTGCCATGGGTGGCTGCACTTAATCGCAGGCTTGTTTATTCAGCAGCTGCAGAGTCTCGTTAGGGGCAATTCGATTCTGCTGGTTTTTAAAGATGACGAAGGATTCGAGCATATTTTTTATTGGTATTTTCTTGGTAGAGCAATTGATAGTCAGGCAAGTCAATGCCGTATTGAGTGAGTTTCTTGCCGGTGTCGATATCAGCCAAGAAATCTCCTTTTGATTGACTGTAGGAGCTCCCTGAGTTAATCCCGTCTTTGATTGTGTATTCTCTAGTGTCAATGTCGTAATACACGAGTCGATTGTACGTTAGTTTTTTCATCTCTTCTGAATTCTTAAACCATCCCTTTGAGTAAATCAAGTTCACAACCTCCCCATTTTGTTTGGCTGTTTTTACGATCTCATCGGCTTTGCTATAGGTTTTGCGCCAAGATCGTTGCTTCCAGGCGATCTCCGTTGCCCGGTGCCGGAATGTGTCTGCTTGTCGGTCTTCTATTCCAAGAACAAGCAGCGTGGCTCCGAGAGCCGCAGCCTGTGTTTGGCGAATGCTTAGGCGCTTGCTGAACCATGGAACAGCCAGTGATTCCCAGATCATTACCATGTCGATCACTGCAACGAATTGGAGTGGCAGTGTCATGTAGTTGTTTGCTTCAAGGCCAACTAAGATATAAAGAGAGAAGCCATAGGACAGCGCGGCGAAGTTGAGTCCGTCGAGTGCGTTGGCTTGGGTGCGATAGAAGGTGAGTAGGTATAGACGGGTCGCACTGAAGCCAATTAAAAAGACAAGTCTGATATCGAGCTTGAGTGTCGAGAAGCCCAAATGTGCGTCGTAGCGCGCCACTCCGGCAGCGAGGCTGGGAAGGGCGCTCAGCATGACGAACGAAGCAAGAAAGAACGCCGCCAGGCTGCAGATCGCCAGCTCTAACGCATAGGCCCTTGCCCAATCAGAGAATTTGATTGCGTTCCTGCGAGGATAGTGATTGATTTTGCCGATGCTTCCAAGCGCGATCGTGGTCAGTGCAGGAACAACGGCAAGCAGGATGGCAGAGTCCTTGAAAAAGGGGATAAACAATGCAAAAAGAAGAGCAAGCCTTCCATTCTTGAGTTCGCCAGAGTGTTGATAGAGGCAGTATTGATAGATGTATCCCGCCAAAAGTAAGGTGAGGAGTCGTTCACTGTAGATAAATTGGAAATAGTTATAGGCCGTCGTGCTTGTGAACAGGAATAACAGCGACCCCATTAAAAAAGTGAATCGCTTAATTTGCTTTTTTTGATGATTTGAACAACTTTGCATCCTAGAACGATGGTGATGATCAGCTCAACAGCGCTCACCAGGGACCAAGCCTTGGTGTAAGGGGTGAACCAGCTAAGGATTGAAGGTCTTGGTGCGAGAGCGGGAAAAACGAAAGTCATTTCTTCTCATTGTTTCAGTGATAAAGCTTTGCCTGAAACTGAAATTGTTGAGTAAATGATCGGTGTAAATATCGTCGTGCCAAGTTAGAATCTCTTAAAAAACCAGCTGCTTTCTTGCATCATAATGATCACATAGGTGATCAGCGCAATGGATGTGGCCGGGTGATGCTTGATCGAGGTTGCTAATCGAGAAATTCAGGTTTTTGGTGTGATTGCGCTTGATTGTTTTGAAGATGGACTTCTGCTAATGGATCGAATCAGGATCTCAGTCAGCATCAGCAAAACAGTGATCCATATCCCATGGGAGATGTTGTTGTAGCTGGTAATGAGTGAACTTTTGGTGGCGATCTGCAGTTGGTCTGGTCCGGTTTGGTTGAACTGAATCCAAAGCGCCAACCCTGTGTCGATGACCAAAGTGATGCCTGAGATCCCCCACATCCAGAGGCTCCAGCGTTGTTCGAACACTGTGCTGTTCTCTTTCATTTGTTATTGAATCTCAAGCGCTGGCATCGCTTTCACGACGTCATCAATGGCTTTTACTTGGTTGAGGAAGTTCTTCAGTTGCGCTAGCGGCAGAGCGCTGGGGCCGTCGCAGCGGGCCTGATCGGGGTCGGGATGGGATTCGAGGAACAGTCCGGCCAGGCCAACGGCGATGCCGGCTCTTGCCAGGTCCACCACCTGGTTACGGCGGCCGCTTGAGGCGGCACCACCAGGGTCGCGGCACTGCAGGGCGTGGGTCACGTCAAAGATCAGGGGTCGGTTATCGCAGCACTGCTTCATCACGCCAAAACCGAGCATGTCGACCACGAGATTGTCGTAACCGAAGTTGCTACCGCGCTCACAAATCAGCAGCTGCTCATTGCCGCATTCTCGGAACTTTTCCACCATGTTCGCCATCTGAGAGGGGCTGAGGAACTGGGGCTTCTTGATGTTGATCACCGCGCCCGTTCGGGCCATCGCTTGCACCAAATCGGTCTGCCGGGCCAAGAAGGCGGGCAGTTGGATGATGTCGCACACTTCAGCTGCAGGGGCTGCCTCTTCCGGGCTGTGCACATCCGTTATCACCGGAATGGCGTGGGTGTCCTTCACCGCTTGCAAAATTGCCAATCCTTCCTCAAGCCCCGGACCTCGGTAGGAATGAATCGAGGAGCGGTTGGCTTTGTCGTAGGAGGCTTTGAACACCAGGGGGATGCCCAGCTCAGTGCAAACCGTTTTGTAATGACCCGCCACCTCGAGGGCGAAGTCGCGCGATTCGAGCACATTCACACCACCGACCAGCACGAAAGGCGCGTCGTTAGCGAAACGGATGGTGCCCAACGCAACGCTGCTTGCGGCCATGGGTTGAAGCTCCAGTCGATCGAGCCCTAGGGAAGGCCCACTGGTCACTTTAATCTTGCTCCATCAGTGAGGTGAATGGGGATGGCGATCGCACCGATCCCGATTTTTATTGGATACGACGCGCGCGAGCGGGCGGCCACCAATGTGCTCATCGACAGCCTGTATCAGCACAGCTCGATGCCGCTCGCGATCACGCCTTTGGTGACGCCGCAACTGGAAGCGCAGGGGTTGTACCGCCGTGAGCGCGACCCCAAGCAGAGTACTGACTTCTCATTCACAAGATTTCTGGTTCCTCACTTGATGGGCTACCAGGGCTGGGCGCTGTTTATGGACTGCGACATGCTTTGCCGGGCTGATATCAAGGCGCTTTGGGATCAACGCGATGATCGCTATGGCGCCATGTGCGTACAGCACGAGCATGTGCCAGGCGAAACCGTGAAATTTCTGGGAGAGGTGCAAAGCGCCTATCCCAAAAAGAATTGGAGCTCCTTGATGCTGCTGAACTGCAGCCGTTGCAGTCAGCTCAGCGTTGATTACGTCAACACCGCCTCTGGCTTGGAACTGCATCGCTTCCATTGGCTGGAGGGTGATCATGAAATCGGTGCCATTCAGGGCGGCTGGAACCATCTCGTGGATGTACAAACGCCACCTGAGACGGAGGAGGCCTCACCCATGCTGCATTGGACCCTTGGTGGCCCTTGGTTCCGGGAGCAACGCACGATGGGTGGACGCCTGGCGGCTGAATGGTTTGGTGCCCGTGACGACGCCATGAAGCTGTGGGATTGAGCTGATGAACAACGCTTTGATTCAACGCTCGGTGGTGGCGGTGCCGGCCCGCCTGGCGTCCTCCCGCCTTCCCGACAAGATGTTGGCGGACATCGGCGGCAAGCCGATGATCCAGAGGGTGCTTGAACGCTGCGCGCAAGCGGAGGAGCCAGCTGCTGTGGTGCTTTGCACAGACAGCGAACGCTTGCGCGATTTGGCTGAGGGCTGGGGCATCTCCGTGTTGATGACCGCAGAGACCTGCAGTTCGGGCAGCGAGCGGATCGCTTCCGTTGCCGATCAGTTGGTGGCGTTGGCCTGGGGGGAGGATGCGGCGCAATGGGATCAGGCGGCGCGTCAGGCGCGCCTGATCTCGACGGCGGTGATCAATGTGCAAGGGGATCAGCCCTTTCTTGACCCTGGGGTGGTCTCGGCGATGGCCTCCGAGTTTGGGCGCTTGGACCCCGTACCCGCTGTGGTCACGCCGGTGTACCGGCTCAAGCCGGAGACGATTCATAACCCCGCCGTCGTGAAAACGTTGTTGGCCCATGACGGACGAGCGCTCTATTTTTCCCGTTCCGCCATTCCCCATGTCAGGGATGTTGACCCCTCCGACTGGCATCAGCACACGCCCTATTGGGGACATGTGGGGATGTACGGCTTTCGAGGCGATGTTTTGGCGCTCTGGGATCAGCTGCCCGCCTCGCCGCTGGAGAACCTGGAACGGCTGGAACAGCTGCGCCTGATTGAGGCCGGATACACCATCGCCACCTTTGCTGTGGAAGGAACCTCCCTGTCAGTAGACACCGCGGAGCAGCTTGAGGAAGCGCGCCTGCTGGCTCGGGCTGCCTAGGAGCACCAGCGGCTGGTGGTGGGCCAGAGCGTTTCGAAATCCAGCTGAGGCAAGGCCCTGCACACCTGTCTGAAGTCAGCGGCCTGCTGGCGACCGAGCGCGGCCAGGAGATCGTCGGGGATCGGGTTGGCGGTGGCACTGGCATTCACCTTCTCTTGCCAATCCGGTTCTTGGTAGGCGATTGCGAGGTACTTGCAAAGCGCTGCGTAGCTCTCTTGTTGGAACAGGGTCTCAAACAATCCGATAAAGCAATCCTCAAGTCCAAAGGCTTGATCGAGGGCCTCCAGTGTCTGGTTGTAGTTGCTGCGCAGGCCTGGACCATTGTCGACTCTTTTGCGCAGAGCCGCTACCTCCGTTGTGGCATCCCGTTGACCCTGTTTGCGCAGTTTCATCCGCTGGCTTGAAATGATCCGTTCGATCGGATCGCGCAGCAGAAACACCGGTCGCACGGGGATGCCGCGTTGCTGGAACTGCTGGTGAATGGCTTGGAATGTTGCAGCGCTCAGCACCGCGTAGGAGGGGGTGATGTCTCCAGTGAGGCAAACCGTTCGGCCTGGTCGGCGGGGACGCCGAAGCAGCCAGGAGAAATAGTTGTAGTACCGGCGCGGATCGGAGAAAAAGCGTTGACGGCGCCAACTGCGCGGCTGCAGCCAGCTGCGTGGCTGGGTCAGTTGCAGGTTTAGGTGCCGAAACCGTTCCAGCTTTGGAATCGTGAGCGCGTCATGGATGTGGTACTCCTTCAAAAAGCCAAAGTCGGCATCGCTGCGTCGCTGCAGTTGCTGATGGAGCCAAGACGTTCCTGCTTTTTGGGCGCCGACTCCGAGAAGAAACACCCCCGGCGTTTGCTCAGTCATTTCGATCCCTCCAGCCATTGGAGCGGAGGACCTCCCAATCGCCTCTGGCCTGGAGGATGCGCTCAGCCAATTCACGAACGGCACCGTGGCCACCGCTGTGATGCAGCACCCCATCGGCCTGCCGGCGCAGTGGGCGGCAGGCGTCAGCTGGGGCGAGCAGCAAACGAACCCCGGCTCGCACCGCTAAATCGTTGAGATCATCTCCCAGAAAAGCTGTGGTGTTGGCTGTAACGCCAAGGCGTTGTTGCAGCGCTTCAAGGGCCACCGGTTTGTCCTTGACGCCGACCAAACATTCGCAAATGCCGAGCTGCTTGGCTCTCACTTCCGTTGCTCCGCCTTGGCCGCCACTGAGGAAGGCCAGCTTCACGCCAACGCTTTGCAGCAGGCGTAAGCCCAGTCCATCGCGCACGTCAAAACGTTTTTGCAGTTGCCCCTGCCCGTCAAACCAAAGCCCCCCGTCGGTCATCACTCCATCCACATCCAGCACCAGCAATTCAAGATTTTGGAGGGCTTGGCGTTGCCGTTGCCACTGCCATTCACGCAGGAGCTGTCTCATGCAAGCCCCGCCTGCACCAGGTCGTGCAGGCGCAGCAACCCTTCGAATTCGCCGTTGGCATTCACCACCGGCATCACCGAAATCGGTTTGCGCCGGTTGTGTTCCATTTTCTGAATCGCTTCCACGGCCAGCATCTCTGCCCTCACGGTGATCGGATCCGTGGTCATCAGATCCTCTGCCGTGAGTAGGGCCCAATGGTCGGCATCGTGTGAGCGCAGGCCACGACGCAGATCTCCATCGGTGATCAAACCCAGTAAGCGCTTTGGGGCGTCTGGGTCTTCCACCCAACCACTGCCGATGGCCCCTTGCGTGAGCTTGCCAATCACCTCTGGCAGCGTCGTCTTCGCTTGCAAGGGAGGCAGGTCTGCGGCAGGCAGCATCAGGTCGGCCACCGTCATCGTCAGTTGTTTGCCGAGCGATCCAGCCGGGTGATTAAAAGCGAAATCGGCCGGAGAAATTCCACGCCGTTCCATCCAAACGGCGGCGAGGGCATCACCGATCGCCATGGCAACGGCCGTACTCGCGGTTGGTGCAAGGTTGAGCGGACAGATTTCCCGATCCACAAAGGCTTCAAGTGTGACGTCACTGCCCCTGCCCAGGGAGGAGTCGGCTTGGCCCACCAACGCAATTCTTGCCGTGCCTCGCCGTTTGAGATGGGGCAGCAGGTCAAGCAATTCGCTGGTTTCACCGCTGTTGGAAAGGAGCAGGCAGACATCGTCTGAGGCCACCACTCCGAGATCGCCATGGAGGGCATCCAGGGGATTGAGATAGAGAGCCATCAAGCCGATCGAAGAAAAAGTAGCTGCAATTTTTCGCGCCACGATTCCGCTTTTGCCCACTCCCGTGATCACCAGCTTGGCCTTGCGGTCGGCACAACGCTCCAGCAAGCCAAGCGCTCTCTCCACGTCCTCACTGCTGAGTCGGGCAGCCGCTTCGGCGATCGCTGCCGCCTCTTCCTGCAAGCAGCGTGTGAGTGCGGACAAGCAGTTCAGGCTCAGATGCATCCATTCTTGTGCATGTAGGGATCTGTCAGGCTCAGTTCAACGGAACAGGGATGGACTCTTTGTTGGTTGAGCGTTTGAGGGCTGCCGTGCTCTGGCTGGATGCCTTGATTCCTCTTTCCCTGCTGGGGTTTGCGTTCGAACGCAACGCTGATCCCACCGTCACGGTTTGGATCCTGGTGCTGTGGTGCGGCCTCAAATTGGCCACCCGTCTTGCCAAGACACCGTTGTATGGCGTGTTGATTGGTGTGTTGCTGGTCAGCCTGAGTGCTCTGTTCCATCCCCTCACGATTTCGGCGCCAACCGATCTGATTTTGGTCTTACTCGCTTGTGCTGCTGGTCTTCAGCAGACACCTCGGCAATGGCGGATTGCCTTTTGGTGTCTGTTGGCAATTGTCCTGGTGTGCCTTCCTTTTGTGGAATGGGATCGCTTTAACGGCAACCTTGAGCTGATTCCTTTTGCTCCACTGCGCGACTGGCTTCCTCAAGAGGCGATCCGGATTCAGAGGATCACGATCAATCGATCGGCCTATCTGTTTGGCCTATTCAGCTTGATTGGGTATTCCCTTTGGCGGTTTGAACGGCGCCCTGGCCTGCGCAGGCTGGCTGCAGTTTTGGCTTCCCTCAGCTTTGTCTTGGCGTTCGCCACCGGCTCGCGGGCGGCCTTTGCTTACCCGGTCTTGGCTGTGTTGTTTACCGAAGCCTTCTGGAGGTACCGCCACGTCGTGGCGCGCTATGCACGGGTGCTTGCCGCCTCCCTCCTAGTGGGCGGCTTGTGTTTCAACGTGCTGTTGTATTGGCCCTCAGGCCCGATTGCCAAGGGGGATCCCAGTGATGTGGGTCGGGCCGAAGTGGCGCAGTGTTTTGTCTCGGAATCGGTCCGCTCCTGGCAGGATTTTTTTGGGGGGCAAGGCTACGACCGCGTCTCCGATCGTTGTGCCCAGAAGGTGTTTCTGCCTAACAGCAACAAAGGGATTCCCCACTCGCACAATGCTTTCCTCCAGGTCTTGGCGGATCAGGGCGTTGTGGCTGTTTTGCTGATGGTCTTGGTGCTGTGGGCGGGGTTGACGCGGCTTTTTTCCAGCCTTGGCCGCGTGGCCCCTGTGTTGTCCTTCGTGGGATTGAGTTGCTGGTTGTTCATGCTGGCGGCGGCTTTGGTTGAATCCACTTTGTTGAAGACGGTGTTGCAACAAGTGATGACTGGATATCTGTTGGCAATTCCTTGGTGGATGGCGTCTGCTTCCAGTCCTTCAGTGAGTTCACATCCCAGCAGCGATTGATCACTCAAAAGGCTTACCTCTTTGAATCATCTTGCTGAAAACTGATTCCCGGATGAATCGTTCTGATTGAGGAGTTGATTGTTCGTTAATTATTGGCGTGAAAGCGTAAAGTGATTGCAGCTGATTGATGGCCACTGGCCGCTATCTCAATGTGCGTCTGAAGCTGGACAGGCGAGTGTGTTTTGCGGCAAACAGAGATTGCTAAATTATATTGACTCCCAGCCCAAGCTCTTGTCTTTGCTTGCTATTGCCTGGGATGGATTTAGCAAGGTTGGAATTAGGGTGGTGACTGTGAATGATTGGTGATATCGGAGAATCTATGCGATTAATAATGTTAAGTAGTAGCATGAAATGATTAGTAGCATGAATCGTTTGAGGCCAACAATCGCTTACATCACGAGTCGCCCGCATAGTGGGTCGACTCTTTTGGCTTTGTTGATGAATGCTCATAGCAAGGTCATCAGCGTGGGCGAGCTAAAGCAGCTGCTCCACCATCAAACATGCACTTGTCATGGCTTGCCGCCAGAAAAATGTCCGTTTTGGAGTCAAGTGGATGCTCGTGTTTATGAATCAGTAGGGCTTCATCTGTATGAGTTGGATTTAATAGATGGTGATGATGATGCGAAATTTCTTCGTGATAACGAAGCTTTATATATGGCATTGGCATTGGTGAGTGGGTGTTCTATTATTGTAGACTCTTCAAAAACACTCCGTCGTTTGAAGCGGCTGAGGAAGGCGATAGGTGACGGCGCTCAATTCGATTTGATCCCCATTAATCTGCGTCGTGGGGCTTTCGGGACGCTCAATAGTGTTCGCCGCAAAGGAAGGGATCTGAGTGCCCCCATCGATGGCTATTGCAAGTCCTTTTTTGAAACTCGCAAGCAGCTTAAAAATGTGCACCATGTAGATATACAATATGAATATTTAGCCCGAAACCCGCGTCGAGAGCTGGCTCGAGTGATGGGTGAGATGGGACTTGTTTTTGAGGAGTCGCAGCTGCAATGGCGCAACGCTGTGATCCGCGATGTGGGAGGGAACCGAATGCGGCAAGGTTCTTCGGATCTGATCCGCTTGGATGAGTCTTGGCGTCGAGAGCTGAATTGGCGGCTCAAGCTCAGAATCTTGATTCAAACGCTGCCTGTGCGATTGAGAAGCCGTTTGCTCTTCAGGCTATGGAGACGATGGCTCAAGCCTGTGAAGGACACCCCTAAGCTCAATCCATGAGCTTTTTAGCCGGTCTGAATGACGCCCAAAAGCGGGCGGTTGATCACCACGAAGGCCCTCTCCTTGTGGTCGCTGGAGCGGGGAGCGGCAAGACCCGGGCGCTAACCCATCGCATTGCCCATTTAATTGGTGAGCATGGGGCCGATCCAGCCCAGATCTTGGCGGTGACCTTCACCAATAAGGCCGCCCGCGAGATGAAAGAGCGGTTGGAGCTGCTTCTGGCGCAACGCTTAGCCCAGAGTCAATTCGGCCAACCCTGGAGCACGCTCCCACCGGTGGAGCAGCGTCAGCTGCGCACGCGTATTTATCGCGAGGTCACGAAAGAGCTATGGATCGGCACATTTCATGCCTTGTTTGCTCGGATGCTTCGCTTTGATATTGATAAATTTAAGGATCCAGAAGGCCTCACTTGGACGAAGCAATTCTCCATTTATGACGAGGCGGATGCTCAGAGTTTGGTGAAGGAGATTGTGACCCAGGAGTTGCAGCTTGATCCAAAACGCTTTGAGCCCAAAAAAGTACGTTGGGCGATTGGCAATGCCAAAAATCAAGGCTGGTCACCCGACGATTTAGAAGCCAACGCCGAAGGACAGCGGGGCAAGCTCAGCGCCGATGTGTATAGGCGTTATCGCAAAGCATTGGCTGCCAATAATGCCCTGGATTTTGATGATCTTCTCCTCCTTCCTGTGCAGTTGCTTCAGCAGAATGAGCAAGTGCGCGGGTATTGGTATCGCCGGTTTCGGCATGTGCTAGTTGATGAATATCAAGACACGAATCGCACCCAGTATGAGTTAATTAAGCTACTGGTAACGGATGGGAAAGAGCCGCAAACAGTGGATAATTGGTCAGGCCGATCGGTGTTTGTGGTGGGTGATGCAGATCAGAGTATTTACAGCTTCCGTGCCGCAGATTTCACCATTTTAATGGGGTTTCAGGACGATTTTGGTGATAAGGCTCCTGACGATGTCACCCGCACAATGGTGAAATTAGAAGAGAATTATCGTTCCACCGCCACCATTTTAGAGGCTGCGAATGCCCTGATTTCCAATAACAGCGAGCGGATCGATAAGGTGCTGCGTCCCACGCGTGGTGAGGGTGAATTGATTTCACTCACCCGTTGTGATGACGAAATCGCTGAAGCGGAAGCGGTGGTGCATCGGATGCGAATGATGGAGGCCGCCAATCCAGATCTCAGCTGGAAAGATATGGCCGTGCTGTATCGCACCAATGCCCAGTCCCGAGCGATCGAAGAATCCCTGGTGCGCTGGCGCATTCCTTATGTGGTGGTTGGGGGCTTGCGTTTCTACGACCGTCGCGAGATCAAAGACCTGTTGGGCTACCTACGCCTGCTCATTAATCCAGCCGACACCGTCAGCTTGCTGCGGGTGATCAATGTGCCCAAGCGCGGGATTGGTAAAACCACCATTCAGCGCTTAACCGACGCTGCTAATCAGCTGGGGATCCCGCTGTGGGATGTGGTCAGCGATCCCGAGGCGGTGCGTTCCCTGGGAGGCCGTTCCGCCAGAGGGCTGCTTCAGTTCTGTGAATTGATCAACAGCCTGAAGGAACGCATTCATGCGGCAACTCCATCCGAACTGATTCAAGAGGTGATGGAGAAAAGCGGCTATGTCAGCGAGTTGATCGCCGACGG
The DNA here is from genome assembly GCF_014279655.1 of Synechococcus sp. ROS8604. Classification (NCBI taxonomy): domain Bacteria; kingdom Bacillati; phylum Cyanobacteriota; class Cyanophyceae; order Synechococcales; family Synechococcaceae; genus Synechococcus; species Synechococcus sp. ROS8604. The sequence goes on from NZ_CP047946.1 coordinate 329,991, forward strand.
TTCCGATGAGGCCGAGGAGCGCCGCCGCAATCTGCAGGAGTTGGTGAATGCGGGTCTTCAATATCAGGAAGAAAATGATGAGGGAGACCTCGAGGGATTTCTGGCCTCCGCCGCGCTCGCCAGTGATGCGGATAGCAAGGACACGGCGGCCGACAGGGTCACTTTGATGACGTTGCACAGCAGTAAGGGACTCGAATTTCCAGTGGTTTGCCTGGTTGGCTTGGAGCAGGGCTTGTTCCCGAGCTATCGCTCCCTCGATGATCCGGCATCGCTCGAAGAGGAGCGCCGGCTTTGTTATGTCGGCATCACCCGGGCCAAAGAGCGTTTATTCATCTCCCACGCCAGTGAGAGGCGCTTGTGGGGCGGCATGCGCGAGCCAGCCATGCCCAGCGTGTTTCTGTCTGAATTGCCGGAAGGTCTCGTGCAGGGCGATGTCCCTCAAAGCGGGGGAGCGGCGCTGCGCCGTGAGCAGCGCCTCGAGCGACTCACCCGTGTTGACCGCCAAGATTCCCAACGGGTGGCTTCCGGTGGGGCAACCGGAGCGCCCGCCAATGCCGTGCGTCGCCGCCAGGCCGGACCATCCCCAGGGAAAAGCTGGAGTGTGGGCGATCAGGTGATTCATGCCAGCTTTGGTGTTGGGGAGATCACCCACACCTTTGGCAGCGGTGAAAAGGTGTCGATTGCCGTGAAATTTGCGGGCATGGGGCCGAAAATTCTCGACCCGCGCTTGGCACCTATTGAGCCTGCTGGAGGCTGAGCGGGTGGAGCGTCCAGGCCTTCCTGTCCAGCTCTTGCCGGCACTTCAGGCCAGCGCATCAGCCGCTGGAGTCACCCGTTTAGCCCTCGTGGGCGGCGCTGTGCGTGATGCCTTGCTGCACGATCAGCACGGAGATCCATGGCGAACGTTGCCGGATTTGGATTTGGTGATCGAGGGGTCGGCCTCGGAGTTTGCGGCGGCTCTTGAGCAGGACTATGGAGATCAGCGGGTCAAGGACGTTCGCATCCACACGGCCTACGGCACAGCGGAGCTGTCCTTCGATGGCGTGCTGATCGATCTCGCTGCGGCCAGGCAAGAGCATTACCCGGCTCCGGGCGAAAACCCAGTGGTCGAGAGCGGCTCCTTGGAGCGAGATCTGGAGCGTCGGGATTTCACGGTGAATGCGATGGCCTTGGAGCTACCGCTGTCTGGCCATGGTGAGCCCTTGCTCTTGGACCAGCACGGCGGCCAGGGCCATCTTGAGCGCCGTGAACTTGCCTTCTTGCACGCCTCCAGCGTGACCGATGACCCCACGCGCGTGGTGCGTGCCGGCCGTTATGTCGCGCGCTTGGCGTTTGTCTTGGCAGCAGAGGCTCAGCAGCAGATCGATCAAACGCTGGAGGCCTGGCCATGGTCATGGACCCATGGGGATCCGCCGGCTGCGGCTCCCCCCGCCCTCGCTACGCGGCTGCGGATGGAATTGGAGCTGCTGTTTGACCAAGAACCATGGCTAGCGGCCCTTGAAGCTCTCCACTCCTGGGGTGCCCTGAGGTTGCTGGACCCTGCCCTCCAGACTGATTCTCGTTTGATTCGGCGTTTGCTTCAGGCCCAGCGGCTGCAGCTGCCGTTGTTGCTAGCGCTTGTGGCGGGAGCCGCTGATCCACTGGCGTTGGCGGCTCGGCTGCAATTGCCCCAGCAACAGCAGCGCTGGTTGCAGCAGATGCAGGCGCTCAGCGCTTGGCTGCCAGCCAACGCGTGCGAGGTCGCCTCGGCTGGCTGGACGGCGGAGGAATGGTGTGATGCCTTGGAGCAGCAGGCCTGGGGTGCGGAAGCGGTGGCGTTGCTGGTGAGTCAGAACCCGGCGCAGAAAAGACCGTTGTTGCGCTGGTGGGGGCGCTGGCGCCATTGCACCTCTCCACTCTCCGCTAAAGATCTGTTGGCCCAGGGTTGGCAGCCGGGCCCAGCGCTCGGAGCGGAATTGCAGCGCTTGCGCCGGCAGCGTCTGCGCGCGATGCGCTGACCACACCAATGCGATGCCACGGCGTGTTGTTGGCTTGAAGCAAGGCGTTCGCCATGGATTCGGAACAGCCCAGCAGCAGAGGTCCGCAGGTTTGGGGATCCACAAGCAGTTCGAGCATGGCCTGATCGTCCTCGGGAGCGCCGCCGCTGCCTGCGCGAGCAAGGATCACTTTCGCTGGTTGGTCCTGCGTGGGATCGAGCAACGACCAGGCCCTGCGGTTGGCTGGCGCCAAGCTGCTCGCGTACTTCTTTTTCAAGAGCTTTAAGGCTCCAGGCAAGGCCGGAATGGCGCTCGCATCGAGCACCACTTGCAACTGGTGGTGGCTGGCCTGGAGCATTTCACCGAGATGGCCCAGCAGCCCAAAACCAGTCACATCGGTGCAGCTCAGGAGCGTCTCGGGTTCAAGGCTGATCAGCGTCTGCAGCTGCTCAACGATGGGGTGCTGGCTCGTCCCCATCTGCGCCAAGGCATGGTCGAGATCCTCTGGTTGGGCGGCACCGGCCATGGCCGCGGCAAACAGCACGCCAGTTCCGAGGGGGCGTGAGAGCAGCAGCTGGTCCCCTGCCCGCAGTCCCCCTTTCGTCCAGGGCCGAGCGGGACGTTTTCCATTCACGCTCAGGCTGACTTGCAGCCCGAGCGATAGCGGGGTGGGGGCCTCTGAGCGAGCCTCTAAGGTATGCCCCCCAATCAATTGGGCCCCTTGGGGCTCGAAGGCAGAACGCAGTCCCGAGAGGGTTTGGCTCAGCAGCTCCCGCTGCAGCGCAGCTGCTGTCTTGGGCAGGGTGATCACGGCCATCGCGGAAGCCACGCTGGTGCCACAGGCCCAGAGGTCAGAGCTGGCGTGCAAGGCGGTGAGCCGGCCATTGAGCCATGGATCACTGATCAAGGCAGGGAAGCCGTCCACGCTTTGCAGCCAGTCGTTGCCAAGGCTGGCGGCGTCTTCTGGCGCCGTGCCAAGCGATTTCAGCCCTGCTGCTTCCAGGGCTGCTTCCAGGGGGGCGGCGGGGAGCTTGGCCGCGCAGCCCCGGCAATCCATCGCTTTGGACTCCATGGCGGGAGCTTGATCAAACCGCTTCATGAACTGGCGGTCGATGCGTTGTTTCCAGCGCCAAATCAAGGGGTGGGGACCGATTTGAATCCCTCCCCACAGGGCCCAGGCTTGGGGGCAGCCCTCTGGATTCACCCCGCCCAGCAGTTGCAAGGCCCGGCGTTGAGGCCGCCATTGACGTAATCGATCCCCTTCACTGGCGGCACGGAGATTGTGCGCCAAGGTGGCAGCAGCGCGAACGGCCCATACGCCAGAGGGGGGGCGGGGTTGCTCGTTGATCACCGCGCAGTCTCCGGCTGCAAAAATCGCTGGTTGTCCCAGCACCTGAAGGCTGGCCAGAGTGCGAACCCGGCCGCTGTCTGGGCAACAGGGCAAGCCGCTGGAGCTCAGCCATTCAGGGGCTTGGCTTCCCGTGCAGCGCAGCCCTGGCCCGGAGGGGTTGAGAGCCGTGCTCGGCAGCACGTCAATCTTGAGCTGGCTGAGGCTGGAGAGCAGCTGGCTCGGTACCGTTTCGGGCCTATGGAGGAGTTGCAGCCTGCGCTTGGGCCAGCGCTGCCGCAACGCCATGGCCACCTCCATGGCTGCCAGGCCGCTGCCCAGGAGTTGGAATGGAGGGGAGGCCGGGCCCTGGGCCGAGTCCAGCGCTTCCAGGGCTGGTTTCAGAGGCTTGATCGCAAGCAGAGGACCTGGATGTGTGCCGCCTCCGACGTTGATGCTGAGTTGGCTGAAGCTCAGGGCGGGCCGGTCTCGCAATTGCAGCTGCTGTTGGCTCACGTCCACACCGGTGATCTCGGCGATCACCAGCGAAACGCCGGCCCGATCGCAGAGGCGGCGGAGGTCAATGGCGATCTCAGAGCGTTTGTAATGGCCGGCGATCAGGCCGGGAATCATCCCGGAATACAGAGTTGAGCTCTGCTGATTCACCAAGGTGATCAATCCAGCCGGTCGCCGTTGCGGATGCATGCACCAAGTGAGAAGCACCAGGGCGTGGCTGTGCCCACCACCCGCCAACACGAGATGCTGAGGGCTGGTCAGCGGCATCCATCTCCATAGCCATTCGGATTGGCCTGTTGCCAAGCCCAGCCATCCCGGCAGATCTCGGCGAGCGAGCGTTGCGTCCGCCAATGGAGCTGTTGGGCTGCTAGGGCTGGATTGGCCACGGTGATCGCGGCATCGCCAGGACGCCGGGGCGCGATGCGATAGGGGATCGCTCGCTGGCTGGCCGCTTCCATGGCCTTCACCACATCCAGTACGCTCGCTCCCTGCCCGCTCCCCAGATTGAGGGTGAGCAATTGGGGATCAGCACTGAGAAGGGAATGCAGCGCTTCTCGATGACCTTCGGCGAGGTCCATCACGTGGATGTAGTCGCGCACTCCGGTTCCATCCGGCGTCGGCCAGTCATCACCAAACACGGTGAGTTCCGGCCGGCGGCCCACGGCCACCTGCGTGATGAATGGGAACAGATTGTTGGGGATGCCGTTCGGGTCTTCGCCAATTCGGCCACTGGGATGGGCGCCTACGGGATTGAAGTAGCGCAACCGGGCGATCCGCCAGCCAGCGCCGCTGGCTTGGATCGGTTCCGCTGCACCGCTGCAGCCGGCTAGATCGGCGAGAAGCTCTTCCACGGCGTGTTTGCTGGCGCCGTAGGGATTGATTGGTTGGATCGGGGCCGTTTCCGGAATCGGTACTTGATCGGGGTAGCCGTAAAGGGTGGCGCTACTGCTGAACACCATGGTGCGGCAGTTGTGCTGGTCCATTGCGCTGAGCAGGCGCTGCGTGCCCACAACGTTCACATCCCAATAGCGCAAAGGCTGTTGAACCGATTCACCGACAGCCTTGAGTCCCGCGAAATGAATCACCGCGTCAATCGGTTGGCCGCAAGCTTTGGCGCTTGCAAAGAGTGCATCCAGGCATGGGGCGTCCCTGATGTCTCCCTCGACCAGGGTGAATGTGTCAGGTGCCTTGATCAGGGTTGGTTGATCACGCTGCAAGCGAGTGCCTGCGAGTTCGGCGACCCGCTTAAGGGCAACGGCTGAGCTGTTGCTGAAATCGTCCAGCACCAACAACTGATGACCCGCTTCTAGCAGCACGAGACAGGTATGGCTGCCGATGAAGCCGGCTCCGCCCGTAATCAGCAGCTGGGCCATTGGTCCATCCCTATCTCCAAGCATTCTGAGGGGGATAGGGCCCATTCAAGTTGTGAAACGGCAGACTGCCTTTGGAATGGTGATGGCGCTGTGAGTCAGCTGCAGACGTTGCGCGGAATGGTTGATCTGCTGCCGGAGCAGACAAGACGTTGGCAGGCCGTGGAGTCGGTGGCGCGCGAACACTTTCGTTGCGCAGGCTTAGACGAAATTCGTACCCCGTTGCTCGAATTCACGGACCTGTTTGCGCGGGGCATTGGTGAGGCCACCGATGTGGTGGGCAAGGAGATGTACACCTTTGTGGATCGTGGTGACCGCTCTTGCACCCTGCGCCCTGAAGGTACCGCCTCTGTGGTGAGAGCAACCTTGCAGCATGGCTTGCTGAGCCAGGGGCCTCAGCGGCTGTGGTACGGGGGTCCGATGTTCCGTTATGAACGTCCTCAGGCCGGCCGTCAGCGCCAGTTTCACCAGATCGGCGTGGAATTCCTCGGGGCCAGCAGCCCCCGTAGTGATGCTGAGGTGATTGCTCTGGCCTGGGACCTACTTTCTGCTTTAGGGATTCAAGGTCTCAAGCTCGAGATCAACAGCCTCGGCACTCCTGAGGATCGTCAGCGCTTTCGCGCTGAGCTGGTGGGCTGGCTCGAGCAGCGCGTTGAACAGTTAGATCCAGACTCCCAGGAGCGCCTCAGCACCAACCCCCTGCGCATTCTTGACAGCAAAAACAAGGGCACCCAGCTGCTATTGAACGAGGCTCCAACATTGTTAGGAGCCCTCAGCGAGGAGAGCATCCATCGCTTTGATGAGGTGCGCGCCCTGCTGACCGCGCTGCAGATTCCCTATCAACTCAATCCCCGCTTGGTGCGCGGTCTCGATTACTACGGGCACACCGCCTTTGAAATCACCAGCGATCAACTCGGTGCCCAGGCCACGGTCTGTGGCGGTGGTCGTTACGACGGCCTGATCCAGCAGTTGGGTGGCCCCGCCACGCCGGCAATCGGCTGGGCCTTAGGGATGGAGCGCCTGTTGCTGGTGATCGCCGCCGCTGCGCAAGCCGATCCCGGTGGACCTGCCGCCCGGCTCACAGCAACCTCAGCACCGCTGGTGTATCTCATCAATCGCGGCGAGCAGGCGGAGCCTCAAGCGTTGACCTTGGCCCGGAAATTACGGGCGGCAGGCCTCGCTGTTGAGTTGGATGGCTCGAGCGCGGCGTTCGGCAAGCAGTTCAAGCGTGCTGATCGCTCAGGGGCGCCATGGGCTGTGGTGCTTGGCGATGAAGAGGCGCTGGCAGGCCAGTTGCGGCTGAAGTCCTTGCGGGGTGAGGCTGAGGAACAGCAACTCAGCTGGGAGGACGCCCTGTCTTACCTGACCAAACAGCGATAACCTGCCGAGATCAAAGACGGCGCCATAGCTTCCCCGATGAGCAGCAATCCTCCGATTCGATCGATTTGCTGTATCGGCGCTGGCTATGTGGGTGGACCCACGATGGCCGTGATCGCCGATCGTTGCCCGGATGTGAAGATCACGGTTGTGGACATCAATCAGGACCGGATTGATGCCTGGAACAACAGCGATCTTTCTAAGTTGCCTGTCTATGAGCCAGGCCTCGATGCGGTGGTGGAGCGGGCGCGCGGCCGCAATTTGTTTTTCTCCACGGCGGTGGAGGACACGATTGCCACGGCAGACATGGTGTTCATCTCCGTGAACACACCCACCAAGACCAAGGGATTGGGAGCAGGGCAGGCCAGTGATCTGCGCTGGGTGGAAGCCTGCGCGCGCACGGTGGCGAAGGCTGCTGTGGGCCACACGATTGTGGTGGAGAAAAGCACCCTTCCTGTCCGCACGGCGGAAGCCGTTAAGGCGATTTTGGGGGCCGTTGATTCAGCCTCGGAGCCGAAAACTTTTTCGGTGCTGTCTAATCCCGAATTTTTGGCAGAGGGGACGGCGATTCGCGATCTGGCAAGCCCTGATCGCGTCTTGATCGGTGGAGAAAACGTTGAGGCGATCGATGCTTTGGCAGAGATTTACAAACAGTGGGTGCCTGAAGAGAAGATTCTGCGCACCAATTTGTGGAGTAGCGAGCTGTCCAAGCTCACCGCCAACGCCTTTCTGGCGCAGAGAATTAGCTCGATCAATTCGGTTGCGGCTCTGTGTGAGGCCACCGGTGCGGATGTGCGCGAGGTGGCGAAGGCGATCGGCACCGATAGCCGCATTGGACCCAAATTTCTGAGTGCAGGCCCTGGTTTTGGTGGCAGCTGTTTCCAGAAAGACATCCTCAATTTGGTCTATCTCTGCCGTCACTTCGGCTTGCCGGATGTGGCCGACTATTGGGAGAGCGTGGTTCTTCTCAATACTTGGCAACAGCACCGGATCGCCCGCCTGGTGGTGCAGAAATTGTTTGGCACGGTCACGGGCAAACGCTTGGCGATTTTGGGCTTTGCGTTTAAGGCTGATACCAACGACACACGCGAGGCCCCAGCGATCCGCATTTGCAGCGATCTTCTGGAAGAGGGGGCCCAGCTGGCCATTCATGACCCGAAGGTGGATCCGGAACAGATCAGCCGCGATTTAAAGCTGATTGCAAGCAGCGAACCGCAGGCGGATGCCGGACCAACGCGTGGCGCCTTAAGCGGGGAGGCCACCTGGTGGCCCAGCACTGATGTTGCTTCAGCGCTGCAGGGTGCTGATGCCGTGCTGATTCTTACGGAGTGGCAGCAGTACCGGGAGCTGGATTGGACAACCTTGGCACCTCTGATGCGCAAACCAGCGTGGGTGTTTGATGCTCGCGGGGTTGTCGACCCGAAACAAGTTGAATCTGCAGGTCTGAATGTTTGGCGTGTTGGCGAGGGTGAGGCGTGAGCCCGTTGTCGTCTCAGTTATCAACACGACCGATTCTGGTCACAGGTGCGTCTGGCTTCATTGGAGCCGCGTTGTGCGAGCGACTGCTCCAACGCGGCGATCGTGTGATCGGCATTGACAATCTCAATGATTACTACGACCCAGCCCTGAAGCAGGCACGCCTTGCTCGCATCGAGGCGCTGGCCGTGCCAACCGCTGGAGCTTGGCGTTTCCAGCGGCTGGCCTTGGAGGACGGCGAAGCCTTGCTCAAGCTGTTTGCGAAAGAGCAACCGCGCGTGGTGGTGAATCTTGCCGCTCAGGCGGGTGTTCGCTACTCGCTGGAAAATCCAGCTGCCTACATCCAGAGCAATTTGGTGGGTTTTGGCCACATTCTTGAAGGCTGTCGACATCACGGCGTTGAGAATTTGGTCTATGCCTCGAGCAGTTCGGTGTATGGCGGCAATCGCAATTTGCCGTTCCACGAACAGCAAGCGGTGAATCACCCCGTGAGTCTCTATGCGGCCAGCAAGAAAGCCAATGAATTAATGGCACACACCTACAGCCATCTGTATGGGTTGCCAGCCACTGGCTTGCGCTTTTTTACGGTCTACGGCCCATGGGGCAGGCCGGATATGGCTCCAATGTTGTTTGCGAAAGCGATTTTGGCGGGCGAAGCGATCAAGGTGTTCAATCACGGCAAAATGCAGCGTGATTTCACCTATATCGACGACATCGTGGAGGGCGTGTTGCGCTGCTGCGACAAGCCAGCTACGTCGAATCCTGACTTTGATCCGATGCAGCCTGACCCGGCCACTGCCGCTGCCCCCCATCGCGTGTTCAATATCGGCAACAGTCAGCCCACCGAACTGCTGCGTTTTATTGAGGTGATGGAGCAGGCGTTGGGCAGGGAAGCGATCAAGGATTTTCAGCCGATGCAGCCCGGTGATGTGGTGGCCACGGCTGCAAACACGGAGGCTTTAGAAGCTTGGGTTGGCTTTAAGCCTTCAACCCCGATTGAAGAAGGCATCCAACGATTTGCTGATTGGTATCAGCATTTTTATCAACCGTAAAAGCGTTTCCCATCCACCCGTTTTTGTTGGTGCCTGCGGGCTTGCTTGCGGGTGTATTCGCTCACGGTTGGATTGGCCACGCTGGGGTCAACATGGGCCACCTGCTCCCAAAGATGCTGGGGCGCCCAGCGCACGCTGTATTGATCAGGGGAATGTTTGATGATGTGGCACCAATGGTTGCTGCCGCATTGTTCGCAGAACAACTCCTCAAGCCACTCGTTGCTCAACACAAACACTGGATAGGCCTTGATCACGAGTCGTGCCGTTTTGGCCTTCATGCCCCGTTGCCGCAACGCTTCTGCGCTCAATAAATGCAAAAAATATTTTTTTCCGTTGCCCCGCAGAATTTGGTCCTGGTGGACCGGGCAAACAAGTTGCCTGACTTTCGGTCGCCTGTTGCGACGGGACTCCATTTTCTGCCCGTGATCGGCTGAACAGGACATTCCGTAACAGCCTTTTCTGTTAGTACTTCAACTGTATAAGAGGATCAGCGCCAGGTTGTGTTATTTCGCACCTTTTGCTCGATCAGAACCATGCATCAAATTAGTTGGCCTCGTCTTTTCCTGACGGCGTGATGCCTTGATGGTTGGTTTCCAATAAAAAATCCCATCCACAGCAGTGAATGGGAAGCAATGAAGTCAATGTTGAATGGTGGTTAGGCAGAACCAACGCCCACATAGGAGCCGTAAAAGAACAAGCCCACAACAAAGATCACTGCCATGCCCCCTGCTGTGGCAACAAGCCAGAGGGGAAGGGTGCCTTCAGTCCAGCGTGACTTCCAGGCAACTGCTGGTCGGCCATCGGGGAGACGATCTGGGATACGACCATCAGGCAGATTAGATTTCTTGCCGCTCATGATTCAGTCCTTCAGTTGAAGAAGTAGCTGGAGAAAAGGATTCCAGTCGTAAAAACAATCAGCAGCCCTAGGTAAAGGCTGGTGCGGTTGAGTTCAACCGGGAGATTGTTCGGGTTGGGATTGCGCTCCATGGAGATTTCGTTGGGTGATTAGCGGCGAATAAACTGCATCGCAGCTAGGGCACCCAAGAAAAAGACTGTGGGAACACCCAAGGTGTGCAAAGCAAGCCAACGCACCGTAAAGATTGGGTAATTGCGAGGCGTTGAGGTGGCGGGAGTCTGTGTCATGGCTTATTTCAAGCGCAGGTCGAGTTCAGATTTGCCCTCATAACGCTGGCTCACAACGGGAGCTTTGCTCTCAGAGGCTTGGAAATAAGCATCTGGACGAGGTGTGCCGAAGGCGTCGTAAGCGAGGCCTGTGGACACAAACAAGAAACCTGCCAAGAAAATGGATGGCAAGGTGATGGCATGAATCACCCAGTAACGAATACTGGTGATGATTTCAAAAAACGGGCGTTCCCCGGTGGAGCCGGCAGCCATAGCGTCGGGCGTATCAGCTGATTGATCTTAGGGCAGCTGCCCCAAACTCGCGCTGCTCAAACCGCACTGGTTACAGAGCGTTGTCAGAGCAGCTCTCGAATCCCGTGGATCAGCTGGTCGCCGACCAACGCAGAAGGTTTCCGCGTTCGCCGAGAAGGAAGGCATGGAACTGATTGCCACTGTGATCGAACACGAAACGGTTGAAATTCGTGGGGGTCTGATTGGCTTCAGGATCCCGCTCCCAGCTATCGCCGTTGTCACGACTCACCAGCAAGGTTCCATTGCCGCCACCTGCCCAAATCGCACCGTCATCGGACCAGGCCATGTCCATGTAGCCGTAGCCATTGGTGATCGGGATGATCGCCTTGCTCCAGTTCTCGTTGTCAACGTCGTCTTCGTTGAAACGAATCTGAGCGCCTCGAGCCACCATCCAAAGCTTTCCATCGGGTTGGTAGCCGATGCTTTGCAGTCGCTGACTGCTCACTCGCTGGTGGACCTGCCAGACGTCTTGCCCAGGGGCCCATCCGGCATAGAAGTTGCCCAGGCTGCTCACGCTCACATACCCCCCCCCAGGGCCGCGGCGTAGATCGCGAATCGCCCCTGCGGCATCACTCACTTCCGCTTCCCAACTTCCGCCTCCGTCACTGGTGCGATACACAGCGCCAACATTGTTGGCTAGTTCGGCTGTGTTGGGTCCAAGCGCCGTAATCAAGTAGGGCTCGCCGGGAAGTTTCGTGTCAAGGAAGAGCCTGGTCCAATTGTTGCCACCATCGCTGGTGTGCATCAGCAAACCAGGCTGACCGGCAATCCAGCCATCGTCACCGTCGAAGGCAATGCTGATGAGGCGAAAATTCTCTTCTTCTGGAAGATCCAAGCTGCGTTCATTCCAACTGGCGCCGCCATCATTGGTCTCAAGAATCAGTCTGTTGCTGCCTACCAGAAATCCGTGATCGGCGTTCGTGAAGGCCACATCCAGAGGATTTCCCTGGGTGTTGAGGTCGATGGCTTGCCAGGGGCTGGACTGTGCCATCGGTAATCGCGTGGTGACACACCCGCCGAGACCGAGGCCGATGCAGGCCACCAAGACAAGGTTGAAGAGAGGGGTAAGCAGTTGCTTCATTGGGATCAGAGGGGGTCTCAGCGCAGGGAATAGAGGGAGAGGAAAAATGCAAAGCCGAGGGCTAGCCCGCCAAAAATCAGTACATTTTTTTGGCCAGGAGTGAGGCGGTTAACTCCAAGACCGAAATTAAGGTTCTCTTCAAAGCCACTGGCCTTGGAGCGAGGCCCGATATCGGTAAAGGCTCCGACCCTGCTGCGGCACACCGGACAACGGAAGCCGATCGGGTCGAGATCTTCAAAAGCCGTGCCGACAGCGATCCCGAGCTTCTTAACCCCTTCATCGGGGTCGTAGACGTAACCACAGCTTCGGCATTCGAACCGGTGCGTGCGTGGGTCGGTTGGTTCGCTTTCCTTGCTGGCAGGAGCCTCGTCTTCCGTCGCCATGGCTTCAGGCGCCAGAGACACCTCTGCAGGGGGGTCAACTTCTGCGGGAACTTCCGCTGATGGGCTGATCTCGTCGCTCACCGCTCCTCTTCCAGGTGACAAGACTCTATCGGCGTTGGGACGTTGAACGACAGAGGTGGTCTGCGAATGCCAGACTGAGTTCCACAAAGGGGCTGCCTCAATGTTTGTGCTGCCGGGTTACGACGCATTCCTGGGGTTCCTGCTGATTGCAGCAGCGGTGCCGGTGTTGGCGTTGGTGACCAACAAGCTGTTGGCTCCTCGCAGCCAGGGTGGAGAGCGTGAACTCACTTACGAATCCGGGATGGAGCCGATCGGTGGAGCTTGGATTCAGTTCAATATCCGCTACTACATGTTTGCGCTTGTTTTTGTCATCTTCGATGTCGAGACGGTCTTCCTCTATCCCTGGGCTGTGGCATTCCACCGCTTGGGATTGTTGGCATTCATCGAAGCCCTCGTTTTTATTACCATCCTGCTCGTGGCATTGGCCTATGCATGGCGCAAAGGCGCCCTCGAGTGGAGCTGATTGATGACCAACCCCATCACCATGACGTCAACCGGCGATAGCCCTTCGATTCAGTCCCTTCGCGACCTTCGTGAAGCAAGTTGTGGGCCCGTTGGTGGTGCTGCAGACGGGTCGCCCACGGTCACCAATGACCTCAGTGAAAACATCATCCTGACGAGCCTGGATGACTTGCACAATTGGGCTCGTCTCAGCAGCCTTTGGCCCCTGCTGTACGGAACGGCCTGTTGCTTTATCGAGTTTGCTGCTCTACTCGGTTCGCGTTTCGACTTTGACCGCTTCGGACTGGTGCCTCGCAGCTCGCCCAGGCAAGCCGATCTATTGATCGTTGCTGGCACCGTCACGATGAAAATGGGTCCAGCCTTGGTTCGTCTCTACGAACAGATGCCGGAACCGAAATATGTCATCGCGATGGGAGCTTGCACGATTACGGGGGGCATGTTCAGCGCTGACTCCACCACCGCTGTTCGTGGCGTCGACAAATTGATCCCGGTGGATCTTTATTTGCCCGGATGTCCACCACGCCCGGAAGCAATTTTTGATGCGGTGATCAAGCTGCGCAAAAAAGTTGGGAATGAGTCGATCAGTGATCGCCTCCAGCTCAAACAAACCCACCGCTATTGCACTGTGGATCACGCGATGGTTCCGGTTGAACCGATCGTGAATGGTTCCTACTTGCGTGCTGATACGCAGGTTGCAGCCCTGGCCGCTGGAGCAGGCATTCCGATGGCTGCCCCAGAGCAAACTGAATCCGCTGAGCCCGTCTCCTCCGGTACGTCCTCATGAGTCCTAACTCTCCCGAGAAGCAGTCAGCTGCAGAGGTTCCTGTTGCTGCATCTCCTCAGCCGGGGCCTGTGAGCCTATGGCTGAACAAGCAAGGCTTCGAGCATGAGGCCCTAGACGCCGACCATCTCGGGATCGAGCAAATTGGCGTTGAGGCTCTCTTTCTGCAAGTCATCGCTGCTGCCTTGAAAAGCAATGGTTTTGATTATTTGCAGTGTCAGGGCGGATATGACGAGGGCCCTGGCGAAAGGCTTGTCTGCTTCTATCACTTTGTGGCGATGGCTGAGCTCATCGATGGCAAGAGAGACACCCTGCGTGAAGTGCGTTTGAAGGTGTTCTTGTCTCGGGAAGGAGAACCGAGTCTTCCAAGCCTTTACGGGCTGTTTCGTGGTGCGGATTGGCAGGAGCGTGAAACCTTCGACATGTTTGGCATCCATTTCGAAGGCCATCCCCATCCCAAGCGTTTACTCATGCCTGAAGACTGGACCGGTTGGCCGCTTCGCAAGGATTATGTGCAACCCGATTTTTATGAGATGCAAGACGCTTACTAATTAAGCGTTTTGATTGTCACGCTTATGCCGTCTGTAAAAGCGCATGACGGCTAAGGCGAGACTGCGGGGATCGTGGTGGAGCGTTGCGGTGGGACGGCTCCCTTGAAGGGGGGCTTGCATGACGTCAAATCCTTCTTGTTGCAACTGCCTGCTGTCGCAGATCACGGGTTCTGCGCCCAACTGGCGATAGTGAGCCAAAAGGTCAGATTCCCCGATTTCCTCCTGAGCAAGCACGCAGTCGAATAAGCGTTTGCTCACACCGAGCGAAGCCAATTGCGCTTCGATGGCGTGAAGGTGACCACTCACATCCAACCCATCCGTTTCTCCTGGTTGAGTCATCAGGTTGCAGATGTAAAGCCTGGGCGCGCGGCTGCGTTGAATCGCAGTGACCAATTCAGGCACGAGCAAATTCGGGAGAAGGGAGGTGTAGAGACTTCCTGGTCCCAGCAAGATCAAATCGGCATGGGCAATAGCTTCCAGGGCTCTGGGCAACGCCGGTGGCTTTTCTGGCAGGCATCCCATCCGCACAATCGGACTACGAGCCTTGCCGATCGCCGATTCCCCCTCAATGCGGGTGCCGTCCTCCAGTTCAGCCCAGAGACGGACATCGGCATTGGTGGCAGGGACCACCTGGCCCTGAACGGCAAGGACGCGACTTGAGGCTGTGATCGCTGTTTCCAAGCTCCCAGTAATGGCGCTGAGGGCGGAAAGAAAGAGATTGCCAAAGCTATGGCCTTCCAGGCCGCTGCCGGCCGAGAAGCGGTATTGGAACAGGCGGGTGAGCAAGGGCTCTTCGGTGGAGAGCGCTGCAAGGCAGTTGCGGATGTCGCCTGGAGGCAACACACCGAGTTCGCGACGCAGCACGCCACTGCTGCCTCCGTCATCGGCAACGGTCACGATCGCAGTGATGTGGCTGCTGTAGCGCTTCAGCCCACTCAGCAGGGTTGATAAGCCTGTCCCACCACCAATCGCCACGATGCTGGGGCCTCGATTGAGGCGACTTTTGGCCCGCAGTGCATCCACCAACACCGTGTCTTTTTCCGGCGCTAAGGCCTGTTGGATGGAGCCAAAACTCTGGCTCTGCCCCCAGAGCAGCAGCCCAATGCCCAGCAGAAGAACGAGAGGGCCCGTGATCGCTCCCGGTAGCACCCTTGTGATCCAGCCAAGGGCTTCTTGGATCGCCCAGAGCATCCAATAGATTGGTTGCAGGTCTGCCCAAACGGCAGCTCCTAACAGGGCTAAGACCAATCCAAGCCCTGATGTGAATAGCCAACGCTTCACCACCAGGCCGGGTTGCAACCAGCTCATCGCTCTGCGGGAGCGCAGCATCAGATCGCGCTGCCGCTCCGCCTGCATGGCTCGGACGCGCTGACGATTTCCGCGGCGTGGAGGGCTGGTCAAAAGGAATCAGATGCGATGGCGTCAAATCCATCGGTATGGGTGAACTGTACGGAAGTTGACCCTGATGACCATCCTTATACGGCAATCCAGGCAGGATGAGTCAACGTTCAGCCTTCAGCCCTTTGGTTAACGCGCGGGATTCCTCGTTCAAACCCGTTGTCGAGATGCGAGATCTCACGATGCAATGGGGTTCCCACCCGGTGCTGGACGGGGTGAATCTGTTGATGAAACCAGGAGAACGCATCGCGGTGGTCGGCCCGTCAGGAGCAGGGAAATCCACGGTCTTGCGCTTGTTGGCTGGTTTGCAAGTGCCCACATCCGGTGAACTGAGGTTGTTTGGCGAACCTCAGCCCTACCTGCGCCTCGATCAGCGCCGCCCGCCGGATGTTCGGCTGGTGTTCCAGAACCCAGCACTGCTGGCCTCCTTAACGGTGGAGGAAAATGTGGGCTTCCTCTTGAACCGGCTTGGACGGATGGGGCCGGCCCAGATTCGTGAGCGCGTCATGGCCTGCTTGGAGGCTGTGGGTTTGTATGAAGTCGCCCATCAATATCCCGGCGAGCTCAGCGGAGGGATGCAGAAGCGAGTGAGCTTTGCTCGCGCCTTGATCGACGATCCAGATCGCGATGAAGCCGCGATGCCTCTCTTGCTCTACGACGAGCCCACAGCGGGCCTGGACCCAGTCGCAGCGACGAGGATTGAAGATTTGATTGTGAAAACCACCACCGTGGCGCAGGGGTGTTCGGTGGTGGTCAGCCATGTGCACAGCACCATTGAACGCACGGCGAAGCGCATCGTGATGCTCTACGGCGGCCGCTTCCAATGGGACGGAACCGTGGACGATTACCGAACAACCGATAATCCCTACGTGGTTCAGTTCAGGACGGGTAACCTGCGCGGACCGATGCAGCCTGCTGAGCACTGAATTATGCGTAGGAGCGTACGTGAGGGGATGGTTGGATTTTCAGTGATTGCCGCGGTGGTTGCCTTTGCCGGCACCATGCTTTGGCTACGGGGTGAGCGGGCTTTCTCGAAGACCTGGAGTGTGACGGCCGATTTTGAGGATGCAGGCGGATTGGCGGTTCGCTCCCCTGTGACCTATCGGGGAATCATGGTGGGCAATGTGTCGGACATCAAGGTGACGCCCCAGGCGGTCAGGGTGTCGATCCAGATTTCTGAGGATGATCTCCAGCTAACCCTTCCTGTTCAAGCCACCGTGGCTTCAGCATCTTTGTTGGGTGGGGATTCCCAGGTGGCCCTCAGCAGTCTTGGCCCGCCCCTGAAGAAGGATGCACCGATGCCTAAATCTGCACGCTGTAAGGGCCAGGGGGTTTTGTGTGAGGGCGCGACGATTCAAGGCAGCGAAGCTCCCAGCATCGCAACCATTACCAACTCACTCCAAGAGATTTTGGAACAGGTCAAGAAGGAAGACCTGGTTCCCAAATTGGTGGGATCGACCCAACAATTCGATGCCACGTTGACAGATATTCAAAAGCTTTCAAATCAACTCACCATTGATTTAGCGAGGGCTGCGCCCACGATTTCCAACCTCAATGAAGCCACGGCTCAGGCCGCCAGTGCCAGCCGTCATATCAACAACGTGGTGAGCGCTTTCGACAATCCCACAACGATGACGGACCTCAAGCAAACGGTGAGCAATGCTCGATCGTTGACGGCAACCTTTGATGAGGTGGGTGGTGATGTTGAGAAACTCACGGCAGACCCCCAATTCATGGCGGCTGTGCGCAGCGTCACGATTGGTTTAGGGCAGTTTTTCAACGAGCTCTATCCCGCCAGCACCCCGGATGTCACCAAGCCTTAAACCGCACTGACTTAAACCGTGTTCAGAGCATCCATGGCCACGGCAGCAATCGCCTGATCGCTCGCTTTTGGCAGCTGGACATATTTGCCCCCAGCGGCCTCGGCGAGATCTTTGCCCATGCCGCTCCCGATGAATTTGCGCTCAGTGTCGATCACCAACAGTTTGAGGCCAAGCATGCGATAGCGCGTGGCAACATCCAGCACTTCTTGCTTTAAGTCGGGCTTGTCCTCTCCCTCCAGTATCGGTTGACCAAGAGAGGTGCTGAGGGGAACATTGCCTCGCCCATCCGTGATCGCGACCACCACCACTTGGCCGAGATCTCCTGTTGCTAGGGCGTTGGCACCAACCCGTGCGGCTTGGGTAAGGCCGTGGGCGAGCGGTGAGCCACCGCCGCAGGGCATGGATTCCAGGCGTCGCCGTGCGGCCGTAATCGAGCGGGTAGGAGGCAGCAGCACTTCGGCTTGATCGCCTCGGAAGGGGATCAGTGCCACCTCATCTCGGTTTTCGTAGGCCTCGGTTAGTAGTCGAATCACGGCACCTTTGGCGCTCTGCATCCGGTTCAGAGCCATCGAACCACTGGCGTCCACCAGAAAGATCACCAGGGCACCGGCCTGACGTTGGAGCAACTTGGCGCGCAGATCTGATTCTTCCACGATCACGACGCGGTCAGGCTGCCGCGCTCGGCGCGCTTTTTGATAAGGAGCGGCAGCGCGCAAGGTGGCATCAACGGCGATGCGGCGCACCGGGCCGCGGGGCAGCATCGGTTTCACATAGCGGCCGCGGCTGTCACTGAGCACAACGGAGCGGCTGCCGCTATTGCCGCTTTTGCTCTTGGCGGCGTTGAACAGCAGCAGATCGGGATCAATCGCCACGGCTTCTGGGTCGAGCATGAACTCTTCCGGCACCGACGGTGGCGCCTGCTCCTCAGGGGAGTCATCCTCATCACTGTTGTCTTCACTCTCCTGCTCCTCACTGTCCGGCTCGTCCTCGTCTCCGGAGCCCTCAGGTGGCGGCTGTTGGTCTTCAGGTGGCTGTTGTTCCTGGGGTGGTGGTGGTTCCATCTGTTGATCAGGTGGGGGTACTTGCGATGCGCGTGGGGCGATCACCAAGGCAACGGCCACTTGTAAGTCTTCGGCTTCCACCTGGTCGCGCCCGCTGAGGGCGGCATGGGCTTTGGCGGCACGTACGGCATAGAGCTCGGAGCGATGCCCTTCCACGCCACCGCGAATCGCCTCTGTCACCAGATATTCGATCTGTTCGCTGCTGACCTTCACATCCGGTAGCCACTGCCGCGCCAGCAGCAGTTGGGTGGCGAGCGCATCGGTTTCTTCGCTCCACTGCTCTGAGAAGCTCCTGCTGCACTGACCGTGAGCCAGCACCGCGTTGGTGATCTCCACCCGTTGCTCGGTGCTCACGATTTGATTGGCGGACAAGACGATCGCAAAGCGATCCAGCAGGTGATCTCGAATCGCCCCTTCTTCGGGGTTGTATGTGGCAATCAGCAGGGGCCGGCAGGGGTGGCTCAGGCTGAGCCCCTCCCGTTCCACCTGGTTTTCGCCACTGCCAACGGCGGCGAGAAGAAGATTGATGATCCCGTCGTCGAGCAGGTTCAGCTCATCCACGTAGAGCACGCCGCGGTGTGCTTCTGCAAGTAATCCCGGCTGGAAAACGGGCGAACCACTGGCCAAGGAGGCGGTGACATCAACGGAGCCCACCAGGCGATCTTCCGTAACGCCCAGGGGGATTTGGATGAACGGGGCTGGAATCACCGTTGTGGGTGGAGCTTGTGGCCGTTCGCCCCAATCCTGGGGATGCTGTGGATCGAGGTTGCGTCCCGGCAGCTTCGTGTCTTCAGCTGCCTCTTGGTCAACGATGTCGATGGGAGGAAGCAGAGCATGCAAGCCTCGAGCCAGCACCGACTTTCCCGTTCCGCGCCCGCCAGCAATGATCACGCCGCCTAAGCCTGGATCCACCGCAGCCAGCAGGAGTGCCAATTTGAGGGTTCCATGGCCTGTTACAGCTGCCAGTGGGAAGGCACGAGTGGCCTGGTCGTCCTTCACCGCTACACCAGTTGCAACCATTAACACTCTCAGCCCTTCCGTGCCCCCCAGTCTCGCTGATGCCCTTTATCAGTGACGCTTCTGTTGCGGTGGCTCTGGGTGCGAACCGACCCAGTGTGGTGGGGACACCACGCGAGACTTTTGTAGTAGTGCGGCCTTTACTGGAGGATCTGTTGGCAGGCTGGGCCGCTCAAGCCCTTTGCTGTTCCTGGTCACAGCTGTTGAAGACCAAGCCCGTTGGACCGGTCGAGCAGCCTGATTATCTCAATGCGGTTGTGATTGTGAAGGGACTCACGCTTGCGCCCTCCGCAACGTTGGCCTTGGATTTGTTGCAGCGGTTGCACGGGCTTGAACGGCGCTTCGGTCGTGAGCGGTCGTTGGAGCAGCGCTGGGGCCCCCGCAGCCTCGATCTTGATCTTTTGTTTTGGGGTGAATTGCGCCTTGAGCACCCTGACCTGATCCTTCCCCATCCACGGATGC
The DNA here is from genome assembly GCF_014279655.1 of Synechococcus sp. ROS8604. Lineage (NCBI taxonomy): Bacteria > Bacillati > Cyanobacteriota > Cyanophyceae > Synechococcales > Synechococcaceae > Synechococcus > Synechococcus sp. ROS8604. Next base: position 349,619 of record NZ_CP047946.1, read on the forward strand.
ATCTACGCAGCTTTGTAATGGAGCCGCTGCTTCAGGCGATGAATGGGGCAGCGGAGTGGACTTAAGGAGACTCTGGGAAACCCAGGTGATCCACGCGACAATGGTGCTGTGATCGCAGGCCCGGACTGGGTTGATGGGTGGAAAGCAGCTCGGCTTCTCGGACTATGAGCTGACTACGGCCAAAAAGCAGACCAAGCGGGAGAAGTTTCTCTCTGATATGGAGTTGGTGGTGCCATGGCAGGCGTTGATCGCCTTGATCGAGCCCCATTACCCCAAAGCCAGCAAGAAAGGCGGACGGCCTCCCTATTCCTTGGCCACGTAGCCGCAGGCTTCTGCGCAGCAGTTGCTGCGGATCCATCTTCTGCAGCATTGGTATTCCCTCAGCGACCCGGCGATGGAAGAGGCCCTGATCGAGGTACCCACCATGCGCCGCTTTGCGGGCATCGATCTGATCAGCAATCGGATCCCCGATGAGACCACGATCCTGACCTTCCGGCATCTGCTGGAGAAGCACAACCTTGGCGAGCAGATCTACTGCTGCGCAGAAGACTTCGTCTATGAGACCGTCAAAGCCCACCTCAGCGAACGTGGGATGAAGATGCGCCAAGGCACAATCGTGGATGCCACCTTGATTGCTGCTCCCAGCTCGACCAAGAACAAGGAGGGGAAGCGTGATCCAGAGATGCACCAGACCAAGAAGGGCAACCAGTGGTATCACTGCTTCGCAGAAGGCTTCGCCTACGGAATGAAAGTCCACGCAGGCGTGGACAAGGACTCCGGCCTGATCCATTCGGTGGTGGTTACGGCTGCCAATGTTCACGACCTCACCCCAGCTGCTGAGCTGCTGCATGGCGATGAGGAGGTGGTGTACGGCGACGCTGGCTACCAGGGCATCGCCAAACGACCCGAGATGTCAGGTGCTGCAGCGGAATTCAGAGTGGCGATGCGACCTGGTAAGCGGCGAGCGCTTCCCGATACACCAGACGGGAAGCTGCAAGATCTGATCGAGACTGCCAAAGCTCATATCCGCGCCAAGGTTGAGCATCCGTTCCGGGTGATCTAGACGCAGTCGACCGGAGGTGGTAGCAGCAGTTTGGCTTTCAGAAAACCCGGCTACGTGGCCTATCCCTACCGAGGACGCAGGCCAAGCGTGGCGGAGCCACTAGAACCGCTGCAAGCTCAGTGTGCTGGCAGCGTTGACGAATTTGTTCCTCGGACGGCGTCGGTTGCTGATAGCAGCATGAGCATGGAGATGGTGCTCCCAAGCACCTCAATTCAGGATCAAATGCCAGTCAGACGATGTCGAAAGTGAGCCGAAAGAGCCAACACGACCTGGCCTCAGGTTCAAATCAAGACAAGACGAGAGATTTCCGATCTCCGTTGGCTCTCAACCCCCGTTGCCCAGAGATTCCTTAAGTGCCGCTTATCTGATAACGGCATCGGGTGAGGATGCTGGCAAATGCCTCTTCAAGCTGCACGAGCTGTTCAGCAGTGAGCTCCTCTTTCCCTTCACCGCTGCGGCCGGAGCGGAAGAAGCGTTCACAGCCATCGGGGCGTTCGGAGAAGCCTCCTTCCTTCTCCTCCTTGGCCTGCAGCGTCTGAAAGCTGGTGTTGCGTACTGCCTCGGTAATGAGCTCAGGCTCTTCTGGCAATTCCAGAAAGCGGGCCAGCCGGCTGAATTGGAGTTGCGGCTCGGCAAGGAGATCCTCGTAGCGAAGCATCAGTATGGGGATCTGCTCTTGATCAAGCCAGCTGTGCACATGGTTGGCCCAGGTGCCCATGAACTGGCGCACCTGTTGGGCGCCCCGTTTGGTGGAGCGAAAGAGGCCGGCCTGCTCATCCAGCAGAAAGGCCACACAACGCTCAAGAGGCCAGGAGAAGTAATGGCTGAGCGACACGGCCACATCGGCGGGATGACGCATCACCACCACCGCACCGCGGCAGCCTTCCACTGGCACCACCGGGCGAACTCCGGAATCTGGGCTCACAAAGGCGTCATGCACCTTGTGATAGCGAAGGCATTCGGAATAAAGCGCCTGCTGATGTCCTGCCCTGCCGCGAACTTTGTCGAGCTCGGCCCAACTCAGATCGCTGCTGTCGATCCCCAGTTGATCATCCAGCCAGTGGCGGCTGCTCACGATCGAGCCAGTGGCCAGGTCGCCGTTGAGGCGCAGCTCCTGCTCCTCCTGTTGGGCCGCTGCTGTGGCTTCTGCGCTGTTGAGGCCGGCAAGGCGGCGCAGCTCGGTGATGAACACCCGGCACCAGGTGTTGCCGGATTTCGGGTAACTGGCCAAGTACCAGTAGGGCTCAGACGCGCTCATTTCGTTTGCTCTTCAGTTGTCTGGGCTTCTGCCGCGGCGCTGAGCAGAGATTGCCCCTTCAGCCAGGTCTGCATCGCTGCGATCCCCCTGGGCGTGGGCAACGTGGCGAGAGGCGCTTCCTGCAGCCGCCGCGCCAGGGCCATGAAGTTTGCACCCTCCTGACCAAGACCACGCACGAAACGCCGCCGGAAGGCCTGATTGCGCAGGCACAGCGCTGCCTGCTTTTGGCTGCTGATGCGGGTGATACGGCTGTCGTCCGGGTCGTTGCTGTCCCGGCGTTGCTGCCGGATCAGGTAAAGAGCTCTAAGCAGGCAGGGCTGCACGGCGCGCTCGATCGCCTCACCCAGCAGCAAGTATTTCTGCATGCCCTGGCGGATCGGCGGCAGCGCCTCCGGATCGAGCCCGAAGGCTTTGGCTGCGTCATGCCAGAGCTTGATCCGCGGAATGCCTGGCAATACCTGGCCATCAGGCGTGATTGATACCAGATCATCGGCCAGAAGCCGCCAGCCCTGCTGCATCAGCGCATAGGCAAGGGTGGATTTGCCCGCACCGGAGTGGCCCATGCACACGATGGCTTCGCCGTCGCGTTCCAGGGCATTGCCGTGCAACACAAGCATGCCTCGTTGAATCATGAGGGCGCCAACGGCGGAACCCAGCAGGAAAGTGCGCAGGTCTTGATCGCTGACGCTCAAATCAGCCCGTTGCCAAGCGATCTGCTCTGCGTTGCTGATTCGGAAGCGTCCGATGCCTTCCACCTTGAGGCGTAGATCGCCGCGGGTCATCTGCAGAAACGGCGTGTCGTGGGACCCACCCGCCAGCTTTGGCCAGCGCTGCGGATCCTCTTCCCGGATTGTGATGCTTGCGCTGGGAGCTGCCTCAGCGGCGTCGAGTTCCGCTTGCGGCAGCTCCGGAATCAGCAGCCCCTCGGAAGCCCAGTGGAGAGCGAATGCGTGGTAAAAGTTGCTCCCCTTGGTGCTCATGATTGTGAATGAGAGCAACAATGTTCCCACCATGTTCGCCTGTGTACCCACCGGCTCTGGTCACACCTATTGCAAGTGAAACGCTGGCGGCTGTTCGAGCACTGACTGCATGGGTGCTGCAGCGTGAACGGGCCACTGAGGTCGGATCTGTGCCGCCTCCTGCGTCAGAAGCACTGCGCGAGCAGCTTGCGGCCTTGCCGCCAGCAGCGCTGTTCCAAGGAATCCAAAGACACCGCCTGCACTTGTTCCTGCAGGGGGATCCTGCTGTGGGCGATCTGCTGCCAGGCCTACAAGCGGAGCTCCAGCGAGCAGCACGCCGCGAAGTGATGGCAGCCCTTGCCCTGGCCAGCCTCACCCGGGAAATGGCCGTGTTGTTTGCAGAAGCAGGCATCCCTTTGCTGGTGATCAAAGGCATCCCTCTGGCCTTGCAAACCACCGGTTCAATCACGGCCCGCGGCCGAGGCGACTGCGATCTGTTTGTGGATCCCTCTCAGGTGGGTGCGGCGATCGCCTTGCTGCAATCAGTGGGCTTTGGGTTGAGTTACGGCGCTAGTTGCGTGGGAGATGACTCCGCAAGGGGGCGTTACAGCCGCTTTGTGTCGATCGAAATCTCCTTACACAGGGATGTTCATAACCATCGCCAGTGGATCGATCTGCACTGGCATGCAACGTGGGCTCGCGGGGTATTACCGCGGTTTCAGGAGCTCTGGCAGCGCGGAGAAGAGCTGCCAATCAATAGACAGTTGGTCAGAACACTGTCGCGCCGCGATGCCTTGGTGCATGCCTGCTGCCATGCGGCGGTGGATCGCTACATGGCCCTGCGCAATTTGGTGGACATCGATCGGTTCGAGCGGGCGCTCCCCCCTGCTCAGCTGGTTGAACTGAGCCGCCTGCGCACGGTGCGAAAGAGCTGGCAGGCTATGGACGATGCGTTCAAGGAAAAAAGCGCTTCGTGGCGTTTCGGCAGAGCTAATGCAGTACGCCTTAAAGCTCAGAGAGCACAACAGCAGCCTTGGCGCAGCTTGGGTGATGGTGGATGGACTGTGACGAATCGCCTGCGGTACTTCGCTCACATGGTGAATCTCAGCCACCACCCATTACATGTTTTTTCAACGCTGATTCGCCAACTCATAACCCCAGTGGATTTAATTGATCCGCAAACGGGTGACATGCGTTCTATCCGTCAGGTGGTGTTGAGGCGTGCCGGAAAACTACGGCGCCGGCTTGAGGCTCAAGCCGAATCACCTGATCGGCCTGATTGATCAGCTCCGGGTCATGAGTGCTCACGAGCACCAGTCGCTCACCAACACGCTCTCGAATCACGCTGCGCACCTGATCTGCCGCTGTGGCGTCCAGAAACGCCGTGGGTTCATCGAGCACGTCCACAGGCAAGTCCCGCAGCCAAGCGCGCAGCAAGCCGAGGCGGTGGATTTCGACGCTGCAGACTCTCAAGACCGTAAGGCCTTTGCTGCAGGGTGTTATTAAAGTCAGGGTCCAATCCTTTGCCGGAGAGAACCAAAGCTCTCCGCTGCTTTTTTCCTGGTCTGCGTCCCATCACACAGCACCTATGGGGGGACCAGTTGGTCAGCCGCCTTATGTCATGCAGTGTTATTGGTGAAGGGGGATCGTGATCTCACCAGGCATTGAGCAGGCTTTGGTTATTGCATGAACTTCAAAAGCTGGAGAGCTGTTTTGGACGGGACCGCACACGAGAGGATCGTTGGGGACCAAGATCTTTGGATCTTGATTTGTTGTTTTGGAGTGACTTTCGCTTTGATCAAGCCCTTTTGACTTTACCCCACCCACGATTGCATTTGCGTTCTTTTGTGCTTGAACCACTTTTAGAGGCAATGAGAATATTCATTTGAAATAACTAATGTTATGGTTTGGTTTAAGTAATATCTTCGGGGATCAAGGATTATTTTTCCTGCTGCTGACGGAGTTTAGAATGTGCGTTTAGGGGTTAAGGATTTGAAAATCATTCGTTGACCTTCCTCAGGGTTAATCGTTGGCTTTTGGGAGGACATTTTGGGAGCACAGTGTTGCGCTAGATCACACCAGTAGATTTTGATTTTTGAGCCACTTTTGCATAATTTGAATATCGCCTGGTACTCCCAGGATGGATATAGGTGACTGCTTTAAAATCTTGCTTGATGTCATAAAGTTTGCGCCCTCTTGCCCCAGTCCTTTAACAAAATTTGGCCTAAATGACTGGTTATGCAAATGGATAGCCATGATTTTCTCGCTTGAAATTTGTGAGATTACGCCTTGGTCATTCTGATTCCGCCGTTCAATCAAGTACATGGCTTCAAGTGGTACAGTCTTACTTATGTATCGTAAATTTTTTTTTGAACTAAAAACTTGTCAACTCCAGTCATGACAGTCTTTAGTTGACTTGGATTAAGATTAAAAGCGCAAACAGCATCCCTCCAGAGCTTGATCCTCGGCACACCGGGAAGAATCAAGCCGGTCGGGGTTACAGCAACTAAATCGTCAGCTAATAAATTCCAACCTTGCTGCATCAATGCATACGCCAATGTCGATTTGCCTGCTCCTGAATAACCCATGCAAACAATTGCACGATTATGTTTTTCAAGAGCATTACCATGTAAAACAAGAATTCCGCGCTGAATCAAGGCAGCGCCCAATGCGGAACCAAGCATGTACGTTCGAATGGTTTGGTTGGTGACATTAGAACGCAAGCGACACCAGCTGATTCGGTCTCCGTTAGTGACTCGAAAGCTAATCATGTTAGGAATTGTGAGTCTTAACTCACCTGGCCTCATCTGAAGATTGGCGGTGTCGGCAAAGATCGGCGTGAGTTCAGGCCAATTTGATTGTTCATCTTGAACAATATTGATTGAACCAGAATAATTATTTTGCATCTCACTTTTGGCAACAGGTAATTCTGGAATCTTCATGCCTGAAGATATCAACAAGATTCCGAACGCTTCGTAAAAAAAGACGGGTTGTGAGCCAAGAACCATTGATGGAAAAGGATTACAATTGACGAAGCAACAAAGTGCGTATGATTAGTTTAGCGAGTCATAAGGCAGCAAAGGCACTCGTTGACCGGTCGAGTCTCAGTTCATTGCTGTGGTAAGGCAAGTGCCTTTGTTAGAACTTTTGGCTGCGATCTGGCGACATCGATTACAGATTTTACTTGCAGGTGATCAAGAAATTGGAATATTGTTCCCAAAACTTAAATATTTATTAAAAGAAATGGCTCATCAAGAGATTCTTGCTGCTCTAGCCCTTTCAAGTTTAACGAGAGGAATCGCAGAAGTGTTTGAGAATGCTGGGGTCCCTATGCTCGTGCTCAAGGGGGTCGCATTAAGCAAACAAACTACAGGATCTTTAACAGCCAGAGGGCGAGGAGATCTTGATCTGTGGGTGAAAAGCAATCAGGTTGGTGAAGTAATTGCTTTGCTGAAGCATCAGGGTTTTCAGCTCACAGCAGGGGCTAGTTGTGTAGGTGATACCAATTTTCATGGCTCTTATTCAGGTTTTGTGTGCATAGAAATATCAATGTTTCGCAACCAAGGTCAACAGACACAGTTCATTGATCTTCATTGGCATCCCTCACATATCAGAGGGATCTTTCCTCCTTTTGATGCAGTATGGAATCAAAGGGAGAAATTTTATATCAATGAGCAGCAGATTTTCACCCTACCGCTGAACTTGTCTTTTATAAATTCTTGTTGTCACGCTAGCAGCGACTGTTGGAGGTCGTTGCGTGACTTGGTTGATGTTGTACGCCTGGGAAGGTGGTGTACGATTCCTCAACTAACGCCTTGGTCTGCTTTTAGACCAGTACTAAAGACATGTTGTGTGGCGTCTGAATTAACTGAATCATCGCTTTTGAACGCAATAGCTTGCGATCCATCTGCGCGAAGTAGAAGAGTTGCTCTTCATGATGCAATGGATGCTCAGTTAAGACCATGCCGATCAACAGTAAGAGGGAGAAAATGGATTTGCCAGCGTGTAAAAACCCTTTTTCGGAAGCTTAATAGCTATTACCATCCTGAGCATTTTTTCTCAACCCTTTTTTATAGTATAATTACGTCACCAGTATTGTTGGATCGTAAGTCTGGTAGATATTATTCATTCCTCCAGATTTTTATGAATAGACTTGATTTATTGATGTATCATCTTGGTTGTCGCGATAGGAACTCATAGCATTTGGTCGGTAATCATCAGTTAAGGCTATTACGTGATCAGCCATCTTGATAATGTGAGGATCATGAGTACTAACTAAGATTAATTTACGTTTAACTCTTCTCGAAATGATTGATCTCACGATAACAGATGATTCTTCATCAAGAAAGGCCGTAGGTTCATCCAGTATTTCAATGGATTGGTTCCGTAGCCAAGTTCGTATTAATCCAAGTCTGTGAATTTCGCCGCCCGAGAATGAAACTTGTGTGAGTGGTAAAGGTTCATCTAAACCATGGGCACGTTCAGCAATGTGCAAGAGTTGAAGCTCAGATAGCCAATGTTTAATGCTTTTCGACTCTATATTGTGTCCCATCGTGAGATTTTCACGTAAACTTGCCTCAAACAAGACTGAGTTTTGTGGAGAATATGCGATGTGTCGTCTAATTATCTGTGCACCAATAGAACCCTTTAGATTTATATTGTTGACTTTAGAGCAAACTTTCCAAGAACTGGTATGTTCCGAAAGCAGACCACAGAATTGATCAATTAAAGTTGTTTTTCCAATCCCAGAAGGTCCGGTTACTACAGTTAGTTGGCCTAATAATAATGGGATAGAAAGATGAGATGTTTCTGTTTTGTCTTCTGACCAGATTAAGGACGTCCAATGAATTGGTGTAAATAAGTCCTCATCTCTTTGTTCAATGTCTGTTTTTCCAGGAATGAGGGCAATACTGCGAGTCAATAATTTTCTGCGCCTATGAAGCTCTGAGTAGGCTGGTAACCAACTTAGGCAAATGCGATATGATCTGATGAGGCTGCTGAATGATGTGGCAGTTCGATAACCAAACAATAATGTTGTAGCAATAATAGAAGAATCAAGATCTTGTCGAATCCAGGCAAGCCAGCCTCCCATCACCAAAATCACCAATGAGTCTCGCCAAGCTGTAAAAAGAGATTGCCGTTTGATCATTATTTGTTGCACTTTACGGTAGTTTGATATGTCATTAATAAAGCGCTTTTTAATCCAATCCTCTGCTCCAGCTGCGCGAATGGCTTTAAGATTATGCAGAGCATCACCTACTGTTCGTTGAAGATTACTATTGAGTTGAGTAGAGGTATAGCCGAGACTCCAACTCTCTGAACGTTGCAATAAGGCTGCTATACTTGTTGAGACAAACGCTAGCAAAAGAGGAACTGCATTCTCTTGATTAATCAACAAAATACTTGCCGCATAAAGAATTAGTGATATAAAGTGGCGAATTGTACTAACCGCCTGATTAAGAGCGCCTACTGAAGTATCGATCTCATCCATAAGAAGCGACATTAATTCACCTCTTCCAATTTGATTGAGTCCGGAGGTTGAAGATTTTAAAACAAGTGATAGCACTTGTTTTTTTAGTCGATCAGAGAATTCAAAAATTAAATTTTGTTGTTTAATTGATGTATAAGCTTGCAAAAGGGTGCGGAATAGTATTAATAAAGACAAGCAAAAAAATGCCTGTCGCAATGAAATATCAATTGATAAACTCTGAAAATGTTTAGAGTTATTGCTGAAAAGAATAGATATCCCTAACCCAATACTGACAATTTCAATTAATGACTTCAAGAAAGCGATAAAACCTATCAATAAAATATATTTATGTCCAGCCTCGTGAAACAGACGTAAAATTAAAAAAAATAGGATTTTAATTTTAACATGAATTTTTGACAATATTTATTTCTCTTTAAATGTTAAACTTGACAGTGCTAACTTTAGCAGAGGTCGAATTGCTAACCTGTTACGAAGCGGGGTCGACATTTGATCTATCAGTCATACCCATTTCATCCTTATTGTTATTTGCACCCGATTCAGTTTCTTGAAAAGAAATAATTTCAATTTCAGGGGTTTGCCATTCGAGCTTCAAAGGATGATGCGTATTCTTGTTCATGTATTTGAGGTTCATGACCTTAGGATTTTAACATTAACGTCATAGTGCCTTGCTGTCAAGTCATCCATTACTCCAAGGCCAATAAAGTCCTCACAGGAGCTGAGGTCACTTACTTGCAACTCGGCCTCTTAATCGCTTTAATTGAAAAACCGAAACATCAGCATCTTTAAAAGAACTGGTGGATCTATCCGATTTGCGGTCAGCATTGTTATATAATACTTGCATGTACGTATAATTAATGCAAAAAAAGATTCATCCTATCTTAGGGCTTTTCAACTATTTGTTTCTCGCACAAGAAATCTCGCAGACCCATAGTAAAGATGTGCTATTCAGAATTAGTTGAATCTAAATCCAGATGCTATCAAATGTTGATATTTGATATTATTTTTTTGTCCTAATTTCAAGAGGCAGGCACATCTGATCTATCAGTCATACCCATTTCTGCTCTATTGTTAAATGCACCCGATTCAGTTTCTTGAAAAGAAATAATTTCAATTTCAGGGGCCTGCAATTCGAGTTTCGAGGGTTTGTCAAGTTTCGCGTTCATCATTTTTCTTTACACCCTATCACCACAATGCCTTGCTCTCAAGTCGTAACTTGCAGTTAGCAAATACGATTTGATGGCAATGGCTCACATAAAAAGATTTTATTTCGTTCGTAGGTGCGGATAGTGATCTTCATGTGTAATTGATTGAGTTGCATTCAAGATTATTAGGCAAAATCTGAATGGCTGCTGGTTTTTGATTAGTTACTTCTAATTGTTGCAGTCTCATGAGTGTCCATTGCAAATGGCGATTGTCTGTGGGTGAGGCTTTCAAGACCTTATTATGTGATACATCTGTTGTGTTTGTTCCGATAATCTTCAGTGTTTGGCGATTTTTGATGATGATTTGAAGGCATATTGCCTCATCAACCCAGTATTTAAGATTAATGTGTACTGCCTGCATCATCTTGGCTTGCAAGAAATTACCTGTAGACTTTGCGATCGTCAAGTCTTGTAAATATATTTAACGGATAACTTTCAAACCTGGAATGCGTTGCCACACTGATTTTTCAGAGAATGTACTTTCATTCTTCGCTAGATCTTTGGTTTTATTCACTCGTTTGCTTCGTAAGCAGTAAGGCAACGACCTATCCACTCCCTAAACCATGCATTGGTATAGATAAGGCAGTTCGAATGGAAAGAGCTCTTTGTTATCTATAGCTCTCACTACGCCCTATTCATGCCAATCTGATTCTTCTTGTTATATTTACAGCCAATGTCAATAACTCTTCAAACTTTTCTTCTGCATAATCTGAATTAGACCAGACAAAGTCATCTCTATTCTCCGGATCTAGAACACGGGCGCGCATCTGACTGTTGTGAACATTTGCTGGGGTAACGACGGTTCTGCGCTCGAAGCGTGATCTCCATCAATGTAGATACTGTTCTCGTATCCTTAATGATTAACATTTTTTTTCACCCCACGATCATTAAGATCCTGCCGCAGGTCGCTTGGGATGGCCTTCCATTCGTTGGGCTAATTCGCTTCCTTGATGATTTTATTTCCAGATCGAGTATTTCTCTGCGTAGGAACAGGACCAAGAGTGACATCAATCATCTGAGCACCTTGGGCTCGCAGACTCTGCGCTCGAAGTTGCTGTTCAAAACAATTGAAATGTTCTTTAATAATGCAGGCATTGCCAAACAGTTCACGAAACAATCAGATGGTTGTTGCATCTGGAATTGCGTTCGCCACACCAAGGATGATGAATTCCTCGAAAGGCCGCCTGTTGTAGACTAGGAATTCAAGCTCAGCATCATTGTGGTTAAAAAGCTGCTTCTACACAAACATTTGCGCCCCAGCGGAGCATTCCTTGTCTTACTTCCCTTGCGTTTTCGCTTAGAGTTTATCCCTGTTCATGCAGTGACTGAAATGTTTTCCCACGGAATAAACTGGAGAGAGTCGTCAATACAGATTTTTCGCGTGAATCTTTTAGATCCTCTGCTGTTCATCCAAGAATTCACTGTCTCCTGCTTTGAAAAACGCACCGACTCTAAATTTAGCTACTAATTTTAAATAGATAGTCGCGTTTATGAATTCTCTGTGGCGTATTTATTAAGCCAACCCTTCATTTATTGTCCAATTCGCAGTGATTACATCTAAAATGTTTGCGGTATTGGCGAATGCGTTATCTTCAAACATTGTTTCATATCCCAAGTCTTCAAGGACGCCTAAAGTTGTTTTCGATAAAAGATTGGTCGAATCTAGTGTACGAGTCATGATCTCATTACGGGGAAGTGCTAAATTATTTTGTTCCCAATGCATACCATTGTCCGGATTGATAAGGAGATCGAATTCTTCGCTATAAACACCTTGTGCAATGCCTTCTTGGTAGGCCTTTTGCCCATGCAGGCCTGTATAGATATTTGAATCATCTACAAGGGAATATGCTTTTCTATTCGCACTATGAAAACCAATTGTGTGAATCATCTCATGAAGAAAGAGATCGTCAAGTAATTCTTTCTCTGCCATCGTGTTTACATCCGCGGAATCGATTGCAATTAGTCCTTTAGAAGGCATGCGTGAGCTGCCTCTGGAATCAATAATTTGCGACCAACCTTTTCCTCTGCCTTCATCATCTATTGCTTGAAGGCTTAGTTCTATATTTATATCATCAATGAAGTTACCTCTGTATTTGGTATCTTTAATGTCTCCCACAATTAATGTAGATATTAATTCAGCCATTGAAATAGCCTGAAATCTGTATTCATCCGTCCACCCTTCGCCAGAAAATAAGAGATCGATATTGAATCCACCTTCAACCCCTGATGTGTAGTCATAGGCTATTGGTTCTCTGTTATTGGTTGTTTTATCTTTGGGAAATGAATTCGGATTATCTATTACGATGATGCTTTCTTCTGATAATGCATCGATTGGATCAGAGACTGAATCATTGTAAATTAATTGTTGTTCATTGCTCCCGTCAGAGATGCCTGTGTTGGATTCATCTGGAAATCCCGATAAGACATGATCGGATGAATAATTATAGGTGTGATCTAGGGAGTTTTCGAGCAGAGGTGCGGTGAAATAAATCATTTTATTGTTTTGGTTATTCCAATTTTATACACACTCTTTTGTTTGCAATTTTAGGGGGTGATTTGGTTTTGGTGAGAAATGAATGAGATGTTCGTAAGGTGAATCTGGACAAACGGGGTTTAGCGGCGGTAGTGAGCAGAAATGGGAGACCTTTGGCCGTGAATTACCTCTGAGGCCGTTTTCTGAGCACTGTTGCTTGTTGATCTCCTGTTCAACCACTTTGGGCTGGTTTTGAGGCTGAATCGAGGTGCTCAGAGAGACCAAGCACCTGGTCAGGCTGTTGCGAGTAATTGGCGTCGGGCCTGGAATAGGTTCGACAGTGCCGCAAGCACGTTGATTTTGCTGCGGTTCTAGTGGCTAAGCCATGCTCGACCTTGGGTCGAGGTAAGGGTCGTAGTCAGCTCGTAGTCAGGGTCTTCTGAATAAAGCCAGATCATTTGCGCCCCAATGGATCTGAGCAATTTCTGGCGGTAAAATGTACGCAAACGGGTCCATTTGCGCCCAAAAGCCGCCCGGAGTTTTCCACATGTATCGGCGCGAGCATCGTCATCAGCTCTCGTTCAAGGATTTCTTCCTGCCATTTGGTGGACAACTCTCAGGTGACAATCGCTGGATCAAGCTGGCTTAGCTGATCCTGTGGGACGCGCTGGAGGCCGACTATGCGGCGCAATTTTGCAAGGGCTTTGGAGCACCGGCAAAACCCTTTCGAATGGCACTGGTTGCATTGATCATCAAGGCCCGTCTCGGGCTCACGGATGAAGAACTGGTCGAGCAGATCAAGGAAAACCCATACTTCCAGTTCTTCATCGGCCTGGAAGCATTCCAGTATTCGGCGCCGTTCGATTCATCGATGATGGTCTATTTCCGCAAGCGCCTACCGGAAGCCGTTGTGAATGACTGCAATGAACGAATTGTGCGCCATGGCCCGAAAGTGATTCGCTCATCCGATTTCCAGGGCCCAGGCGATATCAATGGCAGTGGTGGTGGATCGACCAGTTCTGCAGGCCAGCCAAAATCATCCTCGCAGAAGCAGCCTAATCAGGGATCACTTTTGATCGATGCCACCTGCGCGCCTGTAGATATCCGTCATCCAACAGATCTATCACTGCTCAATGAAGCGAGGGAGGCGACTGAGATTCTGATTGATGCGATGCATCCTCAGGTCAGAGAAAGCTTTGGCCATAAGCCGCGTACGCACCGCAAACAGGCGAGGCGGCAGTTTCTTGCTGTTGAGAAGAAAAAGAGACCCCGTATCAACAAGATACGCAAGGCCATCAAGCAGCAGCTTGGCTACCTCAAGCGGAATCTGGCGAGCATCGACAGCCTGATCGCTTGTGGTGGATGCCTTCTGGCCGCCGGACGGCATATCTATCAGAAGTTGCTGGTGATCAGCGAGCTGGTCCGCCAGCAGACAATTCTCTATCACGCAGACAGTAGAAGCATCCCTGATCGCATCGTCAGTCTCGGCCAGGCCCATATCAGGCCGATTGTTCGTGGGAAAGCTCGTTGCAATGTTGAGTTTGGAGCCCTAGCCCAAAGGGCTTCCGGTTACGGTAGATCTCAATCTCTGTCAGCAGCGAGGGATTCACTTTTCTCGATCGCCTGAGTTATGACCCCTACAACGAAGGAGAAGACCTCAAGGCTCAAGCAATGGCCTATCGCCGCCGTCACGGTCATTACCCGGAAGTGATCTGTGCTGACCAGATCTCGCGCCAATCGAGCTTTCTGTCAGCGTCATGGAATCCGTTGAAGCGGCCCGCCTCTGGGACGGCCGAAGAACGATCCTTAGTTGGTAGCCGCCGAGAAGCAGCAGTTCATCGATGACCAGCGCCAAAGGAATGCCGTTGAAGGCAAGATTGGACAAGGCAAGCGGCGCTTTGGATTGGGTCTGATCCGTGAGAAGCTCGCCATCACCCAGGGTTCAATGATTGCACTGAATGTGCTGGTGATGAACCTCGAGAAGCTGCTGGAGCTTCTTTATCTCTTTTGTGCACTCTGCTGGCAACTCATGGTCTCTGCTGCACGGGCTTTGAGCTCCAACAACAGAGGGCTGAGTTATCAGGTGAACGGGGCTTGAGCATCGCTCAATTGCTGCTCAGGCCAGTTCGTTCTGCTTCATCTCTCCTGTAACTCACTTTCTCAGGAAGCCCTAGTCAGAGATGCCGAGCTGCTTGCCATCCATTGCAGACGGGCTTGATTCCCAGGGTCTCCTTCGCTTCCCTTAACTTTAATAGTCAATAATATTATGATCTAAAGTAAAATTTTCATTGCCATTTGTATAATGCATTGCCTGCTAAACTTTTTTGGTTCTGATACTTTTGTTCAAATTTCATTGAATAGCATTAGAGGCTTTGCCTTGCTTTTGGCCGTTGTACAGAGCTGTTTGTTTTTCCGCGAATAGTAATCTTAAAATTTTTCATCAAGGCGATAGGATCACTTTTTTCTTCATCGAACGATAGACGATTGAGTTATATAGTGATTTATTGATGGTTTTTTGTCCGTATTGTCTATTTTGCGCGATTGATTTGACTTGCCGTGTTTGGGGTTTTAGCGATCGGAAGGATATTGATTGGTAGTGTTGCATTTATCAAGTGGCTTTGTCATATCAAGACTGAAGCGCAATTAAGAGGGTGAACAATGCTCTTGACCATGAGTCAAAGGGTCGTTATGATTTAATTATAAGGTCTTTTTATTTTGTTTGTTCCAACGAAAGATCCGTGTCCACTCCCCCCTGGCATCTATCATACTGATGCATGGAACCGTAGGCCGTTATTTATAGTAAACAATTTGCTTGTTGATTGCTGGGAGGAAGCCTATGCGTTACACGGTGAGCCTTGTCTCGACGATGTTAATCCTGCCTATGTAAAGTCGTTGATTACTCATGAGTCCAATGCTAATGTCTCACCTTATAAGCTAATTAAGCGTATTCCACGCTCGCATTTTGTTCTGAATTCTGATGATAAGGATATTTGTTGTTACTCAACTCCCCCCTTTCGGAGTGGCAGTGGCCTTCCTAGGATGCATGAAAAAGAACTTTATGAGTATATTCGTTTAACTGTTGTTAATAGTATTAGAGGCCAATTGGGATGCGATGCTTCAAACATAGCTTGTGAACATAGTAGTGGCTTGGATTCAAATGCCATCATGGGATGTATTGTTAATGGAATAGGAATTGCCCCTGACAAGATTCATACTATTACATGGATGGAATCTGTTGATGATATATACATGCCTCCTATGCGTCAAAATTTTGATTTAATTGATCGTCAATGTCACGAAATTGTGAGTCGCGTTCCGTATTGCTCCTCTTTTAATTTTAATGGACTATGTAATCAAGATCTGAAAATATTTGGGTGTCCGCCTCAGCATGTTTCTTCTTTTGAGGAGCTGAAGTTGCTTAATGCTAATCATTGTTCTGTGTTTTTTAGTGGCTTTGGTGGTGATCAAGCACTGAGTCATCATGGTAGGAATGTAGGTACAGACTTAGCAACATTTCATTCATTGAAGGCCTTCCATCAATGGATGGGTGCTCAATGCTTTCCTTTAAGGCATTTTCTATCTCGATTTCTGGCTTCGAAAAATAGATATTGGGCGAGGTCCCGTACGCTCCGACTTGATTCAAAAACATATTCATCTTTTGAAGATCTTTTGGTTGATTCCTTAACCTCAAGCGGGCGTAATTGGTTGGGTCCTGTCTCTGCAAGAGCTTACCCTTGGGAGCTTGATTCTTATTCCCCCTTGAAAATATCGTTAGAAAATCGTATTTTAGCAGATTGGATTGCAGTTCGAATGGAGGAAGAATTTCGAGCAGCTGCGTATTTCAATATTCATAAGGTTTTCCCGTTTTTAAATGAGCAAGTTGTTTCTACATTGCTTAATCAAGAGGCATTGCTGTTCCGTGATTCTGTTAAGACAGGGAATGGCCGACTCGTTCATCGAAGAGCCTTTGCCCCATATTTACCATTATGTCTGGATGATTTACCAGATAAGCTTAGGCCGTTTTCGCCAGAAGTGCGTGATATAATTGATAACGAGCCTGCTCTTAATATAAAAGAGTCGTGTTTGTTTTTCTTGGGACTGTCTGAATTGCACCCTCAAGTTTACCGTTATTGGGATGTCGACATGATTAAAACCAGTGTCGATCCGTTTCTTCATTCTGGTAAAGCGACTTATCTTCAATCTAGGGATATCTTTAATTGTCTGCGTACTATTAATGTTTTAAGTAATTGGTGGAAAAAGCTTGATGATCGCGGTTAACCCTTGAGTCAAAATTTAGCGGATCGATTGGTTTTCGAGTTTTCCCATTGGTTCTTATCTGTTGTGTTGCATGACTGTCGTCAATCCGAATGATTTCCTTCGGTCTTGTTGATTCAATGCTTTCTTAAACTATTTTAAGGCTGTCGTTTTAAGGAGTTTTCGTTCGAATGAGGTAACCCTTGGTTGATACCCTTTCCTGACTCACATGCTTCTTTTTGATTCAACGAACATAGGGCCTGTATGGACGTTCGTTAGATTTATTTGCAGGACTAATCGCTCTTGTAAAGCAGTTAAGAGTCTATTTCGCAATATTGTTCCCGATCTAGCTTTAGGTGATGCAATGATTGTTTATATTCAGGCGTCTTCTGTTCTGCCTTTGGCACAGAATATTCATCTGAGGTGAATGTGTGATTTTGATGCTTGAGGAGGTCTTGGCTTTGCTTCGATTGGATTGTCATGCATTATGGGTTGTTTTTTGAGTCGATCAAAATGGAGTTTTAGTGCCATGAATTTGTGCTTTAAGTGGTGACAGGATTGTATTGCTGAGAATTTAAGATCTTGTATATTTTGGGTTTTCTTTCTTTGTTGATTCAATTTGGCTGCGGAGTTGCTCTCTAGTCTAATGCTTGATCGACTAGCTGAAACTTACTTTTTGTGTGCCCTCCGCCATGCTTAGTTTATTGATTTCACGTGATCGATGGAACTTCTTCCACCTTTGGAACCATCACAGTGTCTTGAGACCCTCGAGACCATGGATGCGTGCAAGATTCGTTTCGAGCGCAATCGCATCCGCTTGCCGATGGGGGTGGAAGGAACCTTTGGGATCATTCGCCACCCCGGGGCTTCCTTGGCGGTTCCGATCACCGCTGACGGCCAGGTGGTGATTTTGCGCCAATACCGTTTTGCAGTGCAGGCCCGTCTCCTTGAGTTTCCTGCAGGCACCCTTGAAGAGGGAGAAGATCCTTTGGAATCGATGCAGCGAGAGCTTGCAGAAGAAGCTGGATATAGCGCTGCCCGTTGGGATTCACTCGGGCCGATGTTGCCTTGTCCTGGCTACTCCGACGAGGTGATTCATTGCTTTCTGGCGCGGGAGCTCACGCGTTTGGACCATCCACCAGCTGGCGATGAGGATGAGGATCTGGAGGTGATCTTGATGCCTCCGTCCGAGCTGGATGCCCGTCTGGCGTCCGGTGCTGAATGGCTGGATGGCAAGAGCGTCACCGCCTGGTTCCGTGCCAAGCAACTGCTGGGTCTCTGATGGGAGCGTCTCGCGTTTTGTTTTGGCATCGCCGCGACCTGCGCTTGGCCGACAATCTCGGCCTGCAGGCGGCTGTGGCAATCAGTCCAGCGGTAACGGGCGTGTATGTGCTGGACCCAGCGCTGATTCACCCCCCGGAGTCGCTGCCACCGATGGCTCCGGCCCGCCTTTGGTTCCTTGTGGAAACCCTGCGCGAACTCCAGCAACGCTGGCGAGACGTGGGAAGCCGTTTGCTGGTGGTGGCTGGCGACCCGGTGCAGGTGATGCCGCGGCTAGCGTCTTTGCTTGAGGCGCCTTCGGTGGTGTGGAGCCGGGACGTGGAGCCCTACTCCAGGGAGCGTGACCGTCAGGTGGCCAAAGCCTTGCAAGCCGATGGGCGCAAGGTGCTGGTGGATTGGGATCAGCTCCTGCTGGCACCGGACCTGATCAAAACGGGTGGTGGTGACCCTTACCGGGTGTTTGGCCCTTTTCTGCGCAATTGGCGCGGTCAGGTGGAGCGCAGCCAGCCCAGAAGCGCGGAGGTTCCCATCGCGTTGATCGATTTGGAGGCCGAGTCACTAGAAGACCTTCTTGGCGGTGAGGGGGCTCTCGGCCGTTTGTGCGCGGAGGGTCAGCGGCAGCTGGAGCAGCTGCAGGTGGAACATGGTTTTCGAGGCACGGATCTCTGCCCGAGCCGCCCAGGAGAGGCGGCGGCTGCGAGGCAGTTGGCCACGTTTGCTGATCGTGCGTTGCTGGCCTATGAACCCGATCGCAATTTCCCGGGGATTCCCGGCACCTCTTATCTGAGTGCGGGCCTGAGCGTGGGCACGCTGAGTCCACGACAGGCCTGGTGTGCTGCCCAAGGGGCCAAGGAGATGGCCCGCAGCGATGAGCAGCGGCAGGCGATCACGGTGTGGGAACAGGAACTCTGCTGGCGTGAGTTTTACCAGCAGGCCCTATTCCATTTCCCTGAACTGGCAGATGGTCCTTACCGTGAGCAATGGCGGCGTTTCCCTTGGGAAAACAACCGCGACTGGTTTGAGGCCTGGAAGGAAGGACAAACAGGGATGCCGATCATCGATGCGGCGATGCGACAGCTCAATCAAAGCGGCTGGATGCACAATCGTTGCCGCATGATCGTGGCCTCATTCCTTGTGAAGGATTTGATCTGTGATTGGCGCTGGGGCGAACGCGCCTTCATGGAGCTTGAGGTGGATGGAGATTTGGCTGCCAACAATGGCGGCTGGCAATGGAGCGCGAGCAGTGGCATGGATCCAAAACCTTTGCGGATCTTCAATCCAGCCACTCAGGCTTCAAAATTTGACGCCGAAGGCGAGTACATCCGCCAATGGGTGCCGGAATTGCGGCATGTGAACACCAAGGATTTGATCAGTGGAGAGATCGCTGCTTTAGAGCGCAGGGGCTATCCGGAGCTGCTGATTGATCACAAGGTGCAGCAGGCCAAGTTCAAAGCCCTTTACGCCACCATTCGCTCTTGAGTCTGAGCAACAAGTTGCTGGCGCAACACCGTGATCACCCGTTCCTGTTGCTCGGAGGTTAATTCCGGGAAAATGGGCAGGCTGAGCACCTCGCTGCACAGTTGATCCGTGATTGGAAGGTTGCCGTCAGCCTGAGCTTGGTCTTCGTAGGCCGGCTGGCGATGGATCGGGATGGGGTAATAAATGATCGTATTCACCCCTTGCTCTTGGAGGCTTTGCTTGAGCCATTCACGGCAACGACTGGGGGGCAAACCAAAATGGCTGGCTGATTCGGAGCAGGTTCCGCCGCAAGACGGCTGCTGCTCGGGGCAAAGACGCACGCGCACTACAAACTGATTCCAACCATGCCCCACGCTTGCATCAGTGGCGGAAGCGGGGAGTTGGACGCCGGGGAGGTCTTTGAGCGCTTCGAGGTAGCGCTGGGCAATCGCTGCGCGCTTCTCAACCCAGCCGCTGAGGTAAGGCAGCTTCACGTTGAGAACGGCGGCCTGAATGGAATCCAGGCGACTGTTGTAGCCCAAGGCGGTGTGGAGATAGCGGCGGGGCATGCCGTGCACGGCGAGTTCACGCATGCGTTGGGCAAGATCATCGTCCTGGCAGGTCATGGCGCCGCCATCGCCTGCAGCTCCGAGATTTTTCGTGGGAAAAAAGCTGAAGCACCCCACATCGCCCCAACTGCCAACAGGCTTGGCGTTCCAGCTGGCGCCGGTGGCCTGCGCGCAGTCCTCCACCACCTTGAGCCCATGGCGCTGGGCGATGTCCATCAGGCGGGCCATATCCACCGGACGACCAAACAGGTGGACGGGGATGAGCGCTTTGGTGGCGGGTGTGATCGCGGCTTCAATCAGATTGAGGTCGATCAGATAGGTCACAGGGTCCACGTCCACGAAGACGGGCGTTGCGCCCACGGCACTGATCGCTTCAGCGGTTGCAAAGAAGCTGAAGGATGCGGTGATCACCTCATCGCCAGAGCCGATGCCAAGGCCTCGTAACGCCAGGACCAAGGCATCTGTCCCGCTGTTGCAACCCACGGCATGGCGACAGTTCACGCTTGCTGCAAACGCGTCCTCAAATGTTTTGATCTCGGTGCCACCGATGTATTGCCCACTTCGCAACACCCGCAAGACGGCATCATCGAGCTCCGATCCGAGGTCGGCAAGCTGATCTGTGAGGCTGAACGGAGGCACCTGCATGGCGGGCACCTTAAGTCGACTGACCGAACCATGGCGGTTCTTGGCCCGGGTTCCACTTGATGTTGCAGCCCACTGAAGGCAGCTGCGTCTCGCTCACAGGGGTTCCAGCCAAGATGTTTTTAAGGGCAGCCCGTAGATCAGCTCCGTCGAGAGGTTGATGATTCCCTGGTCGACTCGCATCCAGTTGGCCTCGATAGCGGAGGGTTTGGGTGCCATCGACATCGGGTGCGAAGGCATAGAACTCAGGCGTGCAGGCGCCACGGAGGTCTTTGGCCAGCGTTTGCTGCTCATCGAGGAGATAGGGGAAGCGCCAACCCTGCTGTTCGGCCTGTTGTCGCAACCCATCACGACCGTCTTGCGGATGGGTGGTGAGGCTATTGCTGGAGATGGCGAGCAGGGTGATGGTGTCTCCGAAATCCGCCTCCAAACGGGTGATCTCTGGCTCCACGTGTTTCACGAAGGGGCAATGAGCACAGATCAGCATCACCAACAAAGGCTGTCTGGGCAGGTCCCGGCTCCTCACCAGGTCATCCCGCGAGGACCAGGGCGCATGACCCGACACCAAGGGCAGTGAAAATTGAGGCAGAGGATGCTGAAGAGGCAGCATCGTGGATGGCGTCAGAACCATGGCGTTGAGCGATGGTGGATGTTGCCATCCTGGGCCGGTCAGAATGGCCTGTCAAAAGAGGATCGAGTTGATGGTGCGGGTGCTGACAATGGTGGTCATGGCAGGACTGTTGAGCGCCTGCACGCAGAAGAAAGCAACCACCTGGAAAGTGTTTCCTCTCCAGCGCCATACACCCCACGACGGACTCGCTGTTGTCAGTCAACCCGATGGCTATGGGGTTCATCTCTACCTGGAGACCGACACCAGCGATACCGCCGTGTGTTCACCGCGTTGGCTGCCAGACCCGGCGCGATTGTTCAATGGCAACGGAACGGCTCCGTTTAGTTCGGGATTGGCGCCTCGCTCAGAGTTCCTTGCCGCAGTGAATCGAAGAGAGGTTCGCAACACCCTGAAGCAAGAGCTCGAGGCGCTGTGCAAGCTTCGAGCTCCTCAGGCGCGTTGGCAATGGCTGGAACCACCGCTGAAGGCATCAGAGCTGACGCCGGTGAGTCTGCCAGCCTTGGAATACCCAGACCTTCTCATCGACCCTGCTGAGGAAAAAGAACGTGAGGACAAGCTTTTAAAGGAAAACTAATGAAGGAGAACTAAAACCCCCCCCAGACCACCGCTTCCGCCTCTCGCCAGTAGCGGCTGAAGCGCCCCAGCCTCGGTGGTTTGGCTAGCGAGACAAACGGATCGGGATCAAGCATCCAGAGGGGCAGCTCCCGATCAATGGCCGCAGCGATGCGTTGCAGGCGGGGATCCACCACGGCGCTGGTGACCACAGCATCGGCTCCGTGGCGCTCGGCAAAGCGCAGCACTTCACTTGCAACATCACCTCGGCGCAGGGTGAGCGGCAGGCTTAAGGCGGATTCGTACAAAAATCCGATGCGTTTGCGGCTGATGCCCTGCTCTTGAATCCAGGCGTCGTCGAACACGAACAGACCTGGTGCGTCGGGATAGTCCTGAAGGGCTGGGTTGGCTGGTCCCAGGGCTTCTTCATGCACCCAGAGGATTGGTTTTCGGGGGTCCATCAAAATCGCTGGGTGCTGGGGCGTGAATTGGGGCGTTGACTCGGCTTTTGGTTCGACTTTTGGCCCGAACGGCTGCTGGATCGCGAGGATCGCCGAGCGCTCCCCTCTCGGATGGCTGGCTGAACCTTGAAGAGCTGCTTCTCTAACTGCTCGTAACTGCCATCAAAGGGGCAGGAATCGTGGCTTGGACAGTCCTGGCAATACCGCCCATTGCTGTAGCGCGCCAGATTTTGACGATTAAAGAAATAGGGCTTGTGACTGAAGCAGCTGGCCACCCACTGCCAGCTGAGGTGGTTGCTGGCGGGGTCGCCATCCAGCAGGTGTTCGAGGAACCAGTCAGCCCCTGCACGCCAGTGCACCCGTCTCCAATGCACGAGGTAGGCCGCCATCCACATCCGCGCGTGGTTGTGGAGCCATCCGTGGCTCACCAGTTCGTTCCTGAAACCGTCGATGCAGGCCAGTTGTGTGCGTCCTTCGCGGACGTCATCGGGAAGAGCTTGCTGATACTCAGCGGCGGCAAAGCCGGTTTTGTGCTCTTCCTGATCGTCATGAATGCGATCGCCGAGATCAAGCCACATCCGCTGCCAGAAATCACGCCATCCCAGCTCGTTAATCATTTTTCCGCCGTCATCCCTCCCTTGGTTGTTCTGTTTCAGCTGTGAGAAGACAGCATCTCGGACCTCCGCAAGCGTGAGAATTCCGTGGCGGATGTAGGGCGATAGGCGTGTGACAGCGCCATTGAGGTGGTTGCGACTGCGGCCGTAGCGCTTGGCATCGACCGCAGCGAGCTGCCGGTTAGCAGCAGCGCGACCGCCTTCGATCGGACTCAGCTCCCCAGAGGCGTTTGGAAATTCTTGCGATAACAGCGAATTCAGCGCCGAGCGCTCGTTGAGATCTCGGGGAAGATCTGTGGATTCGCTCGGCCAACTGAGCGGCGCAGCGTGCGGCAGCCTGGACACCGGTGCATGTCAAACAACACCACACCATGCTGTCGATGTGTCGTTGTGAGCGTGAGTGCCCCGGCATGGGAGAGAATCGCTCGAATCAACCACTCCGGGATGCGGCCTGATGCTTCTTGATCTCACTGGTAAGAAGATCCTTGTTACTGGCATCGCCAACAATCGCTCCATTGCCTGGGGCATCGCCCAGCAGCTCAAGGCGGCTGGAGCCGGGCTCGGGATCACTTATTTGCCTGATGAGAAGGGCCGATTTGAAACCAAGGTGCGTGAGCTCACGGCTCCATTAGCGCCCTCG
The DNA here is from genome assembly GCF_014279655.1 of Synechococcus sp. ROS8604. Taxonomy (NCBI): domain Bacteria; kingdom Bacillati; phylum Cyanobacteriota; class Cyanophyceae; order Synechococcales; family Synechococcaceae; genus Synechococcus; species Synechococcus sp. ROS8604. The sequence goes on from NZ_CP047946.1 coordinate 373,167, forward strand.
TTGTTTTTGCCTCTGAATGTTCAGGATGCCGCTCAGATGGAGACGGTGTTTGCTGAAATCAAAGACAAGTGGGGGCAGCTCGATGGCCTCGTGCACTGTTTGGCGTTTGCAGGAAAGGAAGAATTGGTTGGCGACTTCAGCGCCACCACGGCCGAGGGGTTTGCGCGTGCTTTAGAGATCAGCGCCTATTCCCTTGCCCCTCTGTGTCGTCACGCCAAGCCATTGTTTAGCGAGAAAGCCGGTGTGGTGACCTTGACCTACCTCGGTGCTGAGCGGGCGATCCCCAATTACAACGTGATGGGTGTGGCCAAGGCGGCTCTGGAAGCCTCCGTTCGCTATCTCTCCGCTGAACTTGGACCCGAAAAGCAGGTGCGCGTGAATGCGATCAGTGCTGGCCCGATCCGCACGCTGGCGAGCTCTGCGATCGGAGGGATCCTCGACATGATCCACAACGTGGAGGAAAAGGCACCCCTGCGCCGCACGGTCACTCAGAACGAAGTGGGGAACACGGCTGCGTTCCTGCTCAGTGATTTGTCGAGCGGAATTTCTGGCCAAACGATCTATGTGGATGCTGGTTACTGCATCAACGGCATGTGATTCGGCCGCGCGGATGTCTTGATTACCTGCAGCTCTCCTGGTGGTTGATGAAACGCCAGGGGAGGAGCTTGCTGCTTGCAACGTTGCTTTGTGCGATCAGTCTCCCTTTAAACGAGATAATTTCTACGGCGCTGCTTCCAGAAGCTCTTGTTCAGGTTCTTGGTCTGCTTCTCAGCCTTTTTCTTGGTTTTCGCTACAGCCAGGCCTACAACCGCTGGTTAGAAGCACGGGTGTTATGGGGTGCGTTGGTAAATCAGGGTCGTAATTGGCGTGACTTGTTAGTCCGTGTTTTACCCCGCCAGCTGCCGGTGTCCTGGAAACGTCGCCTGCTTCAGGAGGTGGTGTTATTGGTGTGGTGCCTAAATGCTCAACTGCGCAGCTCTAAAGGCAGCGCGGTCTTGCTTCCCGAGCCTGTGCGTGAGCTGGGGTTGAAGATTGGACTGCGCAACCTCAGTGTGCAATCGCTGCTTAAGCGAATGGCACGAGAGCAGCATTTACTTCGCCAGGGAGGCTGGGTGGATAGTTTCCAAAGCAGTGAGTTTGGTCTTCTGCAGCAGGCGTTCACCAATGTGATAGGCGGTTTGGAACGCATCCGTCACCAACCTCTTCCGGCGTCATCAACCTTCTTTATTCGTGGCATGACCTGGGTCTATGGCTATTTGGTTTTTCTAAAACTCGATGCGTTGGGACACATTTCTGCAGCGCTGCTGGGCTGGCTGGTGTTTTTGATTTTTCTCATGGCTGAGAGGATTGGAACTTTTATTGAGCGTCCTTTTGTTGATGCCCGGTTTGCGTTGCCGATGGATCACTTTTGTGCGTTGATCAGCAATGATCTTCTTGGGGCCTCCGACCCACTGGCGCAACCTTCTTCCACAAAGGGGCCCTGGTTGCGTTGAACGTTATTCGCGATGATCAAGGCAGTCACGAGGCGTCGAGGGGCGCCTGAATGCATGCGTATTGGGGAGATTCACCGCGTTACAGGCGAGACCGATGTGAGGGTTCGGCTCGGACTTGACGGCGGCGGCCGCTGCCAGGCCAGCACGGGTGTGCCTTTTCTCGATCACATGCTTCATCAGATCAGTAGCCATGGCCTGATTGACTTGGAGATCACGGCCACTGGCGACACGCATATTGACGACCATCACACCAATGAGGACGTCGGGATTGCCGTTGGCCAGGCGCTCTCGAAGGCCCTTGGTGATCGGCGCGGGATTTACCGTTTTGGCCATTTTGTGGCGCCGCTGGATGAGGCCTTGGTGCAGGTGGTTCTTGATTGCTCCGGACGCCCCCATCTCAGTTGGGGGCTCACCATCCCAACGCAGAAGATCGGCACCTACGACACCGAATTGGTGAAGGAGTTTTTTGTGGCTGTCGTCAATAACTCAGGCCTCACCTTGCACATTCGTCAGTTGGATGGGGTGAACTCCCACCACATCGTTGAGGCCTGTTTCAAAGCCTTCGCAAGGGCGCTGCGGATGGCCACGGAGATTGACCCGCGCCGCTCTGGATCGGTGCCCAGCAGTAAGGGGGTGTTGGAGCAAGCGGGTGGCTCCTAGCCAACGGATCTTCTCTCAAGGCCACGCTTCATGGTCTGTTACGAGAGGATGGTGATTGCCTTTGGGTAATCCGGTGACCATTGCACCCTCCTCTGTTCGTTTCAATCGCTCGGAGTGGTCCAGTGCCTTCCGCAACGTGGACGAAGAACTCACGGATGTGCCCTTGAAGCCCGTGAGAGGCGCGCTGCCGGATGCGTTGCGCGGTTCGCTCTATCGCAATGGGCCTGGTCGTTTGGAACGCGATGGTCAGCGCGTGCATCATCCTTTTGATGGCGACGGGATGATTACGGCTCTGCACTTTGATGCGGACGGCGTGAGCTGCAGCAACCGTTTCGTGCAGACCAAGGGCTGGAAAGCAGAGGAGGCTGCCGGGAAGGTGTTGTTCCGCGGTGTTTTTGGCAGCCAAAAGCCTGGAGGTCCGCTCGCGAATGCGTTTGATCTGCGGCTCAAAAATATTGCCAACACCAATGTGGTTCGGCTTGGAGATGATCTCCTGGCTCTTTGGGAAGCCGCTGAGCCCCATGCCTTAGATCCCCAAACCCTAGAGACAAGAGGCATCTCTCTTCTTGGCGGTGTGCTCAGCAAAGGGGAGGCCTTCAGTGCACACCCCCGTTTCGACCCAGGTCATCACGGTGACCCGCGAATGGTGACCTTCGGCGTGAAAACCGGGCCTCGCAGCACCATTCGCTTGATGGAATTTGCGACCGCAGATGATGTTGCGGCTGGGATTCGAGCTGGTGATCTGCTCAGTGATCGTCGCGATACGTTTGCCGGATTCGCCTTCCTGCATGACTTCGCCATCACCCCGAATTGGGCGGTGTTTCTGCAAAATTCGATCAATTTCAATCCACTCCCCTTTGTGCTCGGACAAAAAGGCGCGGCTCAATGTCTCACGTCCAACCCCAATGGAAAAGCCAAGTTTTGGTTGATCCCCCGAGATAGCGGCGCTTTCGCTGGTCAGAAACCTCGCGTAATCGACGCTCCTGATGGCTTCGTGTTCCATCACCTCAATGCCTGGGAAGAGGACGGGGAGGTGGTCGTGGAGAGCATCTACTACAGCGACTTCCCATCGATTGGTCCGAATCAGGACTTCGCTGATGTGAATTTCGATCTCATCCCCGAGGGCTTGCTCGAGCAATGCCGCATCAACCTTGATTCAGAGTCGATTCAAACCACCCGCCTGAGTGAGCGCTGTTGTGAGTTCGCCATGGTGAACCCCAAACAGCAGGGTCTTCCCTGCCGCTTTGCCTGGATGGCTGCCGCGGCGCGAGAACAGGGGAATGATCCCTTGCAGGTGATTAAAAAACTCGATCTTCAAACCGGCGAACGACACATCTGGAGTGCAGCCCCCTCTGGCTTCGTGAGTGAACCATTGATGGTGCCTCGACCCGGCGCCAGTGCAGAGGACGACGGCTGGGTGTTAGAGCTCGTTTGGAATGGAGCGAGACAGGCCTCCGATCTGGTGATTCTCGCCGCTTCTGATCTCGCAGAAGTGGCCGTGTTGGAGCTCCCCCTAGCCATTCCTCACGGACTTCATGGCAGTTGGGTGCCAGAGGCCTGAACGCAAAGGGAGGAGGTCATGGTTAGACACATCTCAAGGGATGGCTAGCCGCTCTTTTTTCGTCTTTCCCTTCAGGCTGGGACTGGATTGAGAACGTTCTCGATGACTGCCTCAATGATTGCCTCGATGACTGCCTTCGTGACCGCTGCCATAACGCGTCGGATCGTTTGCTCTCGACAGAGACGGAGATCCGGATCGGCGGTCTTGATTCCGGTTGTTGTTGGTGTTGGCCTTGGCGCAGCGACGCCTGCCTTGGCGTCAGCTCAGGAGTGCAGAGGCACCTTGTTGGAATTACAAGTGCAAGAAAGTGCAAGTACCGCCAGTGATCGCTTTCGCTTTTCGCTTGGATTGCAAGCTGAAGCTTCTTCCAAAGCGGCTGCGATGGAGCTTCTCAACCAGCGCCTTGATCGGGCGCGCCAAGACCTGAAGCCCCTCGTTCTTGGTGCTCTGAACATTCCCGCTCCGCGCAGCTACTCCTTTGGCGGTGGCAGTGCCTCCAGTCCCAAATTGGAGCGTGCCTCGACGAATGTTCGTGGTGAGGTGAGTCGCGGGAATTACGACGCGCTGATTCAATTGGCTGGTCGCTCGCCTGGCGTTCGCCTCCAAGGGATGACATCCCTGGCCTCCAGCCGTGGGGGTGTGGCCTTGGAGGATCAATTGCTGAAACAGGCCCTGAAGGAGGGGCGTCGCCGCGCGAACGTCACGGCGAGCGCCTTGGGGTTAGGCCGCGTGGACCTGCTGCGAATCAACCAACGCGCTGGAGGTGTGCGGCCCGTTGCCTATGCAGAGGCAAGGATGTCCAAGCCAGCGTTTCGTCCTGACGAGGCCCCAAAACCTATGCGGTCGCTCACGCTTGGCTTGGATTATTGCCTGCGCTGATGCTGGTGGACACACTCAAGGGCTGGTGCCTTTGCCCGGATGCCCCATCGCCGCCTCTGGTTGGTCAGCTTGCTGTTTGTGGCCTGGCTGGTCTGGGCAGAGACCAGTTCTCAGTTTTACGACCATGCCCTTGGCCGTGATCTTCAGCTCTCGGCAAGTCGGGTCTCGCTGATTGCAGGCAGTTTCCTGGTCCCCTACGGCTTGCTGCAGATCCCCGTCGGGCGTCTGCTTGACCAGGGCCGAGTGGATCGCTGGATCTGGATTGCCGCCCTGATGGCCTCCGGGTTCAGCTTGACGTTTGCATTCAGTACGGATCTTGTGGGGCTGATGCTCAGCCGGATGGGAACCGGGGTGGCCTGTGCCGTTGCCTTTCCTGCCTCGGATTTGCTCGCTCGTCGCGCTTTGCCGGCGCACAGATTTGCCTTGGCGATGGGCCTTCACCGATAGTTCGCTCGGCTGGGGTGCTGTCTTTGCTGCCCTGATCCCGCTGGTGTTCCCCTGGACGGTTTGGCGTCAGTTGGTGGTTTTCCAAGCGCTGTTTCTGGTCGTCATGGTGGTGGTGCCGGTGATCGCCCTTGGCCGAGGGGTGCCATCCCCTGAGCGACCCCAAACCCTTGGCAGCTTGGCCTCCCCTGCCCCCCCGATCCAGTGGGATCGCGCTGGTGTTGGCAAGGTCATCAAGGCTTGCTTGATGTACGCCTGGGGTGGTGGGTTTGTGTTTGGTTTGGCCCAGTACGGGCTGATTTCAGGATTGCCTGTTTGGGGCGTTGAGCGCACGCAGTGGATGTCCCTGACGATGTCGTTTGGAATTGGTGTTGGGATCGTGTTGGCTGGTTGGATCGGGAGCCTCGCAAGCCGCCGGGGGCTGATGCTGCTCACTGGCACTGGCATGAGTGTGTTGGCCTGATCGCCTTGCTTCAGCTCCCGAATGCCATGGGAGGCCTGTTGTTGCTGGCAGCCCTCGGACTGGGTCTTGGGCTTGGATCCTCGGTCCTGGCGTTCCTGATTGCTGAAGACGCAGCACCTGCGGGTCAAACCGGCCTGATCGTGGCCATCGTGAACACCACTGGCACCGTCACCGGCGGGGTGATGTCGATCGTGTCCGGGTTGATTCTCGAGGCCTCAGGACCGGGTGATCTGAGCCCGGTCCTTGCGGTCTATGGCCTCTATGGCCTCTTTGGTTTTGCGGTCGCGGCTTGGATTCAGTTCAGTAGCGCTCCCGTTCAATCAGTAGCTTGACCGCTGCGTTGCCATTCCTTGAAAGCCAGCCTTGGAGCGCTCCACAGCGTGAACAACACCAGCGGTGTGACGGGCACTGCTGTGATCACGATGAACGCTTGCAGGGCATCAATCGAGGTGCTGTCACCTAAGCCCGTACCGATTCTCAACAACACCAAGGTGAGGCTGCCGATCATCAAGGCCCAGAACAGCCGCAACCGCTTCGATGGCTCATTGCGTCCGCTTACCACCATGGCGGCGGCGTAACTCATCGAATCGGCACTGGTGCACATGAACAGCACCACCAACAGCAGCCCGATCGGGATCAGCAGACCTGAGAGGGGAAGCGCACTCAGGATGGCCAGCAAGGATGCAGCCGCTCCGCTCTGCGCTAGGGCCTCACTGATGCCTGCGCTTCCGAGCTCCAGGTTCATTCCAGTTCCACCAAGCAAGGTGAACCAGAGATTGGTCACGATCGGGCAGAGGATGGCAACAGCTAAGACCAGTTCACGGATGCTACGGCCACGGCTCACTCCCGCCGTGAACAGACCCATGAGGGGCGCATAGCCCAAGAACCAGCCCCAATAAAAAACAGTCCAGCTGTTCAACCACGGTTCTGTGACGTCTGTTCGTGGCATCAAAGCCATCTGAGGCAGATGCACCAGGTAGGTCCAAAAACCGCTGAAAAAATGCTGGATGAGCCAGATGCCAGGTCCGAGGATCAGCAATCCGGCCCCTAATAAAAGGGTGAGCCAAACATTGAGTTCCGATAGCCACTTAATGCCTTTTTGGATGCCGCTGACGGTGGATGTGGCAAACACTGCTGTGAGCAGGACCACAACAAGCGACTGAAGTCCTGCACTGTCACTCAGCCAGGGGAGTTGTCCCGCTGCATTGCTGAGTTGAAGCGACAGGAAACCCAAAGGGCCAACAGTTCCGGCGATGGCCGCGACAACCGAAAGGCCATCGGCAAGATCCCCAATGGGGCCGTTCACCCAACCCTTGGGAAGGATGTTGACCAGGAGAGTGCGAGGCCGTAGCGGTTCCCCTCGCTGTTCCAAAATTGAAAATGTGATCGTGGTGGTGGTGGCCACGAGCGCCCAGGCGAGGAAGCCCCAGTGCAGAAAGCTCACGGCTAGAGCTGGATCAACAGCTGCCGCTGTGCTTCCCACCACTCCTTCAAAGACAGGGGAGGGTGTTTGAAAGTGGTAGAGCGGCTCAGCTGCAGACCAGAACACGCCGCCGCCCGCGAGCAGGGTGCAAATCAAGACAGCGCACCAATCGAAAAATTTCAGACTGGGCTTTGCTGTACCGCCCCCAAGCCGAAGTTTCCCCACCGGACTGATGGCAATGGCCAGGGCGATCAGGAACAGCAGCATCACCATCCATTGCCACAGCCCTCCGAGCGAATGGCTCACGATGGTTTTGCCGGTTTCCGTGAAGTGCTTCGCTAACGCCAGATCAATGGCGGAGACCAGCAAGAAAATCAGCAGGGGGATGGCACCAACCCAAAGGGGTGGCTGGCTCAAGGACGAGCGGACTGGGGTGGGGGATTCAGACAATGGTTGTATTGAGGGATTCAGGCGCGGACGGCGTCGCGTTGATGGCTCCAGCAGGAGATATCGGCTGCTGGTTGTTCTCCGCTGGCAAGACGGGCGAGCGAATCACCAATCAGCGGCGCAAATTTGAACGATTGGCCCGATCCACCGGCAAACAGGCTCAGCTTGGGGGTGAGACGATCCAAGACGAAATTCACATCGCTTGTCATGGAATAAGGGCTCATCACCGTTTCCACCCGCTCTTGCACGCCGTCCAGCTCGTTGAATAGGAAGGTGTCCAGGAGCTCCAGGAGGCGGGCTGGTGCTTCGGTGCACATGGTGTTCGGTTCAGCGACGCGGAGCTCCTTGGGAGACCAGTCGATCCCGGCTTTGATGCGAGGACGCCCGTCAGCAGTGGTGCTGAGAGAGGGGAAGCCGTAATAGAGGCCGCCGTCATCGCCGCGCTCTTTCTGGAAACAAAACCACTGGGGATAGCGGCTGGCGAGGGCTGGATCCACGGTGTAGTGGGCCCAGAGCATTGGCCAGATTTCTAGTTTTGGTGCGAGTCCTAACGGGGCCAGCAGGAGTTGACTCCAGATGCCGCAGGCCACAACAACATGGCCAGCGCTGATGTGATGACCACCTTCGAGGGTGACGCCGCCCCCATCGGCATCAATGCTGCTGACGGGACTGTGCTCAAGGACTTGATGGCCTGCTTGACGGGCGGTTCGAACCCAGTGAGCAATCACCTTGTCGCTGCGGACAGCACCAGCGGTGGGTTCGAACAGTCCTGTGAAATCGGCTTTTGGTTTCAGCGGGAAGCGCTCTGCGATCTGAGCAGCATTCAGGGCTTCATAGGGAATGCCCTGATCGTCCATGACTTTGCGGGCGCCCGGGATCGATCCTTCGATCGTCTCTTCATCCCAGCTTTCTCCGTAAAAGAGAAGCCCATGGGTGTCTCGCAACACTTCCCCGGCATGGGCCTCCTCCTCTCGCCAAAGGCGATTGGCTTCCTGCGCAAGGCGGCAGAGCACCGGGTCGGAATACATCTCCCGGAACATTCGGGTCTCTCCGAAGCTGCTGGCTCGCGCATGGGCCAGGGTTTTGCCTTCAAGAAGAATCACGTCGCGGATTCCTCGGCGCGCGAGCGATGCGGCACAGCTGAGGCCGGCCATGCCGCCACCGATGATCACGACGGCGGCGCTAGCTGGGAGCGAAGTGGATGTCATGCGGCTGTTCCGAAGCTGAGTCCAATGGGATCTTTGCCGGTGTGGGCGGCAACTTCAACCAGAGCGTCACTGACGGTAAAGCCATCGCCACGTTGTTTTAAAAAGTCCGTGGCGCGCTGACGCACTTCGTGGCGTACGAAGTCGTACACCTCTCGAGCTGAAGCCTGGTCCCAGGCATCTGGGGAGAAGCGCTCGATGGAGTCGGCGATGACGGCGCCAGCATTCACGAGTGGATCTGGCAGGACGCGAATGCTGCGTCGACGCAGATCATCGGCAATCTCAGGCTGCTGGAAAGGAGCATTGGCCGCTGGAACAATCGCGTTGACCTGCATGGCGTTGGCCATCTCCGTGTCGATCAAACCGGAGATGGAGCAAGGCAACAGCAGGTCGAGTGGTTTCTCCCACCAGGAGCTGCTCGGTGGCAGAGGTGTTGCGCCCTGAAGCCCCGCCCGCTCGGGGTTCATGTCAACGGTGAAAACGTCCCAGCCATGCTGAATCAGCGTTTTTGCCACCGTTCCACCCACGGCCCCACAACCGTGCACAAGCGCTTTGCCTGGCTGCGCCTCCGTTAACGATTGCGCAAGCACGGCTTCAATGGCACCCACGGTGCCGAAGGCGGTGGCGGCGCTGGCATCCACAGGGCTTCCGACGGCAGCCAAGACATGGGGTGTGAGCGACATCAATCGCTCCATGTCTTCCAGGTTGGTGTTGAGATCACATCCCGTGATCATGGCGCCGTTCAAGGATTGGAGCAGCTCAGCGGTGACGCTGATCAACTCATCTTTCACAGTGGCGGGTTCCGCAGCCCTGGCCACGATTTTTCCGCCGGCAAAGCCCGTTCCGTAGAGGTCGTGCTTGTGCGTCATCAGACTGGCCAAGCGATGCCCATCGGCGATGCAGGCCTCATCACTGGAGTAATTGAGCAGCCGCAGGCCACCATTAGCGGGTTTGCCGGTATCGCTGCTTTCGGCTACGACAAACACCGAAAGATGATCGGAGACGTGTTGAGCCAGCACCGACACCTCAGGGGGGCCGGCGGATTGCAGAGAAGCCATGGTCATCAGGCCACGCGCTCCATGATCTGGTGGTGCTCCACGTAATCGAGGCTCCACTCCTCTGGAGAGGCTGCAATGCGCTGCTTCAGGCGCTCATAGACAAGATCGGCTGTCTCATCACCAGCGACGGAGGCAAAACTGTGGCGGCTCCAGCTGCGGATGGTGGCCATCAGTCCCTCGGCGAACGCCGCGGTGTCTGCGTCTTCGTTCCAGCGCTTGCGATAGGGGCAGGGCACGTAAACGGTGCGCTCGTCAACAAGCCTGAGGCCATTGAGATAGGCCGCTGAAGTCTTGTCCTTCAGGGGGGCCATGAATTCGTCCGGAGACTTGTAGAAATTCAGGATCGTGCCCTTGCGGTAGATCTCTTCGCTGATCACTCCCTCATCAGCCAGGCTGCGCCAGATTTGATGGAGCTGGTCGTGAACATTGCGAGTGACTCCACCGTTATGACCGAGGTATCGGCCTTCTTCATCACGGGACAAATTCACGGTGAGCAGGCGGCCGCCCACGGCGAGCTCCACGCTGCGGAGCTCGAGGATGCTCGCCCAATCCTTCATGGCCTGAGCCGTGAACCGCGCAAGGGCCTCTTTGTCGTCTGATGCGAGCACATGGGTGTGCGTGTTGAGGGGGCCTGGGGATTCACTCAACCAATGCATGGCTGTTGCTGAGAAGCCGAAGCTCACGGTCTCAGGGGCCACCAGGGGTTCGTAAAAGCTACGAGCACTCACCAGGACGGTGGGATTGGGCGCGCGGCCCAGCTGCTTGGCAATATTTTCGGCCAAGGCAACGTTGTCGTTGCTAGGGAGATCGTTGCCGATCAAGGTGAGATGGGCCTTGGGCTGACGTTGATGCAGCCGATCCATAACCTGGGACCACAGCCCGACAGCGGTGCCTCCGTCGGCAGCGCCGTAATCCATCAGCACATGGCTGCAATCGTTCGTTAATTGTTCAACACAAGTCAGGGCCCAGTCCGAGGCTGCATCAATGCAGAGGCGTGCGCCTTCGGTTTGAGCGCTGTAACCCGTGGTCATGGCGATGGCCATAGACCTTGTCAGTAGCAAGGGGCACCGTACCGCGTTGTTCTGTTAGCGATTTGGCGTTGTGCCCAGGTCTTGAATTGGGTTGTGGGCGAGAAGCTTCTCCAGTTCTGGCGTTAGTAGGGCAAAGGCGCGTCCTCGATGTCCGTGTTTTTTTTTGTAATCCAGACTCATTTCCGCAAAGGTGAGTCCACTGTTTTTGACCTCAAACACGGGGTCGTAGCCGAACCCTTGCGTTCCTCGGGCGCTGAAGGTGATCGAGCCTTCGCAGTGCCCCTCCACGGCTGCAAGCACGCTGCCGTCCGGTGCTGCGATGCAAAGCGCCGCACTGAAGCGCGCCTGGCGGTCGTTGCGATCTCCCAGCTCTTGGAGGAGACGTTGAATCCGTTCAGGGTCGGAGTCTGCGTAGCGGGCCGAATAGACCCCAGGGGCACCCCCCAGTGCATCGACGCTCAGGCCCGAATCATCGGCGAGTGCCCAATGGCCAGAGGCTTCTGCAACGGTCCTTGCCTTGAGCAGGGCGTTGTCGCGGAAGGTGCTTCCGGTTTCCTCCACCTCGATCCCCTCGGGTTGGGGTTCCACTTGCAATGGCCAGGGTTGCAGCAGGTTCGAAAATTCTCGGATTTTGCCGGCATTGCCGCTGGCAATTACCAGGACGCGGTTGGTCATATGGCGGCAGCAAAGGTGCGGGCCCAGCTCAGAACCTCCTCCACCCGCGACGGGCTTGGGGCTTCGCAATAGAGGCGAAGCAAGGGTTCCGTCCCAGAGAAGCGGAGCATCAGCCAATGGCTCGGCCCCAGCCTGAGTTTGACGCCGTCTGTGCTGACCACCTCGAGCACAGGGGATCCAGCAACCTCCTGGGGAGGCGTGTCTGCCAGCAGGGCTTCCAGCCGCCGGCGGGAAGCCATATCGGCGAGGCGGAGATCGAGTCGGTCGTAATGAGCCTCGCCTCCACATCGCTCCTGAATGGCTTTCATGCGCTCGCCAAGGGGCGTCTTGCTTTCCACCAAGGCTTCGAGCACGAGCATCGCGGCAAACAGGGCATCCCGTTCTGGTAAGTGCATGCCAAACCCCACGCCGCCCGACTCCTCGCCGCCGATCAGCACCTCTCCAGCCAACATTTCAGCAGCGATGTACTTGAAGCCCACAGGCAGTTCAAGAACCTCCCGCCCCAGATCTTCCGCCACCAGGCGCATGAGGTCGGAGCCGCTCACCGTTTTCACCACCGATCCAGGAAGATTTTTGGCGCGAGCCAAGTGATCGATCAGCAGGGGCATCAACTGCTGGGTGCTGCAGAACCGTCCGTTTTCATCCACGGCGGCGATGCGGTCTCCATCGCCATCAAACACCAGCCCAACGGCATCACGGCCGGCTGCTTTTGAGTCCTTCAGCGCTGCGATCAGCTCCCCTAGGTGAGGGGCCAGGGGTTCCGGTGCACATCCGCCAAAGAGGGGATCACGGTTGGTTCGGATCTCGGTGATCAGATCCTTGGCGTCGTCTCCCAAGAGGTCTGCAACGCAACCGGCCGCCGACCCATGCATGGGATCGACGAACACGTGCAGACCCATGGCGCGCAGGCCAGTGCTCAGAGCCTTGAGGTCCAGTTTTGTTCGCAATCCTGCGAGATGTTCCCCGCGGCCATCAAAGCGTTCGTAACGGCCCGCCACCGGTGCTGTGATCCCTCCAGCGGCGAGCCGGCGCTCCACCGCTGCCGTGAACGTGCCCTCGACCGATCCACCAAAAGGGCCTTTGATTTTGAGGCCAAGCCATTCCGGAGGGTTATGGCTGGCCGTGATGACCAGAGCTCCGAGCGATTGGCGCTCCACCACAGCCCAGCTGCAGGCCGGTGTGGGAACAGCTGTATCGGTGAGAAGCGGCTCAAGGTCGCAGCCACGGACCGCTGCCGCGACGACTTCGGCCAATTCAGGGGCGAGGAAGCGGCGGTCGTAGCCGATCACCACCGTGCGGCTGTTCAAGCCTTCAGGTGCCTGGTGGGCGAGCTCCTGGGCTGCTGCGACGGCAACAGGAAGCAATCGCTCCACGGTGATGTCCACCCCCAAAATGCCTCGCCAACCATCGGTACCAAAACGGATCGGGGAGGCCTCCAGTGGGAGCGGGGAAGACACCATGGGTTGCAAGCGATGCACAGGATCTAGCAGCTGGCCGCCTTACCGTCGGTTCATGGGTGCCACCCCTCTCGCTGACAAGCCGCTCACGGACAGGTTGCTGCGGAGCTGGGTGCGCTGCCGGCGGAGGGCATGGCTCGACCGCCATGCCAATCCAGATGATCGGCTTTACACCGCCCATCGCACCCTGCAGCTGGATGACCAACAGCGCAGTTTTGTGGCCTTGCTGCCAGGGAAGCCAGGGTATGGCCAGGCGGCTTGCGAGCGCGGAGAGGCCGGCGTGGTGGGGGTGCGATTGCGCGGGGTCTTTCCTGATGTCTCAGCCCAGAAGGATGCGGCTCTAGAGGCCCATCCGCCTCTGCTTGAACGGGTGAAAGGGTCCAGTCGCTGGGGGGAATTTGCCTATCGGCCCGTGATTGCTCGGCAGGGCCGCCGCTTAACCAGAGAACATCGTTTGCAGCTTGCTTTGGCTGGACGCTTGTTGGCTGAATTCCAGGGTGGGCCAGTGCCGGATGGCCTTGCGGTGGCAGGCTCGGGGTGCCGCTTAGAGCGGGAGCGTTTACCGCTTGGCAACAGCTTGAACCGTCAGCTCGATGAGGCTCTGCTGAGGTTGTCAGCCGACTTAACTAGAACCGATCCGCCGGCTTTGGCAGCAGATCGACGCAAGTGCACGCTGTGTAGCTGGAGGGGGCTCTGCAACGACGTGGCGTCTCATGAAGGGCATCTCAGTGAGGTCAGTGGAATTGGGGCCAAAAGGCGCGAGATGTTGCAAGACATCGGGGTGAATAGTCTCCAGGCCCTGGCTGCAGCCAACCCCAAGGATCTCGCTGGGCAGCTCAATCGCTTCGGCGAGCAGCATGCAGCGATGGCGGCCCCTTTGGTGGCCCAAGCCCGTGCCCAGCGAGATGGGGTGGTTGAGCGTCTTGATGCACTCCCAGCACTCCCTGAATTGCTGAATGCCCCAGGGGTCTTGCTTTACGACATCGAATCCGATCCGGATGCCCGTGATGACTTTTTGCACGGATTTGTGCGCTTGCCCAAGAACGGAGGTGAAAGCTGGGATCTCACCCGTGCCACCTACCACCCGCTGCTGGTGCTTCAAGAGCATGGTGAGAAGCGCTGCTGGCAAAGGATCCAACGCTTCCTTGCCACCTATCCCGATTGGTTGATCCTTCATTACGGCGAAACCGAGTCGCTGGCTTTGTTGCGCATGGCCAAACGCCAGGGCGCCTCAGACCAAGAACAGCAAGCCCTGCGAGAGCGCTTGATTGATGTGCATGCCCGCTTGCGTGCCCATTGGCGGCTTCCCCTCAGCAGCTATGGCCTCAAGGCCGTTGCGGGTTGGAGAGGATTCAAGTGGGGCCAGTCAGGGGCCGATGGTGCCAGGGCCCTGTTGTGGTGGCGTCAGTGGCGCGGTGAGGGGGTGAACGCGCGAGGCTCCAGCCATGCCTTGCGTTGGATCCTCACCTACAACCGCGACGATGGAATGGCCACTTGGGCTGTGGCCCAATGGTTGTTGAGCGCTGATCAAGGTCTGGTTTAAGGGCGTGTGGGTGGCTCGGAAAACGCCTGTGGTTTGGACAGCTGAATCGAGCCTTGATCGTTGTCGAGGCTGAGCTGGGGGTCTGCCAGGGCATGCCGGCGCACGAGGGCGAGGCCGATCCATTCCGCTGGCGCTCCCTCAGTAGGAGCAATCTCCATGGCGGAGGTAATGACACCAGCGCGTTCACCCTGGCGTCGCAGCACGGTGCCCCGTTCAGGGACAGTCCCCTGAAGGTCGCTGGAGGGGGTGCGCCAACGCCGGAGTTGTTGCTTGACCTCCCCTTTTGAAGCGAGCTTTGCCACCGTTTCCTGCCCTAAATAACAGCCTTTGTTGAGATGCACCCAGGGGGAGAGGCCCAGCTCAAAGGGATTGGTGGTTCCATCCAATTCACCAGGGCTGAGAGGCCATCCCTGGTCCAGACGCCAACGCTCGAGTTGGTGGGCGTTGGCGACCTCACTGGCGGGAAAACGATCGCTGGCGTCCGGTGCATCCTCTGCCCAAGAGACGTTGACCGGATCCATCGGTTGGCCTTGCACCAGCAGCTCTTGTCTGCGTTGTTGTCGGTTGCCTTTGAGACGGACGCGGTCGGCTGGAAAAATCACACGGTCGAACCCTTGGCTAAGGGCTTCCACCGTCCCAGTCAGCACGAGCACATCAGCGCCTGTGGCATCCACTCGGATTTCAAGCAGAGCCTGCACCCGTCCGGTGGCATCCAGCCAGCAGGCCGGCAGGGGGGCGCCCTCCTCCGCCTGCTGGACGTCGGCACTGGTCTGACCTTGAAGAAACGTGCGACTGCCACTTCCCTCGAGACGCAAGACCGGGAAGCGTTGATCCCAAAGGAGCTTGTTCATGCTTGGAGTTCACGGGACAGGGCGGCCACCTCTTCCAGGCGATAAAGGCTGAATAACTCAAGACCAGCGGCTTGCATGGCAGCAGCCCCTCCCTCTTCACGGTCCACAATCGTCACCACCCGATTCACGCTGTAGCCCGCTGCTCGGAGTTGTTCGACAGCCTTGATCGACGACCCACCGGTGGTGACCACATCTTCAAGAACGGTGACGAGCGCGCCTTGCGCAGGCAGGGGACCCTCCAGCCAAGCCCCTGTGCCGTGGCCCTTGGCCTCTTTTCGCACGATCAGAGCGTCCAGCGAGCGTCCAGCCTGGGCGGCAACAAGGGCAACGCCACTAACGAGCGGATCGGCTCCCAGGGTGAGACCTCCAACGGCGGCCGCGTCGGCTTCCACGAGAGCCAACATCGCTGGGCAGAGCAGGGCTAGGCCTGAACCGCTCAAGCTGACCGGCTTGCAATTCACGTAGTGATGACTGCTGCGACCGGACGCGAGCGTGAAGCTGCCGTGGCGGTAAGCCTCTTTCGCTAACCCCTCCAGCAGAGGGTCGTGTTGAAAACGTTGAGACATCGGGGCTGGTGCGAAGCGAATCCTCTTCCTAGTTTGCGCGCAGTGGTGACGGTTTTTGTGCGCAGGCTCCCGTTTGGTGTTCTGGTGGTCATGGGCCCACTCGCTCTGTGGCAGGCCAGCCCTGGTCAGGCCAATCCTGTGGTGTGCGAGACAAGCCTTGAAGCTCCTTCGTCTTCAAGCCGTGCTGGCGAGGTCCTCGCTCCCGTGGAGGTGAGCCGTTGTGGCTCTGTCAAAACCACGGATGCGCTTGTGACTGAGCGGTTTTATACCTGGACGGCACCCTTCGCTCGTGGCGTTGATGTGATGCACCAGATCACCGACCTGCTTGGCATTGCAGTGGCGGGGCCTGAGGGCAACAGGGTGATGGGATTTGGCTTCCCCGATCAGACGATTGTTTGGGATGGATCGGCCATTCAATCCACGTATCAGGTGTTGCTGGAGGAGCAAAGTCCGGCCATTCCCTGGCGCACTGTGGATATTTCCAACGGATTCACGAGCAGCTTGGCGGAGGAAGGTCAGGTCAGAATGCCCATTGAGCGGGAGGATCCACCCTCAGCACCCATTCGTGCCTTGTGGTAACCCTTGATAAAGCGGGGGTCTAGCAATCTGGTGAATGCAGCGAACTCATAATTCGCCTTAGCCGAGTTCGATCCTCGGGACCCCCATTCATTCATGACTCATGCGCAACCTGCTGCTGATCGCGCTTTTGGTCTTACCGGCGTTTTTTGCAGCGGCGGAAGTGGCCTTGCTGCGACTGCGGCCGAGCCGCGTTCATGAACTTCGAGAGGAGGGTCTGCCAGGGGCTCCAGCGGTCGAGCGCCTCCAGCGCCGGTTGCGAACGGCTCTGCTGATGACCCAGTTCGGAACCACCTTGTCGTTGGTGGCGCTCGGTTGGATTGCGAAAGGCTTTGGTCAGCGTTGGTGGCCGATGGAAACCCCCGCCGGTCGTTGGTGGGATCTGGCCTGGTTCCTGGTGTTGGTCGTCTTGGCCACGTTGTTATCCGGGTTGCTCCCACGGGCTTTGGTCCTTAGCCGTCCGGAGCCAGCTGCCTTGCAATTGTCTCCGGTCCTGGAAACCACCATGCAGGTGTTGCGTCCCCTGCTGTCAGCCCTGGAGGTCATCGCCTCCCTTCTGCTTCGTCTCGTGGGCTTGAAGCCTCGCTGGGATGCACTCGTGCCGGCACTCACAGCTGGTGAGCTGGAGACCCTGGTGGAGAGTGGTGGAGTCACGGGACTTCGGCCGGATGAACGCAACATCCTCGAAGGAGTGTTTGCCTTAAGAGACATGCAGGTGAGGGAAGTGATGGTGCCTCGCTCTGGGATGGTCACCCTGCCGGTGGAGGTGCGTTTCGCCGAGTTGATGGAGGCCGTCCACCGCACCCGACATGCGCGTTTTCCAGTGATTGGGCAGTCGCTGGATGATGTGCGTGGCGTGCTCGACTTACGCCGCTTGGCTGAGCCGATCGCCCGTGGCGAACTGCAAAAAGATTCCGCTCTTGAGCCCTATTTAAGTCCTGCCGAGCGGGTGCCTGAGACCAGCAACCTCGCCGAATTGCTGGCGATTATTCGCTCTGGACATCCGTTGCTATTGGTGGTGGATGAACACGGGGGAACCGAGGGATTGGTCACTGCCGCCGATCTCACGGGTGAAATTGTTGGCGATGAGCCAGAGCAAGAAAGTGCCGAGCCAGACCTGCAGGCGATTGAGGGACAGGAAGGTGCCTGGTTGGTTGCTGGTGATTTGGAGATCTTCGAGCTCAATCGCCAACTCGACCTAGACCTGCCTGAGGCCTCGGACCATCACACCCTTGCTGGCTTCTTGTTGGAACGGTTGCAGCACATTCCTTCCGCCGGAGAAGCTCTGCGGCACAACGGAGTTCAATTTGAAATCGTCACGATGAGAGGCCCGCGCATCGTTCAGGTGAAACTGGTGATTCCCGGAGTGACAACCCTCTGAAGCAGCCCTAGCTGTTGATCACCGATAATCAGCTTTGACCTGCATTCCCTCCGATGACCGACCCTATGGTTCCGGTAAAGGTCGGAGTAATTGGAATCGGCAACATGGGTTGGCATCACGCCCGTGTTCTCAGTCTTTTGAAGGACGCAGATCTTGTTGGCGTCTCCGATCCGGATGCCGAGCGCGGAGCGTTGGCAAAAGACCAGTTCGATTGCCGTTGGTTCGCGGATTACCGCGAGATGCTGTCTGAGGTCGAAGCGGTTTGCATCGCGGTGCCGACCTTGCTTCACCATGCCGTTGGTTTGGCCTGTTTAGAGGCTGGGCTGCACGTTTTGATCGAAAAGCCAATTGCGGCCAGTCAAGAGGAGGCGGCTTCGCTCAGCGAGTCGGCAAGCCGGGTGGATCGGCTGCTGCAGGTGGGGCATATCGAGCGCTTCAATCCTGCGTTTCGTGAGTTGACCAAGGTGGTGGCGAATGAAGAAGTTGTTGTACTGGAAGCCAGACGTCATAGCCCCCATTCCGATCGAGCCAATGATGTCTCGGTGGTTCTTGATTTGATGATCCACGATTTGGATCTTGTCTTGGAACTCGCCGGGGCATCCGTCGTGCATTTATCAGCGGCTGGTGGACGTAGTGCTGAAGGGCCGATCGATTACGTGAACGCAACACTTGGATTCGACAACGGTGTGGTCGCAAGCCTGACGGCCAGCAAAATGAGCCATCGAAAGATCAGGAGCTTGAGTGCGCACTGTCGAGGAAGCCTTGTAGAAACTGATTTTCTAAATCACACCTTGCATATTCATCGGCGTGCCCATGAGTGGTATTCCGCTGATCACGGTGAGCTTTTGTATCGCAACGATGGATTCATTGAAGAGGTGAGCACCACGTCGATTGAGCCGCTTTACGCCGAGTTGGAGCATTTTTTGCAGTGCGTTCGCGGCCGTGAAACCCCTGCCGTGGATGGCCAGCAGGCTTCTCGTGCCCTGCGCCTCGCCGACCTCATTGAGCAGGCGGTGGAGCGGCCTGCTGGAGGCGTCACACTTTCTTCGCCTATTTGAGCCTTCTGGGAATGACTTCGATAGGACCGATTTGAGACGCTGGCCCATTCAGAGAATTGTTGAGATCTTCAGTTTCCTGTCAAATCTGATTTTGGACCAGATAGTAAGTCAAGGTTATTGAAACTTAAAGCCTTTGCTGAGAAATATAGGTTGTCTCGTTTTGCTGAATTGTCTATACGTTATCCCGATTGTTTGAACTTTTCCAAAGTGAACTTCTTTGATTAAATTGTTTACGATTACAGGTTTCACCTGGATTGAATTAGGGAGACTCTGTACATCAAAAGCTGCTGCGACGGTAATACCTGCCGAATGAACACAGGAGAAATGATCAGACTGGGCCAACCTCTTTGTTGAGCTTATATTTATGGCTGTATTGATAAAAGCTTTGCGTGAGCTTGGAAGGACTGCAAAGCCTTGATTGTTATCCCCAAGGCTGTTGATGTTGATTTCTCTAAGTGAAGAATGAAAATGCTACCCCTTCTAGCCATTCCTCACTCAGCAAAAAACCTTGATGGTCCCCAGTGTGATGAATAAAGGATCGGACACTGGTTAGAGCAGCCCTGAAGGAGAGGTGCTGAGATGTGCACTTGAATCAAGTGATGCATAGTAGATATATTAAATTGTGTTGGCTTAGTTATGCTAATGAATAGACCGCAAGATATCAATTTTGTTATAGTTACGTCTCTTTTGGAGGAAAAGCAGGCTCTTCAAAATTGCTTAGGTATTGAATTTGAAGCAATAGCGAAAAATAGAATTCACTACAATTTGGGCACAGTAAAGCATAAAAAACGAGCTATCAATGTTGCTATAGTCCAGCCGATTGACATGGGGCCAATACCAGCGGCTGTCATTGCTACAAAATCAATAATAGAGTGGCAGCCTGTCGTCATTGCGATGACCGGAATATGTGCAGGGAAATATTACTGTCTAAAGCTAAGTCTTCGACCACATAGCCGGAACGTACAAAAATGGCTCTATTACACCCTTTCAGCAATCAATAGGCCAAGATCAATGGGTACTGCAATTTATTCAATCAATAATAGATGACGAAAAATATAGAAGAGATCTCTTTGAGTCACCCTAAACCTAAAAGCGCTACTGGAAAAATTGATTCCCACATCGGACCAATGGCATCTGGCAGCTTTGTTGTCAAAGACTCGGAATATATAAAAGATCTTCTTGACAAGGCCTCTAAGCTTTATGGCATCAATATGGAATCTTATGGAGTTGCATCAGCAGCAAAAATTTGTAGTTCACCGTTCAGCAATGTCACGTGGTTGGTCACTAAAGGAGTCGTGGATTATGTTGATAATAAGAAGAAAGATGACTGGCATTCGTACTGTGCATTTGCAAGCACAAAATTTCTGATAATTATAATTAACGAAATGCTGAAGAGAGATAATGCTTGCGCATGGCTAGAGAATCAAAGAAAAGTAAAAATACTAAAAACCAGCGGCATCTGTCTGATTAATAGAATGGATTCGTTTGGCAAATAACGGAGAATAATGGAATCAGCGATCTGGGCTTGAGATTTGCCTAAGCCCCTTTTCTAGCACTTGTTTCTTCTCAGTCATGTGCCTAGTATCTTTCACTTAGGGAAGCTCTGGGAAGAATTGTTCTTAGCTGTCTAGGCAACGAGTAGCACGCTTTGAATAGGTGATCTGGCTTGGACGGTCTCAAAAATCTGTTCGCCGAGCCCATGCTTCTCAAGCAGATGGCGGAAGGTGAGGATTGTTGTCTCATCGAGGATCCGGTCGCTGATCAGCTCGATGCCAGCAAAGCGGCGCATGGTGGGCACCTCAATCAGGGCCTCTTCCAACGGCCTCCGGCCCACTCCGCTTCGCTCCGTAAACGCCGGGGCACTCAGGGAATACCACTGCTGCAGCAGGTGAATCAGCAACATGGTGCCGAGCGGATAGGGAGGCCGCCCTCTTTTCTTGCTCGCCTTGGTGTATCGGGGCTTGATCAAAACTATCAGCGCCTGCCATGGCACGATCGCCTCAATCTCAAGGAGAAATTTCTCACGCTTGGTCTGCTTCTTGTCTGTGGTCAGCTCGTAATCTGAGAAGCCGAGCTGCTTGCCACCCATCAATCCAGTTCTGGATAGCGATCACAGGTCCATTGTCGCGTGGATCGCCTGGGTTTCCCAGCGTCTCCTTAGCAGCAGAGTGAAAGTTGATGAGTATTTGTCACGATATATTCTTTTTGTCCTGCTCGCTAAAATAGTGATTTTGAGAGAATTGTAGATTGATCTATTTTGGACTCTGCATTAAACTATTTCAGAAATTAGTGGACCTAGAAGCTATTTCTACTTTCGGTATGAGCATGATCTGAGACAGAAAAAGATATTACTTTGCAAGCAAATAGTGTCAATAATACTTGTTTTTTGGACAGCAAGTTAGGCGCTGGGTTCATCATTGATTAAATTGTGTTGCGTCGTTTATGTTACATTGGTTTTATCTAGTCAATGAATGAAGATGGCTGATCAAAACTTGAAAGCTTCCCAGGTTTCGTATCCTTGGTACGATTCGAGATGGCTGCAAAAATACAAGCTTGCATGTCGTGCAATCAGCAGTCATCATCCAGGTAGGCTGCAGGAATTCAAGAATGCATTCAATGCTCTCAGAACTCGATCTGATTTTAAGACATTAGAGTATAAATCAATTTTTGACGAGAGCACTCTTACAAGGATACGTGAAATTATTAAATCAATTCGTCCAACAGAAATTGAGTTGCATGAGCTTAGGGATTTTCGACGCTTTATTCTGCATGATCATCCTTATATGACCATGTTGCAGAACAACTTAATTGATTTAGTTAGCGAGGGAGCTGGAGAGGAAGTTGAACCGGCTTATAATTTTCTGTGTCTTTATCGTTCCGGTGGTGTTTGTAAGGTGCACATGGATGCGCCAGTAGCTAAATGGACTTTAGATGTTTGCGTCGAACAGGATGAACCTTGGCCTATTTACTTGAGCCAGGTTTTGGATTGGCCTGAAAATTATATTCAACCGCGTGGTGATTGGGAAAAGCAAATTAAAATGTCCTGCGCTAACGAATTTGATAGTTACTCTCTGGATGCAGGAACGGGAATCCTATTCTCTGGTAGTAGTCAATGGCATTATCGGGATAAGAAACCAATGTCTTCATCCCCAAAATTGTCACCTTTTTGTGATTTAATTTTCTTTCATTATATCCCAGTCGGAATGAGTGAGATCGTAAAACCAATGAATTGGCATCGAATCTTTGATTTGCCCGAGCTCTCCGCTCCTTCCTTTGAATGTGATTAACATCTATCCTGATAGATATTAAGGATTAATATTCAGGAAGGAAAGGGACTATTTGCATGCTTAAGTTTTGCAATCGTGATAAGTAGATTGATTTCTTTTCGGCGCAGGCTATTATATTTTGTAATCGATTGCTTTTCTGCTAATGATTGACCATGTCAACGCAAAAAATAGTTACGTTGGGTCAATTTTACGTAAAATTGTTTCAATTGTTGTTGAGGCGGGTGCCGAGCTTCATCCCTCTCTCCTGATAGTTGAAAAAGATGGTGAATTATCACTGCATTCAAGTATGCCTTTGAAAGTAAAAGATTATGCTCAATTGTGCAGTCTTCCCCGTGTCTTGTTGTTGCCTACGAATGGAGCAGACTGGCAGATTTGCTCTGAACAATTATTCTTAAAAAGGGCTCCTGATTCTTTGAGTTTAATTCAAGAAGAGTTGCTTTGCCTTCATGTTGAAATTTACAATGCAACATGTAAGATAAAAAATAGTTCCAAGCATAATCTCTCGCAGCTTGTTTTGGAGCGGCCAGAGATATTGGAAGCTGTTCAACAGATCCAGCCTTATAGGACATTCGATTTATCATTAGCCGATCAGTTTGTATCAAACCGATTGTGTTGGATTGATGATGTATCCACAAGCGCAGAACATGTGGAGCAGATAAATAATTCGGATTCAGGGGAGCCTGGGATCTTTCCAATAATGGATTTTTTGAATAATCATCATGATGCAGGTAATTTTGAGTTTGATGACTATTCAGTTAAGATGGAAATTTCCAGGCCAAATAATACTAGTGAATGTTTTTTGCGTTATGGAGGGCGGCGTGACGTACTCGACTATGCATTAGGAATGGGTTACTTCGACCAAACATCACCGTATGCACACTCCGCTCCGTTTTCAGCCGAACTGAACCATCTTGGTGCTCTTCAGATTGAATCTTTACTTTCAAGACCTAAAAGTCGTTTTGATCCACCGCATGTCCAATTTACAGATGATGGCATCCGATTAAGTCATTTCACATGTCATCTAAAGAAGCCCAATCGCTCTCTTCTGGCCTTTTCTTTAGCGATTGAGGGGCTTTCGCGTCGCTCTGGCGGCACACCATCAGAGGCCAAAGAGCTTATATTGCTTGCAAAGGATGCCTTACTTCAAGAAAACCTGATTCGTCTTGAAAAATTACGATCAGCTGCTAATCCTTATGCCATTCATTGTCCCTCGGCCCAATTGTTGATGGATGCTGCACGGCGGCAGGCGAATATTCTTCAGGTTGTTTTGGGGTCGAGCTCAAGAAAAACTATTAATTATACTTTTCCACGCGATTGAATTTTCTTTTAATGTTAATTTGATTAAGAATAAAGTTTTTGAGTTGTCCCAGAATTCGAATCGATATTTTTTTATTGTTGGTCGAGGTAAATTGCTATTGGCAAGCACAACTGTTAGTGGTGAATACCGTATATTCTATAATGTTAAGATATGGCAATCGTCGTTAGCATTAATGCCTGGGGTGAGCTCCTTGCCTAAGCTTGTAAGCCAAGCGTGAGGAATTCGGAGATCTTTCCTTACTGCTGTCATTCCTATGTGAAGTTCATTTTGTACGCCTAGAATATCAAGTAATACTCTGCCAAGAGTCGACCGACTTAGGCAACTAGAAAACATCTTGGAATGGCAGCTTCTCTGCATTATAAGGCTTTTGACTCTAGGGATTAAAAAAGCAATCAAACGCTTTTGGCTCTTTAGCGTTAATTTTTTCCAAGGCCTGTTTTTGATTAAATTAAAAACCACATAGTCAGGAAGTAAATTGATAAGAAGCCATATGTTAGCGTCTGCCAGACTGAAGAATAGATACGAAGCGGGCCTTAAGTTCATCGATTTATTGCTTTGATCATGCCTTTATTTACTGCTTCTTGGAGGAAATTAGCTGTCTCTTTCGTGCATTGATCAGGTTCAACGTCGAATTGGTTCAGCAATTCAGAGATGATGTCTTCTATAGTTTTAGGTACGCTTATTGCATTCCATATGGCAGTCCCTGATGAATTCAAATTTAAATATTCCGCAGTGGAAGGATCAAAGAGGCATGCCGTGCCATCCAGCTCGGCAGAGCAAACATCAGAACTCCGAGAATAAAGCTTCATGAATCTAAGTTTTTCATTATTTTATTGGGCTGTGATTCCTTGTCAAGTTCTTTGAAACGTTTTCGCGCGGGATATTAATCAAAGACCCGACTAAAAGTGGTGTGCGGAATTTTTTTTAAGCCGCTGAAAGTACTTGTGCCTCTAGCTCCTATGTTCCCTTGCCTTAAACGCCTGTTTGAGCAATCTCTTTGCGTTGTCAACGTAAAGAGATTAATTATCTACTTGATGCTCTAATCGAGCAATTGCGGCGTTGGGTCTCTGAGGGGATTCTCTCCATTGCTTATGGCCTTAAGTCTCGGCTGATTGCTGCCTTTGATTGTTGAAAAGCTTGTTGAACTTGGAGATGATATTTGATGGACTGATTGTGCTTTGATTGCTTTTATTTGTGTCATTTGCTGGCAGGCTACGATTTTTAAGACTTATTTGTTATTATAGTATTCCTTCTTGTTCGGTTAGTTCACGCATTGCTTCGATCAGCCATCGGCGGCATCGAGCAGGGGATGCTTGATAAAACTGACTCCAAGCCGCGGCTTTGTGTTGGTTGTAGCTGCCAATGTCTTGATCGGGATGGGTGCTTTGCCAGCCCACACGCACGGCATGGCCAATCACCACATCCAGTGCAATGTCGTCCTCAAATCGCATGTCAGGATTAGTCATCGCGAAGGCCATCAGAGAGAGCAGGCTTTCCGTGCACAGTTGGCGGTACTCAGCAGCTTCAATACGACTGAGCAGGTGCTCGACCTGAATGGCGAAGTTGCGTTCGCCTGGGGTTTTTTCCAGCACCAAAGCGCTGGTTAGACGGTTGCGTCGCTCCAATTTGTCTCCGATTACCAGCCCACGGCAGTGATGCAGGAGGGACCAGATGCCGGCATAGAACTCCTTCGGGACTTGTTGCAGGGAGCCCAAGCGCATGCGGTGTTGCAGCCAGTCGGATCCGCTGGGTCGTTCCTCAAGGGGCTCAGGCACGGTCCACTGCACATGTCCGCGCAGGTGAAGCAGCTCTCGTCGCTGTAGGGCTGCGCGGGCGTGGTCGACGTCGTTTAGCAGGGCTTGAAGGCGCAAGCTGATCGCATGGGGGGCTTCGCTGCACAGGGCTTCAAAGGCTTCGTCCTGACTCAGTTGCCTCTCGGCTGCGAGTTCTGAGGTGAGCAGAAGCAGCAATTGCCCCAGCTGCAGGGTGAGCGTGCCCTTGAGTTTTTCTGGTTCTCGGCGGGCAAGGCCATCAAGAGCCACGAGCAATTCCTGCTGCAGCATCCGTTCTCGGCCGTCATTGCCACAGGTGCGTTCAATCAGCGCGGCAATGGCCGGGCTGGAAGCCGGGGCGCTGAGACGGGAGTCGCTGGTGTAGTTCCTTCCCACCACCACTTGCTTTTGGCGGCTGAGTAGGTCGATCACAGCATCCTCAAGCTGAGGATGGACCTGCCCCATTGCACCTGCACAGCGGCGTGCCACATTCCAGTCACCCTGGCTCAGCCCGCGGTGGTAGATCTCCTCCAGCAGGGTGACCAGCTCAATCGGTGTGCCTTGAGGGCCACTGAGAATCGCTCGAGGCCCCAGTTGGCGCTTGAGCAGTTCAAGCACTTCGGCTTGTTCTCGGAGCGAGTGGCTGCTCCAGAGGCGATTGCGGAGCTGAGCGAGGGGGATGTCATCGAGCTCCTGCTCCTGGGCTGCGGTGAGGTCGCTGAAGTCGGTGGAGTCTTGTAGGTAGCGCGCTGCATTGCTCCGTTGCTGGGCGTTGCTCTTGGCAGTCGTGGTGGGCAGCGTCACCCACTGAGCGCTGAGAGAGAGTGTTTCAAGGTCGCTGAAGCAAACAGGAACATCCTCGATGCGTCCGGATTGCAGACGCGTGGTGAGATCGACCAGCAGCTCAGGGTTGTTCTCAAGAAGGTTGGCTTCCACTGGGATCAGCAAGAGCGGTGAACCTTCACCGCGCCAGTGCCGCTGCAGCAGGTGCAGT
Organism: Synechococcus sp. ROS8604; assembly: GCF_014279655.1. Taxonomy (NCBI): domain Bacteria; kingdom Bacillati; phylum Cyanobacteriota; class Cyanophyceae; order Synechococcales; family Synechococcaceae; genus Synechococcus; species Synechococcus sp. ROS8604. Next base: position 399,309 of record NZ_CP047946.1, read on the forward strand.
TCATTGATGACCGTTTCCATGAGCTGGCGTGGGTCATGACTGACGAAAAAGGTGTCTTCTTCCAACACGGCCGGTAGGACGGCAAGCTGCTCGTCGCCCTGGCGGTAGAGGCGGGCTGTGTCCGAGGTGTCGGCTCGGAGCATCGGCTGACCGCTCAAGCGCAGAGCTTCATCTGCCCCGACGGCGCCGAGGCGATCGTTGAGGTTGCTGGATGGCACCACCTGGATCGGGCAGGCCTGTGGATCGCTGACCGGGAGCCCTCGTGCCTTGAGTTCAGCGGCGAGGGAGCTGTTGGTGGGTGCAAGGGCCACCAGAACCTGTTCGGCGCCGATCTCGGCGGGGAATCGGCGGCCGCAGGGATCCAAGTCCCCTGGCTCGATCAGTCCTGCCATCAGCATGTCCCCCAGCCAGGCAAGGCTCTGGGTCCAAAGCAAAGGCACGTTCTCGTTGGCTAGGCGTTGTTGGCTTCCTGGTGCCCGTCGTTCCAGTTCCACCGCACTGTCTGGGACCAGATAGAGCTCGGGGTAGAGCTGCTGTCCATGGCGTTCGACCTGCAGGATTTTGAGCCGTTCTTGCCAGTAATGCGCGTCGGTCCAACGCTCTTCGCAGCAGGCTGTCAGCTGCTCATAGGCCAAAAAAAGAGGCCATTCCGATTCCACGCCTTCGAAATTCACGAGTTCGGCCCGTTCGTAATGCAGCCGACTGACGTCTTCGACAACGGTTTGATGGCCGTCGCGGCGGAAGCGTTTGTATCCATAGGGGCCACCGAGCTCGCGGCGGATGCGTTGGACGGTTCGCTCCACCAGCTCGTGCTCTTCCACCGCCCAGGCTGGGTAGCCGATGATCGAGAGACAGGCGCTGTCGACCTCCTTGCTGGCGGATTCCCTGGGCAGAAGTCCTTGCAGGGCCCGACGCAAGCGGACGACAGCCCCTTGCGGCACCAGCACCTGCACCGATCCATCCCCGTGGGAGCTGAAAAGATCCACGCCATCAAGGGCCTCAAGTGCCGCTTTGGCCATGCCAATGGAACTGGCGTTGCGTTCGGGCAAGCCTTGATTCCCCTTGTCTCCCCGCTCCCAAATTCCGTAGTCGGGCACTCGGTAGGCCCGGGCTACGTAGTAGACGAGGTTTTGGATGAACGCCACTTCATGGCGATTGCGAATCACGGCGAGACCGCCGCGGCTGAGTTGAGCGAGCTGCAATAAGAACAGCGATGTCGCATCTAGTTGCAGATGTCCCCAGCCGTCATCGGCCACAACCTGATCGCCATTGGCGCTGTTGTATTTGGCATGCAGGGCGTCGAGCGGATCGAGGCTGTACTTGAAGCGCTCCACTTTTGAGGCTTGGCGCATCATGCTGTTAAGCAAGCCGCGCATCAGCCCCAGAACCCGTTGTTCGAGTTCCCAGCTGCGTTGGCTGCTGCCTCCGTGAAGGCGACGATGGGCGATCGCCAGGCCCCAAACGCACTGAATCGAGTACACGCAATCGCGAACCCAGGCGTCTCCGTAGTTTCCGTGCACGGTGTTTGCCGTGCTCGCTGGAAGCAATCCGCTCACGGGATGCTGACGTTCTAAGACCACCGCTTCGATGGCCAGATCCAGGCTCTTTAGTTTTTCAAGGCGTAGCTCGTGCTGCTCCTGAGGGGTCGGATGCGACAAAACCGTGGCCTTCCAAGCGACCGGATCTAGATTCTCGCTCGCAGTCGATTTAGGGATGGACATCACCAGCATCGGTCCGCGTGATCAACGTCGCTTCCAAGTGCTGGGGGTGCCAGTCGATGCTTGTCGCGATGTCACGGCAGCAGCCATCGGTGTGCATGCCGACGGGGGAGGTCAGCTCGTGACCCTGAATGCCGAAATGACGATGGCGGCACGTGCCAACCCACGCTTAGGCGCCGTGATTGCTGACGCCGATCTGGTGGTCCCCGACGGTGCAGGCGTTGTTTGGGCTCTTCGTTTGCAGGGTGTCCGGGTTCGCCGAAGCCCTGGCATTGAACTGGCGTGGGACTTGTTGGCTTATGCCGAGGCCCATGGTTGGTCGGTGGCGCTCGTGGGGGCTGCGCCGCAGGTCATGGAGCGCCTGTGTGATCGCTTGGTGGTGGAGCGGCCTGAATTGCGCCTGGTGCTGGCGCAACATGGCTATCTCAGCGAGGAGAAATGGCCTCAGCTGGAAGCCAACTTGTGCAAGCTGAACCCAGATTTGGTGCTTGTTGCTCTTGGCGTTCCCCGTCAAGAAGTTTGGACTCAGCGCTTGAAAGCCACGCAAACCGGCATCTGGATGGGTGTGGGTGGCAGCTTTGATGTCTGGGCTGGCCTCAAGGAACGGGCACCACGATGGGCCAGCCATTTCCAGGTGGAATGGCTTTACAGGCTTTTGCAGGAACCAAGCCGTTGGAGGCGTTATCTCGCCCTACCCCAGTTTGTTTGGGCTGTTTTGGTCAGCGGAAGCCGACGGAAGCCTGCCAAACAAAAGCAAGCAACAGGAAGAACAAGGGAATGATCGGCAGGATGTCGATCAGCGGACCAAAGGCTTGATAGGCCTCAGGTAGCTGGGCCAGCAAATCGAGGGTGTAAGCAGCCATCCCGGCGAATTCAGGGTCGGAGCACGGACGCTACCACGTGTGATGGGCTCTGGAGCTCGGCTCCCACGGAGCGAAATCCTCTGAAAAGCAACCATCACGAATGGCTTGCCCCATGGCGGTGGTGAATCGGATCAGATGGGTGAGGTTATGGAGACTCAAGAGTGTGAGTCCGAGCAGTTCCTCACTACGGATCAGATGGTTCAGGTAGGCACGGGTGTGATGGCGGCAGGCCGTGCATGGGCAGCTTGCGTCTAAAGGGGTGTGGTCGTGCCGGAACCGAGCATTGCGCAGGTTCCAGCGCTCGCCTCCCACCAAGGCGGTGCCATGTCTGCCGAGACGGGTGGGCAGAACGCAATCAAACAGGTCAATCCCATTGGCAACGGCGACGGCCATCTCGCGCAGGGTGCCAATGCCCATCAGGTAGCGGGGGCGATCCGCGGGTAACAGGGGTGTGACCTGACGCACGATCTGATGCATCTCCTCCACCGGTTCGCCAACGCTGACGCCGCCGATGGCGATGCCGGGCAGGTTGAAGTCCGCCACCGTGCGTGCGCTGAGATCGCGAAGGTGGGGAAAACAACCCCCCTGCACAATCCCGAAGAGGGCTTGGTCGTCGCGTTGATGGGCGTCTGCACAGCGGCCCAGCCAGGCGTGAGTGCGCCGACAAGCTTCCGCAACATCGTTCTCGCTGGCTGGATAGGGCGGACATTGATCGAAGGCCATGGCCACATCGGCGCCAAGGCGCATTTGGATCTGCATCGACCGCTCGGGGGTCAGCAAGATTCGGCTGCCGTTGCGAGGGTTGCGGAAGTCGACCCCTTCATCGTCAATCCGGTTGAGATCGCCAAGGCTGAACACCTGGAAGCCACCGGAATCGGTCAGCATCGGTCCGTCCCAGCCCATGAACCGATGCAGGCCGCCGGCGTCGGCAACGATCGCTTCCCCAGGCTGGAGATGCAGGTGATAGGTGTTGGACAGCACCATTTGAGCGCCGGTCTCTGCCAATTGAGAGGTGGTCACCCCTTTCACGGTGCCCAGCGTGCCCACGGGCATAAATCGTGGCGTCGTGACGGGACCGTGAGGTGTGTGGAAGCATCCACAGCGAGCAGCCGTGTGTCGGCAAGAGGCCTGAATCTCGAACTGGAACACAGGCCCTCGGGCAACGGACCAATTTACGGTGAGCCCTGTTGGTGCATGGGTCGAGGTCATGGCTTCAGCCCCCTTCTGGCTGCGCGATTTCGTGGGTGCCTGGATTTTTTATTCGGTGCTGCCGGCCTGGCCCTGGCCGCAGCCTCGCTTTGAGCGCATCGCCCGCTTTGCGCCCTGGATCGGCTTGGTGATTGGCGGACTGCAGGCGGGATTGTGGTGGCTTTTGTCCGCTTTGGGATGGCCTCAAGTCGCGCTCGTCCCAGTTGTTTTGGCCTTGGGGTTGTGGTTGACCGGTGGGCTCCATTTCGATGGACTGATCGATACGGCTGACGGTCTCGCTGCAGGACCGGAGCGCTGCCTAGAGGCGATGGAGGACAGCCGTGTGGGTGCTAGTGGTGTGCAGTTGTCTGTCCTGGTGCTGTTGCTGCAATTTGCTGCTTTGGTGCGTTTGGGCTCCCTGGCGCCAATCGCCTTAGTGGTCACGAGCTCTTTGGCAAGGGTCTCGCCCCTTTGGGCGATGGCGCGTTTCGCTTATTTGCGCGTGAATGGAACGGCTGGGTTTCACCGTCGTCACCACCAGGGTCTTGGCGATGCTGTCCCAACCCTTGTTTTGTTGGTGGTGATGAGCCCCCTGCTTGGGCAGCTGCCGCTCTTAACGGTTCCTGTTTGTTTCCTTAGTGCACTGATTGGCGCTGAGTGGCTCGGCCGGCGTCTAGGGGGGATGACGGGAGATGGCTATGGAGCTGTTGTGATGCTCAGCGAGACCTCTAGTTTGTTTTTCATCGCCCTGTTGGCGCCTTTGCTGGGCTCGGGGGGAGGCTGAGAAGGAAGGCATTGCCGCGGCTTGGCAGGCTCGGGTCGAGCTGGTTCGGTGTGGTGTGTAAAACCAGTGATCCACCCCGTTCTTCGGCGAGATGTCGGGCGAGTGCGAGGCCTAGTCCGGATCCGGATTGATCCCTGCCGCTGCTGCCCCGTTCTCCTTTGCGGAAGATCAGCTCTTGTTCTTGATCCGGGATGGGAGGTCCCCCGTCCCAGATCAAGATGCCGCGTTCCAGCAGGCTGAGTCCGAGTGGACAGCCTGTAGGGCTGTATCGAAAGGCATTTTCCAGCAGATTGGCCACGATCTCTGAGATCACGGCATCGTTATCTGGCCGAATTTCTTGTGTCCAGGCAGGCCAGTTGGCTGGTGTTTGCCAGACGCGGTTCTGGAGGGCTGCGGTTGCGGCAGCCCGTTCAATCAGGGGTTGGAGGAGGCGTTCGATCGTGAGCCCTGGGCCCTTCGTTTGCACCTGAGGAAGTAGCAGTGGGGCGGGGGCCTCGGGGCGATGCGGCAGGTTTGCTTGACCGATCAGGTCCAGGGATGTGATGTAGCGGTCGAGCTGGGCCTGCTCTTGAAGGAGTCCCGTTACCAGTGGGCGTTGGAGATGCTCGGGCCCCAAGCGACGGAGCAGAAGCTGGGCATAGGTGCGCAAGGCTGCCAGTGGGTTGCGCAGCTGATGCACCACAAGATTCAGCTGTTGGCGTTGCTGATGGAGCTCCTCCCGTAGGCGACTGCGTTCGAGTTCCAGGCCAAGGCTGTAAGCCAAGGCTGAGGCGCTGGCTTGCAGGCGGCGATCGAGTTGGTCGGACCATTCCGTCTCGCGCTGCTGCTCTGCCCTGATGACTCCCAGCAAGAGGTCGTCATGACGAAGGGGAAACCAGTGACGCTCTGGCGCTGGAATGCGCAGGATGGGGTCGTCGGCAATCTCTGGTAGGCGGCCACCATCGGGAGGCCATTGATCCAGCATCGTGAAGCTGGGCGCATCTCCTTCACTGCTTTGCGCGATGTAGACAACGAGCTTGTCCAAAGCCTCGTCGCCAGAAAAACTCTGCAGTTGTTGCTGGACCAGGGTGAGGAACCGGTTGGACAGCTGCATTCGTGAAGTTGTGTGCCTGGATACAGCCGGGGAGGCAACTCAAGACCTGACCGTCTTGCCAATTCTGGGAAAAGTCTTAAGATCAGATGATCGACCGACGGCGCTCTTCATTGCGGTGCCGGTTTCCTGTCGATTCTGCTCGGGTTGCACTTTCGTTGCTACCAAGGTTACAGCAGAGGTTGATGTGTCTCCTGTTGTCATCGGTTTTATGCCGTTGAAAGCGATGGTGTTTGTCGGTTTGTCTCGCAGCTTTGGTTGCGCGATCGACCCCCCGATTCGCTGACGTCACGATGCTCTTTTGAGTGTCTCACTTGATCGAATGCCGTCTCAAAACGGTGCCGGTCTTTCTTGACACCCCCCTCTCACTCCCTCAACAGGGATTTTTGCCCAATGTCCAAAAAACGGAAGAGGATTAGTCGTCGTCGCCTCGCTGGCCAGCGTGTGCTCGCACACGTGCCGACTCACCATCTCGAAACTGGTGAACACAAGCCTGTGACAGCGGCTCGTCGCTACATCGCTGAGGGCGTGCTTATGCCCCCGGCCCTAGTCAACGTTCGCCGGAACGAACACACCACAGATCGATTCTTCTGGGGTGAAAAAGGACTTTTCAGTGCTCAGTACGCTGAGGAAAATCATTTCCTGTTCCCTTCCCTCCGTTCCATCGTTGATCACGTTGGTGAAGAGGTCATTTTTGAAGGCCTAGATCTGGCGTCTGACGATTGGGAGGAAATGGAAGAGTACGAATACGCCTTCGTCTGATTCCCTTTCATTTCAACTCTTGATCGCAAAGCCCTTAAGCGTTCTGAGCTGTTTGATCCAGCCAGCGCTTGAGGGCTTTTTTCATCTCAGCCTGAGCCTCAACGGGGATGGCATGCCCATTCTCAAAACTAAACAGATCACAGACTTGCTTGCTGGGCGACAGCTCGTTTTTTAGCGCTAAGGCTGCGGAATGCGGCACAACATCGTCATGCCGTCCATGCAGAAGAAGCACAGGAGGGCGAATCACAGGAGTTTGCCAGTGGGGATGGGGATAGGCACTGCATGCGATTAATCCGGCGAGCGGTAAGTCACAGCCCGCGGCCATGGCCATCGCGCCTCCTTGAGAAAAGCCCAACAGCACGGTTGCTTCCAGTGGGATCTCCGCCGAGCCCAGCTTGTTGATGCGTTCTTTTAACCCTTCAACCGCTGCTGGCACGGCGGCCCAGTCGGCTGGGAAGAGGCCGTACCACTGGCGTCCTGAGCCTTGGGTTTGCAGTTCGGGAGCTTGAAGGGCCACCAGTTCGAGGGGTGTCGCGATCGCCTCGGCGAGCGCTTGTCCCAGGGGCATCAGGTCGCCGGCATCGGCGCCCCAGCCATGAAGAAGAACCAGGCGTGCCCGAGCCGGTCCTGAGGGTTGGCAGAGTAGATCGGCGGCCATGGCATCAAGTGCGCGGTTGCTGCGTAGGTTGGCTCAAGCCCAGTCTTTCGTCCTGCTGTCATGGCTCCAACTGCCTTGCTGAGCGTGTCTAATAAGCACGGGGTGGTGCCCCTGGCTGAGGCTCTCCATCGGCTCCATGGCTATCAGCTGCTGTCCAGTGGTGGAACAGCCAAAGTCCTTGAAGAGGCTGGATTGCCTGTCACACGCGTGGCTGACCACACCGGTGCTCCTGAGATTCTTGGCGGTCGCGTTAAAACACTCCACCCTCGAATTCATGGCGGAATCTTGGCGCGAAGAGGAGATCCGGTCCATGAGGCCGATCTCCTCGAACAGAAGATCGATCCCATCGATGTGGTGGTGGTGAACCTTTATCCGTTCAGGGAAACCGTCGCAGACCCTGATGTGAGCTGGAATACGGCCATTGAGAACATCGACATCGGCGGACCCACGATGGTTCGCTCTGCGGCCAAAAATCATGCCCATGTCGCGGTGCTCACCAGTCCTGAGCAGTACGACGGTTTTTTGCAATCGCTGTCGAGATCGGCTGGAGGCGTGGACGCCAATGTGCGCCGGCAGTTGGCTTTAGAGGCGTTTGCCCATACGGCGGCGTATGACGTCGCGATCAGTCGTTGGATGCAAGCTCGCCCTGAGCTGCAACCCGCTGTGGATGCCAGCTCTTCCGTCGAGGCCAAAGCTCCAGCCGAAGCCCTGCCCTGGCTCGAAGCTCTGCCGCTTCGGCAGACGTTGCGCTACGGGGAGAACCCCCACCAGAAGGCGGCTTGGTTCAGCAGCAGCGTGGGCTGGGGGGGTGCCAAGCAGCTTCAGGGGAAGGAACTCAGCACGAATAATTTGCTCGATCTGGAAGCGGCCCTGGCCACCGTTCGTGAGTTTGGTTACGGCTCAGAGGGCCTTCATCGCGCCGAACAACCGGCGGCTGTGGTGGTTAAGCACACCAATCCCTGTGGCGTGGCGGTGGGTGATGGCGTGGCGACCGCCCTCACCCGGGCTCTCGATGGTGATCGAATCAGTGCCTTCGGCGGCATTGTTGCTTTGAATGGCGTGGTTGATGGCTTAGCGGCTAAGGAGCTCACAAGCTTGTTCCTGGAGTGTGTTGTGGCGCCTGGGTTTAGCCCAGAAGCGCGTGAAATTTTGGCCGCCAAAGGCAATCTCCGCCTCCTCGAGTTGGCGCCTGAGGCCATTGATGCGGCAGCCAAAGACCATGTCCGCAGCATTCTTGGTGGTGTTTTGGTGCAGGATCTCGACGATCAACCGATCGATCCTTCCGCTTGGACGGTGGCGAGCCAGCGTCAACCCACCACGGCTGAATACGCCGATCTCCGCTTTGCTTGGCAGCTCGTGCGTCACGTGCGCTCGAATGCAATTTTGGTCGCACGCGATGGACAGAGCCTGGGTGTGGGGGCTGGTCAGATGAATAGGGTTGGCTCTGCCCGACTGGCTTTAGAAGCTGCTGGTGAGCAAGCGCTGGGGGCTGTGCTCGCCAGTGATGGCTTCTTCCCTTTCGATGACACCGTTCGCCTCGCCGCAAGCCATGGAATTAAGGCTGTGATCCATCCAGGCGGCAGCCTTCGGGATGCCGACTCGATCAAAGTCTGCGATGAGCTCGGTTTGGCCATGGTGCTCACCGGACGCCGTCACTTTCTTCACTGAGAACGCGGGCACCTAATCTCGATTCACTCGTCCACTCAACGAACTGCCCCATGACCCTGCCAGCTTTGCCTTTTGCCGCCAGCTTCATGCACCCCCTGATGATGTGGGGGCTTCTCGCTGCGGGTGGCTATTCGATGTTTCTTGGCATCAAAGCCAAAAAGGTTCGGACAGGGACCCCAGAGCAGCGCAAGGCCCTGCTGCCAGGCAAGTTTGCCCAGCGTCATTACCGCTGGGGAAGCGTGATCCTTGCGGTGATGGTGACCGGAATGATCGGTGGGATGGCGGTGACGTATATCAACAACGGCAAGTTGTTCGTGGGCCCGCATCTGCTCGTGGGCTTAGCGATGACCGGAATGATCGCCCTTGCCGCGTCCTTGGCTCCCTTCATGCAGCAGGGCAATGTGATTGCCCGTAAAGCTCACGTTGGGCTGAACATGGGCACCCTCACGTTGTTCCTGTGGCAGGCGGTGAGCGGAATGGAGATTGTGAACAAGATCTGGGTGAACCGCTGATCGTGTTCAGCTGATCGTGTTCAAAAGGCTGCCCGCCTTCTGGGTGGGCATGCCAAACCTTGGCTTGCATGGAAATCTTCTTGCACTTTCCAGGTGAGACGCCTGGAAATTTGCCGCACAATTTGGCGCAAAAGGTGATCGCCACTGGACTGAACCAGCCCGTCAGGGAGCAGGGTGATCATCTTGGGCAGGTGAATCCAAACGGATAGATCAAGATCCCAGCTCACCGCCGTGAGCTCTTCGGAGGCGTCACTCGAGCTGTTGTCCTCAAGGCTGAGGTTGGCCTGGAAATCAACGTCGTACAGATCCGCTAGGGCTGGATCTTGATTGCTGAGAGGCACCGTAGAGATCGCGTAATTACCAGCGTTCTGCGGTAAGAGGCGCAGGCCGATCGTGGGTTCTACCTCAAAACCGAAGTTGCCAAAGCGTCCGAGCGTGAGGGCATAGGCCTGCTCGTCAATGGCTTTCACCTCCATGGGAGAGGCACAACGGCGAAACCAGCCTTCGTGCCGATCGAGGTAGGCCCCGACGGTTTGAAAGTCAGCACGCATCTCCATGCGATCGCGAAATTCACTGCGATAACAGCGGACTTGACGGCTATCGCTACCGCGCAATGTGTCGGTTGAGGGTCTCGTCAAGAGCAGCACGTAGGCAGGTCCCCGGTTGGAGAAGTCTCCATGATGAACCAATGTAAAGGGAGCTGGGGGTCAGTTTTCGCTCAGGGCGATCAGTCTCTGAATGACATGCTCCACGACCCGATCTGGCGTGGAGGCCCCGGAGGTGATTCCGACGGTGACGGGCCCCTCGGGCAGGAACAGCTCTTCAAGGGTGAGTTCTTCGCCAAGGGGCTTGTGTTCAATCGAGTTGTCGGAGTGAATGCGCTCTGGAGTATCGATGTGGAAGGAACGGATCCCTCGGCTAACGGCAATTTCTTGCAGGTGGGTCGTGTTGGAGGAGTTGTAGCCCCCAATCACCACCATGAGATCCACGGTTTCATCAACGAGCGAGAACATGGCATCCTGCCGCTCCTGAGTGGCGTCGCAGATGGTGTTGAACGCTAAAAAATGCTCGTTGAGTTCTGTGGGCCCGTACTTGCTGAGCATGGTGCGCTCAAACAAGCGGCCAATTTCTTCGGTCTCACTTTTGAGCATGGTGGTTTGGTTGGCCACACCCAAGCGTTCAAGATCACGATCGGGGTCAAAGCCTGGGGAAGAAGCGTTTGAAAACCGTTTCATAAACGCTTCGCGATCGCCATTCCCGAGAATGTATTCAGCGACAAGCCGAGCTTCCTCGAGATCGAGAACAACGAGATACGTACCGGCAAAGGAACTCGTTGCCAGCGTCTCTTCGTGTTTCACCTTGCCGTGAATGATCGAGGTGAAGGATTGCTTCTTGTGCTTCTCCACCGTTGTCCACACCTTTGAAACCCATGGACAGGTGGTGTCAACAATGTGGCAACCACGCTCATTGAGAAGTTGCATTTCCTGAACGGTTGCACCAAAAGCCGGAAGGATCACCACATCGCCCGAGGCCACGCCAGAAAAATCCTTAACTCCACCCTCGACGGAGATGAACAACACGTCCATTTCCCGCAGGTGGTCATTCACCGATGGGTTATGGATGATTTCGTTGGTGATCCAGATCCGTTCTTGCGGGTAGTGACGGCGCGTTTCGTAAGCCATGGCGACAGCCCTCTCCACGCCCCAGCAGAATCCAAACGCTTCGGCAAGGCGGACCTGGAGACGGCCATGGGTTAAGCGATACCCGTTGTCTCGAATGGACCCGATCAGGCTGCTCTGGTAAGCCTGCTCCAAACTGCCTGCCACCTCTTCGGCTCGACCGAAGCCTCGCCGGTTGTAGCGGTCGGAATGATGCAGAGAGCGTTTGAAGGCGTGAGTATCCATATCTGTAACAGCAATGAATCAACTCTATGGGCTGTCTGGCACTAGCGACTGACGCAGAGGCCAATAAAAAACCCTGTCCCAGGATGGGACAGGGTGAAGCGCAGATTAAATGCTTCGAATGAAACGGATTATCGGCCTGATGACACGAAATCTGGATAGGCCTCCATGCCGTGCTCACCAATATCCAGCCCTTCCGTTTCTTCCTTCTCGGTGACTCGGATGCCACCGAACAAACCACCGATGACAGACCAAGCAATCCAGCAGGTCACGATCGTCCAAATGGCATAGGCCGCACAGCCCAGTGCTTGGATTCCAAGCTGGCTGATGCCACCTCCCACGAGTAAGCCCAGTGGTGAGCCATCGCCCTGGATGTCAAAACCCCAAAGACCAACCACCAAGGTTCCCCAGACGCCACAGACGCCATGGACGGAGAAGGCTCCAACAGGATCGTCGATGCCTGATGCGTCAAGAGCTGATACGGCGAAGACGACAATGATTCCGCCGATCAGACCAGCAACCCATGAGCCCACAAACGTGAGGTTGCCGCAGCCTGCCGTGATGCTGACCAGGCCGGCAAGGATGCCGTTGATGATCATGGTCAAATCAGGTTTCCCTGATGTCATGGTTGAAATCACGGTGGCTCCGATCGCGCCACCAGCTGCAGCCAAGGTTGTCGTTACGGCGACGTAAGGAACCCACTGATCCATAGCGAGCTGGGATCCGGGGTTGAATCCATACCAGCCAATCCAAAGAATCAGCGCCCCAAGAGTGGCAATGGCCATGTTGTGACCAGGGATGGCCTGAGGCTTGCCATCAATGAATTTGCCAAGACGTGGGCCGAGAAGCATCGCTCCAATCAGTCCTGCCCAGGCTCCAACGGAGTGAACAATCGATGACCCAGCAAAATCAATAAATTCTTTGTCTCCAACGGAATTCAGCCATCCGCCATTCCATTCCCAGCTCCCTGCTATGGGGTAGATGAATGCAGTGAGAATGAGCGAAAACACCACGAATTCGCCAAATTTCACGCGCTCAGCCACGAGTCCTGAGACGATTGTTGCTGCCGTACCAGCGAAAGCTGCCTGAAACAAGAAGTCAACACTTGGAACAAGGCCTGCTTCTGAGATCAGTTCTGGAGTAACAGCGGGATCAAAAAACAACCCATTGAAGTAGAGCCAGCCAGCGGCTATGGCATCGCCATACATCAATGAATAACCAACGAACCAATAGGCTGTTACCGCAAGCGCAAAGACAAACAGGTTCTTAGCGAGAATATTGACGGCATTTTTCTGGCGACACATGCCCGCTTCCACCATGGCGAAGCCGGCGTTCATGAAAATCACCAGGATCGTCGCCACCAACAACCAAAGATTGTTAGCTAAAAAGGCTGCGCTGAGTTCTGGCATCTCTGCGGCATGAGCCGAGAGGTTGAACAGTCCAAGCCCGAACAGGGCCAATGGCACGCAGCCAAGCCACAAGAGTGAGCGATTGGTTTTAAATCCGCGGATGCTTTGGAGAAGCAGCATCGGGCCCTCCAAGAGGCTTGCCTCTTGAAGGAGAGATTTGCGTCGCCTAGTAGGCGACTCGTAAGCAGTTGTCATGGAAAAAAGCAGGACTGCAAATTGAGTTGGACAAGGGGTCCAAATTCACCAACCAAAAATGCTCGCTAGAGCACACTTCTCAAGTGGCTGTTGCTACCAAATCATCAATTGATACCTGTTCTCAGCCCTTTGGCTCCCGATCCATTACGGGCTGGAGGCCTTCCCATGTGATCTGATCAAGCTCGAAGTTGAAGCGGCACGGCAGCACTTCCACTCCTGCCCCAATGGCAACTCTGAACAGATCTCCGTAGTGGGGATCGGCGCTGTCGCCGGGGGCAAACGCATTGACATCCGGCCGGCTTAGGCAGGGAATCAAGACCCCTCTTGCCTCAGGAAGGAGCGCCATGAGTTCCTCCAGGTGTTTTTGTCCCCGTTCCGTCACCGTGTCGGGGAAGAGCGCAACGTCGCCGCAACTCCAGGTGGTGTTTTTAACTTCGACGTAAATGGGGCGTTGATCGTCTGCGCTGTCATCTGGAGTGAGCAATAAGTCGATGCGACTCCTGCGATTGAGTCCGTAGGGAACCTCGGCGCGGATCGACTTGATCGGGCCGAGTTGGGCTTGGAGTCCTCCTGCTTCAATCAAGGCCCGAATCAGTTTGTTCGGCAAGGCCGTATTGATGCCAGCCCAACACAGCGTTCCGTCGCTGCTTGGCACCTCTGCTTGCTCCCAGGTCCAAGCCAACTTGCGCTTCGGGGAAGGGGCATGACGGACCCGGACTCTTCCACCGGGATGGAGCACGCCTTTCATGGGCCCAGTGTTGGCGCAGTGGACTGTGACGACCTGTCCATCGTTGAGTTCCACTTCAGCCAGAAAGCGTTTGTAGCGCTTCAGAAGCACGCCTTCGCGGAGTGCGGGGAACTGAAGGATCGACGTGCCGGTCATGGCTGCTGGCTGAATCAGCCAATAGTGGCCTGGTACAGGGTTGAGAATGCTCTTTAAGAAGGGCTGTGAAGAGACGACGAATGGCGAGATCTCTAAAGCGCATTGCCCTGGTTGTGACCTACGGCACGTTGTTGAGCAAAGTTGGCGGCTTAGTGCGTCAGTTGGTGATTGCGGCAGCCTTCGGGGTGGGTGCTGCTTATGACGCGTACAACTATGCCTATGTGCTTCCTGGATTTTTATTGATTCTTCTGGGAGGGATCAATGGTCCATTCCATAGCGCCATGGTGAGCGTGCTCAGCCGCCGTCCTCGTGAGGAGGGTGCTCATATTTTGGCCACGTTGAACACGATGGTCAGCGCTCTGCTGCTGCTGGTAACGATCGTTCTCGTGTTGGCAGCTGATCCTCTGATCACGCTTGTTGGCCCTGGTCTCAGTCCGGAGTTGCACCGCATCGCCGCGTTGCAACTGCAAGTGATGGCTCCAATGGCTTTGTTGGCTGGTCTGATCGGCCTTGGCTTTGGATCGCTCAATGCTGCTGATGAGTTCTGGATTCCGGCGATTTCACCGTTGATGTCCAGCCTCGCGCTCATCGTGGGCATCGGTTTGCTCTGGTGGCAGGCGGGCTCTGCGATCTCAACGCCCGCTCTCGCGCTTTGGGGAGGGGTGGTGTTGGCCTTATCCACCCTGGTGGGAGCGTTTCTGCAATGGCTTCTGCAGCTGCCTGCTCTGATGAAGCAGGGGCTGGTTAAGTTGCGTCTTGCCTGGGATTGGCGGCATCCCGGTGTTCAGGAGGTTTGGCAGGTGATGGGCCCGGCCACCCTCTCGTCGGGAATGCTGCAGATCAACGTGTTCACCGATTTGTTTTTCGCCTCGGGGTTGCTTGGAGCGGCGGCTGGACTTGGTTACGCCAATTTGCTGGTTCAGACGCCGCTGGGGTTGATTTCCAACGCGTTGTTGGTGCCGCTGTTGCCAACATTTTCACGTCTCACGGCTCCGCAAGATCGCCCAGAGCTGATCGCTCGCATTCGTCAGGGCTTGATGTTGTCGACGGCTTCGATGCTTCCCCTTGGCGCCTTATTCCTGGCCCTCGCCACTCCCATCGTGGCGTTGGTGTACGAGCGGGGTGCCTTCAATCAAGGAGCGGTGGAGCTCGTGACGGGCTTGTTGATGGCCTATGGACTTGGCATGCCGGCCTATCTCGGCCGAGATGTGTTGGTGCGCGTGTTTTACGCCTTGGGCGATGGCACCACACCCTTTCGCCTTTCGGTCATCGGCATTGGCCTGAATGTGGTGTTCGACTGGGCCCTGGTGGGTGGGCCAACGCCTTGGGGACCGCAACTTCCCTTCAATTTCGGAGCAGCAGGTCTGGTGCTGGCCACCGTCTTGATCAATGTGCTGACCTGCGTTGCGTTGTTGTTAGCTCTGCAGCAGCGCTTGAAAGTCTTGCCGTTAAAGCAGTGGGGCTTGGATGGTTTGCGCCTCACGGTTGCAGCCGCTGGAGCTGGGATCGTGGCCTGGGGATTGAGCCAAGGGGTGCGTTGGCCCGTTGATCTAGTGGGCCGACTCTTGCAGGTAGGCCTGTCGGGATCGCTAGGGGGTTTGGTGTTTTTGGGGTTAGGGCAAGCCTTTGCTGTTCAAGAGGTTCGCGAGATCAGCCAAGGTCTGACGCGTCGCTTCATTCGTCGCTGAGGCGGACGTCTCGGTCTTCACGCACCTGGATCGGTAATTCGAGGTGTTGTCGACCGACGAGTTGGGGTCCTTGCACAGACAGGATGCGCGCTTCAATGCCGAAGTCTCGGAAAGCGGTTTCCATCTCTTGAATGAGCGCTTTTTCAACCTGAGCTTCGGGATCAACAACCTTCCCGATTAACCGTTCGCCGAGGCGGCCGATCCGTTGACGGATCACATCGCGGGCATTGGTGACCTCGATGATCAGCACGGCAGAGTCCAACAACGGTTCAATTTTATCGGCAGTGTCCTTCGAGAATCTCTTCGAGGTCTGAAAGTTGAGAGGACGGCAACAGACGCGCCATCGGCAATCGCGTACTTCCTCCCCCAATCGGCACTTGAACCGCCTCCAGGGCTTGTCGTGCTGCCACAACGGCGCCTTGGTCGAGCAGCGCACTGCATTCAATCGCAAGGGCTTCGGCTAAGCCGGCATCTCCCAAATACAAGTGCCATCCAGCCACTTGGATATAAAGACGGTCCGCCAGTGTTGAGGTGAGGGCCCGTAGATCAGCTGAGTCAAGAGTCATCTTTCGTTTGTGTCTGTATCGGTGTCTGCATCTTTGCCTGGGCGCAAACGGATCACCACCAGCAGGTGAACAATCAAGACCCCAAGCCAAGCTTCAGTCCATAGGTCGAGATGGCTCCAGGGGTGACGCATCTCTTGCACAAACCAAAGCCCGCTGTTGACGGCGGCAAATCCCCCGGCGTGGAGGCAGAAATTCACCACCCTGTTGAAATGCCTGTAGGTGGCATTGTTTGGATCGGCGGGCCCGTACCAGCGGAGCGGCATGGGATGACCCCTCGTAACTTCATCGATTTTGACGTGTTGTAGTCCGTTGGTTGACGAAGGGTGCCTTGATACGGTCAGATGGTGGCTTCCAAGCGCTTGTAGCTCAGCGGATTAGAGCATCTGACTACGGATCAGAGGGTCGGGAGTTCGAATCTCTCCAGGCGCGCTTCTGAAAACTGCCGACAGGGCAGTTTTTTTTTGAAGATTCGTGTGTCCAAGGGGCCTGTTCCCTACGATTCATGCATTGGTGTTTGAAACGCATGACAGATCGCTCCGCAGCCCCGATCAATGCATCTCTGAAGGCTGCAGACCCTGCCATTGCTGATTTGATCGATCAAGAGCGGATGCGTCAGGAGACGCATCTTGAGTTGATTGCGTCGGAGAACTTCACCTCCAAGGCGGTGATGGAAGCTCAGGGTTCGGTTCTGACCAATAAATACGCTGAGGGGTTGCCCCACAAGCGTTATTACGGCGGCTGCGAGCACGTGGATGCCATCGAAGAATTGGCAATCACCCGGGCCAAGCAACTCTTCGATGCGGCTTGGGCCAATGTTCAGCCCCACAGTGGCGCCCAGGCGAACTTCGCTGTGTTTCTTGCCCTGCTTCAGCCCGGTGACACGATTCTTGGGATGGACCTCAGCCATGGGGGGCACCTCACCCATGGCTCACCGGTGAATGTCAGCGGCAAGTGGTTCAACGTGGTGCAGTACGGCGTTGACAAAGAGACGCAGCGTCTCGACATGGAGGCCATTCGCAAGCTGGCTCTCGAGCACAAGCCCAAACTGATTATTTGTGGGTATTCGGCCTACCCGCGCTCGATTGATTTCGCGGCGTTCCGTTCCATTGCGGATGAAGTGGGTGCGTACCTGTTGGCAGACATGGCCCATATCGCCGGCCTTGTGGCGGCTGGGGTGCATGCAAGTCCAGTTCCTCACTGTGATGTGGTGACCACCACCACGCACAAAACGCTGCGCGGCCCCCGTGGTGGTTTGATCCTTTGCCGCGATGCTGAATTCGCGCGCCGATTCGACAAGGCGGTGTTCCCAGGCTCGCAAGGTGGTCCGCTGGAACACGTGATTGCGGCCAAGGCCGTGGCCTTCGGCGAAGCCTTACAGCCCGATTTCAAGGCTTACAGCCAACAGGTTGTTGCCAATGCTCAGGCCCTCGCGGCCCGTCTTCAGGAGCGATCGATCGATGTGGTGAGTGGTGGTACTGATAACCATGTGGTGCTTTTGGATCTGCGCAGCATCGGGATGACCGGCAAGGTGGCTGATCTTTTGGTGAGTGATGTGCACATCACGGCCAACAAAAACACCGTTCCCTTTGATCCTGAGTCGCCCTTCGTTACGAGTGGTTTGCGTTTGGGAACGGCGGCCCTTACCACCCGCGGCTTCGACGAGAAGGCCTTCCACGAGGTTGCTGATGTGATCGCTGATCGGCTTCAGAACCCTGAGGATGACGCCATTCAGGCGCGTTGTTTGGAGCGAGTGAGTGACCTCTGCAAACGGTTTCCGCTCTATGCCCCTGCTCTGGAACCGGCTCTTGCGTAACTGCCTGAGGTGCAGTGTCCCTCGGCCCATTTCTGCCTAATATTTGTTCTTAAAAGATTCTTTTTGGTGTCGTTCCGCCGGAGCTTTTTGTGACGTTTGCGAGCACTCCTCTCGCAGTCGCTTCGGCGAGTCTGGTGGTCGCGGCCGTCATTACGACGTTGCTCGTCCCCCTCGTGCGGCAGCTGGGGTTGAAATGGGGTCTGACAGATCAGCCCGATCCCCGCAAACAGCACACCACCCCCATGGTCCGATTGGGAGGCATCGCCTTGGTGCTGGGTTTTTGTTTGTCCCTGGGGGTGACTTGGTGGATGGGCGGTTTTGGGATGTTGGCTCCGGCCCGTGACCAGCTCATTTGGACCACGCTTGCGGGGTCTCTCTGCTTTTTTGTGATCGGTCTTGCGGACGATCTGTTTGCCCTGTCTCCTTGGCCGCGCTTGGCGGGTCAGATCGCTGTTTCGGTGGTTGTTTGGTCCCAGGGCGTCCGGATTGGAGCGATTGATCTGCCCTGGTTAGAGAGCAGTTCCGAAGCCTTGCTGCTTCCGGATCTGCTCAGCTTGCTCGCCACGGTGATCTGGTTGGTGGGGATCACCAATGCGATCAACTGGCTGGATGGTCTTGATGGCTTGGCTGCAGGTGTGGCTGGAATCGCAGCGGTTGGCTTGGTGTCCGTGAGCTTTTCGCTTCATCAGTCAGCGGCTGCTTTTCTTGCTGCCGCGTTAGCTGGAAGTTGTCTTGGCTTCCTCCGTCACAACTTCAATCCAGCGCGCATTTTTATGGGTGATGGCGGATCGTATTTTTTGGGATTCACCTTGGCCGCCGTCAGCATTGTTGGCCCGGCGAAAGGGCTCACAACGGTGAGCTTGTTGCTGCCGTTATTGATTCTTTCCTTGCCCTTGGCCGATATGTCGGCTGTGATCATGGGGCGTCTCAGCGATGGTCACTCCCCCTTTTATCCAGATCGCCGTCATCTGCATCACCGCCTGCTGCGTGCTGGCTTTAGCCATCGACGCACGGTTGTTTTGATCTACGTGTTCACGCAGTGGCTGGCGTCCTTGGCCATGGTGGTGGCCAACGTGGAAATGCGTTTTCTCTGGCTTGGGCTGGCGACGGCCATCCTTGTGGCCACGGTTGTGACCATCAATCGTCAGCGTCATCTCGAAGCGGCAATGGAACCTTCAGGCATGGAACCTTCAGACCCTGATCGCCATGTCTGATCGCTCGGAGCGTTCTGGTGTTGAGATCCTCTGTGTTGGGACGGAGCTTCTGCTTGGCAACATCCTCAATGGCAATGCGCGTTGGTTGTCGGAGGAGCTTGCCTCTCTTGGTCTCCCTCATTTTCGCCAAACGGTTGTGGGAGACAACCGTGATCGCCTGATTGCCCTGGTTCAGGAAATCGCGCAACGCTCCAGCGTGTTGATCGTGACCGGTGGGCTTGGACCAACCCCGGATGACCTCACCACGGAGGCGATGGCTGCTGCGTTTTCTGTTCCTTTGGAAGAGAGAGCCGACGTTTGGTCTGACATTCAAGACAAGGCCCATAGCCGCGGTCGTATCCCTGGCCCTGAAACCCGCCGTCAGGCGCTTTTGCCCGTTGGGGCCGAGGTTCTATGGAATCCAACGGGAACCGCTCCCGGCATGATTTGGACCCCGGTGCCTGGATTCACCGTTCTCACGTTTCCGGGAGTGCCCAGTGAGATGAAAGCGATGTGGAAGGCCACGGCCGCGCCCTGGTTCCGTTCGTCCGGCCTCTCGAAGGGTGTGTTTGTGAGCCGTCTCCTTCATTTCTGGGGAATCGGCGAATCCATGTTGGCCGAACAGGTGGCTGATCTGTTGGAGAGGGACAACCCCACCGTTGCGCCCTACGCCGGCCGCGGAGAGGTGAAGCTCAGGATTACGGCCTGCGCTGATGAGCCTGCGCAGGCTTGGCTGCTGGTGGATCAAACCGAGCAGGAGTTGCGCCAGCGCACGGGCAACCTTTGCTTCGGCGTGGATCAAGATTCGCTTGCCTCTGTTGTTTTGAAGCGGCTGGGGCAAGCCAGCCAAACCCTGTCTGTGGCTGAATCCTGCACGGGTGGAGGGTTAGGCGCTCAGCTCACAGAGGTGCCTGGCGCGTCTTCCGTGATGCTGGGTGGGGTGATCTCCTATGCCAATGCCATCAAGCGAGATCTGTTAGCTGTGTCTGAACAGCTGCTCGAGCAGCACGGTGCCGTGAGTGCGCCAGTGGCGGAGGCGATGGCGCTGGGTGTTCGTCGCCTGACGGGATCGGACTGGGCGCTTTCGGTCACGGGAATCGCTGGCCCTGATGGCGGAACGCCGGAAAAACCCGTGGGATTGGTGTTTGTTGCTGTCGCTGGACCCGATGGATGCAGCAGTCAGCGGTTGCGCTTGGGGAACACTCGCGGCCGGGAGTGGATCAGGACCGTCAGTGCTGGGGAGGTTTTGAATGCCCTGCGCTTGCGCTTAATCGCCAACGCTGAGAAGGCGTGCTCGGAGCAGTAACCCTAAAAAGCGAGATCCAGCGGATTGGATTGAACGCCATTTGCCTCTAGGGTTTTGAGTGAATTGTCGAGTGGGAATGAGCAGCGGAACCCTGTACGACAAGGTTTGGGATCTCCATCGCGTTGCGGAACTCTCTGGCGGCTCTACCCAGCTGTTGATTGGGTTGCATCTGATCCACGAAGTCACGAGCCCTCAGGCGTTTGTGGCCCTTGAAGACAAGGGGTTGAAGGTGCGTTGTCCGGAGCGAACGGTGGCGACCGTGGACCACATCGTTCCCACGACCAATCAGGCCAGACCCTTTGCTGATCCGTTGGCGGAGGAGATGCTCAGCACTCTGGAGCGCAACTGCAGCAAGCATGGAATCGTGCTCAATGGGATTGGCAGTGGTCGTCAAGGAATCGTGCATGTGATTGCGCCGGAGCTGGGATTGACGCAGCCCGGCATGACGGTGGCCTGCGGGGATTCACACACCTCGACGCATGGGGCCTTTGGGGCGATCGCCTTTGGGATCGGCACCTCTCAGGTTCGTGATGTGCTGGCCAGCCAAAGCTTGGCGATGAACAAGCTCAAGGTCCGCCGTCTGTGGGTTGAAAATCAGCTGAGTCCTGGGGTGTTTGCCAAAGATTTGATCCTGCATGTGATTCGGTCGCTTGGGGTCAAGGCTGGGGTTGGTTATGCCTATGAGTTCGCCGGACCGGCGATCGATGCTCTCTCGATGGAGGAGCGGATGACCCTCTGCAACATGGCGATTGAGGGGGGAGCCCGTTGCGGGTACGTCAATCCCGACCAGACGACCTTTGACTACTTGGAGGGCCGTCCCTCCGTACCGACTGGTGAGGCTTGGCAGCGGGCGACGCGGTGGTGGCGGTCATTGGCATCGAATGCCGATGCCGTCTTTGACGACGAGCTGCACTTCGATGCAGCGACGATTGCCCCAACGGTGACCTGGGGGATCACCCCCGGTCAGGGGATCGGCGTCGATGAGCAGGTTCCAATGCCTGAGCAACTGGATCCTGCCGACCGACCGATTGCTCAAGAGGCTTATCGCTACATGGATTTAACGCCGGGCCAGGCCATCGCCGGCGTGCCGGTGGATGTCTGTTTTATCGGCAGTTGCACCAATGGTCGCCTCAGTGACCTGCAGGCCGCCGCCGCTGTGGCCCGGGGCAGGCAGGTGGCTGCTGGGATCAAGGCCTTTGTGGTTCCTGGCTCCGAGCAGGTGGCGCGTGCCGCTGAGGCTGAAGGCCTGGACCAAGTGTTTCGCGATGCGGGGTTTGAGTGGCGTGAGCCTGGCTGCTCGATGTGCTTAGCCATGAATCCTGACCGCCTTGAGGGGCGTCAGATCAGTGCGAGCTCCAGCAACCGTAACTTCAAGGGGCGTCAGGGATCTGCTAGCGGCCGCACGTTGCTGATGAGCCCTGCCATGGTTGCTGCTGCTGCCGTGACCGGCCATGTCAGCGATGTTCGCTTGCTCGAGGCCTGATCTTCGGCTGTGGCGGCAGGGTGCCGCTCCGTGTTGCGTGTTTTGGTTGCTGTTTTCTTCCTTTTGATCCTTCATGTCGCAAACCCACGATTTCCCTCAAGGCCTGATCACCAAAATTGAAGGCCGCGCCCTTGTTTTGCGGGGTGATGACATCGATACCGACCGGATTATTCCGGCTCGATTTCTGAAATGCGTGAGCTTTGAAGCGCTCGGAGCGCAGGCGTTCGCGGATGATCGCAAGGAGCTCGAAGGACGCCATCCCTTTGACCTCCCTGAGCATCAGGGATCCTCGATTTTGGTAGTGAATGACAACTTCGGTTGTGGATCGAGTCGTGAGCATGCGCCTCAAGCCTTAATGCGATGGGGGATCAGGGCGCTGATTGGGGTGAGCTTTGCTGAAATTTTTTACGGCAATTGTTTGGCACTGGGAATCCCTTGTGCGAAGGCCAGTCAGGACCAGGTGCGCGCTTTGCAAGATGCCATGGCCCAAGACCCCTCAGCAATTTGGACCTTTGACTTGGAGACCTCAACCTGCAGCAGTGATCTGGGGCAATGGTCGATTGAAGTGGATCCGGGCCCGCGCGACATGCTCCTCTCCGGTCGTTGGGATGCGACGGGGCAGCTTTTGGCTCGGGATGCCGAGCTGCAGAGCACGCTCGATCGATTGCCTTACTTGAACGGGTTTTGCGTGGACACGGCAGACACTTGATTTAGTGTCTATGAAGCAAGAAGCGGCATCGACGTCATGACAGTTCTTCTTAGGCGCATCTGGTGTGCTTTTGGCTCGATGGCCCTGGTGCTAGGCACCTCGCCGGTTGTAGCAGGCTCTGTCACCGCGATTGCCGTGGAGCCTTTTGGCACCTCGCTGGAACGCTTGCTTGAGAGTGGCGCTTGCCAGGGATGTGATTTACGGGATGCGGATCTCCGCGGCCGTCATCTGATTGGGGCGGATTTGCGTGATGCTGATTTGCGCGGGGCCAAGCTCCATGGGGCAAATCTTGAAGGAGCTGATTTGAGTGGTGCCAGGCTTGATGGTGCTGGCTTGCAAGGGGCGATGCTCAGCAATGCCGATCTCTCAGGCACGGATCTGCGCCGTGCCGATTTGCGTGATTCGGTTGTGATCAATGCCTATGCGCCAGGGGTGCAGACCGAGGGAATGCAGTTTGCAGGCTCGGATCTCACTGGAAGTCACTTGATCTATGGCGGTGGTCCTGAACTTGAGGACGAGGCACCAGATTTTTAGAAAAGAACTTTAAAAGGGACGGTTGTTGAGCTCGTTCGAAGGGTTGTAGGGGACAAAAGGCACGCCAGTTCCCGTGAAGTTGAAGTCATTGAGGCGGAATCGGAAACCGCCGATGCCTTCATAAGGGTTGAAGTAAAAGCCGAAATCGTAGGCACGACGTTGCCAGCGCAACTCGATATTGGAATCGATCACATCACCGTAAAACGGTGATGCGGGATCAATATTTAAGCCAAGACCTGCATTAATCACCAAAGGTCCTGCGATCTGTTGTGTAACACCAAGACCCAAGGTTCCAAGGTCAATGGCTTGGTCAAAATCGAACGGGCTCGAACCTTGCTTAAGAGTGCCCCCACCCGTAATGGATAGTTGGGTGTAATCAAAGAATGGTTTACTAAAGGTGCCCAAGGTGAGGCTGGGGCCACCACTCAGGCTAATGGTGGTTTGACGTTCACCATCACCGTAAGCCGCTAATAAGGTGTTGACGTTGGTCCTGAATGTCAAGCCTGGGACGATAGCAATTGGGGAATAGCGATAAGCCTCTTGGGGCGTCAGGGCTGCAGGTTTGCCACGCCAAATTTGATAGCTGCTGTTCAAAGATCCGTAGAAGTTAGCGCGCCATAGATCTGTGAGATTTTCACTTTCAAATTGTTCGGCTTGATAATTTCCAGCGCCTACGCGCCAAATGTAGTTGTTAGACAGTTTGCCCACGTTGAAAGCACCTCTTTGCTCGAGAAAACTGCCGAAGGCGGAATAGACATCCGTTTCTCCTAAGGATCCGTTGTAGGCCTTGTAGCGATAAGCAGAAAAGAGTCTGGCCTTCACGTCGCCGAGCCAAGGGAGATCAACCGTCTTTTTCAGTTCACCCCAGAAGCGACTTCCATTGGCGAAGTTGTCAGGATTAAACGTGCTGATATCAGCATTGGCTTCTGCTCTCCATCCCCAGAGCTCACTGGTGAATTCAGCTTCGAGGCCAAATAAGTCGCCTGCCGTTGTGGGTTGGCTGACCTTTCCGCTATCGATTGAGCTACCTGGTTTGACGTAACTTTTGGTTGTGCCGTCAACCGCTCGTTGCAAGAGAAGTTGAGGTTGGAGGCTCAATAGTGTTTTTGGGTTGAGTTGAATTGGTCTGAGTGTTCTGCCGACAAAGAATCCGTCTCTGTCGTCATTGTCAATTCCGAAGACCCACCGATTTTCAACCTCTTCTTCTTTTGTGATGCGTTGCGTTCGGCTGACTGGGATCGGGAGTCGTTCCTCAACGATTAACTGATTGCGTGCACTCTCGATGAGAATGTCTCCATTGGGTTGTTCTTTGGCAACAACGTTTTCAGTGTCGATTCTGGTTTGTGCGGGTGTGAAGGGATCATTCGTGAACCCCATGCGATCTGCTGTCCAGCCTTCAGGTGTGAGCGAAACCTGGGCTGCTTGGATGCGCCAGCGGCTGATTTGGCCATCAATCAGTTGCGCTTTTCCGTAAGAAGGAAGTTGGTTGGGGCGAACCGATCCATATTTTGCTCTTTCTTGTACATCATTATTTGACAGGTCTACAAACTCATCGTTGCTGCCAAAGCGACGATCGATGGTGAACCGTTGTTGGAGCTGGATGCTGCTAATCCTTTGATCAATCATCGCGATCGCTTGTTCGCGCAGCGCTTCCTGTTCAGCTGGGGACATCCCCGCATAGCGCGACTGAGCAAGCGGTTGAACGGGCTGGACTGTTTGCTTCCCGCCCGTGCCGAGGGTGATTTCTTCGAGCTTTTCGTTGAGGGTGAGTAGGGGCTGGCGGGTGGCGCGATCAGGGTCTGGGCAGCCCAAGGGAGGCGGAACTTCGGCGATTTGGGTTGAAATGGGATCTTCGCCCCAGCGGTAGCGCAAGCCGAGCAGGTAGGCATTGCTTCCTTCTTTGACTCCGCTATAGGTGCCAAACGCGCCGGAGCGATGGTGAATCCTCCCCACAAATGAGAGCTGATCAGAGACGGAGGCTTCGAGCTCGAAGGCCAAGTAGTTCAGCAGCTGGGTGTAGTTCTCCCGATACGTGCGTTCGTAGTTACTCACCGAGGAGTTGAAACTGACTCCTTCCACAAACCCAAAGCTCAGCCAAGGCTGAAGCCAGAGTCGTGCCCCAAGCCCAAGGATGGCTTCTCCGAACTGTTGCTCTGGAGTGTCGGCATTGGGAACAGCCTGGTTGAAAGGTCCACCAGGTTGTTTGAACGCCTGATGGCCGAACAGATCGGCCTCCAATTCGAGCGCAAAAGGTCCAGCGCGCCAAAGCCGCTTTTGCATGCTGACCCCCAGAAGGTATTCCTCGCGCATGCGCCCGTTGAACAGGAAGGTGTCTCCAAAATTGGAATCAATCATCTGCCCGCCCCACGCGGTCACGGCCCACGGGTGAGGGTGCCAGTCGGGGATCGGCGGAAGCGGCACCGGGCAGGCCATGCCGGAGTCCGTTGACGTGCTGGTGTCTGCTGCTGCGGGTTCCGGGACTTCCCAGGTGAGCGTTGGTGCGAGCTCTGTCTCCCAGATGCTGTCTCCGCTCGGCTGATCGCTGATCTGTTCCGCGGTTCTGCCACCCAACTCCATATCAAGAGCGGTTGGGAAGCCAAGGCCTGAGCTCTCGAGGACAGGAAGGGTCTGCTTGGTCGGAGGTTCGACAGCCTGGGGTGAGGATTGGAAGCCTGCGGACAGCTCATCGAGTTCAAGGACGCCGTAAACGTCTTTGAGTTCTCCGCTGTTTTGAATCAGGCTGTAGCGGAACGTGCTCGCTTGGAAATACTGCGATCCTCGGCGTAAACGCACGCTGCCTCGGGCGTAGAGGGTGTTGAAGTTGATGTCAAATTCGATGCGATCGGCTTGGAGCAAACCACCGCGAAGCTCAGCTTGAACGTCGCCTTCGGCAACAAACACTCCGCGGCGAGCATCAAATGATTGTCGATCAGCCTTGAGATTGATCGCTTCTGGAGGTTTTGGAGACTCCGTGATCGGTGCGTTTACAGAGGGATCCCTTGGAGATTCGCTGAAGGGTTGAACCTCAAGCTCTGACTGCTCCGTGACCCCATCGGTCTCATCAGCCAAAGAGTCCACACGCTGAGAGTGGACGGGAACTCCCGTCAGCGCAGCGGCAACAGCCAGAGATCCTACGATCCTGGTGATGGGGCTAAGCGCCGACAAAAGAATGCAGCAATGGCCAGTGATCCTGCCATGTGCAAAGGCTCTTAAACGAGAGGGCTAACCAGTGCTCGGCGTGACCCTGTTAATGCGTGATCAATCTTCGAGATCTTTCCGGCTAGGGGTGCGGCTTGGGTCGCTGGCAAGGAAGCCAAAGACAAAGATGCCGAGAAAGAAAAAGACGACGGAATAAACCGAAATCTTGAGGGCAAGCATGGCAACCGACCGGCGTCTGAAATTTGATCGCCATCCTATGGCGGAATGATGAAATATCACGATGGAGAAGCCTCTGCACGCCCCGGGATCGGAGTGGATTGAAACGTTTCGATGTCGGAGTCGCGTTGATCTGCACCCCGGGTGGTGGCGACGTGGCGATCAGGAACGGAGTCCAGTACTGGCCGATCTATGGGGACGTCATCACCGTCCTGATTGGGCTGAGCGAGGACTTTTGATTTGGCCGCGAGGGGGCAATTGGTTGCGCCTCGAGCAGACCCTGGTCTGTCCAAGCCCTTGGATGCAGGCCAGCGCATCCTGCGAGAGATTGGTGCTCAGCTGGTGGGCTGATCACGTTCGCCTCCGTATTGATGGGGTCCTGGTGCATGAGGGAGACCTTTTTGATACCCGCTGCCGTTGGCTCCTTCCCGCCGATTGGAGGGAGCGTGGGGGCCTGCGGATTCAGCTGGATTTACGAAGCCCCTGTCATGACGATGGGGCTCTTATTGAAAGTGCACTCGTCCAGGAGCCTCTGATCCCCACCTGCGACGCGGATTGGGCCTTGCTGCCGGAAGCCTTGGCCCTGTCCTGGGCCAGCGGAGCGACGCTTCCGGATGCGCTGTTGTCTTGCGACCCGATGGGATCGGAGGCTGTTGGCTTGGTCGATCGCCACTTGGCGACATGCCCTAAGCCCGTGGGTGTGGTGCATTGGCTGGGCCACGCCCATCTCGATCTTGCCTGGCTTTGGCCCGTGGCTGACACCTGGCAAGCGGCGGAACGCACCTTTTGCTCGGCGCTCGATCTGATGGAGCGATACCCGGAGCTGCACTTTGCGCACTCCACCCCGGCTCTGTATGCCTGGGTGGAATGCCATCGGCCCGCCTTGCATGCGCGCATTCAGCAGGCCAGTCGTGAAGGCCGTTGGGAGCCGATCAATGGCCCTTGGGTCGAAACCGATTGTGTGTTGGTGAGTACGGCATCGCTCTCGCGTCAGTTCACGCTTGGACAGGAGGACAGCCAGAGGCGTTTCCCGGAATGGCGGCATGAGTTGGCTTGGTTGCCTGACAGCTTTGGGTTCGCTGCCGGACTTCCCGCCGTCGCGGTTGCCAGTGGAGTGCGCTGGTTCTGCACGCACAAGCTGGCTTGGAATGCCACCAACCGCTTCCCCCACCGTTTGTTTCGCTGGCGCAGCCGCGGAGGCGCTGAGGTTTTAGCGCTGATGCTGCCAGCGATTGGCACCGATGCTGATCCTGTCGCGATCGCACAAGAGCAGCGCGCTTTTCAAGCTGCGACTGGGGTGGAGCAGGCGATTTGGCTCCCGGGTGTTGGAGATCACGGTGGTGGTCCCACTGCCGAGATGCTGGAACAGCTCAGGCTTTGGGAGGGCCAGCCGCAGGCAGTGACCCAGCAGCCTGGAACGCTGCGCGCCTACCTCGATCACTTGGAGCCTTGGCGCTCCACCTTGCCGGTCTGGCGGGATGAGCTCTATCTCGAGCTGCATCGGGGTTGCGCGACCAGTCGGCCTGATCAGAAACGGCACAACCGCAGCCTGGAAAGGCTTCTTCGTGAAGCTGAACTGGCTGCCGCGCTGCTTGGGGCTCGGGCTGATCGGCTTGTGCCCAACCACGCCCAGGACAGCGATTGGCGCCCTCTGCTGTTCCAACAATTTCATGACATCCTTCCTGGCACCTCGATCCCCGAGGTGTTTGAGCAGGCTGAACCGATCTGGTGTGAGGCTCGCCGGCGTGCGGTGCGCTGTCGAGACCAGCTTTTAGGCCATCTGCTTGCGTCCAACGAGGAGGGGTTGGATTCCGATCCCCATCGCTCTCGTTGGACTTGGTGCGGCTTGCAGCCCCTGGCGCATTGGTCACCGTTGCTGCGCCTGCCGAAGGGGCATTGGTCCAGTGGTGGGCAGAGTCTTCCTGGGCAGGTGGCGCCTTCAGGCGGTGTTTGGGTTCAACTGCCCTCTAGTGAGGGCGTTTGCGCGCTCCCTCTGCAGCGCAGCCGTGAGCCTTTGGGCTCTGTCTTGCCCGTTCGTCATCCGGTGAGCGTGGAGGTGGTGTCGTCGGGACTGTGGAGGTTGAGCAACGGTCTGGTGACGGCAGATGTCGGCGTCCATGGGCTGGTTCAGCTGCTTGACGGCAAGGGGGTGCCACAGCTCAGCGAACCCCTGCGATTGCGGCGCTTTTCCGATCGAGGGGAGTTTTGGGATGCTTGGGATCTTGCCGCTGATTACCGCCAACATGTGCTGCCGATGGCCGAACGCTGGTCGGCAGAATTGGTGGAGTCGGGCCCTCTCACCGCCCGAATGGTGCTGCGCACGATGGCTGGACTGAGCAAGGTGCGCTTGGACCTCATGCTGCAGGCCGATTCTCCCTGGCTCGAGGCCCAGCTCAGCGTCCAATGGGAGCAGACCCATGAATTGCTGAGATTGGAAGTGCCGTTGAAGAGGCCTGCGGTGCGTTGGGCGGCCGATACGAGTGGTGGAGTGATCGAGCGACCAGCACAAGCCCGCACTCCCTTTGAAAAGGAGCGTTGGGAATTGCCTGTGATTTCATGGCTGGCTGCCGAAGCG
Source organism: Synechococcus sp. ROS8604 (assembly GCF_014279655.1). Lineage (NCBI taxonomy): Bacteria > Bacillati > Cyanobacteriota > Cyanophyceae > Synechococcales > Synechococcaceae > Synechococcus > Synechococcus sp. ROS8604. The sequence continues at coordinate 428,182 of NZ_CP047946.1, forward strand.
GAGGCTCCTGGGGGTGGGATGGCTGTCTTGCTGGATGGCCCCCAGGGGGTCGATGCAAGCGATCGCCATTTAGGGGTGTCGCTGCTTCGAGGCCCAACCTGGCCGGATCCTTCTGCGGATCACGGATGGCATCGGCACCGCTTGGCCTTGATGCCAGCGGCGCTCGGTTGGAACCGTAGTGGTGTGCCCCAGGCAGCGATCCGATTCAGGGAGCCGGGTTGGCTCGGTCCTGTTGCGCTGGATCATCGCTGGCAAGGGCTTCCCGCTTTGCCCATCGGTCTGGTGCCGATTTCAGTGCGATCAGCCCAGGGTGAAGGACTCAGCGATCAGGCCGTTCAAATTGAGTTGCTCAATGCCGGTTCAGCGCGTCAGCGTTGGTTGCCTGGGAGCGATTGGACGCTGAGTGGCGTCGAATTGAACGAGCGAAAGACGGTCTGGGAAGTCCAACCTGGCCAGCTCATCAGCTTGGTTTTGGAGCGTGTTCAATCCTCGTGATCATCAAACGGATCGTCGAGGTTTTTGGATGGCGGTCCAAAGGCGGTGTAGACCCCCAATCCTGTTAACCCAAGCAGGGCCGCCAGCACCGCAATCGCCACTGACATGGCCGGGGACGAACTTTCCATCACAACTCTCCACAGGATCGACGCCTTTACGGGTCGTAGCACCTACAGTATCGAGACTTAATTCCACCCGAGACTTCAGCGCTGCCATGGCTCAACGCACCCGTCTGGGAGATTTGCTCCGCCCCCTCAATTCGGAATACGGCAAAGTTGTCCCTGGTTGGGGAACAACACCAGTGATGGGGATCTTTATGGCCCTCTTCCTTGTGTTCTTGCTGATCATTCTCCAGCTGTACAACAAGTCACTGATCCTCGAAGGAATCAATGTCAACTGGAACGGCTTGGGCCTCGGCTGATCTCAGCGAATGAATGTTTTCGGCATTGGCCTGCCAGAGATGGCCGTCATCGCGGCGGTCGCTCTTTTGGTGTTTGGCCCTAAACGGCTTCCCGAGTTCGGTCGCACCTTGGGAAAAACTCTGAAGGGTTTTCAATCGGCCTCCAAAGAGTTTGAGCGAGAAATCAATAAGGCCATGGCCGACCCTGAACCTGTGGCAGATCAGGCAAAAGTTTTAGAGGCACCCACAGAGGCCGCTGTTACGCCTGCGGTTGCGCCAAAATCAGAGCTGACACCCCCCTCTGATTGATTTGATGAATCGCGGTGATCTCCGCTTGGTGGTGGGATTGGGCAATCCAGGCAATCGTTATGCCAACACCCGCCACAACGTGGGCTTCATGGCCTTGGAGCGGCTGGTCTCTCGCGAGGGAGGTGGTTTTCGTTCGACGCCCAAGCTCCAAGGTCAGCTTGCTGATCTGGGCTCGGGAGATCGGCGATTGCGCTTGTTGATGCCCCAAACGTTCATGAACGACAGCGGTCGCTCGATTCGGGCTGCGCTCGATTGGTTCGGGTTTGAGCTCCATCAGCTATTGGTGCTCGTGGACGATATGGATCTGCCGCTTGGTCGTTTGCGTTTGCGCGCCCGCGGCTCTGCTGGTGGCCACAACGGCCTGAAAAGCACCATCCAGCATCTCGGCACCCAGGATTTTGGGCGTCTGCGGATAGGCATTGGTGCACCCGGGCAAAATCCCAGTGAGCGCAAGGCGCGAACGGTGTCGCACGTCCTGGGAAGTTTCAGTCGTGAGGAGGAGCCCCTGCTCGACAAGGTGCTGGTGGAGGTGGTCGATGGTTTGGAGCGGATTCAGCGGCAAGGTCTCGACCTCGCCGGAAATCACATCAATGGGCTTCAGTTGGCTCCCACCAACCCTGAGGCGTGATGGCAGCGCTCCCCGTTACCACCGCCCACTTAAGGGTTCAACGCCAGAGTTTTGCGGATCAATGTTTGGAGGGAGACGTCCAGGCCGGAGGCTTCAATTGGCAGTTCAGCTGGTTTTTTGATCGTGGCGAGTTGAGTGTGGAGCCGTCCTTGGGGCGCGCGTTGATTCAAGACGCGCTGCTTCGCTTTCTTGTGAAATCCGACTATGACCTGGAACCGGGAGGGGACTACACCTTCACCGTGAGAGCCCGGTTCTGAGGGGATCTGGACCCGGCCATTGCAATGGTCGATCGAGATAGTCCTCGAGGATGACGAGCGCGGCGATGGCATCGAGATCGCCCGATGGGATGCGTAGGCCTTTGGGAAGCAAGCGTTTCCAGCCCCGTGCCGGCCACAACTGCCAGTAACGCTCTCTGGCCCGCAGGGTGGTTCCCGTTTCGTCGACGACGCGGATCGGCAGGCTTGCAGGCAGTTGTTGTTGCCAGATCATGCTGCTGGTGCCATCCCCGATCACCAGTTCAGCAATCTGGGCGGTGTCCCCCTGAGCGTCCGCCATCCAGACGCGAAGCTGATCAAGGACCTCAGCGCTGGGGATCACCATCCCTTGAAGCACGGTGCTCGTGGCGGTGTCTGCGAGGAGCAATCCACTTTTGCTTCGGCCGGGATCCATGGCGACAACGCGAGTCATCGGCTGAGACGCAGCTGGATGGCGATGGGATCTGCTGTTTCGCTGCGGCGTAACGCCACCGCTTCCAGCCCCGCGAGTCCTCCGTTGCGGTCGATCAGCTCTTGGCCAAGCGCATTGATGGCATTGCCATCAAACTGCAATCCCTTGCTGAGAGAACCGCGTCTTTGCACCTCGGCCAATGTGGAGGCGAGGAGAAGGTTCAGCCGATTGCGCACGGCTTCAGGGTCGCGTTCATTGCTCGCCAGGGTAGTGCGTGCCAAGACCTCACCCTCCCTGGTCACCGTGACATTGGGACGCACTTCAGGGAAGGCGTAGACAACGGTTTCGCCCAGCAGCACATTGGCGGCTGAACGGATGTTCACAACCCAGGTGCCAGGTTTGCGAATCGTTTGTTCCAAGCGCTTGATGTCAGGCCTCGGAACCAACAGGATTTGACGCTCTGCCGGTTGGCCAGGCAGGACCTGTTGATAGGCCTGAAGATTGGCGTCTCGGAGCAACTGATCGATCACCGTTTTTGCCTGATCGGGGCGTTCGAGTTTCAGGGTCACGGTGGCAAGCGGCTGCCCGCTGCTGATGGCGACGTTGCCGCGCCGCAGCGCGAGGAGCGTGTCTTCCAGTTGATTGAGTTCTTTCTCGCCATCGCGAATTTGCGTACGCACAGCAGAGAGTTCCTGTTCGGTGCGTTGGATCTCGATATCTTTGGCATCCACGTCTTGGCTCAAGCGCTGTCGCTCCGCTTCCAAGGATCGGGTTTGCTCCTGGAGAGGCTTAAGGGTGCGACGCAGTTCTGCCGCGCGTTGTTGGGCCGTTGTGAGCTCCTTGCTGGCCTGCTCCTGAGCGCTTTTGCTGGTTTTGAGATCAGTGCGACTGCTCCTTAATTTGGCTTCGAGAGCATTCAGTTCAAACAGCCCAACCCTGAGTTGCCGACTGATCAAGAGCAGGAGTCCAAGGGAAAGCGCACTAATCAGACTGCCGGTCAACACCGTGATCACCACGGCTGTGCGCTTGGGACGCAGTCCAAGCAAGCTCAGCCGAGCTTTCCCCACGCGAGAGCCAAGGCGGTCCCCCAGGGTTGAGAGCACCCCTCCAAGCACAAGCAGGGCGAGAAGTAGAAACCAGCCGGTCACGGAAAATGAAGGATCAGAGTTCGGATGGGAGCTCCATCTTCACCTGCATGGTCAGCTGAACCGCTTGGCGAGAGCGATTGGATCGAGAACAGTGATCTTTTTGCGATCGATATCGACAAGGCTCGATGACTTGAGGTCCCCCAGGAGACGCGTGATCGTGACGCGTGTGGACCCGATCGCCTCGGCAATGGCTTGGTGGGAAAGGCGTAAATCGATGGTGATCCCCCGTTGACCAGGCACACCGAAATCTCGACAAAGCACCAGCAGAAAGCTCACCAGTCGAGACGACATGTCCCGATGGGTGAGGGTTTCGATCATCGTTTCGGTCTGGAGAATCCTGCTGGACAGCCCCTGCAACAACAGCAATCCCACACTGGTGTCGTCTTCAATGGCCTGCCGCACGGATGTGGCTGGAGCCGTCACCATCTCCACCCGTGTGAAAGCGATTGAGTGATAAAAACGATCGGATCGGTGACCTGTCAGCAACGACAGAACGCCAAACAAACTGTTTTCTCGCAACAGGGCAACCGTGATTTCTTCGCCCGATTCATAAACCCTGGAGAGGCGGACGGCACCTCGACGAATCAGATACACCTTTTCAGCGGGGTCGCCGGGGAAAAAGATGGTTTTCCCACGTTCCACCATTTCCGAGTTGGCACCATCGAGTCCCCGAATGACGTCTTGAAGGGTGCGACTAGCTGGAGCCGCTGGGGTTCCGAAACTCGAGCCCGCTGGGCGGATGGTTGGGGGAGCGTATCGGCTGAAGCCGCGGCTGACTTCGGCCATGGTTTCTACTCGTGTTCCGGGATGCTATGGATCAGCACCTCCTGCTCATGTAGCAAGGAACACGAAAACCCGCACTTTCACCTATTGGAGAGAGCCCAATTCTGATTCTGCATAATCTGCTTGAGCCCAGGCTCGGCGAGGTCCAGTAGGTCATTGAGCTGGTGACGACTAAAGGGAGCGCCTTCCGCCGTGCCCTGTAGCTCCAGCAAATGCCCCTCTCCGTTCATCACGACATTGAGATCCACATCGGCTTGGCTGTCTTCGCTGTAGTCGAGATCGAGTAGAGGGCGTTGGTGAATCACGCCAACGGAGACGGCGGCCACCTGGGATTGAACAGGATTGCTGCTGAGGACCCCTTGCTGAACCAGCCGTTCGCAGGCCCGTTGCAGCGCGACCCAAGATCCGCTGATCGCAGCGGTGCGCGTGCCTGCATCCGCCTGAATCACATCACAATCGATTCTCAACGTGTTTTCGCCAAGTGCTTCCATGTCGATCGCTGCCCGTAGGCTGCGGCCAATCAGACGCTGAATCTCCTGGGTGCGTCCGCTCAGTTTGAGGAGTTCACGGTTCTGTCGCTCTGGAGTGGATCCAGGGAGGAGTCGGTATTCGGCGCTGAGCCACCCCTGGCCTTGATCTTTGCGCCAGCGAGGCACTCCTTCTTGATGACAAACGCTGCAAAGAACAGCGGTGCGCCCGCTGTGGATGATCACGGAACTCAGGGCAAATCCCATCGGATCCCAGCTGATCGAGAAGGGGCGAAGCTCGCCCGGCTGACGTCCGTCATTGCGAGAGGTGCCTGTCATGAGCCCAAGGTGCGGAGATGCTTTGAGCCTGCCAGGTGGCTAGGCACACCATGGATGGTGTCAAAACACTTGTGTCTTGGCCTTTCACCGCTAGATTCATGCACATCCGGATTTGCCGGACATCGGCGAATGTGATGACCGTCAGCCTCAGCCCTACCCATCATTCCCGTGAGTCGCGGACTGTTGACCACAGGACTCTCGAGCAAGCAGGTCTCAGGCGACTCCCTTCTGTGGAGGTTCGTCCGCCGCTGCATTTGGTGGCTCCGGAAGGTCAGCTTCAGGTGCATACCGCCTCCTTTCGTGGGAGTTTTTCTGGTGTTCTGAGCCAGGCGCTGCGTGCGGCGGGCCTGGGTAGCCATGTCTTAATTGCTCAGTTTCTTAAGGGTGGAGTGGGCCAAGGCCCTCAGAGCAGCCTCACCCTCTGCGATCGGCTGAGATGGTTGCGCCCCTCCGTGACGGAATGCCTTTCAGATGCTGCTGATAGCCGCGATGACGAGGTCAAAGAGGCGGTTCAGGCGGTTTGGCAGATCTGCAAAACCCATCTTCTAGAAGGCACCTTGGATCAACTCGTGTTGGATGAGATTGGCTTGGCGATCGAGCTTGGCTATCTGACTCATGAGGATGTCTTGTCGGTGTTGGAGCAACGGCCATCCGCCATGGATGTGATTGTGACGGGGCCCGCGATCCCTGCAGAGATGATGGAGATGGCTGATCAAGTGACGGAACTGCGTCGAGGTTTTTAATGCTGAAGAACGATCGTTGGATTACGGATCAAGCCGATGCAGGCATGCTTGAGCCTTTTCAAAATGGGTTGGTACGCCACTTGGATCCGGATCAACGCAAGAGTCCGGTTCTTAGTTTTGGCTGCTCGTCGTATGGCTACGACTTGAGGCTCTCGGCTAAGGAGTTTTTGATCTTTCGCCATGTCCCAGGCACGATCATGAATCCCAAGCGATTCAACCCTGACAACCTTGAATCAACGCCTCTTCATCATGATGAGGATGGCGACTATTTCATCCTTCCGGCCCATTCGTATGGCTTGGGTGTGGCCCTTGAAATAATGCGCGTGCCACCCAATATCACGGTGATTTGCCTTGGTAAGAGTACGTATGCCCGTTTAGGCATCATTGTGAATACCACTCCAGCAGAGGCTGGATGGGAAGGACACCTCACCTTGGAATTTAGTAATAGTTCTGGCGCTGATTGTCGGATTTATGCCAATGAAGGGATCTGTCAGTTGTTGTTTTTCGAGGGTGATCCTTGTGAAACCACCTACAGCGACCGGCAAGGGAAATATCAGCATCAGCCAGAGCGGGTAACGCTGGCCAAGGTCTGAATGAATGGTTGTTAGGGAGCAAGCCTGGCTTTATGCAGTCTTGTTTTTTCGTACCAGCTTGCAAATTCTGGAGTCCAAGCTTTGAGATGGGGCCACATCAAATCGCAGAGTTCGCGGATTTCTTGCTGGGCATCCAGCTTGGCGCGTAGGTCCATGAAATGCAGGAAGGCCCTGAGCGTGAAGCTCACCACAAAATGTTGTCTGTAATCGAATGGGAGGATGCCGCGGGCATGTTCTTCGGCAAAACCAGCCTGAAGCAATTCCTGATAGCGAGCGGCACTGATTTTGCAGTGGCTTAAATCTTTTTGCCGCTCAGCTTCGCTGTAGAGGTATTTTTTGCCTTTTCGGTCGCTGTACTCGCCGACGGGGCGCAAATAAAACACTTCTTCGAGATCGAGTTCTCCGAGGGCAGCCCTGCAGATGCGATCGCCTGTGTAACGCATGGATTGCACATCAAAACTGACGCCCACCCGGTGCGTTCGTGCCTGTTGCATCACGGAATGGGGAAACCAGCCCACGTTCAACACAATCTGGGCATGCTCCATCGGTCCGTAATGGCCCCGCTCTCCAGCCAGGAGGCGTTTGACGCAAATTTCGCCAGCTTTGATTTCATCGGGCCATTGCGCGCGATCGGCTGCCACAAAGCCCTCGCTGTAGTCCTGGTGCATTCCCACGTACACGCACTGTTGCGGATTCGGGGTTGCGGCGATCAGGTCAACTCGAAAACGAGAGTCCATGGGGGTCGTCTGCGATGAACTGTTCATGTTTTGTCTAGCTGTGGCTGCGGGGGCCTGGGCTTGAAACCGTCTCCGCAGGGGGCACGCTGCTGGTCGAACCAACGCCAGCCAGCGCAGGCAACGGCGAATTGTCGATCAAGGCAACCGCCAATGCTTCCAACTCGTCTGCTGTTCGCGCCCCAAGCGAACGGCCGCGCATCACAGCGTCGGCTGAAAATAAATTGAGCTGTGGAATCCCTGTGACGTCATACAGGTTGATCAAATCGAGCCAGCGTGGATTATCGATATTCACCAAAACCACATCCAACTGATCGGCGTGTTTTTGTTCCGTCTGAAGCATCGCTGGCGCCATCGCTTGGCAGGCCTCACACCAATCGGCGTAAAACTCCAGCACGGTGGGCCGGGAGTTGTTGAGAGCGATCTCCGGATCGAGGGATTGCCTGGCCAGCTGGTCGAGAGGAGCTTCCTGGTTGAGACCATTGCGCAGCAGAAATAATCCAGCTGCGAGGACCAGTGCCGTGATGAGCAGCAACCCCTTTTGCAAGGGGGTCAAGGTGGCGGGGGCGGAACTGCCGGTCATGCCGGGAAGAATGGTGTAACTCACTTTGGCAGGCTGATGGTTGCGCTGTTGCTAGCGTTTGAAAGCCAATACCGTTGTTATGATCAGCTTTCTCGCTGATTTCATTTCCAGCTGATTTCATCAGTCGACCGTCGGCTACATGCTGATGTCTCTTTTTCGTTTTCTCTCACTGCCACTGCGGGCTCCCCTGCTGCTTGTGCTGTTTGGTGTGGCCATTTTTCTTGGTCATCACTGGTCGATTGAGAGTGAGCATTTGATTGCTCTGCAGAACGTGCCGCCCAGCTTGTTCTGGACGGTGGAGGTGTTGCAATCGCTCGTGATTGTGCTGATCTGCACGATGCCGGATCTTCTCCTACGTCAGCTGTCGATGCTCATGGCCTCCAGCCGCGTGCTCAGCCTGATCGCGACCCTCCTGCTTGTGATCATGGTGGGCCTTTATTTGCTCAGTCTGAGCCTGCTTTCCGATGTGCTGATCTTGGCGTCTGCCACCTTGCTGGCCCGGTTGGACCTCACCCGGATCAAGGTGGTGCCTCCGCCTCAAGTCATGGCTTTTTGGTTGGCGGCGGTGGTGCTGGTGGGCATTTGGTTGGGTCAGGATTTGCCGAACCCGCTGGCTTCAGCTGTCGCAGTGGTCGCTACCTGATCCGAGATAGGCCCAGAGATTTCCTAGGACTTTTTTGGTGTAAAGACGTGTTTCTGGGTAGGGGATGCGCTCCACCCATAACTCTGGATCTTGCTTCAGATCGGGGGTCACCCACCGACTGGCGGCGCCCGGCCCAGCGTTGTAGCTGGCAACGGCCAACACAATGTTGCCCTGCCATTGCCCCAGCAATTGACGGAGGTAACGCGCTCCGAGCTTGGCATTGCGTGTTGGCTCGCGTAGCTGCTCCTGGCTAAGGGAATCGCCAGCCAGTTCTTCCGCCGTGGCTGGCATCAGCTGCAGCAATCCAATCGCTCCGACGGGTGAGCTCACGCTTGGGGAGAAGCGGGATTCCTGCTTGGCGATCGCCATGAGCAGTTCAGATCGCACCGCCTCCTGTTGGGAGGCGGTGTCAAACACCTCCGAGAGCAGACGGGGATGCTGGCTGCGGTGCAGGAGCTGACGCTCCTCGCAGGTTTGATTGACCAGTCTCAAACTGGCGCGCCAAAGGCGACTCAGGCCTGTCCATGCGTCCCCCACGGCCACCCGAAGGCGACCTTCCACAAGTTTTTGGCTTGGATTGGATGGCTGATCGGATGGGGGTTGTTGATTCCGCCAGGTTTCCCAGGCTTCCTGGGTTTGGCCGAGGCGCCAGAGACGAGCCACGAATGGATCGCCACTTTTCAATGGCTCCCAGTGCGCTTGAAACGCATCGCTGAGATCTGCCGAGCGAGCGCTGGAGGCTTGATCAAGATCTGGCAGGTCTCCCCGTCCCAATCTCACCTCGGCGCGCCAGGTGTAATAACTCCTCGGATGGGTTTTGACCAATCGCTCCCAGATTTGTTTGGCTTGCGCTGTTTGGTCTTGCTTCGACAAGCTGAGCCCCAGCCAGAACTGCTGCCTTGCGGCCAAAGGTTCAGGAAGATCTGCGCTCGGAATGGCGTTCAGGAGTGCTTCTGCACGCTTCCATTGGTCTTTCAACAGGGCCTCGCGAGCCAGGTCCCACTGCAGTTGCCAGGCGGCTGGGCTGGTGGGCCAGCGCCTCAGAACGGCCATGGCATTCGCTAAGTCACCAAGGCGCACCCGGGCTGCTGCAACATCAGCAGAGCGTTCTTGCAAGGCTTTCGGCAGGGCATCCAATAGCGCCGGGTCGGGTCTCAGCGGTTCGCTGAGCAACGCTGCGGCCTCGAGGGCTTCCGGATCGTCTGGGTGGTTGATGGCGAGCTCGAGCAATTGCTGCTTTCCACGCGCTTGCTGTTCAGCGTTCCCTCGGAGCAGGACTCGACCAATGGCCAAGGCGCTGGCTGGAGTGGTGGGTGTGCCCTGGAGGCAGGCTTCCGCAGCACGGTTATCTCCAAGGGACGCGAGCCCTTGCGCAAGCGTGAGTCGATCGGTTTGCTTCAAGCCAGCGCCGCTGATCCTGTTGCAGGCTTCCCTGATCTGACTGGCAGCTCCTGGCCAGCGGGCACCCCAGCGGGCTAGATGCAAGGCGGCGATCGTTTGCTTGGGGGAATCCTTGTTGGTTTCTGCTGCTGCTGCCAAGGCGGCCGGATGGCCGGGGTGTTGTTGAAAAAGCTCTGTGTGGAGTGCTGGGTTGGTTTGCCCGAGGTGATAGCGGGCATCGGCACTGGCCGCACTGTCAGGGAAGCGTTGGAGCAAGTCCTGCCAGCGTTGCTGTGTCTCTGCAGTGCGCCTGAATTTGGCTGCAATTAACGCCTGCTGTTTCAGTGTGACGGCCGCCAGGGGATCGTTGCCCCAGCCTTGATTGGCCAGCAAGCGCTGGGATCTCTCCGCTGAATCGGGGCTGCGTGCTGCGAGCAAGAGAGCGGCTTCCCTCCGCTCGCTGGGATTCAGCGACCAGCGATAACGGGTCCAGAGCTCAGCGCTCGAAAGCGATGGTGTGAGTGGAGTGTGCAGGCGGCGCAAGACGGTCTGTCCGCCGAGGACGATCGCAATGGTGAGGAGTGGAGTTCCAGCCAGAAGCAGAAGGCCACGGGAGTGTTGAACGGTCAAGACTCGGCCGGAAACTGATGGCATTCTGTTCCCAGCGCACCGCATTGAGATGGCAAAGGGGCAAGGGCCGTGGCGCCCAGGGAGCGAGCAACGCCGTCGCTGTGCGATCGCCTGTGGTTTGGCTTTGCTGCTGTGGGGATTGCGTTGGCTTTGGCCCCTCCAGTTCGTGCCTGGCTGGCTTGTGGCAGGACTGATGGCGTGGGCGTTGTTGGAGGTGGCAGCCCTGTTGCTGGCCCCGCGTCGTTGGCTTTAGAACCAGCGGCCCCGCTTAAGATTGCATTCAGAATTGAGTTGTCATGGCTGAAGCTGCCATCCATCCTTTGGGGCATCTCCCGAAGCCAACGCAGATCAGCTTTGGGACGGACGGCTTGCGTGGTCGGGTCGACACCATGCTCACCCCGGCTTTGGCCCTTCAGGTGGGGTACTGGTGTGGACGGGTGCTTCAGGCAGAGGGACCTGTGTTGATTGGCATGGATTCGCGCAGCAGCGGCAGCATGTTGGTCGCCGCACTCAGCGCTGGCCTCACGGCATCTGGCCGAGAGGTGTGGACCTTGGGACTGTGCCCCACGCCGGCTGTGCCCGGTTTGATTCGCCGTTACTCAGCTGCCGGTGGCTTGATGGTTTCGGCGAGCCACAACCCTCCGGAAGACAACGGGATCAAGGTGTTTGGCGCCACTGGCAGCAAGTTGTCCCCTGAGCGTCAGCAGGCGATCGAAGCAGGCCTTTGTGGTGGAGACGGTTCTGGGATCGCGTTAGCGGCATCAGGAGTGGCCCGTCATCGCCCTGAACTTCTCGACGACTACCGCGCCAGCTTGTTGTCCAGCGTTGGGTCGCATCGACTCGATGGTGTCCCGATCGTGCTGGATCTCTGCTGGGGATCGGCAACAGCCTGTGGTGCAGAGGTGTTTTCTGCCCTCGGCGCCGATCTCACGGTGTTGCACGGTGATCCGGATGGCACCAAGATCAATGTGAATTGCGGTTCCACCCACCTGGAGCCTCTGAGCCGAGCGGTGATCGAGAAGGGGGCCGCCATGGGCTTTGGTTTTGATGGCGATGCCGATCGCATGTTGGCGATTGATGGCCAAGGACGTGTGGTGGATGGTGACCACGTCCTCTACCTCTGGGGGTCGGTCTTGCAGGCGCAGGAACAACTTCCGGATCAGCGCTTGGTGGCCACGGTGATGTCAAATTTGGGTTTTGAGCGGGCTTGGCAAGCGCGTGGTGGCCTGTTGGACCGGACACCGGTGGGAGACCAGCATGTGCATGCCGAGATGGTCCGCACGGGGGCAGCCCTTGGCGGCGAGCAATCAGGTCACATCCTCTCTTCCGTGAATGGGTTGGCCGGTGATGGTGTTTTGACCGCTCTTCAGCTGGCAAGCCTTTGCCATGCCCAACAGCTCTCCTTGGCCGAGTGGGTGGATCAGAGCTTTCAGGCCTATCCCCAGAAGCTGGTGAATGTGCGCGTCGAGAATCGTGAGCGCCGAAAGGGTTGGGCGGACTGTGCTCCTCTCTATTCCTTGGTTCAAGAGGCGGAGGCTTCGATGGCAGAAGACGGTCGCGTCTTGGTGCGGGCGAGTGGGACAGAACCCCTGCTGCGCGTGATGGTTGAGGCTGCCGATCAAGCGGTGGTCGATCACTGGACCTCCCGCTTAGCTGCCGCAGCAGATCAGCATCTCAATTCTGCTTGATCAGGACGTCTTGATCAGTGTTTTTTGATCAGTGCTTTTTGATCAGCAGCTTTCCAGAGCCAGGGTGAGCGCTCCATCGCAGGCGTCACCATTTCGATCCTCCCAGCGCGCATCAACCTGGCGACGGCGTAGGGATGCGTCCACAGCCTGTTGAAGGGGCGCCAGATTTAGGAGTGCGCCACCTCGAGCGCAGAGCCTGGGTTGGGGGAGCCCCAGGGATAACGCCACGGCTTGAACGGCTTCAGCAAGGGCATTGCCGGAGCGGTTGAGAATGGCCGCGGCTTCAAGATTGCCTGCCTCAGCGGCGGCGGAGACGAGGGGTGCCAATTGGGCGAGCTGAGCTGGTTGGAAATCGGGTTGCACAACAAAGGCCTTGATCTCTTCTGCTGTGCGGCAACCAAGGACTTCCCACAACTGGTTGCGTAGGGGGCTGTCTGGGAGTCGGCCATCGGCCATGCGCAGACTGAGCTGGAGCCCCTGATGGCCGAGATCAAAGGCAGCCCCTGCTCCATCCAGTTGCCATCCCCATCCGCCACAACGCTGTTCAAGCCCGCTGTCGTTGCGTCCAACCACGACCATCCCCGTGCCACTGATCAGCACAATGCCGGCATCGTTGGGGAACGCTCCGCGCAGGGCTGTGCGCTCATCGCCAGTGGCGATGCAGTGCGCTTTTGGCAGCTCGAGACTGACTGCTAACAGATCTCTGGCGCGGTTCTGGAGTGCGGTGCCCTGCTCCACTCCGCTGGCCCCAACGGCCGCAGCGGCGATCTCTAGGCCGCTGGGATTGGCGGCTTGCAGGCTGCTGCGAATGGCCTCCATGAACCGTGTTTCGCCCCCGGCGGCTTGGAGGTGGCTGACGCCAGTGCCCTTGCCCTCGCCTAGCGGTTGCCAGGTTCCGTTGTGCCAACGGCTCAGCTTGCAGCGGCAATGGGTTTGGCCAGCATCGAAACCAGCCAAGATCAGGGCATCACTCATGGGTTGACGCTCATGGGTAGGTCTGGGTGGTCTTGTGGGCCTGACTCAGAGTTGCCAGGCAAAACCAACCGATGATTTGCACTTCTGGCCTGAAGAAAATGGTGTCCGTGGCGCCTTGGATGACCAGCCCGGCGATGGCGGCCAGGCACCCCAGCCAGGGCAATGCCAGAGCAGCCGATGAGCGCAGAGCTCTGAGACCGTTGCGAAAACTGGCTCCAGCCAACCCGAGCGCGGCGATTAGGCCTGGAATGCCAGTTTCCACAAGCAGCTCCAGGGGAACGGAATAGGCGCTCAGGGCATTGAACTTGGGCTGTTGATACAGGGGGTAAATGGCATTAAAGGCAGCGTTGCCGGGCCCGATGCCCAGCCAGGGGCGGTCTTGAATCATCTCCACTGCGGCCAACCACACGTTGATGCGGAAGTTGTTGGAGCTATCACCTCGACCAGATAGCAGGCTGGCAACCCGCGTGCGGATGGGATCCACCTGCGTGACTGCGATCGCCAGGGCTACACCAGCCACCACCAGCAGGGCGATCGGGACGAGACGTCGCCACAGTTTTGGCCAGCTGCGGATGGCACGCAGCACGAGCAGCAGGACCAACACCCCAAGGGCCGCGAGCATGCCCAGCCAGCCCCCGCGGCTGTAGCTGAACAGGGTGGCTGTGGCTCCCAAGCCCAGTGCAACAGCTGCATAGCAGCGTGCCCCCCAGCCCTGCCAGCGGATCAAGGCAACGAGTGCCAACGGCAGGATCGGTACCAGATATCCCGCCAGCAGATTGGGGTTGCCAAGGGGGCCGTAGATCCTGATCGTGCCTGCCGTGATGGAGTTGGGATCGGCCCAGCGCGCCAGCTCCTCGGTGGGTCCGTAAAGCTGGCGCAAGGCCATCACACTGGTGAGGACTTCGCCGGCCAGTAGCGCGGCCACGAGGCGGTCCCACCACTCGGGGCGCTCGGCCAGCAGCTGTCGCATCAGGGCATAGACGCCGAGGTAGCTGAGCAGCTTGATCAGGCCTTTCGCTGCTGCGGCTGGAACGGGGGAGAACCCCGTGGCCAGCACGGCGATGCCAAGAAACACGAGCACCCAAGCGCTGATGGCACCGATGCGTTGCGGCTGGCTCACGCTGGACCAGAGGATCCACAGCGCTCCGCAGGCCAGAACCACAATCCCGAGCCCTGTTCGGGTGAGGAAGGGAAGTCCTGCGAGGAGAACCATGAGCAGGATGCTTGCCCACCAGCTCAGGCGCCTGCGCTGCTGATCAGTCGCGGGAAGCAAGCCTTGCCAGCGCAGCAACAGGGGTGGTGGGGCCGGAGCCTCAGCCATGGGGAGTGGGTGCGGTGTCTTTGGAATTATCAACCTGTTGCCAAGCCAGCTCCAGATCCCTTAATGCTGGAAGCGCGGCATCCGTGCGCTCAAACAGCACGCGATAGGTGGGTTGTCCTTGCTCCTGGACGTAGCGCTCCCGTTCCGTCGCCACGGGCAATGGGTTGCTGGTTCGCCATGGCCGTTGATCGTCTTTCGGGCGTTCAAAGCAGTTTGAGAGCTCCACCAGGCTCACCATCGGTTCGATGACGGCCAACACATCACTTTGCAAAAAAAGCTGTCGGCCGGGATGGAGGGCTGAGGCGATGGCGAGCAACAGGGCAGGTTGCAGCACGCGGCGCTTGCGATGGCGTTGTTTGAACCAGGGATCGGGAAACTGAATGCTGACCAGGTGTAACTGGTCTGGTAGCAACGCTGCCATCCAAGCCTCGAGGCTGATATTGGCATTGCAAAATAAAAAATGAAGGTTGTGCTGCTGCTGCCGGTCGCGATCGCGTTGGGCGGTTTGCACCAGGGGCCGGCGGATCTCAACGCCGAGATGGTTACGCTCGGGTTGCAACGCCGCCAGCTCCAACAGAAAAAAGCCTCGAGCGCAACCAATATCGAGATGGATGGGCAGGTTGGGATGCTCGAACAGTTCCTGCGGCGCCGGGAGTTCCAGCGGCAACTGAAAAAAGCGGCTGAGGGGATTGACGTGCTGGCGCATCAGTCCTCAGCTGACGCCACAAGAGGTGCGTGGCGGAGCAAGCCCCAGCAAGCGGTGTAGCCATGCAGGTAGGTGGTGTTGCTTAAGGGGCCGATTTCGCCATTGCAGAACGCGCCGGCGATTGGCAGATCGGGCAGAACGTCGCGAGCGATGGAGACATCACCGTTGGCTTCTCCGAATAGCCCACTGCCTCGGCCGAGGCAGGCAAACAGCAGGCCACAGAGTGGCGGCGGCGAGGGGCAGCGTTCTTGGCTGGCCTCTAGTAGCTGGCGTGCCTCCAGCCTTGATGACTGGGCTTCTCTGAGCTGAAACTGCACGTGTTGGCCTGGACGGACCCGCTCAGCCACGGCGACGGCGCCATTGCGTGGGTCGACGCCAATGAGATTGCGAACCAAGAAATCGCTGGGGCACTCCTGCATCAAATTGCGACGTTCCACACCAAGGAAAAGGGAGTGCTGCACCAGCTCTCTGTCTTCCGCATTGAGATCGGCCAGGACCCGTTGCAAGCAGGCCACTGGCGTGTCGCGACGATCGCCATCGCTGAGTTCCAATAGGACGTTGCGTTGGGCTTGCTCAATCGCAAACACGGGACCAATTGGCCGGCAGCCCTGGGCAACGACCGGATCGAGAACCCAGTCGCCGCCGATGCTCACTCCAGCTGCACCGTTGATGATCTGACCATCGAAGAGCAGGGATCCATGACTGGCGTTGTGGGGGGGCGGCAATCCCCCCGATGATTGCTGCGTTGGGATAGGCGTAATCCAGGCCACTGATCAGGTCATTGATCGCTCCACAGCTGGGATCGATGAACAGCAGCAGAGATCGGCTGTCTGCCGGGTCAACGCTGACCCAGTCCTGCCAGTTTTGAACCGGCCCATCAAGATCTGGGAGAGAGCCGGTGTCGAGTTGAAACGGCTTCAGCTGAGCTCCGGGGAGATTTAAGAGGGTGATGCTGAGGGCCGTGGTCTGTTCCAGCTCTTGCGATCTCCCGGCACTATCCGTTCCAACCACGCCACCTCCAACGAAGCCAATCCAGTGTTCTGCCTGCAGTCGCTGGCTGAGCAGCGGAAGCAACCGTGGCAGATCGCTAGCGAATTGGCTGGACACAAACACCAGGGCTAAATCGCCTTTCTCCGAGCCGAGTTGATTGGTGACATCTTTCGTTGCCTCTTCCAATGAGGCACAGCCACTGAGTGCCGTGCGGCACTTGGCCTGGGCTCCGGAGCCTCGGAACCAATCGAGGGGGTTGAACGGAACCATGTGTTGGACCCTACCAATCTTGAGGGCTAGGTCGATGGCGTCGATAATGGCTCCAACTCGAACCTGCCTGGTGCCTGATCTCCCTTACCGCAGTTTGGTTTGGCTTACCTATCGCTTAGGCGCAACCTTTGCCCTCGGTGTTCCGCTTGTTCTGTTGATCTGGGCAGGGGTTCGGCGTGAGCCAGCCATGGTGCGCTTGCTGGGTCTCTACTGGAAAGTGGCAAGCCTGTTGCCCATCAGTGTGTTGCTGCTCACCGATCGGCGTCCGATCGGATATGTGATGGCCTTCATTGCACCGGTGCTGATGGCGGTTTCGGTGTGGTTCTGGGTGGATCTCAATGAAGAATTGGCCGACAGTGCACCAGGGAGTGCCCTTCCTCTGACCGTTCGTATCTGGCGCTGGGCACTCACTGGATTCGCCTTGCTTGCGGCGGGAATGTCAGCAACAGCATTGCGCTGTGTGGATCAACTGACAGGTGCTGAGTGCTTGGCCTGGCTGGAAGGTCCCCAGGGACTGCATCGTGTCGCGGAGCGTGTGTTCGATTTCGTCTTCGGTGGTCAGTGGAGTGAGGCTGTTGCCGCATTCATTGGCTATGTGGCGTTAGTGGCGTATGTGGTGGGGCTCCTCCAGTGGCTGCTCGTGCGCCTGCCGCGCCAGGGACGGGTGGCTGGTGAGTTCTGATTCGTTGTCGTTGCTGCCAGCCCTTGAAGCGATCAGTCGCGATCGCCCCGATCGAGTGTTGCGACTGCGAGGAACGGTGCAGTGTGCTGAAGGTGCGGAAGAAGCGCTGGAAGTGTTGATTTTTCGAGGTTTCAGCAGCTGCACCACCCATCCCACAGATTTCGATCCGGATCGAACCGTGCTTCCTGAGGGGGCGGTGATCCAAACCGCTGAATTGCTGCGCGGTCCACTGAACCCTCAGCAGGAGGAGCTGCTAATTGGGCCCCTACCTCCTGCGCAATTAAGCGAACCAGACCGCTGGATCTGATTCCTAGCGCCGTTCCAGCACGGACACGCAGCGACCGCACAAGCTGGGGTGATCGCTGTGCTGACCAATGTCACTTTCGTAGTGCCAGCAGCGCTCACACTTCTCCCCGCGAGACAGAGCTACTTCGATCACGGCGAGCTCGTTGTCATCACTGGCCAGCAATTCTGCCCAGGGCTCGCCTCCAATCTGCAACTGGGAGACGATGAGCCAATCGCGAAGGCCATCCACCTCTTGATCCCCCTTGCTTTGGAGCCAGTGGAGGGCGTCTTGCAGTGCGGGGGTGCGCGCTTCGAGGCGGACGGCCGCTTCCAGCGAGGCTCCCAGCTTGCGTTTGCTTCGGCATTCCTCCAACACCTTGTTCACCGCGGCACGCAGCTCGCGGAGCTCCCGCATCGGCGCTTGAAGGCTGTCATCGCGCCACTCCTCTGGAACGGAGGGCCAGCCACTTAGAAACACCGACTCAGTCCCGGTGGGATAGGGGATGTTCTGCCAGATGTCTTCCGCCATGTGGCAGAGCACGGGAGCGATGGCCGCGGCCAGACGTTCGATGATCAAAGCCATGACGGTTTGGCAGCTGCGGCGACGCTTGTCGTTGGGGGCGCTGACGTACAGCCGGTCTTTAGCAATGTCGAGATAGAAGTTCGAAAGATCGGCGACGCAGAAGTTCTGCAGAAGCTGGAAGAAGCGGAAAAATTCATAGGCTTCAAACGCTTCGCTGATCTGGTCGAGCACGGTTGCGGTGCGCTGCAACATCCAGCGATCGAGCAACGGCAAATCGCTGATGGCGATCGCATCGCGGCTTGGGACGAAGTCGTGCAGATTGCCGAGCAGGTAGCGCGAGGTGTTGCGCACTTTGCGGTAGACGTCTGACAGCTGCCGCAAGATGCCAGCACCGATCGGCACGTCGGCTGAATAATCCACAGAACTCACCCATAGGCGGAGCACATCGGCGCCGTAGGCGGGTTCTTGCTTTTGATTTTTGCCACCCTCGATGATCACCATCGGGTCCACAACATTGCCGAGGGATTTGCTCATCTTTCGGCCTTTCTCATCCAAGGCAAAGCCATGGGTGAGCACGGTCCGGTAGGGGGCCGTGCCGTTCACGGCCACCGACGTCAACAACGAGGACTGGAACCAGCCGCGATGCTGATCTGATCCCTCTAAGTACAGATCTGCGGGGTAGCTGAGACCGTCGCGTTGGCTCGATACGGAGGCCCAGCTGGAGCCGGAATCGAACCACACATCCATGGTGTCTGTGCCCTTACGCCAGAGATGCGCTTCTGCGCTGTGGCTGGAAGGGAGCAGATCAACCTCGTCTTTTTCCCACCAAATGTCGGCTCCGTGTTCTGCGATCAGCGCTTTGACATGGGCGATGGAGTCGGCATTGAGCAGAACATCGCCAGTTTCACGCTGGTAAAACACCGGAATGGGAACACCCCAGGTCCGTTGACGGGAAATGCACCAATCGCCCCGTTCGGACACCATCGATTCAATCCTGTTCCGGCCAGATGCCGGCAGCCATTGCACGCCATCGATGGCGGTTAGCGCCTCAGTGCGGAAGCCTTCCACAGAGGCAAACCACTGTTCCGTTGCTCTGAAGATCGTGGGCTTTTTCGTGCGCCAGTCGTAGGGATAGCGATGGCTGTAGTTCTCTTGAAGAAGCAGGGAACCGGAGTCCTCGAGCGCCGTGATGATCACGGCATTGGCATCCTTGAGCACGTTCAAGCCTTCGAAGGGGCCGGCCTCAGCGGTGAGGGTTCCGGCCTCATCCACTGGGCAGAGCACGGGTAGGCCATGCTTCCGCCCGGTGTTGAAGTCATCGACGCCATGGCCTGGGGCCGTGTGCACCAAACCCGTCCCCGATTCCGTGGTGATGTATTCCCCACCAACAACGATGGCGCTGCGGCGCTCGAGCAGGGGGTGGCTGTAGGTGATGCCAGCGAGATCGGCCCCCTTCACGGTGGCTTTGGCTTGAAGCGGGCGTTCAAGCTTGGTGGCGAGAGAATCGCAGAGTTCCGCGGCCACGATTAGGAGCCGTCCGTTGCCGTCATCCGCCAGGCAGTAGTCGAGGCGATCGTTGACCGACACCGCAAGGTTGGCGGGCAGGGTCCAGGGGGTGGTGGTCCAGATCGCCACCTGTAAGCCCTCACTTAGGGCGTTGCTCTCCGCGGGGACGTCCAATCCCTGCTCATTGAGCTTGCTGCGTAGGCCTTCGGGGAGATCCACCACAGGAAAGCCTACGTAGACGCTGGGACTGGTGTGTCCGTCGGGATATTCGAGTTCGGCTTCCGCCAGGGCTGTGCGTGAGCTGGGGCTCCAGTGCACGGGTTTGAGCCCTCGATAGATATGGCCCTTCAGCGCCATCGTCCCAAAGACGTCGATCTGAGCGGCTTCGTAGTCCTTATGCAGCGTGAGATATGGGTGTTCCCAGTCGGCCCAGATGCCCCAGCGCTTAAAGCCGGCCATTTGGCCGGCAACTTGCTTATGGGCGTAAGCCGCAGCTTTTTTGCGCAACTTGATCGGGGTGAGCGCTTGACGCTGCTCCTGGCTCATGGCCTGGAGCACTTTGAGCTCGATTGGGAGACCATGACAGTCCCAGCCAGGGACAAAACGCACCTTCCGGCCCTGCATCAGACGGTGCTTGTTGATGATGTCCTTGAGCACCTTGTTTAAGGCGTGGCCCATGTGCAGGGCGCCGTTGGCATAGGGCGGGCCGTCATGCAGGGTGAACACCGGACCGGGATTGTTGCGTCCCAACGCCAGGTCGATGCCTTTGTCTTTCCAGAAGGCTTGGAGTTCCGGTTCGCGGTGGATGGCATTGGCACGCATGCCAAAGCCCGTCTCCAGCAGGTTGAGGGTGTCTTTGTATGACGGGCGCTTATCAGCGTCCTGGCCTGTCTGCTGGGTCACGTTGGCGCTGTAGCAAAGAGAATTATCAGTCTTCGTCGGTGCGTGCTGTGTTGGAAGCTGAGTTGGAAGCGCTGTTAGAGGCAGTGTCCTTACTGCCGTCTTCGCTGCGATCCGTGCTCGCCTCAGCGCTGGTTCCGTTCAGGGCTTCATCTGGGGCTTCATCGCTGTTGGACGGTGGAGGTGCCTCCTGAGCTTCCAGGGATGGTTCTGGGCTGTCTGGGCGGACCCAGCGCTTCGGGCGTTTTGGCGTTGTGACTTGTGCTTCCGGTTTGACGGCGTCGTTGCTGTCGCCATCGCCACTGCTGTCGTCGTTGTTGTTGGCTTCTTTTTTTTCACCCGTTCCAGTTGTTTCCTTGATTTCGCCACCGGCAGGGGCGTCGAGGTCTGCCCCTGTGGATGACTCATCAGGGCGGACCCAGCGTTTGTTGGTTCCAGTTTTTGCGGCTGGTTTCAGGCTTTTGAGCGTGTCTGCCGTTGCGCTCACAAGGCTGGCCAAGACGGTGGTGAGTTGTTGCAGGCTGGTGGTCCAGCGTTCCCGGGAGCCAAGTCTTTGTCGTTCCTCATCACTGAGTTGTTGCCAGCGGGCCTGAGCGACTTCTGCTCCGAGGCGGCTGATCAGCAAGCCAGCGCAGGCCACTCCCAGCATGGGAGCGCCTCGTAGTCGATCACTGCTGGTCACGAGGACCAGGCCAAGCAGAAGAACGATGGCTCCCCAGGCGCCATCGCGGGGACGACTGAGTTCCGTGGCGAGCAGTGGCAGCAGCAGAACGGCGAGCCCCGCCAGCAAACAGAGATCTCCAGTAAGAGTGGCCAGCATCGATGGATGTGGGGACGACGTTGTCATCATTCTGGGTCGATGTTTAGGATTCGCTTCTGCCCATCTGGCGGAATTGGTAGACGCGCTGGTTTTAGGTACCAGTGACTTCGGTTGTGCGAGTTCAAGTCTCGCGGTGGGCATTCCTTTTCCTAGATTGGTGTTGCTTGTAGCAGCAGGCAACACAGGAATTTTTTGATGACTCAGGCACTCGCACAACCGGAGAGCTCGGGATCGACGCCCCGACTTCGGTCAGTGCCTAAGGAGTTTGTCGATCCACCGTCTGCATGGAACCCCACCGTTGGCCTGTTCTTGGGCGGGTACGGCTTGGCAGCTTTGACGACTTGGGGTTGGTTTGTGGGTGGTTGGCCGTTGCCCCTGCTGCTGATTGGCGGATTTTTAGCGCTCCATTTGGAGGGCACCGTCGTGCACGATGCCTGTCATAACGCGGCTCATCCAGTTCCTTGGGTGAACCAATTGATGGGGCACGGCTCAGCCTTGCTGTTGGGATTCAGTTTTCCTGTGTTTACACGGGTGCATCTACAACATCACTCACATGTGAATGATCCCAAGCATGATCCTGATCACATTGTGAGTACATTTGGCCCTCTCTGGTTAATTGCTCCCAGATTTTTCTATCACGAGTTTTTCTTCTTTCAACGAAAGCTCTGGAAGCGTTGGGAGTTGATGCAGTGGGGCTTTGAGCGCGCCATCTTCTTTACGATCATCGCTGCAGCGATTCGATTTGATTTTATAACTTTTATTTTTAATTGTTGGTTTGCTCCCGCGCTGATGGTGGGAGTCACGCTCGGTTTGTTTTTCGACTATTTGCCCCATCGTCCCTTCCTGTCGCGTAATCGTTGGCAGAACGCTCGTGTGTACCCGGGACGTACGATGAATTGGCTGATTATGGGCCAAAATTATCATTTAGTGCATCATCTTTGGCCTTCTATTCCCTGGTTTGAATACAAGCCTGCTTATGAGGCAACAAAGCCCCTTCTTGATGCAAAAAACTCTCCGCAAAGGTTAGGAATCTTTGAAACTCGGTCTGATGTCGTCAATTTCTTCTACGACATTTTGATCGGCGTGCGCAGTCACAAGCCGCGGGGAAGCAAGATGCGGCCGGTCGCCAAGCTTTTGCCCAGCAGGCGCTTGAAGAAAGCCTGGCTTTCGCTGTTGCGACGCACAGCCGTCACTCCGGCACGTATGCGTTTCTAGCTCGTAACGCGTGCGTGCCGCCTGTGCGGTTGCGGGTTGTGCTTTTTAGTCGGCGAGGATCTTGGGCACCCGGAAGAAGTCTCCTTCGCGCTGGGGGGCCTGGTCGAGCAGCTCTTGGCGCACATCTGTGTCCACAACGGTGTCTTCACGCGTTGCATTGACCACTTCCACAGCACGTGTAGTCGGTAAAACCCCCTCCGTGTCCACCGCTTGCAGCTGATCCACGTAATCGAGAATGCGCTCAAGCTGCCCCGTATAGGTGGCGATGGTGTCTTCAGGTAGGTCAAGGCGGGCAAGTTTGGCCACCTTGCGAACGTCGTCAGCGGTGATCTTGCTCATGCAGCGGAGAGAAAGGTTTCAAGATCTTCGCGCAGTGCCGAAACCGCCGTGGTCAGCAACTCTGCTCCATGTTCTGGTTTGGCGAGAAAGGGGTCAGAGCCCATGCGGCCATCGGGATAGCGGCGCCGAAAATCTGCTGGGCCGTGAATGGCTCCGCATGGTGCTGGTTCAGGTAGGGGCCTTTGCTTGGCCATAAGGCTGTCGTGAAGATGGAGGGTCACGGCGATTTCACTGGGAGTGGCATGTTGACCTTCGCGATTGCCATAGAGCTCTCGGGCCTGGCGCATCACAGGCCCTGCCATGAACCAGTTGGAGAGTCTGCAGCGCAATTTGGGTGCGACCGGTAGCCCTCTGCTGGCGGCCGTTCCATAGGCTTGGGCAAAGGCTGCTTTGGTGGTGGCCATGTTTCCTCCGTGGCCATTCACCACAAAGATTCGCTCGAACCCATGGGTGGCTAAGGACAGCACAAGGTCATGCATGACCGCCATTAGGGTGGCGGGCTGAAGACTCATCGTGCCCGCGAAGCCGAGATGGTGTTCGGCCATGCCATAGGCCTGAGCCGGGGTGACCAGCACTCCGCTGCGACGACCTAGCTCCAGCGCTACAGCTTCTGCTGTGAGAGCGTCAGTCCCAATCGCTCCAGTGGGTCCATGTTGCTCTGTGGAACCCAAGGGGATGATAATTCCTTTGCAGCCTTTCAAATAGGCCTCCACATCAGGCCAACTCTGGAGAGCCAAACGAATGGCTTCGGTGTTAGCTGCTGGGCCAGGCAGGGTGGCGTTCATGCCATCTCGATCAGTGGCTTGATGATCGCTCAGCTCGCGACTTAGTGCGCTGTGCCGTTGCCGTCGTACTTGTCGGTGTTGTAGTAGCCGCCTCTAGTACCGAAGTAAAAGGTGGCAATCACGAACAATCCGCTGCCAAAGACCAACACGGTCCCGAGATTGAAGCCGGAGAGGGCGGCGTCCATGGTTGGTAGGTCACTTCCCTAATCATGCCAACGTCTTGCCCGCTGAGTCGCCTTGGTGAGCTGATCGTCACCCAAGTAGCGCTGATTTCAGGGCATGATCTCCTTGCCATCTCCCTGAATATCCAACCAATCGCGCAACCAGGCGGTGAGCCAGATGAAGGGAAGGGTGTCAGCAAAAGCGGCAAGGGCTTTGAACAAATAGCCGCTGGCGATGAAAGCTCCCAGCTGAGGAAGAACGGCCTCTCCGGCGCGGATGGGCAACACATGCGCGGCGTAGTGGCTGATCAACACCACGGCACTGGTGTCCACCAATTGGCTCACCAAGGTGGAGCCGTTGTTGCGGAGCCAGAGGGCTTTGCCATTGGTGCGTTGTTTCCAAAAGTGGAACAAACGAACATCCACAAATTGGGCCGTGAGGTAAGCCGCCATCGACGCGCCGATGGAGCCAAAGGCCAGGCGTTGAATCTCGAAAAATGTGGATTCTGGAGCGCCATTCAGGCCTGGCATCAGGCCTCCAATCCACAGGATCAAAACCACCCATCCATTGAGCAAGAGGCCCACCCACACCACCTGAGTGGCCCTTTCCTCGCCCCACAATTCACTAATGAGATCGGTGCACAGAAAGGTCACGGGATAGGGGAGGGCGCCAACGGCCACCACGATCGGGAAGGACCCGATCTGCCCCAGAGCCAGAAACCTCGTTAGGCCAAGGATGTTGAGCATCCCCAGGGTGCCGAGAAAGAGCCCGGCCAGCACCAGAAACACCAGGTCTCGCCTGGCTTGGATTTGGCTTGTGGTGGTTGTGGGTGATGCCGACATGGATTCGTTGTTAACAGGGGTTGTAATCGCTGAAAGACAAATAATCCTGCCGCCAGTTTCGATCTGTTTGTTTTTTAGTCAAACGGCTTGTGCTGACACTCCAGCCTGGATGTTTTTGGCTTCCTGATGAAGGCTGACGTTCCAGCACAACGGATTGAACAATGGTTTGGATGGGTTTAGACCCAACTCCAATTAATTCACTATGAATGGAGTGATTCCTGAGAGTCAGTTTCAGTAGTAAGGGTTGTGCAAAAGGATTACGGATGACGAGGTCTTTGGTTGTGTAAGCGATCGCCGCATCTTCACCGAGCGCATAAAAGCGCTCTTCTCCGTAGGCATCGATGCTGTGATTGTGACGCTCAAGGATTGTGCAGCCACTGTGCAGAAACAGCTGATAGAGGTTGGTTGCGATCAGGCAAAGGCCCCCTCCGGCATCGGAGAGAACCTGCCCTTGCTTAAACACTGGTCCTGACCGATAGCCGTTTGCTTCTGATGGTTCGCCTAGGTGCTGAGAAAGGCTGAAGGCCTCCCCTGATTTCAAAAAGCGATTGTTAATTGCCTTGATGGCTAGGTGGAGATTGTGAAGGCGGTTGGTGCAGGTGATCTCATCCCCACGCGTTGGAATCGGCGTTGAGATTGTCTGCCAGCACGATGCTTTTAGTACGTGATTAAACAGTGAACAAGACCCTGAAAATCAGTGACTTAACTTTAAGTTATCCTAGCGTGGTTGTCCCAGTTCTTCGCCCATGCGGGTCGAATAAACTGCCAGCACCAGTCACATTTCCTACCGCCTCGTCTGAAAGCTCGGTAATCACGGATTGAGCTTTGTTGATGTCATCAGCAGAAATCATAAATCCCGCCTCTTTGGCAATGGCAATAACAGCATTGTCATCTGCAGCTGCTTTGTGCTTCTTCTGAAGACTGCTGTCGCCTTTGACCTTTTCGAGGAACGCTTTGAGTTGCTCTTCTGACATCAGGGAAAGAATGTAGATAATTCAATTGTCTCTTATTCAAGCAGCATTGTCAGACTTAGGTGAAGAAAGGTTGTCCCTCCAGCCACGCCTATAGCCACCCTGCGCATCGCCAAGGATTTCCCAGCTCTACCCAAATCCTTCTTCTGCCGTCCTGCAGAAGTTGTTGGACCTGAGTTGATTGGCTGTTTATTAGTGAAACGCCAACTTTCTGGGGAGTTGTTGTGGGGCGTGATTGTGGAGACGGAGGCGTATTCCCAGGATGAACCTGCCTGTCACGGCTACCGCCGCCGCTCACCGCAAAACGAAACGCTGTTTGGAGAGCCTGGGCGGTTTTATGTGTATGTGAGCTATGGCATCCACCACTGCGTGAATGTGGTGACGGGTCGCGCTGAATGGGCCAATGGGGTATTGCTTCGCGCTGTTGCCATGCCTGGCGAGCCTGAGCGGATAGCGGCAGGGCCTGGTTTGCTGTCTCGGCACTTTCAAATCAGCCGCCTTCATGACAACAGCTCCGCCTGTGGCGAGAATGAACTGTGGTTGGCCTCCAGGCCCTCCGTTCTCAACAGCCTTGAGCTTGTGACCACCACGCGGATCGGAATCACTCAGGCCCAGGATTTGCCCTGGCGTTGGTACTTGCGGGCCTCCCGCAGCGTGAGCCGGCGTGCCAAAGGTGATCGGATGCCTGCTATCAGTCAGGCCTTCATTCCAACCCTGGAGTGCAAGCGATGAGTGGTTGGTCGCACCGGCATGTGCTCGATTTGGCGGCGTTCTCGCGAGACGACTACGCCACCGTGCTCGAGCTTGCCCATCGTTTTCGCTCGATGCCGGTGACGGGCGCTCGCAAACTCCCGGCGTTGCAAGGGCGACTGGTTGCCACCTTGTTTTTTGAGCCCAGCACGCGCACGCGCAGCAGCTTTGAGCTTGCCGCGAAGCGCTTATCTGCTGATGTGCAGAGTTTTTCCCCGTCCAGCAGCTCTTTGAGCAAGGGCGAATCTTTGCTCGATACAGCGCGCACCTATGTCGCGATGGGGGCAGATGTGTTGGTGGTTCGCCATCGCTGCACCGATGTCCCCGCGCAGTTGGCCCATGAGCTTGATCAAGCAGGAGAGCGCACCGTTGTGCTGAATGGTGGGGATGGTCAGCACAGCCACCCCAGCCAGGGCTTGCTCGATCTCTATACACTCGCTCACCATTTTGATTCCCATCGCCCTCAACCCGAGGCCTTGCAGGGCAAGCGCATCGGGATTGTTGGCGATGTGTTGCATTCGCGCGTCGCGCGCTCCAACCTCTGGGCTCTCAGTGCCTGCGGCGCGGATGTGGTGCTGTGCGGGCCGCCCAGTCTTGTGCCCGATGCCTTCGCAGACTTCTTGGAAGCTCCGCCGCCTGGCCAAGCAGCTGATCCTCTCCCTCAGCGTGGAAGGCTGCAGATCAGCCGCAAGCTGGATGAATGCTTGTCGGGTGCGGACGCTGTGATGACGTTGCGTCTACAACAAGAACGCATGACCGATCATCTGCTCACGGATCTGGATCGCTATCACCGTGACTATGGGCTCACCCATGAGCGGTTGCGACGCTGCTCTTTTTCAGGCCCTGTACTGCATCCAGGCCCTGTGAATCGTGGGGTTGAAATGAGCGGTGCCCTTTTGGACGACCGCTCGATTTGCTTGGTGGAGGATCAAGTTCGCAATGGAATCCCGATCCGGATGGCGCTGCTTTATTTGATGGCGGCGTCTGATCCTGTGGCGGATTCATCGCGGGCTGCTTCGCCATCCTGAACACGCACACCAGACACGGACTTGGAGTAGTAATCCATGGCTGCTTTCAGTGCCGCATCTGGAGCGGCAATCGAGGGGCCACTGCCGCTGTTCATTGGGAACGGTGCGT
Organism: Synechococcus sp. ROS8604; assembly: GCF_014279655.1. NCBI lineage: Bacteria > Bacillati > Cyanobacteriota > Cyanophyceae > Synechococcales > Synechococcaceae > Synechococcus > Synechococcus sp. ROS8604. The sequence goes on from NZ_CP047946.1 coordinate 455,590, forward strand.
CTGCAGAGTCGAGACCGATGTGCTGACATGGCATGCCTGTGAGCAGCATCGATGAACGTTGCTGCGACAGCACAGCGAACATCCACTTGATCAGCAAGGACCAGCGATTTTCCCGATCGGGCATGAAGGCCAGGTGTGCGGCGGCCCAAACCGCCCAACCTGGGCTCCCGCTGAATTTGAAGCCGTGGAGATCAGCAACGGCGGCAACACGATCCAGCACAGCCATGCTTCCGAAATCAAACCATTTGAAGTTCGGGCGCTGGCGTTCACCGATGATCGCGGCGATGTCCTTGCCGACGAAGCCCCCAGCTTGCGTTGCTGGGCCGGCCATGCCCGGTAGCGGATTGCCCGTGGAGGTGTGTTTGTAGCTGCAGAGATCGCCCACGACCCGAATCTCTGGATGGTCTTTCACGCTGAAGTCGGGTTCAACGATGACCCGACCGCCACGATCCAATGCACAATCGATCGAGGCGGCAAGGGTCTTGCCAAGGTGAGACGGGCGCACCCCGGCCGTCCAAATCACGGTTGCCGCTTGGATCGTTTGCTCCCCATCTGGAGTGCCAACGGTGACCTCTCCCGGCTGCATGCTCTGAACCCGCCCTTTGAAGAGGGTTTCTACCCCAAGAGATTCCAGTGTCTTTTGGGCAGAGGCCGATAGCGACTCAGGCATCGCCCTCAGCAAGCGATCGCCCGGGTCGATCACAATGATTCTTGAATCATCAGGATCGAGCTGTTTGAACTCACGGCGCATGGCATTGCGCATTAATTCGGAGGTGGCACCTGCCATTTCGCACCCCGTAGGGCCCCCTCCCACAATCACCACGGTTTGAAGAAATTTGCGCGCCGCTGGATCAGGTGTTTGCTCTGCCTGCTCCATGGCCATTAGCAAGCGACGACGAATCTCCTGGGCATGCTCAAGAATTTTCATCGGTGGCGCAAAGGTGCGCCATTCTTCATGGCCGAAATAGGTGCTGCCTGAGCCCGATGCCAGCACTAAATGGTCGTAGCTGATGACCTTTTCGCTGAAATTGATTTGTCGCTTCTTGGCATCTAATCCCTTCACTTCCCCGAGCAGGACCTGAACATTGCGCTGCTTGCCAACGAGCTGTCGTAGGGGTGTTGCCACATCTCCGGGAGCGACGAGCCCCGTTGCCACTTGATAGAGAAGCGGCTGGAACAGGTTGAAATTGCGCTTGTCGATCAAGGTGATGCGCACCTCTGCCTGGGCAAGTGCTTTGCAAGCGCGAACTCCAGCAAAGCCTCCTCCCACGATCACCACATGAGGGGCGTTGCGAAGACGTTCTTCTGGTGGTTCGAGCTCGAGGAAGAAATGCTCAGCAGTCATGGTCCACTCAACAGCAGAACTGTAGTCAGGCTATGAATGCCTATCAAAATTGTCTGGATTTGTACGTTCTTTAAAGCAACTTGAATCCTTCCAATAAAAGGCCGTACAGCAAGCCAATGCGTGCCATATCCAACAGATCACGTCCCAGATGTTTTTGTTGATCTCGCGCCCAATGCCGTCTGGTTCGGACCATCAGCTCCCAGATCGCCACAGTGATGAGAGCGGCCACTGGATCCATCAAGGCCAAAGCACCAGCAATGGCTCCAATGCTGTTACCTAAGGCAAAGCTGGCACCAAGAGCGATCAGCATCAACGATGCTCGCCGCCATGGATTTTCAGCCCACCGATCAAGCCTTGAAGTGGCTTCTCCGAAACTGATTTGAAGTCGAGTCTTTTGCAGTCGAGCGGTCATGAATGGAACCCCTCAAGCCTCATCATCACAGGTGTGCCACCAATTGATCCCCATCACCCGGCCGACAACCTGCCACGAACGAAAATACTCGATACTTATTAGTTTCCTGTATCAATTGCTGGTTTTTGAGCATTTCCTGTTGAATCAAGATTTGCTTCAAGTTGGCCACCCAGCAGGACCGCATTCAGTCGGAATCTGCTTTCGCTTTGCGAGATGATTTGCCCTCCAGTAGCTCAAGCAAGGCCTCCATCTGGGCCATGACCCCTCTTACCTCACCTGCTTCAGGGAGGAGTCCGTCCTCCATCACGCCTTGATGCATTTCGCGCAGCTCTTGGCGGATATAGCGCAGGTGGCTAACCACCTGTTCTCGTTTGGATTGCGACATCGTTTATAGGCTCAGCTCACATCCCTTTTACCGCATGGTCGTTCCGACTGGCGTCAGCGACGGCTCAGCCCACCAGCCAGGGCGATCAGGCCATAGGTGATCAAGGCACTGGGTCTGGCTAATATCGAGGCTAAAACAAGAACAAAAAGGCCTGCAAACAGGGGCAAATGTCTTGTGAATTGAGTGCTTGTCGGGACCATCAGCAAGACTCCAGCGCCGAGGGCTGGACGTCCTGTACGCCGACAGCCCTCACGATGAATGGATGCATGTCAAGGCCCCAGGCCATGGCTGTCCTTGGCATGGCTGACCCTGAAACTGGATTCAATTGTAAGGCAATTTTCTGAGAGGCTGTCTGTCAGAAGCCTCTCGCTCTTGGTCGCTGACTCGAAAGAGAAATGTTGGGATTCTGGTCAGGGGGCTGTGGATGCGAGGAAACGGGCTGAGCAACGACGTTAAAAGCGAGAGACCAGCGTTCTCCGCTCCCCCGGAAGGGCATGACGGAATGAGGTTGCCAGGCTGGAAAAATATAAAAATCGCCCGGTTTGGGAAGCACATACCTTGTCATTCCTGTGCGGAATGATTGAAGGTGATAGTCCTCCGGACCGTGAAAACACAGTTGCCCGTCAAAACTGCTTCCATTGATCTGTGGGGGGACTTTTAAAAAGACAACTCCCGAAAAACTTCCTCCATGGGTGTGCATGGGGTTGTAATCGCCCTCCATTTGGCAATTCAGCCAGATGTCAATCAGCCTTAGTTGGTAGCGACCTGGCACCCATGGGCCACGTCCCTGAGGTGGCTGCTTGTCAATCACGTGACGGATCCAGCGCTCGCAGCCTTCGAGCAGGACCGATTCACAAAGTTCCCTTACAGTGGGTTGTGTTGGATTCAGTTCTCGTTGTTGGTTGAGTTGACCAGCGAGCCGCGTCGAAGCGTCGGGATTCGCTTCTGGATTGTGGAGGACCTCCTCACAATGGAGGAGCAGTTGATTGCGTATTTTGAGTTCAAGCTCTCCTTGCACGATGGAGCGTGGAAAGAGGTCAATGACGTCCATGTTCTGATTGATTGATGAATCCTTTGAAGCTTTTTGATCTTGGATGGATCACCCTTGAGCTCAACATTGTTCTGAGTACTGCACCCTTGAAATGCAAAGATCCTTCTGTCTAAAAGGAACGTGGGTTTTGGGTTGTTTCTTTCGCTACAGCGGCTGGGGCGTTGTCGTCTCGCCAATGCATCGGCAATTATTCGTTTCCAGCGTTTGAGTCAAGCCCTCCTGTGCTCGAGCTTCTCTTTGCTTTCAAGCTTTGCTTTCGCCAAGGGGATGTTAAAGGGCTTGTATAATTCTCTTGTTTGATTGTTGTTGTTGATGGCCATCAAGGGTTGTCTTTAAAGTGACGTGACCAGTCTTTGCAAGTGAAAGCTGGGGAGGTGAAAAATCTTCGTTTTGAAACTATTCCCCGTGATGGTTTTATGGCGCACAAAGTTGACCTGAAAAAGCTCATTCTTTTTGCTTAAAGCTGAAAACGAAGCCTTTTCTCGACGATGGAGACTAGGGGATTCGAACCCCTGACCTCTGCGGTGCGATCGCAGCGCTCTACCAACTGAGCTAAGACCCCGTCGCTCGAAACTTAGCGTCAGCTCTAACGCTTGCCCGAGGCAGAATGGGGCCTTCGCTTCAGGGAACCAGCATGCCGATCACGCCGGAATCTCTGGACGCGTTTGATGACGACAAGGTGGCTTTGCTCGCGCAGCGCCTGGAAGACGACGATTACCCCACTCCTTTTGATGGCTTGAGTGATTGGCATCTGTTGCGTGCCTTGGCGATCCACCGACCGGAGCTCACCGGCCCATACGTTCACTTAGTTGATCAGGAACCATTCGATGAAGATTGAGGCCCCACGGCCTCTGGAGGGGCGTCGCCTCCTCGTCGCCGCATCGGGAAGCATCGCCGCGGTGAAGACGCCTCTTCTTGTGAGTGCCTTGGTGAAGGCGGGTGCCGAGGTGCGTTGCGTTATTACCCCAAGCGCCTCACGCCTTGTCAGCCCTGTGGCACTCGCAAGCCTGAGTCGACACCCCTGTTTGCAAGATCAGGACCAGTGGGCGCCATCGCAACCGCGGCCGTTGCATGTGGAGCTCGCGGAATGGGCGGATCTTGTGGTGGTGGCTCCCTTAAGCGCCACAAGTTTGGCCCGCTGGACTCAGGGACTTGGTGATGGATTGCTGGCCTCCTTGCTGTTGGCCTGCGAACGGCCTGTGGTGGCAGCCTCAGCCATGAATACAGGGATGTGGGGCAACCCTGCAGTCCGGCGCAATTGGGAGCTTTTGCAACGGGATGAACGGGTGCTCTGTCTCGGACCGGAGCCTGGTTTGTTGGCTTGTGATCGAATCGGAGAGGGGCGAATGGCTGATCCCGCTTTGATTCAATTGGCGGTTCTCCATGCGCTTCAGCAAGGGAGCCAGGAACGCCAGTTGAGGCGTGATTGGAGCGGTCGTTCCTTGCTCGTTACCGCTGGCCCAACGGTGGAAGCGCTCGATCCTGCCCGGATCATGAGCAACCGCAGCAGCGGGCGCATGGGCGTGATGCTCGCTCAAGCTGCCCGGTGGCGGGGCGCCAGGGTTGACTTGATTCACGGCCCCCTTCAGGTGTCAGACGCCTGGCTTGAAGGCTTGTCTTGCCACCCTGTGGAGTCGGCGCAAGCGATGGAGTCGGCACTGATTGATCTGCAGCCGGGTGTTGATGCGGTGGCGATGGCCGCGGCGGTGGCCGATCTGCGTCGTCGTGGTGGAACGCTGCCTCACAAACCGGCGAAGGCCGCCTTGGCCAGTGTTCTTGGGGCCGAGATGGAGCCTGTCCCCGATCTTTTGGCCGGTTTGGCTGAGCGCCGACCCCCTGGTCAAGTGCTCCTGGGATTTGCGGCTCTCACTGGGCAGGCTGATTCGCTTCTGGAACGCGCACGTCAAAAACGTCTTGCCAAACAATGCGACCTGTTGTTTGCCAACCCCATTGATCAGCCCCATCAAGGGTTTGGCTCTCACCTCAATGGTGGCTGGTTGCTCAGACGCGATGGCAGCCAAGAGCAGTGCTTGCCCCAATGCAAGCTCGAGCTCGCCAATCGCTTGCTGGATGAGATCTTCATGCAACTGCCTGGCCTTGATGCCCTTGATTCGCTGGGCGATGTCTCAAACGGGTAATTCTCTGAGAGTCGCCTCTGTCACTGTTTAATGGCGCCGTTGATCGGTTTCGTGACGCCCCCTTTGGGGCCCGCAACGCGAAGGCTTGTTGAGAGCTGCAAAAGGCTTGCCGGAACGCACGTTTTCGCCTTGTAAGATCGAAAAATCGGTGGATACCGTCCTCGTCCGGCTAATCAGTCTTCTTCTATGCGCATCCGTCCTCTGCTGGCCATGGTGCTAGCCCTCTGTCTCTTTGTTGTAACCGCCTGCAGTGGTGGTGCTGAGGCCATAGATCGATCCAACGTCACCTATGACGACATCCGCAATACGGGCAAGGCCAACGACTGCCCCAGCCTGCCTGACTCCGCCCGTGGCTCCATCAGCCTGACGGCTGGCTCGGCCTATGAACTGCGTGGGATCTGCATGCATCCCTCCCAGGTTTTCGTGAAAGGCGAACCAGCTAATAAGCGTCAAGAAGCCCAATTCGTTGAGGGCAAAATCCTCACCCGCTACACCTCAAGCTTGGATGAAGTCTTTGGTGATCTCATCGTTGGTGAGGACGGACTGAGCTTCAGCGAAAAAGGAGGGATCGATTTCCAGCCGATCACCGTCTTGGTTCCTGGTGGTGAGGAATTCCCCTTCACCTTTTCAAGCAAAAACCTTCAAGCCACTGCTGAAGGTTCTGCACTCACCACCAGTACCGACTTCAACGGCACCTACCGCACACCTAGCTACCGCACCAGTAATTTCATCGATCCCAAGGGTCGTGCGCTAACCACTGGTGTGGACTACCCCCAGGGCTTGATGGCATTGGGTGGTGACTATGAAGAGCTTGAAAGCGAAAACGTCAAGCGCTACATCGATGGCACTGGCATCATGAGCTTCTCAATCACCAAGGTGGACCCTGACACGGGTGAGTTCGGCGGTGTGTTCACAGCGATCCAACCCTCTGACTCCGATATGGGTGGCAGGGAGATCGTTGACGTGAAGATCAGCGGAGAGGTCTTCGGTCGTCTTGAGGAGGCTTGATCCTTCTGTTCAGACGCATTGATGCAAAAGGAGGGCTGAGGCCCTCCTTTTTTCTGTCTTCTGGGAGAATCTCGTCATCCCTGACCCAGACACGAATCGCCGATGACTGCCAGTTCCTCTTCCCCGCAGCGCTCCGGGGTGATTGCTCCTTACGGAGGCACCTTGGTGGATTTAATGGTGTCTGCCACGGAGCATGCCGCGCTGAAGGCCTCTGCCACCACAAGCATTGAATGTTCCGATCGCAATGCCTGTGATGTTGAGCTGCTTGTGGTGGGTGGATTCTCTCCAGAGCGAGGATTCATGCATCAGGCCGACTACGACTCCGTGGTGGCCGGGCACCGCACCACATCTGGATACCTGTTTGGCTTGCCGATCGTGATGGATACCGACCGTGAGGACGTGGCGGTTGGAGACAAGGTCTTGTTGACTTACAAAGGTCAGGACCTCGCTGTTCTCACAGTTGGCGATAGGTGGGAACCCGACAAGGTTGTTGAGGCCAAAGGTTGTTACGGCACCACCTCGCTAGAGCATCCGGCGGTGCGCATGATTGCCACAGAGCGCCGTCGTTACTACCTCGGTGGTTTGATTCAGGGCTTGCAGCTTCCGGAGCGTGTCTTCCCCTGCAAGACGCCTGCTGAGGTCCGAGCCGGGCTCCCTGACGGCGAAGACGTGGTGGCATTCCAGTGCCGCAATCCCATTCATCGCGCTCACTACGAGCTTTTTACCCGGGCCCTGCATGCTCAAAACGTCAGTGAGAACGCTGTCGTGTTGGTGCACCCCACCTGCGGCCCCACCCAGCAGGACGACATTCCTGGCTCCGTTCGCTTCCAGACCTATGAACGCCTGGCAGCAGAGGTGGATAACGCGCGCATTCGCTGGGCCTATCTGCCGTATGCCATGCACATGGCTGGTCCCCGCGAAGCCCTGCAGCACATGATCATCCGCCGGAACTACGGCTGCACGCACTTCATCATTGGCCGCGACATGGCTGGATGTAAGTCCTCTCTCTCAGGGGATGATTTTTACGGTCCCTATGACGCGCAAAATTTCGCCAAAGAGTGTGCTCCTGAATTGACGATGGAGACCGTTCCCTCCTTAAACCTCGTCTTTACCGACGAAGAGGGGTATGTCACTGCGGAACATGCGGAGGCCCGCGGTCTGCATGTCAAAAAGCTCAGCGGCACCCAATTCCGCAAGATGCTGCGCAGTGGTGAGGAGATCCCGGAGTGGTTTGCGTTCCGCAGCGTGGTTGAGGTCCTTCGGGCCTCCTGATTTTTTCGATTTCTATTAACATTCCTTCATCAAGAGGCGAAGAACCTTGAACAAGCGTTGGCGCAATGTGGGGCTTTACGTCCTGCTCGTGGTGGTAGTGATCGTTGTGGGTACGGCGTTCCTTGACCGTCCCGACCCTGCAACTGCAGCTCGTACGCTGCGGTACAGCGATTTTGTTGAGTCTGTTCAGGAGGATCAGGTCAGCAGAGTTTTGCTTTCTCCTGACCGTGGAACCGCTCAGATCGTTGAGACCGATGGCCGTCGTGCGGAGGTCAACCTCGCTCCAGACAAGGATCTGCTGAAGATGTTGACAGACCACAACGTTGACATTGCTGTGCAGCCATCTCGCCAGCCAGGCGCCTGGCAGCAAGCGGCGTCCAGCTTGATCTTCCCGTTGTTGCTTCTCGGAGGTCTTTTCTTCCTGTTCCGCCGTGCTCAGGGTGGTGGCGGCGGCGGCGGTAACCAAGCCATGAATTTCGGCAAGAGCAAGGCCCGCGTTCAAATGGAGCCCACCACCCAAATCACCTTTGGGGATGTGGCCGGAATTGAAGGCGCCAAGCTTGAACTCACCGAGGTGGTTGATTTCCTCAAGAATCCCGATCGCTTCACCGCTGTAGGCGCGAAAATCCCCAAGGGTTGCTTGCTTGTGGGCCCTCCGGGTACAGGTAAAACGCTGCTTGCTAAAGCCGTAGCTGGCGAAGCAGGAGTGCCCTTCTTCTCGATTTCCGGTTCTGAATTCGTTGAGATGTTCGTTGGTGTGGGTGCCAGCCGTGTTCGCGACTTGTTTGAACAGGCCAAAAAGAATGCACCCTGCATCGTGTTCATCGATGAGATCGATGCTGTAGGTCGTCAGCGTGGTGCCGGCCTTGGCGGCGGCAATGACGAGCGCGAACAAACCTTGAACCAGCTCCTCACCGAGATGGATGGTTTTGAAGGCAATACCGGCATCATCATCATTGCGGCCACCAACCGCCCAGACGTCCTGGATTCAGCCTTGATGCGTCCAGGTCGTTTCGACCGTCAGGTCACGGTTGATCGTCCTGATTACGCCGGTCGTCTTCAAATTCTTGGCGTTCACGCCCGCAGCAAAACCCTGTCGAAGGATGTGGACCTCGACAAGGTGGCTCGCCGGACCCCTGGTTACACAGGTGCCGACCTGGCCAATCTTTTGAATGAAGCGGCCATCCTGGCTGCCCGTCGCCAACTCACCGAGGTGAGCAACGACGAGATCAGTGATGCCATCGAGCGGATCATGGTGGGCCCCGAGAAAAAAGATCGGGTGATGAGCGAGCGACGCAAGCGTCTTGTGGCTTATCACGAGGCCGGTCACGCCCTGGTGGGTGCCCTGATGCCTGATTACGACGCCGTCCAGAAGATTTCGATCATTCCCCGCGGTAATGCGGGTGGTTTGACCTTCTTCACGCCTAGCGAAGAGCGGATGGAATCTGGCCTTTATTCACGCACCTATCTGCAGAACCAAATGGCTGTCGCGTTAGGCGGTCGGGTTGCAGAAGAGATCGTCTACGGAGAAGACGAGGTCACAACGGGTGCCTCCAACGATCTCCAGCAGGTGGCTTCAGTGGCCAGGCAGATGGTGACTCGTTTTGGAATGAGCGACAAGCTTGGCCCCGTAGCGCTTGGCCGTGCCCAAGGAGGCATGTTCTTGGGGCGTGACATCGCTGCTGAGCGAGATTTCTCAGAAGACACCGCAGCCACGATTGACTCCGAGGTGTCTGATCTTGTTGATGCGGCCTATCACCGTGCCACCAAGGTGCTGAACGACAACCGTTCCGTTCTGGATGAACTCGCTGAAATGCTCGTTGAAAGCGAAACTGTTGATTCCCAGGAACTTCAGGATCTCTTGATCCGACGCGATGTACGAATTGCTGAGTACGTCTGATCGTCAGCAGTGGTTGATGGCCTCTCTGCGCCGTCAGCCACTCATCATTGTTTTGCGGCCCAGGGAGAGTGATCTCCTTGGGCCGTTTTTGCAGTCATTGTTGTGTCAACGCCTGGATCAGTTGATCGATCTTGGTGTCCAGCACATCGAAATTGCCTGGGTGGATCACGCTCGCTGGAGTGCCCTGATCGCGGCGATTCGTCTTCGCCATCCCACCCTTCAGCTGGGAGTGGCGTCTGTGACGTCTCAACGGGGGCTCCAGGCCGTGATCGATCTCGATCTTCCCTATGCCATGTCTCCACTGTTGGATCAGGGCCTGGTCTCGATGGCTCATCAACACCACTGTTGTCTCGTCCCTGGTGTGATGACGCCAACCGAAATTCGGCAGGCATGGGTTCTTGGTTGCCATGTGGTGAAACTGTTTCCAGCGGTGGTGCTTGGCCTCGATTACTACAGGCAGATTTCGGCGCCGATGGGAGATCTGCCTTTCGTGATTGCCGCCGGTGGGTTGAGTGTGGCCGATTTGGATCCGTGGTTATCGGCTGGTTACGACGCGATTGCTCTCGGCCGTGCCGTCTTGAGCACAACGGACGCCATCGCCGAACTACGCGATTGGTTGATGTGAGTCTTGTCTGCTACAGATGGGATAGTGATTTGATTTCGGATGTCTCAGTTATCCATCAAGCTGAGCGACAAGGCGGATGCTCTGATCGCGCAATTGCAGAAAGAGATCTTCAATCGTCGCCGTAAAAAAGTCACGGCAGCTGGCGTTGTCGAGACGTTGGTTGAGAGTGGCGCGCGGTCTCAGTCCGACAAACGCTTTGCCACCTCTTGGGTCAATTTGATCGAAGACATTGAGAAGGCGGCCAAGCTGGCTACGGCGCACGGAAGCAAGCCCGCATCCCTAACGGATGAGGAATGGGTGATGGTGTTGAGTCATCGCAACCGCCAAGTCTCCAAACCGCGTCAAGCGAGCAAAACAGCGAAAACAAGCAAAGCTGCCAAGGCTGATAAGCCTGCTGCTGCCCGTACAACGACCTCTAGTAAAACCAAGCGAGCCTCTACGTCCACGCGGGTGGCGAAAGCTCGGGTGGCCAAGACATCGGAAACGTCTACCACCTCCTTGGCGTCCGTTGGCAAACCTCGTAAGGCGCGCCGTGCCCGTAAGTCGAGTGCTGAGTCCACGTCTGCTCGTTCCACGGCGGGTCGCATGGCCAAAGCGGCAGCACAGTTGGCGAGCAGCAATGGGATCCAGTCACCGGCCAGAAGCTGAAGCTGGGGGGCCGATCACCAAAGGCTGCACTGCCCTTGCTGTCTGAGCAGGTGATCGGCAAGCACCATGGACACCATGGCTTCCACCATCGGAACGGCTCTTGGCAAGACACAAGGGTCGTGGCGTCCTTTCGCTGAGAGCGTGGTGGCCTCCCCTGACGCGTTGATCGTCTGTTGCTCCTTGCGGATGGTGGCCGTTGGTTTGAAGGCCACGCGGATCACAATTGGTTCCCCATTGCTGATCCCTCCCTGAATGCCTCCGGAATAGTTGGTGGCCGTATGGAGGCTTCCATCCTGTGTGGGCAGGAAGGCATCGTTGTGGGCACTGCCCTTGAGGAGAGTTCCGGCAAAGCCCGATCCGATTTCAAAGCCCTTGGTGGCGGGCAGTGACATCACGGCTTTGGCTAGATCGGCTTCCAGCTTGTCGAACACGGGCATCCCCAGCCCTGTGCTCGCATGCCTCACCACGCACTCAATCACCCCGCCGCAGGAATCTCCCTCCTGGCCGATCGCTTCAATGCGTTGGATCATCTGTTCTGCCATCGCCGCATCAGGGCAGCGCACGATGTTGCTTTCCACTTGCTCAGGTGTAACGGCGCTGGGATCCACGCTCGCTTCGAGGTCGTGGATGCGCTTCACCCATGCGATGACTTCGGTGCCATTGGCTTTTCTGAGAAGTTGCCTGGCGATAGCCCCTGCCGCAACGCGTCCAATCGTTTCCCGCGCGGAAGCCCTGCCGCCGCCGCTGCGGGCCTGGATGCCGTACTTCGCATGGTATGTGGCATCGGCATGGGAGGGGCGAAAGGCCACTTCCATGTCTTTGTAGTCCTGAGGGCGTTGGTCCTTGTTGCGCACCACCATCGCGATCGGTGTGCCCAGGGTCACCCCATCGAGCAAGCCGCTGAGAATCTCCACTTGATCGGCTTCTTTCCTGGGGGTGGTGATCCGGCTTTGACCCGGTCGTCTGCGGTCGAGATCTGCCTGAATGGCTTCCAGGTCTAATTCCAGCCTGGGCGGGCAGCCATCCACGATCACGCCCACGCCTCCGCCGTGAGATTCCCCAAAGGTGCTGATGCGAAACAGTTTCCCGAAGCTGCTACCCATGCTGTCTCCCTGTTGGGATGAGCGTAATGAGTCGGGTTCACTGTTGAGCTCTTATGAGTTCTGCTGAGCTCTGCCGAGAGCTCAGATCAGCTCAGCAAGCGCCGCGGCTGGCCGTTCGCTTTCTGGAAGATCTCTGAGCATGGTGAAATCTTCAAAGCTGAATCCAGGCCCAACACAGCAACTCACCAGGCTGTAGGGGCCTTCGGCCTTGGCGGCCTGCCAGTGATCCGCAGGAATCACTTGAACAGGGTTGTGCATCGACAACACCTCTCGAGTGGCCTGATCGGCCTCTGGCTTGAGGCACCACAGACTCAGAGGTGCTCCTTGTAGGTGCGTCCAAACCTCATCGGCATGGCTCACCCTGTGCCAGCGACTGAGCGATCCCGCATCCAAGAGATACAAGATTGTGCTGATGGCACAGCGTTGCTGCTGATCCGATCGAACCACCGGCAGAGAGCTGCGATGCAGCTCGCGATACCAGCCGCCTTCTGGATGGGGTTGCAGTGTCCATTCCTCCACCAGCTTCTCGACGACTTCCGATGGGTTGCGTTCGTTCATGGCCAGCATTCTTCTGGTTTGCGATAGCGCATCAGGCCCCAGCAGAGCCTGCCGGCATTGCCTCCTTCAACCCAGTGCTGGAGACCCGCGTCCATTTTTGAGAGATAATTGGGGCTAATGCTCAGTTTCAACTCGTCATGGCGCCGTTGGAGCTCGTCTCGAACACGGCTGTAGTGACGGATCAGCATGGGGGTGCGGTCATCCCAAACATCGCGTTGGAGCCCAGCGTTGTTCGCCCAGTCTTTGTATCGCTCCGGAGATCCCAGATCGGAGAGATGAATCCGCTCAAGGATGGCGGAGAGTGATGAAGACGGAACTCCGTCGCTGGCCATCGGATCTGTCATCACCATCACGCCACCGGGCTTGAGCAGCCTTGCGGCCTCCTTCATCACCTGTTGCCGATCGCCCGAGTGGAGGATGGCATCCTGGCTCCAAACCACATCGGCGCAGGCATCCTCCAGAGGGACGGCCTCAAAAGAAGCGTCGTGCACCTGGATCTGACGGTCCAAGCCAGCTGCACGATTGAGTTCACGATGACGCGTGTTCTCAACGGCAGAGATATTGATGGCTTCCACCTTCACCAGGGGGTTTTGGCAGAGGTGGCGAGCGGCTCCGCCGTAGCCCGAGCCAAGGTCCACAACGCAAGAGCTCTCCATAGGGCTATCTGTTTGCGGCGCTTGGATCAGTGCTGCCAGTGCTTCCACCGTGCGACGACTCGCGCTGGCAATGGGTTCATTCACCGCGTTGTAAAGGCCGATATGAATATCTTCTCCGCCCCAAATTTCGGCGTAAAAGCGATCGGCATCGTTGCTGTCGTAATAACCGGCTGCAGTGGAAGCAGCCGTTGAAAAGGCAGAGTTGGTCATGCTTTAAATCGCAGTCATGTCGGTGTCAAAGCGGTATTCCTTTTCCGCAACATGCACATAGAAGTCAGGATCGTCATGCCCCTGTTGGTAGTCGCCAAAGGTATTGATTCGTTGAAATCCCACTTCACGCATGAGGCGCCTCACGTAGCCATGACGCAAAGGGAACATATTTAAGTGATAGGTACTCCCGTCGCTGAAGGCGTAGCGAAAGCGAGCGAGGCCGTCGTCGACATGCTCTGGCCCAACTTCAACATCTTTGCCGCAGTAAACATTGCTTTTGCCACTTTTGGAGTTTCCTTCCAGCAAGCGATCGTAATTTCTGTGATCCAAAATCAGTACACCGTTATGTTTCAGCACGGCGTAGTACTCCGCTAACGCTTTGCGTCGATCTTGCTCTCTGAACAGGTGGGTGAAGGAATTGCCTAAGCAGATCACTGCATCGAAAACACCATGCACATCGCGGTTAAGGAAGCGCCAGTCGGCATGCACGGTGCGCATTAATAAGTCGCGTTCACGGGCATTCTTAAATGCACGCGCCAGCATGTTTGGACTTCCGTCCACACTGACAACATCAAATCCTTCTCGTAATAAGCGAACAGAGTGAAATCCTGTTCCAGTTGCGACATCAAGGACGGATTTGGCTCCGTGCTGATGCAATAGCTTGATAAAGAAATCTCCCTCTGCTTTTTCGCGCGCCTCCCAATCAATTAATCGATCCCATCGGTCAACAAATTGTTCAATGTATTCTTGCTCATAGTGATCGGTTTCACGAACCCGTTCAGGTGAATCTCCGAACCGTTGGGCATCACTCTGTTCAATGGCAGAGGGGTTCGTGAACGATGACATAGATGTCTTCTTGTTAAGGAACTGGAGTTTCGAAGATCTGTTATCAGCGCATTGACAGATGCAGGCTCACTCCAAAAGCGTCCGAATTTTGGGTGGCTGTTTGATAGATCGTTTTTTAACGCTAACGCTCATGATCGAAACTGTCAGCAAAATCCACCTTTTTGACCTGTGTCAGCAAGCGGTGGATTCTGCTTTCTGTCGTTTTCGTGAAGGAATGCTTTGAGATGCGTATGTGGTAGCTAAGTTTTAATCCTTAATGTTGGGACGGATCCGATATGAGTTCGGAAATCTGTCTCGATTCTCTTTGGAAGATATATGGAGGATCTGCAGATTTAGCGATCAAGCAACTGCGTTCCGGAATAGATCCGATTGATTTGTATCAGCAAGCAGGTCTTCGTGCTGCTGTTCGTGATGTCTCATTAGAGATCCAAGCGGGGGAAATCTTTGTTGTGATGGGCCTCTCAGGGTCGGGCAAATCCACCTTGTTGCGCCTTCTCAATGGTTTGATCAAGCCCTGTTCGGGTGAGGTGAGCGTTCAGGGGCGGCAGCTGTCTTTGTTGAACCCCATGGAGCTCAACAAGCTTCGCCGTGAGCAGATGGGGATGGTGTTTCAGTCCTTTGCGCTCTTTCCGCATCGAACCGTGATCGATAACGCCGCTTTCGGTCTTGAGGTGGCCGGTGTGCCCCGGAAACAGCGCAGGGATCTCGCGCTTAAAGCTCTCGAGCGCGTCGGCCTCGGAGATGAATGTCGTAAATACCCGCATCAGCTGTCTGGGGGGATGCAGCAGCGGGTTGGTTTGGCGCGCGCCCTGGCACTCGATCCACCGATCTTGCTGATGGATGAGGCCTTCTCAGCGCTTGATCCCTTGATTCGCAGCGATATGCAGGAGTTGCTTTTGCAGTTGCAGGCTGAGCGCCAACGCACCATCGTTTTTATTTCCCATGACCTGGATGAGGCGATCCGTCTGGGCGATCGGATTGCCCTGATGAGGGACGGTCAAGTGCTCCAATGCGGAACAGCTCAGTCCCTGCTCCGTGATCCCGCGAGCGAGGCCGTTCGTCATTTCTTCCGTGATATCGATACTGCAGCGGTTTTGGACGTTGCTGCCATTGCGTCCCCGCCACGTTGCCTGGTCGTTCACGCTGTGGACGATCTCCCTGCGCTGGATCCGTCCATGGGCGATCCGCTGTATGTCATTGATGGGCGGCAGCAGTTGCTGGGTGTGCGCATCGGTTCTGAGGATTGGATCGGGGCCGATCAGCTGGTAACCCTGCGCGCCGGGATGCGGGTTCGTGAGGCCATCTCACCCGTGGCGACCCTTCCGTACCCACCGCCTGTTCTTGATGGGGAAGGTTGCTTTTTGGGTGTGATTACTCCCCGTCAGCTGTTGCAATCTCTGGAGGTCAACCTTTAGTGATTCACTCCTGGACGTTTGGCTTTCTTCCCTCTTTGGCTGCCGTGCATCAAGCTGGCGCCATCGGCTTAGCTGTTGATGGTGCGGTGCTGTGGTTGCTCACCCACGTACAAAGCCTCTTCGACGTCGTCAATGCTGGAGTCCTGTCGCTTGCTGTCTGGATTGAGCAAGTGCTCCGAGCACCTTCACCATGGAGTTTTGCTCTGATCGTGGCTGGTCTTGGCCTCTGGCGAGTGAGCGGTGGATTTGCGTTGTTCGCACTGCTCGGTTTGAACTTGGTCCTGGCGATGGGCCTTTGGGACCCGATGATCTCCACCCTTGCCCTCGTGTTGGCGGCGTCATTCCTGGCCTTGCTGCTTGGTCTGCCGATGGGGGTGTTGTCAGCTCGTTTGCCATGGGTTTGGCGGCTGCTTCGGCCTTGTTTAGACCTGATGCAGACCATGCCTGCTTTTGTTTACCTGATTCCAGCAGTGATGTTGTTCAGCACAGGCGCTGTTCCGGCGATCATCGCCACCTTGGTCTTTGCGATGCCTCCCGTGGTCCGTCTGACCCATCTCGGACTTCGTCAGGTCCCCTTGGATCTGATGGAGGCTGGGCGTGCCTTTGGCTGCAGTGAGTTGCAATTGCTCTGGAAGGTGCAGATGCCAAGTGCGTTGCCCACGGTGATGAGTGGGGTCAATCAAACGATCATGTTGGCTTTGTCGATGGTGGTGATTGCCTCAATGATTGGAGGTGGTGGCCTCGGCGACGTCGTGCTGCGCGGGATTCAGCAACTGGATGTGGGCCTTGGTTTTGAGGGTGGGATAGCGGTTGTGATTCTTGCGGTCATCCTCGATCGACTCAGTCAGAGCTTGATGCTGGAGGGTGAGAGAACGGTGGAAGCGCGCTCCCGCCGCTGGCGCTCGCTATGGAGAACACCATGACCGCTCCCCTTTGGCGCCGACGTGCTGTTTTGCTGTCCGGCCTTGGCTTAGCGGCGGCTTCCCTCTCCAGTCAGGTGCGCTTGAGCTGGCAGCGCCAGGCCGACTCGACAGCATCCACCACATCCTCAACCACGTCTTCCACGCAACAAGACTTGGCCTCACAAGCGGGCACTGGGACCTCTCCATCGAGTGTCACGGGGCCGTTGCGCTTGGGATGGTCTCCATGGGCTGATGCGGAAGTGATGAGTTTGATCGCTCAGCGAGTGATTCAACAGGCTTACAACCTTCCCGTGGAACGGGTCATGGCCGACATCGGCATTCAATACGCCTCTGTAGCGCGAGGAGATCTCGACCTGATGTTGATGGCCTGGTTGCCGTTAACGCACAAGGACTATTGGACTCGCGTGCGCGACCGGGTGCTTGATTTCGGCTCGATGTATTCCGGCCGTCTTGGTTGGGTGGTCCCTGATTATGTGGATGCCGCGGAGGTTCGCTCGATCACTGATTTGCGAAATCCTGAAGTGGCGGCGCGTTTCCAAAACACCGTTCAAGGCATTGATCCAGGTTCAGGCCTGAATCAGGCCTCTGAGCGAGCACTGCTTGATTACAACTTGACTGACATGCGTTTGGTTGCGTCCAGCAGCGCCGCCATGACGGCGGTTCTTGATAAGGCGATCCGTGAGCGTCGTTGGGTGATGGTCACGAGTTGGACTCCCCATTGGATGTTTGCTCGCTACAAGCTCCGCTTTTTGGAAGACCCTCAGCTCGTGTTTGGAGGTGTGGAGTGGATTCATGCTCTGGGCCGACAGGGCTTGGATCGCGACCATTCAGACCTGGCCGCCTTCCTATCGCGTTTTCAGATTCCTGATCGTGAACTGTCTGATTTGCTGCTCATGGCCAATGAGCGATCGGCACCCGAGGCGGTCGAGGATTACCTCGATCGCCATCCTGCCCGCATTCGCTACTGGACAACGGGGATGATCGGCTGACGCGCAGACGCTGGATTCAGGCTGCTGCTGCGGGACGTCTTGGTGGGCAGGCCATCAGGGGGCGATGGTGATGACGTCGTGGCGTTCTGTTAGAAGCTGCAGGAAGGGTTCGTTGCTGGCCTGCTTCGGCGAGGTCGGCTTGCAACCGTTCCGTGCAGCACAGCAACCTCGACCAGCTCGGTAGCTGATGGGCCACAGGTGCTGCCATCAACTCCTCAACTTTTGGACGTAACAACGTTGCGAAGCTCTGGACAGCAAGCTCTTCGCTGTGTCGGTTGTAAGGAAGACGATTGATGGCTGAATCCAGTCCAAACTGCTGGACACGGTCTTCGCCTACACGCCGGAACAGCACTTCGAGTGTGGGGATCTGGTCTGGAGACAACATCCGACCTTCATGCTCCATCAGTCCACGAAGCACCGTGGCAAAAATCTCACCGGCCATGCGCTGCAACCCCTCTGAGGGAGTATTGCCAAGGGTTTTGTGCTTGTGATCAAACAGTCCGAGATCCACTTGGGCGATGCGTCGAGGCGCCACATGGCGATACACCTCTGAAAGCAAGCCGATCTCGAGTCCCCAGTCGGAAGGAATGCGCAAATTCATGGCGAGATCCCTTGTGAACGCGAATTCGCCGGCTAAGGGGTAGCGAAATGATTGGAGATAGCGCAAATACGGCATGGGGCCAAAGATCTGCTCCAGGCTGGTGAGGAGTGGACCGACAAACAGGCGTGTCGCTCGTCCATGGAGCGATTGGGTCTCGAGAGAAAGGCGGCTGTAGAACGCTTTTACATAGGCCACACCGAGCGAGGGATCCAGCAACGGTCGCAGCATCCGTTCTGGGTAGGCCGGAGAAAAGGTGCGGATGTCGGCATCGAAGAGTCCAACAATCTCAGCGTTTCTGCATGCCACACCAAGCCCCTGCCATACAGCCCAGCCTTTCCCAGGTGGTCCGGTCACATTGAGGCCAAGGGTCTGCAGTGACTGAAGTGATTCGGCAACGGCGGGGCCATTCGTCCAGTGGACGCGCACAGGAAATGGCATGTCAGCAAAGAAAGCTTCCGCTGCGGCGACATCGTCGCTGGTCTCAGCGGATAAGGCGATCACGAGTTCCTGCAGTCCGCTTAGCTCCGAAAGAACCTCACGGATGAGCCTGAGCGCAGGACGGCTGAATTCCTCCATGAGGCACGGGATCAGCAAGGACGTGGGGCGTTGTCTCAGCTGACCTTGAAAGTCTGAGCGATCCAGCTTCCCGAGTCCGTAATCATGAATCGTGGCGATTAATCCCTGCTGAAAATCCATGCGGTGATCAATGCGACAACAATTTTCGGAGCTCTGTTCCATACCTGTTGCACTTGGCAAAGGCATGGTGTCGAAGCAATTAAT
Source organism: Synechococcus sp. ROS8604 (assembly GCF_014279655.1). Lineage (NCBI taxonomy): Bacteria > Bacillati > Cyanobacteriota > Cyanophyceae > Synechococcales > Synechococcaceae > Synechococcus > Synechococcus sp. ROS8604. The sequence continues at coordinate 474,455 of NZ_CP047946.1, forward strand.
GGCGCATGAGTGGTTGCCATCGCTTCTGACGGAACTCTATGAACACCATTCTTCGGAGGATCTCAATCGCTTGTCGTCGCAATTGCTGCATTCCGAGCGGTCCGCCTCAGCGATTCCCGTTTCAGAGACGGTGGATGCTGGGATTGCGGATGGAACGGCAACGGGCGCGCGTTGGGATTCCTCGAGTTGTGTGTTGATTGCCTATGCCGATTCGGTGATTGCCGATGACCAGCCAGGACTCCGTTGTTTACAGGCGCTTCTGCATCGCCACTTCCAAGGACTCTCATCGGTTGTGCACGTGCTGCCCTTTTTGTGTGCCACGAGTGATGGAGGCTTTGCCGTTGCCAGTCATGAGCAGATTGACCAACGCTTCGGTGATTGGAATGACCTGGCCGCGTTGGCTGAAGGTCGCCAGTTGATGGCTGATTTGGTTCTCAATCACATTTCCGCGTCCCACCCCTGGGTTCGGGCTTTTTTGAAGGGAGAACAACCTGGAGCGCGATGTGTGTTGGCTGCGGCTCCCAACCCTTGTTGGGACAACGTGGTGCGCCCCCGTAGTTCGGCTCTATTCACCACGCTGGCGACAGATCGTGGTCCAGAAATGGTCTGGACCACGTTTGGGCCCGACCAAGTGGATGTGAACTGGCGAGAGCCTGAAGTGTTGCTTGGATTCACCCGGCTGCTCGATCTTTTCTGCCGTTATGGCGTCCAATGGTTGCGCCTGGATGCTGTGGGGTTTGTTTGGAAACAGCCTTTTACGGATTGCATCCATCAGCCTCAGGCCCACCGCTTGGTTGAAGTGTTGCGCCTTCTCTTGGAATCGCGATGTCCGCAGGGGGTGGTGGTGACGGAAACGAATGTTCCCGAGCAGGAAAATCTCTCTTATCTGACCACTGGCGCTGAAGCGCACCTCGCCTACAACTTTCCCTTCCCCCCCCTTGTTCTCGAGGCCTGTCTCAGTCGTCGTGCGGATCTGCTGAATGCCTGGCTGGCGCGTTGGCCCCAGCTCCCTGAGGGGACAGGCCTGCTCAACTTCACGGCCTGTCATGACGGGATTGGTTTGCGGCCCCTCGAAGGATTAATGGAATCGGATCGATTGCTCCAGTTGTTGAAGCAATGCGAGCAGCGGGGTGGTTTGGTGAGTCACCGGCGATTGGCCGATGGGCTGGAGGTTCCCTATGAAATCAACATCAGCTGGTGGAGTGCCATGGCGGCTCCAGGGCGGGATCCATCGCACCATCAACGAGCACGATTTTTGTTGACGCAGTTGCTGCTGCTGACGGTTCCCGGCGTGCCCGCGTTCTACCTGCCGGCCTTACTGGCAACCCCCAATGACAACGCTCGCTTTCGCCTCAGCGGTCATCGCCGTGATCTCAACCGCCCTCAGTTTCAACGCGACCGTCTAGAGCGTTTGTTGGCTGATCCCGAAAGCGATACCAATCAGGTGGTGGCGTCGTTGCAACAAGCGATGGCGGTCCGTCGTGGGCAGGCGGCGTTAGATCCCTTTGCCCCGATGAAGGTCCTGAGTGAAGACCGCTCGGATGTGGTGATTCTGCAGAGGGGAGAAGGGGCAAGCATGCTGTTTGCGATTCACAATTTCAGTGATGTTCGCCTTAGCTTCCCTTTGAGCATGCTTGCTGAGTCCACAGGGTCTGTTTGGCATGACGTCTTGAATGGGCACTCTCTCGTTGCGGGCCAAACGGCTCTCGACCTTGAGCCGTTTGCAGTGCATTGGTTGATTCGATGAATAAAACAGAGTCTCTGTCTTCCACTCCCTGGTGGGTTGTCACCGATCTCGATGGGACCTTGATGGACCATGCCTACAACTGGGCGCCGGCACGGGAGGCAATTCGTGGCTTGCAGATGCAGGGAATTCCCGTGATTCCGTGTACGAGCAAAACAGCTGAGGAGGTGAAAAGTTTTAGGGCTGCAGCTGGTTTGAAGGACCCATTCATTGTTGAAAACGGAGGGGCCGTTCATGGGGAAACGAGCGATGGCGAGTCATGGGAGCTGGCGCTGGGATGCCCTATTGCTGAGCTTCGTCCGGTCTTGCGTGAGCTTGCCGAGTTGCTCAGTGAGCCGTTGCAACCCATCGATGCACTCTCAGATCAGGAGGCATTCGACCTGCTCGGTTTGCAGGGCGAAGCGCTGCAGTTGGCTTGCACGAGGCGTTGGAGTTTGCCATTTGTTCCTCCTTCCGCTTCTGCGCGGCAACGGTTGCCAGACCTTGCCAACCGGCTTGGTTTTGCAGTTGTTCAGGGCAATCGCATGAGTCATCTGCTCGGCGCAGAGGTCAGCAAGGGTCGAGCCCTCGAGGTTTTGAAGCAGCACAGGGGTGGCGCTCCCGTGCGGGTGCTCGCCCTGGGGGACTCACCCAACGACGAGCCCCTCCTTGAAGCGGGTGATCTTTCCGTTGTGGTGCCTGGTTCGAATGGCCCCCATCCGGTCTTTGCTGACGCCATCGCTCAAGGCCGCTATCAGTTGGCGCAGGCTTGCCATGCTCAGGGCTGGGCTCAGGCGGTTTTTCAGTACGTTCTCAATGAATCGTGCTGATCCTGAACACCTCACACGTTTCCTCAAAGACCGCGTGAATCTCTCTCCAAATCGGGAGCAGACTTGATCAGAGGAATGATCAGGGACTGATGACAGCGATTCAATGTCGATACACCGGTGATTTGCATTGCACCGCTCAGCACGGACCGTCAGGGTCCGTCTTGAACACAGATGCACCCACTGATCATGATGGTCTTGGCGAAAGCTTTTCGCCAACGGACCTGCTGGCGACAGCCCTTGGAACCTGCCTTTTGACCATCATGGGGATCACTGCACGGCGCCGCGGCTGGGACCTCGCCGATGCCTCAGTGATCGTTGAAAAAACAATGACAAGCGAGGGACCACGGCGCATTCAAAGGCTTGAAGCTCAGATCACTCTGCCTGTCTCCCTGAGTCAGCAACAGAAGGCCTTGTTGAAGCGCGTCGCAAATGATTGCCCCGTGAAACGAAATCTCGACTCTTCAATGACAATTGATTTGATCTGGAGCGATGCCAGTCCCACGGCCGATTAGTTGATTTAGCAACGCCAACGAGGCGAGGAGGTTTCGATGAGACTCCAATTCATCCCGATTCACGTCTTTCGCGAAACACCGGCTGTCACCTTTTTTGATGCCGGTGTGTCCGGAACCAACGGAACAGATGTTGTGGTTCACCGGGGTGCGGCCACGTCACCACCCGATGCCAATGGATTTGAGCAGTACTACGTCCATCAGCATCAGGTGGACCACAACTTGGTGCTCGAGGGACAACGCACCTTCATCCTCTTGAATCCTGCTTGGGACCAGTCCCATCACGTCATTCATTTGATTCGGGAGATGGGTGCGCTTCAGATACCGGTAGGCACCTATCACCGCTCAACGTCCGGTGAAACCGGGAGCATGGTGTTGAACCAATCGCTGCGTGATCCCGAATTTGATTTCAAAACTGAGTTCATTCCTGTGAGTTTGGAGGCTCGTGAAGACCTCCGTCAGGCAAAAGCGTCTATCCCATGGGTTTGGAGTTGGAAAGACGGCCACATTTGCCGCTCGCACTGAGGCGTCCTTGTTTGTTTGTTGTTGAGGACCCAGCAATCAACAATCAAACTTTCCAATGCCAACAAAAAAGCCCCCTCTTTGAGAGGGGGCTTCCTCGTTCAGTTGATCTGAACGTTGGATGGATTCCAGATCAACCGATTGCAGGTGCTTGGAGAGCCACAGGTGTGGACTCAGCAGCTGCCAGGTCGAGGGGGAAGTTATGAGCGTTGCGCTCGTGCATCACTTCCATACCAAGTCCAGCTCTGTTAAGAACATCGGCCCAGGTGTTCAGGACGCGGCCCTGACCATCAAGGATGGACTGGTTGAAGTTGAAGCCGTTCAGGTTGAAGGCCATGGTTGACACGCCAAGGGCGGTGAACCAGATGCCGACAACAGGCCAGGCAGCAAGGAAGAAGTGAAGGCTACGGCTGTTGTTGAAGGAGGCGTATTGGAAGATCAAGCGACCGAAATAGCCGTGAGCTGCAACGATGTTGTAGGTCTCTTCTTCTTGGCCGAACTTGTAGCCGTAGTTCTGGGACTCGGTCTCGGTTGTTTCACGAACCAAGGAAGAGGTCACCAGTGAGCCGTGCATGGCGGAGAACAGTGAACCACCGAAAACACCAGCCACACCAAGCATGTGGAAGGGGTGCATCAGGATGTTGTGCTCAGCCTGGAAGACCAACATGTAGTTGAAGGTTCCAGAGATGCCCAGGGGCATGGCGTCAGAGAACGAACCCTGACCGAAGGGATAGACCAGGAAGACTGCAGATGCAGCAGCAACAGGTGCGCTGTAGGCAACACAGATCCAAGGGCGCATGCCCAAGCGGTAGGAAAGTTCCCACTCACGTCCCATGTAGGCGTAGATGCCGATCAGGAAGTGGAACACAACCAGTTGGAAAGGACCGCCGTTGTAGAGCCACTCGTCGAGTGAAGCAGCTTCCCAGATGGGGTAGAAGTGCAAGCCGATGGCGTTGCTGGAAGGAACAACAGCACCAGAGATGATGTTGTTGCCATACATCAGAGAACCTGCAACAGGCTCGCGGATGCCGTCGATATCAACCGGAGGTGCGGCGATGAAAGCGACGATGAAGCAAGTGGTAGCGGCAAGCAGGGTGGGGATCATCAGAACACCGAACCAACCGACATAAAGACGGTTGTTGGTGGAGGTGACCCACTCACAGAACTGCTGCCAGCCGTTAGCGCCGGAGCGCTGCTGGATGGTGGTAGTCATGAGAACGGAAAAGAGCCTGTGGGACGAATCCCGGTGGCGAATAAAGAAGGTCGGTTAACCCGACAAAGGCAATGTAACGGAAGTTTGCGGAGCTGACACGGAATGGGCGCGGAGACTTTCTGATCCCTCCGATCAGCTCAGCTGATCACGCTTGCCCTGGAGTGGGTTGATGGCCTGAAGGCGATGCCTGAAGCCAAGACCTGAGGGGCAGGGCGATGCTGGAGTCCTTGGCAAGCGGCCATAAAAAAACACCACGCGCTGGTGGTGTGATCCTTGCCGATGGCAGCAAGGCGTTGAGCATCAGGGTTCAGATGGCTCCGGTGGCGGCCACCGGCTGCATCATGCCCCCATCGCCATTGCCGAAATCATCATCATCTGAGTTTTCGTTGGGTTGGCTCAGGGCATAGGCCCCAATAAAAATGCTTCCAACGATGCTGATAACAAGTTGGAACGGAAAGTTGATGCTTTCAGAGACGACGTATTCGCCCATCAATGAATCTCTGTTACTTTTCTAAATATAGTCGTGAAGCCTGGTTTTGTCAGCTGATTAGTCAGTTTTTTCAACTGGAATAGGAGAGATTTGGCGTCCTTGTTTGTTTGTTGTTGAGGACCCAGCAATCAACAATCAAACTTTCCAATGCCAACAAAAAAGCCCCCTCTTTGAGAGGGGGCTTCCTCGTTCAGTTGATCTGAACGTTGGGGAGATTCCAGATCAACCGATTGCAGGTGCTTGGAGAGCCACAGGTGTGGACTCAGCAGCTGCCAGGTCGAGGGGGAAGTTATGAGCGTTGCGCTCGTGCATCACTTCCATACCAAGTCCAGCTCTGTTAAGAACATCGGCCCAGGTGTTCAGGACGCGGCCCTGACCATCAAGGATGGACTGGTTGAAGTTGAAGCCGTTCAGGTTGAAGGCCATGGTTGACACGCCAAGGGCGGTGAACCAGATGCCGACAACAGGCCAGGCAGCAAGGAAGAAGTGAAGGCTACGGCTGTTGTTGAAGGAGGCGTATTGGAAGATCAAGCGACCGAAATAGCCGTGAGCTGCAACGATGTTGTAGGTCTCTTCTTCTTGGCCGAACTTGTAGCCGTAGTTCTGGGACTCGGTCTCGGTTGTTTCACGAACCAAGGAAGAGGTCACCAGTGAGCCGTGCATGGCGGAGAACAGTGAACCACCGAAAACACCAGCCACACCAAGCATGTGGAAGGGGTGCATCAGGATGTTGTGCTCAGCCTGGAAGACCAACATGTAGTTGAAGGTTCCAGAGATGCCCAGGGGCATGGCGTCAGAGAACGAACCCTGACCGAAGGGATAGACCAGGAAGACTGCAGATGCAGCAGCAACAGGTGCGCTGTAGGCAACACAGATCCAAGGGCGCATGCCCAAGCGGTAGGAAAGTTCCCACTCACGTCCCATGTAGGCGTAGATGCCGATCAGGAAGTGGAACACAACCAGTTGGAAAGGACCGCCGTTGTAGAGCCACTCGTCGAGTGAAGCAGCTTCCCAGATGGGGTAGAAGTGCAAGCCGATGGCGTTGCTGGAAGGAACAACAGCACCAGAGATGATGTTGTTGCCATACATCAGAGAACCTGCAACAGGCTCGCGGATGCCGTCGATATCAACCGGAGGTGCGGCGATGAAAGCGACGATGAAGCAAGTGGTAGCGGCAAGCAGGGTGGGGATCATCAGAACACCGAACCAACCGACATAAAGACGGTTGTTGGTGGAGGTGACCCACTCACAGAACTGCTGCCAGCCGTTAGCGCCGGAGCGCTGCTGGATGGTGGTAGTCATGAGAACGGAAAAGAGCCTGTGGGACGAATCCCGGTGGCGAATAAAGAAGGTCGGTTAACCCGACAAAGGCAATGTAACGGAAGTTTGCGGAGCTGACACGGAATGGGCGCGGAGACTTTCTGATCCCTCCGATCAGCTCAGCTGATCACGCTTGCCCTGGAGTGGGTTGATGGCCTGAAGGCGATGCCTGAAGCCAAGACCTGAGGGGCAGGGCGATGCTGGAGTCCTTGGCAAGCGGCCATAAAAAAACACCACGCGCTGGTGGTGTGATCCTTGCCGATGGCAGCAAGGCGTTGAGCATCAGGGTTCAGATGGCTCCGGTGGCGGCCACCGGCTGCATCATGCCCCCATCGCCATTGCCGAAATCATCATCATCTGAGTTTTCGTTGGGTTGGCTCAGGGCATAGGCCCCAATAAAAATGCTTCCAACGATGCTGATAACAAGTTGGAACGGAAAGTTGATGCTTTCAGAGACGACGTATTCGCCCATCAATGAATCTCTGTTACTTTTCTAAATATAGTCGTGAAGCCTGGTTTTGTCAGCTGATTAGTCAGTTTTTTCAACTGGAATAGGAGAGATTTGGCGTCCTTGTTTGTTTGTTGTTGAGGACCCAGCAATCAACAATCAAACTTTCCAATGCCAACAAAAAAGCCCCCTCTTTGAGAGGGGGCTTCCTCGTTCAGTTGATCTGAACGTTGGGGAGATTCCAGATCAACCGATTGCAGGTGCTTGGAGAGCCACAGGTGTGGACTCAGCAGCTGCCAGGTCGAGGGGGAAGTTATGAGCGTTGCGCTCGTGCATCACTTCCATACCAAGTCCAGCTCTGTTAAGAACATCGGCCCAGGTGTTCAGGACGCGGCCCTGACCATCAAGGATGGACTGGTTGAAGTTGAAGCCGTTCAGGTTGAAGGCCATGGTTGACACGCCAAGGGCGGTGAACCAGATGCCGACAACAGGCCAGGCAGCAAGGAAGAAGTGAAGGCTACGGCTGTTGTTGAAGGAGGCGTATTGGAAGATCAAGCGACCGAAATAGCCGTGAGCTGCAACGATGTTGTAGGTCTCTTCTTCTTGGCCGAACTTGTAGCCGTAGTTCTGGGACTCGGTCTCGGTTGTTTCACGAACCAAGGAAGAGGTCACCAGTGAGCCGTGCATGGCGGAGAACAGTGAACCACCGAAAACACCAGCCACACCAAGCATGTGGAAGGGGTGCATCAGGATGTTGTGCTCAGCCTGGAAGACCAACATGTAGTTGAAGGTTCCAGAGATGCCCAGGGGCATGGCGTCAGAGAACGAACCCTGACCGAAGGGATAGACCAGGAAGACTGCAGATGCAGCAGCAACAGGTGCGCTGTAGGCAACACAGATCCAAGGGCGCATGCCCAAGCGGTAGGAAAGTTCCCACTCACGACCCATGTAGGCGTAGATGCCGATCAGGAAGTGGAACACAACCAGTTGGAAAGGACCGCCGTTGTAGAGCCACTCGTCGAGTGAAGCAGCTTCCCAGATGGGGTAGAAGTGCAAGCCGATGGCGTTGCTGGAAGGAACAACAGCACCAGAGATGATGTTGTTGCCATACATCAGAGAACCTGCAACAGGCTCGCGGATGCCGTCGATATCAACCGGAGGTGCGGCGATGAAAGCGACGATGAAGCAAGTGGTAGCGGCAAGCAGGGTGGGGATCATCAGAACACCGAACCAACCGACATAAAGACGGTTGTTGGTGGAGGTGACCCACTCACAGAACTGCTGCCAGCCGTTAGCGCCGGAGCGCTGCTGGATGGTGGTAGTCATGAGAACGGAAAAGAAGGTCTCTCAAGGAGACGGTTACGGAAGGGCAGGACGCCCTGCCTGTTCAATTGTAAAGCAAGTTTGCGGTTTGTAACCGCTTCTTGATGAAGCAATCCTGAAGCCCGGGGTCGGGCGTTGCAGCGGATGCAGTTGTTAGCGTCCGCTGATGAGCAACGCAGCACCGATCGCGACGTCAAGGGCAGCAGGTGAAAGGGTCCTGTTTGTGCGCTTGCCATGCAATCCAATCTTTCCGATCGGCCCGATTTATCTGGCCGATCACTTGCACAAGTGTTTTCCGGAATTGCCCCAGCGCATTCTTGATCTGGCGGCCCTTCCGGTTCTTGATGTTGAAGGTGTTCTGCTCAACGTGGTGGATCAGTTTCGGCCCACGTTGTTGGTCTTCTCTTGGAGAGACATTCAGATCTATGCGCCTGTGGATGGCCGAGGCGGGAATCCACTTCAAAATTCCTTTGAAGTGTTTTATGCACGCAACCCTCTGAAGCGAGTCAAGGGGGCCTTGGGTGGATTGCGCTTGATGACCAGTCATTACGGCGAACTTCATCGCAATCAAAAATTGGTGCGTCGTGGTTTGAAACGGGCGCGTCGCCATCGTCCAGAAGCGCGTGCCGTTTTAGGTGGTGGTGCCGTCAGTGTTTTTTACGAACAGCTGGGCCGGTCCTTGCCGAAGGGAACCATCATTTCCATCGGGGAGGGTGAGCCACTTCTGGAAAAGCTGTTGGCTCAGCAACCGCTTGATGGAGAGAGATGTTTTGTTGTGGGAGAGGCGCCTCGCCGGGGTTTGATTCATGAGCAACCCGAGAGCAGGCCAAAGACAGCGTGTGATTACAACTACATCGCTTCGATTTGGCCGCAGCTGGATTGGTACTTAGAAGGTGGAGACTTTTACGTTGGTGTTCAGACCAAGCGAGGGTGCCCTCACAACTGTTGCTATTGCGTCTACACCGTTGTGGAAGGCAAGCAGGTAAGGGTCAATCCTGTGCAGGAAGTTGTCGCTGAAATGCGTCAGCTTTATGACCGTGGGGTGCGGGGCTTCTGGTTTACCGATGCGCAGTTCATCCCCGCTCGGAAATACATCGAGGATGCAAAGGAGCTGTTGCGTGCGATCAAAGCGGAAGGTCTAACGGGGATTCGTTGGGCGGCCTACATCCGTGCCGACAACTTGGATCCTGAGTTGGCCCAGTTGATGGTTGAGACCGGCATGAGTTATTTCGAAATTGGCATTACTTCAGGTTCCCAGGAGCTTGTGCGCAAGATGCGTATGGGGTACAACCTGCGCACTGTTTTGGAAAGTTGCCGGATGCTTGCCGACGCGGGCTTCCGTGATCACGTGTCGGTGAATTACTCCTTCAATGTGATCGATGAAAGGCCTGAAACGATTCGGCAAACCGTGGCGTATCACCGGGAACTCGAAACGATTTTTGGTGAAGATCTGGTTGAACCTGCCATCTTCTTCATCGGCTTACAGCCGCATACTCACCTCGAGCAATACGGCTTTGATCAAGGCTTGATCAAGCCTGGCTACAACCCGATGAGCATGATTCCCTGGACGGCGCGCAAACTCCTTTGGAATCCTGAGCCGATGGGCAGCACGTTTGGTCGGGTTTGCCTTGAAGCGTTTGATCGCGATCCCAGTCATTTCGGTAAAACGGTGATGGGGCTTCTCGAACGCGACTACGGCACAGCTCCGCTTGAAGAAGCCCTGCGTGCTCCCGTTGAAGGCCGCAAGGCTTTGGCGACGGCGACCCGCTAGCTCAGCGCCACCAGCGGCGGCGCACCAGGATTAATCCCGCCAGCCCGACCCAGCCCAGGAGGCCTCCGATCGGGTTGGGATTGGCCCCGCCAGGACCCAAGAGCCAAACCGGCCCTGTCGCCGGCACGCTGATCAGGCCGGATTGCAGGGCAAACCAGCCCCCAACCAGTCCGCCGTGAAGTCCAACCGATCCCCAGAGCGCACCATGATCGGCCCGCCGTTGCAGCGCTAGGGCCAGCCCCAAGAGCGTCAGCCCTACCAGCAGACCAATCGCTTCGATCGCGGGCAGCTGGTACCAGGGATGCACCAGAGCAAAGAAGGCAGCCTGCAAGCAAATGGCCTGTTGACGGCCTGCCATCAGCTCCAATTCACCCCAGAGCCAACCACGAAAGAGCAGTTCCTCAGCGAATCCCAATCCAAGCAGCAGGGCGATGGCGTTAAGGAGTTGTCCGGCTGAAAGTTGCCCCTGCCATTGGCTTTGGCCACTGAGCAGTAGGACCACAACCACGCCAAAAAGAAGTGCAGCTGCCTTTAAGAATCCGCGAAGGAAGGCGCGTAGCCCCGCAGCGGCAGGGACGACAACCCCCAGCTTTTGCCAAGGATGTTCGACGCCCCAGCTGCGTCGCAATCGCCAAGGCAGGGTGAGCAACAGCAGCAGCAACGCCACCACCACTCCAGCCAGGTTCACCTGGTCCGGGCGCCATTGGGGGAAGATCAGCGCTAGAGGTCGTGCGCTCAGCCAACCCAGCCCGTAGAGCACCGGTACATAGAAGAGCGTTCCCCACCAGTGCAACGTTGATCTGGGGGGGGGCTGCATCAATCTTCTGGTTCGATGGTGCTGGTGAGGCCCTTGTTCTTCAAGGTTTCGCAGTAGAACTCTGCGGGCTCAATGTCGCAAACGATCACCAGACCGACCCCCGTGTTGTGGGTTTCCAGCATCACGGCCATCGCGTCCTGTTCACTGAGCTGGGGAACCACCTGCTGAAGCGTGACGACGACGTACTCCATGCTGTTAACAGGGTCGTTATGAAGCAAAACCTTGTAGCGGGGCGATGTCTTACGCACCCGCTCGGTTTGCTTATCAAGAACCGCAGCCCCACCGGGGCTACGGCTGGGTGTATCCACCATTGCCACTGATTCCCACTCCTTCCAATCTAGGAGTGATGAGGTCATAGGTTGCGGATGCGGGTCATCGCTTCGTCCACGTTGCTGCGGCTGTTGAAGGCGGAAAGGCGGAAATAGCCCTCTCCTGCAGCCCCGAAGCCACTGCCGGGAGTTCCCACCACGTTGGCCTTCTGAAGGAGGTGATCGAAGAAGCTCCAGGAGTCCATTCCGGAAGGGGTTTTCAGCCACACATAGGGCGCGTGCTGTCCTCCATGCACTTCGATGCCTGCGGCACTGAGCTCGCCCCGGATGATGGCAGCGTTCTCCATGTAAAAGCTCACAAGCGCCTTCACCTCCTGTTTCCCTGCGTCGGAATACACCGCTTCCGCACCGCGTTGAATGATGTAGCTCACACCGTTGAACTTGGTGCTCTGCCGACGGTTCCAAAGCCCCCAAAGCTCCACCTCTGAACCATCGTCGGCTTGGCCTTTGAGCCCTTTGGGAACAACGGTTAGGGCGCAACGGGTGCCTGTAAATCCGGCGTTTTTGGAGAAGGAGCGGAATTCGATCGCACACTCGCGAGCGCCCTCGATCTCATAGATGGAATGGGGTAGCTCGGGATCCTGAATGAAGGCTTCATAAGCGGCATCAAACAGAATCAAGGCTTTGTTGGCACGGGCGTAGTCCACCCACGCTTTGAGTTGAGCCTTCGTCGCGACAGCGCCCGTGGGGTTGTTGGGATAACAGAGATAGATCAGGTCCACAGGTTCACTGGGAATCTGCGCTGCAAAGCCGTTGTCGGCAGTGATCGGCAGGTAGGTGAGGCCGCCATAACGGCCGTCATCGCCTGCTTCGCCTGTGCGACCAGCCATCACATTGCTATCGACGTAGACCGGATACACCGGATCGGTGACTGCAATGCGGTTACCACTCCCGAGGATGTCGAGGATATTGCTGCTGTCGCATTTGGAGCCATCCGACACAAAGATCTCCTCTGCGCTGATCTCACAGCCCCTGGCTTGGAAGTCATCGCGGGCAATCGCCTCACGAAGCCAGGCATAACCCTGTTCTGGTCCATAGCCGTGGAACCCTTCCGCCGTCCCCATCTCGTCGATGGCTGATTTCATGGCGTTGCGACAGGCCAACGGTAGGGGCTCTGTGACGTCTCCGATGCCGAGACGAATCAGCTGGGCCCCGGGGTTGGCGCTGCTAAAGGCCTTCACCCTGCGGCCAATCTCCGGGAACAGATAACCCGCTTTGAGTTTCAGGTAATTGCCGTTGACCTTGACCACGAATGACTGGGGTTGCTGCGGGCATCCTGCTACATACGATGAAAGAAGCAGGGCCTGGTGGTCGTGATTGTCGCCCCGTCCCACTCGAAGCAGGATCCGGATCCCCACGCTGTCGTGGCGTTTGACCAGCTTGTGGATGCCTCAATCAATCGCCCCGCCCGCTACATGGGCCATGAGTTGGGGGTGGAGCCACGGGATTGGGAGGCGGCGCGGGTTCGCTGGGCTCTGACCTACCCCGAGATTTACGAGGTGGGCTCCAGCAACCTCGGCCACATCATTCTCTATTCCATCCTCAATGCTGTTCCCGGTCAGCTCTGTGATCGGGCCTATCTCCCGGAGGCTGATCTATCCGAGAGGCTGAAAGAGCGGAATCAAGCGCTGTTTGCGGTGGAGAGCAGGAGGCCGCTCCCCGCCTTCGACATTCTTGGCTTCAGCCTCAGTTACGAGCTGGGTGCGACCAACATTCTCGCCATGTTGGATTTGGCGAAAGTGCCGCTTTATGCGGCAGAGCGAGGCGACTTGCCCCTCTCTCACCCTGAGTCCCCGCCTCTGATTTTTGCTGGCGGTCCCACCGCCACCAGCAACCCTGAGCCCTATGCAGCTTTTTTCGACTTCATTGCTTTAGGGGACGGGGAGGAACTTCTCCCTGAGATTGGATTGGTGGTGGCCGAAGCCATAGCGGCGGGTTGGTCGCGAACGGACTTGCTCCGTGATCTGGCTCTTGTCCCAGGGGTTTATGTGCCCTCGCTCTATGGACTGGATCCGCAAGGGATCAGCGTGGCGCCGCTGGAGCCTGGTCTCCCGGCGCGCCCGTTGAGGCGCGTGGCCACTCCCATGCCACATTACGCGATGGGACTCGTTCCCCATGTCGAAACCGTGCATGACCGATTAACGGTGGAAATTCGGCGTGGCTGCACCCGCGGCTGTCGTTTTTGCCAACCGGGAATGCTGACGAGGCCAGCAAGAGACGTGGAGCCTGAGGCCGTCATTGAGGCGATTGAAACGGGAATGCAGCGAACGGGTTACAGCGACTTTTCGTTGCTGTCGTTGAGCTGCAGCGATTATTTGGCGTTGCCCGCTGTGGGCGTCGAGCTTCGTAACCGTCTCGCCGATCGCAATGTCACGCTTCAGTTGCCGAGTCAGCGGGTGGACCGGTTTGATGACGATATCGCTCACATTCTTGGGGGTTCCAGGCAGTCAGGGCTCACGTTTGCACCGGAAGCCGGCACCCAGCGGCTGAGAGACATTGTGAACAAAGGCCTGACGGATACCGACCTTGTGGATGGAATCCGCACGGCCATGCAGAACGGCTTCCGAAAGGTGAAGCTCTATTTCATGATCGGGCTGCCTGGTGAGACCGATGCCGATGTGCTCGGCATCGCCGAGACCTGTCGGATGTTGCTCGATCGCTGCCGCGATTTGGGTCGCCTCAATCTCAACATCACCATCAGTAATTTCACCCCAAAACCGCATACGCCGTTTCAGTGGCACAGCGTTTCGACGGCAGAGTTTTTAAGGCGTCAGCAGTTGCTTCGGGAGGCCGGGAAGCGCCTCCGTGGTGTCCGCTTCAACTTCACGGATGTGAGGCTCTCGGCCATGGAGGACTTCGTCGGTCGTGGGGATCGGAGCCTGGCGCCTGTCATCGAAGCGGCATGGCGTGCGGGGGCAGGGATGGATGCCTGGTTCGAGGCCCTCGATCGCACCTATGAGGCTTGGACGGGCGCGATTGCCGCAGCAGGCCTTGAAGGTCGCTACCGGGCTCTTGAGCTCGGCGGCTGGGGACGGGCGAATGCGCTCAGCGAGGAGGGGTTGGATGCCTTTTGTGCTCAGCCGCTGCCTTGGGATCACATCGATACCGGGATTGAGAAGCGCTGGTTGGCTGAAGACCTCAAGCGAGCGCTCGACGCGGCTGTGGTTCCGGATTGTTCGTTTGATGGATGCAGCAGTTGTGGGGTCTGTGGCCCTGACCTAGGCCACAACGTGGTGATTCCTGCTCCTGAGATCCCGGTTCAGAAGCCAAGGCAAGCTCCACCGAGTGATCGGGTCTGCCGGATCAGGTTTCGTTTCAGCAAAACAGGCGCGATGGCCCTGCTCAGCCATCTGGATTTGGTGCGCTTGTTTGAGCGTGCGCTTCGACGGGCTGAATTGCCGGTGAGTTTCACCGGTGGCTTTCACCCCCTTCCCCGGCTTCAGCTCGCCTTGGCGCTGCCACTAGGCGTGCAAGGGGAGGGGGAATGGATGGATTTGGAATTCATCGAACAGGTGGAGGCGCTTCAGGTTTTGAAGCGTTGGCAGCAGACCCTTCCGCCAGGTCTTGAGTTGATGGAGGCCCATGAAGTGCCCGTGTCTGGCCAGAGCCTCTCGCAGCAACTGGAAGCAGCCCGATGGAGCTTTGAGCTGAAACCTCAAGCGGGCGACCCTTCGATTTCGTTGGCGCGCTGGAAGCAGGGCGTGGATGATTTGTTGTCGCGTGACACGCTTGTTTGGCATGACACCGATAAAAAAGGTCGTCCTCGTCAGCGCGATTGCAGACCTGCTTTAGAGAGGCTTGAGATTGTTGCCCCAGGCAATGGAGGCTTGGTTGATGGAGGGTTGGCTGATGGGGTGACGCTTGCCTTCTTCGCCCATATCGATAACCAAGGACGGAGCCTGAAGCCCGCTCAGTTGCAGCACTGGTTGTCTGAAGCCTTGGAGCAGTCTTTACATCTTCACAATGTTCGGCGCCTCGAGTTACGGCTTGTGCGGTGCTAAATTGATAACAAGACGACAATCCACGGGCCTGCGCCACGGTTTCGTCCCGACCTTCTTGCTCCCACATCTTGCGGAATAAGAGGCCAGAGCCTCCCGTTTCAAACAATTCTCAGGCATTGCAGTCGAGCTCCAAATCAAAGGAGTTATTCACTCCGAATGTTTAGGCCGAATCGGTCACCTGAATTCATTCCAATCCCGTGCGACATGCCGGCTGGCTGTTGATCGGGTTCCAATCCTGACGGGCGTCGTCAGTCATTGTTTATGCCCCAACAAATTGTTATTGCTGAGCAACTGCGCATTGCCGCAGTTCTCACAGATGAGTGTGTTGATGAATTAATCGTTGCCCAAGGGCGTTACCAGATCGGTGATGTCTATTTGGGCACCGTTGAAAATGTTCTTCCAGGGATTGATGCTGCTTTCGTCAATATTGGGGAAAGCGAAAAAAATGGCTTCATTCATGTCACCGACTTAGGCCCTTTGCGCCTTAAAAAAGGTGCCGCCGGCATTACAGAACTGCTCGAACCACGCCAAAAAGTGCTGGTTCAGGTGATGAAGGAGCCCACGGGCACCAAAGGTCCACGCTTGACAGGCAATCTGGCGCTGCCAGGTCGGTACCTGGTGCTTCAACCCAGTGGTCAGGGAGTCAATATCTCCAGGCGCATCGGTTCAGAAGGAGAGCGGAACAGGTTGCGTGCGCTTGGTGTGTTGGTGAAGCCCCCAGGTGCGGGGCTGCTGATTCGTACGGAAGCCGATGGAATCAGCGAAGAATTGCTGATTGACGACCTCGAATCGCTGTTACGTCAATGGGAGGCGATCCAAAAAGCGGCTGAGACGGCGTCCCCTCCGGTGCTTCTCAACCGCGATGAGGATTTTATTCATCGCATTCTTCGCGATCACACCGGCTTGGATTTGGAGCGTGTGGTGGTGGAGTCTTCCGCTGCTGTGGAGCGGGTGCGCTCGTTCCTCGGAGAGGAGGGAAGTCATGTCGTGGTGGAGGCCCACCCCGAGCCCTCTGAGCTGCTCGAGCACTACAAAGTCAATGGCGCCATTCGTGATGCCCTCAAGCCAAGGGTTGATCTCCCCTCTGGTGGCTACGTGATCATCGAGCCCACCGAGGCGCTCACGGTGATTGATGTGAACTCTGGTTCGTTTACCCGCTCGGCGAATGCCAGGGAAACGGTGCTCTGGACCAACTGCGAGGCGGCCATTGAGATCGCGCGGCAGTTGCGTTTGCGCAACATCGGTGGGGTGATCATCGTCGACTTCATCGACATGGACTCCCGTCGTGATCAGTTGCAGTTGTTGGAGCATTTCACCAGCGCGATTCGTGATGATGCCGCTCGCCCTCAAATTGCCCAGCTCACAGAACTCGGTCTTGTGGAGCTGACGCGCAAGCGTCAGGGCCAAAATATTTATGAGCTGTTCGGGCGAGCCTGCCCCAGCTGCGGGGGGCTTGGCCATGTTGCCGTGCTTCCTGGAAAGGATCTGATGCAGCCTCTCGCCACCGCCACGGGGATGGTGCGCTCTGCAGCGTCAGCGCGTGCTGAAGTCCCTCAGTCTGGAGAGGCCTCGAATGCCCGACGTCGTCGCGGTGGCCGAGGGAAGGTTGTGGCGGCTTCTGGTCCTGTCGATAGCAGCGATGCGCCTTTGGATGAGGTGGAGATTGCAAGCGCTGCATCGACGCCTGCTGCCATTGAGCCCGCAAGCGTGAGCCGACGTCAGGATCCTGAGCTGGTTGCGGTTCCTATGGATGAAGAGGAAGAGCAGGTCTACGGATGGCTCGGCCTGAATCCCGGCTTACTGCTGGAGTCTCAGCCCGAGCTGGACAACCTGATGGTGCGCATCGTTCGTCCCGGCGAAGACGCAGAGCAGGTGCTTGAGCAGGCTCGACAGCAAATGTTGGCGAACGCAGGTCGCCGCCGCCGCCGTGGGCCGAGGGGAAATGGTCGTAGCGCAAGTCCTGGCACGGGCCGTCCCGTTGCTTCAGTTGCTGGAGACGATTCAGCACCCACAACCGTCGTCACTCCCCTAGAGCCGGACGACCATTCACAACCGTTGCTTGTGGAGATCACGCCTTTGATTGAGACCCCACGACTGGAGATCTCAACTGAGCCGGAAGCTGTCTCCGTTGTGGAATCTGTCTCTGTATCCATTTCTGAACCGGTCGCTAGCTCTGAGCCGGAGGTCAGAGCTGAGCCCGCAGACTCCTCTGATTCAAGGCCTGGTCGCCGTCGTCGTCGTTCGTCTGCATCGACTTCCGATATCGACTAACGGGTGGTGTCAGGTTCGATGGTCGACGGCGATGGCCTGGGCATCGCTGGGGTGGATGAAGTGGGTCGAGGCTGCTTGTTTGGGCCCGTCTTCGCGGCGGCCGTTGTGTTGAGCGATCAAGCCGCAGCGCATTTGCAAGCGGCTGGCCTCACCGATAGCAAGGCATTAACACCGCGTCGTCGCGCCGCACTCGTTCCTCTGATTGAGGAGCATGCCCACGCTTGGGGATTGGGTCAAAGCTCTGCTCGGGCGATTGATCACTACGGCATTCGCACCGCGACGGAGCAGGCCATGTTGTGTGCTCTGCAGCGACTGCCCAGCCCGCCCCAGCTGGTCCTTGTGGATGGAGTGCTCCCGTTGCGTTTGTGGGCGGGCTCTCAACGCACCATCGTGCGTGGGGACAGCAGTCATGCAGCCATAGCTGCTGCGAGTGTGTTGGCAAAAGAGGCTCGCGACGCTTTGCTTCGGCGCCTGTCCCATCGATTTCCAGGGTATGGACTGGAGCGACATGCCGGATATGGAACGGCTCAACATCGAGCAGCGCTGCTGGCGGGTGGCCCAACCCCCCTGCATCGGCACTCGTTCTTGAGGAAGCTATTCGCTACCGGGTAGGGCGGACTCACTGGCGGGAGGGCTGTCCAAATCCTTGGCCCAAGACTGAAAATCAGCCACCAACTGACGACCTACTCGGCCTTTGATCGTGAGCAGAATTCCATTCAAGATGGACTCCCCGGTGCTCTCCAACACGCGCTTGGGAATAAGGCGTAGCAGGGGAGGCTGGCTGACTTCCACGCTCAACATGGCCTCCCCTTGCAGTCCCCTTGGAGTGGCTTCGAGCAAGGCTTCAAGGCTCAGTTGAAAATCATCCACTAATCCCAAACCCTCGAGGTCCGCATCAAGAGCTCGGATCCGCAGTTGTCCGCTCACTTCATCGACTTCTAGCGACACCACTGGTTTGACATGCAGTTGGAACACATTGAGTGTTGTCACGGTGTAGCGATAGTGCCCCGGTGCCAAGGCGGTGAGCTGGCTGGGGTCGAGCAACGCTTTGACAACGCGGTCGTGCTCATGCAAATAAGCCCGCAGACGTTCTGACTCATCTGCGATGGGTAGATCGAGATGCTGACTGGCTCGAAAGGCCAGGGGCATGACCGTGTCCTGACGCGGCATGATCCTATCGATCGATGTGTGTCTTGATCCGATGCCGATGCGTGTGGCTTTTCTCGGGCCGGAAGGGACCTATGGGGAGCGGGCTGCTCGCAGCCTCATGAAACTTGAGGCGATCGAGAATCCAGAACTGGTGGCATGTTCGGGGCTTCGGTCCGTGGTGGAGCATGTTGCCGATGGTCGCTGCGAATCGGCCGTCGTGCCTGTGGAGAACTCCGTTGAGGGGGGGGTTACGGCAAGCCTTGACGCTCTCTGGTCTTATTCGAACTTGAGAATTCGTCGCGCTGTTGTCCTGCCGATTCGTCATGCGCTGCTGAGCAGCGGCTCTCTTGAGGGAATTTCGGAGGTCTTGTCCCATCCCCAAGCTTTAGCCCAATGCAGCGGCTGGTTGGCGCGTCACCTACCGCAGGCTGTGCAGCTTCCAGCCAGCTCCACCGCTGAAGCGGCCAGGATGGTGCGAGGCAGTCACTTCCGAGCAGCCATTGCCGATCGCTCCTTAGCGGGGCAGCAGGGACTCCAGGAGTTGGCCTATCCAGTGAATGATGTCCCCGGCAACCGCACTCGCTTCTTGTTGCTTCAGAACGGTGAGGTGAGTTGCGAGGGAGATATTGCCAGTCTTGCCTTTTCACTGCATCAAAATGCTCCTGGGGCGTTGATTGAGGCCTTGGAAGCAATCGCCCAGCTCGGACTGAACATGAGCCGAATTGAATCGCGTCCCTCGAAGCGTGAGCTTGGTGAATATGTGTTTTTTGTGGATGTGGAGCTGCCGGGGCAAAAAACGGCTGAGTACCTCGACAAGCTGACCACAAGCCTTCAGCCGCTGTGTGAACACCTTCTCCAATTCGGGGCTTATCCCAGTTCCGTGTTGGAGTGATCTCAACAGCTTGCGTTCAAAAGCTTGCTCTCAAGCGTGATCAGTTTTAAACACACCGAATTGCATCATTCCTCGGGCAAAAGCCCAACGCATTAAGAGCAGCGTTGGTGTTTCGCGTAGGCCCTGCAGAACGGCCTTAGGGCCAAGGCGGAGAATCGCATTGGGCCTGCGAATCCCCTCAAGGATGGAGTCACTCCAAGAGGGCAAGGTGGCGTCTGTCCAATCGTCGGTGCTGATCGTGCCGCGTTGATGGGGGCTGATTTCAAGGTTCTGACGAAAACCGCGGATGCTGGCGAATTCAGGATGCGCCCACTGCGTGAGCAGTTGATGCATCACCCAGCGTTCGCGTCGGTCAAGGGCACCATCCACTGGATCGCGACGGTTCCAGTCGGCTACGGCCAGGCGACCGCCAGGTTTCAGGACGCGTAGGAGTTCGTCGGCGAACCTCTGCTTGTCGGGCATGTGAGGACCGGCCTCGACACTCCAAACGGCGTCAAACGTTTGATCCTCAAGCTGCAGGTTGAGGGCATCCATGACGGCGAAGCGACAGGACAATGTGTCGGGGGTGAGCTGGGTGGCTCGGTTGATCTGAGCCGGGCTGATGCTGATCCCCAAGACATCTAAACCGTAGTCACGGGAAAGGATCCTGGCGCTTCCTCCGATACCGCAACCCACATCCAAGACGCGGGATCCCGGGGGTAATTGATCGAAGCCACTCCATCGGACCAACTCATGAACGAAGTCGGCTTTGGCCTGCCTGAAGTCTCGAGGCTTTGCTGGGGTTCCGTAGTGCCCAAGATGAACATGCTCACCCCACAGCGATTCCAGTAACTGGTCATCGGTCCAAGCGTCGTAGGCGGCGGCAACGCTCTCACTGGAGTGATAGGCGCGGTTGCGTCGATTCCAAAGCTGGTAGGCGCAACCCAAGAGCAGCAAAGCGGCTGCTGTTGGTATGAGGACTGTCGTTGAAGGCATTAACCATTGCTCGGATCGGTCTCTGACAGGGTGTCGCGTAAAACTGTGCGGGCAGCGAGCTGACGTCGGGTCTCGTCCAACATTTCGAACTCCTGCTCCAGGCGCGCGCGTGCTGGTGAGCTCTAAGAGATCCTGTTGTTGGTCGGCGACTGGACCCCCTAGGTGTGCTCCAATCCAAAACGAGAGCTCGCGTGGAAGGTCTGGAAGGTCGTCAGGGAGTGAAGATTTGGAGTCGGTCAGTTTGCCCGTCAGTTCGACCACATCTTTCAACGCTTGCGTCACGGTCGCCGCTAAAGACTCCAATTCGCTGGTGTTGTCGACCGGCTCGTCTTCGATCCAGCTGACCATTGCTGAGCGAAAGGGGGTCTCCCTGGTGACGTTGAGGACGCGAAAACGCTGTTGTCCAAGGGTCACAATGTTGCTGCGGCCATCGTCTCCGGATTGATGCTGAATCACCTCAGCGCAACAGCCAACAGCGGCCATTGTTTGTTGATTTGGATCCCAACGCACGACTCCAAATCGACGATCCGTTTCCAGGACGCTCTGCAACATCATTCGGTAACGCGACTCGAAGATATGCAGCGGCAGAACGTCGCTTGGGAAAAGAACCACATCCGGCAGAGGAAACAGAGGGAGTTCTCTGACGGACAGATCAACCACGCAGGATTTAAGCGAAGACCGAAATACTAGGCAGCTGATCGTGGTATGGGGCCTCGATCAGAGCTTGACCTCGATGTCGACTCCACTGGGGAGGTCGAGCTTCATGAGCGCGTCGATGGTCTTCGCAGAAGGGCTGTAAATATCGATGATGCGTCGATGGGTCCGCGTTTCAAAGTGCTCGCGTGAATCCTTATCCACGTGGGGTGAGCGCAGAACGCAATAAATTTTCCGCTTCGTTGGCAGTGGAATCGGGCCAATGGCCGTTGCTGCCGTGTTGTCGGCAGTCTCAATAATTTTGTCGCAGGAGAGATCCAGCATGCGGCGATCAAACGCCTTGAGGCGAATGCGAATCTTTTGCTGAGCGATTGCGGTGGACATGGAAGCGCGAGAAAGTCCCTAAAAGAGACGGAGAGGATGGATTTTCGAGGTTCGGACAGCAAGAGCTCCAGAGGTTGGAGCTCTTGCACTCAAGAACTGTAAGGGACGGCCTCAACGCAGTCAGGCTGTCCCTTACAGGGATTGAGCATTAGGTCATTCGACGATCTTGGAGACCACGCCAGCACCGATGGTGCGACCACCTTCGCGGATCGCGAAGCGCATGCCCAATTCCATGGCAACGGGGCAGATCAACTCACCAGTCATCTGGATGTTGTCACCAGGCATCACCATTTCAACGTTGGAGCCATCTTCCGCTGTGAATGCGGTGATCTGGCCGGTCACGTCCGTGGTACGGATATAGAACTGCGGGCGGTAGCCAGCAAAGAAAGGAGTGTGGCGACCACCTTCTTCTTTCTTGAGAACGTAAACCTGGCCCTCAAACTTGGTGTGAGGAGTGATCGAGCCGGGCTTCACAAGCACCATGCCGCGCTCGATGTCTTCCTTCTGAATGCCGCGAAGCAGAAGCCCCACGTTGTCGCCGGCCATGCCCTCATCGAGCAATTTGCGGAACATCTCCACACCAGTAACGGTGGTTTTGCGGGGCTCTCGAATGCCCACGACTTCGACTTCTTCGCCAACTTTGACGATGCCGCGTTCGATACGACCCGTTGCGACGGTGCCGCGTCCAGTGATGGAGAACACATCTTCGATGGCCATCAGGAATGGCTTATCGACTTCACGCTCGGGTTCGGGGATGCTTGCATCCACCGCTGCCATCAACTCTTCAATTTTGGCTTCCCATTCTGCTTCGCCTTCAATGGCTTTCAGGCCAGAGACTTGAACAACAGGGATGTCGTCGCCAGGGAAGTCGTAGCTGGACAGCAACTCGCGGATCTCGAGTTCAACGAGTTCGATGATTTCCTCGTCGTCGACCATGTCGCACTTGTTCAGTGCAACAACCAAGGCGGGAACGCCAACTTGCTTGGCGAGAAGGATGTGCTCCTTGGTTTGGGCCATAGGACCGTCGGTGGCTGCGCACACAAGGATGGCGCCATCCATCTGAGCAGCACCCGTAATCATGTTCTTCACGTAGTCCGCGTGACCAGGGCAGTCAACGTGGGCGTAGTGGCGGGTATCGGTTTCGTACTCAACGTGAGCAGTATTGATGGTGATGCCACGCTCGCGCTCCTCAGGAGCACCATCAATGTCGGCATAGTTTTGAATCTCAGCCTGACCTTTCTTGGCGAGCACATTTGTGATCGCAGCGGTGAGGGTGGTTTTGCCGTGGTCAACGTGGCCAATGGTACCGATGTTGACGTGGGGCTTGTTCCTTTCGAACTTCTCGCGAGCCATTTTGGTAAAGAATCTAGGGTTGAATTAAGGAAGTGTAGAGATCAGGAATTGCCCTGATTCTTGGAGATGATGGCCTCAGCGACATTGCGAGGAACATCCTCGTAATGACTGAACTCCATCGAGAAAATACCCCGACCCTGGGTCATGGATCGGAGTTCGGTGGCATAGCCGAACATCTCGGCCAAGGGCACCTTGGAAGAGACTTTAGACGTTCCGTCGTCGACGGATTGGCCCTCCACCTGTCCCCTGCGGGAGGACAGGTCGCCGATGACCGAACCGAGGAAATCCTCGGGGACTTCGACTTCGACCTTCATCATCGGCTCAAGAAGCACAGGGTTGCACTTCTTGACCGCATCCTTGAAGGCCATAGAGCCAGCAATCTTAAATGCCATCTCCGACGAGTCCACATCGTGGTACGAACCATCAATAATCGTGCATTTGACATCAATCAGGGGATAACCAGCAATCACGCCTGACTCGCAGGTCTCCTTCATGCCTTGCTCTGCTGGCTTGATGTACTCCTTGGGTACGGTGCCACCAACAACTTTGTTGATGAATTCAAATCCTGATTCAGGTTCGCCGGGCTCCATTTCGATGACAACGTGACCGTATTGGCCCTTACCACCGGTTTGACGGGAGAACTTCCCTTCCCCTTTCGATGAACCACGAATGGTTTCTCGATAAGACACCTGAGGAGCGCCGATATTGGCTTCCACCTTGAATTCGCGAAGCATGCGATCCACCAGGATTTCGAGGTGGAGTTCGCCCATGCCCGCAATCACGGTTTGACCTGTTTCCTGATCGGTACGAACGCGGAAAGTGGGGTCTTCTTCGGCCAATGAAACCAAGGCTTTGGAGAGTTTCTCCATGTCGCCTTTGGTTTTGGGCTCCACCGCAACGGAGATCACGGGCTCAGGAACGAACAGCGTTTCCAGAACAATCGGATCGTCTGTTGCGCAGAGGGTGTCTCCAGTGGTTGTGTTCTTGAGGCCCAGAACGGCGCCAAGATCGCCAGCACGCAAGGCATCAACTTCTTCGCGGTCATCGGCTTTAAGCACGACGAGGCGGGAAATTCGTTCCTTGGTGTCTTTGGTGGAATTCAACACGTAGCTTCCTTTCTCAAGGACGCCTGAGTACATCCGCACAAAGGTGAGTTTCCCGTAGGGATCAGCCATCACCTTGAAGGCCAAAGCGCTGAAGGGTGCGTTGTCGTCAGACGGACGAACGGCTTCCTTCCCATTGGGGAGAAGGCCTTGAATGGGTGGCACATCGATCGGTGCTGGCAGGTAATCGATAACAGCATCGAGAACCAGTTGCACGCCTTTGTTTTTAAAGGCTGAGCCACAAAGAACAGGAACCAATCCGTGCTTAAGAACGCCAGTACGAATCCCTTGCTTGAGTTCGGAATTGGAAAGTTCACCTGATTCGAGGAACTTTTCGATCAGTTCTTCATCGGTTTCGGCAACAGTTTCCATCAGAACATTGCGCCAATTGTCTATCTCCTCTTTCATGTTGGCCGGAACATCGGTGATTTCGATGTCTTGGCCTAAGTCATCCTTATAGATATGCGCCTTGTTTTCAACGAGGTCGATGATTCCGCTGAGCTCGCCTTCGGCTCCGATTGGAAGCTGAATAGGAACCGCATTGGCTTTGAGGCGATCCTTGATTTGGCCGTGGACCTTCAAGAAGTCGGCACCCGTGCGGTCCATCTTGTTGACGAACACCATGCGCGGCACGGAATAACGGTCGGCTTGGCGCCACACCGTTTCCGATTGCGGTTGGACCCCGCCAACGGCGCAAAAGACTGCGATAACACCATCGAGAACGCGCATGGAGCGTTCCACTTCGATGGTGAAGTCAACGTGTCCAGGGGTATCAATAATATTGATCCGGTGATCATTCCAGCTGGTGGAAATAGCAGCGGCAGTAATAGTGATCCCACGCTCACGCTCCTGGGCCATCCAGTCGGTTACTGCGGCACCGTCATGCACCTCACCAATTTTGTGCACCACACCGGAGTAGAACAGAATCCTCTCAGTGGTGGTTGTTTTACCAGCGTCAATATGGGCTGCAATACCAATATTTCTGACGCGTTCCAGGGGAAAGTCGCGTGCCACAGGATACTCCGGGGTGGGGCGTTAAAAGCAAATGTGACTCTACATGTCAACCTGAGTAAATCAGGTTGACTGAAGATCAGTAGCGATAGTGGGCGAAAGCTTTGTTCGCTTCGGCCATCTTGTGGGTTTCTTCCCGCTTTCGGACGGCACTACCAGCTTCGTTCGCGGCGTCCATTAATTCGCCAGCAAGTTTCTGGGCCATGCTGCGACCGTTACGCGCTCTTGAGAAATTCACGAGCCAACGCAGAGCCATCGCAGTGCCCCGCTCTTGGCGAACTTCCATCGGAACCTGATAGGTCGCACCACCAACGCGGCGAGCACGAACTTCAACGAGTGGAGTCGCATTCTTGACTGCCGTTTCGAACAGTTCGACGGGATCACCACCAGTGCGTTCACCGATCAATCCAAAAGCATCAGAAAGAATGCGTTGGGCGGTGGACTTTTTTCCATGCTTCATCAACCGAGCCACCATCATCGTGGCGAGGCGATTGTTGAATTGTGGATCCGGAAGGATCGGACGCTTGACTGCTGCGTTACGGCGTGACATGAACCGTTAGGTGTGGAGAAACAGAGTGAGAAAAGTGGAAAGAGTGAAGATCACTCTTTGGGCGCTTTGGCGCCGTACTTTGAACGGGATTGACGGCGGTCCTTAACACCAGCGGTGTCCAAGGTTCCGCGAATGATGTGGTAACGAACACCAGGAAGATCCTTGACCCTTCCTCCACGGATGAGGACCACAGAGTGCTCTTGGAGATTATGGCCAATGCCACCGATGTAAGCAGTGACCTCGAACCCGGACGTGAGGCGTACACGGGCCACTTTGCGTAGAGCCGAATTCGGCTTCTTCGGAGTGGAGGTATACACGCGGGTGCATACACCCCGTCGCTCCGGGCAAGCCCTAAGCGCAGGAGATTTGGTTTTCGCCTTGAGGGTCTGACGCTCGTGACGGATTAGTTGCTGGATGGTTGGCATCGACGGTCGGGATGCGGCCGGAGACCCGACCTAGTTCGACAATCCGTCACCATACTGGTTCGTCTGACCTTTTCCCCTTAGCAGCGGGAAAAAGCGCTTCCGCAGAGACAGCAACGCACGTTCTCTTGGGGGCTGATCAGAAAGCCACCACCACTCAGATCACCGCGGTAATCAAGGCACAGACCCTCTAGAAGATGGAGTTGCTCCTCTGGAGCGTGAAGCGTGACTCCATCGGCTCGTGCCATGGCAATCCCTGCGAGGTGTCCGGGTCGCAGGCGGATCACGTGTTGTTCGCAGCTGCCGGATACCAAGTCCAAATGCATCAACCCTGGTGTCCCTGCTACCGCTGCCTGACGACCAAGTTCCGCTGCAGCGGAGGCGCTGATGGAGAACGTGGCGCCCATAACCATTCGCATCAATGAATTCAGTTTGCCAGCACCTTGGATTGATCACTGATCAATCCAAGACCGTTTTGCACGCGAGGCGTGATGCCCCGGCCGGTCATCACGGTTGTATTGGCGATGAGCATGGTGGTTGAGCCTCCTCCGTCGAGATTGAGCGCGTCCCTCAGCCCCAGTTGACTCAGCGCCAAACTCGTTTCAATGAGAGTGGGATCGCTGCCATTCGCGCCTTTGACGGCGAGGAGCCAAATCCGCTCGCTGTCTTGCGCCACAACGGTGCGAGGTGCTGAAACGGCCAGGAAGCCAGGACTAAAGCCCTCCTGACGGCCGTTTAGGACAACCCTGCCCATTTGCAGCAGAAGGGGCCCTCCCCCCATCACTTGAGGGAGTTCACCTAAGGGGTTTGAGCTGCGCATGTTGATGGTCACTTCATCCCCGATCTGTGCGGGGAGTGCAGCCCCCCCACGCGCCACGATCAGGTCTCCTTTTAAGGGCAAAGGCACACCGCGAACGAGCGAGGCTTGGTCGTACACCGCATCGACGCGTCCTTCGCTGAGTATCAACGCCTGCTCTTCTCCACTCAGCGCGCGATACGTTGGCCCCCAGGCTCGGGTGTAGCGACTGAGTCCGCGTTGCACATACCCGCTATTCAGCATCCCGAGAGGCCATCTCCGTCGTCCAACCACCGTCATCTCTTGGATCAACTGCAGGCGTCCAAACATCAGCGGGCCGCTGCGCTTCCAGCCAATGGCGCCTCGGTTGAGGATCGGGCCTGAGAGCCACTCATTGTTGAGTCGAACAGCGCCAAGGGGGAGTTGGCGAACCCTGTTGAAAAAGCCTCCATTCACTGCCACAAGCGCGTTGGCAGGTTGCGCCAACTGATTGAGGTAGCGCAATCCTGGTTGGGCATGGCTGGGGGCAAGCGGGCGTAAAAGGAGATCTGAGCTGTTGTGCTGAACTC
Organism: Synechococcus sp. ROS8604; assembly: GCF_014279655.1. Classification (NCBI taxonomy): domain Bacteria; kingdom Bacillati; phylum Cyanobacteriota; class Cyanophyceae; order Synechococcales; family Synechococcaceae; genus Synechococcus; species Synechococcus sp. ROS8604. The sequence continues at coordinate 501,880 of NZ_CP047946.1, forward strand.
CTGCTCGGTACAGCCGAATGGGTTTGACGCCGACTTGAACGACGCGCTGATCAAGAACCAACCCTTTCTTGATCAGGTCTTGCATCTCTGGGGCAAGCAGCGCGATTTGAAAGGCTTGGCTCTGTCGCTGTTTTGTCGAAGACTTTGCGGGGGTGATGCCATCCAGCACGACCCGCCATGGGTCTTTCAGGGTCAAGGTGGAAAGCCTGCTGGATTGACCCAGAAGCTTCAGCCCACTCCTGTCTCGTCGTGTTTTCAAGCCAAGTCTGCGCAGTTGGCTTTCCTGAAGAGGCGTGACCTTCACTTGCAGAAGGAGATCATCGCCCTGGCGTTGAACGAGAGCAGGCCCACTGAGGTCCAGCACAAGACGGTTGGCGCTGCTTCCCTTGCCTTGTCTGAGCTTTTTCAGATGGGGTTTGGGCAGGTCCACCCTCAGCGTGCTCTTGGCTCGGTTCACTTGAACCCCCATCGCGTTCAACCAGGGCAGGGCATCGAGGGCGACTTCATCCCCGATGGTGCGTTGTTGCAAGCCGCTTAAAGGCCGTTGAAAGCCGTACCAATCAAGAAATTCTTCTCCGACATCCGCTTGGCGCTGGAATCCCATCTGGCCCACAAGCAGATCAAGAGGCAACCAGAGCCGCGTGGGACGCGTCGCTCCCTGGCCCTGCCACAGCCACGAGCTCGAGGTGTCGATGCCGCCGATTGTTAGGCGATCTCCACTGAACTGATCAGTGACGCGAACCTCCGCAATCGGCGCTGGCGGCGGAGGTGGCATTGCTGCATCCATATCTCGACGCTAGCTGGGGTGGGCGAATCCTTAGGATCCGAAATAGCTCAACCAGCTACGGAATGCGAACACCGTTGCTGTTGCACGTCTCGACTGCAGGTTATGACCCAACTCACCGGTTCCGATTGGCCCTATTGCGACAGCAGTGCACCTGCTGCGATTGCCGCGGAGAAGGACGCCTGTGGTGTTGGTTTTCTTGCACAACTTCAGGGTGAGCGCAGTCATTGGGTGCTTCAGCAGGCCCTGCGTGGGTTGGGTTGCATGGAGCACAGAGGTGGCTGTGGAGGCGATGGTGATTCCGGAGACGGGGCAGGCGTCCTATGCGAAATCCCTTGGGATTACGTGAGAGCCATTTGGCCAGAAGCCGTGAACGCCAACGGTCTCGGCATGATGTTTCTGCCAAAAGATCCCAGCCGCCGTGCCGAAGTGCAGCGATTCTGCGATCAAGAGGCGCAGGCCCTTGGCCTGATCTCCGTGGGATGGCGTGAGGTTCCGGTCGACTCAGCCGTGCTCGGTCCGCTGGCGCGTGAGACGGCACCCGTCATCGAACAGTGGTTGGTTCAAAGCGCTGTGGATGCAGATGCCCTGGAATCGTTGCTGTTGCGTCTGCGCCGTCGTGTTGGTGCCAGGGTCCGGCAGGAATTTGGCGCCGAGGGCGCTCGCGACTTCTATGTCGCGTCCCTGAGTGGCAGGACTGTTGTCTACAAGGGGATGGTCCGCTCCGAGGTTCTCGCCCAGTACTACGCCGATCTGCGTGACCCTCGCTTTGCTGTGAGTTTTGCGGTGTATCACCGCCGTTTCAGCACCAATACACTTCCCCGCTGGCCGTTGGCACAGCCGATGCGCCTCTTAGGTCACAACGGAGAGATCAATACCCTGCTGGGCAATCTCAACTGGGCTAAGGCCTCAGAAGCTGGCCTCGAAGATGTGTGGGCTGAAGCAGCCGCCGACTTGATACCCGTTGTGAATCCTGACTTCAGCGACTCGGCCAATCTCGATGCCACGCTTGAGCTGATGGTGCGCAGTGGACGGTCCATCACCGACAGCTTGATCACGTTGGTGCCGGAAGCCTTCCGAAATCAGCCCGACCTTGACAGCCGTCCTGATGTCACGGCGATGTACGAATTCAATGCCGGGATTCAAGAGCCATGGGATGGCCCGGCGTTGTTGGTGTTTGCCGATGGCAAGCGCGTGGGAGCGACCTTGGATCGCAATGGGCTCAGGCCTGCTCGGTGGTGCACAACGGCGGATGGCTTCGTCATCATGGGATCTGAGACCGGAGTGGTGGATCTCAGCGGAAAGACAGTGGTTGAAAAAGGGCGTTTAGGTCCAGGCCAAATGGTGGCCGTTGATCTTGAGCGCGGAGAGCTGTTGACCAATTGGGCGGTGAAGGAAGACGCCGCAAAACGCTTCCCTTATGGCGATTGGTTGAAGCAGCATCGCCGCTCGGTTTCGGCTCAGCCTTGGACTCAGGACTGCCAAATCAATGAGCTTGATTTGCTGCGTTTGCAGACGGCGATGGGCTTCACCGCAGAAGATCTTGATCTCGTAATTGAGGACATGGCAGGTCTTGGCAAGGAGCCCACCTACTGCATGGGAGACGACATCCCCTTGGCGGTGCTCTCCGACAAGCCCCACCTTATGTACGACTATTTCAAGCAGCGCTTTGCGCAAGTGACCAATCCACCGATTGATCCCTTGCGCGAAAAATTGGTGATGAGCTTGGAGATGCACTTGGGGCAGAGGCGCCCTGCAGTGAAGCCCCAGGCAGAGGCCGCGGCCTTGATTCACCTCGACACGCCCGTGCTCAATGAGGCGGAGCTGGCCGCTCTGTCAAACCAAGGACTCGCGGTGCGGTCCCTCTCCACCCAGGTTGTAGTAGATGCGTGTGCCGGGGGACTTCAGTCAGCCGTGGATGCTCTCTGCTTGAAAGCAGAAGAGGCGGTCCGTAAGGGCGCTCAGGTGTTGGTTCTGTCCGACCGCGTGAATGCTGATGAACAGCCTGCGGAGCTAATGGCCACCACGGTGGCGATGCCTGCTCTGTTGGCGGTGGGCGCGGTGCACCACCATCTCTTGCGCCAGAAATTGAGACTCCATTGTTCGCTTGTTTCGGAGACCGCTCAGTGTTGGAGCACGCATCACATGGCCTGCTTAATCGGTTACGGAGCTAGTGCTGTTTGTCCATGGCTCACCTGGGAGACCACGCGCCATTGGCTCGCCCATCCCAAGACGCAGAAGCGGATCGAACAAGGCAAGCTGCAAGCCTTGGACCCAGGCAAGGCCCAGGACAATGTGCGCCTGTCTTTGGAGAATGGTCTCCGAAAGATTCTCTCCAAAATCGGGATTTCGCTCCTGGCGAGCTATCACGGGGCTCAAATTTTTGAGGCCATCGGTCTTGGGGCCGACGTGATTCAAAAGGCTTTTGCCGGGACGACGAGCCGAGTGGCTGGAATGACGCTTCAAGAGCTTGCCAATGAGACGCTTTCGCTGCATGCCAAGGCTTTCCCTGAGCTCAATCGCAGCAAGCTTGAGTTCATGGGTTTTGTGCAATACCGCACCGGTGGTGAGTACCACCTCAATAGTCCTGAGATGTCGAAGGCTCTGCACAGTGCCGTCAAAGCTGGTCCTGGATACGACCATTTCTCCACTTACAAAACCCTGTTGGAAAACAGGCCTGTGACCGCCCTTCGCGATTTGCTCGAGTTCAAGCTGGCTGCAACGCCTTTGCCGCTCGACCAGGTCGAGAGTGCAGAAAGCCTGTGCACCCGTTTTTGTACGGGTGGCATGAGCCTGGGAGCTCTTTCAAGAGAAGCCCATGAGGTTTTAGCCGTGGCGATGAACCGTATTGGGGGAAAGAGCAATAGCGGTGAGGGTGGTGAGGACCCGATTCGTTTTCAGGTTCTTGATGATGTGGATGGAGACGGTCGGTCATCGTCTTTCCCCAGCATCGGTGGGCTGAGAAATGGTGACACCGCCTGCTCAGCAATTAAGCAGATTGCCTCTGGCCGGTTCGGGGTGACAGCGGAATATTTGCGCAGCGGGAAGCAGCTTGAGATCAAGGTGGCGCAGGGGGCTAAGCCTGGTGAAGGTGGCCAACTGCCTGGACCAAAGGTGGATGAGTACATCGCTGGGCTGCGCAATAGCAAGCCTGGTGTGGCATTGATTTCGCCTCCGCCCCACCACGACATCTATTCCATTGAGGATCTCGCCCAGCTCATCCATGATCTCCACCAGGTGCATCCCAAAGCTCCTGTCAGTGTCAAGTTGGTGGCTGAGATTGGGATCGGTACGATTGCCGCCGGTGTGGCGAAGGCCAATGCCGATGTGATCCAGATCTCGGGTCACGATGGCGGCACGGGGGCATCCCCGCTGAGCTCGATCAAGCACGCAGGCAGTCCCTGGGAGCTAGGTCTTACAGAAGTGCATCGGTCTTTGTTGGAGAACGGATTGCGTGATCGCGTCTTGCTCCGTGCCGATGGCGGTCTCAAGACCGGCTGGGATGTGGTCGTCGCTGCTCTGCTCGGAGCAGAAGAGTATGGATTTGGGTCTGTGGCGATGATTGCCGAGGGCTGCATCATGGCCCGCGTTTGTCACACCAATAACTGCCCCGTGGGGGTGGCCACTCAGAAAGAAGCGCTACGCAAACGCTTCACCGGTGTGCCCGAGCACGTCGTGAACTTCTTTTGGTACGTGGCGGAAGAGGTTCGTCAGTTGATGAGTGTCTTGGGAGTTGCTCGTCTTGAGGATCTGATTGGACGCAGCGATCTGCTTCAGCCCCGTTCCGTTGAGCTTGAGAAGACCAAATGCGTGGATCTCTCCAGCTTGTTGGCTCCCGTGGGAGACGCCAACGACCGCTCCTGGCTCAAGCACAGCCCTGAAGCCCATGGGAATGGTCCGATTCTTGAAGATGATCTCCTCGCTGATGCCGGCTTCATGGCTGCTGTCGAGAACCATGGTTCTCTCAGCCGCGAAATCGAGATCGTTAATACCGATCGCAGTGTTGGTGCACGACTCGCCGGAGAAATGGCGCAACGTCATGGGAATCGTGGCTTTAAAGGCCAGTTGAATCTGAACTTCCGGGGCGCTGCCGGTCAGAGCTTTGCGGCATTCCTTGTCCAAGGCATGACGATGCGCCTGGAGGGCGAAGCTAACGACTACGTGGGCAAAGGCATGAACAGTGGTCGGATCACGCTTGTTCCGGATGATGGTGTCGCCAACCCTGGCGATCAGGTGATTCTTGGTAACACCTGTTTGTACGGAGCCACGGGTGGTGAGCTTTTTGCCCATGGTCGCGCTGGAGAACGCTTTGGCGTTCGCAACAGCGGAGCGCGTGCCGTGGTGGAAGGAGCCGGGGACCACTGTTGCGAGTACATGACCGGAGGCGTGATTGTGGTTTTAGGCAGCACAGGTCGCAATGTCGGTGCCGGTATGACCGGTGGTGTGGCGTTCCTGTTGGATGAAGCGGGCGGTGTCCAGGCCCGCGTGAATCCTGAAATTGTTGAGGTGGTCAGCATCACGACTCCCCAGCAGGAGTCCTTGCTGCAATCACTCCTTGAGGCTCATCTCAACACCACCGTCAGTGAAAAGGCCAAGGCTTTGCTTGCGGATTGGACCAACGCCAAGTCGTCGTTCAAGTTGTTGGTGCCCCCCAGTGAGCGGGCAGCGATGGGGCTTGAAGCGCGTGAGGTGGTTGCCGCCTAATTCCTCTGCTTCGCTATGCCCTGGTTTATCAAGCAGGAAACGTTCACCGCAGCGATGACCTCGTTATCGGCGGCGGAGCGTCGCTTTCATTGCCATGACCATCGCCGTTGGGTTCAAGCTCAACGGCTCGCAGGGTGTGCCATGGCCAGCGGTTTCCTTGTGGATGATCAACACAAGCCAGGTGGGGGTGGTTTATTGGTCTTCGAGGCCGAAAGCTATGAGGCCGCAAAAGCGTTCATCGCTGCCGATCCGATGATTGCTCGAAACTTGGTGGACTGGACACTGCACGAATGGAAGCCTGTTGAGGGAGCACTTCAGGCTTGATCTCCAGGCGCAGCAGTTTTTAAGGGGGGATTAGCGCGGGTGCGTGGCCATCAATCGCTGGACCTCACCGGCGTGGTAGCTACTGCGGGTGAGCGGAGTGCTGACCACCTGTAAAAAACCCAGCTCTTGTTCTCCCTTGAGGCGGTAGCTCTCGAACTGCTCTGGAGTCACAAACCGGTCCACGCTCAGGTGTTTGGGGCCAGGTGACAAGTATTGGCCGATGGTGACGATGTCGACCCGGTGCTCGCGTAGGTCGCGAAGCACCTCGATCACTTCCGCGTCGCTCTCGCCAAGGCCCACCATCAATCCCGACTTGCTGTAAGACCGTGGCCAGCCATCGCGAACCCGTTTGAGAAGTTCCAAGGAGCGCTCATAGACCCCCTGCGGACGCGCTTGGCGATACAGCCGGGGCACCGTCTCAATGTTGTGATTGAGCACATGGGGTGATGCCTCCATCACCGTGGCTAGCGCATCCCAATTGCCACAGAAATCGGGAATCAGCAGCTCAATTGTGGTGAGCGGCGAGTGTTGCTTCACCTGCTTGATGCAAGCCACGAACTGCGACGCCCCTCCGTCTTCCAGGTCGTCGCGGTTCACGGACGTGATCACCACATGTTTGAGCCCAAGCCGGGAGACCGCCTCCCCGAGCCGTTGCGGTTCGGTTGGGTCGAGTTCTCGGACGCTCTTGTCGAAGTCGATGTCACAGTAGGGACAGGCGCGGGTGCAGCCGGGCCCCATGATCAGGAACGTCGCGGTCCCTCCGGCAAAGCATTCGCCGATATTTGGGCAGCTTGCCTCCTGGCAAACGGTGTTCAGTTTCAGGTCCAGCAGCAGGTCGGCTACCTCGCCAATGCGCTCGCGCTGGGGGGCTTTGACGCGCAACCAGTCAGGTTTCTGAATGGACGTCATCTTTTAAAGTCGCCTCATCGGGATGTAGCGCAGCTTGGTAGCGCACTTCGTTCGGGACGAAGGGGCCGCAGGTTCGAATCCTGTCATCCCGACTCTATGAGTTGTGCTCAACTGAGTTCTGCGCCTGGGTAGCCGCGCGGAGTCACCATTCGGCCCCCTTCCATTCTGCTACTGCTGTTGCCGATGACCAAAACGGTCAGCATGTCAACGGTGTCTACGGGCAAGTTGTCGAGCCGAGAGAACGACAGGTGTTCCTCTTGTCGACCTAATTGCCTTGCGATCACAACAGGTGTGGCGTCGGGGCGTTGCGTTAGCAGGATGTCCTTGGCACGTTGCAGCTGCCAATCGCGTCCTTTGGAGCGGGGGTTGTAGAGCGCAACGACGAAATTACCGTTGGCAGCTGCTTTCAGCCGTCGTTCAATCACCTCCCATGGGGTGAGCCGATCGCTCAGGCTCACAGTGCAGAAGTCATGCATCAGCGGTGCTCCAGCTTTTGCCGCTGCAAGCTGCAGTGCGGAGATTCCTGGATGCACGGCAAAGAGAGGTCGTGCGTCTTCTGGTAGCTCCATCCAGAGCTCAAGAGCGAGCCCTGCCATTCCATAAATCCCGCTGTCGCCAGACGACACCAACGCCACGCGCACACCCTGGCAAGCAAGACTCAGCGCTTGCCGGCAGCGGTCTCTCTCCATGGTGAGTTGCCCATCCAGCCGGATCTGATCCGAACGGCGCAGCGGTTCAAGTAAGTCGAGGTAGAGCCCGTATCCCACCCAGGCAGGACAGCGCTCCAGGGCACTGCGGGCTTCAGGAGTGAGAAGGGCTAAATCACCTGGTCCACTACCGATCAGATGGAGTTCGCCCCGTTGCGGTGCATGGGCCTCCATGCTCTCGGCAATCGCCACGGTGACAGCGCCACGTTCAGCCTCGTTGGCGTGGGTGATCCGTTTGCTCAGTTTGAGTCGTCCGTTGTCTCCAGCACTCAGCAATGCCGCCGCTTCTGCAACGGATCCGGTTCCCATTTCTGCAGCAACCACCTTGGATGGGGTTGGCACCGGCACCTCACTCAAGGCTGATGCGGTGTGCAATCGGAAGGGCCAATGGTGAAGCTGTGCGAGCGCTTGGAGCGCCCGTTCATCGCCCTTGCGATCGATGCTGGTGATGCCTGCGACGGCGCTTTCGGCCAGGCCCGCCTCCTCGAGGGCGCTGCTTACGGCGCGCTCGACAAGGTTCAAACTCGTCTCTCGTTCGCAGCCAATCCCAAGCCAAAGCAGTGGTGGGTGCCACGTGCAAGCCCCTGCATGGGCGATGGATGTGCTGATCTCCAGCGTTGGTGTGGCACGCGTTGGTAGGGCACTGCCTGTTTCTGCATCGGGGCCGAGAAGTTGGCTGGCTTGCGCTGCCGAACTGCTCTGCCACAGCGTGCTCCCCATTGTTTGGATCAGACGGGTTGTCTCGCCACGCGCCTGGGCCTTCATCAGTTGGCTCCAGTTGGCGCCTGTTCCGCCACGTTTCCATCCCCAACCATGTCCGAATGCATCGCTTGCAAAACGGCCTGAAACCGCACTGTCTCCGGTTAGAACCGCTTCCCCTCCGAGCGCGGCAGCGACCTCCCTACTCCATTGTTCGGCGCCAGCTTGGTGGCCGCCAAGCAAAGGAACCACCCTTTGCCCCTTGGCATCGAGCACCAGGACGGCAGGGTCGCTGTCTTTGTCGGTCAGGAGTGGAGCAATCAAACGGGTGACGGCACCTGTGGCTCCGATCACGATCAACACCCCGCCCTCTTGCCAGTGCTGCTGGAGCAACACCGCAGCTGAGTTCACCAGACACGTTCCATCGAGGTCAGGAATGGCAGCGGCAGCGCCAGGGGTGAGCGCTAGTTGATCCGTGAGGCTGCATTGCTGAAGTCTTTGCAGCAACGGCCAGGCCCTTGAGGACAGCCCTAGGGCCAATCGCCGGGCAGCGGTCGGGGGAGACGAGTCGTTCAGGACAGGAGTTTCGAAGGTCAACGCTGGGTGCCATCGGCGTTCAATAGCTCCCGGGCTGATCCTCCCAGGGTGCTGGTTGGAGCAATTCGTTCCGGTTCCGGGTTGGCGAGCTTGCTTGGTTTCTTTGTTGTGTCAGCTCCTTTCTCTGGCATGGCTGTGACGGCCATCTCTTCGTTTGGCAATGACGCTGCTTTCTCTGTGCCTGTGTTCAGAGCCTCGGGCTTGGCGAGTTCTCCTTCAACAGCCTCGCTATCTACAGCGATTGCATCTTTGCCTTGTTCACCTTCCCCTAAGGCCTTTTCTGCTACTGGCCCGATCTCCTCCGTTTTGTTATCTCCATCCTTCTCTTCCAAGCCTTTTTCTCCTGAGTCGTTCTCGTCCAAGTCCCTTCCTTCTACGGCCTGTTGGCTCAATGCCTGTGGCTTCAATCCCTGTGGCTTTGCCGCTCCGTTCTCGCCCCCTTGCGCTTGAGGGATGTTTTCTTCGCTGACAAGTTCTTGCCTTGCGCTTGGGTCTTCAGGCTTGGTTTCACTCAGCAAACGCGCTAGCTCGCTGTCATTCAGGCTTGATTGCAACCAAATTGGTTTGGGGTTCTGCCGCTTAGGGACCACTCTCAATTGGTTGTTGAACATCGGCTCGAGCGATTCACCGATCCCATTCAGCAACTCCATCTGAACAGTGTTGATCCCTTTGCGGTTGTCGATTCCCTGGAGCCAAAGGGCATCCTGCTGGTCCACGACAAAACTGTCCTCGTTAACCGTGATGCGTAGGCGCCAGCGAGCGTCTCCAGCTCGGAGGTTTTGCAGCGGCGCATTCCATACCAACCAATCGAGCAGCAAAGGGCTGTCCCCCCCGAGCTCAGCCGGACTCACTATCGCCAGCCAAGGGGCATCGCGTTTTGGCTGCGTGCCCATCAGCGGGCGCAGCTGATCTACAGCCCAATGCAAGCTGGCGCCAGGAGTTTTGACGGCTTCTCCCCAGGGATAAGCGGCATAGGCCGTGAACCTGTGGCTCCCTGGACTAAGGGACGGGAGTTCAAGCGTTATGCGGTTTCCATTCCGTTCACTGATGCGAATGGGTGCTTGTTCATCAATTTGAATCGCGACGTGGGCTCCGAGACCGAGTTCTCGGTCGTTCGCGAGGGGCCAATCCTCGATTTTTAATTCCAGGTTGAGGGGACCGCCCTTGAGCTGGCTCCCATCCAAGGGACTGATGAGTGAAAGCTGGGGATGATGCTTCGCTAAGGCTTGATGGAGCTGCTGAACCGCACCAGGTGGTTCCACTTCTCGAAGACGGCCTGATGGGTTTTGGGTCGGAAGATTCTTGCCTTGATTAGGAGCGGATTTGGAGTTGGGCTGATTGGCCCAAGGCAACGACGGAATGGCCAGCACGGGTTGTCCCGTTCCAAAGAGGAGGATCAGGGCGAAGAGTGCTGCGAACCATCGGATGCTTGCTTGTCGCCGGCCCGATTTATCCATGGAGCGGAGAGGATGTGCCGACATTCTGAATGGCCCCACTTCTCAGGCCCAGGGCGCTGACTGAGTATTAATTAGCGAAAGAAAATAAGCAGGTTGTTGATAGTTTTGTGTCTTGATTGGGTGGTTCTCGCTGACACTACCTGCAAACCAGACCCCAGTTGCAGACTGGATCACCGCCGGATTGAACCTTTGTAACTCGATGAGGGTTAAGGCCCTCTCGCGACTCTATGCTCAAATCAGCGGTCCCCTCTTTGGGGCCCAAAGCACCAGTGATAGACAGGGTTTTCCTGGCTTGAACTGGCGCCCGGCTACAGCTTTCGGGCTATGGCCGGGGCCCCGGCGAACTGTCCGGTTCTCCGGAGGGGTGGCCCTCCACCTCGATCCCGTCCCTCGAGGAACGACTCGATGACCATCAGCCCACCAGAGCGTGGGAGCACCGCGAAGAGCCAAGTCGAAAAGGTTGACAATCCAGCAACCTTTGAATTGTTCGGCAAGCCCGGACATTTCGACCGAGCTCTCGCGAAAGGCCCCAAGACCACAACATGGGTCTGGAACCTCCACGCAAACGCTCACGATTTCGATAGCCACACGAGTGACCTTGAAGAGGTTTCTCGGAAGATCTTTAGTGCTCACTTCGGCCATTTGGCCGTGATCTTCATCTGGCTAAGCGGCGCTTTCTTCCACGGAGCGCGCTTTTCCAACTTCTCCGGCTGGCTCGCCGATCCCACCCACGTGAAGCCAAGTGCTCAGGTGGTGTGGCCCGTGTTTGGCCAGGAGATTCTCAACGGTGATATGGGTGCCGGTTTCCAAGGCATTCAGATCACATCTGGCCTCTTTCACGTCTGGCGTGCATGGGGCATCACCAACGAGACCCAGCTGATGTCGCTAGCCATCGGCGCTCTGGTGATGGCCGGTCTCATGCTGAATGCCGGTGTTTTCCACTATCACAAGGCAGCTCCCAAGCTCGAGTGGTTCCAGAACGTTGAGTCGATGCTCAACCACCACTTGGCAGGTTTGCTTGGTCTCGGTTCCCTTTCCTGGACCGGGCACCTTCTGCATGTGTCTCTGCCGACCACCAAGTTGATGGATGCCATCGACGCCGGCCAGCCGCTGGTGCTCAATGGCAAAACCATTGCTTCTGTCGCAGACATTCCACTGCCACACGAATTCTTTAATCAGGATTTGATCGCGCAGCTCTATCCAGGATTCGGTGCCGGTATTGGCGCCTTCTTCTCTGGTGATTGGGCTGCATACAGCGACTTCCTGACCTTTAAAGGTGGAATTAATCCAGTGACTGGAAGCATGTGGATGAGCGATATCGCTCATCACCACCTAGCCATCGCGGTGTTGTTCATCGTGGCTGGTCACATGTACCGCACGAACTGGGGCATCGGGCACTCCATCAAGGAGATCCTCGAAGGTCAGAAGGGTGATCCCCTTCTATTCCCTGCAACCAATGGGCACGACGGACTCTTTGAGTTCATGACGACCTCTTGGCATGCTCAGTTGGGAGTCAATCTGGCCATGCTCGGTTCGCTGAGTATCATCGTGGCCCAGCACATGTATGCGATGCCCCCGTATCCATACATGGCGATTGACTATCCGACGCAGATCGGACTGTTCACCCACCACATGTGGATCGGTGGCTTCCTAATCGTTGGCGCTGCTGCTCACGCAGCCATCGCCATGATCCGCGATTACGACCCTGCCAAGCATGTGGACAACGTGCTCGATCGCGTGCTCAAAGCTCGCGATGCCCTGATCAGCCACCTGAACTGGGTGTGCATCTGGTTGGGCTTCCATAGCTTTGGCCTCTACATCCACAACGACACCATGCGTGCTCTGGGCCGTCCCCAGGACATGTTTAGTGATTCAGCGATTCAGCTGAAGCCTGTGTTCGCTCAATGGATTCAGGGTTTGCATGCCGGAGCTGCCGGTAGCACCGCTCCCAACGCACTTGCTGGCGTGAGTGAGGTGTTCAACGGCTCCACGATTGCCGTTGGTGGCAAGGTTGCTGCAGCAGCGATTCCTCTTGGGACCGCTGACTTCATGGTGCACCACATCCACGCATTCACGATTCACGTGACTGTGTTGATCCTTCTCAAAGGTGTGCTCTATGCCCGTAGCTCCCGCCTCGTTCCAGATAAAGCAAACCTTGGCTTCCGCTTCCCTTGCGATGGACCTGGCCGAGGTGGCACCTGTCAGGTGTCTGCTTGGGACCATGTGTTCCTAGGCCTGTTCTGGATGTACAACTCCCTCTCCATCGTGATTTTCCACTTCAGCTGGAAGATGCAAAGCGATGTTTGGGGAACCGTGAATGCTGATGGCAGTGTCCAACACATCACGAATGGCAATTTCGCCAACAGTGCAATCACTATTAATGGCTGGCTGCGTGACTTCCTGTGGGCCCAGGCCGCGCAGGTGATCAACAGCTACGGCTCGAACACCAGTGCCTATGGCCTGATGTTCCTTGGTGCTCACTTCGTCTGGGCCTTCAGCTTGATGTTCTTGTTCAGTGGCCGCGGCTACTGGCAGGAATTGATTGAGTCCATCGTTTGGGCTCACAACAAACTGAAGGTGGCGCCTGCCATCCAGCCCCGTGCACTGTCAATCACCCAGGGCCGTGCCGTGGGTGTCGCTCATTACCTCTTGGGCGGCATCGCAACCACATGGGCCTTCTTCCACGCCCACATCCTTGTGGTCGGCTGACCTCACCTGACCTTTCCCTCTAATGGCAACGAAATTTCCTTCGTTTAGCCAGGGTCTGGCACAGGACCCGACAACCCGCCGCATCTGGTACGGGATCGCCACGGCTCACGACTTCGAGAGCCATGACGGAATGACGGAGGAGAAGCTTTACCAAAAGCTCTTCTCCACCCATTTCGGGCATCTCGCCATCATCGGCCTCTGGGTTTCGGGAAACCTGTTCCATATCGCCTGGCAGGGCAACTTCGAGCAGTGGGTCGCCGACCCTCTGCACGTGCGCCCAATCGCTCACGCAATTTGGGATCCCCACTTCGGTCAAGGCGCGATTGATGCCTTTACCCAAGCGGGTGCTTCCTCCCCTGTGAATATTGCCTACTCAGGCCTCTATCACTGGTTTTACACGATCGGCATGACCACGAATGCCGAGCTGTATCAAGGATCCATCTTCATGATGATCCTGTCAGCTTGGGCTCTGTTCGCTGGTTGGCTGCACCTGCAGCCCAAGTTCCGTCCGTCTCTTGCTTGGTTTAAAAACGCGGAATCCCGCCTGAACCACCATCTGGCTGTTCTGTTTGGATTCAGTTCCATCGCATGGACCGGTCACCTGGTTCACGTGGCCATTCCTGAGTCCCGTGGTCAGCACGTTGGTTGGGACAACTTCCTCAACGTGATGCCTCACCCAGCTGGCTTGGGTCCGTTTTTCACCGGCAATTGGGGTGTTTATGCCCAGAACCCTGACACCACTGGTCAGGTTTTTGGTACCGCTGAAGGATCAGGCACTGCGATCCTCACCTTCCTCGGTGGCTTCCACCCTCAGACCGAAGCTCTCTGGCTAACAGACATCGCCCATCACCATTTGGCCATCGGCGTGATCTTCGTGATCGCCGGCCACATGTATCGGACGAATTTCGGAATCGGTCATTCCATCCGCGAGATCCTTGAAGCCCACAACCCACCAACCGGAACTCCCGGAAACCTGGGTGCTGGTCACAAAGGTCTTTACGACACCATCAACAACAGCCTGCACTTCCAGCTTGGTCTTGCTCTTGCCTCTCTTGGCGTGATCACCAGCTTGGTTGCACAGCACATGTATGCGATGCCGTCGTATGCCTTCATCGCGAAGGACTACACAACCCAGGCAGCGCTATATACCCATCACCAGTACATCGCCATCTTCTTGATGTGTGGTGCCTTCGCTCACGGTGCGATCTTCTTCATTCGTGATTACGACCCCGAAGCCAATAAGGACAATGTCCTGGCTCGGATGCTCGAGCACAAAGAAGCGATCATCAGTCACCTGAGTTGGGTCTCCCTTTTCCTGGGCTTCCATACCCTCGGCCTCTACGTCCATAACGACGTGGTTGTGGCGTTTGGCACCCCTGAGAAGCAGATCTTGGTTGAGCCTGTCTTTGCACAGTTCGTCCAGGCTGCTTCCGGTAAAGCGATTTACGGCTTCGATGTTCTTCTCGCTAACGCGGGTGGAGCTGCTGCCAATGCCAACGCGGCCTACATGGGCGGTTGGATGGATGCCATCAACGGTGTTCGTGGCAGCAACGACTTGTTCCTGCCGATTGGCCCCGGTGACTTCCTTGTTCACCACGCCATCGCTCTAGGTCTCCACACCACCACCCTGATCCTTGTGAAGGGTGCTCTGGATGCACGTGGATCCAAGTTGATGCCTGACAAGAAGGACTTCGGTTACTCCTTCCCCTGCGACGGTCCTGGCCGTGGCGGTACCTGTGACATCTCTGCCTGGGATGCGTTCTATCTCGCCGTCTTCTGGGCTCTGAACACAGTGGGTTGGGTCACCTTCTACTGGCACTGGAAGCACCTTGCGATTTGGCAGGGCAACGTGGCTCAGTTCAACGAGTCCAGCACCTACCTCATGGGCTGGTTCCGCGACTACCTATGGCTGAACAGTTCTCAGCTGATCAATGGCTACAACCCATTTGGCAGCAACAACCTGGCTGTTTGGTCTTGGATGTTCTTGTTCGGTCACCTGGTTTGGGCGACAGGATTCATGTTCCTGATCTCCTGGCGTGGTTATTGGCAGGAGCTGATTGAGACCATCGTTTGGGCTCATCAGCGCACTCCTCTCGCCAACCTTGTTGGCTGGCGTGACAAGCCTGTGGCTCTCTCCATCGTCCAGGCCCGTGTTGTGGGTCTTGCTCACTTCACGATCGGGTACATCCTGACGTACGCCGCCTTCTTGATCGCTTCCACGTCTGGCAAGTTTGGCTGATTCAGTCCCAACCTCTGCCTGACTAACGAGCCGTTTCTCAGAGATTCACCCGTCCGGTTTACCGGGCGGGTTTTTTATGGGACGGGTGAGGGTATCGTCCGTCCAGCTACAAACAGATCAGAAGCTATTGATTGTTTGTTTGGCTTTAATTGCCGCCGCTAAAGGCAATGTCCAGCGTGCGTAGATAGGTGTGCAGGCCGGCATCTTGAATCGGCAGCACGTAGGCATCGGCTCCAGACTCGTTGTGGTGAGAATGCCAATAGCCAGGTGGTGTCACGAAAGCGGCTCCAGGCACCCAATCTTCCCGATGCCCATGGATGATCATCCCGTTGTCATCCAGCTTCGTGCCGATCATGGTGTAGCAGCCGGGTTGGCAATCCACAGCGAAATCAAGGGCGATGGATTGGTGGCGATGGGGGCGCTGAATCTGGCCGGCAGGCAAGATTCCGAGCATGGCCCAAAGCGTATGGGTGATCGTTCGCGTTTGTGGGAAATGGCTATTGCCCAGCAATACGCTGACGCGGTTGGCGCGAGCACCGGTAGGGCTGTTCGCAATCGATTCAAGATGCCGTTTGCTGTCCCGATGGCTGTAAAAGCTTGGCTCAAAGCGAGCTTGGATTGGCTCTACTCCGAGGTAACGCAGGAGCGGAGCATCATGCACCCAATACAAACCTGCTTTTTCGTGACTGGTGTGGATTGCGTCCCCTCCTGCAGGCAGCACCAAAAGGTCACCTTTTGACCATTGGAATGTTTGCCCACAGGCTTGGGTCTCCCCTTCTCCACGCGTGACGAAAAACAGCTGACTTGTCGCAACAGCACTGGTGCGTTGATCACCACAGTCGAGACGCACAAAATTGGCGCAAAGAGCAGGACCGGTGGCAGGGCCAGTGCAGCCGAGCTCTTCACTCAGGTCTAAAGGAAGAACCTCACAGCCGGATTGATCGAAAAAACCCGGCGAAAACGACCGATAGGGAACCGATGAGATCAGTCCGATCTGTTGGGGGTTTGCGGCGGAGCGGTAATCAAAAAAACGGGCTTGCTCAGATGAGGCCTGATGCAATGTGGGAATTACCAAGGAGCCGGCCTCAACGAAACGCATACCTTATCGATCAATGGGACAGGGATTGTATGAGTGGCCTCATTCTCAGAAGTCAGCCTTGAGCCGGCTGCCTGACAGCACAGCATGAATTTTTAGCTCTGCTCAGGCGAAAGGTGAAACAAGCTCGGCACGTTCTCTATCCCAAAGGATGAGAGAGAAGCAATCACCAATTTGAGATAAATAAAGCCTATGAACATCCTCTGCTAGGTGAATATTTGCTTCATGGCATTCTTTTAATCGATAGTTTGGAATTCGTTCTGAAAGGTGATGGATGTGGTGGTAGGCAATATCGGCAGTAAACCAATTCAAAACAGCAGGCATTTGTAGGAAGGAAGATCCAGAGAGAGCACCGCGGAAATAGCTCCAATTGTCTTCATTGCTTGTGTAGGAGTCTGGGAAATTATGTTGAATAAAAAAGACCGCAATCATTACTGCAGCACTGCAACTCATGACCAAGGCATAAAGAATCCAAAAATGTGCGTAGCCAATCGAGCTGCCAATCCACCACCACAAAAGGCCAACAACGGCTGTGTTGGCGACCATGTCGACACATTCACCGCTGGTGTAGAAGAAGCTCGATTTGTAGTTTGAGCAAATTTGTTTTGGAGATTCCCAGGCCCCAGTGCGTACCATCTTGATGGTGCTTTTGATGGAATGACCGATGAATTCAAAGAAGCTCAAAAGCAAGGCAAGTCTTGGCTTGATGATGAGATAAAAGAAACCACCTGGGAATAACAGCAATGGATGGCGCAAGATGCGATAAAGCCACTGCGAACGCGGAGATCTCGCTTCATATTGTTCGCGCGTGATGAGAGCAGATGGTCCGCGATAGCGGTCCCAATTTCCATTGTGTTTGTGATGAAAGGCGTGCCCCCTTGACCAGGGATGTTGCGGCATGCCGTGAATCAAGCTCAATCCGAAGGCCGCAATTCGATTCGACCGCTTGGAACGGAACAGACTTTGATGTCCGCAGTCATGCATCAGGGAGAAGCTGCGACTGAGCAGCAGAACCATCAACACCAGGAGCAAGGGTGTCATCACAATGGCTGTGATGTTGAACGATGTTGTGACCGCAGCCATCGCGATCGCTACAGCGATGATGGGAATCACGGTGTTGAAGATCTGCCAGCTCGCGATGCGGTCATCACTGGCCATAAACGGAGCGAGTTGGAAGTCGATCCGTTTGGGGTAATTGCTAGGCGCCATGTCTTGGCTAATTGTCTTTGCGGTCGTTGTCATGCAGCTTCCACGTGGGTTGCCGCGATCGGCTTGATCAGAGAACCTATCTCTTTTTTGCTCCAACCGGTTTGTTAATTGCCTTGCGTGTGCTGAATTTGTGCTCTCTGCCTCCAGCCTTTGAGGCTCAAATAAACGGCTGGAACAACGAACAGAGAGAGCAGTGTGGAGATCAGCAAGCCGCTGAAGACCACCGTGCCGATACTGATCCGACTCGCTGATCCCGTTCCGCTGGCGAGCAGCAAGGGCAGAAACCCTGCCAAGGAGGTAATGGCTGTCAAAACAATGGGCCGCATGCGCTCTTCTGCGGCGTCGGTGATGGCCTCTCGAAGAGGTAGGCCTGCGCGGAGCCTCTGATTGGCAAATTCCACAATCAGAATTCCGTTCTTTGCTGCCAAACTGACGAGAACGAGAAGGCCCATCTGGCCGTAAACATCAAGCGGCAGCCCACGCAGTTTGATTCCGATCAGAGCACCGAGGAGTGCAAGAGGCACTGACAGCAAAATCACTAGGGGGTCGAGAAAACTCTCGAACAAACCAGCGAGCAAGAGGTAAACCACCACCACGCTCAAACCAAAGAAGGCCCAAGTGACGCCTTCGGCCACCCTTTCTTCTTCTGCCAGGCCTGTAAAAGCAAGACCAATGTTGCCCCCTCCAATTTGTTCGCCTGTGGCTTCAAGGATGTTGATGGCTTGTCCGCTACTCGTTCCTTTCGCCGGCACGGCGCTGACCCGGATGGATCGGTTGAGGGCGTAATGACCAATCGAGCCGGTCCCCTCAACTTTTTCAAGTCGGGCCACGCTTTCAGCGCTGACAAGCTCCCCATCACGGTTTCGGAGCATGAGGGATTCAATGTCCTCTGGGCGATTGCGGTCGCTGCCCTCCATCTGAATCCAAATGCTGCGAATCTCTCCGTCGGCATAGGTGTCATCGAGATAGCGTCCGCCGATGGACATGCCAATCGAATTCAGGGTTTCTCTGTACGGGAGATTCAGTGCTGCCATTTGATCGCGGTCTAAAACAAGGCGCCATCTCGGGGCACTGGCGTCAAAACGCGTGCTGACCCGTTCAAATTTCCCCGTTTCCTTGGCTCGTGCAATAAAGGCCGTGGCGACCTGTTCGAATTGGAGCAGGCTCAGTTGGCCAGCGCTGCGGTCTAGCAGCTCAATATTCAAAGCTGAATCACCGCTAAACCCACGCACGGTTGGCGGTGTAATCAGCACAACCTTGGCATCGCTGATCGAGCGGTTCAGGGCTTTTTGCAGTCGACGCTTGATGGCTTGATCGCTTTGCTCTGCTCCGCCTCTCTCCTGTAATGGCTTCAATCTCAGGTAAAAAGAACCCTTGTCTTCCCCGCTTTGCCCAAACGAACTGCCTGCGTAGAAGTTCCCTGACCGGATCAGGGGCTCCTGCTCAATGACAGCGCGAATGGCCTCCATGCTTGCCACGCTTCGTTCCAAGCTGGCGCCTTCCGACAAGGTGAAATACCCCCGAATTTGGCCCTGGTCTTCGTTGGGGATAAAGGCTGTCGGCGTGTTGCTGAGGGCGACTCCCGTGAGCATCAAGCTGATGATGAGGACGAGGCCCACCCAATTGGGGCGAATCAACAGCTTGCGCAGGGTTCTCGAGTAGTGCGCTTCAGTGCCCTGCATGGCCTTGCGGAGACGATCGCTGAGTCGTCTGATCACGCCTGGCAAGCGCCCATTCCCTGGGGTGAGGACCCTTGCTGATGCCATCGGTGTGAACGTGAGGGCATTCAGAGTGGAAAAAACAATGGCAGCCGTAATCGTCAAGGCAATGGGTTCGTAGAGGCGACCAATCGACCCTGGAATCAGCAGAACAGGAACGAACACCGCCACAAGAACCAAGGATGTGGCCACAATTGCCCCGGCCAATTCCTGCATCGCTGTTTCAGCTGCCTTTAGGGGTGGGTCCCCTTTCTCAATGCGATCGGCAATTTCCTCGCTCACAACAATGGCATCGTCCACAACAATGCCTGTTGCAAGAATCAGCCCGAACAGAATCAAACTGTTGATATCTGAACCGCTGAGGCGGATCACCAACAAGCTGCCTACCAAGGAAATGGGTACGGCGATTCCTGGCACCATGGCTAATCGCCATCGCCCCAGGAAAAGCACCAAAACAACTAAAACGAGCAGGACTGCATCGCGGAGAGTCGCAATGGTGCGGTCGAGATTGGCCTGGATGGTGTCGGCCGAATCGACGATGGTTTGCATCGTGATGCCGGGCGGAAATCCAGATTCGAGTTTTGCGAGATTGCTGCGGATGCTTCGGCTGAGAGCAAGGGCGTTCACTCCATCTCTTTGATAAATCCCTACAGCAACGGAGCGTTCTCCCTGAAGATTGATCGCAGCTCTTCCATAACTGCGTTGTCCAAGGCTGACGCGGCCGACATCTTTGAGTCGAATCAGTCCCCCATTGCCCAATCGTTTGATCACCAGGTTTTCCAGTTCGTCCTGGCTGCGCAAGCGACCGTCGGCTTCGATAGGAAGGCTGAGCAGTTGTCCTATTGGAGCCGGTGCGCTGCCGAGAGCGCCGATCGCTGCCAGAACGTTTTGCTCAATGAGCGCTGTGCTCACATCCGTAATCGTGAGATTGGCTTGCTCCAGCTTTTGAGGATCCATCCACAGGCGATAGGCCAATTCGCTGCTTCCGAACACACGAATGTCGCCCACTCCTCCAACGGATCTGAGCGATTCTCTGAGCGACTGTTCCAGCCAGCCTGGGAGAAAGGTGGGGACGTAGAGATCTTGAGGATGGCTAAAGCCCAGGATCATCAGTAAGTCGCTAGAGGAGCGATTCACGCTGAGCCCCTGGCGAGTAACGGCTTGCGGCAATCGGCGCAGCGCCAAATTCACTTCGTTTTGGACCTTGATCGCGTTGAGTTGAGGGTTGCCTTTCTTAAAGCGAAGACTGATCCTTGATTGCCCTTCACTGCTGGTGGACTGAATGCTGTCGAGATCACTGAGACCGTTGAGCTGTTGCTCCAGCACGGTTGTGACGCTCTGTTCCACTACATCAGGAGATGCAGCGGGGAAGCGTGCTGTCACGTTGACCTGGGTTGGGGCCAATTGGGGTAAGTCTTCCAGGCCCAAGCCAGACAGCGACACAAGTCCTGCCAGCAGGACGAGCAGGCTGCAGACAACGGTGAGGACAGGCCGCCGCAGAAACGGCTGGGAGATGGACCGCAAGGCGGCAACTGCTGCAAAACCAGATTGATCCTGGCAGTTGAAAGCCCCGGTTGAGCGAGTTTTCGCTCAACCGGGGCTTTGGTGGTCTGTGGACGCCTGGGTTGGCGAGGCTTAGCCCACGCTCCAGACTCCACCCGCGATATCAACCAGTGGTGCGACCAAGGCCGTTCCTGTGAGGAACCATGCAAAGGCAGCTCCACCACATCCGCCAAGCCAGAATCCGCTAGCAAATTCAGCCCAGCCTGCTTTGGTGAACAGATCAGCAGGAGGATTGTCGATCGTGGCGTCAGCGGGCTGGACGTTGGGTCCATTTCCTGCGCTGCCGTAGATCGACATACAGATGGTCAAGATTGAAACCAATCCAATCGTGGCCAAGAGCCCCGCTGTGGTCGCGTAGTCCGTTGAGCGCATCGGCCCACACACCGTGAAGGGTCCATAGAGGAAGAATCCATGGGCCATGCCAATTTCAAGACCACGGCGGTTGGGAGATAAAGCCGGGCGATAGGCGGGCAAGGCATTGAGGAAGGCCTTGCTGAAGTAGCTGCTATTTACAGGTGTGGACAGGTTGCCGACGGTGGGATCGGCGACGGGGGTCACTGTCATGGAAGGAAAGGCGAGTTGGTTGCGATGTGCAGAGGTGATCTGGGGGGTCTCCGCCGATCAGTCAGTGGCTTCGATCACATTGAAAAGCAGAGCCATAGCCACGGCTGGTCCCATGATTCCCACAAGGGGGACAAACACCGAGGGCATCCAGGCAGCGACGAATTCTCCGGTCATGGCGACGCCAAAAGGTCCTTATTTACTGTATAGAAAGCCCTTGATGCGGTCCGTCCTCAATCGGGACGGCGACATAAAAGTTCAATCCTTCGTCTTCGCGATTTCTTTCCGATGAATCAGCTCATTGCCGGTGGCGCTGCGTTTGTTTTGGTTCTTGTTTTGTGGGGATTCGGGCGGCGTCCCTCCAAAACAATCCTGAGCAGTACAGATGCGGGCATGGTTGCGGCCATCAACCGAGCGCAACTTGGGCTTGTGGATGGAGGCTCGGACGACGGGTCGCCTGCGTCTGAGCCGATTGGCGATGACGCAAGCGCAGAGCCGCTCTGGCAGAGACCTTGCTCAGAAGCTCAAGCGATGGCCTTAAGAAAGCAATTGCTGCATGCTTTTAACCACGGTCATCCTGATGAGCGCTTGCGGGCCATTCAAATCGCCTGTGAATGGGGGCATCGCTCCACCGTGCCCCTGCTCAGGAGGGGGCTGCGAGATGTGGACGCTCGCATCGTGCAGCTATCAGCTGCCGCAATCGAACCTCATCGTGGCGGCCCTGCCCCTGCCCCTGCTCAATCTGTACGGCCCCCGCGCAACGTGGCGCGGATGCGATAAATCGGTCTCCCTTGGCTTTCGTGATAGGTGCGAATGAGCAGCTCTGCCAACAGTCCAAAGCAGAACAATTGAATGCCTGCCAACCCCAAAACCACCGCCAGCGTCAGCAGGGGACGGTTGCCAATATCTGCTCCTTGAAGCTTGATCAGCAGGAGGTAGCTGCTGGAAATCACGCTCAACGCAATCGCAATCAATCCGGCGAATCCAAAGACATACATCGGACGCGTGAGGAATCGCTTCATAAACCACACGGTGAGGAGGTCCATGAGCACCCGGAAGGTGCGATCAATGCCATATTTACTGCTGCCGTACTGCCTTGCCCGATGATTCACTTTCACCTCGGTGATCCGTGCGCCTTCGATGAAAGCCAATGCGGGCAGGAAGCGATGAAGCTCTCCATACAGGCGCATGTCCGAGAGAACGGCCCGGTCGTAGGCCTTCAGTGAGCAGCCGTAGTCATGGAGCTTCACGCCTGTGACCCTGCCGATCAGTCGGTTGGCGATGCGCGAGGGCAACTTGCGCTGGAGTTCGGCATCCTGGCGTTGGTGACGCCAGCCGCTCACGAGGTCATAGCCCTCCCGCAGCTTCGCCAGGAGCAAGGGGATGTCGGCTGGATCATTCTGTAAGTCGCCGTCCAAGCTGACGATGACCCGGCCACGGGCCACGTCAAAACCAGCGGCCATCGCAGCGGTTTGACCGTAGTTTTTGCGCAGGAGCACGCCAACGAGCTCTGGGACCTCCTGACTCACCTGCGCGAGCACGGCTGCGGTCTGATCAGACGACCCATCATTCACGAGAACCAGCTCGAAGCGCTCGCCTGCGGGCCGCAGGGATGCGAGAAGTTGCTCGACAAGTTCGGGCAGGCTCTCCTCTTCGTTGTAGAGCGGCACCACTACGGATACGTCGAGACTGCTCTCCCCGTTTGCGGATGCGTTTGAGGGTGCTGCTGGGCTCAGAGACATCCAGATGTGGAGCGATCCGAGCAACTTAATCCGGCATCGAGGGATCTCTTCAAGGAAGCGTGGAGCCGTCATGGCAGCGCGTCACCCTGCCGGCTCCGCGAAGTTCGGATCGGTAGTGGCAGGCCACTGGGTGTTGGTCAGAGGGGTGGATGCTGTCGATGCCAATCCCGTTGCGCCCGTGCTCCTGCCCCGAACTATGCATGTAGCGACCTTGTCCGAGGTGGATGGCCACATGGGTGCAACGCTGTGCCGTGCCAAAAAACAACAAATCTCCAGGGCGCAGCAGTTGAGCATTCCCGGGGCGGACTGCCACGGGGCTGCAGAACCGTTCCTGTTGGTAAGCATCCCGAGGTAACCAGATGCTTTGGCTGGCAAAGGCGGTTTGTACAAGGCCTGAACAGTCGAGATCAGGACCGACGGTCCCCCCCCATAGATAGTGATTTGGGATCTGAGCAGCGTCCTTCAGCCAACGAAGCACAAATGGAAGACGCTTTTGGATGCTCTCTGCATCGAGGAGGCGAGGACGCCAGTTGCTGCGCGCTACGGCCTGACCCTTGAGGTCATCGATGGCCATCCAACAGGGGTATCCATCCTCAAGCAAAGCTGTTTTGACGCGATGGGCGCTCGCAAGCGGATCGGCCAGAACTCGAAACCCTCTGCCAGCGCACGCTTGCGTCGCTAAGCCGCTGCCATGACTGCGCGCATACCCTTGAACATCCACATTCAATGTCCAACAGCTTCCTTTGCTCAGCTGTGCGGGAGTGAGGGCTGTGCCTAGGGTCGGCATTGACTGATGCCTGTGCTATGGCGTTCTACCGTGCCGAGCCGGCGATGCAGGATTACCTCGTCGGCTTGATCGATCGATTCGCTGAGCAGGGCCGCCCTGGATTGCACGAGCAGATTGCCGTGAATTGGGTGCGTTACGACCAAGCCAATCTGACGACGGGGAGCGGATTTGGTGCTGCCTGGGCTGATCAGAAACCGCTCTATCCAGCGAGCGTTGTGAAATTGGTTTATGCCGTTGGGGTTGAGGCTTGGCTGCAAAAGGGTCTCCTTCTGGAAACGGCGGAGTTACGGCGTGCCGTCAACGACATGATCGCTCTGTCCAGCAACGATGCCACTGGATTGGTGATGGACTATCTAACGGGCACCTCCAGTGGGCCAGACCTGCAGGGCGAAGCATGGGTGAGCTGGCAGCGTCAGCGTCAATTGGTGAATGAGTGGTTGTTGGATTTTGGCTGGGCTGAGTTTGAACGGGTGAACTGCTGCCAGAAAACCTGGGGGGATGGGCCCTATGGGAGGGAACAGAGGTTTTATGGCGAGAACAACAGCAACCGCAATGCCTTAACAACTGCCGCCGTCTCTCGGTTGTTAGAGGCGGTGATGACCGACGGCCTGCTCTCCCCTCCGGCTTGTCAGCGGCTGCGTTCAGCGCTCGCACGCTCTTTAGATCAGGGCGACAGGAGCGCTGATCCTGAAAATCAGGTGGATGGTTTTCTTGGCGAAGGCCTACCAGAGAACAGCAGGCTATGGAGCAAAGCCGGATGGATGAGTCAGGCCAGGCATGACGCCGCTTGGTGGACTGATCCTGAGGGCATAGCCCAGATGCTGGTGGTGTTCAGCGTGGGTCCTGAACGTGCCAATGACAACCAGTTTTTGCCGGGGATTGCGAGGGAGTTGGCTGCTTTTCGCTAGGTTTTTTAAGTCATTATTTGCCTAGATCCGTAGCTCTTGCCTTAGTAAGAAAGAGTGCTGTTGTTGCAGCTTTTAGTTGATATGTGCATCTTTTGAGGTGCTATGGCTTTGCATTAATTTTGTTTTGATCTCTTGCTTGCCAAGCGCTCATTTGGGTCGATGAAGGTTTTTATTCGACTGGTGATCTAAAAATTAAGTCTTTGATGAATCGCAGAGATGTTTGCGGCATGGCAGTGAATCAGGTTGATGCGTGCTAATGGTTATTGCGTAGTCTTGAGGAAAGATTGTCTTTTAGTCCTATTTGCTTGGGCCTTGGTATGGAGGTTTTGGCTGAACGTTGCCGAATCCTGAAAATCTTTAGAGGCCCTTTAAGGAATTTGAATGACACTTGTTTTTGATCAGAGTGAGGAATCAATCATGAAGGTGTGAAGTATTTCGTGAGCAATCTCTATGGGTTCCATGTTTGCATTCACAGTCAAGTGAAGTAACAACAGAGAATTGTTTGAAACGGAGAGGGAGGGATTCGAACCCTCGACAGAAGTTGCCTCCTGTAACTCCTTAGCAGGGAGCCGCTTTCAACCACTCAGCCACCTCTCCAGCAGCAACATCATCTTACCAAGAGGTGTGCCAAATGCTCAAATCGCTAAGCGCGGCAAGCGATGTTTGAAACTGCAGAGCACTTCCCAGGGGATTGAATCCGCAAGTTCCGCCCAGGATCTAGGGCTGATGGTTTGTTCTTCATCACGGCCCAGCAGAGTCACAACATCACCGCTGTCCAAGCCCTGGTGATCCGTTGCATCGAGGATCAGCTGATCCATGGTGATGGCTCCTACTTGAGGCAGCGAGTGGCCAGCATGTAGGGCGTGGATGCGTCCTGAAAGGCAGCGGCTCACTCCATCGGCATAGCCGATGCTGACAACGGCCAGACGACTGGGTCGCTGAGTGACAAAGCGGTGCCCATAGCTGACCCCAACCCCTGCAGGGACTTCGCGGATCAGGCTCACTTTGGCCTTAACGCTCAGCGCAGGCTCCAGGTTGAGAATCCCATCGAGATGTTCGCTGGGGCAGTGACCGTAGAGAGCGAGTCCCACGCGCACAAGGTCGTGGTGAAGGCGCGAATCCCGCAGGGTCCCCGCTGAGTTGGCGAGATGCCGCTTCAAGGTTGGGCTTCGCAGTTCGCGTGTGATGCTTTCGAAGCGTTCTTCCTGGAGCGTGGTGACCTGGGCTGCCTGCCCGTCGCGTTCTCCATCCGCTAGGGCTAGGTGGCTGTAAATGCCACAAAGGTGGAGTTGATCCAGCTGTTGGATGGCGTGGGCCAGCCGGTTGCCCTCTTTCCAGTCACAGCCCAGGCGGGTCATCCCCGTGTCCAGCTTGAGTTGCACGGGGAAACGTCGCCCACTTCTATCTGCCAGGTTTTGACAGAGCAAGGCCTCACGCATACTGCTGAGGGTGGGCATCAGCCGCCATTGCAGGCAGGCTCTGAGGTCATCGGGCTGGGAGAGATGCCCCAACACCAGCACCGGCTGATCAAGCCCTGCATTCCGAAGGTCGATTCCCTCCTGGAGTGTGGCGACACCAAAGCTCGTGGCACCACCACGAACAGAGGCTTTGGCCACGGTTTCTGCTCCGTGGCCATAGCCGTCGGCTTTGACGACAGCCATGAGATCACAGGAAGGACCAAGGTGGCGTTTTAGAGCACGGGCATTCGCTTCGATGGCAGAGTCCGACACCTCCAGCCAGGCGCGCTGGCGTGGGTTGGTCTCCGTTGGATCCTGAACCCAGGGAGAGTTTTGGTTGTCGGCGATCTGATCTCGCATGCGAGCAGGGTAGTGAAGATCACAGAGACGTCCCTGTGATTCTCGATAACATTCTTATAACTGGAGGGTTGGAATGGGCCAAGTTCTGGTTCTCAACGCCTCCTATGAACCCCTGAACATCACAACTTGGCGGCGAGCCATGGTGATGTTGATGAAAGGAAAAGCGGAAGGATTGGAGCACGACGAAAGCAAGTTGATCCGTCAAGGCACCCATCTGCCGACGGTGATTCGTCTTGTTCAGTTCGTAAGGGTGCCTTTTCGCCAACTTCCTTTGACGCGTCGAAACGTGTTTCAGAGGGACAACCATTGCTGTCAGTACTGCGGCTCGCGCACGGAGCAGCTCTCGATCGATCACGTCATTCCCCGCAGCCGCGGTGGTGGGGATAGTTGGGACAACATCACCACCGCTTGCTTGAGCTGCAATGTTCGCAAGGGCAGCCGAACGCCTGAGGAGGCGGGGATGCCCCTCACTCGTGTGCCAAGTCGTCCTCATAGCAGTCTCAGCTTTGAAGCCGTACGCCAGATCGACTCTGGTCGCTATCTCGAATGGGCCAAGTATGTGATTGGTGCTTAATCGATCTCTGTTCAATCAGCCTGTTCGCTGAGGTCGGCGAGTTTGCCTCGCTGTTCTTCGGCGATGCAGGCATCGATGACATCATCCATTTGACCCTCCAGAACGGGATCAAGGCTGAAGTTGCGTCCGAGCCGGTGATCTGTCATCCGGTTGTCTTTGGCGTTGTAAGTGCGGATTTTTTCACTGCGATCCCCCGTGCCCACTTGGGCGCGCCTAGCTGATCGTTCGCTGGCATTGGCCTCAGCAAGTTGGCGTTCGTAGAGCTTGGCGCGCAGAATCTCAAGGGCGCGTTCGCGGTTTTGCATTTGCGAGCGCTCTTGGGTGCAAAACACCCTGATGCCGGTTGGTTTGTGCATCAGGTCAACCGCCGTCTCGACTTTGTTGACGTTTTGGCCGCCGGCGCCGCCCGACCTGGCGGTGCTGATGTCCAGGTCGCGAGGGTCGATCTCCACTTCAACCGGATCAGCCTCTGGCATCACGGCAACCGTGGCCGTCGAGGTGTGAACCCGTCCTTGGGATTCTGTGGAGGGCACCCTTTGCACCCGATGCACGCCGGCTTCAAATTTCAGTTCGCTGAAGACGGCATCCCCCTTCACCGAAAGAATCAATTCTTTGTAGCCACCTAAATCAGCTTCGTTCGCGCTGACCGGTTTCACACTCCATCCCCGTCGATTGCTGAAGCGCTCATACATGCGCGCTAAGTCTCCAGCCCAAAGACAGGCTTCATCTCCACCTGCCCCAGCACGGATTTCCAGCATCACGCTGCGCTCGTCTCTGGGATCCTTTGGCAACAAAGCCAGGGTGATCCTTTGAATCAGATCGGCATGGTGGCGATCGAGTTCTTGAAGCTCTTGTTGGGCCAACTCTTCCATGGCTGCATCGCCACGGCTTTCTTTCAGCAGGCTTTTGGCTTGAACTTGCTCGGCTTCTACCTTCTGAAGGCTGGTGTAATCGAGAACCAGAGGTTCAAGCCGTGAACGCTCACGGGCAATGGTTTCTAGCCGCTGTGGGTCAGCGGCCACATCGGGATCTGCCAGCTGTCGCTCCAAATTGTGGAAGCTGCTGGTTGCCGCTTCCAAGCGACTGATCAGAGTTGTTGTGTCCATCCCCTCAGGGAGCAGTAATCAAAAAACCCCCAAGCGCAGACAGGTTCTGCGAGAGGAGGCTGGGCTCACGAGTTCCGGGAACTGATGGGCGTTATGAGCGCTCAGGACTCTTTAGAAGGCTCGTCTTTGGCGTCCTTTGTCTCGGAGGTGGTGTTATTAACACTGCCCATGCCGTATTTGCGCATGAATCGATCCACACGGCCTTCGGTGTCGAGAATCTTCTGCGTGCCTGTAAAGAATGGATGGTTTCCACTCCAGACATCGACATTGATTTCAGGCTGGGTGGAGCCGGTGGTCATGACAACTTCACCGTTGCAAATCACCTTTGCATCCGGATACCAGGTTGGGTGAATGTCGGGCTTAGGCATGGGAACAAAAAAATGGGTGATCTGGTGAAAATCAGCGCTTGGAGAACTGAGGCGCTTTACGTGCCTTCTTCAGTCCGTACTTGCGACGTTCCTTCGCACGAGGATCTCGGCTGAGATGACCTTCGGTTTTCAGTGGCTTGCGGTTATCGACCGAGAGTTCGCAGAGTGCTCGTGCAGCTCCTTGCTTGATGGCATCCGCCTGACCTGTCAGGCCACCACCGCGCACGTTCACAAGAACGTCGTACTCGGTGCTGAGTCCCAGGGTCTGAAGAGGGGCTTTCACCGCAGCCAAGTAGGCGGGGTTGTAATTCAGATAGTTGTCGCCAGGGCGCCCGTTAATGGTGATCGTGCCATTGCCGGGAACCAAGCGAACACGGGCGACAGAGGTCTTGCGGCGACCTGTGCCCCAATAAACGACGGCGTTGTTTGAGCTACTCATTGTGCGGAAGCGGCAGGGTCGAGCTGGAGGGTCTTGGGTTGCTGGGCGGCATGGGGATGCTCGGTGCCCTTGTAAACCTTGAGTTTGCGGAACAACTGGCGGCCCAGGGCGTTGTGGGGAAGCATCCCTTTGATCGCTTTCTCAACGATGCGCTCTGGAAGACGCTCCTGGAGGTGCTCGAAGGTTTCCACCTTCATGCCACCTGGACGGCCTGAGTGACGGCGATACAGCTTCTGCTGGGGTTTCTTGCCTGAAACTCGGATTTTGTCCGCATTCACCACGATGACAAAATCGCCAGTGTCGAGGTGAGGAGTGAAGCTGGCTTTGTTTTTTCCACGCAGCACAGCAGCCACTTCAGTCGCTAGGCGACCGAGGGTTTGATTCTCTGCGTCAACCAGATACCACTGGCGGTCGATCGAATCAATGGAGGGAACGGAGGTCTTGTTCATCGCGCCGGCATGCCGGTTCTCGTATACCCCGTCGCAAGCGGCGGAGCTGGGCAGGGAGCATCAGATCACTTGAGTGATCTGATCAAAGCTCAAAGATCGAGTTTACCTTGTCACTGGTCTTGGTTTTTGATTCCTAGACCGGGGCAGCGGGCTTCCTCAGGCAATGGGCTTATTGGTTTTGCGGCCAAGGCGGAGGATCCGGAGGAGGATCGCACGTCGCCAAAGCAAACCGCGGTTGGCAATCGTACCAGCCACCTTTGCTGAATAGATCCTCCGGGTATCCAGCTCTCAGCAGGCAGAGGCCATGGGGTGGGGCGGCTTCTCGCACTTCGTCTCGACGACGTTTCCGCCAGCGCTGTTCAAATCTTTGTGGGGTGAGGCGGTGTTCGCCGACGGAGATGAGTTGCCCCATCAGGAGTCGAACCATTCCATAGAGGAAGCCGCTGGCCTGAATCTCCACGCATAAGAGATCGCCGTCTCGTTCAATGTTGACGTCTTGGATGGTTGTCCTTGAGTGAGATCGGCGGCTGCCTGCGCGTTGAAAGGCAGCGAAATCATGCTCTCCTTTCAATGCAGAGAGCGCGTGCGCCATCGCTTGCTCATCGAGTCGCCTCTGGTAGCGATGCCAACTCCAGGGAGCCAAAAATAAATTGGGCCTGCGGCCGTTATAAATCGTGTATCGGTAGCGCCGATAGATGGCCGAATAGCAAGCATGCCAACTCAGAGGGCGCTCGATGGCTTCGCGCACACGGATGCTCCCAGGCAGGCGCCCATTCAGTGCTGGTGCCCAGCGACTCGCTGGTATCGGGCCACTGCAGTCAAAGTGGACAACTTGGCCTGAAGCATGAACACCGGCATCGGTTCGCCCCGCGGCGATGGCCTTCACGGGTCGGTGTGGATCGAGGGCTGCAATGGCTTTTTCCAGAACGGCCTGCACGCTCTGACCCCGTCCTTGGGTCTGACGCTGCCAACCACAAAAAAAAGATCCCTCGTACTGCAAGCTGATCGCAATTCTCTGAAGAATTGGACTTTCAGCCTCAGACGAGGGATTTGGGGCCACAGGCAACACGGATGAAGCTGTGTTGATTGGGTGAATCAGACCAGCTCAATAATGGCCATCTCAGCGTTGTCGCCACGCCGAGGCACCGTGCGGGTGATGCGGGTGTATCCGCCGTTCCGATCCCCGTAGCGTGTTGGTGCCTTGTCGAAGAGGGCGTGGACCAACTGCTTGTCGTAGACATAGCCCAGAACGCGACGCCTTGAGGCGAGACTTCCGTTCTTGGCCAACGTGATCATCCTCTCGGCTTCATCACGCAGAGCCTTGGCTCTCGCTTTGGTTGTCGTCACCCGGCCTTCGCGGATGAGCTGTGTTGTGAGTCCGCGAAGCAACGCCTTGCGTTGGTCAGCCGGGCGGCCCAGCAGGGGAACTCGACATTGGTGGCGCATGGTTCTAAGAGAAAACTGAGGGAAGTAGGGGTCAGACGCTAGTGCGACTTTGGGGGATCGAAATGCCGATGCGCTCGAGGGCTTCGATCACTTCATCAGCTGACTTCGAGCCAAAGTTTTTGATCTCAAGAAGATCTTCGTAACTGAAACCCATCAGGTCAGAGACTGAATTCACCTGGGCGCGCTTAAGACAGTTGTAAGCCCGAACAGAAAGATTAAGCTCTTCGAGGGGGATTTGAGCTTCGGCAGAAGGCTCAGGCTCTAGCCCTGGCTCTTCCACCATGGTGACGGTGGCAAGAGGCTGGAACAGCTCAATGAGCTGATTGGCAGCCTGGGCAATCGCATCATCCGGGGTCATCGATCCATCGGTCACGACTTCCATGCGGAGTCGTTCGCGGGCAGATCCACCTTCGGCAACAGCGGTTTCATCCGTCGAGAAATTCACGCGATGAACAGGCATAAACACAGCATCGATCTGAAGTAGATCAATGGCGCTCGTGTCTTCGTTATGGCGATCAACAGGGCGATAGCCGACGCCGCGCTCAACATGAACTTCCAGTTCAAGGTTGTGCCCTTCGCTGACAGTGGCGATCGGACGCTCACCATCCACCACTTGCACTTGGGATGAGAACTGCAGGTCCTTGGCTTTTACGGTTGCAGGTCCCGAGACGATCAGACGGCCGATTTCCAGTTCGTCTGTACGACTATTAACCGTGAGCTGCTTGCAGTTGAGGAGAATGTCGAGCACGTCTTCGCGCACACCTGGAATGGTGGCGTATTCGTGATTAACTCCAGCAATGCGGACAGCGGTAACGGCTGTGCCCTCGAGGTTGCCCATGAGCATCCGTCGGAGGGAGTTCCCGAGAGTCGTTGCTTGACCACGCTCGAGGGGACCGATGAGAAAAACACCGGTCTGCGAGCGATCATCTGTGATCTGATGCTCGATACGGTCGATCTGGTATTGCAACACGGGCTGAAGCGGAGAGAGTGAAGTGGGCCTGGGCTAATTCGCTGAGATCTTCAGACACGACGCCGCTTGGAGCGGCGGCACCCGTTGTGAGGTAGGGGAGTGACATCGCGGATCAGGGTGATCTCCAAGCCAGCAACTTGAAGAGCGCGTATGGCTGTTTCCCGTCCGGAACCAGGTCCACGG
The DNA here is from genome assembly GCF_014279655.1 of Synechococcus sp. ROS8604. Classification (NCBI taxonomy): domain Bacteria; kingdom Bacillati; phylum Cyanobacteriota; class Cyanophyceae; order Synechococcales; family Synechococcaceae; genus Synechococcus; species Synechococcus sp. ROS8604. Next base: position 533,945 of record NZ_CP047946.1, read on the forward strand.
ACAAGGACTTCAATTTGACGCATGCCTTGCTCGAGAGCGCGGCGAGCGGCAGCTTCTGCTGCGGTCTGTGCAGCAAACGGGGTGCCCTTGCGAGCCCCTTTAAACCCACTGGCTCCAGCAGACGACCAGGAGATAACTTCTCCTGTGGTGTCTGTAATGGACACGATCGTGTTGTTGAACGTGCTTTGAATGTGGGCAACTCCGTTGGGGACGTTGCGTTTGGCCTTTTTGGGGCCTGATTTCTTTGCGGGCTTGGCCATGGGCTAGAGCCTGAGGGGGGTAGGGCTGTAATGAATGAAGAGAGAGACCGATTGAATCGGGCAGGCTTATTTCTTCTTGCCGGCCACGGTCTTCCTGGCGCCACGGCGGGTGCGGGCGTTGGTGCGGGTGCGTTGACCGCGCACGGGAAGGCTCATTCGATGACGACGCCCACGCAGGCAACCAATGTCTTGCAGGCGCTTGAGGGCCATGCCCTCTTGACGCCGTAGATCTCCCTCGATTGTGAAGGACTCAGTGGCGTTGCGCAGTTTCTGCACATCATTGTCCTCGAGATCCTTCACGCGGATGTCAGGGTTGACTCCGGCTTTGGTGAGGATGGTCTTGGCCCGAGTTGAGCCGATTCCGTAGATGTAAGTAAGTGCGACTTCGATCCGCTTGTCGCGGGGAATGTCAACACCAGCAATCCTTGCCACTGAGCAAATAATCGAGGGGGAACAGTTGCCGCCTGTTGGCAGCGAATGATGCGGTCAGAGTATGGAGCGAGGGATCATCCCTGGCGCTGCTTGTGCTTAGGGTTTGGGCAGATCACCATCACCCGGCCGTGGCGACGAATCACCCGGCACTTTTCACACATTTTCTTGACCGAGGCGCGCACCTTCATGGGGTGTGGCTCTCCAAAATTCCAAACAAGGAATTTACCACAGCGACCTAGGCAAGAACACCTTCGATGCGCTCAGTGATCGCTTCGATGCTGCCATGGGCTTCCACCGATTGCAGCAGACCCCGCTGTCGGTAATGCTCAATCAGAGGCTCGGTTTTGTCTGCATAAACCACGAGTCGATTGCGGATTACGGCTTCGTTGTCGTCGTCTCGCCCCCTCGACAACAAGCGTTCGATCAGGACGGCGTCATCCAGCTCAAGAAGCACGACGGCTTCGATGGGTTGGTTGAGTTCCTTGAGGAGCGGATCGAGCGCTTCAGCCTGGGCAACATTGCGTGGGAATCCATCCAACAACCATCCCTCACCATTCAGGGCTCCAAGCTGGGCTTTCACGATGGCGAGTACGAGCGAGTCGCTCACCAGCTCTCCACGATTCATCACGGTTTCGGCTTCTTTGCCCAGTTCGGTTCCCGCCGACACTTCCGCGCGAAGAAGATCACCAGTGGAGAGGTGACGTAAGCCATGACGATCACATAACAGTGCCGCTTGGGTTCCTTTTCCAGCGCCGGGAGGACCTAAGAAAAGCAGTCGTTGTTTCATGGAAATTGGGTTGACTGGATTGTGAATGCCTTATTGGCGAACAAGTCCTTCGTAGCGCTGGGAGATCACGTAGGTCTGAACTTGTTTGGCGGTGTCGATCGCGACACCAACGAGGATTAGAAGTGAGGTGGCACCAAGTCCTTGGAAGGTTGTGACTCCCGTGGCCCTCTCAACGGCTGAGGGAATAATGGCCACAGCGCCAAGGAAAAGTCCGCCAAGAAGGGTCAATCTATTTTTAACTCCCTCCAGATAGGCAGCTGTTGCACTACCGGGCCTCACTCCTGGGATGGCAACTCCGCCTCGTTTGAGGTTGGTGGCAATGTCACTCGGATTGAGAGAGAGCGATGAATAGAAATAGGCGAATCCCAAAATCAGGGAGAAGAACACGAGCGCGTAAGGCCATGGATTGGCTGCGCCGGGATTTAAGGCGCTTGCCGCTCGAATCAGGATTGGATTATTGGTGACGTTCGCGATCGTGATCGGCAAAAAGATCAGCGCTGACGCGAAAATAATTGGCATCACGCCACCGGCATTGAGCTTGAGGGGGAGATAGCTCTGACGACTTGGGAGGAGCGCTGTCCCCCCTACCTGGCGCTTGGCACTGACGATGGGTAAGCGTCTAGCGCCTTCCTGAACAAAGATGATCCCAACAATGGTAATCAGGAAAACCAAAACCAGGACAATGATCCCCACAACATCTCCACGGTCTCCGGTCTGAGCCTTCTCAATCGTTGACCCCAAGGCCTTCGGGAGAGTGGCGACAATATTCAAAAAGATCACAAGGGAGGCCCCTTGTCCGATGCCTCGTTCCGTGATCACTTCACTGAGCCACATCACGATCATCGAGCCTGTCACCAAGGCCAGCGCTGTTTGGACGACAAAGACGACGTCGCTTAATCCTTCAACGGCGTATTGGCGAAGAATCATCGCAAAAATGACGCTTTGCACCGTTCCCCATCCCAGCGCCACGTAGCGGGTGATTTGGGCGATTTTTCGCCGACCAGCCTCGCCTTCGTTTTTCTGTAGGTCCTCGAGTTGGGGGAGCGACGCTGTGAGCAGTTGGATGATGATCGAGGCGTTAATGAAAGGCAGGATGCCTAGGGCAAACACGCCAAGGGTGGAGACTCCTCCTCCAGTGAAAATGTCAAGGAAGCCAATGAGTGTTCCTCCCTGCTCAATAAATTGCTCAAAGGCAACGCGATCGATCCCAGGCATGGGGATGTAGATCCCCAGCCTGACAAGCATGAGCAACCCCAAGGTTGTGAGAACCCGGCCGCGCAGCTCAGGGTTCTGCACCAACTGGGTAATCACTTCAGTGGCGCTGGGGTTGCGTCCCCGACTGACAAGCATGGAGAAGGAAGAAAAGAATGGGGCTGATGCAGCAAAGCCGCCCCCGGACCGGAATCCAGTGGGACGGCTCAGACCTTAGATCTGCGCGGAGCAGATCGTATGGGCGAGATCAGTCGAGAACCTCGCAGGTCCCACCGGCGGCTTCGATTTTGGCGCGAGCAGAGGCCGTAAAGGCTGCTGCCTGAACGGTGAGCTTGGCTTTCAATTCACCGTTGCCAAGAATCTTGAGGGGACTCTTAGGGCTAGTGACAATGCCATCTTTTACGAGCGAGTCGAGATTGACGGTGCTGCCAGCCTTGATGTCGTTCAGTGCACTCACGTTCAGAACGGTGAATGACTTTGGATTGATCAGGGTGAAGTGCTTGAGCTTCGGCACCCGGCGATAAAGCGGCATCTGGCCGCCTTCAAATCCAGGACGGGTGGGACGGCCTGAGCGGGACTTTTGTCCGCGCATACCGAAACCGCAACTAGCACCCTGACCGGCTGCAATACCACGGCCCTTACGCAATTTGCGCCGACGAGCACCTTTGTTGGGTTTGAGAGAGTCGAGTCTGAGAGTCATGGGGGAAATCAGGAGTAGATCTGCTCGAGGGAGATCCCCCGTTCCTTGGCTGTCTCCTTGTGGGTGCGGAGAAGTTGCAGGGCCACCATGGCAGCCCGAGCGTTATTAAGAGGGGTTTTGCTTCCTAGGCGTTTCGCCAAGACATTTTTAATGCCTGCGAGTTCGAGGACCGTGCGGATGGATCCACCGGCAATTACACCGGTACCAGGTGCGGCGGGACGAATGAGAACACTCGCTGCGCCGTCACGACCATTCGACAGGGTCGGGATCGAGTTGTGGCGGGTCAGAGGCACTTTTACCAAATGCTTTTTGCCATCAGCGACTCCCTTGCGTACCGCACCGATGACATCGCCGGCCTTGCCGACACCAACGCCGACCTGACCGCGCTCGTTGCCGACAACAACGATGGCGCGAAAGCTCATCTTTTTGCCACCCTTCACGGTTTTGGAGACCCTTCGGATCTGCACAACGCGCTCTTGCCATTCGGAATCACGTTCTTGGCCACGGCGACGGTCGCCGCGACCGCCGCGACGGTCACCGCGGCCGCCTCCGCCTCCGCGGCGCTGTTCCTGTTGTTGGCCTTGACCTTCAGCTGCTGCCGGAACGTCAGAAGCCGATGGCACGTCGTTGGAGGTGGTCTGGTTGTTGGGTTCGGTCGTCATAGTGAGAGCAGGATCAGAACTGAAGGCCCGCTTCCCGGGCGGCATCGGCCAGAGCTTTCACTCGGCCGTGGTACAGGTTGCCGCCTCGATCGAAGACAACTTGTTGGATGCCTTTGGCGATGGCACGTTTGGCCACTAAGTCGCCAACGGCACCGGAGGCATCACAGCTGCTGCCATCAGCTTTGAGGCTGGATCGCAGATCTTTGTCGAGCGTTGACGCAGAACACAAGGTGCTCTGCGCATCGTCGTCGATCAACTGAGCGTAGATGTGACTGTTGGAGCGAAACACGGCCAGTCTGGGACGATCGGCAGTGCCACTGAGATGGCGACGCAGACGCCTGTGGCGTTTCTGGGTCTGCTGTTTGCGGGAGAGGGTCGACATGGTGGGTAAAGCTGAAGGGTGTCTGGCAGGGAATTACTTCTTGCCCGACTTGCCTGCCTTACGCAGGATGCGCTCGCCCGCATATTTAATTCCTTTGCCTTTGTAAGGCTCGGGAGGACGGATGGCGCGGATCTTGGCGGCTTCATTGCCAACCAATTCCTTGTCGGTGCCTGAAACGGTGACGTTGGTGTTGCCTTCCACCGCGAAGGTGATGCCTTCAGGGGGCACCATTTCAACGGGGTGGCTGTAGCCAGCGCTCACCACAAGGGTTTTGCCTTTGACCTGGGCTCTGGAGCCCACGCCAACGATCTCCAGCTTTTTGGAGTAGCCCTGACTCACTCCGATCACCATGTTGGCGACGAGAGTTCTGCACAGACCGTGGCGTTCACGGGAACTGCGTTTTGTGCTGGTGGGTGCCACCACGATGGAGTTATCCACCTGGTTAACACTCACACCAACGGGAAGGGTGCGTTTGAGCTCTCCCTTGGGCCCCTTCACAGTGACGGCGAGGCCATCGAGTGTGACATTCACCTTGTCGGGAATGGGGATTGGACTTTTACCAATACGTGACATGGTTCAGGTTCCGGGTCAATAGACGTAGCAGAGCACTTCGCCGCCCACGCCTTGCTTGCGGGCGTCGCGGTCGCTCATCACACCCTTGGAGGTGGAGATGATGGCTACCCCTAGTCCTCCGAGGACCTTGGGCAGGCCGCGCGTGTTTTTGTAAATGCGAAGGCCAGGTTTGCTGACCCGTTGCATGGAGCGAATGGTGGGTTGGCGGTGTTTGCCGCTGTACTTGAGCTCCAGCACCAATTCGGTGCGGACACCCTCGCCTTGCTCGCTGATTTCAGCGATGAATCCCTCTTGTTGCAGCACTTTGGCAATGCTGCGGGACATGCGAGATGCTGGAACTTTTGTGGACTCGTGACGTTTTTCACTCGCATTGCGGATGCGAGTGAGCATGTCGGAAATTGGGTCGTGATTAGCCATAGTGGTTTCCGAGGGGGGCTCAGTTGCTGCGGAATGGCATTCCCATCTCGCGGAGGAGGGCCCGGCCCTCTTCATCCGTGCGGGCAGACGTCACGATTGTGATGTCCATGCCTCTGATGGCGTCGATCTTGTCGAAAGAGATCTCAGGGAAAATGATTTGCTCTCTAACTCCCACGGTGTAATTCCCACGGCCATCGAAGCTTTTCGGGCTAACGCCTCGAAAATCCCGAATGCGGGGCAGCGCCAAGTTGATGAAGCGTTCTAGAAACGCGTACATGCGATCACCCCGGAGGGTGACAGCACATCCAATCGGCATTCCCTGGCGGATTTTGAAAGCTGCAATGGCTTTCTTGGCTCTGGTGATGACAACTTTTTGGCCTGTGATTTGGGCCAATTCGTTCACCGAAGCCTCGAGAGACTTTGCATTGGTGGCTGCTTCGCCGAGTCCGCGGTTAACGGTGACTTTCAGCACCTTGGGAACTTCATGAATGTTGGAGAGACTCAAATCTTTCAGCAATTTTGGCTGAATGGTCTCCCGATAGCGCTGTTTTAGTGACATGGCTGGGGGAAAGGACTTCTGGGCTTGGTCAGAAGAGCGATTGAGGTGATCAGTCGATCACTTCGCCTGTTTTCTTAAGGCGGCGCTTTTTGCTGCCGTCTTTTTCGGTAATCAGTTCAATGCGACTGGCAACCTTTTTGGTTGTGGAATAGAACATCACATTGGAAGCATGCAGGGATGCTTCTTCAGTGACAATTCGTCCAGTTTCACCTTCCTGGGTGGGCTTGACGTGACGGGTTCTCATATTGAGTCCCTCCACGATCACCCGGTTTTCGTTGGGCAAAGTGCGCAGGACTTCTCCTGTTTTGCCTTTGTCTTTGCCGGCAATCACCTGAACGGTGTCACCTTTACGAAGGCGCATCTTGATGCGCTCAGCTGGGGCTGATTTGGATGTTGCGGTAGCCATTTCAGATCACCTCCGGAGCGAGGGACACGATTTTGGTGAAACTGCGTTCACGCAATTCACGGGCAACAGGTCCAAAGACGCGAGTGCCTTTTGGATTTTTGTCGTCGTTGATGATCACGGCTGCGTTGTCATCAAAACGAATGGAATTACCTGTATCGCGACGCATGGTGGCTTTGGTCCGAACCACAACGGCTTTTACGATGTCGGATTTTTTGACACCCATGTTGGGCATCGCATCCTTCACGGTGGCCACGATCACATCACCAACGTGTGCGTAACGGCGATTGGTGCCGAGAACGCGAATGCATTGGATCCGTTTGGCGCCACTGTTATCAGCAACCGTGAGGAATGTTTCCTGCTGAATCATTTGGACACCTCCTCAGCTTTAGGGCTTTGACTGAGGACTTCAGCAATGGCCCAGCGCTTGTGGCGGCTGAGTGGACGTGTCTCGGTAATTCGGACACGGTCACCAACGCGACAGGCGTTGTCTTCATCGTGGGCTTTGTAGCGGGTGGTGCGGCTGACCGTCTTTTGATAGATGGGGTGGGGGAAGCGGTTCTCCACCGCCACAACCACCGTTTTGTCCATCTTGTCGCTGACGACGGTGCCGACCCTTTCTTTGAGTGCCATGGAAGGTTCTCCTTAAGGATCAGGAAGCAGCGGAGCGCTTGCGCTCCGATTGCACCGTCAGCAACTGAGCCAGTTTGAGACGGCTCTCCTTGAAGCGGTGCGTGTTGCCCAGCTGGCGGGTGGCCTGCTGGAATCGGAGTTCGAACAACTCGCGGCGGAGGCCGTCAATTTGTTCGGTGACATCTGCGTCAGACAATTGGCGCAGATCTGTTGCTGTAGGACGTGCCATGGTCAGGACTCCACGGTTGAAGTAGCAGCCTTGGTGCCGGCTGGCTGTTCCTGTTCATCGAGTGCGATGAACTTTGTTTTGATCGGGAGCTTGTATTGCGCTAGGCGCATGGCTTCCTTCGCAATCTCAGGGGTGATTTCTTCACCGCCCATCTCGAACAGAATCCTTCCGGGCTTGATCACCGCAACCCAGAATTCTGGGTTGCCTTTACCAGAACCCATACGGGTTTCGGCGGGGCGCATGGTGACGGGCTTGTCCGGAAAGATTCGAATCCAGATTTTTCCACCACGTTTGACGTAGCGGGTCATGGCACGTCGGCTGGCTTCGATTTGACGCGAAGTGATCCAGCCGCACTCTTGGGCTTGCAAGGCAAACTCACCAAAGGCAATGGTGTTACCTCTGGTGGCGACACCGCGCATGCGGCCTCGCTGTTGTTTGCGGAATTTGACTCTTTTGGGACTCAGCATGGTTTAGGCCTCCGGTTCAACCCTCGTTTGAGCGGTCTTCGAACTGTTGGGGCCTACGACCGGCCCGACGGCGGGGATTGGCTCCCACCGGGATCTGCTGTTGGGAGTCGTCGCTCAAAACTTCTCCCTTGAAGACCCAAACCTTGATGCCCAGAACGCCATAGGTCGTGCTGGCCACTTTGGTGGCGTAATCAATTTCGGCGCGAAGGGTGTGCAAGGGCACACGTCCTTCCCGCGTCCATTCAGTACGAGCGATTTCTGCGCCATTGAGACGGCCGCTGACTTGGATTTTTAGGCCAAGGACGCCGGCTCGTTGAGCGCGCTGAACGGCCATGCGGATGGTGCGGCGGAAGGCCACGCGTTTCTCGAGTTGCTGAGCGATGTACTCAGCAAGAAGAAATGCGTCAGCGTCCACGCGCTCGACTTCAACCACGTTGATTCGAACCTGACGGCTCGAGTCACCTACGGTTTTTTGAATGCCGCTGCGAAGATCTTCGATTCCGCTGCCTTGACGGCCAACCAGCACACCGGGGCGTGCAGTTTTGAGCTCAACCTCAAGTTGATCAGCCTTGCGGGCGATCAGCACATCGCTGATGCCAGCAGAGCCGTATTTCTTGTGGATGAATTTGCGAATTCGATCGTCCTCTTGCAGGAGGGCGGGATAATTTTTGCTGGATGCGTACCAGCGTGACCGGTGCTCCTGGGTGATCCCCAGGCGTAAGCCGGTTGGATGGATTTTGTGTCCCATTCAGACGGTGTGCTCGGGGGGTCAGGAGTCGGTCTGAGCTGCCACAGCAATGCTGATGTGGCAGGTCTGTTTTTTGATCGCGTAGGCGCGACCTTGAGCGCGGGGCCGATACCGCTTCATGGATGGACCCATGTCAGCGGTGGCCTGGGAAATGATCAGGGTTGCTGGGTCAAGTCCGAGGTTGTGCTCAGCATTGGCTACAGCGGAACGAAGCACTTTCGTGATCGGACCGGTGGAGCGGTAGGGCATGAACTCGAGCATGATCAGCGCGTCGCGGTAAGTGCGACCACGGATTTGATCCAGAACACGGCGCACCTTGGATACGGAGCCGCGGATAAAGCGGCCGTGCGCTTGGGCAGTGGTTGCCGTTGGGGATGACGTTGTCATGGTCTCAGCGGCCTCCTTTCTTGTCTTTGATGTGGCCCTTAAAGGTGCGTGTGGGTGCGAATTCACCCAACTTGTGCCCCACCATTTGCTCAGTCACGAAGACTGGAACGTGGGTTCTGCCGTTGTGAACGGCGATGGTATGGCCGATCATCATCGGCAAAATTGTGGAGGCCCTGGACCACGTCTTGATCACTGACTTGTCGTCAGCGGCGTTTTGCTTTTCAACCTTGCGAAGAAGGCTGTCAGCAATAAATGGGCCTTTTTTGAGAGAACGTCCCATGGCGGATTAAGCGAACTGCAAAGCGGTGAGTGACATCAGGAATCGCGTCCGCCACGGCTCCGCTTGGACGTCTTGCGACGTTTCCGGAGGACGAACTTGTTGCTGGGCTTATTCCGCTTGCGGGTTTTTAGGCCCAAAGCGGGTTTGCCCCATGGAGTGACAGGTCCCGAGCGCCCGATAGGAGCACGGCCTTCACCACCACCATGAGGGTGATCGCAAGGGTTCATCACGCTGCCTCGGACCTGGGGACGACGCCCCAGCCAACGACGGCGACCAGCCTTGCCCAAGCTGGTGTTGCGAATTTCGGCGTTGCCGACTTCGCCAAGAGTGGCGAAGCACTCACGCCTCACGAGGCGCACCTCGGTGGAGGGGAGCTTGAGGGCGACGTAATCACCCTCCTTGGCCATCACCTGAGCACTCGCACCTGCGGTACGAACCATCTGACCACCGCGACCGGCATAAAGCTCGACGCAATGAACACTGGAACCGAGTGGGACGGCTGAGAGCGGCATGGCATTGCCGATCTCGATCGGTGCATCCGTGCCTGAAACCACCGTTTGGCCGATGCTGATCCCAGCTGGGGCCAGGATGTAGCGCTTCTCACCATCGGCGTAAAAGAGCAGGGCCAACCGCGCATTGCGGTGGGGGTCGTAGTGAATCGCGGCCACTTTGGCGGTAACACCATGCTTGTTGCGACGGAAGTCGACCAAGCGATAGAGGCGTTTGTGACCACCACCGCGATGGCGGCAGGTGATAACACCGCGATTGTTGCGTCCTTTGCGGCGGTGTTTGGAGACCACCAAGGAGCGTTCCGGCTTGCGGCCGGTGACTTCACTGAAGTCTGTGACCACCCGGGTTCTGGTACCGGGGGTGTAAGGGCGGAAAGTACGAATTGCCATGACGATTCAGCCCCCTCAGGACTCAGGGAAGAGTTGGATGGAGTTGCCCTCGGCCAGGCGCACCACGGCTTTCTTCACTTGAGCGCGCTTACCGGCAAAACGGCCGATACGACGACTCCTGCGAGGAGGATTCATGGTGCTAATGCCCGTGACCTTGACATCGAAGAGCTGCTCGATTGCAGCTTTGATGTCGGGCTTGGCGGCGCGATGGTCCACCTCAAACGTGTATTGGTTTTGTTCCAATGCACGGGTAGCCTTTTCAGTGATCAGCGGGCGGCGGATCACATCGGCCAGACGTCCGGTGAAGCGCTCAGTCATCGCCGTAGACCTCCTGAATCTTTGCGAGAGCGTCCTCGCCCACAACCAGTTTGTTGGCGTGGAGCAGATCGAAGACGTTGAGTTGGTCGGCTGCGATCAGCTTCACGGTCTCCAAGTTCCGAATGGAGCGTTGCACCGCTTCGGAAGGATTGGTGAGGATGATCAAAACCTTGCTCGTGGCAGAAACGTCAAGTCTCCCCAGAGCATCGATGATCTCTTTGGTCTTTGGAGTCGTCAGCGTGGTGGCGAAATCCTTCACCACCACGAGATCCTCAATACGCGCCATGAGGGCGGTACGAAGGGCTGAACGACGTTCCTTACGGTTCATCGCAAGGTTGTAGGACCGGGGCTTCGGTCCAAAAATGATGCCGCCACCTGGACGCAGTGGAGTGCGAACAGATCCCTGGCGTGCGCGGCCCGTACCTTTTTGTTTGTAGGGCTTGCGTCCACCACCTCTCACCTCTGATCGGGTCAGGGTGCTTGCGGTGCCTTGGCGGCTATGAGCCTGCTGACGCAGCACTGCGCGATGCATCAGGTCAAGGGCACTGGTTTCTTTGGCAACCTTCAAGTCAAGGCTTGCCTTGCCAGCTTCTTTCCCTTGCCAATCGCGAACGATGCAGTTAGCCATCACTTACCTCCTTTAGCGGGCTTGGCGGCCACCCGGTTTGCGGGACGGATGTTCAGCAATGAACCTGGTTTCCCGGGAACAGAACCTTTCACCACAAGAAGATTGCGATCGCTGTCAATTTTCAGGATCGTCAAACCACGGGTGGTGATTTTTTTGCCGCCGTAGCGACCGGACATCCGCTTGCCTGGATAGATCCTGCCTGGCGTTGTGCCGGCACCGATCGAACCGGGTTGGCGATGATTTTTGGAGCCGTGCGTCATAGGACCACGACTGAAACCATGGCGCTTTTGCAGACCAGCAAAGCCACGACCCATGGTGTCGCCACTGACGTCTACTTTTTGACCAGCCGCGAAATCACCCACGGTGATGGCGCCACCCACCTGAATCCCGTCGAGATCGTCGACGCGGTATTCACAGAGGTGGCGAAGGAGATCTTCGCCGGATTTGGCGAGATGGCCTTTCGCAGGCTTATTGATCAGCTTTTCGCGAATGTCGCCAAAGCCGATCTGTACGGCTTGGTAGCCGTCAGTGTCTGAACTTTTGAGCTGGGTGATGCGGCAAGGACCCGCTTCGATCAATGTGACCGGAACGGCTTTTCCTTGCTCATCGAAGAATTGGGACATGCCCAATTTCTTCCCAAGAATGCCGATAGACATGGAGATAAGAACGCCAGCGTGAACAACCGCTTATTCGCAAAGGAATGAAGAGGCCTAAAAGGGCGCTGATCGTATTAACGCAGTCATGACCGTCATCCTCTCGCCAATGGCGAACAAGAAGGCGGATTGGGGCTAGCGAGCGAATCAGCTGGCTGAGACTTTCCGTGCAATGGTTTGCTCGGTGAGTTTCTCGGCAGTACAACCAATGAATTGGTGAGGCTGCTCTGGCCTAGGGATCCGGCGCAAACGCCGAACCTGCTCTGCGATCTGGAGGCCCGGCTAGCGGACGGGCACAGTTCAACAGTGCAAATAAAGACACTACAGCATGGCGATCAAGCCACTGACTGGTGGCGTTTAACTGCCAGAATCCTGTTATTCGATCCAAATTCATGCCGCTGCTGCTGTCTGGTCGTGGTTTCCGCCGTGAGCTGGAGTCGGCAGGTTGCATGGCTGTGTTTGCGCCCCTCGAAGGTGGTGCTGAAACGCGTTTATTGCGCCGATTGCGCGGAGCTGGATATCGCACGCAGCTTTCCTCTGCCCGCGGTCTGGGCGATCCAGAGGTGTTTTTATTCCAAAAACATGGAATTCGTCCGCCCCACCTCGGGCATCAAAGCGTTGGCCGCGGTGCCGCTGTGGGGGAGGTTCAGGAGGTGATGCCACTCCTTGGTGAAGCGATGTTGGGGACGAAGCCGGTTGCGTTATGGCTGCTTGAAGGCCAAGTCCTATCGCGCTCAGAATTGTCAGCCCTGTGTGATTTGTGTTGTCGAGAGCCTCGTTTGAAAGTGGTGGTGGAAATGGGAGGCGCGCGAAGCCTTCGTTGGCAACCCATGAATGAGCTTCTGAACAACTGAATTCCACCGTGACCACTGCTCTGCAGAGAGTGGATCCCGGTGAGCTCGCTCTGGCGAATGGATCCTGGGTCAAGTTGATCTGCGGAGCCAGCAACCAAGATTTGGCCACGATCGGAGATCTTTGCGCGCTCTTCGCTGTTGCAGGCGTTCACTGCGTGGATGTGGCTGCAGACGCTGCCGTTGTGCGTGCTGCTCGTGAGGGCCTCGACTGGGCCTGGGAGCGCACCAGACGACGCCCCTGGTTGATGGTGAGTGTGAGTGACGGACATGATGCCCATTTCCGCAAGGCGGTTTTTGATCCAGACCTGTGCCCCCCAGATTGCTCACGGCCTTGTGAGCGCGTGTGTCCAGCCGATGCCATCCGGGCAGGTGTCGGCGTTGATGAACGGCTTTGCTACGGGTGCGGTCGCTGTTGGCCGGCATGCCCGCCCCAAATCATTCAATCCTTGGATCGTCGGGTGGGCCTGCATGACTTGGCTTCCCTTCTTCAATCCTTGCGTCCCGATGCTTTGGAAATACATACGGCGCCAGGGCGCATGCCTGCTTTTCAGGCAACATTGGAACAGGTTCGTCTTGCGGATGTCCCCCTGAGGCGGCTGTCAGTCAGTTGTGGACTGGAAGGCCATCACGTCACGGTGGAGTCGCTTTCCAGAGAACTGTGGCAGCGCCATCAAGCCTTGCGTGCGCACCAACAACGCCCGCTTTGGCAGCTTGATGGTCGTCCCATGAGCGGTGATCTTGGGGTTGGGACGGCCCGCGCCGCCGTTGGTTTGTGGGAGCGGCTTCAGCCCTTGGCGCCGCCTGGTCCCTTGCAGTTGGCTGGTGGGACCAATACAGCAACGGTTGGATTGCTGCCATCCCAAGGGGGAGCGATGGGACCTGCTGGTGTTGCTTTTGGTGGGGTGGCGAGGGCGCTGGTGCAGCCCTTTTTTCAAGCGGCGCAAGACCGGGGATGTCGTTTGCGCGACTGGCCGGATGGCTGGGCTCAGTCTCTGCAAGCTGCTCGCCTGTTGATTGCTCCCTGGTTGCGGCGTAGCTGATCGCACTCCAACCTCCTGTTCCTCTTGCTATGACTGTTTTCGGTCCGATTGCTGGCCGGCTGAGCCATGACGACCGAGCGCATTACCGACGACTTAAACCGACTCGTTTCTTTGCTTCCAGCAGAGCTTCAAGCCTCGTTGGCTTCCCCGGAGTCCAGAGACCAACTGCTCGAGGTGGTACTCGACCTTGGACGTGTTCCAGAAGCTCGATATTCAGGTGGGTCCACCCCCCTTGGAAGCAGCACCATTACGCGCGCCGATCTGCAGGCGATGGTGGAACGTCTCGGCCAGTTTGGCTCTGATAACAGGGCGGGCATTGAGCGAACCTTGCATCGGATCAGTGCCATCCGTAACCGCCGAGGGGAGGTGGTGGGTTTGACCTGCCGCGTTGGTCGCGCGGTGTTCGGGACGGTGGCGATGGTGCGCGATCTTCTCGATAGCGGTGAGTCCTTGCTTCTGATGGGCCGGCCCGGGGTCGGGAAGACAACGGCTTTGCGCGAGATCGCTCGCGTTCTCTCCGATGATCTGGGGAAGCGTGTTGTGGTGATCGACACCAGCAATGAAATAGCGGGAGATGGCGATATCCCCCACCCTGCGATTGGTCGAGCGCGGCGCATGCAGGTGGCACGCCCAGAGCTTCAGCATCACGTGATGATCGAGGCCGTGGAAAACCACATGCCTGAGGTGATCGTGATTGACGAAATCGGCACCGAGTTGGAAGCGCGTGCAGCCCGCACGATCGCGGAACGGGGGGTGACTTTGGTGGCGACAGCGCACGGCAATGCCCTGTCCAACCTGATCAAAAATCCAACCCTGTGCGATCTCATTGGTGGCATTGAATCCGTCACCCTGGGCGACGATGAGGCGCGTCGTCGTCGCAGTCAGAAAACGGTGCTTGAGCGGGCGGCGGAACCGACGTTCTCAATGGCCGTTGAGATACATAGTCGTAGTTGCTGGGCCGTGTATCGAGAGGTGGGACGAGCGGTTGATACCTTGCTGCGCGGGCATGTCCCCAGCCCTGAAGAGCGGAAGATGGCTTCCGATGGACGCGTTCTGCGCGTTGAACCCCAGGTGTCTCCCTCGCCCTTGCGTCGCCCTTTCTTGGCGCCGGTCCCGCTTCCAGATCCCGTTGATCCAAACCCACATCAACCCGTGGAGATGAGGGCTGCACCGTCAGCGTTAAAAGAGGCTCAGGCGCCGTCAACGCTGCTTCAGGTTCTCTGTTGTGGCCTGAGCGAGCAACGGCTGGATGAAGCGGTTCGCCGACATGACTGGGCTGTGCAAGCGGTGGATGATCTCGTGCAGGCCGATGTGGTGCTGAGCGTTCGCCAAGGACTTGGCCGTCAACCTGAGCTGCGTCGTCAAGCGAGAGACGCAGGCGTTCCCATCTTGGTGATCAAATCCGACACCCTCCCTCAAGTGGAGAGGGCCTTGGAGCGTTTGTTGATGCGCCGTGATCATGGAGTGAGCGATCGAGACTCTGCGGACTCTGGTGATCAGTCCGATGCCTCTGCTGCTCTTGAGGAATGCCGTCGGGCCGTTGAGCAGGTGGTGGTTCCGCAAGGCCGTCCCGTGGAGCTGCTTCCCCGCAACGACGATGTGCGCCAAATGCAGGCAGAGCTCGTTACGCGCTACCGCCTTCGTAGCGATGTGTATGGCACCAGTGGTCAGCGGCGACTGAGAGTGTTTCCACCTTGAATCAGGGATTCGTTGTGAGAGGTGGATTGACGAAGGTCACTATGTTGTGGGTAACTATGTATGCACTAGCAGGGACCACCAGTTTGGTGGTGCTGAGCTGGGGTTAATGGGCCGTCGCCAAGCGGTAAGGCAGCGGGTTTTGGTCTCGCCATTCCTAGGTTCGAATCCTAGCGGCCCAGTTTTTCCGGATTCCCGGTGTCACTACAGCCTCTCCTCGTTTTCGATTTCGACGGGGTGATCCTCGATGGGATGGACGAATATTGGTCGAGTTCCCGAGTAGCTTGCCGATCCTTGCTCCAGGGGGTGCTCCTGCCGGAGCACACACCGAACATTTTCCGTCAGTTGCGTCCATGGGTGCACCACGGCTGGGAGATGGTCCTGATCGCTGCCTTGCTTCAAGAGTCCGATGGACCGTTGCAGCGTCTTGGTGCTGATGCTTTTGCCGCTGATTATGACCAGCAGCTCCAAGCCGGTCTCCATCGGTTTGGATGGAATCCATCGCTGCTTCAAGACTCCCTGGAACGCGTTCGTCGTCAGGCCGTGTCTGCTGATCGTTCCGGCTGGGTGGCATTGCATCAGCCGTTTGAGGGAGTGCCGGAGCGTTTGTCGCGCTTGGAGGAAGAGGGGGTGGCTTGGTCTGTGCTCACCACAAAAGGGCGTGATTTCACGGCCGAGTTGCTTGATGCTTTTCAGCTTCGACCCGTAAGGCTTGATGGCAGAGAGTCCGGGCCAAAGCCTGAGGTGTTGGTGCGATTGCGCCGTGAATGGGCGCTGAGGGGGTTTGTGGAAGATCGGCGGGCCACCCTTGAAGCGGTATTGGGGACTCCAGGGCTAGAGGGGCTGCAGTGCTTTTTGGCCGATTGGGGATACCTGCGTCCGGCGGACCGAGAGGGGTTGCCGGAAGGGCTTGATTTGCTTTCGGCCAGCCAATTTGCAGCCCCCTTGGCGATCTGGCCCTGATTCGATAACGTACATGTGTACTAGGTGAGACAAGTGGCGTTGGTTGGGGCACTGGATGATCTGTCCAGTGTTGAGTCGACTTCAGTTTGCGGGTCTTCCGCCGGCTGAATCGGCGACCTGCGGCACCTGTTTGCTCCTTAACTGTTCATTGCTATGCCAGCCGACGTGAAAGCCGCTCAGTCCTCCCAAGGCAATCCCCGTCCAGGGGAAAAGGACAAGGCCTTGGACCTTGTGCTCGGTCAAATCGAGCGAAATTTTGGGAAGGGTTCGATCATGCGTTTGGGAGATGCCTCCCGAATGCGGGTGGAAACCATCTCCACGGGGGCTCTCACTCTGGATCTAGCCCTTGGTGGTGGGTACCCCAAGGGGCGAGTGGTGGAGGTTTATGGACCTGAAAGTTCAGGAAAAACCACGCTCACGCTTCATGCCATCGCTGAGGTGCAAAAGCGTGGAGGGGTGGCGGCCTTCGTCGATGCTGAGCACGCCCTTGATCCTGTCTATGCGGCTTCTCTCGGCGTTGACATCGAAAATCTGCTGGTCTCCCAGCCGGATACGGGTGAGATGGCGCTTGAGATCGTCGATCAGTTGGTTCGCTCTGCTGCGGTCGACATTGTGGTGGTCGACTCGGTTGCCGCGCTGACACCTCGCGCTGAGATTGAGGGGGAAATGGGGGATTTGGCTGTTGGAGCGCAAGCGCGCCTGATGAGCCAAGCCATGCGCAAGATCACTGGCAACATTGGCAAGTCAGGTTGCACCGTGATCTTCCTGAACCAGCTTCGCTTGAAGATCGGAGTGACCTACGGCAATCCCGAAACCACCACTGGTGGCAATGCACTGAAGTTTTACGCCTCGGTAAGACTTGATATTCGCCGGATCCAAACTCTGAAGCGCGGCACTGAGGAGTACGGCATTCGGGCGAAGGTCAAGGTGGCGAAAAACAAGGTGGCACCTCCGTTTCGCATTGCTGAGTTCGATATTTTGTTTGGGCGTGGGATCAGCACGCTCGGATGTGTTCTCGATTTGGCCGAGGAAACGGGTGTGGTGACGCGCAAAGGGGCCTGGTACAGCTACGAGGGCGACAACATTGGCCAAGGTCGTGACAACACCATCGGCTGGCTCGAGCAAAACCCTGACGCCAAGGAGGCCATCGAAGTGCTTGTGCGTCAGAAGTTGACCGAAGGATCGGAAGTGACGGCGAATTCGATGCGTCCTTTGGCTGCTGCGGCCCGCTCAGCTGCAGCCAAGCCTGCGGCGAAACCGGCTGACACGGATAAAAAGTCCGCTGTTGATGGGGCTGCTTAACGGCTGACGGTTTCGGGAGTGCTGCCCGTGGTGGCGCGCTCCTGAATGGTGATAGCGATGCGTTGAAGCTCCTGAATGGCTTCAGCGCCCTCAAATTTCACGAGTTCTCGTCCATTGCGGGATTCAACCCAGCTGATCCCGAAGTCGGAGACAAGAAAACGCACGAGGTGTTGATCACCGAGTTCGGCTACGAACGATGCGCCATGGCCGTCATGGCCTTGGCCGTCATCGCAGCCGTAGCAGGTGGCGACAATCCCTTGCTTTTGAAGACTTGAAGCAAGGGCATGAAGGCTCATGACCAAGTCTTGGACGACGGTGCGGTACTGATCGGCAAGGCGTAAAAACATCACGGGTTCAGGAAACCTTTAGGAACTCTAAAGGTTTTGAACGGGGGCTTTTGCTGAGCGCCTTCTGGTTGGGCGGCTTTCGGCTGAAGCGTTAGGGCATGTCTGCCAGGGTCCACCAGCCCGCCGCCGGTCCGATGAAGCGCACCACGATCCAAAACACCACCAGCCCCCCAATGCCGATCCAGGCTCCCCGGGTTGTGAGGGCAACAAATTGCTGGGATTGGCTGCGGGTTAACGGCAACCAAGCAACGATTCGCTCACTGTCCTTGGGGTCAGATTTGCGTTGCTTGGGAGGTAGTCCCTGGCTGTTGCGACGTCGAGCTTCTCCCATCGAGGCAGGCTGATTGGCAGATATCAAGACTAGAGAGGGTGTCAGTCCGGCAACAGCCGCTGGAGGGGAGACCAGGGTTCGAGGGCGCGCAGGACCTGCTTGCCCCAGCTCCGTGCACGGACCCTCCCATCCAAAATGGCTAGCCGTCCGCCGCTCTGCCTTAAGGGCGCGATCGCTGGAACCAGCTTTGCTAGCGCTTCCGGCAGAAGTAAGTCACGGAACCAATCCCTTCCAAGCTTTTTCAACGATTCCACCCGAGCAGCCGTGAGCGGATCTTCCAAGCTGGAGACAGGAAGCAGGGCAACGATGAGCTGATCCAGAGCCGGTAGCTGGTTCTGATGGTTCATCCACCACGACCAACTGCAGCAGATCACTCCGTTGGCTTCCGGTGCTGTGCCTTGATGAATCACTCTGCTGCCAAATTCTCCAGCGAGTTCGCTGGTGAGTTTTTGCCTTAGCCCTGGATCGTCCAGGAGAACCAGGGTCAGTCCGCGACGCCCAAGAATCAAGCGCCGACATTGATCGAGAAGATGCTCCGCATAGATCGCCGTATTCGGCAACGGTTGCCGTCTGGGGGCGAACAACTGCAGCGGTTCCGTGTGCATTCGATCGTGGAGTTGGATGTCCACCACGGCCCCTGACTCTGGCGTCCGTTCAGCGGTATGCCTGGGCCGCTCCAGGGATACACCATCCGTTTGCAGAAGAATCGAAGGGTGTTGTTCCAGCAGAGAACGAAGCGTTTGCAGCGGTTCTAGGGGTTGAAGCGTCCAAGTCCATTGCAGCAGGTTGTGGTCGAGATGCGCCCAGCTGGCCCATTGCGAACTCTGGAGCGTTAACAACTCAGTCCAGGGCTCTGGTGAAGACCCAAGCAAACCGATCAAGTCGCGCAGGCTCACCAATGCGCTGCTTGGCATGGGCAGCTCGCAACTGGATCGGCTGGAGGCGGCGAACAATTGGCGGCTGAGGCGCTCGTGGAGGTCGAGGAGTGCAGGACCCGCTGCTGGGTAGGCCTGACGCAACCGATCCCAATCCTGGGTTGCGATGGTGAGCCCCATCGCTTGGCGCAGGTGGTGCGCCAACGATTCCGCTTCAGGAATGATCAACTGATGCGAAGGTTTGAAGCCGCCTTGGCGGTGAACGTTGACCAGTTCGGCCGGAGAGAGCAGCCAGAGTTGTGGGCCGGGGGGAGCAGAGCTGCCACTCCAACAGGCAAGCCTTAGGCCACCCTGGCGAAGACGGGGCAGTTCCACTTGAAGGAAGCGTTGCCGTTGGCGTTCATCGAGCACCAGCACACAGTCTTCGGAATGCAGGCAAAGAGGAACGAGCAACCCCAGCCACCAGCGATCCCGCTCACCCGCAGATAACCGGATGCGGGTGCGATCTTGTCTGCGCAAGCTGCGACCGATCAGACGGCTAAGCGTCAGATGGTGCTCCCATGGCATCTCCTCGAGATGGAGAAGTTGCTTGAGCTGCTGATGGGCTTGGACTTCCAGCATCCAAGGAGCCTAAGCAGTGCCCTGAATGGGTTTGGTTCATGCGGATCGATCGATCAACATGGGTGAATGAGCGAAATCGATCCGATGGATCAGGGGCAAGCGGTGCAGCCGTGGTGGATCCAGCGCGTCGGCGTGGTGGGGATGGGCTTGATCGGTGGCTCGATCGCCCTTGACCTCAGCCAACAAGGGGTTGAGGTGCAAGGCCTGGTTCACCGTGAAGTCACCGCTGAACGGGCCCGCAGCAGAGGGCTTGCTCCACTGGTGAGCACGGATCCCAGCTGTCTTCAAGATTGCGACCTGGTGATCCTGGCCCTCCCCTTGGCCTTGTTGCTGGCACCGGAAGAGAGCCTGCTGAAGGCCCTCCCCGAGCAGGCGGTGGTCACTGATGTGGGCTCTGTGAAGGCAGAGGTCCTGGCGGTTTGGCGCGATCTTCATCCGCGCTTTGTGGGGAGTCATCCCATGGCGGGAACGGCTCAAGCGGGGGTTGATTCTGGTTTTCCAGGACTTTTTTGTGGCCGTCCTTGGGTGTCAACACCTGAGTCTGCGACGGATCCAGTGGCCCTTGAGCTGATCCACCAGTTGGCCTTGCGGCTCGGTAGTCATTGGCTGACAGCTGATGCGGCCCGTCATGACCAAGCCGTGGCGCTGATCTCCCATCTCCCCGTCATCGTGAGTGCTGCTTTATTGCGGGCGGTAGGAGAAGAACGGGATCCTGCTGTGCTGGATCTGGCGAGGACCTTGGCGTCGAGCGGTTTTGCCGATACGAGCCGAGTGGGGGGTGGCAACCCGGCTCTCGGGACTGCCATGACGGCGCACAACACGCAGGCGGTGCTTCGCTCCTTAGCGGCTTATCGCTGGAGTTTGGAGCAGCTGGAAGAAGCGATTCTTGAGGGGCATTGGGCTCAGCTCGAGAAAGAGCTGGAAAAAACGCAGTCGCTACGACCGCAGTTCCTTTCTGAGTAGCGGAGGGTTTCAACTGTTGAGCTCAAGGGTTTGGCCGCGTTGAGCGAGCAATTGTCTGCAGGCCATGAAGGCAGACAGGGTGACCCCTGCTGTTCCCTCACCTGGATGAATGGAATCTCCACAGAGCCAGAGCCCAGGCATTGGCGTGCGGCTCGCCAGGCCAAAAGGTCCGAAACGGCTGGGAGATTGCCCCAAACCGCCGACGATGCCGTTGGGCCGACCGGTCCAGCGCAGAAAGCCCCTCGGTGTTGCCAGCTCCTGATGAAGCCAGGTGTGATCTGACAAGCCCAAGGCGGCTTCCACCTCGTTGCGGATCTTGGTTTGACAGGCCTTTTTTTTGCTTTGGTACTCCGTTTCTGAGCCCGAGAACCAACCCTTAGGGGTTGTAAACACGCTGGCAATCACAGTGGCTTGCCCTTTCGGCGCTCGGCCATCTCCCTCTCGGCTGATCGAGATAAACATTGAGCCAGGATCGCTTGCATCCCGTTGGTAATGGCCTGGACAGTCGTTTGGCAGATAGGCCCTGTCGATGGCGCCATAAAATACCAGTGCCCCACTGGGGGCCTCGAGCTCGGTGAGGTGTTGGCGATAGGGCGCTGGCATCGGCCTCTTGTCAGCGCTGTGTTCAGGAGCGATCAGCTCAGGGAGGCATTGAGGCGGGAGGGTGCTGATGACGTCGCCAGCGTCAAAGATCTGCTTTTTCCGGTCTGGTCCTTCAACGCGAAGTTGCCAGCCTGACCCATCTGAGTTTTGCTGCAATTGCTGGACGCGGTGACGCAGAAGCATGGTTCCTCCATCGCGCTTCAACCCAGATGCCAGCAGTTCACTGAGCACTTGCATGGATCCGTGAAGGTGCCATAGGCCCAGAGGGGCTTGGGTCATTTGCAACACCGTCGCTCCGTAAAGCGCTGCGGTCTGATCGGCGGGCTGTTGGGAGTAAAGCCGGAGTTGTAGATCGAGAAAGCGCCGCAGGCGTTGATCACTGCCGCAGCCAGACAGCGTTAAAAGGTCTTTGACTGTGCAGAGACTCAGAGGGGCGCTGAGCAGATTGCCTGGATTGATCGCTGCCAGTGTTTGCTTGAAATCCCAGCCATTGCGAATCGGTAAGACCGGGTCGGAAGCCGCAAAGAGCCAATTGCTTTGGTGAAGAAAGCTGCAGAGCTGCCAGAACCTTTCGCTGCCTGGAAATTGTTGTTGCCGTTCCTGCTTCCAGCGCAGGGGGTCGTGCCAAAGGTGCACGGGGGGAGATCCATCGGCCAGGTCGACGACGCAGCCTGGATCCAGTAGTTCTGCCTCTGGTAAGGGCAGATCCAGATGTTGAAAGATGCGGGCATGGCTGCCACCAGGTTCGAGCCCTGCCACTTGGGTGGCACCAACATCAAAGGTGTACGCCCCTCGACGGAAGGTGCCTGCACAGCCCCCCGGCTGATAATGCGCTTCTAAAAGGGTGACCGAAACACCGTCGCGTGCCAGCAGTGCCGCTGCCGTGAGTCCAGCGATGCCACCGCCGACCACGATCACGTCGTCGCGTTTTTGCATCAGGCCATGCTGACAGTTGCGTTAGGGAGATCGTGAATGCGAAGGCAACTGCTGGAGGCGTTGCAAAACGATTGTGGTCAGCTCCAGGGCTGTGAGTGCAAGACCCTGGAGCCTGCTTGCAGTGCCTCCACCTGGCGTGCTGACTTATCGGATGGGCGATCTCTCTTCCTGAAGCTGGCGTCACCAGCCATGCTCCACGTGGAAGCCCGGGGGCTCCGCTCCCTCAAGCATTGGGCTGACCCTGAGCTGCTGTTGATCCCTGATCCGCTTGGAGTGGTCCCGGTGGGAGAGCGAGCGGCGATGATTTTGCCCTGGCTTGAGTCCGGGCGAGGGGATCAACATCAGCTAGGGCGAGGGTTAGCCCTCCTTCATCGAGCATCTGCTGAAGCTGGGTTGGATCGATTTGGTTGGGATGAAGAGGGCTTTATTGGCTTGGGGCCGCAACCAGCTGGTTGGTTGCCGTCTTGGGGTGATGCGTTTGTGAGCTTGCGACTGATCCCCCAGCTTCAGTTGGCATCCAACTGGGGATTGGCTCTGGATCCACTCGAACCGTTGCTTGCAGCCACAAGGGTTTGGTTGGATCAACATCAGCCCGAGCCCTGCCTCGTGCATGGCGATCTGTGGGGAGGAAACGCGTCAGTGCTCGTTGATGGACGGGGAGCCTTGATCGACCCGGCCTGTTGGTGGGCTGATCGGGAGGTGGATCTGGCGATGACTCACCTGTTTGGTGGATTCAGTGCCCGCTTTTACGAGGGCTATCAACAGGAATGGCCGCTAGATCCCAAACATGACGATCGGATTGTCGTTTACAACCTCTATCACCTGTTGAATCACGCCAATCTGTTTGGAGGTGGCTACCAAAAAAAATCCCTCACAGCAATCGATGCCATGAGGTCAATGTTGTTGTGATTGAGAGAGAAAATCCGCTCCGTTTTAGCCGAGGTATTCGCTACGTAGGGTCTGAACGCGATTCACCAAAGCGGTGCGCTTTTCACTGGTGGTGAGATTTTTCCAGCTCCATTGGCCCACCACCACAACGCCGAGAAGCTCTAGGAGCCCTGGGACGACAGGAAGAAGATTGATGGTGTCGAGAATGCCCTTAATCAGAATTTGGGCAACGATGACAGCTGCAAAAATTCCAACCACTTTGCCAATACGACCGGCTTGGCTCCAATCCACCTTGTCTAAGGTCTCGTTGACTTTTCCGAGAATTTCGCTGTAGCGCTCAGAAAAGTTGGCGGTTTCAGTGTTGGTGGATGATTCGCTGGTGTTAGCGGTCCAAGTTGACTCACTCGCCGGGGTGGTGGACTCCTCGCTCATGGAACTAATGCTTAGTGCAGATTTTGGCTGAGATTATCGGTCTTTTTTCACAAGCGCCATCCCAGTTGATCATTGGTGCTGAATGCCTAATGGTTCTCCGTCACGATCTTCTGGCTCCCGCACCTGCAGAAGGCTGTGCTCTGTTGCTCGGAGAGGAGCATGGCTTGGCGGATTCAGCCGCGGATGATTGGTGCGTGCAGTTGATCTGGCCTTGCCGAAACATGGTGGGTCGTCAAGAAAAAGATCGTTTTGAGCTCGACCCCCGTGAGCAAATTGCCGCGCAACGTTGGGCGCGGTCGCGCTCATTAAAAGTGCTTGGGAGTGCCCATTCCCATCCGGGAGCTTCGGTGGTGCCTAGTCGAAGAGATCGTCTTTGGGCTGGGAGCTCAGGATTGATGCTGATCATGGGAAACAACCATGCCCTTGCGGCTTGGTGGCTGGAGGTCGAGGCTCCCCATTGCGCTCCCGCCGAGGTTCAGCCTCTGCCGATTCGGGTCATGGGGGAGACTCCTCTGACGTCCCTTCCAGGAGATCCTGGGATTCGCCATGACTGAAGCGGGGGGTGCTCCTCAGCTAAGTGGAGAGGAGAAGACCAGATATGCCCGCCATATCACCCTCCCCGAAGTGGGCATTGCCGGACAGCAACGCTTAAAAGCAGGCTCGGTGTTGTGCATTGGTGCTGGTGGCCTGGGTTCGCCGCTCCTGCTTTATTTGGCGGCGGCAGGGGTGGGTCGCATCGGGGTTGTGGATGATGACCTTGTTGAGCCCTCCAACCTGCAACGTCAGGTGATCCATGGCACGGGAACGGTGGGCCAGGCCAAAACGTCATCAGCGGGTTCTCGAATAAAAGATCTCAATCCCTTTTGTCGGGTGGAAGAGCATGGTGTCCGCTTGTCGGCGAGCAATGCGCTGGAGCTGGTTTCTGCGTACGACGTGGTGGTAGACGGAACGGATAATTTCGCCAGTCGCTATTTGATTAATGACGCCTGCGTCTTGACCAAGCGACCGTTCGTGTATGGCTCGGTCCAGCGCTTTGAAGGGCAAGTGAGTGTGTTCAATCTTGGGAGTGAATCACCGGATTATCGAGACCTGGTCCCGGAGCCGCCGCCGCAAGGGCTCGTCCCCTCCTGCGCTGATGGAGGAGTGATGGGTGTGATGCCTGGCTTGATTGGCCTGATTCAGGCCGCTGAGGTCATCAAGCTGATCACCGGAATTGGGACCCCCCTTGATGGTCGGTTGCTCTTAGTGGATGGCTTGTCGATGCGGTTTCGCGAGCTCACCTTGCGAAGAAGGCCAAGTCGCGCCCCCGTCGAAAAGCTGATTGACTACCAAGCGTTCTGCACGGCCGGAGGTTCGATCTCCGGGGAGAGATCGAATCTGATGAAAAGCATTTCTGTGGTTGCGCTCAAAGCCCTGTTGGATCAGAACCAAGACTTGGCGTTGATCGATGTGCGCAATCCAGCAGAAGTTGAGGTTGCTGTGATCGCTGGCTCCGAATTGATCCCGTTGTCCACGCTTGAGAGTGATGAGGTGATCGAACGCATCCAGGCCATCGCGGCGAGCCGAACGGTTTATGTGCACTGCAAACTGGGAGGACGTTCGGCTAAGGCGGTAGAGCTTCTTGCCAGCCACGGCATCGATGCGGTCAACGTGGAAGGCGGGATTGATGCCTGGTCAGAGCAGATTGACCCTTCCGTTCCGCGCTATTGAGCGCGATTAGTAATCGACACCGCGCTTGAGATCAACGCCCTGCTCGGCGTAGTGCTTGTGGCACACCATCTCTGAATGGACGCTTGCAAGGTCGAAATAGGCCGGCTGGTGTTTGCACCGGCCGGTAATAATCACCTCCGTCTCTGTGGGCTTACGGAGCAAGGCCTGAACGATGGGTTCAACCGGTAGAAGCTCGAGATCCACTGTGGGGTTCAACTCATCGAGAATCACGGTTTTGTAGAGCCCACTTGCGATCGCAGCTCTGGCGATTTCCCAGGCGCGTTCTGCTTCTACGTAGTCGATGGGTTGTTGCTGGCCACGCCAAACGATGGCATCACGCCCTGAGCGAAGGTGATCGACCAAATGGGGATAACTCTCACGCAAGGCTGCGATCGCGGCGTCTTCTGTATACCCACTTCCTCCTTTAAGCCATTGCAGGATCAGTACGCGATGGCTTTTGTCCTGGCTGATTCCTCTGCCGATCGCTTGCAGAGCTTTTCCGAGGGCACTGGTGGATTTCCCTTTTCCTTCACCGGTGTAGATCTCGATGCCGCCTGCCGTGACAAACGACAGCGCTGCGTTGTTGTCCACCTCTGGGCGTCGGTGCGCGCGCATTTCAGAGTGAAGATCTGCAATTTCCACTAATGGGCGTGGAGCTCCACGCCCGGTGACGATGATTTCCATGCCTTCCGGTCGGCTCTTCAGCGACCGAATCACATCTTCGGTTTCGAGTAAGCCGAGATCCAGCACTGGATTGAGTTCATCGAGAACGACGACGGAGTACAAAGCGCTTGCAATGGCTCCTTTGGCGATGTCCCAGCCCCGTTGAGCTTCCTGTCGGTCGAAGCGTTTCACCTCATCCACACTGAAATAGTCTCCCCGGCCCGTTCGAACCTGATCAATTAAGTGGGGGAAACCCTGTTGCAGAGCTTCGATCGCGGCATCTTCGTCGTAAGCCCGTCCTGGCCCTTTGAGGAATCGAAGCAACAGAACCCTTGTGCGTCTTTGCTCGCAGATCCCAAGGCCGATGGTGCGCAGCACAACACCCAAGGCTGCTTGGCTTTTGCCCTTGCCCTCACCGTCATACACATGCAACTGACCGAGGCTCCGCTCGCGGCTGTCAGCAGCCGTGACGATTCCGACGCCGCGGTTGCCGCGAGAGCGGTTGGCTTGTGACGTACCGGATGAGACTGCATCCATTGGCGGGAAAAGGATGAGTCTTCTTACGCTGGGAGCATACAGAGATTTCGAGCAACGGCAGTGACCAACGTGATCTTCCGCCAGCTCGAATCGTTGTCCGAGCTGGAATGTGACCTCTTGGAGCGGTTGCGTAATGACGTTGCGGCTCAGAAGCACGTGTGTGTTGCTTATTCGGGTGGTGTTGACAGCAGCCTCGTTGCAGCAATCGCCCATGAGCAGCTCGGCGAACAGGCCTTAGCGATTACGGGCGTTTCACCCTCCCTAGCGCCCCATCTCCTGGTGGAAGCACGTCAGCAGGCAGCCTGGCTTGGGATGCGGCATCAGGAGGTGTCCACTCTTGAGCTTGAAGATCCGAGTTACACCAGCAATCCTCAGGACCGTTGCTATGCCTGCAAGCGAGAGCTGCATCGCCATCTCGCTCCGATTGCGGCTGAAGCCAACGGCGCCCTTGTCCTCGATGGGGTGAATCAAGATGATTTAGGTGATCATCGTCCTGGGATTGCGGCAGCGCTGGAAGCTGGTGTTCGCTCCCCATTGGCTGAACTTGGCATCACGAAGGCGACCGTTCGCCGCTTGTCTTGGGCGCTTGGTTTCCCTTGGTGGGATAAGCCTGCGCAGCCTTGCCTTGCTTCCCGCTTCCCCTACGGAGAAGCCATCAGCAGTGAACGCCTTCAGCGGGTGGGACAGGCAGAAGCCTGGTTGATTCAGCACGGATTTGATCAGGTTCGGGTGCGTAGCCACGGACTGGCGGCTCGGGTGGAGGTTCCAGAGGAGCGAATTGCCGATCTTTTGCAGCCTTTGCTGCGGCGTGAATTGGTGAAAACCCTTCTCAGTCTTGGTTTCACCTCCGTGAGTGTGGACGTGGAGGGTCTGGTGAGCGGCAAGCTCAATCGCGTTTAGACGTTCGATCAAACATCGACTTCGTAACGACTGTGGCGCTGGTTGCCCGCTCTGAATAGTTTCTATAAAGATGAATCCTTTCTTGTGGCACTGCATCAATCCCGTCATTATCTCCATGACAGTGAGGAGCAGGCCATGGTTGATGCCATGCTCTCTCCGCTGCCAAAGCATCATTTCCCAGGAGTAGGGCGTGAGGGCAATTCCACAGTGCAACTTTTGAAAGAAGAGTTGCTTCTTGATGGAAATAGTAAGCAGAACTTGGCCACATTTTGTCAGACCTATCAAGCGCAAAGTGCGATGGAGTTGATGACTCTGGGAGTGGATAAAAATCTGATCGATAAAGATGAATATCCTCAGACGGCGGAGCTTGAGAGTCGCTGCGTTTCAATGATGGCCGACTTGTGGAATGCCCCTGGTGCCGCCGTTGGATGCTCCACCATTGGCAGTAGTGAAGCGGCCATGCTTGGAGGGATGGCCGCGAAGTGGCGGTGGCGCAAACGTCGCGAGGCGGCAGGCTTGCCAACCGATAAGCCCAACATGGTGTGTGGCAGTGTGCAGATCTGCTGGAAGAAATTTGCGCGCTATTGGGATATTGAAATGCGTGAATTAGAGATGCTTACTGGTGAATTATGTATCAGTCCTGAGCGTGTTATCGAGGCTGTGGATGAGAACACGATTTTTGTGGTGCCCACGCTTGGGGTGACGTATCACGGCCTTTATGAGGACATTGAGTCCATCAGCAAGGCTTTGGATGACCTTCAGGCTCGTACAGGCCTTGATGTGCCGATTCACGTGGATGCGGCCAGTGGTGGCTTTCTTGCTCCGTTCTGCGCACCGGATCTCCCCCTGTGGGACTTTCGCTTGGAACGCGTGAAATCGATTAATGCTTCAGGCCATAAATTTGGTTTGGCACCCCTGGGCGTGGGCTGGGTTCTCTGGCGTAGTCAGGATGATCTGCCCGATGAGCTGGTCTTTCACGTGACCTATCTGGGTGGAGACATGCCGACATTCCAGATTAATTTTTCAAGGCCGGCAGGTCAGGTGATCGCTCAATATCACGAATTTGTGCGCTTAGGTCGAGAGGGCTATCGCATGCTTCATATGGCCAGTCATGCCAATGCGCAGTACTTCGCCGAAAAATTACGGGAGATGGACCTGTTCAAAATCATCCATGACGGTGCTCCCGACCAGGGCATTCCCACCGTGGTTTGGACTCTTGATGACAATCCGGATCATGGCTTCAACCTCTATGACTTTGCCGATCGGTTGCGGATGCGTGGCTGGCAGGTGCCTGCCTACCCCTTTACAGGAGAACTGGAATCAACAGCCTTCCAACGAATTTTGGTGAAGCGAGACTTCACTCGCGACATGGCGGACCTGCTTCTGCAAGACATCAGGCAAGCCATTGAACATTTTCAAAAGCACCCGATTACGAACAATCTGCTCGCCGCAGAGGCGGCGTCTTACAACCACCTCTGAACCCAGGTCTTGCACTCAGGCCGCGATCGGAACGGCCGGCATCCGCTCGGTTGTTCCAAGCGCTGCCGGTGTTTCCCGTAAGAAGCTGCGTAGGGCGTGACGACCAGCACCTAGGTCTTCGCACAGCACCTCACAGGCTTTCTCCGGCATGGTGTGGTCACCACAGGTAAAAACATCCACGGCTGCGTATCCGTTTTCAGGCCAGGTGTGAATGGAGATGTGGGATTCAGCCAGGAGTGCCAGACCTGTCACCCCTTGGGGTTCGAAGCGGTGGGTGATCAGGTTGAGCAGAGTTGCACCAGCACGGTGGGCTGCTGTCGTGATGGTGTGTCTGAGAAAAGTTTCGTCGTCGAGCTTTGAAGGATCGCAGTCGTAGAGCTCGAGAATGCAGTGTTTACCAACCATGTCGGTTGCACTGGTGTCGGTTGCACTGCGCGTGGTCGCGTCGGAGCTGAGGTCTGTAGTGCTCTCTTTCGTCGCCCATCCCGGGTTGGGATGCAGGCTGAACAAGGACTGCTCCATCAAGAATCTTCATGTAAATGGCTCGCGACCCTACCGCGTCTCGGACTGTGATCTCAAGCTGTCTGCCTCGAGAATCTGCGACTGCTCACGCCATCCGCCTTCAAAGGCGTCGAGATGGGTGGCACTAACAAGGCATTGATGGTTTTCTCCAACGGCCTCGAGGAGGGCCAGCTGCCGTGTGGGGTCGAGTTCTGCCAAAACGTCATCCAGCAAAAGAAGGGGAGGTTCGCCACAGAGTTCCCCGACCAGTTGTAACTCCGCCATCTTCAAGGCCAGCACTAGGGTGCGTTGTTGGCCAGATGAGCCGAAACGTCTTGCCGCGGTTCCATTGATCCGCATTTCGATTTCGTCGCGATGAGGTCCAACTCGGCAGCTGCCTAAACGTTCTTCTTCCTTGCGTTGGTCTCGGAGCTGTTGCTCAATCGTCAGTCGCCAGGATTCCTCCTGTTCTTCTCCGATCAAGGCACTGCCAGGGGTGTAGCAAAGCTGAAGTTGCTCCCGGCCTTCACTCAGCCTGTCTTGCCATACAGCGGCTAGGGGCTCTAGTCGGGCAAGGGCTCGCAGACGCCTGCGATGAATGCGTGTGCTCACAAGAGCCATTTGGCTATCAAAGCTTTCGAGGAGCGCTTGCGGTTCCATGCCTGTTGATAACCCTCCCCGTCGCCAGAATTGGGCCCGCTGTCTCAGCAAGCGCCCGTAGCGACTGATGAGATCGGCATAAACAGGCTCCAGCTGAAGCACAACACGATCGAGCCACTGGCGGCGCAGGGCGGGCTCGCCTCTCACGAGATGCAGGTCGAGGGCGCTGAAGCCCACGCAGCGCAGAGGACCAATCAAGTCCAGCTGTCGTTGCAGTGGTTTCCCGTTGCGCTTGGCTTGGCGGCCGCCGCGGCGACGCAGTTCCAGTTCAAGGATCTGCTGGTCTGCGCAGGTTGCCTTTAGCAGGGCACGGCTGGCGTCCCAATGGATGAGATCTCCATCCTGGCTGGCTCGGTGCGAGCGCAGGCTGCCGAGGAGCTCCACGGATTCCAGCAGGTTTGATTTGCCCACACCGTTGCTACCGATCACCAGGAGGCGTGGTGCTTTGATCTCCAGCTGCAGGTTGCTGTGATTGCGAAAGCCCTGCAGTTGAAGCTGGAGAAGCCGAATTGGTCCGAATGCGTCGTGTCGCTAAGGTACTTGGATCGGCTGATTTTGCCGATCAATACCGGCAGCTGTCGCGGCAGCCGCAGGGGCATGTAGCTCAGTTGGATAGAGCATCAGATTCCGGTTCTGAGGGTCGGGGGTTCGAGTCCCTCCATGCTCGTGATACTTCAGGCTCCAGCCTTTATCGGAGCCTCAAGCCCATGGCGCGAATCCCGCCAGGGTCAAGGATAAACCCTTGTTTTTTCAATCCCTCAAGTGCAATGGCGGGTGCGGAGATCGAGATGCTGCATCCTGGCAATTCTTTTTTTAAGCTTGCAAGGGCGTGATGCAACAAGGCGTTTAGTAGCGCGTTCTGGTCGTCGCCAGGACAGGCGGCGAGATTCCAGAGATTGGCATTTAAGGCCAGGTCACTCGTGGCTCGAATGAAGCCAACCAGCGTTTGATCGCGCTCGTCGACGATGCTGAGCTGCCAGAGGCTGCGACTAAGAGCTAAAGACCAACGCTCCTCGGGATGAGCGGGCTCACCGCATGAGATCAGCAGCGCGTTGATTGCCTCACCGCTCGGATAGGGCTCAGTCTGCAACCGGTAGTGGGTAGGCAGTCTTGGTGCAGCGGCTTGCTGCCGGAATGGAAGCGGTGACACTCAGCCTGTATTGCGCATGCCTGCAGCGATGCCGTTGATGGTGAGAAGTGCACCGCGCAGGAGCTCGCTACGGCTGTAGGTGCGTCCGTCTCCGTCGCTGCTGGGCGATTCACTCATCGGAGGTTGACGGTTTTGATCTCTCAGGCGACGCAACAACGCAACTTGAAGAAAGCCAAGCGGAACGATCGTGCGATTGCGTAGATCAACCGAGAGCTGCAGGGCGGGATCGGCATCAAGAAGCCTCTCCTGGCCTGTGATGGCCAACACAAGCTCCTTCGTTCGTGCGTATTCCTCGGCTACCGTCGCGTAAATCTGTTCAAACGCTTCGTGGTTCTCAGCACTGCCCAAACTGGTCACGTAATGACGCGCTAAATCAAGATCCACCTTGGAGAGCGTCATCTCCACTTTGGAAATCAGCATGCGGAAGAAAGGCCAGCGCTGATGCAAGGTGCGCAACAAGGTGAGTTGGTCTGGATCGGCCTCCAGCTCTTCACTCAGGGCTGAACCAACTCCAAACCAGCTGGGTAGTAGGAAGCGGCTCTGGGTCCAACCGAACACCCAGGGAATGGCCCTCAGACTGGAAAGGTCCCGAGCGCCTGTTTTCCTTCGTGCGGGGCGACTGGAAATCTGCAGTTTGCTGATTTCCTCGATGGGAGTGACCTGTTGGAAAAAGGCGACAAGATCAGGGTTGTCGTGCACCAAGGCCCTGTAATGGCGCCGTGAGCTCTTGGCGACCCGGGACATCAATTCATTCCAGCTCGGTGTTGCATCGAGTTGGTTGGTCACCAGGCTGTTTTGGACAACTGCGGTGGTTACTGTCTCAAGGTTGTAGAGGGCCAGCTCCGGCAAGCTGTACTTCGAGGCCAGGACTTCGCCTTGCTCCGTAATTTTGATGCGTCCCTGCAGAGTGCCACTTGGCTGAGCCAAGATCGCTTGGTAGGCCGGGCCACCACCACGCCCGACAGACCCGCCACGCCCGTGGAATAAACGCAGGGCAATGCCCTGACGAGATGCCAAATCTTGCAATGCGATCTGGGCTTGATGGATCTCCCAGTTGCTGGAGAGAAACCCTGAATCCTTATTGCTATCGGAGTATCCGAGCATGAGCTCTTGCAGAAGCAGCCCCTGGGTGCCGACCTTGGGCAACAAATCTCGATAGAGCGGGGTCTGGAATAGTTGCTCCATCACCTCAGGGGCCCTTTGCAGATCTTCCACGGTCTCGAACAGTGGGACGACAAGGAGGTCGGCATGGCGGGACGACGGATCAACCAAGCCCGCTTCTTTTGCGAGCAGAAGCACCTCGAGTAAATCGGAGACGCTGTGACTCATTGAGATCACGTAGGTCCCACAAATACGGCTACCGAATTCATCCTGCAAACGGTGGAGCATCCGGAATACGTCCACCGTTTCAGCTGTGGCCGCAGACCAGCTAACAGCCGGTGGAATCAAGGGACGACGCGTTTGCAATTCCTCCATCAACCAGGCCACTCGCTCCGCCTCGTCCATCTCTCCGTAGGCACGATCTGGATTGATGTAGCGGCTTAGTTCGTCAAGGGCATCACTGTGTCGCGTGCTTTCTTGCCGAATGTCGAGACCTGCCAGTGAAAACGCAAAAATATGCACTTGCGTGAGCAGGGTGTCGAGGGGTTCACAGCTCAGATCTGTGTTGACCAAGCTGGTGCGGATCAGTTCGAGCTCGCTGCGGAACTCAGCAATCGAGCCGTAGTGGAGAGCATCACTTGGGGCGTTACCTGGAGTACTGGATGGCAATCCTTCAGGCGGGGTTCGCCAACCGGCATCAGCCAGTTGCTGGTTGCGCAACTGTGTGAGACGTAAGCGCTCCAACACGAAGCTGAGCTTGAGCCGATAGGGCTCAAGCCGGTATCGGGTGGCACGCTCCTCATAGACATCTGGGAAGCGCAGTCGGTCCATTTCCAAGGATTCGAGCAGTGGAGCACTCACCTGGCTCCATTGCATGGAAATGCTGAGTTGATTGCGAAGGTGTTGAACGGCGCTCACGTACCGGTCAAGCATTAACTGGCGTTGATAACAGGCTGTACGCCAGGTGATTTCAGTGGTGACGGAGGGGTTTCCATCCCGGTCGGATCCCACCCATGATCCAAACGTGCAAAACGATGACGAAGGAACCCTGACGTCTGGATAGCTCGCCGCAAGGGACGCGACGATCCGCCGCCGCAGCTGCGGCATGGCATTGAACAGAACCTGCTGGAAGTAATGGAGGGCGTAGTCCACTTCATCCAGAACCGATGGCTTGAACTGATGGAGCTCATCGGTTCTCCACCAAAGCCGAATCTCTTCTTCCAGCTGAAGTCGCACGCTGTCTGTAGCCCCTGAGGGTGTCAGTGGCTGCGTCTCAAGTTGCTGCAGGAGACTGGCAACGCGTCGCTGTTTATGGCGCACGGTATGGCGCACGATCTCCGTGGGGTGGGCCGTGAAGACCAAACGGATATCGAGTTCTTGGAGCAGGGCCTCAAGCTGGGCTGGAGGAACGTTGAGTCGTCTCAGGCGTTCAAATAATTCTCTAAACGTTGCCGGTTCGGTCTGGGTGGCTAGAGGCGGGGCAAAGGGATCGAATTGCTCTGCCTGGTCTTGGGATCGATTAATGCTCTCGAGGTAGGTGTCCTCTTCGATGCGTTGTTCCAGGATGTTGACGAGCTGGAAATACAACGAGAACGCTCTTGCGGCAGCGATGGCCTCGGCAAGATCCATCTCTTTAATGAGATCAATCAGTGCATCGGTTCCAGCTGGATGCTCGCCAGGAAGGACCGGATCACTGAGCTGCTTCATTCGCAGCAGTCGCTCGGCCTGCTCCGGTGGACATTCGCTGCGCAGAACCGTTCGCCACAGGTCTTCAACCAGAGCAAGCCGTTGCTGC
Source organism: Synechococcus sp. ROS8604 (assembly GCF_014279655.1). Lineage (NCBI taxonomy): Bacteria > Bacillati > Cyanobacteriota > Cyanophyceae > Synechococcales > Synechococcaceae > Synechococcus > Synechococcus sp. ROS8604. The sequence goes on from NZ_CP047946.1 coordinate 567,920, forward strand.
AGGAGCTGTCCACCGCCTGCTTCGTTGCCATCAGCCCTGGGCTGTGTGCTCTCAGGAATCAGGGCTGAGGACGAATGCATCGATGGGAAACCGCTATCAGATGGAATCATGATCATCCCAAAGCGTCAGCGAGGAATCGGTCGACCGGCTGTTCTTCCTGTTCCATCTCGAGAATTCCCGTGCGGAATTCCTCTTCAAGGCTGCGTCCACTCTCGATTCCTTTGAGCCAACGCATGGCTTGATTCCCTTCTGCGAGAACGACTTCGAGAGGAAGCAAGCAAGATGCAAGGCCAAGCTCGTGCGCTGCAGGCATCACGGCGTTGATCATGTCCTTGAGCCAGTCACGACATAACCGTTGGCGACCATCACGCCAATCATGCAACTGTGCATCGAGGCTATGCCTGGCGGCAGCGGCGTCATTGCGATCGCTGAGCACCATGAGCTGGTCGGCGCTCAGGTCACTTGCCTTGAAGGGGTCGAGTTGTTCGGGCTCCCGAAGCAACATCAACACGCGCAGTTCCATCAGGGCAGTAATCGCCAGCAGCAGATCTGGATTGGTGACGAGATCGCAGATCCGTAGCTCGAGCCGGTTGAGGTCAAAGGGCCGCTGTGGACCATTGGGACGGACGGACGTCCATAGATGGCGCACGTTGTGCATGCGCCCCTCCACCAGCTGGATGTCAGTCCATTCAACGAAATGCTCGAGATCGCGAAACAGGGGGACCTGTTTGGGAGTGAGGGGGAATTGCAGCCAACGTTGTGAATGGGCGCCGGTGATCTGGCGGTTGAGAAAGGGTGAACTAGCGCTCAGGGCAAGCAGAAGGGCTGCTTCACAACGCACAAGCCGAAGAGCGGGAAATAAATCGGCCGGTTCACTGATCCCCAAGTTGATATGGATGCTGGCTGTGACGACCGTGGTGCCATAGGTGGCTTCGATCAGGTCGTGATAAGGGTCGTTTGGATTGGATCGTTCAAATCGCGTGGCATCTCCCAAGGTGAGAGTGCTGCCTGGGAGCAAGGTGAGATCACGTTCTGCAAGCCAAGTCCGTAGGCGCCGGCGGGGGGCTAGAAGGGCTTCTTTGAGTTTTCCATAATCGGATTCAGGCTCTGTGATGTATTCCAGATTGCGGTGGTCGGGCTCCACGCAAAATTCAGTGAGATCCTGCTTGACCAGCTCTGCTACACCAACGTTTTCACCGGTGCTTCGACCGGTGAACAGCTCTACTTCAAATCCTTTGAGTCTGAGTTTTTGGATCATGACTTCGCATCCTCAAGGCAAGCGAGAGCGGTGAGCATGGCGCGGGCCTTGTTCAGGGTTTCTTGATACTCAGAAGCAGGGTCGGAATCGGCGACGACGCCAGCGCCAGCTTGCACTTGAATCTTCCACCCCCCCTCAGGGTGAGGACGGACCACCATCGTGCGAATGGTGATAGCCGTGTTGAGAGCGCCGGCTAGATCTACGGAACCGTAGACGCCGGAGTAAGGCCCTCGAGCATCGGGCTCCAACTGATGGATCAGCTGCATGGCCCTGATTTTTGGCGCGCCGCTCACCGTTCCCGCCGGGAACGAGGCCATCAGCAAATCCCAGATGTCTAGTCCTTGAGCCAAGCGTCCTTCAACTTGGCTCACGATGTGCATGACATGGGAGTAGCGCTCGATCACCATCAGCTCCTTGACATCCACCGTGCCAGCGGCGCAAACCCGGCCTAGGTCATTGCGGCCAAGGTCAACCAACATCACGTGTTCAGCCCGCTCTTTGGGATCAGCAAGAAGATCCACTTCAAAATTTCGGTCTTCCAGTTCATTGCGCCCGCGTGGGCGCGTGCCAGCGATGGGCCTCAAGCTGGCACGAATACCTCCCTGGTCTGGTTCTGCCTTGACCATCACTTCAGGGCTTGAGCCGATCAGGTACCAGTCCCCGAAATCAAAGAAGGCCATGTAAGGGGATGGATTGACCATCCTCAAGCTCCGGTAGATCTCTAAGGGTGGCTGCGAGACGCGTGTTTCCAGCCGTTGGCTGATCACGAGCTGGAAGGCGTCTCCTGCGGCGATGTGTTCTTGGGCCGTGGCAACGGCTTGTTGATAATTGTCTGGGGATCGATTGCTCTCTGTTTCAGGGGTAGGCCTCGCATCAGGCTTCCAGCGCAGGGGACGCACTTGGGGGAGAGGTGATGCCATGCGGTTTTCAAGCCCATCGATGCGACCCATGGCTTCGTCCCAGGCCTGATCTGCGGTCTTGGCCGCGGCCCTCGTGCTGCTCAAATCTCCGTAAGCCACAGCCGTGATCAAACGCTTCACTTGATCGATGATCAAGATGCTGTCCATCAGCATCCAAATGCCGTCAGGAGGGGCGTCCTCGTCGGCTTGATGCACGGGAACGCTGGGTTCAATCCAGCGGATCAGCTCATACCCCCACATGCCATACAACTGGCCAAGGGGTGGCAGCCCTGGGAGAGAGACGGGCTTGTAGGCATTCGTGCATTCACGAAGAACGTCGAGGGGATTGCCTTGAAAGCTCTCTTCGTAGCCGTCTCGCCAGCGGCGGGTTAGGGCATTCCCTCTGGCTGAGAGGGTCCATAAAGGATCACAGGCAATCACACTCCAACGTCCAAGGTTCTCGCCACCTTCGACAGATTCGAGTAAGACCCCAGGCGGGTGGCCTTCACCGACCTTGAGCCAGGTGGTGAGAGGGGTTTCCAGATCAGCGGGCCAGCTATGGGCTACGGGAATGAAGGTTGCCCCGCAGCGTGCTGCTTCAAAAAAGGCGGAGCGGTCGGGGCAGAGCATGAGGAGATTGTCGCAACCGACCGCTAGGCATCATGGCCGAACGCGGGTCAGGAGTCGAACGTATTGCGGCCGCTGAACTTAATGTTTGCGGGATTGGGATTCGCTCCGATTCTCCTGGGGTTGTGTCCCACCATGGGCCGTCCCTCGTTGACCTTCTCCGAGAAGACACCATCCAATGGATGGAGGAACTCGGTGTCACCACCAGGGAAGATCCGATAGATCTTGAAGTCTTCGATCCGAGGCTTGAACTTGGTGCGGAGTTGGGTGCCTAAGGCCAAGCACTGTTCTTTGCGGGCGAAATACATGATGTTTTCGCCAGAAACCATCATCGCGGCTCCGCCTGTGGGCAGTTCAAAGGCTTGCGCGCTTTTGCTGGTCCAGGTGATCGCGTACTTCTCTTCCGTTTCAGCGGAATTGAGCAGCCCGCCGGTGCTTCCGATGTACTGGGGGAGCTGACCGGTTAAAGCGGATGCTGTCATAGCTTTCCTCGGAATTCGGCATGCCGTGATGTCAAAAAATTAGCATCGCGGTTCTGCTCTGATCGCCCTTCTGGCCTGGAAGCTTCACACCCGTCAACAATGCGGAGATAAAGGGAAAAATACAGTCAAACCACGATCTCGTCGCTGGGTGAGTCGGCCTCCTAGCCGGGCGAGTAAACGCCGGGTAGCGGTCTGACTGAGCTGCAAACTTCCCGTGTCTGGATTCCAGCTCAGTACGGGGCCAAGTTGGGCGATGGGTTCTGGACTGGCGCCCTCTTCTCCACGTTCTGCAGGACTCTGGCCATGCAGTTGCAACTTGAGACGTGCTCCAGCGGGTTGCAGGGTTAGAACGAGCTGGCTTCCACTGGGAAGACCTCGACTGCAACGGTCGACCAGGCCTCCCAGCATCGGCTCCAGGCGACTTGGATCGCTGAGAACGTACGGCAGGTTGCTGGCGATGGAAAGACTGAGCTCGATGCCGCGCCGCTGGAGCTGCTGTTCCCAGGAGGGCGTTAAGAGGCTGATCATGCTGCCGAGATCCGTCTGAGCCAGCACGGAGGGCCTTTCTGGCTGGCGTTGTAGTTCTGCCGCCTGAAAGATCAGGCCAAAGCGGTCAATTTGTTCGCTGCATTCGGTGTCGATCATCTGAAGGCGCTTGATCGCGGTTTCGGGCAAGTCATTGCGCCTCAACAAGGAGCGGATCAAGGTGCGAATCGTTGAAAGAGGTGTTCGCACTTCATGGGCGATGGCCTCAAGCAAGGACAACTCCTCATCCACCTTGTTCGCCGCTGAATCTTGTTCACTCGTTTTTTGTGGGTGCTGTTGGCCCTCGGCAGGAGCTGATGCCGATGCCTGCAAGGTCACGGTGGGAGCCATGCTCGCGAGTCGCACCGCCAGGCTTGGCCAGAACGTTTGTCCGAGGGCACAGCTGCTTTGCAGAGGGCCGAGCGCTTCGAGGGCTTGATGAAGAGTCAGTGCTTGATCGGGGGCATCCTGTTTCAGCCTTTGTTCAATCAGCCCAAGCACGGTGCCAAGGGTTTCAGGCTCACTGCGCATGAGCAGCTGCCGTTGGTTTGGTTCTCCATGGAGGGCTAAGGCAATTTGCACCTTGGCTGTGATCACAACCAACAGCGGGTCGTGGCTGTCCCCCTCATGAAGGGGCAGGTGCCTGAAGGTCGATGCCTGGAGTGACTGGGTGGCTCCTCCCTGGCTGTTGCCAGCTCTCAAGAGGTCTGCAGGCAGGAGGCTTGTGGTGGGCGAGGTGAGAGCTCCGAGTGCCTGCGGTCCCCAGACCCATCCCTGAAGGCTGTTCAAGAGCTGGGGTGAATACAGCGCGGGCAAGGGGGCAGCAAGCCAAACGCCAGCAGGGGCTTTTTCGTTCTGTTGAAGCGTTTCCTGAAGCGTTTCCAACGCAGCCCACCACATCCGCCGCGCCGTTGAGTCATCGGAGCATCCCGCGCTCACGCCCTGGGCCATCTGTTGGTGAATGCTCTGGAGCAACATCACTGGCTCATCGGTTCAGGGAGCGCTTGGAGCGCCTTGACACCGAAAGACATAGGCCTAAGGCGAGGAAATTCACGACCATGGCGCTTCGGCCGTAACTCATAAACGGAAGGGGGATGCCAGTCACAGGACCCAGGCCAATGGTCATGAAGATGTTCACGACCACTTGAAACATCAGCATGGTGGCGACACCAATCACCACGAGTGATTCGAAATCAGAACGGCTTTGCCCTGCCACCTGCAGGAGGCGCCCCATTAAGAGGGCAAATCCGATCACAACGAGCAGCGTTCCTAAGAATCCAGTCTCTTCCCCAAGGGCACTGAAAATGAAGTCGGTGTGTTGTTCAGGAATAAAGCGCAATTTCGTGAGTTGCCCTTGAAGCAGCCCCATCCCAAACAAGCCACCCGATCCAATGCCAACGGTGCTTTGCAACAGGTGATAGCCACCCCCGAGGGGGTCTTTGGCCGGGGCCAGAAACAGTACGAGGCGATCACGCTGATAGTCCTGTAAGCCGTGCATCCACATCCAAGGGGTGACGAGGGCCGCCGCCGATTGCACGATCATCACCAGTGCGAGCGCCACCCGTTTCCAGGGCAATGATCGGTAGGCAATGATCATGGTTAAAGGGATCCAGGCCGCGAGTCCCCAGGGGAACAGGCCTGCGAGTAGGGCCGTCGCCAAGGGTGAGAGCAGCAGTACGAGCCACTCAATCGGCATGCCAGACCAATAGAGCATCGTGAGAAGCAGCGCTCCAAAAACGAGCGATGTTCCGAGATCAGGCTGGATGAACACCAGCAACCAAGGAATCGAGATGATTCCCAGCGGACGCAGCAGATCGACGGGCCGTTCGACAGGGTGCCGATCGAGCACGGCCGCCAGCAAAAGAATGGCCGACAATTTGGCAAACTCGGACGGCTGCACGTGCACTCCGCCAATGCTGATCCAGCGTTGAGCGCCGAGCGCAGTGGTGCCGATCAGGCGAACGGCCACCAGGCTGATCACCGTGATGGCGTAGATCGGAATCAGCAGTGGTTTCAGCCGAAGCAAGGGAAGCCGGGCGAGCACCAGCGCGATCACAACTCCCACGGCAGCCGTGATCCAGTGGTGATACCAGTCGGCGTAATCAGCTTGGCGCTGGGTGCTTGCGATCAAGAGACCCGCCACCATGACCATGGCGAGGGGGACACCCCACAACACCGGCTCCTTGAGTCGCCAGCCTTTGCGGCGGCGGTTGAGAGCGAACAGGCTGTGTTCACGACTCATCGGGCCCATTTTCATGCTCAGCTGATCGCTTGAAGGCTGTTGGCAACTGTCTCAGCCAGCTCTTTGAAGGCCTGTGCACTCACGGAGCTGGGGTGGCTGATGCTGATAGGCCGGCCTTGATCGCCTCCCTCTTGCACAGACATTTCCATCGGGATCTGCGCTAAAAGAGGCACGTCGAAGGCGTCCGCCAATGTTTGTCCGCCCCCGGATCCAAACAAGGCATAGCTCCTGTGGGGCTGATCTGGTGGGATGAAGGCGCTCATGTTCTCAACGACGCCGAGAACCGGGACGCCCATCTGAAGGAACATGGCCAAGCCTCGCCTGGCATCTTGCAACGCCACTTTTTGCGGCGTGGTCACGATCACCACTCCTGCCATGGGAACGGCCTGGGCCAGGGAAAGTTGGGCATCGCCAGTTCCAGGAGGAAGATCGACAACCAGCACATCGCGCTCGCTCCAGTCCACCTGATAGAGAAACTGTCGAATAATCCCGTTCAGCATCGGTCCACGCCAGATGACTGGTTGGTTTTCTTCGATCAACAACCCCATCGAGACCACGGCGACCCCGCAGCTCTCCAGTGGGATCATCCGCTGCTCATCACCAGAGCCATTGACCTCGGGGCTTTGATCGGCAACTCCAAGCATGATCGGTGCATTAGGGCCGTAAATATCAGCATCGAGTAAGCCAACACGCAGTCCCTGTTTTGCCAGGGAGCAAGCAAGATTGACCGCCACGGTGCTTTTGCCGACGCCTCCTTTCCCACTGCTAACGGCAATGACTTGTTTGACCCCTGGGATGGGCTGGCGTTCGGCTGCTTGGCCATGGCCGGCTTGACCAATGCCACCTTGAGAAGGAGGGGTGCCTACTTCAATTTGGACGTCCTGAATGGTTTCAAGGGCTAAAAGTCGTTCCCGTGCCTCAGCGACGATCCTGTCCCGTTGGCCTTGGGCAAAGCCAGGCAGATTGAGACGGAGCACCGCTCGGGGGGGATCCACTCGCACACGATCCAGCCAGCCGAGATCCACAACAGAGCGATTGCTCCCTGCATCCACAATCCCTTTAAGTAACTCAGCTGCCTGTTCTGCTATGGCCATGCATCTGTTGCGTTGGGATGGATCCTAGGGGCGCCGCCCATGACAGTCCTTCACACATGCTTGTCGGGACCGCTGTCAGGCTGAAATGGTCGTTTGATCGTTCATCGCCATTTCATGGTTCGCTCTCTCCTTAAGCGCCTCAAGGGCAAGGTCTTGCTCTCCTCGGATGCCACTGGGGAGAGACCACCTTCCGATTCCCGCACGCGAGCCAGGGCGCTGGTGCAGGGACTCCAAGATGAAATTTGCGCTGGTCTCGAGCAACTGGATGGCAGCGCCCATTTTCAGGAGGAGAGTTGGGATCGTCCGGAAGGAGGTGGTGGACGTTCGCGGGTGATGACCGAGGGGCGGGTGTTTGAGCAGGGAGGGGTGAACTTTTCCGAGGTCCACGGCAAAGAATTGCCACCATCAATCCTCAAGCAGCGTCCTGAGGCCAAAGGGCATCCCTGGTTCGCAACCGGAACGTCGATGGTGTTGCACCCTCGCAATCCCTTCATTCCGACCGTTCATTTGAACTATCGCTACTTCGAGGCGGGCCCTGTTTGGTGGTTTGGAGGGGGTGCCGATCTCACGCCTTTTTATCCGTTCCTCGAGGATGCCCGCCACTTCCACCGAGAGCACCAGCGGGCCTGTGATTCCATCGACCCCAAGCTTTACACCGTGTTTAAGCCTTGGTGCGATGAATATTTCTTCCTGAAGCACCGCCAGGAGACAAGGGGGATCGGGGGGATTTTCTACGACTACCAAGATGGAAGTGGTCGCCTGTATCGAGGCCAGGACGCAGAGGGACCTGCGGCGCGTCAAGCCGCAGAAATTGGCGCGTGCCCACTGGGTTGGGACCAATTGCACGACCTGGCGCGCGCTTGTGGACAAGCCTTCTTGCCTGCCTACACCCCGATTGTGGAGAAGCGCAATCCACTCCCCTATGGAGAGAGAGAACGTCAATTTCAGCTCTACCGGCGTGGCCGCTACGTGGAATTCAATCTGGTCTGGGATCGGGGCACGATTTTTGGATTGCAGACCAACGGTCGTACGGAATCGATCCTGATGTCTCTTCCTCCGATGGCACGCTGGCAGTACGGCTATCGAGCCCCTGAAGGATCACGGGAGGAATTGCTCACAGACCTGTTTACCCGTCCGCAGGATTGGTTTGCAGATTCGACCCTTGAGGACCGTTGCCGCCCTCATCAGGCGATCGATTAACGCCTTGCTCCAAGGCATCCACCACACGTAGCGCCAAGCATTCAATGGTTTGGAGTTGCGTGTTGGGGTCGCGGAGCTTTTGCTCTAAGGGCGGTTCCAGCATTCCAATTTCGAGAATGCCGATTCCCCGCCGTGGCCCGCCTAAACCACCTCGGAACAGTCTCGGGAAGCGCCCAAAGGCCTTGCCCAGGCTTTCATCAACCGTGTTGAGGGGTCTGTTGATGGCTGGGATGAGGCCTGAGCCGAATCCATAGGGGCTATAGGCATCGAAATGAATTTCGAGGATGTATTCGCCTTTGGCTGAACGCACCCTCGCCTGCGACCAGTTGGTCTTGGGGTGATTGTCATTCCGGATCGTGAGCGCCGGTGGGTTGTAGGCGCTGATATTGAGAGCTCGGGCCTTCCCTTGGCGAACCACGGCCTTTTGAACCTTCAAATTCCAGTACAGCTCGTCGCGCATGCGTGCATCCATCGGAGCTTGCTTCTTCACTCCAACAGCAAATCCAGGCGTGCCTGCACTGTTCATCCCCTGGGAGTCGGCATGCCCCGCCATGACGACTATGGGGGCGTCTTTTGCCATAGGGGTGGTCCCCACCCAACGGCCAGGCTTACGGGTCCTAGCTCCCAGCAACGGGTCAGGGTTGGCTGGAGCTTGGCAGGCTGATGGCTTAACAAGCGTGCTGTCTGTCTTCGCAGCGGCGCTGTCTGGACTCAAAAGGTTCTGCTCTTTTGCTTGCGTGAGCACCAGGGCGGCCATGGTCAGCACGGTGACGCCGATCGGGATGGTGACCCGTTTGCGCTGCAGCCAGGCCGGAATGGGGGGCATGGGTTTCAGATGGGGGAGGAGAGCAAAGAGCCATCGCTGGCGAGTTCAAGGGGTTCGCCTAAAGCCAGCTCGAGGGCGATCAATTCGTCGCGGTGCGCACGAAGCCTGAGGGTGCTTCCTTCTTGGGGTGCTGGTTCGATCAAACGGATTTGGATGCTTTCCTGACGGGCCGCTCGTCGGCTGTAAACCCAACCGGCGAGGGGCCCAAGCAGGATGAGCGAGAGCGGCCACCAGCCAAGCGATGGGTTGAGCTCACGCAGCACGAGCCCAAGGCAACCTGCGCCAACCCCGCCGAGAATGGAGAGCAACATCGCTAATGGGTTGCTGGAGGCCACGCGACCGCGATATTCGAGCAAACAACGCTCTGCATCGCCGCCATCGCGAATCCAACCGCGACTCTCGAGCCACGTGCAGAGTCCTTCCATGACTTCAAGCGCGGGCCTTGGGGAGTGCACCTCCACCACGGTGGTGCGATCTTTGCTGGCGGCTCGCAAGAAGAACACGAGTCCAATGGCCAGCAGCAGGGTCAGCAACAATGTGGATGTCTGTGTGGTTGGCATCCGCCGCGCTTGGTCTTTTGGCCCACCTGTTCTAGGTGGTCACGGGGTCATGTTCGAGGAGCCAGCGCTGCCATGGTTCCATCAACCGCTCAGCCTCGGCTCTGGCCTCCTCATGGAGATGGAGCATGCGGCGAGGACGGCCGCGGCTTGGACAGCGCTTGCTGTAGCACTCGAGCAGTTCTTGCTGATTTAAAAAGTCAACGGCCTGGTGCAGGACGGTTTCAGACACGCGCAACTGTGGATGTTCCCGTTGAAGTCTCTGGAGCAGTCCAGAGGGATAGCTGTCGTGTTGGAGAAGGCAGGCCAGGATCCAGCACACCGCCAGTTCGAGATCTAAAAACAGTGGTGGTGGTTGCTGAAAATAATGTTCGATATCGGCCAGGCAGTTGTGAGTGGCGCTGCGACGGTGGAGCATAAAGCCGATTGATCTCAAGTTGGTCTAGCTCGGTCTCGGTTTGATTTTCAAGCCGCGAATGGGAAAACATTCCGCGTGCGGACAGGAGGTCAAAGTGGTGAGCTGAGTCCCCACTTCTCTGTTGCCATGACTGACATCACTGCACAGCCTCGAGCGTTTGCTGTTTTCGATGGCGATCTTGATGCGGACTGGGCGGAGCGTTACAGCCATGCCACCGCTCTCGCTGTGGATACGGAAGCGATGGGTTTGATTCATGGACGGGATCGTCTCTGTCTGGTTCAAATCTGTGATGCCGAAGATCAGGTGTCCTGCGTTCGCATCGCCCTGGGGCAAACCGAGGCTCCACGCCTTAAAGCGTTGATGGAACAGGCCTCGATCGAGAAGGTGTTCCATTTCGCCCGCTTTGATGTGGCGGCGCTGGCGACCGGGCTGGGCATCAGGGTGAACCCCATTTTCTGCACCAAGGTTGGGAGTCGGTTAGCTCGCACCTACAGCCCTCGCCATGGACTCAAGGAGGTGGTGATGGAGCTGGTGGGTGTGGAGCTGGATAAGCAGGCCCAAAGCAGTGATTGGGGTCGTGTGGATGAACTCAGCCACACCCAACTCGCCTATGCGGCGAACGATGCGCGCTACTTACTCCCCGCCCGAGACCGCCTCAAGGAGATGTTGCAGCGTGAGGGTCGCTGGGACCTTGCCGAGCGTTGCTTTGGTTGCATTCCGGTGATGTCTGATCTCGATCGCTTTCGCTTCACCCAGACCTTTGAGCATTAAGGCCCTGGCCTCTGCCGTGCTGGTGGCCTGGACTTCAATCCTCCAGCATGAATTTCTCATCCAGGGGCTCTGCTTCGAGCAAGCGGTCGAGGACTTGCCCCTGATCGTGTTCTCCTTGTGAGCGTTCGTTTTGTGCGTCTGCAAGCAGGGTTGTGGCCACCTCTTTACGGGACGTCAAATCCTTGGCGCCTATCTTGCTGGCAGCCAGTTCCACCCTTCGGCGGGCTGACGACTGGCTGATGCCAAGTTCGGTGGCCAGTTCCGCGCAGAGCCTGAGGTAGTCATGGTCCTGAATCGCGGGCATGGCTGAAGGACGATTGCCTCTCAGTATCCGTGTCCGAGCGGCAGTTGGATCAGAACTCGCTTCGCGATGGCTTCACTGCCACCGGCAGGCCCCATGCGTTGTCGACCTCTTCGACCCATTTGCAATCTCAAAGATGGGTCCTCGAGGAGCTGTTTCAGACGTGTGTTGAGCTCATGGCTCGATTGGCAAGAACGCACCGCTCCACCGAGCAAACGACTTTGGCGTTTTGCGAACCCTTGGGTGAATTGAGGTCCTTTCCCAGGAAGGGAGAGAGCGGGAATGCCCAAGCCGACGAGTTGCTCGGTGGCTGTTCCGGCCGTGGCGACGCCCACTTCAGCCCATGGAGCCCAAAGCTCGAACTGTCCGGTCCCTAAGAGGACAAGGATCTGCCCTCTTAGCCAGCATGCTCCCGCCTGCAACGCATCACTGGGTGGTGGACTGGATCGAAATCCTTGGCGCTTGAGCTCTGAGCCAAGGGCTTGAAGGCTTGGCGTGCTGCCAAGCGCGACCAGCACGGCAATCGGTCGGTCGCTGGGCAACGGTGCCAACCCGAGCAGTAAGCGGCTGAAGTTGCGCTCCGCTTCTGGCATGCGGCTTCCGCACAGCAGCAGGATGCGCCTGCAGCGACTCAGGCTGGCAGGGGCGGATGTGTTACTCAACCCATCCATCATCGGATTGCCAGGGGCTTCCGCGCGGACCCCATGCTTTCGCAGTCCTCGCGCTGTTAAGCGGTCACGGGTGACCACCAAACGGCAGCGTTTGTTGCGCATGAGCAGCCATTCCCACGGATCCCATTCGCTCCCTTTAAGGGCGTGATAGTGATCGCTGAGGTCACGACCAGGGCCGCTGGACCAGGTGTAATCGCTTTTTGGGGTGCCCACAACGGCGAAGTGCCGTCCCGAACCCCAAGCCATCAAGAGCGGGAGCAGGTCTCCCACGGCAAGGACGGCGTCAATCTCAGCGCGAAGTTTGCGCAGGCATCGCCATTGCTGCCATGTGAGCAGGGGTAGCCCAGCGATTAAATCCGCAAAGAGGCCACTCAGGCTTTGATTGCTAAATCCGCCACTTGGGAGCGGCGCAGCGGGCCCAACCTGTTGGACCCAGCCTTCTTCGATGGCTGGCCTGAAGCTTCCGCCCGTCCCAACCAGTGGCAACACCTTCAGGGTGAGTTGCGGACGTTGGGTCCGAAGTGCCTCGATGATCTTTAAGGCGATGAGGTCTTCCCCGTGACCATTGCTGATGAGCAGCAGGGAACCTGAACCCTCGCTGATACGATCCGCTAGTGGAGCTGACGCTCCCCGAATGGCGGCATGGCCAAGTGGTAAGGCAGAGGATTGCAAATCCTTTATCCCCAGTTCGAATCTGGGTGCCGCCTTTAAGAAATTCCCTGAGAGTGCTGACTGTGATTGCATTCTCGGGGATTTCTTTTGGGACGACACGGGTAGGTAAACGGTAGGTAACCGTCTGGTTCCTTCCAGTCTCCCAAACGTCCGAGAACTTACCTGCTTCACCTCTGCTGAGGGGGGTTCTGAACGCAAGTGGTTTTGCGTGAAACCGCTGCCCCTCTGTCCCAAAACCCAAGAGTTGCCAGGACGCCAAAAACTGCCGTCACAACAGGGGTTTTGCCGTGTTCAAAACTCTGTACGGTTGATTTGTGCTGAAAACCCACTGGGTTTTGACCATGTCGCGATCAATCGGGTACGCCCGCTGTTCCACCACCCACCAAGACACCGCTGCTCAGACCGCTGAACTGAAGGGTGCGGGATGCGTGCAGGTGTTTGCCGAGAAGGTGTCCTCTCGTGCACCGCTGGAGAAACGTCACCAGTTGCGTGCCTGCCTGGAGACGCTGCAGAAGGGAGATGAACTGGTAATTTCCAAACTTGACCGCTTGGGACGGTCCCAGGTGGAGGTGATCAACCGTCTTGCTGACCTGCAGGAGAAGGGAATTCACATCAGGACCCTGGATGGACTGATCAACACCAGAGGACTGGGACGACTCGCCCCTTTGGTGATTGGACTGCTGACGGGTCTTTCTGAGGTTGAGAGGTCATTGATCCAAGAACGCACCAGAGAGTCCGTTGAACACCGCAGGAAGACGGGTGGAAACCTTGGTGGGAGACCCAAGACCTCAGAGAAGAAAGAACGTCTTGTGCTGCGTCTGAGGAGTGAGGGGGAGTCCTACAGGTCGATTCGTGATCAAACAGGGATCTCTGTATCAACGATTCAACGAATCCTCCAGAACCAGGAGGTCGCGTCATGACCAAGATCGATATCCAGTACCAGGATCAGTTCGGGAGATGGAGACACCTCCAGACCAAACACAATGAAGGTGATGCGTATCGCTCTGCCTCTCACCGCGCACGATCGACCGGGAAACGCCATCGACTGGTGGATCAAGACGGAACTCTTCTGGACTTGATCGATCCCTGAAATAAAAATCAAATAGTTAATCTATAAAGAGTGTATAGGGATCCTATTTGCCGAAATCAGTTTAAAAATATTGCTGCCTTCTGCGCCTCTTGTTGCCTAACCCTGTAAACACAAAGACTCGCTTGACCTGTATGAATAATCTCTGTATAATTGCTGAACACAAAGACAAAGATATTTAGACCCTCTGCAGAGGTAGAGATCGTCAAACTTTGCTTTAAGAGTCTCTGGAGTCCATTGGATTCCCCAAGGGACTCGGTGTACCCAGAGATAACCCTTAAATCTCAGAACTATTCCATAAGACCAGTAATACCAATGAGTTACCCCAAGTCAACCAAAACAAATCACCAGAGAAGAACCGATCGAAGAGAGGTTCATTCACGACCAACGGGAGTGAATGAGTCAAGATCCTCAAGGACGTTTCTGAATCAGAAACGTCCTTGAGGATCCATCAAGAGACCAGTTCTCATCCAAAGGTCCTCCAGGAACTGATCAGAGATCAATGGGAGAACAATTTCCAACCCCAGTGGTTCATCACATTGCTATGGAACGATCTCCCCACTCAATTCGATGTAGTTAAGGGTCATGCAGGAACATTTAGGAACGTCTTTTTGACCCAACTCATGGATTGCAATTCACCCACCAGGATTCCTGATCCTCCAGAACGACCATCCTTGATCTTTATGCAGGAGAGGAAACCAGTGATCGTTAAAGGACGACAGATCACTGCATTCCACACCCATCTCCATCTGGGTGCTCTACCTGACCCTCTGAACCACCTCTGGTACCTGGATCACCTGATTCATCAGAAGGTTTCTCCAAAGGTCCGGAAACTCCTCAAGACCACCTCAGAGGGGAACAGGGGTGTGGTGATCAAACCCTGGAACTGGGATCACCATGCGTTCTACAACCTGAAGGATTACTACTCCTACAGACACCATCAGGATCCTGATTTGGTTTTGGACTATGAGAATTCAGACCTTCTCTTTAACTAATCACTTTTACAAACATTATGAAACTCAAATTCTACGACCAGATCCCTTCTGCGCAAATTACCTTGTCAATAAGAGAACTGGTGATTCTTCAGTCACTTGCATCAAAACTTTTGACAGAAGACAAAATTTATGAATAAGCACTCCCTACTCTTTGCAATGAAGAGGATTCAGAATCGATTGTGGAGTTCGCTAAACAGTTAAGAGAAGAACTCGACACCTTGGTTGATGAGTCAGTTCTCACTCTTCCGTCAAAGAATCTTTAAATAGAATAAATAGAGATGTCCCCACCAGAGACATCTCTATGAAGACCCTTGCCAAACCAGATCAAAGGAATATCAATCTGTTCTTTGGGAAAAGGAATCAGACCACTCTGCAAAAGTTTGATTCCTTATACCATCAACTCAGACGATCCAGAACGGGTACTCTGGATTTCTTGATCACTCACTATGAATGGTTCCAGAACAATCGTAGTGAGGTGGTCAGATGAATATCACCATTCGGTTGACCAAGGTTGAGCACGAGATGCTGAAGGAACTTCAGAAGAGGGACAAGAGGTACAAGAAGGGATTGGAGGAAAAGTTTATGTCTGAAATGATTCAAGATTTCACCCTTCTGAGAAAGAAGCGGTGATTCCTTCAGGCAATTCATTGTAGATCTCAAATCCACCTTTATTCAACAACTGAATACAATCAGATTCACTTGCGCCGCCTAGGCACAGTTTAATCAGAGGAGAAAGGATTTTGCTTCTTTCTAGATCACTATTACAACAGTGTCTGGTCAGTTTAATGGGGATGCATCGACGCTCTTTGATTGGATTCTCAAGAAAACTCTTATATTGCGACAGGTCATGCTTTGTATCCCCAGAAAATACAAATTCTTGGGAACCATGTTTGTCGACATTTTTTAGAGACTTGTATTTCCATTCTTTAATGCTGTTTATCCTCTTCGCGACACGTTTATTTCGTCTCATTGTGGCAAAAAGTGATGGATTGTAGTCAGGGAAAACGGTATATTGAGGTGAAAATGCAATGATTGTCTTTGCATTAAGCAAAGGTCCCAGGAATAATGCGCTGGTGGCATTGCTGCTAACTCCAATGGCGACCACTTCAGAGAAAGATCCGAATAATGCAAAAAAATCCTTTAGGACATCCGTATCAATAGAATTTGACCAGGTCTCTTCTTTGTCAATAATCCTGAAAACATTGGCATTTTCAAAATCTGTATCTACAAAAGTACTTTCTAGATTAAGAAGTGCACCCCCACAATTGACTATGCACGTCGTGCTTTCTTGAACATGTTTGGCGAGTATGCGCAAAAATTCATCTTCGTAGAGGAGAATGAACTGATTTTGCTTTTTTCTGAATCCCTTTTGAACTTTTATTTTTGCTTCCTCAAGCCGTTTGAGTGCAACGAGATCTTGTGCTGCACGTCCATAACCATTCCAGTTGTCTGGATGGTGAGTGATTAAGAGTTCAGAATATTCAAGAGATTTTTCACGATCATTAGATGCACGGAAGACATCCGTTGCAATCGTCAGGAGGTTGACCTGGTTAGGGAGTTTCTCCAGTCCTGATTGAATTTGTTTCTGTGCTTCTTCAAACCGCTTGAGTGCAACTAGTTCTTGTGCTGCACGACCATATCCATTCCAGTTGTCTGGATGGTGAGTGATTAGAAGTTCAGAATATTCAAGAGATTTCTCACGATCACCTGATGCACGGTAGATATTAGTTGCAATGGTGAGGAGATTGATCTGGTTAGGGAGTTTTTCTAGACCTATCGCCAGTTCTTCTTTTGCTGCGCTGAGATCTTTGGATTTCAGTAGTTTTTTGATTTTATCTGCGAACGTCTTCCAGTCGCTCATGGGTTCGGGGGGGGGGGATAGGTAATTATTGCATGGTCTGCTCTTCGTAGTGACTAGAGGGTCGTGATGAAGTCGCTACCCTTTGTTTGCCCAAGACCAATTGCATATGGTCGCTCAAAAACTGCGAGTGATTCAGTCCAACGAGATGGGGTTTCGCTCTGCGGTTGGTGATGTGTGCTGGTCGGGTCTCAAATCCTTTACTGCCAAAGAAGAGAAATCTGGGTCAACGCTTAGGAAGACACTATTCATTTTGAAAAGATCAGACGGTCTCCGCGATTTTGCGGTTTTTGATTCTGTCTTTAACCACTTCAGAGACACTGACAGTAAATATGTCTTTGAGATCACTTCTGCCCCTATCGCGCTTCGGGATCAGATGATGATGGTTCATCTGATGTCTCGGAAGGATGTCAAACTTTCCGCAGTGGAACTGGTAGAGGAATTTGGTGAGTGAGTCTGGTTTTCATGAATCGTGAACGTATGGATCTCGCATCCAGTCGGTCCCGGTCGCTCCTTTGAGTTGTCCACGACCAGTTGCGAGTGCGTCAGTCGCTCTCTTCGCGTCGTAGTGGAAGTAGTGCTCCTGGACGTACTGGATTGAGGTGTCGCAGTTGTTGCTTGAGTGCTGATTAATAGTCCTCGTCTGTTCTCTTGACCATCGTCCACTTCCCTTCTTCAATCGTTTGACGCGATTCGTGTGCTGTCCGCTCTGCATCGATGTATCTCAGGTATGTGTTCCTGAGTTGGTCTGGACTGGTGTGACCGTTGTCCGCGAAAGAGTTGATCTTTGGAGGGATTGCTAATCCAGGGTCTTCTTCAAGGGTTAAACGAAATGCCGTGTGTCGAATGGTTGTCCATTTTCTGCCTGATGCAGGGAACTCGTTTTCGAAGGTTTTCGCCATTACGTGCTTAAGAAGGAAGTTCAGAGTCTTCAGGACATGACTGTCTGCCGGATTGCCTTCTGGTCTCTCGATCTGAGGAAGAACCAGGTATCCAGATGGTTTCCTCCTATGGAGTCGTTCCCAAAATCTGAATCCATCTTTTCTGTAGTGGGTCGTTTGATGAATTGGACGATCCTTTTTAGTTGTCTCCAAATTGCAGACAACAGTTTGGTTCCCCTGGTCCCTGAACCACTCGCTCTTGATTCGGTACATGTCTTCTGCTCGCAGGTAAAAGAACCACTCCAAGAGAAGTGCGTCATAGAGATCGCCCCAGTTGCGTTGGTTCAGTCGATTGCTCTTGCTCCACTCCAACTCCCAGTACTCGTCTGGATCCAGGAGTTGTCTCGCTGAGTCGAGAGACAAGTCCACCACTGCTGCCAGGAGTTGGTCCCACTGCTTTTGTGTCAGATGCTGAACCTGTTTGGTCTGCTTGCTGATCGCAGGGAATCTTGGAAATGCATGTCCAGGGAAGTCGTCCTCTGCCAGTGCCAGGAGTTTGTTGATCAGGGTCTTCTGCTGCCCCTTCATCCCACTGCCATTGGATCCGCCGCTTCCACGTGCACGTCTCTCCATAAGAGAGAAGTAGTCCTTGAAGTCCTGACTCGTAATCAGGTCAACGCTTCTGGACGCCCATGGTTGGTGACGGATGCCGTATTCGCTTGCTTCCCATTTCAGGGACTCCTCTCGCTTCCACCGCTTGAAATTGCGTTGGGTCTCCCGAGTTCGGGATTCAGACGTGAAATACCGCTCCCAATACTCGCCAAGTGAGTTCTTGCTCTGTTCTTCCTGTAAGTCCAGGACTGCTTTGCTTTCGTCCTGCCACTTCTGGAACAGGGTGACCGACCTCTTTGCCGCCTCGTGAGGGTCTTCTGTCCCCGTGGTCCTCTGGATGGTCAGACGCTTCCCTAGACCTCCCTTAGATCGCCCCTGATGGGGTCTTGGGTCGTCGCTGGGGTCTGGTAACCACTCTGCGTACAGAACCCGTGTATGGGTCTGTCGCTTGATCCTGAGGTTCTGCGGGTACGAACCACGCACTCCAAAAACCTTCGACACGTTCAGGGTCGTCCAGTTCTCGGGGAGTGATGCTTTGCCCACCTCGCTTACCTACCTGGGTCTTGTCGCCCAGTTCTGAACACTGACCCACTTTGCCGTCTCTGGTAGGTAAGTGGTAGGTAAGTTGTCGGTTTTCTTCGACTAGACCCCCGTGTTTATAGGGTTTTTATCTGTTTATCCCCAGTTCGAATCTGGGTGCCGCCTTTGATCTCAAAAGACCCGAACGAGATCTTTTCATGATTTGGCGTATCTCCACGCTACGCACAATCCTCGAATGTCTTGCTCAGAATCTGTCTCATTTGAGATGGGTTGTGGGCTCTGCGTTGAAGGGCTCTCATGGGGCTTGCGCTTGCCCCTTTTAGGCATCTTCCCAGATCTTCGTTAGGGCAACGCTTGATCGTGCACTTGGGTTCGTGCCTCGCACAGGGGTGCTTGGTTGTTGGGGATGAAGGTTGAGCCTTGAGGGGTTGGCTCTTGTGAATGACGCGCTGGAGGTCGAGGGTTAAGCGAAAAAAAAAGCCCCAGGAGCGTTCGATCTCCTGAGGCCTGAGTCGTTCTCATGCGACCGAACCGTTCTATCCGAATTGCTGAGTATTTGTGCTTACAGAATGCCGGCGGTTGAGGTTCGGCTCTCCGTGGCAGCTCCCGTTCACTCGCACCTGATCTGCCTTGGTGCCTGGGTGGCGATGGAGGGGCTTCAGCGGCAAAATGCAAGTTCTTTGCGAGGAAGATTAGGTGAAAAATATTAGAAATAGGGTTTGTGTTTTGCTCGGAGAAGAGCAAAGTGGTCGAAAAAGCACGTTTGTTGTTTAGGCTATTGGGCTTTTAATTCTCTTCTCCATTCCGCTGGCAATTCTTGCGACGGAGCCTGCGACGGAGCCGGTGGTTCGTGGCCCTCATTTTGGTCTTTTGGCGAAATTAGACCTGGTTGTCGCAATCTTGTTTCTTGTGGAATACCTCTCCCGTTTATGGATTGCGCCGCTCCGAGATGGGGCAGGGAAAGGGGTGAGAGGCGCCTTGGGTTACGCGATCACTCCAATGGCGATTCTTGATCTTGTTGCGATTGCGCCAACGATCCTTGGATTTATTAGTCCTGAGCTCTATCTGCTTCGACTGATTCGTCTTGTGCGAATTGGCAAGATAGGGCGTTCTAAGTGCTTTCAGAACTGCAAATTTCTGCCATCTATTCGGCTGTCGTGATTTGCATCAGTAGTGCATTGATGTATGTGGTTGAAGGAAGCGTGCGAACCGAGCAATTTGGCTCCATCCCTCGGTGCTTATGGTGGTCAGTGATTACCGTAACGACGGTTGGCTATGGAGATGTATCCCCAGAAACGGCAGCTGGAAAGATTGTTGCTGCGATGACGGCATGTTTGGATTGCTGTGATCGCAATCCCTATTGGCATTATTTCTTCTGGATTCACAGATTCTCTGAGTTTAGAAAAAACGGATTTAGATTCCAAGCGTGGTTGAGATTGCAGCCCAACTAGTAGAAGACCTGATCTCTTGGTTGTCATTTGTTCGCTTTGTTTAATACAGTCAAATAAAAAATTTTGAAATCTAGAAATGAGCCTCTGCTTTGTAGATCTCACCATTGATGTGCAGAGCGCTGCAGCGCAATACTCTGTCTTTCAATCTGCATTCTCCGTTGTTAGCGGCCCAAGCCTTGGGTAAGCCCGTTGCAATTCCATTGGAGTTGAATGATGCTTCTGCCACGCTTGAGACTGCGCTTTGCCACGACTGGGCGTCTAAGCGACAGGTTCCAGCGCTGCATTCCAAAGGTGATTCTCCCTGTGTTGTCAGGGTGACGAACGTGAGCTGCCTACGGGAATTTTTGGTGCTGCCGTGGCCAATCAAGCGGACCGCTACGACGGAGGCACTGCGTCCTTTGAGCTGCAAGGTGATGCAATCAGAGCTTTCTTGCTTGCTGCCGGTGAAGGAACACTCCTTCGTGTTCGTTTCATAGCGGCCAATTTTTAGATTCGGATCGGCAGCCCCTCTTAAAGGAAAGCTCATCGTGCTGCTCAGCAGCAGCAGGGTGCTGAGGCGCAAAGCAAGAGAGCGATCCATCATCTGTTCAGTAATTGTTTGTTCAGTAGTCGTTATCAGCTACGCAAATCCCCATGCATCGGATGCCATTGGTGGCGGTGCGGCGGCAGTGGGGACAAAGGACCTTTTCGCTTTGGCCTGTGGTCATTCCATCTCCTGCTCGATCGGATTCGGAGCCGGATGGGTTGCTCGTTTGCATGATGGATTCCGCGATCGATGCCATGGCGAACGCTGCTTTACGACGATCATGGCGTGAACAGTGAAAGGCCGGCGTGACGGGAATCGGATTTGGGACTTGGGCCTGGGGCAATCAATTGCTGTGGGGTTACCAGCCGGAGCGTGATGATCCCGATCTTGCGGCCACTCTGAGTGCAGCTGTTCAAGGCGGATTGTCGCTTGTGGACACCGCCGATTCCTATGGCACAGGACGCCTCAATGGGCGTAGCGAACGGTTGCTGGGTCAGTTTCTGCGTGCCATTGATCCTGTTCAGTCCCAAAAGCTCAAGGTGGCAACCAAGTTGGCTCCATTCCCTTGGAGGCTGGGACGCGGCGGGTTTAAGCGTGCGTTTGATGCCAGTAAAGAGCGTTTGGGAGGACGTTTGGATCGAATCCAATTGCATTGGTCCACGGCTCGCTATGCCCCTTGGCAAGAGTTGCCTTTGCTCGATGGGCTTGGGGACCTAGTCGAGCAAGGCTTGGTGCCAGAACTGGGCTTGTCCAACGTGGGGCCCAAGCGTCTTCGCTTCCTCCATGAACATCTCTTGAACAGAGGGATCTCCCTAAAAAGCGTGCAAGTTCAGCTGTCTCTGCTTGCTCCTGAACCGGTTCTCCATGGCGAGTTGGCGGATGTGTGCCGGGAGCTTGGTGTTGAGTTGTTGGCCTATAGCCCTCTATCTCTCGGGATTTTGGCGATTCCTCCAGGAGCGCAAGGCACCACCGCAACGATGTTGCGTTCAAGGTTGTTTCGGCGTCTGCTGCCAGCCAGTGAGGGCTTGCGTGCCGTCATGGTTGAAATCGCTGCAAGCCGAAGCGCTTCGATGGCCCAAGTGGCTTTGAATTGGTGCCGGGCCCATGGTGCTTGTCCGATTCCAGGATTGCGCCGCCCAGCCCAAGTGATTGATGTCACTCAAGCTTTGCAATGGTCGCTGAGTGAAACCGAGAGGCAAGCTTTGGATCAAGCCAGCAAAACAACAGTGGCACGCATGCCAGCTAATCCATTTCAGAGTGCCTGATCAGCAGGATCAGGATCAGGACTTACAACCACTGGCAAAGAGGATGCTTTGCCCTGGAATGGAATGACCTTGACCGGAGATGGATTGGACGTCTCTTCCTGCGCCTTGGATTGTTCACAGGCATTCAAAGCTTCTTGAAGAAGAGAATCGAATGTGGCCCCTGGCAGACGATGCCGGGCGATTTCAAGAAATGTTCTCGGTAGGGACTCTCCTGCAGCGCTCAGGACCGCTGGGTTTTCACGGCGCTGTTGTTGCTCATCTTCAATGGCACGAAGGAAACGATGGGTCACGTCTCGCTTGGTGCAGGCCTTAATCAGGGTGTCACGGTTGGCAATCGGCTGATCCGGAATCTCTTCAAGTTCAACGATCCTGCGCTCGAGGCTCTCGAGAACTTCAGCTGCTTCTTTGGTGATGTTGGCGAGTTGTCCGTCCGACAGGAAGGGCATATCGGCCACAAAGACCTTTCCATGATCTTTGAGGGCTAGAAAAGTAGGCCTGGCCCCTTGTCGATGGCCTGATGCACGGTCATAATTCCCGCCAAGAGGCCTCCGTGGAGGCGTAGGACCAGCAGAAGAGCGTCTACGGGTCGTTCTTTGAATTCTATCGAAAGCCATTCCTAATTAAAGATTTAATGCTCTGCTTGCGGCGAATGCCGAAGTGCCATAGCAACACTAACGATTTATATCCTAAATGGGTTTGGGAGCGCAGCCAGTTTGATGAACTGACGTCTTCTATCGAATGGGGGGCGGAATTCATGTTGGCAGTCCCAAGACGGGTCCGTTTCCATCCCCGCCTGTTGAACGTTCGATCCGTCCGATGGTCCAGGCCTGAAGTTTCTCCGCTTCGCATGCTTTCTTAGCGACCGCAACCCCTTCTTCGGGGACGATTAAGCAGTAACCAATGCCGAGATTGAAGGTATGCCAGAGGTCTCGTTCGGGGATGCCGCCATGGGATTGCAGCCAGTCATAGACAGCCGGGCGTACCCAGCTCGAAGGGTCCACGCTTGCTTGTAAACCGTTCGGTAGGCAACGAGGCAGGTTTTCTGGAAGCCCGCCTCCTGTGATGTGAGCCATTCCGTGAAGGGGTGTTCCTGCTTCGAGCAGGGTTTTCACAAGACGCCCATAGAGCTGTGTGGGGGTGAGCAAGGTCTCGATCAGAGATTGATCGTCGGGGCCTAATCTGGTTTCAGCATTGGCGCCAGCTTGGGTGAGCACCCTGCGGACCAGGCTGAAGCCATTGCTGTGAATGCCGCTGCTGGCAATGCCCAGAATGATGTCTCCTGCGCGGATCTGCCGCCCGTCGATCAGCTGCTCTTCTTCAACAACAGCCACGCAGAAGCCTGCTAGGTCGTAACGCCCTGGTGGATAGAACCCTGGCATTTCAGCGGTTTCACCACCCAACAAAGCGCAGCCACTCATGCGACATCCCTCGGCAATGCCCTCCACCACCGTGGCCATCGCTTCAGGGCTCAAAGCTCCAGTGGCCATGTAGTCGAGGAAAAAGAGGGGTTCTGCCCCACTGGTGATCACGTCGTTGACACACATGGCGACAAGGTCGATCCCCACGTCGTGATGCCGGCCATGGTCTTGAGCGAGTTCAAGCTTGGTGCCAACGCCATCAGTCCCTGACACCAACAGGGGTTTCTTGAGTCCTGCGGGAAGGCGCATCAGGCCGCCAAAACCACCGAGTCCGCCCACGACCTCTGGCCGGTGCGTGGCTTCCACGCTCTGGCGGATTCTGTTGACGAAGGCGCGCCCCGCCTCCACATCGACCCCAGCGGTTTTGTAGTCCATTCAAAAATGCTTCACTTCAATGATCCTCCTCTTTCATGGCTTGTGCTGTGCCTGATCTGAGATCGTCCGGACTACTGATGAGTGTGGCTTTTCCCTGGGATCAGGCTCCCTAATGCGTTATTGATTCTGTTGTGTTGCGTAGCCCTGTGCAGGTGTGACATCTCAGGGTTGCGTCAACGATTTCGTTCAAGCGAGATGTCTCAGCGTTCCTGAACACGATTGAAAAAGGTTTTTAGTTTGATCAAAGTTTGAAACGAGAGATCGTTCGCACCAGACGACTTTTTCCGCTTTGCTTGCGGACAAGGGTCGCTCTGCCAAGGCCGAACCATCGACTTGTATGTTCCGATCTTTCCCCTTCGCAACGCTCGCCACTGGGCTCTTCGCTACAGGCTTTGCCCTGTTTCCAGTCTTGGCGCGTGACGTACCCACCCTTGATCTCTACGACCCTTTCGAACCCTTGAGTTCAGAGACCGTTCAGGCCTCTGCTCCAACAGCCCCAGTGGTGGCTCCACCCCCTGCCGTCGCTCCGCCGAAACCTGCCAAAACGTTGGTTGTCTCCACCTCAACGGGAGAAGCCAGCTGGTACGGACCTGGCTTTTTTGGCAATCGCACCGCCAATGGAGAGGTGTTCAGGCCAGGAACCATGACCGCAGCGCATCGCACGTTGCCTTTTGGAACGAAAGTGAAGGTGACGAATCTCAGAAACGGCAAAGAAACGATCGTACGAATTAATGACAGGGGCCCATTCAGTGGCCATCGCGTCATCGATATCGCCCATGGCGCCGCTCAGCACCTTGGGTTGGTGTCAAGCGGCATCGCTCAAGTGCGCCTCGAGGTGCTGCGCTGAGCATTCAGGTTTGTCAATCCCTGCATGAACTTCAACGTTGGCGTCAATCCTGTGACGCCTCCGTGCATTTTGTTCCAACGATGGGGGGTCTTCATCACGGCCACGCCAGCCTGATTGCCGCGGCCTCCCTCCCAAAGTCAGGTGTGGCAGAGACCTTGGTGAGCGTGTTCGTCAATCCTTTGCAGTTTGGTGCGAATGAGGATTTCGCTCGCTACCCACGAACCTTTGAAGCGGACAGCGAACTGGCGGAGCTGTCTGGTGCTTCTGCAATCTGGTGTCCAAACGAGCAGCAGATTTACCCCGGTGGGATGGCTGAATCGTGGAGGGTTCAGGCGCCGAAATCGTTGCAGTCACGATTGTGCGGATCAACGAGGCCTGGTCACTTCGATGGTGTCGTCACAGTGGTGTGCCGTCTGTTGGCATTGGTCAGGCCGCATCAGTTGTTTTTGGGGGAAAAGGATTGGCAGCAACTCACTATTCTTCGCCGCATGGTGGTGGACTTGGGCTTGGAGGTTCGGGTGCGCAGTGTGCCCACCGTGAGGGATGGTGATGGTCTGGCTAGCAGTTCACGCAACCGTTACCTCAATGCTCATGAGCGCCAGCAAGGGGTGTTGTTTGCCCAGGTTCTACGCGATGCGAAATCTGCGTTCTTGAGTGGCGGCATGTCGCCGGACCCTGGTCAAGTTCGCCGTCATCTTGAGGAGGGAGGACTCGGAGTGGAATACGTCGACGTTGTTGACCCCTGGCTCTTACAGCCTTCCCAGCCCCATGAGGCATCCATTAATTTGCTTGCAGCTGCTGTTCGATGTGGCAGCACTCGCCTGATTGATCATGTCTTTTTAATGACGCGTTCTCCCCTCGTTGCCATTGATGGTCCTGCTGGTGCTGGTAAAAGCACGGTGACCAGGGCCTTTGCTGAGCGCCTCGGACTGGTCTACCTCGATACGGGAGCGATGTATCGCGCCGTGACGTGGTTGGTGCTCGAGCAGGGAATTGATCCTACTGATTCTGCGGCTGTGGACGTTGTGTTGCAGGATCTCGAGGTAGAACTTGCGCCCTTGCAGCGAGGTGTGCAGGCGGTGCGTGTCAATGGCCACGAGGTCACCGATGCCATTCGCGATCCGCGGGTGACGGCGTCGGTATCAGCGGTCGCGGCCCATGCTTGTGTCCGTGCTGCGCTGACTGCCCAGCAGCAGCGCATGGGCGCAGCGGGCGGTCTGGTCGCTGAAGGTCGTGACATTGGCACTGCAGTGTTTCCGGATGCAGAGCTCAAGGTGTTTCTCACTGCAACGCCGAAAGAGCGCGCTCGACGCCGTGCCCTCGATTTGGAGGAGAGAGGACATGAGGTGCCAGCTCTGCCTGACCTAGAAGCACAGATTGTTGAACGCGATCGCCTTGACAGCACCCGTGAGGTGGCGCCCCTGCTTCAGGCCGACGATGCCATCGAGTTGATCAGCGATGGCATGAGCATCGACCAAGTGATTGATGCCTTGGAAGATCTGTTCCGTCGTCGGGTGGCGGAAGAGGTCTGGCCAACCCCGCCTAACGGTTAGCGCTGAGTGGTTGGAGCCAAGAGGTCGTCTAGAAGGCCTTCGCAGGCATCGTCGAGTAGATCGAGCACATGTTCGAAGCCCCTCTCCCCTCCGTAATAGGGATCTGGAACCTCGAGCGTGTCTGCCCGACGCGCATGGCTGAGCATGAGGCGAATCTGGGCTGTGCTTCTGAGGCCGAATTCTTTGGCCATGCTGGTCACATTGCGCAAGTTGTCTCGATCCATGGTGAGAACGTGATCAAAGCTCTCTAAGTCGCCGCGTTCGAGTTGGCGGGCACGACTGGGCAGATGAATCCCTCGCCGCATGGCGGCTGCTTGCATGCGCTGATCGGCTGGATTGCCCACATGCCACCCACCGGTGCCAGCGGAATCAACAAGAAACTGGTCCGTGAGCTCTCTCTGCTCGATGAGGTGAAGAAACACGCCTTCAGCGGCGGGTGAACGGCAGATATTGCCAAGACAGACAAACAGCAACTTTGTTGTCATGAGGCCTTCAGGCGTTGCAGTGCCAACTTTGCCCTGAGACGCACCACGCCCACCTCTTCAGACTCCCCCGCAAGGATGTTCAGCGTGCTGCTGGCTTGATCACGAATGCTCCCAAGAAGCCTGCAATGGAGGAGGCAAAACTCCAACCCGTAGGCCACGGCGTAGCGCACGACCCACTCTCCATCCTCCCCTGCGTCAATCAGGGCCTGAAGACAACGCTCTGTTCTGTCTGGCGAATGGATCGAAGCTCCACTGATGGCGGCCAAACCTTTGGCCGCGGCGCGTCGCACGCTCGGGGCGATGTCCTGTTGGAGGGCCTGAATCAGCACATCGGTGCCGCGAGGATCCTTCAGTTCGGCCAAGGCGCGAATCGCCCATGCCCTAGCGCCGTAATCATGGGCATTGAGATTGCGAAGCAGGATCGGCACCACATCAGGGCCAAGGGCAATCAGTCCTCCCATCGCCACCGCTCCCACCGCTGGGTTGTTGAAGCTGAGCACTTCGATCAGTTTTGGCGCTGCCTTGAGATCCTTCAGGGTCGATAGCGATCGGGTGGCTTGGATCAGATCTGGAGTTGTGCGGGCACGATCGAGCTCTCGAATCGTGCTGCTTAGAAGGTCGGAGTGCGTCACAGCAGTGAATCCATGGCATCCAAAACCTTGGAATCGCCAGATTGTTCGGCCAATCCACGTAAGGCAACCAATTTGAGGCTGTTCTCAGCGGCGGTGGCTTGAATGGCTGGAAGGGAGGGGAGCCATCCTGTGGCCCCGAGATCGAGCAGCGCTCCACGGCGAACGAGCGGTGTTGGATCGTTGAGCAGTTGTTCCAATTGTTGGGCCCATTGCCCGTCTTGGGTGAGCTGCAGCATCGCTCGACACGCTGCACTACGAATCAAAGCTCGAGCGTGGTTGCAAAAGGGACGAATCACATTCAGCACGTCGGCTCTGTTGCTGCCAATCGATCCAAGCGCTTCAAGAATGGCTTCACAGGGCTCTTGCAACAGAGCTGAGTTCGGACGTTCTTGGCCAGCGATGGTTGGCCCGCTGGCGAGAAGGGAGCAAAGCGCTTTTACGGCGTTGGGGGCTTGCATCGAACCCAAGCTGCGTGCGGCTGCTTCTCGGATGCCGTAGTCATTGGATTGAAGGAGGCCTGAAAGGATGTCGGACGTCGAGGTCTCTTGGAGCCAACCAAGAGAGCGAATGGCATTGAGTGCAACCCCGCGACGATCTTGATCGTCTGGATGCTCCTGAAAAGTTTGCAGGGTTTTCAGGAGCAGGGGCACTGTCTGGGGATGTCGACTGCGCATCCTTCCGAGCCACCATGCGGCGTAGTACTGGTCGGATAGATCTGATTCTTGCTGCAAATTGCTGATGACTTGCTCTTCACTGAGGGGAGGGTGGTCGGCAGCGTCTGCAGCTGGAGTGTTGATTATGTCCATTGCGCAGGGATTTCCTCGTCCCATGTTCTGGTGCGTAAAAACCGAAACTCGCCCGCGATGGATCCCCAGCAGCGTTCATGGGTGACCGGGTCATGCCCTCGGTCGAGTGTTTCTAAAGCATCACCTTTGAGATGAAAGGTGCTGACTAAAACCGTGTCTTTTCCATCGCGTCGCACGATGCATTGGCATCCCGGTTCCATTTCACCGCGGTAGCCGCCATCAACCTCTGTGACTTGGTAATGGCATTGATCCATGGAGATCAGATCCTTGTCTTGAATTTGTCCTCGACAATCTGGATCAAACGTCGCTTCTGCAAAGCGATCCGGGTCCAGGAAGGTGTGGTTCCAGAGCTTGATCACTCCTGGGGATCGTTCTTCTGCTCTGATGACCCTTAAGCGGTAGGGATGGCTGGGATCTACGGCATAGGTCTGCTCCAGCAAAATCGATCCAGGTTGTAAGTGGAGGAGAGGTGTGTAGCGCAGAAAGATGTGAGCAAAAAAAGGCGGATTTTCGAATGCCTGCTCTTGGTTGCTGTATTCACCACAAATCTGCTGAACAAAACGGCGTACGGATGGCGTCATGTTCCGCTTTTAGGAGTTGCTTGACAATAAAAAAGAGCCCCTGGATGGGGGCCCCTTTTGACCAAAAACTCTTGGATTGATTTAGATCAGATCAGAGCGTTAATGGCGTAGTCGATGTAGCTGTTGGCTTCAGTGCCGGCATTGCCAGACAGACCGTGGTTGGCCTTGATGTACTTAAGGGCTTCCACATACCAGGATGGAGAAAGCTCAAAGGTGCGGTTGATCTCATCGAGACCAGCGATCAGGTAATCGTCCATGGGGCCTGTGCCACCAGCCACCAGGCAGTAGGTGATCATGCGCAAGTAGTAACCGATATCACGGGCACACTTGGCTTTGCCTTCACTGGTGGTGGAGTAGTTCGAACCCTGCATCTGAGTGGTGTAAGGGAACTTGGTGTAAACGGCTTGAGCGGCACCGTTCACCAAGGAGTCAGCCTTGGCGGTGAGACCTTTGGCAGCCTCGAGGCTGGCTTTGGCGCGATTGAAACGACCAGAAGCAGCCTGAACTTCAGTGTTGCTGAGGAAGCGGCCTTGTGAATCGGCTGCTGCTACAGCTTCGGTGAGGGGAGTTTTCATTGTTGAAAAGGGATTGAATCGTCGAGTCGGCTATGCCTGATCAGGCCACTGCAGCAGCAGCGCGGTCGAAATAGGTGCCGATTTCACTGGAGAGGGAAGAGCAATCACCTGAGGAGATGCCGGCTTTGTCGTTGACGATTGCCAGGGCAGCTTCTTTCATCAAGCTGACGCCAGCTGCAACGGAGGCGCCTGGTGTGCCCAAAGCCAAATAGGTCTCGCGCAGACCGTTCAGGCAACGATCATCGAGGACAGAAGCGTCACCTGTGAATGCTGAGTAGGTGACATAGCGCAGGATGATCTCCATGTCGCGAAGGCAAGCAGCCATGCGACGACTGGTGTAAGCATTGCCACCAGGAGCGATCAATGCAGGCTGCTGAGCAAACAGCTGGCGAGCAGCGTTGGCAACGATTGTGGAAGCGTTGCTGGAGAGACGACTCACAGAGTCGAGTCGCTTGTCGCTGTCGGAAACCATTGCCGACAGGGCATCGATTTCGCTGGAACTGATGAACTGGCCCCGGGCATCGGCCTGGGCGACAACCTTAGTGAAGGCGTCGAACATGGGAGAACTCCTTGGAACTGTCTGGAGGGGAAAAAGTCTTCAGACCTGGATGAGGACGGCACGGAAGCTGTGCCCATCCCGTCGGAACCGATTCTGACTAAAGAGGCTTGTCGCCCTCGACAGCTGTTCATAATGTTTAACTCCCCAGGTGGCAGAGGCCATCTGCTCAGGGCGTTTTCTCCCCCTACTCCAGGTCGAATAGAACGCCATGAATGAAGTTTTCGGTCCACTCGGGCCCGTGGAAGCGTCCAAGCATTCCGCGGGCGGGATCTTTCTCAGACCTGTAGGCGGTGTACTTCCGCTGTCCGCTTAAGAGATTTTGTTCTCGGCCTGAGCTTACGGATGTCGCTTCTTTGACCAGATCCAAATAGAGATGGAGATAGTCGAGATAAGCCGGCATCACAGCCTTCTCAATCAGCGCATCCCCTTCATCTCCTAGTGGTAAACGCGTCCAAAGGAAGCAGGGCGAGAAAAAGGGCTGAGCTTCTTCAGGGATGGGGCCTCCATCGGGAAGCTCTCGTCTCCAGCGCTCAAACAGCGGCGTCAGCCTTGACCAGACGTGCTCGGTATGGGTCGCGTCCGATTTAAGGGCTGGTTGAAGATCAAGAGCGATGAGGTGTCCGTTTGGAAGCGTGACGAGATCGGCGCCGAAAAAAGGCAGGTCATAGCTGGTTTTGGGATTCATCACCAGGTTGAGAACGGAAGCGGCTGAACCGGCTTCCACGCATGCGGCTCTGACCTGTCGAAGCTTTTCTGTGCTGCATCCCCAGGTTTCGGTGGTGGCACTGAACGGCCTTGTCTTGGAGCCACCGGTGTTGTGCTTATGCAGATAGGTCTGCTCAATCGGGTATGCCGTCGGCTGCATCGGCAGCAGTTGATCGATGGCCTGATCGAGAAACGGTGCCCAGCGCCATCCTTCTAATTGAATGGGGTCGAGGCTGGATTGGCGTGAGTTGCTCATAACGCAGCAGGGAAGAGAAAGGTGTGCAGGAATTTGTCAGACCAGGCTTTCCCGAAATGACTGGTAAACAAACCGTGAGCAGGATCCCGTTCGGCGCTGTAGACGTCATAGGCAATTTGAAGTTTGTCGACTTCGTCTGGCGGTAGCTGCGAGGGAACGGATTTGGCCGTGTCATGCAGCTCCCAGAAACATTTCATGAACTCATCAAAGGCCTGTGGGAGTGATTCGTGGGCTTGCTCAGCTCCCCCTCTGCAAAACAACAGCCACGGAGAGAAATATTGATGGGGGTCAAAGGAACGCATCGTTTCTTCCCCATTCAGTTCAGGGAAGCGTTCATTGAGCGCTTTCAGGCCTGAGAAGTGGCGTTTCAGGTACCCCTCGTCCTGAATCAAGGGTTGGAAATCAAGAACCGCTACCAACTTTTGACGCGCGCCAAACCAAAGAAGATCGATTCCCAGAATTGGATGATCGAGGTCATGGGATGGATAAGCCACGGAGTTGAGGACCTGCAGACTCTCTCCGGCATCGAGACGGGTGACACGCCAACGCCGGAAGCCCGGAACGTCCCATAACCAGCTGCGAATCGTGCTGGAGTTGCGCTCAGATCGCTGTAATTCGAATTCAGGAGAGATGGTTTGGGTCTGGCCTCCCCTCGCTTTGATGTCTTGATGCAGAGTTTCGAGAAAGGGGTCGAACATTTCAGATCTCTCGTTCTGCGGTGTGCCTGGCAAGGGCCAGAATGTCAGCGTCGCTAGGGCAACGACGCTCTGTGCAGTAAGTCGTCATGGTGACGCCGTCGAGGTTTTGTACGGAACTCACGCGCATGCGCAGCTGGTCGGTCACAAACCA
The DNA here is from genome assembly GCF_014279655.1 of Synechococcus sp. ROS8604. Lineage (NCBI taxonomy): Bacteria > Bacillati > Cyanobacteriota > Cyanophyceae > Synechococcales > Synechococcaceae > Synechococcus > Synechococcus sp. ROS8604. The sequence goes on from NZ_CP047946.1 coordinate 599,319, forward strand.
GCAACGTTCAATGCCAACGCTGGTGTCGTATCGGGTGGTGATCGTTAGCACTCCATCTTCAGCAAAGCAGTAAGAGCTCAGAACAGCTTGTTTTTCGACGTATCCCTTGTCTCGAACGAGGAACCCTTTTGCTGAATCTTCAGGGTTCACGACATTCACAAGAGCCGCTGCACGATCCTCACTCCGATCGCTCAGTTTGAGATTGCTTTCCCACCAGAAACGTGCACCTCCGCAGCCTCGGGAGGGGTCCACACCCAGAGCGGCGCAAATAGCGGCCACACTGTTGTCATTAGGCCCGAAGGGCTCAACGATCAGGTTGGAATCTCCATCTTCATCATCTTGATGGTCTTGGTGATGGACCACCCGACGAATCATCCAGATGCCGGCACTGGCTTCAAGGAATGCCGTCATCGTCATGGGTGTTTCAAACCCGTCGGTCGAGGGAGACGATCCCTCAGCACTCATGACCTCTAAAGATGAGTCGCTCACTGTCATAGGGCCATTCGACTGAAAAGTAGGGACTGTCTCCATTAATTGGAGGCTTTCACCGTTCGAACTTGTTCTTCGAGTTGATGAAGGATTTGGGTCAGACGTTGAAGCTCTGGATGCTCCGCAATGGAGGCATCGATGCGTTTCTGAGGGAGTTTGAGCTTTTGACCCATGCCAATCACATCTTTGCGTAGCCGTTCCATGTAGGCCGTGAGCTCCTCAATCGACTCTTGAAGTTCGCTCAAAGATGATTCAGCCATCGCCTTTCAAGGGTTTTGGAAAGGCTAATAGAGGGGTTTGCTTGGAAAATCGCTAGCGCTAGCGATTTAAATCTGAAGCAAATGTTAAATACTGCCCCTCCCTGTGCTGGTTGAGAAGGGTTTTGGGCTTTTCTCGGTCATCGAACCCTTTCCAGGACAGGTTCTCTCAGTGATCGGCTCAAAACGGTGACGAACCTTTGCGTGATCTGCGCAAAACGCACGGCCCCCCAGTTTGCGCCCCTTAAGTTGATTGGGCTTTCGACCACGAAACGGATACGTCAGGTTTTCTTGACTCCTTATCAAGTCTTAGGCCTCAAGCTCCCTTAGTCCGGCTCCCAATGCTCGACGCATTCTCCCGCTCAGTTTTGAGCGCTGACGCCAAAACCGCTCCTGTTGGTGCTGGCGACATCGCTGCTCTCCGTTCGTACGTTGCCGACGGCAACAAGCGACTTGACGCTGTCAACGCAATTACATCCAATGCTTCCTGCATCGTTTCCGATGCAGTGACAGGCATGATTTGTGAGAACACAGGTCTGATCCAGGCCGGTGGTAACTGCTACCCCACCCGTCGCATGGCTGCTTGCCTGCGTGATGGTGAGATCGTTCTCCGTTACATCTCCTACGCACTTCTCGCCGGTGACGCTTCTGTCCTCGACGATCGTTGCCTTAATGGTCTGAAAGAGACCTACATCGCTCTTGGTGTACCTGCACAGTCCGCAGGCCGCGCTGTTGCCATCATGAAGGCTTCAGCGACTGCGCACATCGGCGAGACCAACACCCCCGCACTGGGTGGCACCAAGTTCCGCAAGATGGAAACCATCCAGGGCGATTGCTCTGCTTTGGTTGCTGAGGCTGCCTCTTACTTCGATCGCGTGATCAGCGCCATCAGCTGAGTCATCCGGTTTTTCTTTTTTTAACGCAAACCTCCATCTAAAGGATCTCAACGATGAAATCCGTCGTCACGACCGTTGTGACTGCTGCAGATGCAGCAGGTCGCTTCCCTTCTCAGAACGACCTCGAAGCCGTTCAAGGCAACATCCAGCGTGCTGCTGCCCGTCTTGAAGCTGCTGAAAAGCTGGCCTCTGGTCTCGATGCAGTCACCAAAGAAGCTGGTGATGCTTGCTTCAACAAGTATCCCTACCTCAAGCAGCCCGGTGAGGCTGGTGAGAACCAGACCAAGGTGGACAAGTGCTACCGCGATCTGGGCCACTACATGCGCCTGATCAACTACTGCCTGATTGTTGGCGGTACAGGCCCTCTCGATGAGTGGGGAATCGCTGGTGCTCGTGAGGTTTACCGCGGCTTAGGTCTGCCTACTTCCGCTTACGTGGAAGCTCTCACCTACACCCGTGACCGCGCTTGTGCACCTCGTGACATGAGCCCCCAGGCTCTGAACGAGTTCAAGTCCTACCTCGATTACACCATCAACGCTCTTTCCTGAAGACGTTGGTTTAGGTCCTTAAACGGAACGAAAGGAGGCCAATTGGCCTCCTTTTTTTATGCCATTTCCTAAGCTAGCGAGGCAGTGGATTGGTTTTCTAGTAGATTTATATGGACGATTTGATGGGTTTCAAGCGTCTTTCATTGCTTTGATTTCATGGCTTCTTCGAATGACCAGCGTCGTGAATTGGATGATCTCTTCGCTGATCTAGCCCATCCCAATCCGAGGATTCAGCAAGAGGCTTATACAGCAATGGTTGATGATTGGCCGGAAGAATCTGTTCCACGCTTGTTGTCTTTACTCGATCAACCAGATGTTTCTTTGCGCCGCGCCGCGGTGCGAGGTTTAGGTGCTTTTGGAGTGTCGACTCTGCACCCTCTAGCTGACTTATTTGCTCAGAGCACCGATGGAACGGTGCGGGCAAGTTGTGTGAAAGCCTATGCGCAGATCGCCTCAAACTATCCAGAGCAAGACTTCAGCTCCGAGGCGATGTCTCTCTTGGAAGTTGCTCTCGATGATGTCTCGCCAGTTGTTTCTCAGTCTGCCGTGATGGCATTGGGCCAAGTGGGCACGCAAGCACTCCCTCTTTTGATTCGCATTTGCAAGGGTGGCAATATTGCTCATATTCAGTCTGCAGCGATGGCATTAGCAGAAATTCCAGATCCTGCGGCGGAACAGTGCTTAAGAGACATTTTGGCTGACCCTGAAACAGATCCACTCTCGCGTGAGACTGTCGATGCTTCTTTAAGTCGGTTGATTGGCCAAAGGTAATGCCAGGGGAAGATGATCGCTGAGGCTTTGAAATTGATTAATCATTTTCGTCGCGAGATAGTTGATTGATTGCAAGGTTGAAAATGGTTATCACGCTGCTGTCTTGTTCATGCTCAAGTTCTGTGCGGAGTCTCGAGATCACCTGCGGATCCCTAAGTTTCATGAGTGAAAGTGCTGCATTCTTTCGTACCTGAGCATCTTGATCGCGCAACATTGGCAGTAGGAGTGGGGCTCCCCAGTTGGTGTCATGAAGCTTCCCTAGCAATGTGGTTGCCTCGGCTCGAACCTCTTCTTCTGGATCCTTCAGTGCATTTTGCAGAAGTTCACGGGCATCAAGATCGTCAAGTTGTTGGATCTGATCACCCAGGGCTGCAATGGCGGCTGTTCTTACTTGTGCATGTTCTGAACAGGCTGCTTTGCGCAGGGCTTCTGGTGCTTTTGCTCCCACAAAAGACAACCCCCAACTCGCTAGCCCAATTTGCATTTGACTGCTTTTAGGGTTGATGAGCACATCAAGAAGGCCATCAACGGATGCTGCACCAATGCATGCCATGGCACCTACTGCAGACCCTTGGACGACAGGATCGGGATCCTCCAAGAGAGCTTCAAGGAGATCGGGTAGTGCTTTCACGTCATTAATTAACGTCAGCGTTTTGGCAGCAGCTCGACGAACGGTGACGTTCTCGTGCCGTCGCATCGCAATGCAAAGTGAGGGCACGGCAGCGCTGCCGACCGCACCCAAACTTTCCGCAAAAGTAAGTCGTAATAAGCCACGTTTATCCCCTAATCCAGCCACCATTTTTTCAATGGCATCACTGTCGCCTGCCGGTATTTCTCCTTGGCGCAACTGTTGCTTAAGTCCTTCGGCAAGCTGCGCTGCTTCTTCTCCACTCAGTTGGATTTGATCAGAGCTATTGGGCTGAGCTGAAGGGTGTGACACTGGAGGATGAACGCGATAGTCCATTATCGACCTCGTTCGATCGCTATGGTCATGAAAGCAACGAGATTTGTGTGACTAGCTACGTTCTCTCTCATAATCTTCAAGTCCAAGATTCTTGTGTTCCTGCCCTTGGCTTCGAGGAGCTTGCGATTGCTTTGAAGAATGAAGACGCTTCCTTCACCTCAGTAGAGGCGCTGACACATCCTCATTGGAAGTTGAAAATCGAATCTTCTCTCGATCCTGAGACGTTTGCAAAACGTCTCAGCTCGTCTTGGCGTGCTGTTCGAAAAAGCATGGGTCATGGCACGAACCATGCTGTGATGGCTTTGGGCGGCCGCAAAGACAGCCCCGGCAATCCCGGTGCCCCCCTTCAGGAAGGAGGCTGGGGGGTTGATGTTGTTGAGACCAACGACTCTGATGCGTTTTTAATCGCAATCAATTGGAGCGGGTTGATCTCGGGGCGCCCAGCAGATGGGGTGATTCAGGTGATTGATCAGCAGGGTTGATCAGTCGCTTGTTCTTTAATTTCGGCGCTTACGACTAGATCGCTTGGACGAGCTTTTGCTTGATGTCTCAGTCTTGTTCGCTTTGGGAGAAGCTGCTTTCTTTTGGGACGTCTCTCCTCCGAGTCCTGATCCTGCGGATGCGCCGAAGCCCATGTCGATTGATTCGATTAACAAGCCTTTGCTATGCATTGCCTGGATTGTCCTTGCAAGATGCTTGAGCGGGACTCTGATCACCTGTTGAGAGGAAAGACGAGAGCCCTGCTCAATCGTGGTTTTCACTAAGACGGAAGAAGACTGTGTAGGGCCCATGTGTGCGAATCGAACCTTTCACTAGCCTCTCGCAGTTTTTTCCTTTGGCGAGAGTTGCTTAATTTTCGTTAGAGATTGATTTTGGCCGTCGCTTGTCTCAGCATCCTTCAGACTTAGTGGATTAAGACCCAAAGGTGGCGACAGCGATGAGTGGTGCTTTCGACAATATCCATCCTGGACTGACTCAGCCTGACGCCATCCGAATGCTGTTGATGCCAATCGATCAGTTGGAGTCGCAGAGCGATCCTTACATGGCGGCTGCGCATCTGCTCAATTTTCCTGGTCAATCCACGGAGCAGGCATTGTTGGCTCTTGTTGACGATCAGGACCAGTCTCAGCCGAGGCGTCTGGCGCGTCGTAAGGCTGTGGAAGTTTTAGGTCGCTTGAATTGTCATGGCGCCATCCCTGTAATCGGTCGTTGTTTGAAGAGTGATGATCCCTATCTTGTTGAGAATTCAGCATGGGCTCTCGCTCAACTTGATTGCCAAGTTGATGCATTACACGAAACCATGATTTCGTTGCTGTCCCGTTCTGATCAAAATCAACGTGTCCTAATCCAGAGTTTGGCGAGTCTTCAAGTGGCCTCTGCTGCTGGGGTGATCGAGCCATTGCAGGACAGTGAAAGTCCCGGAGTTCGTGGTGCCGCCATCAGTGCTTGCATCAAGTTGGGCGCCTCCTGTGATCGTCTCGATGAGCTCCAACAGCATTTTTTGCTGCCAAATCAGATGGATCGGCAGTCTGGAATTCAGGATGCGATTGATTGTGGTGCTAGGGATTTACTCCCTGCTATTTTGCAGGCCCCAGTGTCTCCCGTGTTCAGAATGCGGGCGCTTCGTGCGCTTTGGCCAGAAGGGGATTTGATCTTTGGTGAGTTATCGCTGGTTTCAGTCGTGGATGCTCTGCTTAATGATCATCCTAGTCATTTGGAATTGGTCCATGAATATGATCAAGCTCCTGCAAATGAATTTCTGATTCAAGAATTTTTTGGAACGGATTTTAGTCGTTGTTATTTGGCCCTTCAAACTCTCTGTGATCGATCAGCTGTTGAAATATGGCTGCTGCTTCATCAGCGTTGGACTGAGGAAGCTCATAATGATTATGGTGCACACTATTTTTTTGTAAAGCTGTTTGGAAGTCGTTGTGACTGGCCCAAGGAGGCATTGCCTGTTATTGAACAGATCTTAAATGAAGCAATTTTATCTCAACGTCCACAATTCATGAAATCGAAGTCTGCTGCAGTCTTGTCAATGTATCGATTGGGAGTTGGTTTTGAACAAGAAAGGCTCATTCAACTCTTGTCTTCTGATTCGATGCCTTTTTGGGAGGTGAGATATGCTGTTTTGATGCTTTTGTCTGATTCGAAGTTCGATTTGGACCGGGACCGTTGCCTTGAATGCTCAGCCGTTGATCCCCATCCTTTTGTTGCCGCTCGGGCCAAGGCGATGACGAGTGATTCTATTTAGCAGTGGTGATTGCTTTCCTTTTAAACATAAAAAAGGGGCGAAATGATTCGCCCTAAGTCGTTATGGATGAAAAACTCGGCTGAGAATCAGGCGAGTGAATTGATCACATAGTCAAGTGCACCGTTGTACTCGGTGAGAGCCTGGGGGCTCAGGTCACGAGGGGCACAACCGTCGTTACGCATGTGGGTGAAACCAGCAACGTAGGTGCCGGGGTCGATGCTGAGGGCCTTGTAAACCTCACGCTGACCATTGATAGCCAGTTCGTCGAGAGGGCCTGTGCCGCCGACAACCAAGGAGTAGTTGATGAGACGGAGGTAGTGCACGAAATCGCGCTTGCACTTCTCTTTGCCTTCAGTCGCGCACTGGCGAGGCTGGCGGCCGGTGGCGCCGTTGGGGTACTGGGTGTACACAGCGTCAACAGCACGCTGAGCAATCGCATCGTAGTTCTGAGCGATTTTCTCAGCAGCCTCGAGACGGGCAGCAGCGCGTTGCAGGGAACCCTGTACAGCTTCCAAGTCAGAGCTGGTAGGGAAGCGGGATCCGCTGTCAGCGGATCCGATGGCGGTGGTCAGGACAGACTTCATTGATTTTAGAGATGTGTTTGGTTGAAAATCTCAGATGAGCTTCAGCTGATGGCGCTGATCACCATGTCGAAGTAGGAGCCAGCTTCAGCAGACAGAGCGTTGCAATCACCCTGAGTCACAGGCATCTTGCGCTTTTCGCCAGTGCTGTTGTTGGTGTTGGTGATGTGGGCACAGGCAGAAGCCTTCATGATGGCCACAGCACGTGAAGCGGATCCTGAAGGAACGCCCAATGCGGCATAGGTCTCGCGCAGACCATTCAGGCAACGGTCCTGAAGCACGGAGGCATCGCCGGCCAGCAGTGCGTAGGAGACGTAGCGCATGATGATTTCAGCATCACGCAGGCATGCAGCCATTTTGCGGTTGGTGTACACACCACCGTTTGGAGCTGTCAGACCTGTGTTTTCGCAGCAGATGCCTGCGACTGAGTCGGAGACAACGCAGGAAGCGTTACTGGTGATGGCGTTTACAGCGTCGAGACGCTTGTTGCCTTCAGAGATGAATGAGCGAAGCGCGGAAAGCTGATCGCCACCAATGAAGCTGCCGCTGGAATCGGCGGAAACAGCTTGCCTGGAGAATGCGTCGAGCATAATAAAATGCTTACAAGAGGGGGACTTAGATGCGATGCATCACCAAGGGACCGTAACTTCATCTGCCAGCTGAGAATCATTCTTTCCTGGCTTCTCAATACAAGTTTGCACTTAAAATGTAAAGAGAATATGAAGCCTCAGTTCATTTTCTCTAAAACCTGAGTACACGACCACTTCAAGGGCTCCCAGGGGTGGTCCGTTGCGAGTTCTGCGATCAGTGGCTTTTGGTCATCAAGGCGAAGGCGAAGACAGCTCCAAGCAGCCGCGATTCTTGATTTGGAGTATTGAGGGCCGGTTTCTTGAAGGGCTCCTCTCACCAGGTCGCTTCGTTCGTGCAGCTCGAGCAGACCAACGCAGCTGGCCAGGAGATAGTGCACCCCATAGTCGCTTCCCTGGTTCTCCTCAAGGTCGTCGATGAGAGCCAGGCGTTCCGTCGCTGGCATCTCGCATAAGGCTTTGGCGGCTTCGTATTGACGCGCCTCGTCGCGGTGTTGAAGTCCAGCCCGTATCGCTTCTGCTTCTGAGGGAATCGGAGAGGGGTTGGCGAGAGCAAGCGTGCGCGGATCATCCCTCAGGAGCGTTTCAAGCAAGGCGTCTGAATGGGTTTTGTTGATGTCTTCTCTGTTGCCTTCGCTTTGGGCCTTGGTAATGAGGAAGGCGCTTTTGGCCCGTAGCGGCATTGACACGGGACAGCGGGTGAGCGCTTCTAAGGCTGCCAAGTGTTGAGCATCGCCTAAATCAATGACTGCTGCTCTGCGTCGTCCTGGATTGGTGTCTTGTAATTGACTCAGCAATGGCCCCAAGCTTTCGTCTCGATTGGTTAGCCGTAGGGCATGGGCATGGGCCGCTCCTGCGACTAAAGGATTTAAATCTCCGCGCAGTTCCGCAATCACATCGTTGCTATCTGGAAGGTTCAGACGCGTAAAGGCCTGGATAACGGCCCGCTTTTGGTTGTCAGGACCGTTCAGTGCAGTCAGTAATTGCTGCTGCTGGGTTTCGGTGAGTGATGCGCCAATGCGTGCAATGGAATCAACAGCGTTAACGACCGTTGGTTCATCTTGATCAGTCAGAGCCTCAATCAAGACAGGGAGAGCCGTCTTTTGTTTTCGTCTGCCCAGAGCTTCAAGAGCTTTTCGTCGGGTGATTCGTTCATAGAGGTCATCGCTTTCCTTTGATGCAACCTCAATCAATCGGTCAAGAGACTGTTGCGATGTGCAGGCTCCTAGGCGTGAGGCAGCTAAGTACTTAACACCGGGATTATCGAGTTGGCTTGGATCACTAATAATGAGATTGAGAGCATTCTCCTCACTCATTCCCGAAAATAATGTGTCAAAGCGCTCACTCATTGCCTACAGGGAAGAATGGGATTTTGATGCCGGCACTTGTCTAAATGCCCGACGAGGCCAGAGCCTTTGGCTCGGGTTGATCCTTTTCTCTATAGTAGTGGTCAGCCTCATTGGTGAATGAATGTGACGTCCGCATCTTCTGCATTGAGCGAGATCAACCGCTTTGTCAAAGCATTTGATTTGGATGATGCTCTGAATACTATTTCCAGTATCGAGGATCTCAAAAAACTTCTCGTGGATTTTGATAGCCCGCTTTCCGGATCGTTAATCCCACTTGAGCAGGCAACGCGGACCCCAAAGATTCTTGTTGACTCTGGTACAACTCAGCTGGGAATCCCATGGAGAACGCTTCAGTGTCCTGGTGGCCCTATTGTTCTACAAATGATTTGCGAAAAAGTTAATTTTGCCCTTTGGATTGAGGAGTGTTGAGTATGTCATCGTCTGAACTTGATCGGTTTATCCAAGCTGTCGTTGATGATCACGGCATTGCGACTGGAATTAAGCCTCTTGCTACCCATTATGATCTCGTCGCTTATGCAAACATCAGGGGCTTCTCAATCACATTGGTTGAATGGGGAAGGCATCTTGCGATGGATTGGCTTCAATCTGCCGATGCAGAATTGGAATTGCTTCAGCTTGCCGACCCTGCCCATTGGAGTTGGGCTTTTAGGCAACTGTCGAGTTGGCGTCCTTTGTTAATGGAAGGCACCCTTTCTGAGGGGTTGTTGGGAACGATCAATTTTGCCTCCATCTCTGAGTCCGATGATCAAAATGGGCTTAAGGGAACGGATGCTGTTGCTCAGCAAGAAAAGCCCCTCACGGATGCTGAGCGAGATGCAGCCCTGGAATCTTTCATTGAAATGCTTAAAAGTAGGCCTGATTTAAAAGATCAAGTGAAGTTTGCACGGGATCAGGATGCAGTGATTGAACTTGCGAATGCACAAGGCTTTCCGGTTGATTCGTTGACATTATTACGTCGTTGGAACAAGGTATCTGACTTCTCCAAGCCGACTTGGTTTGGTTGGTTTGACGAGTAATTTATTTAGCTGATTTCTGCATAACGAGTTTGCGATGTTCCGCGCTTTGCCCAATAGGTCACAATGGCTTCTCCCCCTGGCCGGGGGACTGGAGCATTGGCTCGAAGAATTTTGAATGTTCGGTTGGGTCCCATTGGCCAATTGCCTGCAGCTGAAACGGAACGAATTCTGCCACCAAGTAATTCAATACAACGCTCAAACTTTTCGAGTTGACTTTGATCAACAGTCTCGAAAATAAAATCTGTTCCAACACAAATCAAGTGTTGCGACCGGATCCAAGCTTTTAATTGTTTTTCCGCATCTAGCGCGGACATTCAAACCACATGCTTGCTTGATTAACCATCTTATCGAAGCCAGTCGAGGTTTAGAGAGTCGCCAAGGGATGTCACTCGTTTGAATTTTAAGGGTCCGTGTTCGGAACCCCATTTTTGCGCATGGGTTTCTGGATCAAAACCGCGATCACGGCTAACCCAAGTTGTGCTGTCTACATCAACCTCGCTGATCAGATAGGTCAATTGCCCATCGCGCGGGACCAAACACTTGTGGCCTGGCTCCACTTCTCCCCGATAACATCCAGTTTCGACTTCATGAAAATGCATATCACATCCACAGCGCGGTGTGAGGGACTCCACTTTGAGGCTTCGGAGTAAGTCTGGACGCTGTCCTGAGCCGGCAAGCCTTAGTGAATCAGCAAATCCAAAATTTTCAACAACAAAGATATCTTGAATTTGCTGGAGTCGATGAATCCCTTGTCGATAGGGACTCCATGGATCATGATCGTAGCTTTGTTCTGAGTAGAAGCCAGGTCCTTTTAAGGTTTCCCATGGTAGGGGCCTGAAATAGATATTAATGTGAGCGAAGTCTTTTGGGTTGTCCTGAGATTGCTCAAAATTGCTGTAATGTCCAGCCAGTGTTTTGGCAAATCTCAATAATGCTTCTTTAGAGCTCATCGATTATTGATGTAGTTACTGAATGTTTAAGCGCCTTACTTCTGATGCAAATGAAGTTTGTAGGATTCCCGAGCCTGCGGATGTACGAAGGACGGAGGACCGACAGCGCACGTTTTCTGATACAAACCAAATCCTTTCTTCTGCAATGGATTGCTCATATTGAGTCTTGAGCAGAAAGGTGCCATCTTCGAGGAATTTATAGTCGGAAACTGCGAATTCAGATTCTGCGTACCCTACGCTTCTGATGATTTTCCCTTCGGTCTCGTTGATGGCGAGGGGAACAAGGAGGCAAGACCCAGATGTGACATCGCTTGGATCGTCAGGTTCCCAATCACTTTCTGCTTTCCATTCCATTTGAAATGGGCAGGTTGCGGTTGCCTTGGAATCTAAGTTTGATGATTTGATTAGTTCTTGAATACTGCTAGAAAAAGGATCAACTCTTTTGATCTCTACTTCACTTAGCACGTCTTCAAATTGTTGGAAGGCTAGAGAGTGCCCAGAGCGCATCGAGCGCCATTTGCCTTCGCTTTGATGGACGAAAGTCTCAATATTCATTCAGGTGTGCATCAATCGTTGCCGAGGTGGCAGACGGATGAGGTTGATTGATATGCACCATATTCACCATGGAGTCAATCATCATTGACATGGCCATAGGAACGCCAGAAACAGAATCATGAAAACTCTCGTTTTGCCCTGATGTTTTCCTGTTGGAAGTGTTTCTAAAGATTGGCATGTCGTTTGGAGTGATTGAAGGTGCTAACGGCTTTGGCTGGGAAAACGCCAGATTGGGCCCTGTGAACGACCAAGGCCCAATCATGACCGATTCGATCTGCTCAATGAGCAAATCTCTCTAAGGGTTAAGCATTCGCAATAGAGATGATGCGACCGCGCTGGGCTTGGATGCTTCTGATCGTTGTGGACAGGGAGTTGTAGCTGACAACTGATCTTTGGGCTGAACGACGCGCCGTTCCGAGCTGCACACGTGACGTCCAAATGATCGTGTAGCGACCACCACCGCCAACGGCCTTCCGAGCACCAGCGGCTGTTGGATTGGTGTTCGAAGCAATGCTGCTCAGCAAAATTGATGTTTTGCTTCCATCAAAGCCTGCATAGCCAGGGTCAATGGCGATGTTGCGTTGGTAAGCAACGGTGGTTTCGCCAACCACTGATTTGGCTGTTCTGGCATAGGGAACCGTGTCGATCCCAAAATTCTTGAGATACTCGTCGCTGTAGGTGTAGCTAGCGATCTCAGCTTCAAATCCCTCTGTGGCAAGTCTGTTGACGTGCTCGCTGATCTCAGCCTGATTGCGTGGAGGACGTCCCATCAGGTGCTTGAAGTTCAGTTCGACGAAACGATAGGGATTGTTGGGCTCGAGCGTGTAACGCCGATAGGTCTCGGATTGAGCCAAGGAAGTGATCAGCCCCTGAACGGTGAGATCACCGTTCATGAACAACGCATCGATGGAAGGACAAACATCCAGCTCCATCAGATAACGGTTGCCGAACACCTGGCGATAAGCGGCTTTGAGAACAACGGAGGCTTGTTCGGTGTCTTGGTTTGCGGCGCAGGTGAGGGTCAGAGGGGCAGTCATTGTTGGGGGGAGGGAAAAAGAAGGCTTCATCACAGACGGGGGTCGGATGAAGCCAATGTGCGTCGAAGAAGTTGGAAGGGATGGGTGAATCCCTCCTTAGGTCACATCACCTCGGTGATGGAGACGATCCGACCTCCGCGGCGGTGGATGTACTTCATCTGGCTGGTCATGTCCTTTCCAGAAACCAAGTAGCTGGCATTGGGAGTCCTTTGGCGTCCACCTGCGGGTTGTGCTTGCACAACGATGCGGAACCGTCTCTTGGTGGGATCAGGGGAGCCAGCAATCGCGCTATTGCGGTTGCTGCGGACGGTTGTTGTGCGCCATCCACTGGGCACAGTCTTGGTGGCGACTGAGGTGACAAGGGACGAGCTGTTCGCTACGGAGTCGCTTGCTGCATAGCCTTCAGAGAGAGACAGATGGCGGTTGAAGGCCAGCTGGGAGCGTCCTTGCTCGGAGAGGATGCGCATGTAAGGAACGGTGTCCTCACCAAACGTGCTCTGGTATTCGGCGCTGTCGATGTAGCTATTGATTTCTGCTTCGTATCCTTCGTTTGCAAGGATTTGGATGTGCTCGCTCACCTCTGCTTGTGAGATTGGCGCACGTCCCAAAATGTGCTTGAAGTTCAGTTCAACGAAGCGGTAGGGAGCATTCGATTCAAAGAAACGACGAACGTATTCGGAAGACAAACAGATCCCACGAACCAACTCACGGGTGCTGTAGTAGCCCTCGGTGAACTTGCTTTCAGCAGCCAAGGCCCTCTCTGACTCCATCAAATGGGGATTGCCCATGACCTGGCGGTAGGCAGAACGGATCAATGCGTTGATTTGGTCCGCAGTGTCACCAGGGCAGCGTTGGAACACTTCCTGTTCCCGCTGACCAAGACCGAAGCCCACGTATGCATCGCCACGGGCTGGCATCGAGTCGCCGCCATCGCTGGACTTGCGCACCTTGGAGCTGAATTTGACATTGGTTCCAGAGCCGCTGCTCTTGGCTCCACGGGAAGAGGAGACGGAGCTGGGAAGCTGAATGTATGGAACGGCACCACGTGCGAGTGTGTTGCTCAGCTGACTGCGGGCGCCAACAGCACTGTCGCTGATGGCAAAGCCACGCTCAAGAGCAGCGATATTGACAAAGCTGCTTGTGGGGATACCAGCCGCAGACGTGAATGAACGGGTGTAGGGAACAACGTCGTTGCCGAACACTTCAGCGTATTCAGCCGAATCAACGATGAAATCAATCACCGCATCGTGACCAGCGCTTGCTAGCAAGGTGATGTGCGCTGACATCTCTCCTTGAGAAAGAGGAGGACGACCAAGCAAATGCTTGATGTTCAGTTCAACGCCCCGCATGGGTGCGACGCCTTGGAAGAAACGCGCGCGATAAAACTCAGTTTTTGCGAGTGCCCGCACGAATTCGCGAACGTTCCGTTCGCCATTGCAGAACTGAGCCTCCAATTCTCTCGAGCGCTCATGTTCCATCACATGGGCATTGCCATAAACCTGGCGGTAGGCGGCATTGATCGCAGCTTCGAGCCCAGCTGCGTCATCGACGGCATAACGCTGCATCGTTCCGCCATGGGGACAATCTTCGTGATTGCGAGGGCCTATCGCAATTTTCATTGAGGCGCAGGATTGACGCAGAAACTCAGCGTTGCTCAGGGCTGGCTTGTTTGCTGCATTGCGATTCCTGCTGAATGAGACAGGGTTCGAATTGAGGGAGCTGGCTCCGAAACCTTGAGAGGCAGACATGGGGGGTTGAGGGAGAGGGAAGGGAGAGGTGGTCGCTGGGGGCGACGGCAAACTAAGGATTGGCGAGACAGGCAATCGCCAATCCAGGATTAGGTTCAGTTCGAGGGGGTGATGCTGGCGATCTTTCCGCCTTCGGCATGAATGCGTTTGAATTGCTCAGAGAGCTTGTCGAAGGGGACGTAATACACACGGTTTGAGCGGGTGTATCGAGAGATGCGGCGCACATTGTTGGCGCTGTATCCAGTGACTTCGACCCGATAGGTCTTGCCTTCGTCGCCAGCGCCAACGCCAAGGCGTGTTGGCGCATCCTGGAGATTCTTGGACGGTCGGAAACTCCAGCCCTGGGTCTCGATAGAGGAGGGTGGAACGACAGCCAGAGGGCGGTTCTGATAGGCAGCACCACCCAACTTGCTGGTAATTCCTGAGAGGTCGCCTTTCAAGCTGCTGCTGCTATTGCCGCGCAGAAGCTGGAAGCTCCAGGTGAACTCCTGCATGGTGGTGCAGCTTTCGGTCTTCCATCCCCGCTGATAAGGAACAGTCCATTCACCAAAGGTGTTTTGGTAATCGTCTGAGTCGAGGAAGCTGTCGATATCGGCGCTAAAACCCTTACTATCCAGGCGTTCGGCGTGAGTGCGCATCTCCTGGAAATCCACAGGAGCACGACCAAGAAGATGGCGAAAGGCCAGTTCGATATAGCGATAACGAGGACAGGCATCAAAAAAGCGAGAGCTGTAAAGCTCGCTCTTGGCAACGACGCGAACAAACTCGCGAACACTGATTTCGCCAAGTTTGAACTGGGATTCGGCTACGAGCTGACGCTCGCTGTCCATCACGTAGGCATTGCCGAGTACCTGCTTGTACACGGCTGTGATGATTTGCTCCTTCTTGGCGTCTTCATCGCCTGGAATCAGTTCAAGGGGAGCTTCGCTCTCTGCGGAGAAGCGCTCAACGCCGAGTAACGAAGCGGGACCGAAAGGCATAGAGCTCGCTGGGTGTTCGCTCTATATGTTCTGACAACCCTTTTCTCAGCAGGGCGATTCTTTATAAAGCTCAATCAATTGTGTTGGAGTGTTGCGTGACATGACCATTTTGGCTTTGCTTCGGCAGCTGGGCTGATAAGTGGTAGTCACCGAAACTGTCGCGAAAGCTAGTTCAGGACAGTGATTCAAGCGCTTCACGCGTGTTTTTACGCGTCATTGGGTTCCAGCAGTCCAGCTCGAGATAAGGACGGGCCCGCAAGGCTCCTAATTGCTCTGCTAGACCCTTGCACAAAGAAAAGTCGGCGCCTTTGATCGACTCCACGCCCTCAAGTCCGGCATCCGTCAGGTCCGCTCCACGAAAGTCTGCGTAGTCGAGTTGGCAACCACCGAAGCGTGCCCCTCGGCAGCGGGCACCCCGCAGCACGGCGTGACGCAGGTCGGCTCCGACGAGGCGAACATCATCGAGCAGGGTTCCACTGAGATCGGCACCACTCAGGTAGGTGCCCATCAAAGAGGCGCCGCGTAAATCCATGCCCCGTAAGTCTGTTCCGTTTAGAAACGCTCCATTGAGCTTGGCTCCAGGTCCAACCGCTCCTGAGCTGCGCACTTCAAACCTCTCAGGCCAGATTGTGGCTCTGTCGTAGCGGGCTAAACGCAAATCAGCGCCCTCGAGGTTGCAGCCAGATAGGTCGCAACCGCGCAAATCAACGCGACAGAGAGCTGCTCCGCTGAAATCAGTGGTTCCCAACGATTGCCCTCGCCAGTTAGCTCCTCTGGCATCGGTCGTCCCTGAGGCAAAAGCCTCAGGGAGCGTTTGTTCTGGGGGTAGCCAAGAAGAGAGCTCAAGCTCAGCGGTCACGGCAATTAACGGGTGCTGAGCATTGAGCCTGCCACGATGATCAGCACGCGTAGGACTTCGACACTGCCAACCACGGCCAGGCCCAGCCAGAACTTCTTAACCCAGGCTGGTGGCTCTTTGATCCATGCGGGAGTGACACCGCCGCCAGACATGTCGCGGGTTTGCAGTTTTTGTTTCCACTGCATGTCACGCCAGTCGCTCCCATAACGCGGGAAGCGCTGATAGATCGGCATTTCGCCGGTTGCGGCGCCGGGTATGACTCTTGATCGCTGGTTTGGAACTTGGTCGTAGCCAAACGAATCCATGTATTCGCTGCTGTCGAGTACAGCGTCGACAAAGCCAGCAAACCCGCGATTGCCAATCACAATCGACCAGCTCAGGCGTTCACCGTCTCCATGAACAGGGCGCCCAAGAATTCTTCCAACAACCTGGTCCACGAGGCGGTAATTGCTGTTGCAAGACACATATCCCTCGGTGAAGCGCCGGGAGAGCAACAGGCCGCGAATGAAGTCGCGCATCGTGATGCTTCCGTTGCGCAGTTGCGACTCAAGAAAGGGATCTCTGTCTGCCTTCATGGCATGAAAGAACACTTGCCTGTAGGCGCTTTCTATTTGGTTTGTGAGAGACGTCCAGTTCTCTCCGTTCGCTGCTGCTGCGATCACAGTTTGATCGAGAGGTGCCTCCAGGCCGCCAAGATCGCCAACGCGTTGGTTTTGGCTGGTGAGGGGGTAGTCAAGCCGTGGCAGAGGCATTAGGTGCTAATACTCATGAGCAAGGTCGATATTCTCGTTCGATGTTTCCGATGAGGTGGTGTTTCCTTTGTCTCTCTTTACGTTCTTAAGATTTTTAAATCGGCTGCGTGTGATCGAGCTGAAATGCGCTCATTTTTTCGATGAGGTGGTTTAGGGCGCTTTCCAGCAAGTCCACATCGTGATTGGCCCCAGCGTGGGAATAGGCCTTGCATGCCAAATCGCGAAGCTGGGTGAGGGCGACCAGTAAGGCAGGGACAGGGACCTTTAGAACGTCGTAGAGCTCTTGCATGGCGTCGAGCCCAGCAGGATCGGTAAACCTTGTCTCGCCTGCGGCAACGGCATAGAGGCTGATCCTTAAGAAGTGAAAGCAATCACGCCAGCAAGCATCAGCACGCTCCTGAGGGAAAAGAGCTCCCCCGGGTTGTACGAGACCTGGTTGTTGCGTGAGGAGTGCTTCCCGAGCGCTGTCAACCAAACCAGGAACTTCGCTTTGCAGCTGGATCAGCAGAGCTGGCTTCACGCCAGAGTGCTGGCAAGCAGCGGTGATTTCTTCCGCCGTTAGGAGCCTCGTCTCATGGTTTGCTTGAGCCAGGGTGGCTCTGAGATCACTGTTGAGCGATTGGCGATCTAGCAGGCCAAAAATCTGCGCTCGTTGGGCTAAGGCCCGAATCTGTTCGGAAGATAGGGGCGAGGTCATGCCGTGATGGCCGGACTTAAAAGCTGCTCATCAATGATCGGCGAAGCGGTGAGCCAGCCGTGCCTCTCTAAATAAAAAGCCCATGTGATCTCTGCCCCAAGGCCAGGGCAGTGGCCTGGTAAAGCTTTGGCAATGTCAACGGGAACGCCCAGTTCGCTCAATAAAGGGACGATCCCTTCAGACGAGTCGATGCTGGTTGACCGAATCGCAGCACCAACAACCCAGGTGAGGCGCGTTGCATCGAGAGCATCCCGGTTGCTCTCGCAGGCCAAAAGAACGTTGCCTGGTTCTTTCAGGCCCAGCAGGGTGTCTCTCCAAAGCTTGAGGTCGTCAGCTTTGAGGTTGATCCTCAACACCCCATCTCCAATGGAGTGTTGACATTCATTTTCAGGTTGAATCTTTTGGATCAGAGCTCTGATCGCGGAATCGGCTGCACCGTTCATCACAACAGCTCAGATCGAAGAATCTTATCTCTGCTCCTTAAAGGCGTTGAGGATGGCAGCACGTTGCCTTGCGAAAGGTACCAGCCGTTGGTGCAGGCGTCTCCTTCAAGAGGTTTGAGATCACTGTGGACAAGTTGTTTGTGATCGATACCATCGGCTTCCGATGAGCTCGGAGTTCACGCCAATGACCATTTCTAGTCAAGACATGGTTCAGCAGTTGAGCGGACAACTGCACTTGGTCAGTGAGATTGCAGAATCTTTGACGCTCAGATTGCTTGCACTCGAAGAGCGATTTCACGAACTCTCAGAGAAGTTGGACTCTGTTGAGCCGGAACAAGCTGATGATTCCGATAGCTTTTTATTGCTCGCTGATAGCAGTGACCGTCTCGTGCAACTCCGCGGTTTGCTGAATGAGCAAGCAAAAGATGAGTCGCATGGCGAGGCGCCTCGACTCGAGGTGGTGATCGATTCTCATGTCGACTCAGACAACGACATGGAGGCGCCGGAGGATTTTGGTCTGGAACAAACTGTGCATGTCAACGATTCACAGGAACTGCCCTCAGAATGCGTGGATCCAGACCTCGAACAGAGCGACGAACTGCTGTCAGCTTGAGTGGCTTGCTCCATCCAGGTTGAGCAAGCGAACCCTAAAAATTGCGATCTGACGAGCTTGCTCGGGCTCAGCCTGGAGGAAGGGATGGTCCTCCATCTTTTCAATGACTGCATCGATACGTTGATCAATCGAAAGATCAGCAAATTGCTCAGCTTTGGCTAGGTGCTTCCAGGTTCGGTCGAACACCATCGCAAATCCGTCGGGATTATTGAAAGTGCGATCGTCATCGATCGGTACGCGAATCATCGACTGTTGCTTGCAAATGTCAGAACCCAGATTTGAATTGGGGGCGTTTCGACAATTTGCCCCTTCAAGCATTCAAATTGGTTGAGCAGTCATGCCGAAAAGCGCCTAGGAGGCGTTTCCCTTGCTGCTGATCCACCTCTCCCCAGCCGAAAGGCATGGTGTCGGGTAGGCCCATGGCACTTCTGAGGGGTGCATGGACCGAACAACTCTATGCCTCGCTCGAGTCTGCAGGGTTCATGCGCCGATGCCAGGCCTCGAGCTTCTTTGCATCGATTCAGGCGGCAAGAATGGTGCTCATCCATCCAAATCATTTTTATTGGTAGAACGAATATGATGAAATGTTTTTGGATTAGACGTGGTGGAGTGAGTTTTTGCGCTTGGCTTTAGCGCTTGTTTCTAGCGCTTCATATAAGCATTGGCGTATTGATCAATAACGCTTGGGTCATAATGGTGGGATGACAAGACTTCGGTGATTCTATGGGCCATGGCCCTCGATGTTGCTGAATATCGATTGCCTAATGGTTTAAGTTTTTTCCCTTGATCTCTCAATGTAGGAATTTTGCTGGCTTGATACTGCTCTTCCGCTAGATCGATCATGTCTCCACTGCTGTTCTCAAGCCACCAGTGATAATCATCAGTTTCTTCAAGCTTGCGCGAACCTCTGATGCAGTCAAAGTCTTTCCAAAAAAAGCGATGTAACGTATGCATGACAAACAAGTGCCACCCTCTCGTTTGATGGGGCGAAGCATGGGGAGAGCCTTTTGAGGACTGCTTTTGAGCTTCTTCTGCTTGGAAGGATTCGCCAAACTCCCTTTCGATCTCAAGAGTGGAGTGCAACCATTTTTTCCCTTTAGCTCTCTTTTCTTGAAGCAATCCCATTGGATTGATATAGAGGTCGAGGAAGCACTGAGAGATCGTGAGGATGTTTCGATCTGTTGAAGGAATGGAGAGATCACCGCTGCAAAATTGATCTGATGGAAAGAGTCCATCTGTATGGGGCTTTAAGACCCTCTTCCCGTCAATGTAAAGATGACCAGATCGGCTCGAAAGAAGAAAACCCATATGGTTTGGTTAAAGCTTCCCTGATTGAATTAATATTCCAAGTTTACCTTGTGGCTGCTCGATTTTATTGGTTTTTCAAGGACTTCTAGGTGTCTCATCCATTGATGTTATTCCGCCCATCTTATTCTGCCCATCCTTCGTCGAGCGACGGGCCTCACCCCAGGCTTTGATCGGCCACAGGCTCTAGATGAAACAGGAACAGTGCAAGTGGGACCGATTGTTTGAATGCTTGGTAGGAGAGGGGGTGCCGCCTCGTTCTCTTCAGATTACTGAGCTGTTCCAGCCAAAAACCTGAACCATTTGTGCCCTCAGTTGTGCGGTTGTTTCCAGCGCAGGAGAAAGGCTGCGTTCTCGTTGAGGGCTTTGCTTCATGACATAGTCGAGGTCCTGTAAAAGCATGGAATTCATGTTCATAGCAAGGATGCACTGTGCATTCTCGCAGTGATTCTGCTTTGTATCGTTGTACATGGACACAACATCTTTGATGTAATCAATGAAGACCTTTCTTGACTGTTCCATTGTTAAGACCTGCTCTTGATTCCATCCAAGAAATGCAATGAGTTGATGGCATGAGCTAAAAGCAGCAACGGTGTGCTCGGTTTCTTTGAAGTATGTTTTGATGAATGCAGCGATGTTGGCGATGCAAAATTGCATTCCAAACACCATGCTATCGGCTTGTTCTAAATCATCTTGAATTCTGTCCCAAGTGATGCGCGCAATGCGGTCGTCTGGCTGCATCTCAGCTAGCGCTGCCAATTGGAGCGACCTTGAAATAAGTTCTTTATTTAGCTTGCTATTCATGGATCTCTAGTAAACACGATGTTTGATGACATCACTCATGAGGCTAAGTACCTCTGCTGCTGATTGGTCATGGCTGAGCCGAGGGAGGGTGTCTGATGATCTTGAGTCTGCTCTGGCCCAATTGTGCATGAGCCAACGCAGGAGCATCGTTTTTCATGCGCAACTGTTTTCATGCGCAACTGTGGAGAATGTCATTGCGTGAAAATTTGGCGGTTGAAGATGATATTCGGCTTGTGGGAATCTCTCAAGCTCTAGCGCAGTTGCTTCTGTCATTGCCTTATGGGTGAGTTGGTCTGGGTCCTGCCCCTTCATTCAAGGGTTCAGGCGTTTCATCGCTCTATTGCTGAGGTCATGAAAGAAGGCGAGCCAATTCTCGGATTGTTCGCGTCTGCAAGGCATGGCGTGACGACTTCGGAATCCATTGGTGTGACCGCTTCAGCAAGATGGGTTCTACAGCGTTTGGTTTATGACATACGAGCAAGAGGTCATCATTAAGTGCGCCATCAAGGGCGTCCTTGGCGGTCTTGACAGGAAAATGACGTCTGAGGAGCTTGATGAGTTGCTGAACGGCTCACAGGATTGGAGAAAGCATTTGGTGATTGAGGAGATCACAGAGGTGGCCACCATCCATGCAGGGCGCCGTCGTCCAGAAATCGACTAGCTGTTATGGCTCTGCCGTTGTACGAGCGACCCCAAATCAGGTAGCAGGTTGGCGATTGGCAGCACGCCTACAGCTTCCAATGCCCATGGAGAGGTGACTCCATTGCGTCGATCAAGATTCAGTCAATGCCAGGACCCAGATTTGAACTGGGGACACGGCGATTTTCAGTCGCCTGCTCTACCAACTGAGCTATCCCGGCACGTCGTTTTCACGACAACGGAATCTTAAATCACGGGGTGCGCCCCAGACAGATCAATCCCCTGACCTCAAACCCAGCATGTTTCAACGTCTTCAATGCTTCTTGGGCCGTGGCTCCACTGGTGAGGATGTCGTCGACAATCCATGTGGGCCTTGCGGCAACGCAGCTGGATCGGTGGTCTGGATCGATGGCGAAGGCAGATTTCATGTTCACAAGCCGCTGACGACGACTGAGGTGGTGTTGCCCCACGGTGGGCCGACAACGTTTCAGCAGTGTCTTGGTGGTGCGTCCAAGGCTTTGGCAGATCAATGCCGGCAGAGGATTGGCTCGTTTTTCCGCTTTCCAACTGGGGATCGGAACCAAAAGAGCCCTTGCCGGAAGGGTTGGCTGTAGAGCGAAGGTGATGGCCTTCAGGACTGATAAATCTTGATTGAGCCTCAGGCGCAGGATGTGTCGGCGAAGCTCTCCTCGATACCAACCGGCCGCGTTGAAGCGAACAGGAGTGATGCCTCGCAGGCCAAATTCCACAAGGCCGAGCTTTTGCGTGCACTCACTACAGGGATGATCCGCTTGTGGACGGGGTTGGATGGCCTTCTTGCAAATCGGACAAAAAGGCACAACGAACAGGTCTTTCAGGCAATCGTGAAGTGCGACTAGCAAAGCGTCAGAACGACTGCCTTCAGGATTCCCCTTTGCTTTCGTCAGACGGCATGGCTCTCAGCATGGCCACCATGGTGCGGTGGGCGTCCTCACTGTCAGTGAGGGTGTGATCAAACGGGATCCGGACGGTTTTTCCGTCTACTTCAAGGCTCATCGCATCAGGGCTGACGGCCGTCATGGTGGCGTTGTTAGCAGCACTCACTCCTCCGTAATGGAGGGCGTACTGAAGCACTGCATCGCCATGGTCATCGTTCATGTGACGACAGATGCGTTCGCTAACAGCGGGGGTAAGCGGATCAGCGGTCATGGTTGAAGAAGAGAAGGGTTAAGAGCGGGGGATTGACTTAGCTAAAGCGTTGCCAGAGCAGAAGGGCGAGCCGAAACCCGCTGAATCCCACATATCCGGCAAGCACGATGAACAGGCCAATGGCAAGGCCGTCACGAAGTCGGTTGGGCAAGGGTTCGGGGATGCTGCCTTAATTCTCCCCTAGATGGATCGTCTTGTCTGGTGCTTGTACAGCCTGAAGAGCTAAACGAGCAACTCCGGCGGCTGGAGGTGTGTTGCAACTGCGGATCGGAACCCCGAGTTGGCGCTCGCGCAGGCGACGCCATTGAGGATTGCGCGCTCCACCACCAAGGGTCACGATCTTCTTGGGAGGATCAGCTCCAAGGCTTGTGAGGCGTTGCCATCCCGCCTGTTCGATTTGCGTTAACCCCTCTAAGAGGCCATGCAGATAGAGGGCATCGCTGACTGGGCGGGGCGTCAGGATGGGTTCAAGCTGGGGGTCATCAACGGGGAAGCGCTCTCCGCATCTTGGAAGGGGGCGCAGCTTTAAGCCGCTGTTCTGATCTGGATCGATCTGACGGCTCAGTTCCGCGAGGTCGATGTTGGGAAAGAGTTGGTGCAGCACGGCAGCCCCAGCATTGGAGGCTCCTCCGCATAACCAACGCCCTCCCACGCGATGGGTGGAGGTTCCTGGACCTGGAGCGAGGGGCTGATCGGTGAACCGCTTGAGCACCAAGGTGCTTCCCAGCACTGTGATGCCCTCGTCGTCGTCAGCATCAGCCGTGAGAACAGCCGCGTTGGCGTCGGTTGTCCCGGCAACGACCAGCAAGTTCTCTGGCAGGTCTAGATCTTTCGCGCGTTGGGGCGCCAGGGGGCCAAGCACGGAGCCGCTGGTTCGAATATCTGGAAGTGCATCCCACCAGGGTTGGCTGATGAAAGTGTCTGGCCAGGCATTTTGGCCGAGGTCCCATCCCAGTCGAAGGTTGTTGCCTTCCTCCCCATAACTCCAATTTCCAAGAAGCCATCCGCTGATCCAGTCGGCTTGATGGCGGAGCAAGAGAGGGGCTTGATGTTGATCGACAAGGTGCAGCGCTCGCGCGAGGCTTCCACTGGCGCTTGAAGCTGGTCCACCCTGTGGAATCAAGGCGCGGAGCTGCTCAACGGCGTTTGGGCATGCGAGCGAATAGGGCATGGCCTCAGCAAGGGGCAGGCCCTGTTGATCACAGGCGAGCAAAGTTCCTGAGGTGCCGTCCACCGCGATGGCTTTGAGGCGATGTCGGTACTCGGGCTTGAGGCGCCCGATCAATGTGCAACATCGGTCGCGCCAATCAAAGGGGTTATGCAGACCGATTTGGTATGGAACACTTTCAGTCTGGAGCAGGGCACAGCTGCTGTCGATGACAGCAATGCGGACCCCGCTGGTGCCTAGGTCAATGCCGAGCACCAGCGGATCTTGGCTCATGGTCTTGCGTTTACAGACTGTTGCCGGCTTGGATGCGGTTCGCTTCCGCTTGCTTTAGGGCTGCAGCCTTGTCATTGACGTCTTCCCAGGGCAAGTTCAGATCGGGGCGACCAAAGTGTCCATAGGCAGCTGTATCGCGGTAAAAGCGACCACCGTTGAGGGAAGGCATTTCCCGCAGCTTGAACTGCTCGATGATGGCACCAGGACGCAGGTCAAAATGCTCTTGTACGAGGTCGGTGAGTTCCGCATTGGACACCTTGCCTGAGCCGAAAGATTCCACAAGGATCGATACCGGCTTGGCCACGCCAATGGCGTAGCTCAGTTGAACTTCTGCACGATTCGCAAGACCTGCGGCTACCAGTGCTTTTGCTACGTAGCGGGCGGCATAGGCAGCGGAGCGATCCACCTTGGTGGGATCTTTGCCGGAGAAAGCGCCGCCGCCGTGACGGGCGTAGCCGCCGTAGGTGTCGACGATGATTTTCCGTCCCGTGAGACCGGCATCACCCTGAGGCCCGCCGACCACGAATTTGCCGGTGGGGTTGACCAGATAGCGGCAATTGGCCCGATCGGGCTTCAGAGGGAGGTCTGCTGTCGCTGGCAGCACCACGTGAGTCCAGAGGTCTTCGCTGATGCGATTGCGCACCTCCTGCTCGTCGGTTAGGCCCGTCACCTCGGCGGTGTGTTGGGTTGAGATCAGAATGGTGTCGATCTCGACGGGTTTGTCGTTTTCATAGACCACGCTCACCTGGGTCTTGCCGTCAGGCAGCAGGTAATCGAGGGTGCCGTTGTGGCGAACTTCGGCCAGACGCCTAGCAAGCCTGTGGGCAAGGCTGATGGGCAAAGGCATCAGCTCTGGAGTTTCATTGCAGGCGTAGCCAAACATGATTCCCTGATCGCCGGCGCCGACCTTGTCGAGGGGATCGCCTGCGTGATCATCCGCTTCATCAACGCCCTGGGCAATATCAGGGGATTGCTGATCAAGGGCGACCAGGACGGCACAGCTCGTGGCGTCAAAGCCACCGGCCCGCGCCCCGCTGTAGCCGATATCCCGAATCACATCGCGTACGAGATGGATGAAATCCACCTGGGCTTTGGAGGTGACTTCGCCCGTGATCATGCAAAGACCGGTATTCACAACCGTTTCGCAGGCCACCCGGCTCGTGCTGTCTTGGGCTAGGAGAGCATCCAGGACGGCATCACTGACTTGATCGCAGATCTTGTCGGGATGGCCTTCCGTCACGGATTCGGAAGTGAAAACGTATCGACTCATAAGGGTTTCGGGCGTGGTGGGATTTTACGGGTTGCCCTTACTGAGCTTGTTCAACCTTGAGCTCTTGCCAGTGATGGATCAAATGTTGATGGGAGGTGAGGTCGGGGGTTCGATTCCATCCCGCCACGTAGCCAAGCGCATAAGCAATGCCTGCGCGGCGTGCCATCAGGAGATCGGAGTCGGCATCTCCGATCAGTGCGCATTGGGATGGATCCAAATGCAGCTGCTTGCACAGACCATGCACGGCGCCTGGATCTGGCTTGCAAGGGGTGTCATCAGCGCTCCAGATTCCTGTGATGAAGTCGCTTAAGCCATGGTCTTGAAGAAACTGTTTGATGCCGTGGCGGGTGTCATTGCTGATCACGGCACAGATCACACCAGCGTTGTGCAGCTCGTTGAGCAACTCTTTCGAATGGGGCAGAGGGGTTCTGGCGCTGAGGGCTGCTTCCGTTGCGTTTTGCTTATGGAGATGGTCCACGCTGTCAAAGATCTCTTCAGCGAGCACGAGTGCTTGAGGCCAGCTGAGATCAAACAGACAGAAGATCGTTGCGGTGCTCAACAGATTGTGTTGACGCGAAGCGACGGCCAACGTTCCATCAGGAATTAAGCCGGAGTCGCATCGGCCCATCGCGCGCTTGAGCAACCCCTGGAGTTGAACTTGTGTCTCTGACGACGCGCCACGGGAGGCAAAGACACGAAGGATTTCATCAATCCTGGCGTCTGCCAGTTCAATGAGATGGGGTTCGCTATGGGAAAGGGTGCCGTCCTTGTCGAACAGCACCCCGTGGATCAAGCCAAGCGAATGGCCTCTGAGAAATAGATGAGCCATGGGCTCATGCAGCTCAGACCATCATCGAGCTCAAGGGCTCTTCTCCCTCTTCTGCTTGCTCAAGAAGCATTTGCTTGTAGCGAGCAGCCATTTCCTCAGCCTTGTCAAAGACCTTTTGAGGATCGGTGAGCATGTCACCGGGTTCTGGCTCTAGAGCCTTGGTGGACAGTGAGATCCGACCACGTTCGGCGTCGAGGTCGATGATCATCACCTTCATTTGATCATTCACATTCAGCACGGAATGGGGTGTTTCGATGTGCTCGTGACTGATCTCGGAAATGTGGAGCAAACCGCTGACACCGCCGATGTCGATGAAGGCGCCGTAGGGCTTGATGCCACGAACGGTGCCGATCACCACTTCGCCGACCTCGAGGCGATTCATCTTGCGCTCTACGAGGGCGCGACGATGACTGAGAACCAGACGATTGCGCTCTTCGTCGACTTCAAGGAATTTCAGGGGCAAGAAGTCTGCAACCAGCTCTTCTTTCGGCTTGCGCGTGCTGATGTGGGATCCAGGGATGAAGCCGCGAAGACCTTCCACGCGAACAAGAGCACCACCACGGTTGGTGGCGAAGACTTCTGAATAGATGGTGGCGTCTTCTTTTTGCAGCTGCCGCACCCGCTCCCAGGCACGCTGGTACTCAATACGGCGAACGGAGAGAGACAGTTGCCCGTCTTCGTTTTCTTCACTCATGATGAAGAATTCCCGAATTTCACCGGGTTGCAACACATCGCTGAGACCTTCCACCCTGTTGATGGAGACCTCTTGGAGTGGCATAAATGCGGCGGTCTTGGCGCCGATATCGATCATTGCCCCCTTCGTTTCCAGCGCAAACACGGTGCCGTTGACGATGTCGCCTGGCTTGAAGTTGTAGTCGTACTTGCTTAGTAGTGAGGCGAAATCATCAATCGTGAAGCCGGCCCCATCCAAATCCCCAGGGTTGGCGCGACTGCTTGGATCATCCGCGGTCGGAATATCTTCCGGAATACTGAGATCTTCGTCCGTTCCAAAATCGGCTTGGTCTGCTGTGGCTTCGACGGCTGTACTCTCGTCGATGGCAGTGGTGGTGTCCACAGCAAGATCCTGAGCCGGATCGGTTGGGGTAACAGTCATGGATGGTTGGCGGTCTGCCCGAGGACAGTGCGATAAAAATTGATCCAGTGCCCGCCGACAAAGGATCAGTATTTTTTAATTTTACAGAACAGCCTTGCTTTTTAGACGAGGGCGGCGAGCTCAGCTTTGTCTACGTTCATCCCTTCAAGGGTGGAGACGAAATCGCTGACGCTTCGAAAGTGTCGATACACCGAGGCAAAACGCACATAAGCCACTTCGCTGAGCCCTTTGAGATGTCCCAGCACCAGCTCACCAATCTCTGAGCTGGCAACCTCACGGCTATTGCTTTGCTGAAGGCTGAGTTCCAACTCGTCAACAATGGCTTCGAGTTTGCTGGGAGTGAGCTCTGTTTTTTCGCAGGCTCGGCTTAGGCCGTGCAGAAGTTTGCTGCGATTAAAAATTTCACGATGCCCATTGCGTTTGAGCACGGTGATGGGGACCATCTCAACCCGCTCGTAAGTTGTGAATCGAAATTCACAATTCAGGCATTCACGACGCCGGCGCACACTCCTACCACCCTCGGCTGCTCTCGATTCGAGAACCCGGCTATCCGTGTTTTGGCAGGAGGGGCACTGCACGCCCTAGTCGATCCAATATGAATACTTTTTATTGTATAGAACATGTGGAGCCTTGAAAAGTGTTTGTGACCTAAGAATCCGATTTGAGCAATAAAAAAACCCCGCTTTTGGCGGGGTTAGATCTGCTGGATGGACTACTTACCGATCTTCGGTGGATCGCGGAATGCGATTGCGAAGAACAAGGTGGCAATCGCCAGGCCGAGAATGAGGATGTAAGCGAAGCTTTCCATCGAGAATCTCCTAGAGAGCGATCAGCTGAGGGGGGTGGAACCCGTGGGAGGAACATATCCCTCGGGTAGGCGACGGGTGGATTTGTCGCCGAGTTTTTGGAAGAGACCGAACTCAACCTGTTCGCCAAGATCAGGGTCGATTCCTGCGAACACGTCCCGGTAGAGGGTGCGAGCACCGTGCCAGATGTGGCCGAAGAAGAAGAGCAAGGCGAAGGTTGCGTGGCCGAAGGTGAACCAACCACGAGGTGAGCTGCGGAATGTTCCGTCCGAGTTATAGGTTTCGCGATCGAAGTCGAAACCTTCTCCGAGTTGAGCCTTACGGGCTAGGCGCTTCACGTCAGCTGGATCAGTGAAGACCTTGCCATCGAGAGAACCGCCATAAACGGTTGCTGTGACGCCTCGTTGTTCGAAGGAGTACTTCGCTTCAGCGCGACGGAACGGAATGTCGGCACGAACGATTCCGTCATTGTCTTCAAGAACAACAGGGAAGTTCTCAAAGAAGTTGGGGAGACGACGAACTTGAAGTTCACGTCCTTCCTTGTCGGTGAAGACAGGATGGCCAATCCATCCAGTTGCCAGTCCATCGCCATTCACCATCGGACCTACACGGAACAGGCCGCCTTTGGCAGGACTGTTACCGACGTAGTCGTAAAAAGCGAGTTTTTCGGGGATGGCAGCGTAGGCCTCGTCAATCGTGGCACCTTCATCAAGAGCCGTCTGAACGCGGCGATTGATTTCTGTCTTGAAGTAGCTCTGATCCCACTGATAACGAGTGGGGCCAAACAACTCGACAGGGGTTGCTGCGGCGCCGTACCACATGGTTCCAGCCACAATGAAGGCGGCGAAAAACACAGCTGCAATGGCACTAGCCAAAACAGTTTCGATGTTTCCCATCCGCAAAGCCTTGTAGAGGCGCTCCGGCGGTCGGGTTGTGATGTGGAAGATGCCGGCAATGATGCCCACGATGCCTGCGGCAATGTGGTGGGCAACAATTCCTCCTGGATTGAACGGGTTGAATCCTTCCGGTCCCCACGAGGGTTGAACCGCCTCTAAGTGGCCTGTGAGGGCATAGGGGTCAGAGATCCACATGCCAGGTCCAAAGACACCTGTGAGGTGAAAGGCACCAAAACCGAAACAACCCAATCCTGCAAGGAGAAGGTGGATGCCGAAAATTTTCGGAAGGTCAAGGGCTGGTTCGCCCGTACGGGGGTCTTGCCAAATTTCAAGATCCCAGTACGTCCAGTGCCAAATGGCAGCGAGCATCAAAAGGCCACTGAAGACGATGTGAGCGGCTGCGACGCCTTCGAAGCTCCAGAAGCCAGGATCGACTCCCGTTTCTCCGGTAATACTCCAGCCTCCCCAGCTTCCGGTGACGCCAAGTCGGGACATGAAGGGCATGACAAACATGCCCTGACGCCACATTGGGTTCAGGACTGGATCCGATGGATCAAAAATTGCGAGTTCGTAGAGGGCCATCGAGCCGGCCCAGCCGGCAACGAGGGCAGTGTGCATGAGGTGCACGGCCAAGAGTCGGCCGGGGTCGTTAATGACGACGGTGTGCACCCGATACCAGGGCAATCCCATGGGTCAGGTTCAGGTGGAACGGAGCTGCTGATGCAGACAGACCAAGTGATCGTAGGGGGTTCGCTCAATTGAGTGGGGTGTGTTGTCGCGAGCTGCAATGTCTTGTGTTGAGCCGCCTCGATTTGTTTTCCCCGCTGTCCTGTCAGTGCTTCGGTCTATTGGCTGCCGCATTCAGGTCTGGTCGAGGGGGTTACAAAACGCAACCTTTGGGCGCAAAGTGGGCGTTTATCGCTGGAGCACTCCATGCCAGTCATTCGTTTTTTGCGTGAGGGACGTGATGTGGAGTGCTATCCCGGTGAAAATCTGCGCGATGTTGCTCTGCGCGAAAACATCGAGCTTTATGGCTTGAAGGGACAACTCGGGAATTGCGGTGGCTGCGGTCAGTGCATCACCTGTTTTGTTGACGTTGTGGGATCCGATGCCGACGCGCCTTTGACGGCTCGAACCGCTGTTGAGGACAGCAAGCTCAGGCGTCGTCCTGAGTCATGGCGATTGGCTTGTCAGGCGCTGGTGGAGCAATCCGTGATCGTGCTGACCCGCCCGCAAGTTCGCTTGGCTGACCTCGATAAGAAAAAGGTTGCCGCGCGCACGGCAGCCCTGCCAGTCGGGCCTACGGCATGGCCCGTGACCGAGAGCGAAGATGAGGCCGAAGAAGGATCGGAACAGGAGACTGCGGATGATGCTCCTGCTACGCCCAGTGACGAGGGGTGAGCTGAAGCTCATCGTTGCTCCCGAACGATGATACGTTCGGCCTTGCGTCAATAATCGCCCATGGAAACCAACGATCTCGGCTTCGTTGCCAGCCTCATGTTCGTCCTGGTTCCGACGGTGTTTCTGATCGTCTTGTTCATCCAGACCAACAGCCGAGAAGGTTCCTCCTGATCGACTGTTGGTTCGGGACTGGTCCGCTTTAGCTCTGCTCGGGTTCGCGGACCAAAAGAACCGGTGCAGGCGCATGGACTCGGATGTAATCGCTGATCGAGCCGCCAAGGAGTTTGTCCAAATCCACCAGGCCTCTAGCGACAAGAGGGCGCCTGTCCTGTGATGCGATCACCAAAAGGTCGGCATTGATTTCTTCGGCTGCTTGGCAAACCCCTCGGCCGATGTCCGGGTTTGCCACGTGCATTGGCTTGAGGTCAACGCCCAGGCTGCGAGCCCGTTGGACTGCGGCCGTCAGCAAGCCGTCGGCTTTGCTGTCGCCACCGCGGGAGGCCGAGAGGTCTTGCCTGGCAATGTGGACGCCAGTCAGCTGTCCGCCTGGGATCTCTCGAACCATTTCGCAGGCAATCCGAAGCGCATCATCGCCAACACCTGTTCCGTCAACAGTCACCATGAGGCGATTCACATGGCGGACATAAAGGTCATCACGCACCAGCAGCATGGGACGTGTTGATAGCTGAAAGACGTATTGGCTAGTGCTGTTGGACAGGATCGATTGCAGGCGACCCAGGCCTCTGGATCCCATCACGATCAAGTCGGCATTGATCTCTTCAGCCACCTTCAGAACGGTCTGCTTGGCATCCCCTTGGCGGATGATCGAATTCACGTCACTCGGGTTAAGACCCAATTGGCTTACCGCCTTGGCGAGCAAGCTCCCTGCGGTTGTCCAATGGTCTTCTGCGTTGACCTTGCCTTGCTCGGACACCACATGAAGCAGGTTGATGCGTGCAGCCCTGAATGCAGGAAGCTCCCGCAGCATCCGCACCATTTCTTCGACATGACCTTTGCCGGAATCAGCAATCAGAAGATTCTTGAACACGATGAAGAGTTAGGTCTGCATCAGCCTATGGCTGACTCACCAGACCGTGCTGATGGTGATTGAGAGCGTTACGAGACCTCCTTGGCAATTGCATAAGCGTGTGCTGCCACAACACACCGATCACGGCGGTGTGATGTGGCATGGCGCCTATGTCGGGTGGTTGGAAGAGGCTCGCGTGGAAGCCCTTGCTGCGGTGGGGCTGCCCTACCGGCTGATGGCGCTTGAACGGTTGGAAATGCCAGTGGTGCGCTTGGACATGTCTTACAAGCGAGCTCTTTTGCATGGAGACCAGGTTGTGCTTCTAAGCCATGCGCTTCCCCCTGAGGGTCCTCGCTGGCGATGGCAGACGCGCTTGTTAAGGCCAGATGGTGATTGCGTCTTCGAGGCCCATGTGGAGTTGGTGTTGGTCCGTCTCGACGGTGACAGGCGCCAGGTTTTGCGACGCCCACCACCGTCCGTGGCATCAGCGCTTCAGCTGCTGACCCAGGGCCCAACCCAATAGCGTGCTAGTACAGATGTACTTGCGCTGAATGATTGGGTGAGCGTGGCTGGTGGTGGCTGTGGATCTCATGCCCCGGATTGGGTGTTGCCAGGATGCGGGCCCTCAGGGCTGTTGCTCAAGCGCATCAGCTGCCCTTGGCCGATCTGTGGTCATGGCCTCTCTGGCGTTTGCAAAGAGAGCTGAGGTGGCCCGACGCCTTGATGAAGCGCGTCGAGTCGTATCGGCTGAGCAAAGGGACGTCCCCCAGCGTTGGGGTTCCGGACCATGCTCTGCTGCCCCTGGATCAAGACTGGCCGATCGCATTTGAAGGGTTGAAGCGTCCTCCGCTTGCGGTGCACTGGTCGGGGCGGAAGCCGTGCTGGCCGTTGTTATCTGCTCAGAAGGCTGTCGCGGTCGTCGGAACGCGCCGGCCGTCGGATCATGGCCGGCGAATGGCCCATGCGCTTGGTCAGGGCCTTGCCCGTGCTGGTTGGCCCGTGGTGAGTGGTCTTGCGGAAGGCATTGATGCCGCCGCTCACCATGGTTGTCTTGCAGCGGGTGGCCGTCCGGTTGGTGTGTTGGGTACGCCTTTGGATCGTGTGTATCCGTCTGAGCATGAGGCCCTGCAGGCCGAAGTTGAGTCTGCTGGCTTGTTGTTCAGCGAATGGCCCTGCGGTGCGCGGGTGCAGCGATCCAACTTTGCGTTGCGGAATCGCCTTCTGGTGAGTGTGTCTTGTGCCTTGGTGGTGGTTGAGTGCCCTGAAACAAGCGGCTCACTGTTGTCAGCTCAGATCGCTCACACTCAGGATTGTCCTGTGTGGGTGGTCCCAGGGGATGCGCTGCGCTGGTCTTGTCAAGGCAGCAATCGTTTGTTGCAGGAGGGGGCAACACCGTTGCTATCTCCGGAATCGTTGATTGCCGCCCTGGGACCAGGACCGCTTGCGCCAGCGAGCACGGCGTCGAAGCGATCGGATCGATCCCGGCCTTCCGTCGAGCGGCATCCCTCGCTTTTGCGATGGGTGGATGAAGGTTTCACCCTTGAGCAGTTATCTGCAGAACTCAGCTGCAGTCCAACTCAGTTGGCGCATGAGTTGTTGCAACTCGAGCTCGAGGGTGTTGTCGAACCCAAGCCTGGTCTGCGTTGGCGGTCCGTCTAACCTGAGCCCATGGGCGTGATTCGCTGCAAGGGAACAGATCTACTGGTGTGGAGGCGGGAGCTGCTCCGTCAGGGTGGGCGTGCTGTGGACTTGGATTGGCTGCTTTCGATGGCGGCAGATTGCTCCTGGGGTGATCTTCAAAAACTGCGCATTTGCCCAGACGTTGAGATCGAGCTGAGTTCTTCGTTGACCCAGCTCACAGATCTTTGGATCCAGCATCGCGATCAGCACATTCCGCTCCAGCACTTGGTTGGCCTCTGTCCATGGCGCGATTTTGAGCTGGAGGTGTCACCCGATGCCTTGATTCCGCGTCAAGAAACCGAGCTGCTCATTGATTTTGCGTTGCAGTGTTCGCCAGAAGATGCCCTGGATAAGGAAGGGATCTGGGCCGACTTGGGAACAGGCTCAGGAGCTTTGGCCGTGGCGCTTGCCCGTGGTCTCCCTCACTGGCAGGGACATGGCGTTGACTCCAGCAGCCAGGCGCTTGCTCTGGCGGAACGCAACCTCAGGGCCCTCGCTGGCGAAAGTTGTTGGCAACTCCATCTCGGCAACTGGTGGGAACCGCTCAAACCATGGTGGGGGCAGTTTGGTCTTGTGTTGAGTAATCCGCCTTACATCCCCACCGCTGTCATCGATGACCTAGCGCCCGTCGTTAAAGACCATGAACCTCATCTAGCGCTCTGTGGTGGTGAGGATGGACTCGACTGTTGCCGGCAGATCATTCGAGATGCCAGCAGAGCCTTAGCTCCAGGAGGCTGGATCCTCTTGGAGCACCACCATGACCAAAGTGCAATGGTGCTGAAGTTACTCAGTGAGGCAGGTTTCGAGCGGTCAGAAGCCCGCTCTGATCTTCAGGGCATCCCCCGCTTTGCACTTGCTCAGCGACCCTGCCATCCATTGCTTCTGGCCAGTTCATAGATCATCGATGACGATCAATCCCCTCAAGTTGTTGGATCGCGATGGCCTCGACGCGCATTTGCGTGCTGGGGGTGCTGCCTTGCTCCCTACAGACACCCTTCCGGCATTGGCTGCGCTGCCAGAGCAGGCGGCACAAATTTGGCGCTTGAAAAAACGTCCACAGGACAAGCCCTTGATCCTGATGGGTGCTGACGTTGATGCGCTGTTATGTCATGTATGCCCCGAAGCTCGAGCCGACGCCAATGCTCTAGCGCATCGGCACTGGCCAGGGGCCCTCACCCTGGTGTTGCCCGCCTTTGGGCCCTGCGCAGAAGCCCTCAACCCTGGAGTGGCAACTCTGGGTTTGCGCATTCCAGCTTGCGAGCCGATGTTGGATCTTTTGCGTTGCAGCGGTCCTCTTGCCACGACCAGTGCCAATGTGTCTGGTGAACCTGCCAGCCGAACCGAGCGGGAGGCGGCGGCTGCGTTCCCAGACTTGCCATTGCTTGCGCCGATCCCTTGGCCTAATCCTTCCTGTCAAGCGAGCTCGGTGATTGCTTGGCGAGGATCGCAACGTTGGCATTGGCTGCGCAGAGGCGCTGTCATGCCAGCAGGTGTGGTGAGCCCTCCCGAATGCTCTGGTTAATTGCTTCGTTATTTTTGCTTCAAACCGCCATTCATTGGCTGTTTGAACCGGTGGTCCAACTGCTCACGCCGTGGTTTGAATTGGATGTGCTCCCATGGATTCTTGCCATCATTGGGATCTGGCTGTTTACAGGTCGCTCGAACCGCTGATCCCAGCATCGATCTGGAGCGATGACCGTGGTCTTAAGGATCTTGTCTGAAGCCGGCTAACGGATTTGAACCGATGACCTTCGCTTTACAAAAGCGCTGCTCTACCACTGAGCTAAGCCGGCATTGATGGGAGTTTACCGCTGCACGTTCTCGTCGCTTCTGAATGGGTGTTGAGCCACCACATCGAAAGTTCAAGCCTCGAGCGGCAACCGCTTTTCTCGAGGGCGTTGCTGATGTGACTTTCCACGGTTCGGATGCTAACCACAAGTCGGGACGCGATGGCCCGATTGCTAAGCCCCTCCAGAAGGAGTTGGATCACGGTGGTTTCTGCGGGGGTGAAGCCTTGCTCAGCCATGACGTCTGGAGATGCTTCCAGAACCATTCCCCGCTAGTCCGGTTTGGGAGTTGTTGATGCGATTGGTCGCCGAAACGGCAAGTTGGCAACCAGGGCCGTGACGCGATCCTCGGTTTCCAAGCTCACATCACCTTCCTCTAGATCGATATCAACGTATTTGGCCACCACTTCAAAAATTTCACGACGCATTTGGTCGAGAAGCTCAGGGCTTAGGTCACTGCGGTCATGCGCCAGAACGAGCTGAAGCCTGTCTCTGGCAGTGCTTGCGCTTGCTGGTTGACGCCCAAGCAATTTGTCGACGAGGTCACGGAGAGTCATCAGCTCAGAAGATCTTCGTTTGCATCAAGCGGCGCACGGTGGCCCGTAGGCCCGAACGCTCCTTAGAGGGGTCCAGCAATGAAATGTCTTCGCCTTGAAGGCGGCCGGCAATATTGCCGTAGGCCTTGGCTGCTGGTGATTTGGTCCCATTCAGGGTGAGGGGTTCGCCCCGATTGGTGCTAACGATCACCTGCTCATCTTCCAGCACTAATCCCAGCAAGGGGAGAGCCAGGATGTCGGTGACGTCATCCACCGCCAACATTTCTTGATTGGCCATCATTTTGGGCCTAACTCGATTGAGAACGAGTTGGACTGGGGTCACCCCGTGGGTGTTGAGCAATCCGATCACTCGATCTGCATCTCGCACAGCTGAAACTTCAGGAGTGGTGATCACAATGGCCTCACGCGCTGCAGCAACGGCGTTCTTAAAGCCGTCTTCAATGCCTGCGGGGCAGTCGATTAACACGTAATCGAATCGTTTCTCAAGCATGGAGACAATGGCCTGCATGTCCTCTGGTTTGAGCCACTCGAGCATCCGCGGATTGCCAGCAGGCAGCAAGGCCAGATTCGGAACCTGTTTGTGCTTCACCAAGGCCTGGTCCAAGCGGCAGGTCTCGGCCAAAACCTCTTGAGCTGTATAAACAATTCGGTTTTCGAGTCCAAGCAACAGATCCAGGTTGCGTAAACCGAAGTCAGCATCCAGAACAACAGTGCTGGAACCACGCTGGGCGAGGGCTATACCCAAGTTGGCCGTAAGGGTGGTCTTACCGACGCCCCCCTTGCCGGAGCAGATCAAGATCGTTCGCGAATTTGACGTCACGTTGTCGCGGTTGATTTGGTCAGGTTAGGGGCAAGTGCTCTTAATTGTTTAAATCGGCTGAAAGCTCTTGCAATGACAAGTCACTGCGGGGATCAGCAGGCTCGATCGAAATCACTCCATCCACAATGCGGGCTTCCTCCGCAAGACCAGGTTGGGGTTTCTCCTCTGGTCCCCTGGCGACAAGATCCGCGATTCGTAGCTGAAGAGGACGGAGCTGTAAGGCCGTGATCCTGGCATTCAGATCGCCTTGAACCCCTGCATGAGCAGAACCACGGAGGCGTCCCCAGATCAGGACGTTCCCCCCGGCACTGATTTGCGCACCTGGATTGACATCGCCAATGAGCAAAACGTGGTGGCGTGCTTTGAGATGGTCTCCCGATCGCAGGGTGGCTCGATGGATCAACAGTGCTGGGGCCTGCTTGTCCTCAGCACTTTCAGGAAGCGGATCGACACGCTGTGGTGTGGTGAGTTGAGCTGGAATGCCAAGGGCGTTGGCGCTGACCACGGTGAGTGGATGGCAGCTTTTGATGGACAGCAATCGGCAGCTGCGCTCCTCAAGTTGCGCTTGCAAGGCAGAGAGCACCCGGCAATTCAACAACCACTCCCCGCTATCCAATTCGAGATCCTTGCCCTCCAGGCCACTGAGTTGGTCAGCGAGGGTGTCTTGCCAAGGGATGTGCCGATTGGTGGGCAGAACCAGGCGATGGCATGCCGCTTGAAGGGTCTCTTGGGTCAAAGCCACCGACGTGATCAAGAGTGGAAATTGACGTTAAATCTGCGCCAGGTATTGGCCCACCTTTCGTTTCAGTTCCTGACTGATTTGCTTTGGATAGATCAGCCAGCTGGTGCTGACAGGCTTGCTCAAGCTTTTAACGAGTGCTGAGCTTTGCTCGAGTGCTTGAAGTTGCTGACCATTCCAGAGCCTTAGCCCCCCGCGATAGGGGTGATATCCATGCAGTTGTTGATGGCGTAGACCGCAACTCAAACTCGGATCCAATCCCTTTGCTTCGGCCAATCCCCGTGCGAGTGCCAAGCATTCGAGCTGCTTCTCCTTGGAGAGGCTGTCCACATCGAGAGCTTTGAGGAGTCGTCGGTTGAGAAACCGATCACAGAGATCAGCGAGCGGGCGAGGGGCTTCCTCTCGCCAGCGCAACAGGTGATAGCCCGTTCGCAGGTCATCGTTAGCCAAATAGGCCTCCAGGTCGAGCTCATGGGCTGACCACAGCCAGCAGCGCATCGTGGAATCTGTCCAAACCTGATCGGGGCCTAGCTCACGGGCTAGGCGAATCATTTGTTCCAGCAGCCAATTGCACACCACATTGAGGCGGTGGTTGTAAACACTGCGGTACATCAGGTTTCGCACCACGAGGTAGTGCTCAACCGCCATGAGGCCCTTGGGATGAATCGCGAGTTCTCCATCTGGCGCCAGGGTCAGTGCGGCCAGAATTCTCCCTAAATCCAGTTGGCCGTAGCTCGTCCCTGTGCTGTAGCTA
This sequence comes from Synechococcus sp. ROS8604, assembly GCF_014279655.1. Taxonomy (NCBI): domain Bacteria; kingdom Bacillati; phylum Cyanobacteriota; class Cyanophyceae; order Synechococcales; family Synechococcaceae; genus Synechococcus; species Synechococcus sp. ROS8604. Next base: position 636,743 of record NZ_CP047946.1, read on the forward strand.
TCTCGCAGCAAGTAATCGAGCCTGTCGCAATCGAGTTGGCTGCTCACGAGGTCCTTAATGACTCTCCGCTCTGAGGTGCCGTGCTCTAGGAGAGCGGCCACGGCTTCTGAGCTTCCTGGTTGGAATCGCTCGAGTGGCTCCCGGATCGCAGGGTGCTCTCGAACGATGCGTGCGGACCAGCGCTCATGGTGGGTGCCAAACATTTCCTCCCCGGTGTGGCTCAGGGGTGCATGACCCAGGTCATGGAGCAGGGCTGCCGCGTAGAGCACCCCCCGATGACGTTCCAGTGATGGATCCATGGCCAACAGACGCTGAAAGGCCTGTCGCGCAATGTGGAAAACGCCAAGAGAGTGGGTGAACCGGCTCGATTCAGCGCCGTGAAAGGTCAAAAAGGCTGGACCGAGCTGGCGAATCCGCCGAAGCCTTTGGAAGGGGGCTGCGTCAACGAGCTCGAGCACCAGGGCTTCAGCTGGGTTGACTGAATGAAGTGCGATGCCGCCATGCAAAGGGTCGTGATAAGTGCGGCTACTCATGCACTTTCTGCCATCTCCTCTGCCTTGATGGCATCGGCTGTTGCGGGTGATTCGCTGGTTTGGCGATCAATGATGGCCTCCAGAACCCGCGCTGCATCCGTCAGCCAGCGGTCTCCTTCGCCCCCGGGATTCAGGGGTTCGGGCTGATCTAGCAAGCGATCTGGCGTAATCCCTTGCCCTTGTATGTCCCGTCCGCTGGGGGTGACATATCCGGCCACAGTGACGGCCAAACCGCTGCCATCACTCAGGTTGGTTAGGGTCTGGATGAGCCCCTTGCCGAAGGTTTCACTGCCCAGCAGCAGCGAACGATCGTTGTCCTGCAGGGCCCCAGCGAGGATCTCGCTGGCACTTGCGGTGCCAGCGTTGACCAAGGTCACCATCGGACCGTCGTACAGCGTGACCGGGTTCGATTGGATGGGATCAGCAATCCCGTCTCGATTGCGTGTTTCCACGATCGGCTCTTGGTCCAAGAAGGCGTCAGCAACGGCAAGTCCTCCGCTGACGAGACCCCCAGAGTTGTTGCGAAGATCAAGCACCACTCCTTCCACTCCCTTATCGGTGAGTTCTTGCAGGGCTTCCTGTACTTTCTTCGGCACGCCTTCGCTGAACTGCGTGATGCGGAGATGGCCAAGCGTGTGGGTGTCACTTCGAAGACGCCGCGTGCGAACCGGGCGTAGATCGACATTGCGTCGTTCCAAGGTGAGCTCTTCAGCCTCTCCATTCGGGGGTTGGACGGTGAGCAAAACCTGCGTTCCCGCATCCCCTCGCAAGCGTGCTGCGGTGGTTTCGAGTCCCAGCAGAGCAGTGGATTCTCCGTTCACAGCCAGAAGTGCTGCGCCGCTGACCACGCCCGCGTCAGCGGCGGGTGATCCCTCAAGTGCCGCGATCACAACCACTGAATCTTCATCGTTGTGATGGCCCAGCTGAAGCCCTACGCCACTCAGGCTGCCGGAGTTGCTGGACTTCATGACGGAGTAATCGTCAGGTCTCAACAGCCTTGTGTAGGGATCATCGAGGGGTTCAAGCATCGTTTCGATGGCGCTGTAGGCCTGCTCGCTGGTTTCGATCGTCTGCTCAAGAGCTTTCTGGCGTAAGCGCTTCCAATGAATTCGATCGAAACTCGAGGGGTCGACATAGCTCTGATTCACAAGGCGCCAGGTTTCAACCACCAGCTGCTGGGCATCGTTGAGCGCCAGAGCAGGTGCTGGAATGAAGAGGCTGCAAAGCAAAAGGGAGGCACAGCCGGAGGCCAGCTGCCGCAGGCCTTTTCTCATGTAATTAACAATCGGCAACATCAGCTTCATTCTGTCGCGTCGGCTGGAGCGTCATCGGTAGACTCTCGCAATCCAAACCGACCTTTGCATGGCGAACTCCTCACCTGTCTACGACTGGTTCCAGGAACGTCTTGAAATCCAGGACATTGCTGATGATTTCAGCACCAAGTACGTTCCGCCCCACGTCAATATTTTTTATTGCTTGGGCGGCATCACGCTTGTTTGTTTCCTGATTCAGTTCGCGACCGGGTTCGCGATGACTTTCTATTACAAGCCCACTGTTGCTGAGGCCTACAGCTCAGTTCAGTACCTGATGACAGATGTGAGCTTCGGGTGGCTCATTCGCTCAGTTCACAGATGGAGCGCCTCAATGATGGTGCTCATGCTCATTCTTCACGTCTTCCGCGTGTACCTCACAGGTGGCTTTAAGCGTCCCCGTGAGCTCACCTGGGTAACGGGCGTGACCATGGCCGTGATCACTGTTTCTTTCGGTGTCACCGGCTATTCACTCCCTTGGGATCAAGTTGGTTATTGGGCCGTCAAGATTGTTTCTGGAGTGCCTGCTGCCATTCCGGTTGTTGGTGACTTCATGGTTGAACTGCTGCGTGGTGGTGAGAGCGTTGGTCAATCCACACTCACTCGCTTCTACAGCCTTCACACGTTCGTGATGCCTTGGTTGCTTGCTGTTTTCATGCTCATGCACTTCTTGATGATCCGTAAGCAGGGCATTTCCGGTCCTTTGTGATCCATTTCAGTTGCTTTACGCACTGATTCAAGTTTCGAACTTTCCCACTTACCGTTCGTTTATTACCGCTTAGCACCATGCATATTCTCAAGAAGCCTGATCTCACCGATCCCAAGCTGCGGGCCAAGCTCGCCAAAGGCATGGGGCACAACTATTACGGTGAGCCTGCATGGCCCAACGATCTTCTCTACATTTTTCCTGTAGTGATCCTTGGAACCATTGCCTGCATCGTTGGGCTCTCTGTCTTAGATCCAGCCATGTTGGGTGATAAGGCCGATCCTTTTGCAACCCCTCTGGAGATCCTTCCTGAGTGGTATCTGTACCCGGTGTTTCAGATCCTTAGGGTTGTTCCCAACAAGCTTCTGGGTATTGCATTGCAAACCTTGGTACCCCTTGGTTTGATGCTCATCCCCTTCATCGAGAGCTTCAACAAGTTTCAGAACCCATTCCGTCGTCCTATTGCGATGGCAGTGTTCTTGTTCGGTACAGCTACCACCATTTATTTGGGAATCGGTGCTGCAATGCCTATCGACAAGTCACTCACTCTCGGTTTGTTCTGAGGCCAATAGCTTGAAAAACCCTCAGCTCTGTGCTGGGGGTTTTTTGTTGTTCAGTTTTTTTACGGGGGTTTTTAGGTGGGTAGTTCGTCGAGGTCGAGCATCTCCACATCATCAGGATTCACTCTCAGGAAGTGGTGGAGCAGAAGAAATCCAACAATGGTCCAGGTCTGATAGGTGCGTGATTGCTGGCCCATCCAAGTGCCTGTGGGGCCATCAAAATATTCTGCCCACTGCTGCCTTGGCAGTTGGTTGAGTTGGCTCCAGTAACAATCCTCCAGCATTGACTTCATCTGTCCCATCAAAAGGATGTCTGCATTGGGATGACGGCGCTCGTGGAGGAGGATCGAGGCCCCGAAATACCAGAGAAGGCTCGGCCAATGGCCACCGTTGTGGTAGCTCCACGGCCAGTTCTTTGGATCCGATCCGGTCTTGTTCTGCCACTCCAACATTTCCATGGGTGGATGGCAAATCCGCATCGGCATCTGAGCCATCAGATGATTGCGGTTGTGAAGGGTGAGACGAAACAGTGCACGCTGTTGTGGGGCTGTGAGAAGTCCGAAGAGGCAGCCAAGAGAATTGCCTAAACTGTAAAAACGGAAATCAGGTCGGCCTGTACGCATGTTTCCGATGAGATAGCCACCGCGGTTCTCGAGCCAGTCCTGCAGCCAATCAGGGATCACTTGGGGCTGCACATTGAATTCGTTTTGGTGCTGATTGTCGCCGTATTGCTCTGTGGGCCTTCTCCTTAGGACTTGCATCGTCTTGCTGGTCACCCAGTAGTGCTTCAGCAAAAACTTGCGGAGGTCATGAATCCACTGGCGGGTGAGGACCAAGCGCTGGTCGAGTAGACGATTGTTTTGATTGCGTCGGCCGAGCTCCATGAGCTGAGCGCAGCAACGAAGGGATGCATACAGGAGTACTTCAACTTCTAGGGGCGCACCCCATACGTCCATCGGACGATCAATCATGAACGCGCAATCCGGCACAAACAGCACCGGTGTTCCCTCAAACGTGGGATGAAGTACGAGGTCCAAGAACAGTTGGACCCCTCGTTGGACGCCAGGTGTGGATCCAAATTCTTCGTCTCCACTGGCTTTGATGTACATCCAACAGAGAACTGGCCACCACAGGCTGGGATCTACAGACGTAATTCTTCCAATCGACCGTTGGCCGTAATCGGCAATGATCTTTCCGTTCTCTTCGACGAAGGAGGTTGGGAACACTCCACGTGTCTGATAGGTGGTGCTTTGGAGGTCGAGGCAGATCTGGAGGAACTGCTTGACGATCGTGAAACGTTTTTGCGTCAACAGGTAGACCATCACTGGCACGTTGTCGCGCAGGAAGATCTCGCCGTAGTTGAGAGCTTCGTCGGCACTGGGATGCTGGAGAGCTGCAACGCTTCCAGCAAGATTTCCTGCAATGGGAATCAGCGTGCGTTCGAAATGCTCTTTGGCCTTTTGGACCACTTGTTCTTCCTTGGAACTGGGACGGACCCGCTGGTGCTGTTGGCTGAAGCGATCGGCCATGGTGCTGTAGCGACCATTATTCAAAACTTAGTGATGGAGCTTGCTTTGGCCAGTGGAAGCAAGTCTTGAGATGCCTGAAGATGAGTTGAGGTTGCAGAAAGGGCAGTGAATGGGTTATGGTTTTGGACTGCGCAGGGGAGCACTGCTCCGAAGCGCAGCCGAGGGACGCGAAGAGCGAAAGCTTGAAGTGTTCAGCGGGTGCTTACGAGATTGAGGGAGCGATCCCACGATGTTGTAGGTTTCACAAGCGGTCGCGAGACCGCAGGCGGCACGTCTCTGAAAGGGGACGCAAAGCCAGAACCTGGACAATTTAAAAGTTTAGGAACTGACGCTTTTATCGCGTTTAGTTTGAACTGAAGGCCGCAAGGTTTTTAGTCTGGCTAAATGATAGTGCGATAAAGGTGTGAGGTCCCGTCAACAAAATTTTAGTTGCAGAGAAGCATTGTGCTTACAACTTGAAAGTTTTCACGAACTTTTGAGTTGTCGGTGTGCGCAATGTGGAGCAACGACCGGATCTGAGATCCCGGAAAGTCAAACGAGGAAGAAATTCTAAATTTGCACTCTTGTGAATCCTTCTGTCAGAGGAAGGGGGCGACAACTGCAACCAGTACGCCAGTGCTGGGATGTGGGTGAAGCAAGTCAATCTGAGGTGAAAGCCAAAAGGGATTGATCTACAACGGAGAGTTTGATCCTGGCTCAGGATGAACGCTGGCGGCGTGCTTAACACATGCAAGTCGAACGAACCTTCGGGTTAGTGGCGGACGGGTGAGTAACGCGTGGGAATCTGCCCTCAGGAGGGGGATAACGGTTGGAAACGGCCGCTAATACCCCATATGCCGAGAGGTGAAATGAATTTCGCCTGAGGATGAGCCCGCGTCTGATTAGCTAGTTGGTGAGGTAAGAGCTCACCAAGGCATCGATCAGTAGCTGGTCTGAGAGGATGATCAGCCACACTGGGACTGAGACACGGCCCAGACTCCTACGGGAGGCAGCAGTGGGGAATTTTCCGCAATGGGCGAAAGCCTGACGGAGCAACGCCGCGTGAGGGATGAAGGCCTCTGGGCTGTAAACCTCTTTTATCAAGGAAGAAGATCTGACGGTACTTGATGAATAAGCCACGGCTAATTCCGTGCCAGCAGCCGCGGTAATACGGGAGTGGCAAGCGTTATCCGGAATTATTGGGCGTAAAGCGTCCGCAGGCGGCCCTTCAAGTCTGCTGTTAAAAAGTGGAGCTTAACTCCATCATGGCAGTGGAAACTGTTGGGCTTGAGTGTGGTAGGGGCAGAGGGAATTCCCGGTGTAGCGGTGAAATGCGTAGATATCGGGAAGAACACCAGTGGCGAAGGCGCTCTGCTGGGCCATCACTGACGCTCATGGACGAAAGCCAGGGGAGCGAAAGGGATTAGATACCCCTGTAGTCCTGGCCGTAAACGATGAACACTAGGTGTCGGGGGAATCGACCCCTCCGGTGTCGTAGCCAACGCGTTAAGTGTTCCGCCTGGGGAGTACGCACGCAAGTGTGAAACTCAAAGGAATTGACGGGGGCCCGCACAAGCGGTGGAGTATGTGGTTTAATTCGATGCAACGCGAAGAACCTTACCAGGGTTTGACATCCTGCGAATCTCTTGGAAACTTGAGAGTGCCTTCGGGAGCGCAGTGACAGGTGGTGCATGGCTGTCGTCAGCTCGTGTCGTGAGATGTTGGGTTAAGTCCCGCAACGAGCGCAACCCACGTCTTTAGTTGCCAGCATTTAGTTGGGCACTCTAGAGAGACCGCCGGTGATAAACCGGAGGAAGGTGTGGATGACGTCAAGTCATCATGCCCCTTACATCCTGGGCTACACACGTACTACAATGCTACGGACAAAGGGCAGCAAGTTCGCGAGGACAAGCAAATCCCATAAACCGTGGCTCAGTTCAGATCGTAGGCTGCAACTCGCCTACGTGAAGCAGGAATCGCTAGTAATCGCAGGTCAGCATACTGCGGTGAATACGTTCCCGGGCCTTGTACACACCGCCCGTCACACCATGGAAGTTGGCCACGCCCGAAGCCGTTACTCCAACCCTTGTGGAGGAGGACGTCGAAGGTGGGGCTGATGACTGGGGTGAAGTCGTAACAAGGTAGCCGTACCGGAAGGTGCGGCTGGATCACCTCCTAACAGGGAGACAAACAACGATTTTGATGTCTGAGTTATTTATTCTTAGGCCAAAATCCTGTCACCTTAGGTCGATCGGTACCTCAACTTTGAAGCTAAGAGAGTTCCAGCAATGGTTGTCTGCTTAGTGGAGATTTTTAGTTCCTAAACTTTGTCTAGTTCACAACCCATTAGGGATGAGACTCCTGGGCCATTAGCTCAGGTGGTTAGAGCGCACCCCTGATAAGGGTGAGGTCCCTGGTTCAAGTCCAGGATGGCCCATTCGGTGTAGGGGGTTTAGCTCAGTTGGTAGAGCGCCTGCTTTGCAAGCAGGATGTCAGGAGTTCGAGTCTCCTAACCTCCACTGACTACCAAAATCCCCATCTCCAAAACCTGGAGTATGAACTCGTATGGATTGTGATTTAGATTTGTCCGCTAGATGACCCTAGCTTCTTGTCATTTTAAGGCATGGAAATAATTCCATGATTTGATTGATAGGATGCTGGGCTCGATGCAATGTATTGAGAGATCAATGCATTGTTTTGATGTCTAGCCGAACCTTGACAACTGCATAGTTTAAGTCTGGAAAGAATAAAGCATCTTTATGGATGCATCATTTTTTGTGTTAACGCATGAAGGAGTGATGTTAATTCTAAAGCAAGAGCCGAGACTCCAGTATGTTCTTTCAAATGTGTCGAGCATTTGAGAGTTTGATTTTAATTTCTAGTTTTAGGTGCTATTTTTAGTGTCTGACTTTAGAAATTAGAAAAATCTGTTTCAACAACAGCAAGCGTGCTGGAGATACATTGGTCAAGCTACAAAGGGCTCACGGCGGATACCTTGGCACACAGAGGCGATGAAGGACGTGGTTACCTGCGATAAGTCTCGGGGAGCTGGAAACACGCTTTGATCCGGGAATTTCCGAATGGGGCAACCCCTAGAACGGCCAGCTGAATCTATAGGCTGGCGCGAGCCAACCCAGCGAACTGAAACATCTTAGTAGCTGGAGGAAAGGAAAGTAAAAACGACTCCCTAAGTAGCGGCGAGCGAACGGGGAAGAGCCTAAACCAATGGTTTCGACCATTGGGGTTGTGGGACAGCAACGTGGATCAGGAATGTTAGTGGAAGTGTTTGAAAGACACGCCACAGAGGGTGAAAGCCCCGTACACGAAAACTGAACTGACCTAGCTGTATCCCGAGTAGCACGGAGCACGTGAAATTCCGTGTGAATCAGCGAGGACCACCTCGTAAGGCTAAGTACTCCTGTGTGACCGATAGCGAAACAGTACCGCGAGGGAAAGGTGAAAAGAACCCCGGGAGGGGAGTGAAATAGAACATGAAACCGTGAGCCTACAAGCAATGGGAGCCCTACTCATAGGGTGACCGTGTGCCTGTTGAAGAATGAGCCGGCGACTTATAGGCATTGGCGGGTTAAACCGGAAATGGTGGAGCCATAGCGAAAGCGAGTCTGAATAGGGCGTTTGTCAGTGTTTATAGACCCGAACCCGGGTGATCTAACCATGGCCAGGATGAAGCTTGGGTGATACCAAGTGGAGGTCCGAACCGACTGATGTTGAAAAATCAGCGGATGAGCTGTGGTTAGGGGTGAAATGCCAATCGAACCCGGAGCTAGCTGGTTCTCCCCGAAATACGTTGAGGCGTAGCGTCTCGTGCTCCAGCAGGGGGGTAAAGCCACCATTTCGGTGCGGGCTGCGAGAGCGGTACCAAATCGAGATGAACTCTGAATACCCTGTGTGTAGCGAGGCAGTCAGACTGTGGGGGATAAGCTCCATGGTCGAGAGGGAAACAGCCCAGACCGCCAGCTAAGGTCCCCAAATCAACACTAAGTGATAAAGGAGGTGGGATTGCCCAGACAACCAGGAGGTTTGCCTAGAAGCAGCCATCCTCAAAGGAGTGCGTAATAGCTCACTGGTCGAGCGATCCTGCGCCGAAAATGAATGGGGCTAAGTGTTGTACCGAAGCTGCGGATTTATGGTAGGGGAGCGTTCTATGTGGGGCGAAGCGTTAGCGTGAGCGGGCGTGGACTGCATAGAAGTGAGAATGTCGGCTTGAGTAGCGAAAACATGGGTGAGAATCCCATGCACCGAAACCCTAAGGGTTCCTCCGGCAGGCTCGTCCGCGGAGGGTTAGTCTGGACCTAAGGCGAGGCCGAAAGGCGTAGTCGATGGATAACAGGTCAACATTCCTGTACCGGTTATGTTTTGGGAAGAGGGACGGAGAAGGCTAGCCAAGCCAGATGTTGGTTACTGGTTCAAGCGTTCGAGGCGTTGAGGATCGGCGAAAACGATCCGAGCTGAGGCGTGAGTACGAGCTGCTACGGCAGCGAAGTTGGTGATGTCATGCTTCCAAGAAAAGCTCTATACCCGTTAAGGCATAACTGCCAGTACCCGAAACCGACACAGGTGGGGTGGTAGAGAATACCGAGGTGCGCGAGGTAACTCTCTCTAAGGAACTCGGCAAAATGGCCCCGTAACTTCGGGAGAAGGGGTGCCACAGCAATGTGGTCGCAGTGAAGAGGCCCTGGCGACTGTTTACCAAAAACACAGGTCTCCGCTAAGTCGCAAGACGATGTATGGGGGCTGACGCCTGCCCAGTGCCGGAAGGTTAAGGAAGCCGGTCAGCGTAAGCGAAGCTGGCGACTGAAGCCCCGGTGAACGGCGGCCGTAACTATAACGGTCCTAAGGTAGCGAAATTCCTTGTCGGGTAAGTTCCGACCCGCACGAAAGGCGTAACGATCAGGGCGCTGTCTCGGAGAGAGGCTCGGCGAAATAGAATTGTCTGTGAAGATGCGGACTACATACACCCGGACAGAAAGACCCTATGAAGCTTTACTGTAGCTTGGTATTGTGCCCGGGCTCTGAATGCGCAGGATAGGTGGGAGACGTTGATCTAGTGCTCGTGGGTACTAGGGAGTCAATGGTGAGATACCACTCTTTCAGAGCTAGGGTTCTAACGTTCACCCGTTATCCGGGGAGCGGACAGTATCAGGTGGGCAGTTTGACTGGGGCGGTCGCCTCCTAAAAGGTAACGGAGGCGCGCAAAGGTTTCCTCAGGCTGGTTGGAAATCAGCCGACGAGTGCAAAAGCAGAAGGAAGCTTGACTGTGAGACCTACAAGTCGAACAGGGACGAAAGTCGGCTTTAGTGATCCGACGGTTCTGAGTGGAAGGGCCGTCGCTCAACGGATAAAAGTTACTCTAGGGATAACAGGCTGATCTCCCCCAAGAGTTCACATCGACGGGGAGGTTTGGCACCTCGATGTCGGCTCATCGCAACCTGGGGCTGAAGTCGGTCCCAAGGGTTGGGCTGTTCGCCCATTAAAGCGGTACGCGAGCTGGGTTCAGAACGTCGTGAGACAGTTCGGTCCATATCCGGTGTATGCGTAGGAATATTGAGAGGATTTCTCCCTAGTACGAGAGGACCGGGAGGAACGCACCTCTGGTGTACCAGTTATCGTGCCAACGGTAAACGCTGGGTAGCCATGTGCGGAGTGGATAACCGCTGAAAGCATCTAAGTGGGAAGCCCACCTCAAGATGAGTATTCCCATGGGGTAACCCAGTAAGGTCACGGGAAGAACACCCGTTGATAGGCTCTACGTCGAAGTTCAGTAATGGATGCAGCGGAGGAGTACTAATAGACCGAGGGCTTGACCAACACTTGGTTCTTGCCTGAAAAAGACTTTATTCAATCCAGATGTCATCATCAAAACGAAAGTAGAGATGATGAAACTATGCAGTTCTCAGGGTTCAACCCTTGGCAATGTTTCTATCCTGGTGTCCATAGCGCTGTGGTCCCACTCCGATCCATCTCGAACTCGGTTGTGAAACGCAGCAGCGGCGACGATATTTGGGGGGTAGCCCCCTGAGAAAATAGCTCGATGCCAGGTAAAAACATTCAAACGAAGAAAGCCATCCCTTGAAGGGGTGGCTTTTTTTGTGCCCATTTTCGCGTTACTTTGGTCCTGATTGGTTCACTCAATTGCCATGGAATCGGATCTAGCTTTTTGATAAGCAGTCGTTCTGTATAGGCTTAACCTCCCTTTAAATTCTGTATTGATTGTGATTTGATTGTGATATTTTTCGATCTGTTGAACTCTCGCTCATCACTTTTGTGAATCTGGCTTAACTATTTTTGCCCCTATTTTATAGGTCAATTAAGGGGTTTTCTTGGAATTTTTGTTTTTAGGTCTGACAGCTTGAGCACCAGTGGGTGCTGCGTCCTGCAAGCTTGATACGTTCAATTGCTTGTCCACATTTCAAGCATGGTTGTCCTGTGCGCCGATACACCGCAGCTTGTCCTCCATAATTGCCATTCACTCCTTCCAGATCTCTGAAGTCACTAAAGGTTGTTCCCCCTGCTCCAATGCTCAGTTCTAGGATCTTAATTAGGCACACTCTGAGCTTGTCTAATTGCTTGCGATTGAGTTGTCCTGCTGCTGTTTGAGGGCGAATGCCCGCAGCAAATAAACTTTCGTCGGCATAGATGTTGCCTGTGCCAGCCACAATCGATTGATCCAATAATGCCGCTTTGATCGAGCGCGTTGATCCTTTGAATCGTTCTTGTAAGTACTGCGTTTTGAAGTCTTGGCTAAAGGGCTCAGGCCCCAACTTTTTCAAACCCGTCATGACTGACTCCACCGCAACTGCAGGTGGGACCCACCACATTTCAGCAAAACTTCTCAGATCAACGAAGCGCAATTCCTGGCCTTTGGCATTCCAAAATCGAACGCGCGTGTGATTGCAGGCTGGAGTGTCGTCTTCGATCCACTGAAATTGTCCGGTCATTCGTAAATGCACTCCCCAATATCCGGCGCTCTCTTCAGCTGCATCTGCTTCGGCTGATGCTGGCCTATGCAGTTCTGCGTAGAGGTACTTTCCTCTTCTCGTCCATTGACCTACACGGCAATTGACGAGTCCCAATTCAAAGTACTCAGGTCCACCAGGACTCGCAATCGCCCTGTCCCGGCACACTTCAAGATCGCTGATGACAAATCGGTCAAGACGATCCGCTAATCCACGACGAACCGTCTCAACTTCTGGGAGTTCGGGCAACGGCCTCAGGCCGGCTCTAGTTCCGCTTGAGCGAAATTATTGGTGTTGATTCCTCCTTCTGATCCAGAAATCCCGTTGTAATTCACCTTTTCAAAGCGAACAACCACCGGGTATCGAATGCCTGAAGTATCGATGGAGGCCACCGTGCCGACATCGTTGTACCAATAGGACTCAGGGCGCTTAATGCGCACCTTGTCACCGCGGGAAATTGCCATCGCTGCGCAGAAACGTTGATGCAAGCTGAGCGTATCGCTGCATGGTCTCCAGATGGAGTGAGCGTCACAGAATGTCGTTCGCCCTGATGCTCAGATCGCGGCATCGCCATGGCAGCATCCATCACCACCCCACCGATAACGCCTTTGACGAGCCTGAGTCCCGAAGCACCCGCGTTCAATCTCGACCTTCCAGATCCTGAAAGCGATGCCATCAGCACGATGGAATTCCTGGCTCGTCTCGAGCAGGCCTGGGATGTGTGCGACAAATTTGATCTTCAGACTGAAATCTGGCGTGGTCGCATCCTGAAATCGGTGCGTGATCGCGAAAAACGTGGAGGGGAAGGACGCGGTGCGGGCTTTTTGCAGTGGCTTCGCGAACGGGAAATCAGCAAGACCCGGGCGTATGGACTGATTCAGCTGGCTGAATCAGAGCAAGGTTTGGTGGGTGAGGGTTTGCTGGAGCCATCGAGTGTGAACCAGTTTTCAAAACGGGCCTTTCTTGAGACCGCGTTGGCAGCGCCTGAAGTGCAGGTGATGATTGCGGAAGCGGCCAACGAGGGGCAGGAGATCACCCGTAAGCAAGTTCGCAGACTGACGGATGATTTCACCTCTGCCACCAGTCCCTTGCTGCCTGACGAAATTCGGCAACGCGCACAAGAGAATTTGTTGCCTTCCAAGGTTGTCGCGCCATTGGTTCGCGAACTGTCCAAGCTTCCCGAGCTTCAGCAGGAAGACTTCCGCAAGGTGCTTCGCGATGCGCCGGAGCTGGATCGCATCAAGGATGTCACTCATACGGCCCGATGGATTACCAAAGCCACGGAGTCAGGTGTTGCTGTCCGTGCCTTTCACCAGGGTGATCTGGACCTAGAGAAAGCAATGCAGGAGGCGCAGCGCCTCGATGCTCTTGGTTTGCTTGCCGATGCCGTAGGGCAGGCTCAGGCGCTGGAAGCCGCCGTTCTCAAGCTTCATACCTCTTGGAGACGGTTAGGCGGACTGCATGAACGGCTGTGGGTGGAAAGCGGAAGCAGCACACCTTATCTTCGTGATGTTTTGACAGCGCTACAGACCTTGAGTGGGGCCACCATGCGGGTGTCGCTCGGGGAACTTGCTGGGGGCAAGAGGGTGAGACTTCAACTCGTTGAGGAGGCTCCTGACCAACTGGAGCCTCCCATCACCCTCTAGATCTAGTGCTCGTTAAAGTGAGAACACTATCTGTGGAGTGAGGGTGCGAGTTGGATCCACTCCTTGAGGCTCTCCACAGGTATTACGGCTGGGATTCCTTTCGTTCCGGACAGCGTCCGGTAATCGAAGCCCTGCTCAGCGGCCGTGACTGTTTAGCTGTGTTGCCAACGGGCGGGGGCAAATCACTCTGTTTTCAGCTCCCTGCCTTGGTTCGGCAAGGGTTGGTGGTGGTGATTTCTCCACTCGTTGCCCTGATGGATGATCAGGTTTTGCAACTCCAGCGGCGGGGCATTGCTGCCGCCTGCCTGCACCGCGGGATTCAACCGGAACAACGACGTTTGATTCAGACGCAGTTGTCGGCTGGCAGCTTGCGTCTTCTTTACCTCGCCCCTGAGCGTCTTCAAGGGGAGGCGGCGAGGGACATGCTCTCTGCCCATGCGCGGGAAGGGAGGTTGGTGGCTTTGGCCGTGGATGAAGCCCATTGCATCAGCGCTTGGGGGCATGATTTTCGGCCCGACTACAGGCGTCTTGGTCAACTTCGCGCCCTGTGTCCTGGCGTTCCACTCGTTGCCTTGAGTGCCACCGCAGCCCCGAGGGTGCGGGCTGACATTCTCCGTCTGCTGGGGTTGTGTAAACCGCTGATCCAGGTGTCGTCGGCGCAACGCAGCAATCTCCACTACACGATGCGGCGCCGTCCGAGCGATCCTCTCCCTGATGTTTTGGAGGCTCTCAAGCACTCACGTGGTGCCACTTTGATCTATGCCAGGACCCGGCGTTCGGTGGAGCTTTGGGCCGAAAGGCTGCAATCCCAAGGGATTCAAGCGATCACGTATCACGCGGGACTGGAGGTGGAGCGCCGCGAGGAGGCACTCAAGCATTTCCTAGAGGCTGATGCGCCGGTTTTGGTGGCCACCGTGGCGTTTGGGATGGGCGTTGACCGCTCGGATGTGGGGCTGGTGTTGCATTTGGATTTGCCGGCCACCCCGGAGGGATATCTCCAGGAGTCAGGTCGCGCTGGACGCGATGGCAGACCGGCCCATTGCCTGGTGTTGTTTTCGCCTGGAGATCGAACCAGCTTGGGCTGGGCCATGCAGTCCACGTTGCGTCGTGCTGCTGAATCCAAGGCCAAGGCTTCCGACGATGACGTTTGGCGGGTGGAGTTCTCCCAGCAGCAATTGAGGCGGATGGAAGCTGTTGCTGAGGGAGAGATTTGCCGCGAGCAAGCCCTGTTGCTCTCGGTGGGCGAGCTCACATCTCCTTGCGGCCGCTGTGATCGTTGCTTGGCCGATGGGCGGGCGAAGGATTGGTCGGATCGCGCCCAAGAATTATTGGAGGTGATCGATGCCGGTCAGGGAGTAGACATCCGCAGCTTGACGGAGCGTTTGCGCGAAATTGATGGCAGCGAAGAGAGTTGGGGCTGGCTTGCGCGCAGGCTTGTGCAAGAGGAGCTCATTCGTGAGAGCAATGACGGCGCTCAACGCTTGTCCTTAAGGGATAGCGGCAGACAATTTCTGCATGCCCCGTGGCCTCTGCATTACGCGGCTTGAGTGCAGTTGCCCAATGACCTCCACCTGGCTTAAGCGGTTTTTTTACATCGATCCATCACGAGATCCCTCTCGAAATTGGTCTGGGGGGCAATCCAGCTTTTCCATGCGCCATCAGAGCTGGTGACGTTGATTTTGCCTGCTGAGCAGTTCACCGCTACGTAGATGGGCTTGCCTTCGCTGTTCAAGGTTGGAGCCACCATGCTGCCGCCCATGGATTGCCAGTTGCTCCAGTCCACTTGGAGCGGACCGTAGGTGCGCCATGCCGCTGGTTTGGCCTCCACTGCTTTTTTTGGTGCTGCCGTTTTTGTCGCAGCAGGTTTGGCTTGAACTGGCTTGCTCTGAACGGGTTTAGCCTGAACCGACTTGGCTGGCTGGCTGGCCGTGGCGGTGAGAACGGGCTTTGCTGCTGGTGTGGTGCTGGTTTGCACTGTTGTGCTGACAGATGTGCTGACCGATTCGCTGGTCTCAGGGCGACGGGTGTCCCGCAGCATCAACTTGGTTCCAATCGTCACCTTGTTGGGGTCATTGATGGTGTTGAGATCAATCAACGAGGCCACGGGAACCTCATAGGCGCGCGCGATCTGGGTGAGGGTCTGACCCCTAGCCACGGTGTGGGATGTGGCATTGGGGTTGGCTTTGATCGGCGTCGGCTTGGCCTTCGCCACGGGTTTTGGCTTGGGAAGCACGGCCGATGTCGGCAGCTTCAGCGTTTGGCCAACCTCAACATGGTCAGCGCTTGGAAGGCTGTTGATGGCGATCAGATCTCTTTCACTGACGCGATATCGCGCCGCAATGCCACCGAGGGTGTCTCCCCCGCGAACGGTGTGGCGTCCTTTGCCAGCGCTAACAACACCCCTGGCACCACTTGGCAAACGCAATGTTTGCCCAACTTCTACATGGTTGGAATTGCGAATTCCATTTTCTCGCATCAAGCTTTTAACGGAAACGCCATAGCGGTCAGCAAGATCGGAGATGGTGTCACCTGGTTTTACTGTGATCGATGCCGCGCCCGCTTGAAGGGGCATCAGTGCCGACAGGGTTAGGGCGGCGGCAACAATGCTTCGCATTCTTCTTTCTGAGCTGGGCGAAACATAAGGTGTCCGGCCCAACTTGCCAGTCCCTTGTGCGGATTGATTTGTTTCGATTGATGGGGACCCTTGTTGCGTGGTGTTCAGCCAACCAAACAGCGAAATACCGCAGGATTGAATGAATACGGGGGGTAGCGGAGACGGATGTCGAGAAAAAAGGGCCGGCTCAGCACCGAGCGCTCGTGGGAGAAGGTTTGAAAGCCGGTTTCTGCGTGATAGCTGCCCATGCCACTGGGGCCCACTCCACCGAATGGCAATTCAGGAACCCCTTTTTGCATCACCACATCGTTAAAGCAGACGCCACCTGAACTGGTGCGTTGCAGAACCTCGCTTTGGTCGTTGTGATCACCGCCGAAGAGGTAGATCGCCAATGGCTTGTCTTGCTGTTGAATCCGTGTAATCGCGGAATCCAACGTATCCACCGTCAACATGGGCAATAAGGGGCCAAAGATTTCCTCTGCCATCAAGGGATCCTGATCGCTGTGCACCTCAATCAAGGTGGGTGCGATCTTGCGGCTTTGGTGGTCGCATTCCCCCCCAAACAGGATGCGTCCCTCTGCTCGTGCAGTCGCCAGCAGGCCTTCGAGATGTTGAAAATGCCGATCGTGGATTAAGGAGCTGAGATCAGCAGAAGCGATTGGATCTTCTCCATAGAGCTTGCGGCGCTCCTCTCGTAAGGCTTCCACGAGGCGCTGCCTGATGCTGGTCTGAACCAGGAGGTGGTCAGGGGCGATGCAGGTTTGTCCAGCATTCACCCCTTTGCCCCAAATCAAGCGGCGGGCGGTCACTGCCAGGTCTGCACCGTCGAGCACAATGGCAGGATTTTTGCCACCTAGCTCCAGCGTGACGGGCGTGAGATGACAGGCGGCACCGGCCAGCACCTTGGCTCCAATCGCTCCACTGCCTGTGAAAAAGATGTGGTCGAAACCAAGGTCCACGAGAGCGGCCGCGGTGGATCCATCCCCATTCACCACCCTCACCACATCGCTGGGGAATCCCTCCGTGATGAGGCGTGTGATCAGGGCTGCAGTGGCAGGAGCATGCTCGGACGGTTTCAAGACAACGGTGTTCCCCGCAGCAAGGGCACTGATCAGGGGCTGGAGCGTGAGCATGAACGGGTAGTTCCAGGGACCGATCACAAGCACGCATCCCAAGGGGTCTCGGATGAGTTGGGCCCGCCCTGGCTGTTGCGCGATCGGCACGGGGATGCGGCGAGGGCGCATCCAGGCCTTGAGGCGCCTCCGCGTAACTTTTAATTCTTGGAGCAACGCCACGATTTCAAACATCCCCTCGAGCTCTGGTTTGGCGAGGTCGACACGAAGAGCCTCAAGAATCTCTGCTTCATGGCGATCCAGCAGGTCGCTGAATCGTTTCAATTGCAGGCGCCGTCAAGCTTCTGGTCGGGTCTGCCCCGAGACGACAGCGGAGCGGCGACTCTTTAAATCAGTAGCTTGGAAGGCCTCGTGGGGGCAGGAGCTGACCATCGCAAGCCATGGGATCTGATTCCAAGCTCGCAGTCCTGATCGATGGATCGCGGACGAGGGGGTGACGTCGCGGCCGATCAGGGTTAGTACGAGTTGGAATGGTTCCGGCGTGATGACAAAGCAGCAGCCGTGGTGGAACGGTGCCGTCATCTACCAGCTGATTGTGCGCAGCTATGCCGATGGCAATGGGGATGGGATCGGCGACCTGCAGGGTTTGGCGAATCGCCTGCCCTATCTCCGTTGGTTGGGCGTGGAAGCGATTTGGCTCACTCCGATTTATCCATCGCCTCTGCAGGACGGTGGTTACGACATCACCGACTTCAAGTCCATCCATCCAGAGCTGGGAGATTTAGCGGCCTTCCATCGGGTTTTGATCGCAGCGCACTCTCACGGAATCAAGGTGGTGATGGATTTGGTGCTGAATCACACCAGCACGCTCCACCCTTGGTTTCAGCGCGCCCGTTGGGCCCCTGAAGGCAGTCCTGAACGGGATGTGTATGTGTGGAGCGATGACCCCAAGCGTTATGCCGATGCCCCCGTGCTGTTCCGCCATTTCGAGTCTTCGAACTGGGAATGGGACGAGGTGGCGCAGCAGTACTACCTCCACCGGTTTTTGCGTCATCAACCCGACCTCAATTACGACAGCCCAGTCGTGCAGGAGGAGATGCTTGATGTGGTGGATTTTTGGATTGAGCGAGGCGTGGATGGCTTCCGTCTTGATGCGGTTCCCTTTCTCTGTGAAGCCGAGGGTTCCCGTTGTGAAGGGTTGCCTGAAACGCACGAATTCCTCAAGCGTTTACGGGCCCGGGTGGATCGCCATGGTAAGGATGTTTTGCTCCTCGCAGAAGCGATTCAACCCGTGGAGGAGGCTGCTCCTTACCTCGCGGATGACGAACTGCATGGAGCCTTTAACTTCGCCCTAACGGCCCACCTGTTTGCCTCGATTGCCAGTGGAACGGTGGAGGCCTTGCGTGAGTGTTTGCAGGCGGCTCAGAACGCTGTTGGGGGGTGTCGCTGGGCCTTGCCTTTACGCAATCACGATGAGCTTTGGTTGGGGGACGGCCATCTGGTTCCAGAAGATGTGATCCAAACGATCCGAGCAGGATTGCATCAGGGGCAGGGCCATTGGCTGAACTGGGGAATCAACCGGCGTCTTGCGCCTTTGCTCAATGGTGATCCGGGGTCCAATCGGGTGATGCATGCCCTGCTGTACAGCCTTCCAGGACTTCCATGCCTCTATTACGGAGATGAGCTTGGGATGGGGGATTGGCCGGGCTTGCGCGACCGCGACCCGAATCGCACTCCGATGGCCTGGACGCCAGGACGAAATGGTGGATTTTCAACGGCTCCAGATCCACTGCTGGTGTTGCCACCCATCACGGCTCCCGGATACGACTATCGGGTGGTGAATGTGGAAGTTCAGAAGCAGTTGCCTGGATCGCTTCTGAATTGGCATCGACGCATGCTCACCTGCCGCAAGCTGCTTCCCGCCTTGCGCAATGGCGACTTTGAGCTGTTGGATTGCGCCCATCCTGGCGTGATCGTGTATGTCCGTACGAACGCAACAATGACCGTGATGGTGGCGGCCAATCTCTCGGCCGCTGGGGCATCCTTTCGCCTCGACCTGAGCCGTTGGTCTGGTGAACGCACCCGTGAGGTGCTGTGGGGGTGCGACTTCCCCCCTGCGGATGCGGATTGGTTTGTCTACCTCGCTGCGCATGGATTCAGCTGGTGGTTGATTGGTGAGGTGGAGGAAACCGACAACAGCAGCGAGGCCTTTGCTGATCAGCAGGACAAGTTCAGCTCCGGTGGGGTGTTGGGGGCGTCTATCCCCTCCTCTTCAAGAAGGGCTTGAACCTGGGGAAGAAGCCGCTCGGCTTCGTCCTGGTCCACCATGGCTAAGCGGCAGCGACGGGCGAGGACATCCGTTGCCGTGCAGGCGTGTTCGGCGCTAATGGCATGGCGTAATTCACCGCGACATACGGGGATGACATCGCTCAAAGGCTGACGCTCGCTTTCACTCCAACTGGCCACGAGTGCAGCCGCTTCCAATCCGAAACTGGATTGCAGGTGGGCCCGTTGCTGATCGCGTAGAGGGCTCTCTGGTAGCAAGCGTTCCAGGGCGCGGACTTGCTCTTGCAGCAGAGAAGGAGTGCGTTTGGGGTCTTGATCTGCGCCGATTAGCGGTAATGCAGAGGGGTCTGGAAGGGGGCTCCCGAATTGCTCTTCCACCGCCTGAAGGGTGTCGAGCGCCATGGGTCTGCAGGTGGTCCATTTCCCGCCCATCACGCTGATCAGGCCACTGTTCAGCGTCTCAACCTCGTGCTCGCGCACGACCCTGCTGCTATTCACTTCAGCACCGGCTGGCTTGAGCAGCGGTCGTCCGCCAGCCCAACAGCTCCCCACAACGGGATCGCCGAGGTCGGGGAACCAGCGCTTCACGTAATCGAGCAAATAGGTTTGCTCGTCTGCGGATGGAGCGGCTGCACTCGCTTGTGTGCACTTGGTGTCTGTGGTGCCGACCAGGGTGCGACCAAAGAACGGCAACATGAACAGAACACGGCCGTCATCGGTGGATGGCAACAGCAAACCAAGTCCTTCAGGACAGAGGTTGGCTCTTAACACCAGATGCACTCCCCTACTGGTGAGCATGCGCATGGAGCAGTTGGGGTCGGCCATCCGCCGAATGGCATCCGCATGGATGCCTGTGGCATTCACCACGGCCTTGGCTTCCCAGCGTTCTTGCTCTCCTTGGCTGTTTTCGCTGATGGCAGCACAGATCTGCCCCTGGCTGTTGCGTTCCAGCTCCCGAACCTTGGTGCGGGTTCGAATCACAGCACCGGCCCGTTCAGCGGTAAGAGCTAGCAGCAGATTCAGGCGAGCATCATCGAATTGCCCGTCGCTGTAGGCCACACCGCGTTGAACATCAGGACGCAGAAGAGGGAGTGCTTGGTGGAGTTGCTTGGAGGACAGCATGCGGCTGCTGCCGATCCCGGCACGACCGGATAGGGCGTCATACAGCCCAAGGCCGATGCGGTAGTAGGCCTGGCCAAGACGACAGTCGCTGGGCAGGGCCAGTTCAAGGCGTTGGGCTAAGAACGGAGCTTGTTCCAGCCAGTGCCCCCGTTCGAGCAGGGCTTCTCTAACCAAGCGCAATTGGGCGAGGTCGGCTGTTTTAAAAGCAAGTTCGAGATAACGCACCCCTCCATGCAGGAGTTTGGTGCTGCGGCAGCTGGTGCCACTGCCGAGGTCATGGCCCTCGAGCAGAGCAACACGCAGGCCGCGGCGGACCGCTTCATAGGCCACGCTGCATCCACTGGCGCCACCGCCGATAACGACGAGGTCAAAACGTTGATCAGCCATTCCAGTGAAGGCTCCTGCTCACAGCATCGTTCCAACGTTGGCGCCAGCGTTGGCGCTGCTCCAGGGTTTGTTGGGGCTCAAACACGCTGGAGTTTTGGGTGCGATTCGGCACCAGGTCTTTGAGATCTGCAATTACGCCGGCTTGTAAGCCCGCCAGAAGGGCCACACCGCGCGCTGTGCTTTCGAGATGCTTTGGGCGCCGCACGCGCAAACCGGTGCTGTCGGCTTGGGCTTGCAGGAGAAGGTCAGAAGCTGCGGCTCCCCCATCCACGGCAAGCTCCCCGAGACTTTGCTCCATGGCTTGCTCTGCCAACTCCACAAGACTGGCAACGGAGAGAGCAATTCCTTCCAGGGCGGCTCGAGCGATATGCCCTCGGCGGGTGTCGCGGGTGATCCCGATTAACAAACCCCTGGCACTGGGGTCCCAGTGGGGTGTGCCCCATCCGGTGAAGGCTGGAACAAGCATCACCCCGGCGGCGTTCTCCACCTCTTGCGCGAGGGGATTGACCTCTTCGGCACTGCGAATGATGCCGAGGCCATCGCGCAGCCATTGCACCACCGTGCCCGCATTAAACAGACTTCCTTCTAAGCAGTAGGTGGGGGTGCCGTGCTCATCGGTCCAGCCCAGGGTGCTCAGCAGGCCAGCGTCGGAATGGCGGATGCTGGTGCCGGTGTTCACCACGAGAAAGGCGCCGGTGCCGTAAGTGCATTTGCCTTCGCCTGGTTGCAGGCAGAGTTGCCCCAGGGTGGCGGCCTGTTGGTCGCCAAGCAGGGCTTGAATGGGTACGCCAGCAAAGGGCAAACCCGCTTGGATCACTCCGAAATCGCCTCGGCAGGGCCTGAGTTCGGGGAGGGCCTGCTTGGGTAAGCCAATTTCAGCGCAGGCGTCATCGATCCATTGCCGCTGCTCTAGATCCATCAGCAGGGTGCGGCTGGCATTGCTCATGTCTGTGGCATGAATGGTGCCGCCACTGAGCTGCCATAGGAGCCAGCTCTCCACCGTTCCAAAGCAGAGATCACCCTGGGCCGCGGCACTGCTTGCGGCAGTTTCATGGTCGAGCAGCCAGCGAATTTTGCTCGCGCTGAAATAGGGGTCGAGCATCAGGCCGGTTTTGGCTCTCCAGCTCGTTTCAAGGCCGCTTGCCTTCCATTGCTCACAGAGATCGGCTGTGCGGCCGTCCTGCCAGACCAGGGCTGGGCCGCAGGGGCTGCCATCGCTGCGTTTCCAGAGCGTGGTGGTTTCGCGCTGATTGGTGATGCCGCAGCTGATCACGGCTTGCCGCTGCTCCGGAGTGATCGCCTGCTCAAGGCGGCTCATCGCCAGACGCTGGCTCTCCCAGATCGCCGTAGGACTTTGTTCTACCCAGCCATCGGCGGGGTAGTGAATGTCAAGCGGTGCGGAAGCGCTGGCGACTGGGCGGCCATCCGTATCGAAGAGAGCAGCGCGTGAGCTGCTGGTGCCTTGATCTAGTGCGAGCAGGAGGGGCGGTGCTGCCATAGCCATCTCGTTTCCTACTTGCTAGCGATGGGACCAACGGCCTGCAAAGGAATGGCAGAGACATCACGCATTGGGCCGTTCCCCACTTGGGTCGCTGAGGCGATGGTCTACCAAGTGTTTCCTGATCGTTTTCGCCGCAGCGGCCGGGTGGAAGCGCAGCAGGGGTTGGCGTTGCAGCCCTGGGGGACAGACCCTGCCGAACAGGGGTTCCAGGGGGGTGATCTCTACGGAGTGATCGAGGCTCTGGACCACCTTCAGCAGCTGGGAGTGACCTGTCTGTACCTCACCCCTGTTTTCAGTTCGGCCGCCAATCATCGCTATCACGCTTATGACTATTTCGAGGTGGATCCTTTATTAGGAGGGAATGCTGCGCTTGATGCCCTGATTGCGGCGGTGCATCAACGGGGCATGCGTCTGATCCTCGATGGGGTGTTCAACCATTGCGGCCGCGGCTTTTGGGCGTTTCATCACCTGTTGGAAAATGGGGATCGCTCTCCCTATCGCGAGTGGTTCCATGTGCATCAGTGGCCGCTGCGGCCCTATCCGCGGAAGGGCCAAGACTGTGGTTACAGCTGCTGGTGGAATGATCCGGCGCTGCCGAAGTTCAACCATGACCATGCTCCCGTGCAGGAGTACCTCCTAGCGGTTGGTAGGCACTGGTTAGAACGCGGCATCGACGGTTGGCGCTTAGACGTGCCCGATGAAGTGCCTGCTGCCTTTTGGGTGGACTTCCGGCGCATGGTGAAAGCGGTGAACCCCGAGGCCTGGATCGTGGGTGAAATTTGGGGAGATGCCAGGTCTTGGCTGCAGGGAGAGCATTTCGATGGCGTGATGAATTACCGCTTGGGCTGGAGCAGCCTTTGTTGGGTGGCGGGCGCGCGTTTGCGACGCAGCTACCGCAACCCGATGTACCCGTTGCGCCCCCTGGAGACGGAGGCCTTGCTGCAGATCTGGTCTGAGACGCAGGGTTGGTATGCGCCGGAGGTGAACCGCTGCCAACTCAATCTTTTAGATAGTCACGATGTGCCCCGGGCCTTGCACAGCCTCAAAGGAGATGTAGCTGCGCTGTCTTTGGCGTTGCTGCTGTTGATGCTTCAGCCTGGGGCCCCTTGCTTGTACTACGGAACGGAAGTGGGCCTGGAGGGCGGTCCTGAACCAGCCTGTCGCGAGGCGATGCCGTGGGAGGAGCCTTGGCTCCAGGATTTGCGCCCTTTAATCGTGGCGTTGACCAAGGTCCGTCAACAGCTGGAGGCGGTGCGGGAGCGCGGCCTGTCGTGGCAGGCTCATGCCCGTGATGGCCTCATCGGACGTGCACCCGGGGTGGTGGTGGTGGTGAACCGCTCTCGGCGGAAGGCTTTGCGACTCGATCCTCACGACGTCGCACGAGATGGTTGGGAGACGGATGGTGCGGTGATTGGTCGCTACCAGAGGGCTCCCCATTCACTGTCGCCTCAATCAGCGGTGCTATTTAAGGTTCCAGGATGAACATTATTGTTTGATCTGTTCTGCTGATGAAGTTTGCTTGAGCATGCTTGTCAAATTTAAAATGCATTGATGATTGGCATACTCTTGAAGCACGACAACACCAATATCTTCCTTTGAACTGAGTTCGATTTCGATTAAATGGTTAGCCTCTACTGGCAGGGCCCTGAGAGGGCATAGCCAAGCATCCACGATGCGTTGTTCCAGGCATTCAAGACTATGTGAATCGCTAAAGTTTTTAGTTGAAGACACAATCCATCCTGAGGGTGGTGGATTGAGCAAGGAGTGATCAAGCCACCGATTGGCGTCAAGTCTTAAACTTGATTTTCCTTGTAAACGAGCCATTTGATGGACCATTCGCTCGAGTTGAAGCAAGAGCGAATCTTCCTTGGGTTGCCAATGATTGCCTATTTTTTGGAGTTTTATGCCAAAGATCTGAGCACATTTTTTCTGGTTTCTGCTGATTGTTGTTTGATGCTGCTCAAAAATTTCACCTACTTTTTTCCCAGACTGAAGCCATATCATTCCGTCAAAGCTAGAAAGCAAATCTAAACTAACCATGGTGCTGACTTTGGATCAAAATTCCACCTAAAAAGCTTGTTGTTTGGCTGATTTAGACACGCTTCATTATGCTGGATTTTGAGGGTGTAGGGATCAATGCATGCAAGCTATGCACTTTTGGGACCAGGTATTGGCCGAATGTTTGCCCTTGCTGTAACGAATTATGTTCATGAAATTACAAAGGAATCAATGCTTTGGGTTGGTTTTGATCCTTACTTTTCCTTTGCTAAGGCCTCGCCTGAGAAGACTGACTTTCGATCGCTTGCTACTTAGCTGCTTATGCGAGTGATTGTTGTTTAGGTGGGCGTTTGGTGGATGGGCAATGTTGTGACTCCCAGCGAAACCGATCGGCGTCAATGTTTTTGTGTTCAGTTACGGATGCTGTTTATTTACAAAATCATCTAGAGAAACCTCGTAGCGCTTGATGCTGAGAAGATCTGGATGGTTCCGTTCTGATCGGTTGTCAGTGCATCGCACCGAATCACAGCATTGACAAGCAGCCCCAACATCCGGCTGTCGTTTGAGATGGAAGCCCTTGTCGAGACTTGAACTCGAGACCTCTCCCTTACCAAGGGAGTGCTCTACCGCTGAGCTACAAGGGCGTGTGGTGGATGGGCCGGGTTGGATTTGAACCAACGTAGGCAGAGCCAGTGGATTTACAGTCCACCCCCATTAACCACTCGGGCACCGACCCGAACCACACTCGAAGAGGTTACCAGCAAGGCTGTCGATACGATCAACCTACGTTTACGAGTCGGGCCATGCACCTGTTGCTGCTCAACGGCCCCAACCTCAATCTGCTGGGCCAGCGGGAACCAGGCCTCTACGGCCGCCAGACCCTTGATCAGATCGAGACATCACTCTGTGAGCGAGCCTGCGCTGATGGCCTAACGCTGGAGTGTTTCCAGAGCAATTTCGAAGGTGCCCTGGTGGACCGCATCCATCAGGCGATGGGAAAGGTGGATGGAATCCTGATTAACGCAGGGGCCTACACCCACACCTCGATTGCGATCCGTGATGCCCTTCTGGGGACAGCGATTCCCTACGTGGAGCTGCACTTGAGCAATACCCACGCCCGTGAACCGTTTCGGCATCGCTCGTTTCTGGCCGACCGTGCCGTTGGCGTGATTTGTGGTTTTGGCCCTGTGAGCTACGACTTGGCCCTGGATGGGTTGGTTCGCCACCTGCGCAACTCTGCGAGCGGAGGGAAGAGCTGATGGCCTCGACATCTGTGGCCAGCATTCGTTGGTTGGCGGCACCCACGAGCGCTTCTTGGCTGCAGCAAGCGATCGCCAGACCAATAGAGGTCTTAATTGATCATGCGCACTGTGAGCGCAAAGCGGCGGGGTCTGCCGTGCAGCTGATGTTTCGCTATCTGTGCGAACCAGGCCTGGGGGAAGTGTTGAGTCCGTTGGCGCGCGAGGAGCTTGAGCATTTCGAGCAGGTGCTTGCTTTGCTACGGGCACGAGGGCGCTATCTCGAGCCTTTGCCATCCCCGGGCTATGGCGGCTTTCTTGCCAAGCACATCCGTAAAGGGGAGCCGCTGCGAATGCTGGATTCGTTTTTGGTGGCGGGTTTGATCGAAGCCCGTAGCCATGAACGGATGGCGCTGTTGGCGGAGCACAGCCCGGAGCAAGATTTAAAAGACCTTTATGGAAGCTTGTTGTTGAGTGAAGCGCGCCATTTCGGTCTTTATTGGGTGCTGTGTGAACAGCGTTGGGAGCGTTCGGTGATCGTGCCCAGGCTGGAGGAGCTTGCGCAGGTTGAAGTGGAGGCCCTGACTGGAGAATTGGAGGAGCCGGCCGACGTGAGAATGCATAGTTGTGGTGTTGATGTTCGCTGAGCTGCTCCACAACATCACTCCATATGAGGAACTGAGTGCCTGCGATATACACCCCCACTCAAGTTGTGGGGGGAGGATCTCATATCAGCGAAAACCAGATGCTGACTCGGTTTGGTAATTGTTCTCATCTAGCCTGGCGACCATCCCCTCATTGAATAGGGACCGATTGCCTCGCTTGATTGTTAAGATGGCAGCTGCCCGAATCTGTTCGTAGGTTTGTTGTGTCGACATGTTGTAACGAGAGACTAAGTCTCGAATCGTCAGCATCGATGTAAGTCGCCTGTTGGATAGATAAACGACTTACTGAAAGGCTTCAAGCGGATTAAATGTATTGATGTAACCTTCTCCAGAGGGGAGTTTATTAATCACTGAAAAGCTACTGGCATAGGGCAGTGGTTGCACTAAGGGAACAAAGCGGACATAGCTGGCATATCTATTTTTAACGCTGTTGGCAATTGATTGAGCCGTAGACAGTTCGCAATATTTGGATGCATTCCATTTGTTTGTAAATTTAAGAATTAGCTTTGTCTTGTGAGGATTCACTACCTACGACAAAATCCCACCATGCTTCAAGACGTTGCGTAGATGCATACCAGATGTCTCCAAATAAACCACCATGGGCAGTGTCGTCTTGAATCAGAGAGCGGGCGCCAGTAAGTAGAGCTGACTCAACTGGAACGAGTCCATCACCGAGGCATCCTTCATCATCAATAGCTCTTTGGTAACTAGCTTTAGCGCCCCTGCGGCTGAATGCCGAGGCATTTCCACTAGACAAATCAAGCTTTCCGGCAATAGCGACATAGTCAACGTCAGATTCATGACAACCAGGAAAGCGGCGGTCGACCATCGCCCTCAAAGGTGTTGCACGGACTGCCTGATGAGGACTGCCGAGTGTAACCAAACGATCACATCTTTTAGAGCCCGCATAAATCCTTCCCTCAAAAGGTTCATCGCTGAGATAGAGGCGTAACATCACTCCACCGGAGCTGTGCCCAATCAAGGTGACTTTTCCACTTAGTGAGTGATGTTGAACTTGTTTCACAATGTCATCGACACGGTCGAGTACGCGTCTCCATCCAAATCTCCAGATAGTTAAAAGCCAATCCAGTCGAGACATGGGAACCACCAGAGCATTGCAAATTCCCTTGTGCTTTAGCCACTCAGCCATTGGTTCATAAGCCTCTGCTGTAATCAAGAAGCCTCCAAGGATCACAACCGGCTGCTGAGGATCAACCGTTCTCATGGCTCTGATTCATGGAATGAACACCATCATCAATGGAGAAGGATGCCTAAGCAGTGATCCGTAGGACTCTCCTGTGTAACGCGATCAGCAGCTCTTGTAGCAGATCAAGTGCCATCGATGAGTGTCATGGATTGGGGGTAACTGCTTAGAGCATTCCAAGCTGCAATAAAAATCCCACTCGTGGCTGGGCAGTTGCAAGGTACTGTGACTATCTTTTACCCGTAAAGGCTCGATTGAATGGGGTCTTCTTCGTTTCTGATTTCATCAATCAAGCATAGTTTGTTCGAGTTTTGGAAATCGCTTATGTCCAGATTTTGAGTGACTTTATCTACTTCATCAGAGACTATTTTATGTCCTTTGTGAGCCGCATGGCTCAATGCTGCTAGTGAAGTCACGGCTCTGATAGTCCCCCATGCAGTGCAGTGGAGCTTTTTAATTGCTTTTTAGAGTTGTGTTCAACATCACAGCACCGCTTAATACCGGTCACTGTCTCTGCTGGTGATTCTGGAGATGGTGTGTGGGTCGAGCAAGTAAATCACTCTTCTCAGATCGCCATGGCTAATGCATTGATTACAATCCAAAAAATCATGACTGCCCCCCCCCTAATCGCTTTCGCATTGATGTCGCCAATGCCGGAAGACTCCAAGTCTGAAAAGCTTTGGCGTCTTTCATCCCGAAGCGTGAATAGCAGCTAAAGTTAATATTCGGCTCGCGATACCGTTCACCCACATTCGGGGTTTAGAGCATATGGCGGATAAGGTTCATTCATCATTGCCATGGAAGTCATCCGTTTCGATTTTCATTTGTTCTAAGCATCTTGTGTCATGTCTGGATGAGATGGTGAATATCGGCTTAGATTGATCTATGGATTAATAATGGTGCCTTTCTCTCTCGAAACTTCTCCTGGTGATCAGAGTTGTGCGATCAGGTCAGGTGCATTCAAAGGTTGTTGCTCGTTGCTGCTTTCGGTTGATGAATTGACATCTTTGTTTGAAGACCCTCCCGTTGAGGATTGAAATGGGTTGGCTCATGTCTTTGGCTAGCGGTCTTGAGATCACGGAATAAAAAAGCTACTCCCCTAAAAGAGCAGCTTAAAAACCAACACCTGAGCTATCAAAACCAAGAGCGTGAGCTGCAACCAGGATCTCTATGGTCGATCTTCTGTAGCAGCTAGTTGAATTGCCCTCTTTCGAGGGGCAGACCGTGAACCCACAGCTTGATTTTAAATTTGAATCTCAATCAGTGAAGAGTAAAAGGTTGTTTGTGGCTGATTAGTTCTTGTCTGTCAACGACTTGGACATGGCGGCTGCGAGAGCAACACAACCAGCGACGATCAGATAGCCCATGAGATTTGTTTGAAGGCTTAAGCATCATTTGTTTTCGAGCTGCCTGCTGACTGTCTCCGATGAGACCGAATCCTCAATCGATCGGCTGGATTGTCTGTTTGCTTGCTTAGGCAAGGCCTGGATAGTGACTGGCAATTGGGTCATCGGTGAAGGATGCCGCCCACCCTCCTGATTTTTTGAAAAAACGAATCACGCAGTAGCTGGGGTTCGCGCCCATGTCGAACCAGTGCCGGGTTTCCGCTGGAATGGCGATCCAATCATTGGCTTCGCAGATCAGCTGAAGCACCTCCCCATTGATATGGAGTGAAAACAGGCCGCGACCCTCCACAAAAAACCGCACTTCGTCTTCCGCATGCTGGTGTTCGCGCAGAAATGTTTGGCGCAATGGTTCGCTGCTGGGTTGATCTCCACCAACGCGCATCACGTCCACGGTTCCATATCCATCGCTGTCTTGGACGGAACGGATCAGTGATTGATAGGCCAACAGAATCTGCTCTTGATTGGCCCCTTGTTCGAGCCCTGGCTGGCTTGGCCAGCGTTGAAACTTGATCCCTCGCGTTTTGAGCTCTGCGCTGATCAAGGCGGGATTGCTGGTGCTGAACAGTGGCTTTGGTGTGGATGCAACGGCTGAAGCACGGTCTGCAGCAATGCCTGCTGCCTGTGTTGCGTAAATCCTCAGCTGCGTCATCAGCGCTGCGTTGCCTGAACCGCATTCCTGTTTAGCTCTGACGAGTCTCTGGCGTGGCGCCTGTCCCACCGGTCACTGTCATTGTTGGGCAGTTGGTTGGGGATCTTGTGCCTCACGCTCTGCAATTGATCGGAGTGGGCCCTGGTGATCCAGAGCTTCTCACCATTGCTGCTGTTCGCGCGATTGAAACCGCCGATGTCGTGGCTTATCCCGTTGCTCGTGCTGATGCTGATGGGATGGCTTGGACCATTGCCTCTCGCTGGACGCGTTCAACGCAACGGCGGCTGCCTCTGGTCTTTCCGATGGTGGCGGAAGCCGAGCCGAGATTGAAGGCTTGGCGTCATGCTGCCGATGCGCTTGCGTCTGAGCTGCGACGCGGTTTATCGGTGGTTTTGCTCTGTGAAGGTGATGCCTCGTTGTTTGCCTCGAGCAGCTATGTGCAACTGGCACTTCGCAAGCAGCATCCTGATCTCAGGGTCAAGTTGATTCCGGGTATTCCGGCAGTTTGTGCTGCAGCAGCTGCTAGCGCGGAGATGGCGATTGATTGGCCTCTCGCCTTGCAGCAAGACGGGGTGCTGATTCGTCCTTGCCCAGACCAAGAATCAGATCTGGAGAGATTGCTTGAATCAGCTAAAGCGGACTGCATGGTGCTGGCATTGATCAAGCTGGGGCAGCGATGGCCATGGGTTCGAACTTGCCTTGACCAGCGCCGGCTGCTCGAGGGCTCCCTCTTCGCGCAACGGGTGGGTTGGCCTGATCAGGTCTTGGCGCGGGCAACCGAAATTCCCGCTGAATCGAAGCCTTATTTTTCACTGCTGCTGATTCGGCAGACTTGGCCTGAGGTAGTGCCGTGACGGAAAGCGTTTCGTTTCTCACGTCTTTGAATTGGCTCGGGCTGGTTCACCCCGTTCTGATGATTTTGTTTGTCTATCCGGTGGTGGGTGCCACGATTCGGTTAGGCATCTTGGCCCGGGAACGGCGGCTGGATCTCAATCCGATTGCGCCAACGGTGCCGGTGGAACACGCCGATCACGGTCGTTGGGTGACGGGGGGAATGGTGTTGGCGGTGTTGGTGGCGTTGTTTCACAACGCTTTGGCAGGAGGGATGCAGGCTGATCAGATGTTGGGATTCCTGCTGGCTGTCGTGGGTGCTGCAGCGGCATACGTGGCGTTATTAGGTGCCAAAGGTGTTGTCCCGAAGATGTTGTGGGCAGCAGCCTGTTGGTTCACTCTGATGCTGAGTGCCTCTCAGCCAGCGTTGCTCCAGTGGCGCCAGGCCTTCCCCACAGCGGTTTGGCAGTCGCATCTTTGGGGGGGGCGGCCTTAATCGCACTGATGTTGGCTGCGGTAGTGATGCAAAAGCAGATTGCGGGTCGGCTCTGGATGCGACGGCTGCATGTGTGGATGAATGTTGTTGTTGCTTTGTTGCTAGCGACGCAGGCCATCACTGGGACGCGTGATTTATTCATGCGCTGATGTTGGGGATTGACTCGCAGAAAATGAGCGATGCGCCTCAATCAGAACAATCCTTGCCAGATGATTGAGCCAGGATTTGACGCCCCATTAATCTTTTCAAATCTTGTGAACGATTCATGAGCGGAAGTGGACATCACGGGCCTGATCGCAGCCTTTGGATGGATCACATCGAATCACCACCACCGATCGGAACAGGGACTGCTTGGACGGTGCAAGGGTTTGAGGATTTTTTTCGATGTATCCCAACGCTCTATCGGTGACGTTGCCGATTACAACGTGCACCTTCCTACCGATGGGGATCTCTACGACACCCATGAGATCTATGCCGGTCCAGATGGCATGGTCTATTTCACCCAGCGCATGCATGACCGCGTAGGTCGATTCACTCTGGATGGAAGGGTTGAGTTTTTTGATCTTCCCGATGGGTCTCGCCCCCACGGCTTGCGCTTTAGCCCTACTGGTGGCTGGTACATCACGCTCGAAAACTTTGACGAAATTGTTGAGTTGAGCAAAGAGGATGGCTCGATTGTGGCCACCTACAGCGTTGCCTTTGATGATCCGCAAATCCAAGGGATTGTGGGTCCCCATGGATTAGCGATCGATCAACAAAATCGTCTTTGGTACGCCGGTCGCACCTCAGATGTACTCGGTTGGGTTGACCCTGAAACGGGAGAACATCGGCGATTTGAGTTGCCTACTCGACCTGAAATTGCTCCCAACTTTGACCATGAATTGGTCAAGCCTGAAGCTAGTGCACCGATTTATGTTGATATTGATGATGATGATAACGCTTGGTTTGTGAATCTGCAAACGAATCAAATTGCCCGCATCGATCCTCAAGGTCAGATGCGCTTATTTGAGATTGAAGGTTTTGATACTGATAACACTCGTCTGATCAATGTTTTTCAAGGCCCGGATGGATTTATTTGGGTCACGATTGAGGGAGATAATTCGCCAGCTGTGGAAAATACCCAGCAAAGTCTTGGCGGTATTGCTCGGTTTGATCCCACTACGGAAACGTTTGAGGCCTATCCCCAAAAGTTATCCAAGGGAGCCGGTGTAGTTCTGGGCGTGAAAGATAGTTCCGTTTGGTTTCAATACCAGGAGGAGGCCCTCGTTCGCTTGACGGTTGATGACTCAGGCCGAACAGACCAACAGACCTTCCCTCTTCCAGACATTGGTAAACGTGTGATGCATCGCATCGCTCAAGGACCTGATTCAAACATGTGGTTTACAAGCCTTGCGGCGGATGTTGTCAGTCGGTTGGTGACGGATCAACAGGGCTTGCCTGTGTATGGCTTTGATCAAACGCAAACGGGTGATCAATACTTGTC
Organism: Synechococcus sp. ROS8604; assembly: GCF_014279655.1. Classification (NCBI taxonomy): domain Bacteria; kingdom Bacillati; phylum Cyanobacteriota; class Cyanophyceae; order Synechococcales; family Synechococcaceae; genus Synechococcus; species Synechococcus sp. ROS8604. Next base: position 668,936 of record NZ_CP047946.1, read on the forward strand.
TGCGTTGCCAATGGAGTGGACCCATTTGTTGCAACCTGAGTCGGGTTATGACTCCCCCGACCCTCTTTTCCTGAGTCCTTCAGCTGGGGACGAGGTCATTGCAACGTCGCGCCTCTGGGACCGATTGACTGGACAGACGGTTTGGACAATCGACAATCGATTGTGATGAACGCAATTCTTGGCAGAGCAGTTGTCGCTACGAGTGGTTGGGTGAAGATTTCCGTGTGTACGACGATCTCAGTGATGCGTCGGGGTTGATTCCGGTGTATCGCGCTCTCGATGCGGATGACGCTTCACTGCTCTGGTACACAGACCCACGCTTTGTGGACGCTTCGATTCATGCCGACTCTTCAGTGGCTTGGTATGCCTATGCCATTCCAGAGAACGCGACCTTTGGCTGAACAGGATTGCTGTAAAAGCACTGCTTGCCGTTCAACAATCTCGAACGCGTGATTTATTGATGCGCTGATCCTTGGACTCTGGGCAGGTGTTGCGGGATCATGCTCGGGTTGAAAGGCCCGCGTTTGGGTGGAGCGATCAGTCGCCGGAAGAGGGCCAACAAGGCACGGCCTTCCTGAGGTGCCTGACGGTCGACCCAGCATCCCGGCCGGCAAAACAGCCAGCGGATCAGGGCATAGCGATCCTGCCGAGCCAAATCTCCCCAGTGGAGAAGGGCTTCTGTGTCGGTTTTGTTGGTAAAGATCACTGGCAATGCAGGCAGCTCTTGGCACCAGCGCAGCTTGGAACTGGCCACCCATGGAAGGGGAGAACGGGAGTAGGCGATCTTGGCGCCGCTTTCGCTTAAAGCGGTGATGCAGCAGGGATAACGATGTCCGCCGTCATCTTCAATCCAGGCTTCCAGTTTGAGCTTTTGCCATGGGGCGAGGTCCTTCGCGGCAGGGTCCCAACAGGCACGAACCGCCACGATCAAACTGAGCAGATTGATCACGCCCCACACCAGCCCGACCGGCCGACCGGCAAGCACCTGATTTGGTAAGCCGCTGGCGTTGGAGAGCAGCCCCTGGAGGTTCACCAGATTGAACAGCACGAGGGCCAATAGCGGCAGGAGTAGTTCCACGCTGGTGCTGCCACGATCACGGCGCTGATGTTTGGGAGTGACGCGAAATCCACCGATGCGTCCAATCAGGTTGGACAGCACGGTCATGGTGAGGGGAACGGTGAGCACCCAGCCGGTGAGCTCGCTTAAAAAAGCCGTTCGAGACCCACGGTTTAACCAGCCCAGGCTCAGCACTTGCAAGCCCCAGAGCGGTAGGAGAAGGGTCAATGCGGCCTCGCTGTTGAGCAGGATCGGAATGATGCCCAGAAGGCCATAGCTGAGTGGCATCAGCATCAGCACCAGCCTTGGCACGTTGTTGAACCAATGCATCACGCCTTCGAGGTAGGCGATGCGTTGCCCAAGCGATAACCCCTTGGGATGTAAGGGGCCGCTGCGAAGCCGAAGGCTTTGCAAGGTGCCAGAGGCCCAGCGTTGGCGCTGGTGTACGAAATCCGCCATGGTTTCGGCCGCCAATCCAGCGCTGAGTTTTTCCTGCAAATAGAGCAGTCGCCAGTGCTGACGCGTCAGGCTGATGCCGGTCACAAAATCCTCAGAGATGGCTTGTTCCACAAAGCCACCGATTTGATCGAGTGCTTTCCGTTTCACCACAAACGACGTGCCTGCACACACCACCGCCCCCCAGCCATCGCGCACCGGTTGGATCCAGCGGTAGAAGCTTTCTTCATCTGACAGAAGCCAATGTTCCATCCCCAGATTGCGCATCACGGGGTCCGCGTTGATGAAGGTCTGAGGGGTCTGAATTAGCGCAACCTCAGGTTCGAGCAGAAAGCCAATGCTGCGATCTAGAAAAGTGCGTTGGGGAATGAAGTCGGCGTCGAAGACGGCCACCAGCTCTCCTCGGCAGTGGCGCAGACCATGGTTGAGATTGCCGGCCTTGGCATTCACGTGCTCCGGTCGGTGCAGGTAGCGGCACCCGAGCTCGGCAGCGAGGGTTTTCACCTCATGGCGACCGCTGTCGTCGAGCACCCACACCTTGGTGTGGGGATAGGACAAGTTTGTGCAGCCAATCAGGGCTCGTTCGAGCACCTTGATGGGTTCGCCGTAGGTGGGAACCAGGATGTCCACGTGGGGTTTCCAGCCGCTGTTAGCCCAGCGCTGTTGCCGATCGTTGATCTCGAAGCGGCGATCGGGGAATCGTCGCCAAGCCAGCCAGAGCGGGATCAAGCCAATGAGGAGCAGCCAGGCTTCGGCGAGCAGGAGCAGCAGGCTGAGGCTGATCGATAAGCGGCTATCAAAGTTGAGGCTGGAGGTGACTCTCCAGGTCAAATAGCGAAGGGTGAACAAGGTGATCAGCAGGATCAGGCTGCGCCGTCCCCAGATCGGGGTGTCTTGTTCAGGGCGACGAATCAACCAGAGCGGCCAGATCAGCAGCAGAGGCAACAACTCATTCACTGAATTTGCTGCATCTGTTGATCGAGTAACTCAAGGGCTGCGGCGAGCGTGGGGGCGCGCATCAGTTGCTGCCGAAACTGGGATGCGCTGGGGAAGCCAGTGCAGGTCCAGCTCATGTGTTTCCGCGCAATCAGCAGGCCGTGATCCCCGCGTGTCTCGACGAGGGCCAGGAGTTGTTCTTTGGCGAGGGCTAGACGCGCATGGGCTGTGGGCGTGGCGGGAATCGGCAGCCCACTCAGAGCGGCATCGATTTGGCCCACCAGCCAAGGGGCACCCATGCTTCCGCGTCCCACCATCACGCCATCGGCGCCTGTGATCCGCAGGCAACGCAGCGCTTCTTCTGGGCTGTTGACATCCCCATTCGCGATCACGGGAATACGCAGGGCTGCTTTCACTGCGGCAATCGCGTTCCAATCCGCACTGCCGCTGAAGCGTTGCTCTCGTGTGCGGCCGTGCAGCGTCAGCATTCGCGCCCCTGCATCCTGCAAGCGTCGGCACCAGCTCACGGCGGCCTCCGCCCCCGCGCCGTTGTGTTCACCACACCAGCCGAGGCGGGTTTTCACCGTAACGGGAAGGCCCACGGCGGCCACCACCGTGTCCACAATTTTGCAGGCAAGATCCGGGTCGCGAATCAGCCCGCTGCCGCCTCCTTTTCGGGCGATTTTGCGGACGGGGCAACCCATATTGATGTCGATCAAAAAAGCTCCCGCATCGGCCGCTCGCCGGGCTGCATCGGCCATTGCGGCCGGATGGTGATCAAACAGCTGCACCCCAATGGGCCCTGTCTCTTCTTGCAGCCCATCCATCTTGAGCCGACCGTGCCCCAGCTCCAGGCTGGTGGCATTCACCATCTCGGTGAACAGCAGCGCATCGGGAGCCCAGCGGCGCACCAGTTGCCTGAAGATCCGATCGCTGACGCCAGCGAGTGGGGATTGCAGGACGCGGCACCTGAGTTGTCGCTCTAACAGTCGACCCTGAATCTTCAGCGGCATGGCCAAAGGCCGAAGATCTCTGCATTCTGCGGGTTTGGCGGGTGATCTGAGACTTGGCGTAATGGTTGGGCTTGTCAAGGCAAGGCGATGGGGCGAAGGATGGAGGTCTCCGGTCTCTGCTCACATGCCCTCTAACCCCTGGCCGCTGAGCCGCTTGTTGTTGGAGCGAATCCTTGAGGACCGAATCAGTGATCGCTTTGTGGCCGAGCGGATCTGGGAGCGTTTGGGGTACCAGCCACAAGGGGAGGGCCTGGTTTGGCTCGCTGGGCCTGAGACGCCCTCGGTATGGCGAGAGGCCTTCCCCCAGGCCCCGGAAGTGATCAGTGTTCGCCCCGCATCCGTGCAACTCACCCGCTCGATTCCACACGAGCACAAACAGCTCTTGAAAGAACAGCTGAAGTTTGCCGGGTATCGAATCGGAGAGCTCTATCCACGGCGCACGCGAAGGGCGACGGCGGTGAATTGGTTGTTGGCCTGGCTTGCATCCCGCGATCAGTTGCTGGTAGAGGAGGGCCCCTTGCCACCCTTGCTGGATACGCCGCTCAATCCAGTGAGCGGCCATCCCGGTGATCTTCCCGTGCGTTGAGCCCTAGGCCTGGATGATCACCTTGGTGCCTTTGGGGGTGTTCTCGAACAGCCATCGAGCCTGTTTGGTGGGCATGCGGACGCAACCGTGGCTTCTCGGCACTCCAAAGGCTTGGCCAGCATCTTCTTGCCAGGGAGCGGCGTGCATGCAAATGGCTTCGTTGGCGGTGATGCACATCGCATAGGGCACGCCTGGAGAAACATAGGTGCGTCCGCGCATGGTGACCGAGCGGTACTTGGTGAGCACCGAGGCGTGGCCCGTGGGTGTGGGCGATGAAGCCTTGCCCGTACTCACGGGAATCACCCGGACGGTTTGATCTTGCTCGTTAAGCACGGTGAGGGTCTGATCGGAGAGATCGACCACGAGCGTTGCAATGAGCTCAAGCATGGTTGTGCCGCTGGCGTCGTTGTCACAGGCCTAGCTGCGTCGCATGCGTCTCATTCGTCTCTTTCTGAATGATTTCGCATTTCCGTGATGGGTCACCTCTGTACTGTCAAGAAAGTTTTTCTGGGCTCCTGTCTTGGCACGTCCGGTCGTCGCAATCATCGGACGTCCCAACGTGGGCAAGTCCACCTTGGTGAACCGTCTTTGTCGAAGTCGTGAGGCAATCGTTCACGACCAGCCAGGTGTGACCCGAGATCGCACCTATCAAGACGGGTATTGGGGCGATCGAGAATTCAAGGTGGTGGACACCGGCGGCTTGGTGTTCGATGACGACAGTGAGTTTCTTCCTGAGATCCGGGAGCAGGCCGGCCTCGCCCTAGCTGAAGCCAGCGTGGCGTTGGTGATTGTGGATGGTCAGCAGGGACTCACGGCTGCTGATGAATCGATCGCGGAATGGCTGCGTACGCAGCCATGCAAGACGCTGCTGGCAGTGAATAAGTGTGAGTCTCCGGAGCAGGGGTTGGCGATGGCCGCTGAATTTTGGTGCCTCGGTCTTGGCGAACCCCATCCGATTTCGGCCATTCATGGTGCTGGCACCGCCGAGCTTCTCGACCAGGTGCTCACCTTTCTTCCGCCCAAGGACGAGGAGAGCGATGAAGAGGAGCCGATTCAGCTTTCGATCATTGGTCGCCCCAACGTGGGGAAATCCAGCTTGCTCAACGCCATCTGTGGGGAGACGCGGGCGATCGTCAGTCCGATTCGTGGTACCACCCGCGACACGATTGATACCCGTATCGAACGGGAAAATCGTCCCTGGAGATTGATCGACACCGCGGGAATACGCCGGCGTCGAAGCGTGAATTATGGGCCAGAATTTTTTGGGATCAATCGCAGTTTTAAAGCCATTGAACGCAGTGATGTCTGCGTTCTAGTGATCGATGCTCTCGATGGTGTGACCGAGCAAGATCAACGCTTGGCGGGACGGATCGAAGAGGACGGTCGCGCTTGTGTGGTGGTGGTGAACAAGTGGGATGCGGTGGAAAAAGACAGCCACACGATGACGGCGATGGAAAAGGAGCTTCGCGCCAAGCTCTACTTTCTCGATTGGGCTCCGATGCTGTTCACCTCAGCGCTCACGGGGCAGCGGGTCGACAGTATTTTTGCCTTGGCGGCTCTTGCTGTGGAGCAGCACCGCCGCAGGGTGAGCACATCGGTTGTGAACGAAGTGCTGAAGGAAGCCCTCAGCTGGCGGAGTCCCCCCACCACCCGTGGTGGCCGGCAGGGCCGGTTGTATTACGGCACCCAGGTGGCAAGTCGTCCGCCCAGTTTCACGTTGTTTGTGAATGAGCCCAAGCTGTTTGGCGATACCTATCGCCGCTACGTCGAGCGTCAAATTCGTGAAGGGCTCGGCTTTGATGGCACGCCGGTGAAGCTGTTCTGGCGAGGCAAGCAACAACGGGATGCTGAAAAGGAGCTGGTCCGCCAGCAGAACCGCCAAGGCTGATCCTCCATGGACTGGTTGCGACAGATTCCGATCGGGCAGTACGTCGATGGCAGCGCTGGTTGGCTGCGTCTGATCGATCCGCGTTTGAAGCTGGGTTGGGTGGTGATGTTTTTACTCACCCCTGTGCTGGCCGGTCCGTTGTGGCGTCTCGGGCTTGTGCTGGCTTTGATGGTGATCACCGCCTTGAGTGGCTTGCCCGCCAGGTTGTGGTGGCGCTCTCTCCTGCTGGTGGTGTGTCTTGGGGTTGGCTTTGGCCTCCTGGCGATGTTTTTGCCAACGGGAGATCCCGCGGCCACGCAGACCATTCGGCCTGTTCAGGAGTTGCAGGGTTTGTCCTTGCAGGCGCCAAGTTGGGAGTTGTTTCGCCTGGGTCCTGTTCAGCTTGGACCGCTCAACCTGGGCCCCCTGTCTGTGGACCGGCGTTCGGCTGAGCTCGGTCTCAACAGCGCAACGTTGATTGTCACCGTGGTGCACAGCGTGAATCTGATGCTGCTGTCCACCCCCAGTGAAGATCTGATGTGGGCCCTGAATTGGTGTCTATTCCCGCTGACCAGGCTCGGTTTGCCAGTGGATCGTCTCTGCTTTCAGTTGTTGTTGGCGCTGCGTTTTTTACCTCTCGTGCAAGAGGAACTGCAGAATTTGGTGCGCTCGGTGGCGAGTCGAGCGGTCAATTTTCGTCAGCTGGGCTTCAAGGCTTCCTTTGGATTGCTCCTTTCTGTGGGAGAACGACTTCTCGCCAATATTTTGTTGCGGGCTGAACAAGGTGCTGATGCCTTGATTGCCAGGGGAGGGCGTTGGCTTCCTGCGGACTGCTTCCGTCCTGTTCAGAACCCGTCTGCCCTCACCCGTGGTTTGAACTTGCTGTCATTTGTGCTTCTTCTCGCGGTGGTGGGATTGCGAGGCAAGTACGGTGCTCTCTAAATCTTGACGGACTGAGTTGTGGGAGCGGAGCGTTACCTCAATCACCCCACCTTCGGAATGCTTTATCAGGTTTCGACCGCTGGAGAAGGTCGGGATCTGTACGCCACGCTTTATGCCCAGCGCATGTTCTTTCTGGTGACGCTGCAACCCAGAGGGGCTCAGTTTGAGGTGATTCCGCATCAGGATGCCCGGCACCACGCAGAGCTTCACCTCGCGCGCTGTCGACGTGATCGCTCCTCCGATTTCGCCGATTGGAAGCAGCTTTTCGATCAAACCTTCATTTGATGGCGTCCAGCAGCACAGAATCTGAGACGATTCAGGCGCGGTGGCAGGCGATTCACGCTGATTGTCCAACCGCCGTGCATTTGCTGGCTGTCAGCAAATGCCACCCGGCCATGGCGGTGCGTGAGCTTGCCGCGATGGGGCAAGTGGATTTTGGGGAGAGCAGGGTGCAGGAGGCACTCCCCAAACAACAGGACTTGTCAGACCTCAGCGGCTTGCGTTGGCATTTCATTGGACGTTTGCAGGCCAACAAAGTTCGGGCTGTCGTGCGTGCTTTCCCTGTGATTCATTCAATCGACTCTCAGGCCCTCGCAGAGCGCACCTCCAGGATTGCCTTGGAGGAAAACAAAAGTCCGGAGGTTTTTTTTCAGGTCAAACTTCGCGACGATCCGGCGAAGGGTGGCTGGGAGCCGGATGGCTTGCGGGAGGTTTGGCCAGAGCTGCAGTCGCTGCCGGGCTTGAAACCCATCGGGCTGATGACCATGGCCCCCCTTGGCCTGGGGCCTGAAGAGCGTCAGAGCCTCTTTCATGAGTGCAGAACCCTCGCGGATAAGCTGGCTCTGCCCGAATGCTCGATGGGGATGAGCGGCGACTGGAAGCAGGCTGCGAAGGCTGGTGCCACCTGGGTTCGCGTGGGATCTGGATTGTTTGGCCCGCGGCCTGAACGCTTGGTTTGACCCCCACTCAGCTACGTAGTCTGTTGTGAAGATGATCAAATGGTCTAGTCACTCTTGCTCACAACTCTGTAGAGCGCTATTCAGGGTCAAGGTTTGATTGGTTTCCGGTGTCGCTGATTTCTCGTCTTCGTGCGGTCGTTGCGGGTGATGATTACCTCGACGGTGATTATGACGATCTCGATTACGACACTGGCGAACAGGACGAAGTCGAGGAAGCTCCTTCTCAATCCATGTCAAGTGCTCTTGCAACTCTTGACGGAACCAATCCCTTTGAAAGTGAGCAATCTTTCACTGGATCCAATGTGATCGGGATGCCTGGTATTAGCACCGGGCCCGCTGAAGTTTCTTTGATGGAACCTCGCAGTTTTGATGAAATGCCTGGCGCCATCCAAGCCATTCGTGAGCGCAAAACGGTGATCCTTAATCTCACGATGATGGAGCCAGATCAAGCACAACGGGCAGTGGATTTCGTGGCAGGTGGAACCTTTGCTATCGACGGTCATCAAGAGCGTGTTGGCGAAAGCATCTTTCTGTTCGCTCCCAGCTGCGTGACCGTCACGAACGCCACCCAGGACGAAGCTTCCGTTCCTACCCACGTTTCCAAGGACGTCGAGCAAGCCTCTTCTGAGGCCAGCATCGCTCCGACTCCAGCCTGGAGTGCCACAAGCGCTACCGCACTTTGAGCCCTCAGTGCCCTTTTCCTTTGGTGTGATCGGTCTGGGCCGGATGGCTCAGGCCCTCGTGATTCCCCTGATTGAACAGGAACTCATTCCTGCTGATCAGGTGATTGCGGTTGTTGGTCGTCAGGAGTCTGTGGCAACGGTGTCTCAGCGCGTTCCCTCTGGCGTGAAGATCGTTGCGGCCGCTGATCCTGCTGCAACAGATGCGTGGGGGGCATCGGTTCAGCTTTTGGCCGTCAAGCCCCAGATGCTCGATGCAGTCGCTGCGTCAGCGCCCCCTCGATCAGCCATGCCTGAGTCGGGCTCAAGCCTGTTGATTTCCGTGCTTGCTGGGATTCCTTTGGCGCGGCTTCAGGATTTGTTTCCTGGCCGGGTTTGTGTGCGTGCCGTACCCAATACCCCCTGCCTGGTGGGTCAGGGACTCACGGGTTTGGCCTGGGGGGATGGCGTCTCTGATCAGGAGAAGCGGCAAGTGCGTTCCTTTTTTGAACCTGTTAGTGAGGTTCTGGACCTGCCCGAAGAACGGCTTGATGCTTTTCTTTCGCTCACCTCCTCTGGCCCTGCCTATGTGGCCTTAATGGCGGAAGCCTTGGCCGATGGTGCTGTTGCAGTGGGCATGCCTCGGGCCCAGGCCCATCATTTGGCCCACCGAACCCTCGCTGGAACCGCGGCCTTACTTCAGGAACAAGAACTGCATCCTGGCGAACTCAAAGACATGGTGGCCTCCCCTGGTGGCACCACCATGGCTGCGCTGCGTCATCTCGAAAAAGCGGGCTTGCGTTCAGCCTTGATTGAAGCCGTTGTTGTCGCTACGCACCATGGTCGGGGGATGGCCAACTAGCCCTGGCTTATGCGGCTAAAGGGTTCTCGGCGATCAGGGTGTCGTAAAGCTCTTCCAGAGCATCGATATTCGACACCATCCGGTAGCGCTCCATGACCCGCTCACGCGCTCGCCGCCCTAGCTCCTGGGTGAGTAGCGGTTGATCACGGAGAACAGGCAGCAAGGTGCGGAGCTGGGTGGTGACCCCCTGCGTGCTGAGCACGATGCCGGCTCCACCCGCCAGCACTTCTCCATCCGCTCCAGCGTCCGTGGCGACGCAGGCGCATTGGCAGCCCATGGCCTCGAGAAGGGCAATGGAGAGCCCCTCCACCAGAGACGGCAGCACAAACACTTCAGCGCACTGGAGCAGGGCGATGCGGGTGTTGAGATTGGCTTCGTAGCCCCACCACAGCAGATCCCCGATCCCATTGCCGTACACGTTTTGCAGCGTGCTGCGCAGGGGCCCGTCACCCACGATCACGAGCCTGCAGCCGGCTGGCTTGACCAGTCGCCAGGCCCGCAACAACGCTTCCACATTTTTCTCGGTTGCGATCCGTCCCATGTACAGAAAAATGCGCTGATCACCAAGGCGAGAGCGCACGGTATGCAGTTCCTTGCTAATCGAGGCGGGATGGCTCGGGGCGGGAGACCAGCGCTCGGGATCGACGCCATTGGGGATGACGGCAAGGCGCGTTTCGTGGACCCCTAAACGGTTCAGCACTTCCGCCTGAAGATCGGAAAAGACGATCACCCGGTCGTAGCGGGAGAGAGCAGGTGCGTAGAGCTGGTAGCTGAGCTGTTGCGTGCCTGCTGTGAGGTTGCGCAAGCCCGCATCAAAGGGGGGATGAAAGGTTGCGACCAGCGGAATCCCTAGGGGTTGGCAAAGCTCCGGAAGCCTGAAGTCGAGGGGGGAGAGGGTGAGGCTGGCGTGCACGACATCGGGCTGCAACCTCTTCAAGGACTCACGCAACTCCCTCTGGGCCCTAGGGGAGGGGATTGTGTACACCTGAGACTTCACCAGGTAGGGCAGGCTCACATCCGGGTCGTGGGCCAGTAACGACGTGTTGCTACTGCCTGGGGAGCCAGGGTTATCGAAATGAATGAAGCTGGTTTGATGGCCGCGTTTCTTGAGGGCCTCTGTGGTGCTCAGCCCGTAGGTGACATTGCCGCAGAACGGAGTTTTTTTGCCGAGCCAGGCAATGTGAGCCACTGGCACCGTTTCAAAGCCGAGTCTGAAGTTAGCAGCGCTCCCAAGGGCGCTCCCATAGAGCGGCAGCGAGAGACAGGGCCGCAAGCACCCAGAGCACCGGGATCAAGCCAATGCTGCTCACCAGGGCACCGGCGAGAACCAGGGGCAGGCTGAGAGCAATGTTGATCAGGTTGTTCTGCAGCCCGAAGACCCGACCCCGCTGCGCTTCAGGGGTGTCTTCCTGAATGGTGGTCTGAGCCGGAATCGCGACGAGAGCGGCACCAATGCCCAGGACGCCGCACAACAACAGGGTGGTGCTGAGATTTCCGCGCAGTTGGCCAAGCATGATCAGGCACCAGGTGATCGTGCCCAGTCCGGCCGCGGCGAGGCGACGACGGCTGAAGCGATGGCCCATTTGGGCCACCAGCACCGCGCCAATGGCCATCCCGAGTCCGCTCATCGCCAGCAGGGTGCCGAAGCCTGTTGGCCCCAACCCTTGGATGGCAGACGCCAGGCTGATCGCCAGCACATACAGCGCGGCTAGGAGGCTGTAGAGCACTACGAGATGCACCATCGCTCCGCGGACGGAGGACTGCTCTCGAAGCACCTGAATGCCTGCCACGATTTCTTTCCAGACCGATTCGCTGCTGTCCTTTCGCGGCGGTTCGCGCATCTGGATGGTGCTAAGGCTGATGGCCGCCATCCCGTAACAGAACGGAAGCAGCAGAAATTCGCCGTTGTTGATGCCCACCGTTTGAAGCAGGTGGTTGAGTCCTCGCAGGATTGGATCGCCTAGGGCAAAACCCACGATTGTGGCCCCCATGCTTGTGGCCTGATAGAGGGAGTTGGCGGCCAGCAGGTGTTCTCTGGGCACCAGCAGTGGGATCGAGGCTTGCTCAGCGGGGGCGAAAAACTGGGTGAGAACCGATTCAAGAAAGGTCATCACCAACAGAGCCCAATATCCCCAGCTCAGCCCAAACCAGTGCGGCCCAGGGATCAGGAACAGAGGAGTGCACAGCACAAGCAGTGCCCTCAGGCCATTGGAGGCCACCATCACCCTGCGTTTGGGCCAGCGGTCTACCCACACCCCCGCAACGGATCCGAGCACCATTGCTGGGATGGTGTTGGCCACATAGATGCCGGTAGCCAGCAAGGTGATCCGTTGGGCTCGCGTCTCGAAATCCATGCGAATCGCAGAGGCGATTTCAGCAAGGGCGCCATTGCTATCCGGTGTGTTGGTCACCCAGTATTGGGCGATCAAATACACCATCAACACGATGTAGAACTTGTCCGCAAGTTGGGAGAAGATCTGGCCGACCCAGAGGCGTCGGAAGCCATCGAGATGGATCACGGCCTGAAGGCCGAGGCGACCTTCGGGATTGGCGCTCGTGGGCAGGGCCGGATCCGGACTATTTAGGGAGGGGCCGCTCAAAATGTGTTCATTCGCCGGATCATGATCGCCCACCACTGGCCGTAGCGTGGACAGCCTCTTTCACCATGGCAAAGGAGCGCACGGGCCTTGGGAGATGCACACGGCACCAGCACTCCAAAAGGGTAAAAAGTCTGAGCCAAACGGTTCTGGGTCCCATCAAGCCGCCGTCTTGGCGTTCCGGCAGTTCAAGCCGCGTTAAGCGCTGAAGCAGGGCTAGCTCGGAGGGGTTGATCTGGATGGCTGCTCCAGCTTGCGCACCGATGGCCAGACCTTCGTCCGCCAGCAGGCTGCAGCGCCAGTCCCAATTCCCGATCGGTGGAGAGAGGGCGGCTCCAGTGCGGCAACACGTTTGCAGAGGCAGGCCGTAGCCGCCGAGAGCGAGCAGGTGAACGCAGGCCTGAACAAGCGTTGCCAGGGTTCGATCCACACGCTCGCCCTCAGCGCTTTCACGTTGAGCTTCACCCTGATTCCTCGCCAGCAGCTCGAGACGCTCGAGATGCATCAAGACCACACTGAGCATTCCGGGTAGAGGATCATCTCCAGCGACCAACGAGATCGAAAGCTCAGACAGAGCCTGGGCGGCTGTGAGCGTTTCCAATCGTTGGCCCACGTTGCCGAAATTGTGTTGCACCCGCAGTTGGCGCACCCGAAGCAGGCCGCTGCGTCCTCCCACCTGCAGCTCCAGGGTGGTGAGGGGAACCGCTGCTGCCAGGCTGCTGCGAGGTTTACGCGCCCCTGGCACGGCCAGGCGAATCAGGCCGACGTCATCGCTGAGCAGGGTGAGCAGCCTGTCCTGCTCTCCGAGGGGGCCCACCTTTAAGGCCAATCCTTCGATTCGCCGTTCCGGGCTCATTGCGGATGCCGAAGAGCCTGAATCAACGCTGGGCCATGGCTGGTTCCCAGGGCCGTGGCGCCCTCTTCCACAAGGTCCAGGGCCGTTTCCAACCGTTGAATGCCCCCGGCCGCCTTGATGGCGCAATTCCCCCTGGCAAGTTCCTTGAGCTTGCGCACTTGCAGCGGAGTGGTGGCCGCTCCAAATCCGTTGCCCGCTTGCAAGCACGCAGCACCGGCATCGATGGCGGCTTCGACAGCCAAGCTCAGCCGCTCTGGCGGCAAGCGGTTGACATCCAAAATCACCGTGACCGGTAGGCCGAGATCGCAAATTTTCGCAAGCTCTTCCGCATAGGCCTCCGCCCGCCCCGCTGTGATGGCAGCGAGGTTTGGCACCACATCAAGGGCATCCGCTCCCCTGGCTGCGGCCCATTCCGCCTGCGCCCGTTTGAGCTCCGCTGGAATCGTTCCGAAGGGGAAGTCCACAACAGCAAACAGGCGAAGACGACCGCTTGGTCCAAGGCGATTTCGGACCGCTTCCAGGTGGCAGAGGCTGGTGCAGAGCCCCCCGAAGCCGAGCAACCTCCCCGCATCGCAAAGGTTGTGCAGGGCCTCCTCTTCCAAGAGTGGATCTAAAACGGCTTGATGGATCAAGGGCGGCAGCTCAGGAAGCTCCCGCTGACGCGGCGACGCGGTCATCGTTGTGGGGCAAGCACTGGCTTTAATTCCGCGCTTGGATCACGCCAAAACCACCGTGATTGCGGTGATAAATCACCTGGAGCTCACCACTTTCTTTGTCTCGGAAGAGGTAAAAGTCGTGGTCGATCATCTCGAGTTGATGGCGTGCCTCTTCGAGACTCATCGCTGGCATCGCGAAATATTTGCGCCGAACACCTGGGCTTGGGAGCTGCGCTTCTTTCCCTTCGAGCAGGGAGTCTTCCGTGGGACGTTCCGTGAGCAGGACGTCATTCGCCGCCGTAGGGGTGGTCCGATGGCCATGGTCGCTGTGGCGTTCCTTAAACCGTCGCAGCTGGCGCGCCAGCTTGCTCGCGACCAGATCGATGCTGGCGTAAAGGTTTTCGCTTCTCTCCTGGGCGCGGATCACCGTGCCGTTGGCAAACACGGTGACTTCAGCGGTTTGTTGCGGCACCCGGGGGTTTCTGGCGACGGATAGGTGCACATCTGCTTCCTTGACGAGGTCGTCGAAGTGATGGATGGCCCGTTCCAGTTTTGTTTCGGTGTATTCCCGCAATGCGGGCGTCACATCCAAATTGCGACCATGGATCAGAAGCTTCATGGCGGTCCCCTTTGCCTGGTTCTACCGGCAACCTACTAACTGCCCTAGACGCAGGAAAGCGGTCTGCGGCATTTCTTTTTGAGCCTGTTGCGCCCGTGCCGTTCCTCCAGGCCTGGGAGTGGCAACGTCTCTGGCAGCAGCGATTGTTTGCTGCGGAAGGCTCAGACAGGGAAGCGGTGTGGATTCTTCAACATCCGTCTTGCTTCACCCTTGGTCGGGGAGCGACGGAGGATCATTTGCGCTTTGAGCCAGACCATCCGCCAGCTCCCCTGCATCGCATCGATCGTGGCGGGGAGGTCACCCATCACGCTCCAGGGCAGCTGGTGGTCTATCCGGTGTTGGACCTGCGCCGGCGTGAACCCGATCTGCATTGGTACATGCATCAGCTCGAACAGGTGGTGATCGATGTGTTGGCGGCATTGGGCTTGACGGGGCACCGCATCTCAGGCCTCACGGGGGTTTGGCTTGAGGGGCGAAAGGTGGCGGCCATCGGGGTGGGATGTCGTCGCTGGATCACGCAGCACGGCCTTGCTCTCAACGTGTCGTGTGCCATGGAAGGGTTTGCGCAGGTTGTGCCCTGTGGCATTTCCGATCGTCCGGTGGATCGTTTGCAGCGTTGGATTCCTGGCATCACCCCTGCGGTCGTGCAGCCACTGCTGCGGGATGCACTGGCCCAGCGTCTGTCCCTCATCTGGTGCGACCTTGCTGGTCTTGATTCTGGGTGGTACTCCTAGGCGCAAGCTGAAAACAACGTTGTGGGTTCGTTTGCACAGGCCAGCTGGCGACCAACGCCTTGGGAGTTGAAATCACTCGCCCGGCAGCAGCATGTGCAAGGCCTGGGGCGCGTGGATCAACTTTGGCCCAGGCTTGAGCAACGCCATGGAGCGTTGTTGGCTGTGGATGCTCCCCATGCTGTCCATCCGGAGCATTTCACCTATGCGGAGTTGTCGCAACGGATTGCAACGGCGGCGGCAGGGTTTCGTTCCTTGGGGATTCGTGAGGGAGATGTGGTGGGACTGTTTGCCGAAAACAGTCCTCGCTGGCTGATGGCTGATCAGGGTTTGATGCGCGCTGGTGCGGCCGATGCGGTGCGTGGCGCCTCGGCTCCTGTCGAGGAGCTGCGCTACATCCTCGAAGACGCCAAGGCCGTGGCTCTGGTGGTTCAAAACGCGGACCTGTGGCAACGGCTGCAATGGCCTGATCAGCTGCGCAGCCAGCTGCGCTTTGTGCTGCAGCTCGAGGGCGATGCTGTGGATCAAGACGTGATCACTTGGGCTGATCTTTTGGCGGCTGGTGCCGGGCAACAGGCACCGGATCCAGACGCTGGCCGAGATGCCGCCAGCGCTGCCAGCACGACAGCCACCATCCTCTACACCTCTGGAACCACCGGTCAGCCCAAGGGCGTTCCGCTCACTCACGCCAACCTGCTGCATCAGATGCGCAGCTTGAGTTGCGTCGCTCGGCCAGATCCCGGCGCTCCCGTTCTCAGCGTGTTGCCGATCTGGCATGCCTATGAACGCAGTGCGGAGTATTACTTCTTTTCCTGCGCCTGTTCGCAGAGCTACACCACGATCAAACAGCTCAAACGTGATCTCCCCAGGGTGAAGCCTGTGGTGATGGTCACGGTGCCGCGTCTGTGGGAGGCGGTGCAAGCCGGGTTTGAGGATGTCCTCAAAACATTTCCTGCCTCCAGGCAGCGCCTTTTGCGCGCGGCGCTCGCCAACAGCAGTGCCTATTGCTTGGCCCGGCGTCAGCGTCGCAACCTGATGCTGATCCCCCTGGGTCGCCGTCAGCGCTTGATGGCGCGCTTGAAATCTGCCGGACGCTGGCCCGCTCATGCCCTGGCAGCCAAGCTGATTTGGCCAAAGCTGAGGTTGCAGCTCAGTGGTGGTCAGCTGCGCTTCCCTATCAATGGAGGAGGAGCGATCGCTCCTCACGTGGATTCCTTTTTTGAAGCGGTGGGGATTGAGTTGTTGGTGGGCTATGGCCTCACTGAAACCAGCCCGGTCGTGAGTTGCCGGCGTCCGTGGCGCAACATTCGCGGAAGTTCAGGCCAGCCCTTGCCGGATACGGAGTTCCGGATCGTGGATGCTGAGACGCGTCAGCCGCTCGGCTTTCGTGAATGTGGTGTTGTTTTGGTGCGCGGTCCCCAGGTGATGGCTGGCTATTTGCGTCGGCCAGAGGCCACAGCAAAAGTGCTCGATGCCGATGGCTGGTTTGATACCGGTGATCTGGGCATGCTCTTGCCCGACGGGTCGGTGGTCCTGACGGGGCGTGCCAAGGACACGATCGTGCTCAGCAGCGGTGAAAATATTGAGCCGGCACCTTTGGAGGAGGAGCTGGTTTCAAGCCCCTTGATTGAACAGGTGATGCTTGTTGGTCAAGATCAACGCCAGCTGGCGGCCTTGGTTGTGCCGCGCCTCGAGGCGATGTTGGCCTGGGGGGCAGAGCAGGGTCTCCGTTTGCAGGCTGATCTCGGGGGGACTCCAGGCGATCAAGACTTGCGACGTCTGCTGCGTGGGGAACTGAATCGTCTGCTGAGTTTGCGGGTTGGAGCCCGCTCGGATGAACGGGTGATGGGTGTGGTGTTGGTGGCGCCGTTCACGATCGAAAACGGCTTGCTCACGCAGACCTTGAAGCAGCGTCGCGATCGGATCAGCGGGCGTGACCGGGAGTCGATTAACGCTCTTTACGGAAGCTGAATAGATGCTGATACCTGCATCCCCTGATTTGGGTTGACCTGCAGCCAGTGGACTGGGACCCTTGGCACCACGTCATTAATTTCATGTCGGACGGCAACACCCTCACGATTAAGCGCTCGATCACCATTCGTGCGGTGGTGACTCCCTCATGGAAGGAGGAGGCTGAGCGCGAGTTGAGCAATGGCATCGCCACCACGGATCAGCAGCTTGCCCAGCTGGAGCAAGAGGGACAGCAAGTGGTGGACGAAGTGCGTCGTCAAAGTGCGAATCCGCTCGACCCCCGTGTGCAGGATCAGGTGGCACAGGTGCAGCAACAGGTGGCGGCCAAACGCTCTGAGCTGGAGGAACAAAAGCGAAACCTGCTGCAACAACAGGCTCAAGTTCGTGAGCTAGAGATGGATCAGATCGTTGAACAGGGTCAACTCGATAGCTTTTGCGACGTCAAAGTTGGCGATAATTTGGTTAGCAAGATGCAGGTCTCTGTCGTTGTGCGCGATGGCGTGATCGAGTCGATCGATCAGGGCTGACCCGGGCCGTAAAATCTCTCTGATTAGCTCTTCTGGAGACGGTTTTGGCAACCCACGACATTTTTATGCCTGCCCTCAGCTCCACCATGACGGAGGGCAAAATCGTGGAGTGGCTCAAACAGCCCGGAGACAAGGTGGCGCGAGGCGAATCCGTTCTCGTTGTTGAGTCAGACAAAGCCGATATGGATGTGGAGTCCTTTCAGGAGGGCTACCTGGCCGCCGTGTTGATGCCTGCGGGAAGCACGGCCCCGGTGGGTGAAACCATCGGCTTGATCGTTGAGACGGAATCCGAGATTGCGGACGCCAAGGCCAAAGCCCCCACCGCAGCCCCTTCAGCAGCCCCAGCGGCTGCGCCAACCGCCCCAGCCGCTGCGGTACCTCCTGCTGCGGCACCTACCGCGGCGCCCGTTGCCCCAGCGCCCGTGGCGGCTCCCGCTCCCGTCTCAGCTCCCGTGGCCGCACCCGCGAGCAATGGACGTTTGATCGTGAGCCCCCGCGCCCGCAAGCTGGCCTCCCAAATGGGCGTAGACCTTGCCGGTCTGCGCGGCACTGGCCCCAATGGCCGGATCCAGGCAGAAGACGTTGAAAAGGCGGCCGGACGTCCGGTGACCCCCCCAAGAGTGGGAGAGGGCACGTCCGCCGCTGTTGTGACTGGTGGCACGGTTGCGGCTTCGCCGTCGGCTCCTGCAGGCAACAGTTTTGGGGCTCCGGGCGACACCGTGGCCTTTAACACCCTTCAGGCGGCCGTGAACCGCAATATGGAGGCCAGCCTGGCGGTGCCCTGTTTCCGCGTTGGATACACGATCACCACCGACAAACTGGATGCGTTTTACAAGCAGGTGAAGCCCAAAGGCGTCACGATGACGGCGCTCCTGGCCAAAGCCGTGGCCGTGACCTTGGCACGCCATTCGCAGGTGAATGCCGCCACCACGGCCTCTGGCATGAGCTACCCCGCTGAGGTGAATGTGGCTGTTGCTGTGGCGATGGAAGACGGCGGATTGATTACGCCTGTGTTGCGCAATGCCGATCGCACCGATCTGTATGAGTTGTCGCGTCAGTGGGGGGATCTTGTGAAGCGTTCCCGCAGCAAGCAGCTGAAGCCGGAGGAATACAGCACCGGCACCTTCACCCTCTCCAACTTGGGAATGTTTGGAGTGGATCGCTTTGACGCCATCCTGCCCCCTGGCACCGGCGCGATCCTGGCGGTTGCGGCATCTCGCCCCACCGTGGTGGCAGGCAAAGACGGCTCCATCGCTGTGAGGCGTCAGATGCAGGTGAACCTCACCGCTGATCATCGGGTGATTTATGGCGCCGACGGTGCTGCCTTCCTCAAGGATCTGGCGGAGCTCATCGATACGCGTCCGGAGAGTTTGGCTCTGTAAGCCTCAGCTGTGTTGGCTGCTTCGTTGCTGTCACGCCTGATTGGCCGAGCCTTGCCTCGGGCTCAAGTCGCCCATGAGCGACTGCCCAACCTGCAGGCTTTGCCGATTCTCTCGTCGGATGCTCTCTCCTCTGTGGCTTACGCCACAGAGGCTTCGCTTGGTGTGCTCGTCTTAGCGGGGAGTTCGGCCCTCAAGCTGTCGCTCCCCATCACCCTGGCGATCATCGCTTTGATCGTGATTGTGGTGCTGTCCTATCGGCAGGCGATCTCCGCCTATCCCAATGGTGGAGGGTCTTACGTGGTGGCTCGTGAAAACCTTGGACGCAACGTCAGCCTCGTGGCCGCGGCAGCCCTTCTCATCGACTACGCGCTCACAGCCGCCGTGAGCTTGATGGCTGGAACCCAGGCCCTGTCGTCTTTGCTGCCCTCGTTGCTGCCCCATGAGTTGGCGTTGTCCATGCTGTTGCTGGCCCTGGTGGGTTGGGCCAATTTGCGTGGCCTTCGTGAGGCGGGCAGAGTTTTTGCGATTCCCACCTACGTCTTCGTGGTGATGATCCTGTTGCTCACCCTTGTAGGGGTGAGCAACCTCAGCTTGCACCATGGCTGGACGCCGGAGCCGCCGCCTTTGGAGGCCGCTCTGCAGCCCTTAGGGCTGTTTTTGATCTTGCGCGCATTCAGCTCTGGCTGTTCGGCGATGACCGGGATTGAGGCCATCTCCACCGGCGTGCAGGTGTTTCGTGAACCCGCAGCACGCAATGCCCGCGTGACGCTGCTTGTGATGGGTGGATTGCTTGCATCGATGCTTTTGGCGGTGACGGGCCTGGGCTTCATGTATGGCGTTGCCCCAGATCCTCAAGTCACCGTTTTGGCTCAGATCGGTGTTCGTGTGTTTGGCAGCGGCAGCCTCTTGTTTTGGTTGCTGCAACTCTCCACCCTGCTGATTCTGGTCTTGGCCGCCAATACGGCCTTCGCTGGGTTTCCTCTGTTGGCGGCGATGCTTGCGGAAGACCGTTGCCTGCCGCCGCAGATGCGCTGGTTGGGAGACCGTTTGGTGTATCAGAACGGCATTGGCGTTCTGTTGGCGGTGTCGGCGTTGATCATTTGGATCTGCCATGGAGACACCACCGTGGCGGTCAATTTGTATGCCCTTGGCGTGTTTACGGCGTTCACGCTGTCGCAGCTGGGACTGGTGCTGCATTGGTGGCGCTTGCGTGAACCGGGTTGGCAGGGGCGGATGGCGCTCAATGCCTTGGGTGCCTTCTCCACGTTCGTGGTGTTGTTGGTGATCATCGTGAGCAAGTTCAGCGAAGGCGCCTGGACGGTGGTGATCGCTCTGCCCCTGGTGGTGTGGGGGCTCGCTGTGATTCGCAAGCGCTCTCGAGAGGTTCAGGCTTTATTGGCGCCTGATCCGGGCATGGAGCCTCTTTACCTAGAACCGAATGCGTCGCCACGCCATCAGGCCATCGTTTGGCTTGGTGGTCTCAACCAGCCCTCCTTTGAAGCCGTCCGTTATGCCTGTTCCATTGCCGATCAGGTCACGGCTGTGATGGTGGTGGTTGATCAGGATGAAGCGGGTCAACTCAGCCAGGAATGGGATCGTCTAGCGGGATCTCAGACAGGCGCCTTGGAGCTCAAATTGCTTGAGAGTCCATTCAGCTCACTCCTGAAGCCCTTTTGTGATTTTGTTGTTGATCAGGAGCAGCTTCATCCTGAGCAGTGCACAACGGTTGTGATGCCATTTGTCATTCCGAGGGATCACCTGGATCAAACCCTTCTGAACCAGAGGGCTTTCAACCTGTTTCGTGCTCTTTCCGATGGCAAAAGTCGCGTGTTTTCGATGGTGAGGTACTACATCCCGACCGCTGGGACTCCAGGTGACTGCGTGCGGGCAGCATGGGCTGATGTTGTGGTGGAGCCAGATCATGCCTGACTCACGCGATCTCCAGCTCAGCGCGTATGACTACGTGCTGCCGGAAGAAAGGATTGCGCAGGCGCCGGTGGAGCCGCGGCACGATGCGCGTCTGTTGGTGGTGCCCCCTGTAGGGAGTTCCCTGTCCGAGCTGAGGCACAAGCGCGTTTGGGATTGGCAGCAGGAGTTGCAGTCCGGCGACCTTTTGGTGGTCAATGACACCCGCGTGCTGAAGGCCCGTCTTCGCGTTCGGCGCAGCGGTGGTGGCTTGGGTGAATTGCTTGTGTTGGAGCCTCGTGGTGATGGGCGCTGGTTGTGTCTGGCAAGGCCTGCCAAACGCATGCGGCCTGGAGATCAGCTCTGGCTTGAAGCCTTGGAGCAGGATTCGCTTCCCCTTAACGTCTTGGCCAGCGATGGTACGAGTGGAGGACGCATTGTGCAGTTTCCTCCGGATTGTTTCGATGCTCAAGCGTTGGAACACTTACTGGATCGCTATGGAGAGGTGCCTCTTCCGCCTTACATCACCCGGCACGACATTTCAGATCAAGAGCGTTATCAAACCCGTTACGCCAAACGGCCTGGGGCAGTAGCAGCTCCAACTGCAGGACTTCATCTCAGTGATGCTCTTCTTGCATCGATTGCCGAGCGGGGAGTGGAGCTGGCGCATGTCACTTTGCATGTTGGTTTGGGCACCTTCAGGCCGGTAGAAATCGAAGACCTCACGGATCTGACCCTGCACAGCGAGTGGGTGGAGGTGCGCCCTGAGGTAGTGGAGGCCGTTTCAGCCTGTCGCGAACGGGGCGGCCGGGTGATTGCCGTGGGAACCACGAGCGTGCGAGCCTTGGAGGGGGCTTCTGTTGCGGGTGGAGGACGTCTACAACCGTTGAAGGGGCCTGTGGATCTGGTGATTCAGCCTGGTTATCGCTTCCAGGTTGTGCAAGGTTTACTGACGAATTTTCACCTTCCCAAAAGTTCACTTTTATTGCTTGTGAGTGCGCTGATTGGCAGGCAACGTTTGCTTGATCTGTATGAAGAAGCCGTCAAAAATGAATACCGATTTTATTCATATGGAGATGCGATGTGGATTGGACCTGATGCAGTTCTTTCCACTGTAAAACCTGATTTAACGCTAAAAACTAAAGGGATTGTCGTAGCATAGTGAATTTTAAATCCTGAAAGACGGTATTAGTTGATCATTCGAAAAACAGAAAATAAGGCTATTTTGTTGATTAGTATATGATGTTTTAACGGATGATGTGGTCTTGGGGAAATTATTTTTGTTTGACAGTAATAGTTTAAATTAATAAAAAGTCAGTGTATTAGCAGCATGCAGGTTGAGAATGGCTTGTGCATCCAGAGTTTGGATTACAAGTTTTTTTAAAATATGATCTTGCCCTCATCCTCAACTTTCTTATATCGGTCGATGGAAATGATTTGAACAGTTGTTGCTAAATTGTTATTTATTGCCCATAATAAAGTCCCGATTTATCAGAAAAGGAGTTCTGGAACATTTCGTCTTGAAAGTCTTGGTTGATCAAAACCAGAGAATCGACTTTTTCCTGATGATTAACCGTAAAATTATTTTTTGTATGGTTGACTAATCCAGTCAGTGAGGCATTGCCTTCTATTTTAGACTCACCTTGTAAAGAAACTCCCCTGCTTTCAGAGATCTCAAGTTGGCGCAAATTAAGTTGATCATCGCTATTCTCTTTCAGTAGGTTTTCTTTGTCATTTATTGGTGCTATTAATCGAGATATAAATCCCTCTGAATAAATCTCATTATTATCACTAGATAATGAAAATGAGACTGATTCCATATCAATTTTGCTTTGATTTGAGCTTCGTGCTTTTCTCTCGATTCTACGTTTTTCTTTACCACTACGGTTCCGTTCCATGATTGCTGAGTTTTGACTCTTAAATACAGTTCCTTCTTCTTTGGAGTGACATGGGTGTTGAATAAGGCTGATAATCAATCCTATAAATAGAATGCTAGCAATGTAAATTTTTTTTGTTACAATTAAATCTTTTCTTGGGATGTCAATGCCCAACTGAGGTGTGAAAAATTGTAGGCCGTGGAGCATGAGCCAATCTGCTGCTACTTGACTAATGTAAGAAGCATCAATCAAACAAAAAGCACTTTTGCTGGTCATGCGCCAAATCCCCAAGGCTCCTTTGCTGCTTGCCTTTTTTGTCTTTGCCGTTTTTGATTTCTTCCTTGCGGCGTACATGCATTAAGCTTTTAAAGTTGCTTGATTAAAGAATAAGCTGAATAGATTTATTTTTCGAGTTCTTTCGTGTTTACTGAAAGGAGGCCAGTGCTATCTTGAACAAAGCGCTAATCTAATGTGCAAATCTTTATACTTTAAATCTGTATTACCCGCGAAATTAAATTCTTGTTGCCCACTTTCAGTGGACTTATGATTGATGAATTGCGCTTAAGGGCAGAAGTCAAGCAATGAAAATCGGCCATTGAATTTGTTTTGAGCCACTCCGGAAATTTTATATATGGAAAAATTTGATAGTTGACAAGATCTGAGCGGTTTTCAATACCTCGAGGATGTGTTAATTGCTGACGCTCAGAATTATGAAAACCAGAGTTGGGTTATATTCATGAAGCTTATTCTTTACGACAACTCTGGTCTATATTTATCAGAAAAGATGAATCAGTGTTCAGGTGTGGGTTGCTAAGATGCAAAAAATATCTTACTGATTCAGTGAATATGAATTCCAATGTGTTTGTCATGTGAAAAGCGGTCATCAACCCTACTTAATAAAACAAATCACATCTATGTTAATCTATTCAATCATAATTAAATATTTTCAATGCTCCAGTGTTGCTGTTCCAAGCTTCTGTGAATATATCTTCAACAAAATGAGTGTCAATTTGATTAAAGATTTTTTCTGAAGCTTGTTTTGAAAGTGTGGTGTCGCTTTTTACATGACTAATTTTTCCAATTAAAGCATTCTCATGATTAGACTTTGAATTTACAGTGATCGATCCACTGAGATTCTGCTTGGGATTATCAGTATTGATGACTTCCGTTAGTCCATTTTGATTCTGCAGGGTCTCTTGTTGATTGGGCAGCGCCATTGCTTCTTCGCTATGGAAGACATCTATTTGCTGTTTAGTGCTGTGAAAATTTTCCTGATCTGATTGATCCTGCCTAACAATGCTTAATTCCAAGTTTTGCGATTGAACATTCGATTGTATATCTGTAAGGCCTTCTGATTTAAATTCAATTTTTTCTCTTCCCCACTTATTTCGATTTTGGCCTGAGATGTTCGAATTTCCGAATTTGGAAAGTTTCATGGCCTGAGAGTGAACATGCTTGGGGTAAAGAAATGGGGTGAATAGCAATATCAATAAAATTCTTTTTTTCATTGTTCAATTGTTGGAAAAGATTGATTTGTTTTTGGATTGGTTAGAGATTTTTTACTCATTCTAGGTCGGAGCGTCTGGCATCACTAAGTCTGTGCTTTGATCTAGTGCAACTGCTTGATTCCAGATTGGCTTGCAATTTGTATATAAGCCTGGGAAGGAAGCTTTCAAATGCTTCGTGTCAAGATTGACGCTTTGAGTTAAGTTTAATGTTTTAATGCATTGCTCAATAATTCCCCTTTCAGTGATGATTTGTGTTTTTTTTGCTTGTTCTTTCATTGCCTGAACGCAACTAGCTACTTGCTTGCCTATAGGTATTTGAAATCCAATTCGCCCTTGTGGCATCCACTCTTTTTCTTTCCAGTTATCACCGAAACTGCCAAAGTACTGACTGCTATAGGGAAGAATACCAAGATTGAGAAAAAGACTCGGTGATCGACAGCTGATTGCTTTTGTACCAACAGTCATATCACCCAGACGACCTTGACCAGTATTCCTCTTGTAACTATAAAGACCTACGCCAATTGACTCTGAACGCGATTGGTTTTGCTGTGAACTAACAGGTGATGTTGAGGAATTATTGGTGTTACTTTGAGTGGAACTTGATGTCTGAGCCAATACAGGATTGCTCATCATCAACAATGTAGATACACAGGTTGCGCATTGTCTAAAGATTGACATTGGTGCAATGTGTTTTCGTATCAAATATGGCAAAGGATTTTGATGACTACACGCAAATGATGCTTAGTAGTAAAAGCTCAAAACCTCTTTTGCGCAAAAGAGGTTTTGTTTGGTCTCAATCCCAACGGCCCGTCGATTGCGTTGAGCTTCTGCGGGATTATTTCGATTTAATTTAATGGACGAATTCTGGTCAATCCAGTGAAGTCGAAGGCAACCATTTTTATCGATTGTTAATCTTTGGTACGAGTTTGCCCTTTCAAGCTTTGTTGGCGATATTGATTTAAAGAAAGGAGTTTGATGGACTCTGTTGCGTTTACGCTTTTGGTTGTTGATCATTTTGAGGCTTAAGCGGTAAACGCTAAAGATCCTTGGATGCTTTGATTATTCTATTGATTGCCGGTAATGAGTCTTTATTTGCGAGGCGGATGTATTCTATTGCGCTAATAGATGTGAAATTTCTTCGATTTTACGCTGGTGAATGCCGGCCGACAGGCTATTTAATCGCTGGCTATTGAGCTTGTTGGATTTCACCTGTCTTGCTATGATTGAAATGTCGTTTGCTTCTGATTTGCAACCTAGGGCAGCATTTTTGCACTCTCCTTGGGCCAATAGAGCCACTTTGTATCGCTGGGAAAGTTGTTGTAGCCCTTCCTTCTTATTCATCAAAATCAACCAACATCTAATTTGTGCGCTGAATTGTGTTTGGGCTAAGCCACTTGATTTCAGGCTTGGGTTTTTCTTATGCAATATTGAAACAGTTGTACAAAAATAAACCCCAACACCCAACCAATGAAACACACAAAATTTCAAGCTTCAAGATCCCTTAACCAACTAATATCTTTGATCGTAGGTGCTTCTACGGCTAGAGCAACTGCTCAATATGAGAATAATATCAAGAAAAGAATCAAGGAGTGCCATGCACTTGTTTTATCTGAGATGGATGATGCATTTGCAAGTGGTGACACCTACAAGACTGAAGGCTGCAAAAGAAAAATTAACAGCATGGAATCTTTAATGATATTGTGTGAGATTGTGGAATGTGCAGATTATCAGGCCCAGGATTGATATATGCTAGACGTGATAATCCCATTATTTAAGTATGTGGTTTTTGTCGATAGATAGATCCTCTATTGTTGTTCACTCTTTGTTTAGAATGACATTGTCGTGAACGAGCTTGCTGTATTTCCAAAGCTTTTGTCATTGTTGAAGGTGTCGACCACTATATCAGTCTTAGTTGTTCCAGACTCTCTTATCATTCCTTCGGTAGACGTGTAGCCACTTCCTACTGATACACTAAGTGAACCATCAATGTAACCTTCGGATTGTATACCTTCCCAAGTGTTGGTAGATCCTGCCCCCGATAGTTGATTGGTGGTCGTCTCAATATTTTGATTGGCGTTATTTATTTGCCCTTCTGCCGAGTTGAGTTGTAATGAATCGGATCGATTACCTGTCCTTTGATCGATGCTTTCTTCTAGTGCTAATGATTCAGAACTATATCCTGAATCAGTTAAGTCATAGTCATTATATGGAGCAAGTGAATTGTCTGCTATGGCACCAGTGGCTTCTATCAATGTTGAATCTCCTTCATCCCTGATGCCTATCCTCGCATTTTCAGCACTTATATCGATTTGATAATTACTCGAATAAGATTTAACGTTGAGTTCATTGTCCTGATAAATTTCTCCAGTTACGGTTCCAGTCGTATTACCCCAACTATTCCCGATTACACTTGTTGCTGAAACACCATTCTGAGAAGTAATAGCGCCTGCATGTGCTGTAATCGGAACGAACAGAGCCAATAGACCAACTGTTGAAATGAGTTTCATCATGGCGCCAAGACTCATCAGATAAATTTGATTGATGCCTGATACACAGGCTCTTTTTGTATAGCTGCGCTTCTGAACCACAAGAACTAAACCCGCATTTTCCCGCATTATTCATCTAGATGCAATTCACTTTGCCTCCTAGACGCATTGCCTTCATGCCGCTTTTTTGCCGATGGCAATTCAGCTGGTTATGGAGTTTCAGTTTGCCTTGGTCCAGAAGAGAGGGAATGAACTGGGCGTCTGGATGTGGGGTCTATTGCAAGGTGGAGAGGCATAAAAAAAGGGGGCTTTTCGCCCCCCGTCTGCCGTGTTGATCAGATCAGGAGAGATCAGAAAGAACTGTTGCGGAACGAGGATGCTTTAGATCCAAAGCTCGTGCCGGTTGTAATTGACGTGAGATCAACAGTCGTCGAGGTGAGTCCAGTTTCCTTGATGGTCCCACCAATCGTAGTGGTTCCACTTTGGACGGAACCACTTATCTGGCCATCCACAGCGATTTCACTTTGGAGTCCTGCCCAGCCCGTGCCCTGCGTGGAGAACGAGCCGCCCCCTGTCGCATCTCCACTTACTGAGCCCTGGTTGGTGTCAACAGTGGAGGAGGAGGTGGACTCTACAACAGCGACATCGGCCTCTCCTTCAACAGAGCCACTGGCTTCGACGCTACCTGATCCTGCCAGGATTCCGGCAAAAGGACTAAGGGCCCCGGCTCCTGTTGCTGCACCAGAAGCTTCGCCCTCTACTGTGACGTCAGCTGAACCCTCAGCAGCGAAGCCCTCTTGAGAGCTTTCGGTGTCTGTGAATACGAAATTACCTTCACCTTCAAACTCGATTGCACCCGCTGCCATGCCAGAACTTTGGTTGTAAGCGGCTGCGCCAGGTGCGCGGGTCATGAATCGTCCATTATTGGCATCCAGATCCAAGCTGGTTGTGGATGTTTCGGAAGCGATATTCACCACATTGTCAATTGTGATGTCAGATTGCACCTTGATGACACTTGATCCAGTGCTGGTTCCTGTGAATTCGCTGCTTGATGCACCAAAGTCGTTGTTGAGGCTTCCAGCCATGGCACCAGTTGGGAACATCAGGCCGATGCCTGCAAGGCCAGAGATGATGAGTGCTTTTTTCATTTGTTGCTTGGTTGAGGTTTTTTTAATGGCGCTGATCTGAAAGGCTGAAATAATTCAGATAATCAGATGACTCATGTCTAGACCGCCCTGTTCCCTGAGCCCCGAAGTTTCACATCTTGGTGTTGAATAATTTTTAAACGCAGTGAAATTTGCCTTGTATTGATTATTTTATTTTTGACGTGTATATGGTTTGTGATTTTGATTAGTTTTGAGCTTTATGCAACAATCAACTCTTGCAATGTAATATTCAATCGCTCTTTTGCTTTTTCTCGCAATTGCGCATTGGCTATCAGGAGTGGGGTAAGGGTTTGGAAGCTAGTGTTCAGAAGAGATTGACAGGAACAGGCCTGTTGGATGCGCGTGCCAAGGCAAGGTGCACACGCATCACAAAAGGGGGTTTTTCTCCCCTTTTGTCGTGTTGTTCAGATCAAGAAAGATTGGAAACAAGCATTCCATAATGAGGATGCTGAAGCCCCAAAGCCTGTTCCCGATGTGGCTGATTCATCACATCAGGAAACTACGAATCGGAACTCCTACTCGTTCAATTCCGAGAAATAATTGATGAGGGTATCAGTGCTTGCATGTGTCGCTGTGAATTTGCAAATGTCTCGTAACTTCTTTCAGCAAACTGATTAAAAGCGGTATGGCTTAATTAAAATAAAGCTTAATCATGAAGTTATTACTCATTGCTTTTGTAGTTGTATTGATAGGTCTGTATGTGGCTCATTGAAGCTCGTTGCCTTAGTTGTTGATACTGAGGGCTTTTTAGGCATGGGGTTAGAAAATCAGATTCATATCGAATATCAATGTAATTCTTCATTCATGACTTTTTGCCCTGTTATTATCAGCTTTTCATAACTTCTTTGATCGTGACGATTGCAGTCATTAACTGACGTGTTTTCCTATTGCTTGCAAAAATCCTGTCTACATTATGACCCAAGACTGTATGTTGAACCTTTCTCTGCTTGATATCGTTTTACTACTCTATTGAGTAGATTGTATTTTGTTTCTGTGTTTATTCGAGAGTATTGAATTGAATGTTGCAGGACAAAAAATAATTAAAATCTACTGTGCTCTTTGAGCTAAAATGCAATTGACTTTGAGGTTAATGATCTCATGAATTTTGGTAAGATTCAATATCTTTTCTCATCCCAATGATTGAACACACCTTAAAGCATTAATCTAAAATTATTGATTTTAAAATATAACTTCTTTAAGTTATATTTTGAGGGGAATTTAAATGGCTAATCAGCCTAGAGTCCATTGTAATTGCCGGCTTCAGATGCAAACGATTCTGTGAAAGAATCTATGACAAAATCTTCATCCCTAGTGATTTCAGTATTACCACTCTCATTGGAAGTAAAATCCATGTTTGCTGAAACCTGATTGATTTGTCCCGAGATCGAGAAGCTAGGATCATTACCATCAACTTCTAAAATACCATTAAGGGCAGCATCAAAACTTTCTGTTGGGACACCAGTATCTTGAATGTCATTTGAATCGACTAAGTCAAGAACAAATTCATTGATACTTCCTGTTACTCCATTGCCGGCTAAATTAAAAGACATGGTATCTGATACGGATCCGCCAGACATAACCGTTTCTTTATTGGTATTAATTTTGATTACTTCATTGCCTTCACTGACTTTTGTTGTTGTATTTGTATTACCGCTGCTAAAAACAGTAGTCTTTAGGCCTTGAGCACAAAGGCTTTGTTGAGATAAAATTAAAGAAGCGAGAACAAGTGATGTTTTGAAGTTAACCATTGTGAATTTTAAGATGATTAAGTTAGGATTGAATGGTGATTATATGTTTATTACTCTTCTAAATTGTACCCTTCTTCTTCAAATTTTGCCAATATTAGTTGGGTGACATAGTCTTTGATGCTGATGTCTGATTTGATCGTGTGGAGCTTAATTGCTTTGTGCATTTCCTTGGAAATTAGAATCGATATTTTTTTAAGAGATTGAGATGACTTATTGCAATTTTCATTAAGTTTGTTTCTTTCATTTTCTTCCTCGTTGCCTGTGATTTGTGCTGGGTTTAACGTTGTCATGTTGAAAAATGGTGTTTTTTAAATAGATTTAGATTGAATTTATTTTTTGTTGATGACTCTCATCTCCGCCGGATTTAATTTTGCGTTTTCCCATATGCTTTTACAGTTTGTATATAAGCCCGAAAAGTTTTTCTCAAGTATAGAAATGTCCATTTTGATTTGATTTGCAACTTTCATTGTTTCTATGCATTTAGCGAGAACACCACTTTCGGTTGTCATTTGAGTTTGTAATGTTTGATATTTCATCGCACTGATGCAACTAGCTACTTGAGGACCAAATGGCATTTGCAATCCAAGTGTTCCTTGTGGCATCCAGTCTTTTTCGCGTGAATTATTATCAAAGGTTCCAAAATATTGATTATCGTAGGGAAGAATGCCTGCGTTGGCAAAAAAGCTAGGTGATTGACAACTGATTGCTCGAGCTCCTACTGTCATTTCCCCCAAATCTCCTTGTGCAGGATTCAGCTGATAGTTGTAGATACCGCCACCAATTGATTCTGATCTTGATTGATTTTGCTGAGAATTAACTGGTTGTGAAATAGCATTGTTATCGTTGGTTTGTGAAGGGTTAGCCTGTTGAGCTTGTACTTCTACTCCAAGAGATGAAGTAAGGATGAGTAGTGTTGTGAGCTTGCGGAGCATTTCGGATTTAATCTTTGCGCGAATATTCATAAGATGGCAAGCCTCTTTGGCGCTGACTGTACTTTTTGTGTGGATGCGCTTTAGCGCTTATGCGTGTAAACATATATGGAGACGACTAAGGCTTTAGTGATATCTTAATTTTTTATTTACAAATAACAGATCGTGGATTTACTTCTATTGATAGATTATGAAATGGCTTGCATTTATTAACGCTAGTACCTTGCGCTGATTCATAGAATCCTTGTAGAGCATTTTGTGTTGAGGGTTGCTTTAGTTCGGTTAAGAATTTTCTTTGAGGTAGGTTGTTATCATTGTTGTAATTAAATCCGTAAGAGTTGTGTCTTGAGCTAAGGCTTTTTCTTAATCTCTTTATGAAGTTCTTTGTCAATCAAAATCGAAAGTTTTTTAAGTGTGCAGCTAGTATTAGATTCCAATTTGATCGTCTTAATGGTCAGATGTTGTTGAGCAATGATTCATATTCAGCGCTTGAGTCGGATGCGCAACTTTTCATTTCTAGCCTCTAATTCGTCGATTTCTTTTAAATAACGCTTTAAAGCAAAAACAATCAAGGAATTCATAGTTTCTTCTCTTTCTAATGCGATTTCTCGGAATCTTTTGTGCATGCTGCTTGTTACCTGTAGAGATATTCTTTTGACTGCCCTCTTGCTCAATGATACATTTGTATGACTGAGAGCAGAAGTCTCCGCACCTGTCAGTTTGGAGATTTCAGCTGACAATGATTGATTTTCCATATGTAAGTTGAATTTTTATATACTGATTAGGACAGACCTCATCTTAATCAGATTCTCAGAAAACTCTCAGCCTTTAGGCGCCTTTCATGATGTCTTTAGCTTTAATATACAATTTCATAAGGTTTGAGTCTGGTTTTGCCGCCTTTTCGTCTCCTGCAGTGTTGGCAAATTTTTGATCTTCGTATTGCTGTTCGGTTTGTTGCCCTTTTCTCATTCGTTCAAGTTTCTTCAGCAATGGCCTCTGTTGGTCCATCCACCGACTTTCTCAACTCACCGAGTCGATATTTGTTTCGTTTCAATAGCTTTTACAATGGTTTAGCGAACTCCCCTACTTGTATTTTTACTCAAATATGTATTGATTTTGATGAAACAAAGGTGTCTTATCTTAATTGCGACGATCCTTCTTATCAATCATATAGAAATCTTAGCAATGATCTCGTTAGTCTTGGTTTAGTCAATAATCGGGATCAGTACCTTGACCTTTCCTGCGGTGTTAATTTTCGATTTGATTCGAAGCTGTCAGTGTTTGATCTTGATTTCTTTGATCAAACACTTCTTTCGGATCAATTCAGTCCTATTGGTTCTCTATACCAATTCGAGATCGAGAATTTAGACGCAAGTTTTTATATTTATTAGGCTTTTAATTGATGGCTCTCGACCTCTTTTTCTATTATTTTTGTAATATAGTCGCTTAATAGCATGTCAGCATTTATGGCGCTTATGCGTAGACATCGATGTAATTCTTTTGGTAATAGTACTGAAATCCGTTTTTTTTCTGTACAGTTTGATGGGTTTGCTTCGTGGGTTCCTGAGACCATTTTTTTTGTCCTTGTGATTTGCAATCCTTGGATCTATTAATCCTTGGATTAGCTTACATTTGTAATTTAGCAATACAGTTTCAAGCCCCCCTCTAAATCACATTTTGGCTTATATGCTTCTATCTTCTAGGGCTTTTCATCGCTGAACGTCTACATGCGGAAAAGCGCTTTTGGTTTTTGCTAATTGATCTACTTTTTCGTTTCCCCCATGTTGTCTCATATGGATTATGCTTTTTCGACCATCTGCTCTATAATAGTTTAACATTTCCTGTCGTTTTTATTTAAGCTTCATGCTAGAGCGTTAATATTTGTGGCATTCTCTTTTCGTTGCATACTTGAGTATTTTGGCACGATCCTTTTAGACTGTTTTTGCATGTCTTTAGGATGTATGATGATGCATGCATTGAGTTTACTTTGCATGATCTTCGTTAAGGACTTTATTGTCGCGATAGTGGTTTCTACCAAGCACCTCGATGATCTTCAAGTGTAATACTGTTGTAGTTGTGTATACGGTTTTTTCTTAGTCACTAAAACGCATTGTCTATAAAGCTGTTGTTTTCTTTGATGCTATTTTCGCATTCACCTGTACCAGCACTGCCTGCTGCGCTCTTCAAATACCATTCCCTTGTAATGATATATGTTTGAAGGTTTATCGTTAATTTTTTTCCTGGTTGTCTTGGCGTTAGGACAACGGATTCAGCTCCATGTAATGCCGTATAAAGCATCGGTGATCCGTCGTTAATTTGACCCATTGCTAGATTTGAACCAGGCTGGATTGTTAGTGAGATCCACTTACCCTGCCCAAACTGACAATCTAGGTAAATATTTCCTATGCTTTGATTCTGCGTACTTTGAGCATCAAAATTATTTTGAGAAAATTTCTGTGGCTCCTGGGTGAATTGTGCAGTTGCTACCTGAGCATTCATTAATGCAAGTATCAATGAATTCAATAAGACTTTCATCGTAATTATTAAGGTTTGGCTCAAAGGGTTTTGGCTTAATAATATAAAATAGTGGGTTGTGAAGGAGTTTTACGCCATTTTCTTTTGGCTGTTGATTCAGGCCAATATTGGCTGTTCGATTATTCCTGTTGGTACTTCTGCAAACATTGCTGATGATAAATAGCGCTCAGCTAAATCTGGGAGTACAACTACAATCGTTTTCCCGGCATATTCATCTCGTTTTGCTAGGCGAATTGCTGCAGCTGTTGCAGCTCCACAAGAAATTCCAACAAGCAAGCCTTCTTCCTTAGCAAGTCGTAGAGCCATTTCGATTGATTCTTCATTAGTCACTTGTTCAACCAGATCAACTATCGAAAGATCAAGGTTCTTTGGAACGAAGCCTGCTCCTATTCCTTGGATTTTGTGAGGACCTGGTTTGAGATCTTCTCCGTTGAGAGTCTGCGTGATGACCGGACTGTGGCTTGGCTCAACAGCAACTGAGGTTATTTTCTTGCCTTTCTGATTCTTGATATAGCGTGAGACGCCTGTGATAGTTCCTCCGGTACCTACTCCTGATACAAGAACATCGATTGTCCCATCACAATCGTTCCAAATTTCTGGCCCAGTCGTTTTTTCGTGGATTTCGGGATTGGCTGGGTTGTCAAACTGACCCGGCATGAAATACTTTTTGGGATCACTTGCCACAATGCTATTTGCTTTGGAGATAGCACCTGGCATCCCCTTAGCTGCCTCTGTCAAGATGATCTCAGCACCAAGCACAGCCATCACTCGACGTCTTTCAATTGACATCGATTCAGGCATTGTAAGGATTAATTTGTAACCTCTGGCTGCAGCTGTGAAAGCCAGTGCTATTCCAGTATTTCCAGAAGTTGGCTCAACGATGGTTTGGCCATCGCTCAATTTTCCTTTTTTTTCAGCATCCCAAATCATGTTTGCGCCAATGCGGCACTTAACACTGAAAGCAGGATTGCGTCCTTCGATTTTTGCGAGGACAGTAGCTTTGCAGTCCTTTGTGAGGTGGTTCAGGCGTACGAGAGGTGTATTTCCAATAGCCTGGCTGTTATCAGCGTAAACCCGTGTCATGGTCAACGTTCGTATTCAGTTATTCTAAAAGAAAGCGCAAAAACCATCCAGAAACTTTATGTCTTGTTAAGGATCAGAACAGTCGCGATGAACCGTCTGTGCTTTTCTTTATTTTACGATCCCAGAAACTATTCCTCTATGAACCTGTTTTGAGTTGCTTTCTTGATATTGTTTTCAATGCCACCTCTACCGGGAAAGTTGAAGCCTCTGCATTTCGAGCACGCAAGTGGGCTTGATGCAGCAGTGCTATGCGTCGGTACAGCGAGGCTGTCAAGGTAGATTTGAGGCGGCGTATGAGTCCGCCACAGCTGCATCAAATTCATGAGCAGGCTCGCCAGCGAAACCCACGTCGCTGGTCAAGATCCACACGCTGCTGGCGTCAGCCAGAAGTTGTTTGGATCAATCCACCACCAATGGAAGACGAATTCTAACCATTTTAGATGGCGGTTGCTGGGCCTGTGTTAATTGGAACGAGTGCTCGGAGTCTGTTGGTTGGTTTAAGTTTCAATTTGCACAAGAAGACCTCCTGAGCATTGAATGATTATTGTCTTAAATACGTTTGGTGTCTGCGGCTAAGAGTTTTACCTTTTGGCTACTTGGTTGCAACTGGTCAGTAAAGTGAATTTTTTTAATTTGATTGACTTGTTGTTATGGGTTGAGTCGAACGAGCGGAGTGTTGCAAATCGCTTGGCTGTTATCGGCGTAGACGCTGGACATGAAGCTGGAATTACTTTCTAGTAATTGCCATTAATGGCACGTCATTCCAGCTTTAGGCCTTGTTAAGACTTCGATGTCTGTTGCAATGAGTTTGTCTATGCAGAGCCACTCATTTTGTTTTCGATGAACACGCGCCAAGCGTCGTTTCTGGTGTGCGCATTGATTGCTGGTGCTCCTTCTGCAGTTCGGGCGGACTCTGAAGAGGAGATGGGTGGCCCCTATCTGCGACTCGGTGCGGGGATGCAATGGCCTGAGAACAGTGATCTGAAGGATCAGAGTTGTTCCAGCAGGAACCCACCTGCCTTATTTGGGTGTGGGCCAGGAGACGATGGACGGAGCCTGGGTGCCTACGGCGGTTTTGAACAGTCCCCGATGGTGGATGCTGCCGTTGGTTACCGCTGGGCCTCATGGCTGCGGACGGAAGCGCTGCTCAACTGGTCGCCCCAGCTCAACTTGTCCAGCACCAGCAATTTCCTTGGTCGGGGTTCCAACCAGCCGGTGAGTGCGTCCGGGAATGCCTTAGCGGGGTTTGGCGTTGTTTATGTGGATGGCCCTGAGCTTGCCACTGTGCGTCCTTACATCGGAGCTGGCCTGGGTGCTGCCAGCACCTCCCTCGGGCAGGTCACCTATCGCATTCCAGCGATTTCTAATGATGCCGTCACGGTGACCTCTGGAGGGAGTTCCACCTCATTCGCCTATTTGCTCACGGCTGGTGTAAGCATCCCTGTCAGCGAGAGGCTTGATCTTGATCTGGCCTATCGCTGGACCGATCTGGGAACGGTGAAAACCAATGCAGGATCCGCAACGATTGTGCGGCCTGCGGGCCGTTCCAACCTGGAGATTGCTGGCACTCAGATTGATCTTCAATCGCAAGCCGTTCTGGCGAGTTTCCGTTTCCGCTTCTAGGGCATGGAATGCGATAGGGCTCGCTCAAACCGTTGCCAGAGCTCGTCGGGTTGTTCGAGACCCACCGACACGCGCAGGAGGTGAGAGGGAACCCCGCAGGCCTGGGCCCAATCCAGTTCGTCGTAGTGAGCTAAGAGCACGTAAGGGCACATCAGGGTGAACGGTGTGCCTAGGCTTGGTCCTTTACAGACCGCCAGCCCGTCGTAAACAGCTTGGGCTTGATCGCTACCGCCCTTGAGCTCAAACGAAAGCAGGCAGCCATGTCCAGCGTCGGGGCGCATGAGTCTGCGGAAATTGGCGCATTGATCGGGGTAATACACGCGAGCCACTGCCGGATGGTTGCTGAGTCGCGCAGCTAGGGCTTGGGCATGGCGATTCAGTTGAGGAACGCGCTCTTGGATATCGCGGCTGCCTTGTTCCAAGGCCATCGCATCGGCATTGCCAAGGCCGATGAACCCCCTTGTTGAGCGCTGTTCGCGGAAGGTTTGTTCCCATCGCGACCAAGGGCTCACGACCAGGGATCCGGCTAACACATCACCACGACCGGCAAAACTTTTCGTGAGTGAACTGAAGATCACGTCTGCGTAAGGCAGGGGGTCGATGTTCAAGCAAGAGCCGATTGTGTCGTCTGCGATCAATGGAATCCCGCGGGCGTGGGCTAGGCGGGCGAGGGTGGAGAGATCCACACACTGAAGAAGTGGATTGCTGGGTAGTTCCACAATCACAGCTGCTGGATCGATGCGATCAAGAGCGGCTTCTACGGCTGCGTTGCTGCTGTCGAGGAGCAGTTCGCTGCCGGCAAAGACCACCTGAGGCAGTTTCAGCACATCCACGTAAGGGAAGCCGATTTGGAGGGTGGGGCGTCCGGGGCGCAATGCCGTGACCCATTGAAGAGCGGTGTGCAGAGCCGCCATCCCGGAGGGATGCAGGCTCAATTGCTGGGTTTCACACCCATAGATGGCGGCCAGTCGTTCGATCACAAGAGCCTGGGCTTGATCAGCGCTCCCGGCTGCTGGTGCTGCTTCCTTGTTCAAGCTGATCGCGGCCCGTCGCGACGAGGCTCCTAAACCAGCGTGTTGCCAGAAAGCCTTGGCATGGGGGCTTGCTTCAGCGTTGGCAATCAAGACGGCGAGTCCGAGTTGATCCACGATTTGGGTGGAAGCATGGGGAGCCACCCCATGGCAATGGTCCTGGGCGAGCTGGGCGGCAGCTCTGTTGGGGTATGGCCAAGCACTGGATCCAGCCGAAGCCTTGCCGGCAGGCAGCATCGTTAGGGCTTTGCGGGCAACCTCCGCAACCAAGGGATGGAGCGCAAAGCGTGGATAAAACGCTCGTAATTGCGAGCGGCATTGCGGATCGTTGTCTTCGTAGGCGATGACGTCGCGCCAGCGCGGTAAGGCCACCGATACGGCGTGGGTGCTGTCAGGCAAGGGATGGCCGAGGTCCTCGCCTTGCCAGCAGGGATTGCGCAGGAGATCGCGGGGACTCACGGAAGCAGGCTGAGGGCGTGGTCAAGATCGATCAAGAGGTCCGTGATGTCTTCGCAGCCAAGCGAGAGACGAATCAGTCCATCGCTGATTCCTAAGGCTGTTTTGATCTCGGCAGAAACGGCGGCGTGGGTCATGGTGGCTGGATGGCAGATCAAGCTCTCAACTCCGCCAAGGCTTTCGGCCATCGTGAACCAACGCAGGGCTTTACACATGGCATAGGCCTGTTCAAGGCTCGCATTTAATCCAATCGTCACGATCGCTCCGCCTCCGTTCATCTGGCGCAAAGCCACAGCCCTCTGCGGATGATCGTCTCGTCCTGGGTAACGCACCCACGACACGGCGGGATGGGATGCCAAATGATCTGCCACCGCAGCGGCATTCGCCATCTGTTGGTTCAGGCGCAGGGGCAGCGTTTTGATGCCTCGGGTGATCAGCCAACAGTCGAAAGGGGAGGGCATCAGCCCCAATGCTTTTTGGGCAAACACCATCTTTTGGTGCCAGCTGGGCTCATCGGTGCAAACCGCACCACCGAGGGCATCGGAATGGCCATTGATATATTTCGTGGTGCTGGTGAGGGACAGGGTGGCGCCGAGTTCCAGAGGACGTTGCACCAAGGCGGTCGCGAAGGTGTTGTCGACCACGACGGGGACGCCGGCGGAGCGGGCAGCGCTGCAGACCGCATCGAGGTCAATCACCTTGAGCAGTGGATTGGTGGGACTCTCCAGCCAGACCATCGCTGGCTGCCGCTCAATGATGCCGGCTGCCGCCTCGGGGTTGGTGAAATCCACCCATTCGGTGCGCACCCCAAACTTGGCAAACACCTGTTCGAACAAGCGCACGGTGCAGCCGTAGAGGTTCTCTTCGCAGACCACCAAATCTCCCTGGCTCAGGGTGGAGGCAATCGCGGTGATCGCACTGACTCCTGAACCAAACACCGTGGCATGGCTACACGCCTCTACGGAGGCCAACACCGTTTCAAGAATGCGGAAGTTGGGGTTGCCCGAGCGGGTGTAATCGAATCCGCCTGGGTTGCCATGCTCAAACGTGGAGGTGGCGTAGATGGGTGGCATCACCGTGCCGGTTTCGCTAGCGAAGCTTTCGCCGTGGTGAATGGCCCGGGTGGCTGTCGCCGGTTCTGGGACAGGACGCTGCAAGGCGTTGATGCGATCTATCGCAAGGCTATTCAACGGACCTTTGTTGAAGGGGTGTTGAAGGGGTGTTGAAGGGGTGTTGAAGGGGCTGGCTGGCCTTCAAGATGAGGAACGACAACGGAGTGTTGATGGGCGCAACGAACGCGAAAGATCTACGGCAGTTGTTGTTGCCTTTTTCGTCAATGGCACGGATCGGCGCTCGCTACAGCTGTTTATCGCTTTGATGAGTGCGGTGATTGCTGTGTCTCTTGGCTTAATGGCCTGGGTGTGATGGTCGATTTTGCTGGCTGGCTTGTACAAAGCCGCGCCTTGGCTGCGCTCACGGTGTTGTCTGTTTTGGCGAGTGGTTTGGCTGCATGGCCTCTTCGGGGGATGGACTCTCGTCGGCGTGTGGCTTGGTTGTATGTACTTGGTAGTTTTTGGTTGTTGTTAATTGTCAACGCAGTCGTTGTTCTTTTTACGTACTTCTTAAGGGATCTCACGGATTCATTTGTGGCGAGAAATATTGAGGGTTCTCGATTGGGCTTGATTCAGGTTTTTGTCTTTTTGGGTGTCTTTATCCCAGCAATTTATGCCTATAATTTTACTAAAAGTGCGTTTGCTAATTTTTGTTGTGAAGCGATGACTCTGCGCTTCTTTGGTGGCTGTCTAGGTGGTGGATTTTTCTATCGGCTTAGCTCTACCGGTTCGGTTGATGGCGTTCCGATTGATAACCCTGACCAGAGTATTGCTCAAGATATTGATAAGTTTACGGAGAAAAGCTCGGAGTTGTTTTTTTGAGCTTGTTGACTCTTGTGTTTCGGCTGCAAGTTTTGCTGTTGTTTTGATCACCATTGATGCGTAAATTCTTTTTTATGTGCTTGTGTATGCGGCATTTTTGTCTGGACTTATCGCCTTTGTTGGTAGGAAATTCGTTCGACTGAATTGTGTTCAATTGAGATTGAATGTTGATTTCGCTTTGGTCGGTTTATTTTAAGGACGAGATTGAGTTTGGAGTTTTCACCCAAGTATCGATAGCGTTCTCTGTCGTGAAGAGAGTTTTCAGCTTCATTGTGGATAATTTCCCTGACATTGCAAATTTGATTTCCAATGGTCAACGCTTAAGTGAAATTGGTCATGGTTTCGATCTCAGCGTTCATGATTTTGAGACCGGACCTTCATTGTCTGCATCGCATTCAGCTCCCGAAGCCAAATTGCTAGCTCCTGGGGTGATGATTCATGTGGAGTCTGCAACTCTGAAGATTCCATCCGGGGAGCGCACGTTAGTGCGCAACCTCAGCATCGATCTCGATCAGGAGAGCCGTTTTCTTATTGTGGGTTCATCGGGATGTGGGAAAACGTCGTTGCTGCGGACGTTCAGCGGCCTTTGGTCTCCCGCTTCTGGAGTGGTGGCATCACGGGGATTTCGTGATGGGGTAATCTTTGTTCCCCAAAAGCCCTATGTGTTTTCAGGCTCCTTGCGCGAGCAGCTGCTCTTCTATCCCGATGTTGAGTTGGATCTCAACCAGGAGCGGATGTACACACTGCTCGACTCGGTCTCTCTTTCCTCCGTCCACCAGACCCTTGAGTCATCGGAGGCCTTTATTGATTGGCCAAAAGTGCTCTCTGTGGGAGAGCAGCAGAGAATTGCATTTGCGAGGGTTTTGCTGGCCAAGGTGAAATTTGTGCTTCTCGATGAATCCACCAGCGCGTTAGACATCCCAACGGAACGGGCGGTGTGTCAGCTGCTGCAGGATGCTGGAGCTGGGTATGTGAGTGTGGGACATCGGTCTTCTCTGCTGCCCTTTAACGACTCTGTGCTGGAGCTTGGCTTGATCGTGACGGCGGCTGGAGCTTGTGTGATGCCCATGACTATGCCTTCCCGCAGGCTTGATGGTTTGCCTCAGGGCGTCTTAGCGTTCAAAGATTGTTGGGATGCATCGTGAAGGAAAGCCAGGTACAGCAAAGTGACAAGGATGAATGGCGCGATCATGTGCTTCAGGAGATTGTAGATTTTTTAAGTAAGAACAAAGAAGAGATCCATGGGCGTTATCTCGATCAACGAAGTGGCAAGCTTCCACGAGATTTCATTGAAGAGAAAGGCTTGATGGATTTTGAATTGGCGATCACATTTCTAGAGGATAAGCCCAAGGGAATGGGGTTAGGTCTTGGCTTTTTCAAGGCGACTCTGATTCGCTGAATGTAAGAAAACTCTCTTGATTCCTCCAATCAAGACGTTGTGAGATAAATGAGATGCTGTGTGGTTAGGGCCTAAAATCCCAAACCGCTAAATAGTTCTTGATGCACAACATAGGTGTGGTATAAAGTTGTGCCCGCATTGGGCGAAAGTTCGATGCCATCACTGTTGAAGGCGATGTTGCAAATCAAGTTTCCTTTCCAGGCAATCTTGTCTTCACTTTGCTCTGATGACCATTCCATTGCAGCGCTGAAATGATCAGGAATGATGGCTCCGATTTTTTCGCAGATGTTTGAAAGCCTGCAGAGGGCAGGGGGCTTGGCAGGTAGCGATAAACCTTTCCTTAGTATTAATTCGTCAATCACTCCTGTATATCTCACAAATTCGATGAATGCCTGTTCCTGTTCTGTGAGTGAGGCCTTGGAGAGTGCTTGATCAAAGAGATCGGCCGGAAGGATTGGCCTGGTTTTAATCATTTTGTAGAAACGCTTTGTTGCAGGGAAATGACTGTAGTGACGAGGGTTGGATTTTTGAATATCTCCCGTGGGTACGCTCTCGTTATTCAGTGCAAAGGGTTGTGTGTCATTGATTGCACGACCAGCAATTGTTTGCCACAGTACTTGGAAAGGGTCAATTCCATGGGTCTGAGGAAATCACTTAAAAAAGCCATGGTTTATTTGCTTGGCGTTGTCGATGAGTACTGGGCGATGCGAGAGCCTAGTCAGTACGGCAAAAAGGATCCAGAATGTTCTATCTCTGCTGAGAGTCAGGATTGTGTGAGCAAGAGTGTGCCCCATTGATAGCATTGATAGCTGATGAGAGAAAATGGTTATGGAGAAAAATATTGTAATTATTGAGCAGTCTTGTGGGGTTAGCGTTATAATCCTGTTGAATTGAGAATTTAAGTTGAATCAAGCCAGTATCCGCCGATTTATATTTACTTTGATTACGGGCTATTTGGCGATTTTTGGTGTTCAGCAGATCCCCTATGAATTTCCAAATCAATGGGCTGTGTTGATACCGGTTTTGATCGTTGTTTACATCATCACCGTATGGCTGGATGGAGTTTTCTTTAAGGATGATCAACCTCTTGAAAAGCTTCCTGCTTCCGTGACAAAGGCTAACAAGAAGAAATCATCTAAAAAGTCGAATGGATTTGGAGACACTTAAAAGATATTTGATTGGCTTGAAAGGTGTGTGTGGGCACAAAAAAACCTGCTGGCTTGATCTCCAAGGCCAACAGGAATAGGCATGGATTGAGAACAGTCCCAGATCGAAACCTGGGCTTGAACATCAGACTTTTCTGGAGTAGTACTCAACCACTAGCAGTTCGTTGATCTCAAGGGCCACCCATTCGCGCTCAGCGCGGCCAACCACTTTCGCGCTCAGCTTTGGTTTGTCGAGTTCAAGGTGGGGAGGCACGTTGGCCAATCCTGGGAATTGAAGATTCGCTTCAGCGAGCAATTTGCTGCACTTGCGTTCGCGAATGGCGATCACATCACCAGCCTTGCACTGATAACTAGCGATATCAGTGACCCGTCCATTCACGGTGACGTGGCCATGATTCACCAATTGGCGTGCTCCGGGCACGGTTGGGCCAAATCCAATGCGGAAACAAACATTGTCGAGACGGTTCTCGAGCAGTTTGAGCAGGTTGGTTCCTGTTGAACCTTCCTGAGCACGCGCTTTCTTCACGTAGCGCACAAGTTGACGTTCGGAAACGCCGTAATTGAAGCGAAGCTTTTGCTTCTCTTCTAAGCGGATTGCGTATTCGGAGCGCTTGCGACGGGCTTGGCCGTGCTGACCGGGTGGATAGGACCGTTTTGCGGCCTTCCGGGTGAGACCAGGGAGGTCTCCCAAGCGCCGCGTGATCCTCAGGCGAGGGCCGCGGTATCTGGACATAGGTCGATTGAGATCGGTAGTGGGTTGTTCGTGTCGACTCTGTCCATAATCACCGATTGCATACGGTGCGAGACGATCGACAAGAACCATTTAATATACCCCTAGACTGGCCTTGCTTCAAAAAAGCGTTTCTCTCAGGAGTCCATACAAATTTTGGATTCCATGAATAAATATTTTTTATTGTGAAAGCTAACCAATCCTCGTCGGCTCTTACTGGTTTCCTTCTCCGTTTTGTTGGCCTGCAATTTGTTGCTCTTATTTTAGCACTAGTTTTAATTGTCTCGGGGTATACCTTGGTGACAAGAACCTACGTTCGCTTTCAGGCTTCGCAGGTGATGGACGTTATGTTGGCTGTTCGTGAATATACTTCTAGGAAAATTAATCCATTGATTGCCCCTATCAATGACACTTCTGATGAGGCATTTATTCCTGAAGCTGTTCCAAGTTATTCTGCTACGAAGGTATTCGAATATCTAAGATTGAATAATGCATATTCTGATTTCCAATATCGAGAAGCTGCACTCAATCCAACAAGTCCCTCGGATCGCGCGAGTGCTACTGAAGCGGAAATTATTGGTCGGTTTGAAGGCAACCCTCGTTTAAGAGAGATTAGCGGTATTTTAAATGATAATAGTGATCATAATCAATATTTTCTCGCCAAGCCCATTCGGCTTTCAAAAGAAAGTTGTTTGGTCTGTCACTCAACACCCGATAGAGCTCCTAAAAGCCAACTTATAGCCTATGGAGATAAGAATGGATTTGGATGGAAGCTGGGTGATGTTGTTGGTGCTCAGATCGTGTCAATTCCGATTGATTCCGGTTTGCCGTCTCCAGCGCGTTTTGTCCTTCTGCTTGTTTTAGCTGTTGGACTTATGTCTTTGGCTGTGGTTGTGGTGGGTCAACGCTTTTTTGAAGCTCTTATTGCTCGTCCACTAAGACAAGTCTTGCGACTTGTGAGTGATGAGTCTTGTGGGGCCGATGAAGATTCAAGGCATCTGCATCAACGTCAAGATGAGTTTGGTAAGTTGTCTCGATGGATTTCCAGCCTTCGTGATTCCTTGAAGTGAGCCTTAAGATTCTTTGTATAGGATCAATTGGCTTCTTGCCTTTTCTTTTTAACTTAGCGCAATCCAAGCAAAAAGACCTTGAGATGCTATGAAGGTTGCTGGAAGGAAGATTTCCATGATTCTTTCGAGTGTTGGAACGCGTTCTGAGCCTTCTTTTGCAATTGTTTGTGAGATGTAATAAGCGATGAAGACTTCTGAAATCATAAACACGAATAGAAAGATTGTATAAGTATCGCCTAGGGTTAGATACGGGACTCTTGGTACTGAACTTGTGATAATGATTTGGTAAGCAAGAGTTGTAAACAGCAGTCCGGAAATGAATGCCAGTCTGTCCGCAAATGCCTCTAAAGGGATGGCTAGGAAAAAGATACTTGTGAAGGTGAGAATCCCTAGTGGTAGGAATATTTTGTAGATAAAGTGGCCTGACCGTCTTGAGATTGTTATCGTCGCTGATAATCTTGAGAATTCGTTGCTTCCTTGCTCAGGGTCGTCATGGTTGCGAATTATATAATCTAAATTTTTAATTTTCCATTCTGGAAGCTTGGAGTTTTTGCTTAGGCTTACGACATCTCCAAGTTCGACTAGCTTGATTACATTCTTGTCCCAGCTAAAGGACTGTACATATAAGTGCAGGAGTTGCTGGTCAAAGGGGAATTTTTCGAGTCTAAATTCTGAGCCAAGTCCTTCCTCAAAACGCGCTTTCCTTTCAACTGCTCCACTGCGATGCAGCGTGATGGTTTGAGTTTGGTAAAAGGCTTCGCTGACGCGATTTGTAAATTCAAGCTGAGGAACCCAATGGGATCCCATCCAGTCCTCCGCAGCGGATTTGAACAGAACGAGCTCATCTTCATCCTCCGGAAGATCGCTGATGATGCGTGGATCGCACCATGTGGAAGTCAGTAATCCATCAAGCTGAAAATTATTGTGTGTATCGGAGATTGAAGGCAATTCATTGATGTGGATGCTGACTCCCACAGGAATGGGTTTGAGCTTTGAGATTGGTTGCGGCGGCGCCAATGGATGAGTGGGTAAAAGCTCTTTCTCTGGGCAGCCGTATTCGGAAATATTGAGCTGAGATAAATCTTTGATTCTATTCGCTTGTCCAGGGATATATTCAACTGCACCTGATGGAGAATGGACTCCTATCCATAGACAGAAGGATATCAATGCTGCAAAAAATGCACCAATTTGCTTTCTTCGTGCCACGTATAAAAAGCACTACAGGATTTTGAAACGATAATCCCTGATTGGGGGGCAAAATATTTTGCGTTTAAGCACACCTCGTTAAGATGTAAGCATCTATTT
Source organism: Synechococcus sp. ROS8604 (assembly GCF_014279655.1). Taxonomy (NCBI): domain Bacteria; kingdom Bacillati; phylum Cyanobacteriota; class Cyanophyceae; order Synechococcales; family Synechococcaceae; genus Synechococcus; species Synechococcus sp. ROS8604. The sequence goes on from NZ_CP047946.1 coordinate 713,563, forward strand.
GGTCTGTTGGCCGTGATCGAGACATGGATCAGCCGGTTGATGCTCGGCTTGATCGGCATCTATCGCACTTGGATTTCACCCTTGATCGGCCCTCGGTGTCGGTTTATCCCAACCTGTAGTGCTTACGGGATCGAGGCGATTCAGCGCCATGGCCCTTGGCGTGGTGGTTGGTTAACCCTGCGTCGTTTGCTGCGCTGCCATCCCTTTACTCCCTGCGGCTGTGACCCCGTCCCCGATTGATTCACGGCGATTGTTGCTCTTTAGCAGGGCTGGTTGTTGTCTCTGTGAGGGGCTCGAACAGCGCTTGCGAGATCTCAATCTTGAGCAAGATGTTCATCCCCTACAGCTTGAGGTGGTGGATATTGATTCACCCGAATGTCCAGTGTCATTGCGCGCGCGTTATGACCTCGAGGTTCCCGTTTTGGTCTTGGACGACACGGAGCTCCCTCGCGTTTCCCCCAGATTGAGTGGGGATGGATTGCGCAATTGGTTGCAGCGGGTCTGTTCCACTGGGACAGGTTCGGATTAGAAAACCCTCCTGTGGTGCCCCAGCGATGACCCAGACACTCCATGCTTTGCTCCATTCGGTGGGTTTGCCTGTCCCCCAGGGCTCGGTCGATGTCGTGATCGAATCGATCACCTGTGATTCACGTGGCGTAGGGCCTGGGAGTTTGTTCATCGGTCTTCCCGGCGGAAGGGTGGATGGAGGCAGCTTTTGGCCTAATGCTCTCGCTGATGGTGCTGCCGCTGTACTGATTGGCTCAGCTGCCGCTGCTGCTAAGCCTCCTGAACACAGCGACGCTGTGGTGGTGGTGCCTGATCCAGTTGCTCTCTGGGCTGGTGAGCTGGCAGCAGCTTTTTGGAATTACCCCAGTGATCGCATCGGCTTGATTGGGGTTACGGGCACCAATGGCAAAACCACCACGACGCATTTGATTGAACATTTGAGTTCGGCCTGTGGGCGTCCTTCTGCTCTGTTTGGAACCCTTCTGAATCGCTGGCCTGGCCATAGCGTGACCGCAACGCACACCACCGCTGTGGCTGATCGGCTGCAGGCTCAGCTCGCTGAGGCCTGTGCCGCTGGCGCTGAGATCACGGCCATGGAGGTGAGTTCCCACGCCCTTGATCAGCATCGGGTGGCTGGATGCCGCTTCTCTGGTGCTGTGTTCACCAATCTCACTCAGGACCATCTCGATTATCACGAGACGATGGCGTCTTATTTTGAAGCCAAAGCTCGCCTGTTTGCCACACCGCTTGCCCCACCTCTGGTCGCTGATCGTGGGGCTCAATTTGTCGTGAATGTGGACGACCCTTGGGGAAAACAACTAGCGGAGCGGTTGGGCGATCGTTGTTGGCGGAGTTCGTTATCCGAGGGCTCAGTTTCTGCAGAATTGACGATGTCTGATTTGGTGATGGGCTCGTCTGGGGTTGAAGGCCGCCTGTTGAGTCCGGTTGGTGAGGGCTCGTTTCACTCTCCACTGCTGGGTCGATTCAATGTGATGAATCTGTTGCAGGCCGTAGGGGTCTTGCTTCAGCAAGGTCTCCCTTTGGAGCCGCTCCTTGAAGCCATCAGCACATTCGGGGGCGTTCCTGGTCGGATGGAACGGGTTGTTGTGACCTCAAAGGGGGGAGCGCTGCCCACGGTCTTGGTGGATTACGCCCATACGCCAGATGGATTACGCAGCGCTTTGAAGGCCTGTCGCCCTTTCGCGGACGGCAAACTGATTTGTGTGTTTGGTTGCGGCGGTGATAGGGATCGTGGCAAGCGTCCGCAGATGGCTGCGATTGCGTCAGAGCTTGCTGATGGTGTGGTGGTGACTTCTGATAATCCACGCACAGAAAATCCTCAACAAATCCTGGATGATGTTGTGAGTGGAATTCCTAATGGAACTGCGTTAACGGTGACCCTGGATCGAGCTGAAGCCATTGCGGAAGCGATTCAGAATGCTGGCTCACAAGACCTTGTTCTCATTGCTGGTAAAGGTCATGAGGATTATCAAATTCTGGGTACCGAAAAAATTCATTTTGATGACCGTGAACAGGCTTTAAAAGCCCTGCAAGATAAATTGAGCTCTTAAACGTCTATTCTTAAACTTCTAACTTGGGTAGTAGTAAAAAGCTGCTCCGAAAATCGAAAACATTCCTAGGAGCAAAACACCTTCCAGCCAATTTGATTTTGCGTCCATATTGACAAGGTTCACAATTAAGACGCTAAAGATGAGTGCGATGACTTCGAAGGCTGTGAAGTCAAGATTCATGGGCTGACCGATCACAGATCCAATCATGATCAGTGCTGGCGCGATTAGTAGGGCAACAAGCAAGCTGGATCCCATCGCTAAAGAAATGGGGAGATCCATTTGATTTTTTAAGGCCCCTTTAACGGCAGGCACATACTCTGAAAACCCCCCAATGATCGGAATGATGATGATTCCGGTGAATAGGGCGCTGAAACCGAGCTGTTCTGTGGCAGGCTCTAAAAAATGAACAAAGCTTTCAGATTGATAAGCCAAGCACGCCGTGCTAAGAATTAATTGAATAATCCAAGGTCCTAAGTTTATTTTTTTTACTGCATCTTGAGGCGAGTCAGCGTCATCGCTTTGGATGTAGTTGGGGTCAAATAGATGGCTGTGGGTTGCGAGTGAGAATGTTAGCGTTAAGAAGTAAATAACAATAAGGATCGCCGCGACAGTCATTGATAGGCCATGAATTGCGATGGGATCATCGATTCCTGATGTGCTGATGAGGGATGCAGGTAGGGCCATCGCCATGACAGCTAAGGTCATAGCCGCACCGTTGGTGCGAACCATGGTTTCCTGAAAACTTTGTTCGCTGTATTTCAAACCACCTACAAGCATCGCCACGCCCGTAACGAGAAGTAGATCGGAGAGAATCGCTCCAGTAATACTCGCTTTGACAACATCGATAAGGCCCAACCTTAGAGCCGATAGGGCAATAATAAATTCAGCACAATTGCCAAACACTGCGGTGCAGATGGCTCCAATCGTTGCTCCGCTATGTTCTGCAATCTCTTCCGTTGCATCGCTAAGCAACAGGGCGATCGGAATGATGCCTGTCGCTGAAACAATGAAACAAAGCAGAGTTGGCCAACCCTGCATCGAGGCCAGCTGTGTTAGCCCCAGCATGAGTAGCGCTGGAATCAGCTTCCAGCGTCCGGATTGGACGAAGGAGGATATCAAGCTTTGGGGTATGAGTTCGTCGACTTTATGAAGGGCTGAGCGCATGTATTGTTTGATGTTGGAATGGGGTTGAGATCCTTGCTACGGCAGAAGTTTAGGGCTCCCATTGTTGTGCTCCAAAAAATGTGAGCTCAACGTAATTGCTAGCTTGGTTGTTATTGCTTGATAAGTCTAGCTGAAATCCTCCCAAGTCTACTTTTTTAATCGACTTAAGGCTTGTGAGGAGAGTTTCTTTTGTGAGTGGCCCTTGGACATTTTTGATCCCTTCTGTGATTAATTTGGCTGCCATAAATCCTTCCAGGCTTGTGAAGCCAAAACGGGCTGAAGGATTGTTTACGCGCATGAGGCGTTGATACTCTGCGACAACAGGAATCCAGCGGTCCCAGGGAAAGGGAACGACTTGGCTAACCCCAATGCCATTGGCTTGTCCTACAGGCAGTGATTGTTCAAGGGCTCTGGTGCCAACAAAAGACACATTCATGATTTGGGCTTTTGTATCTCGTTTTAGTAACTCTTTGCTTAACGCTGCTGAGCTGACGTATGTCGAAATGATGATGATGGCGTTTGGTTGAGTGGATGTTAGGACTTGAAGTGCTGATTGTATTTGTGCAGAGTTCCTTTGAACTGTGGAGATTGCATATGGTTTTAGGCCGTGCCTTTTTAGTGCTGATTCTGCAGATTTAAGTCCATCTTTCCCGAAGGCGTCATCTTGATAGATAATGGCTATTTTCTGTCTCGCATTTCGAACAAGACTATCCACAATTTTATCGATTTCCATTTGATAGCTGGCCCTTAAATTCACCACCATTTTCAATTCGTTGTCTCGCAGGATTGAAGCGCCTGTTAGAGGGGCGATGAGGGGGACTTTTCTTTTTTCAATGACGGGAAGGATCTCTTTTGTTGTTGGTGTGCCTACGTACCCAAATAAGGCGAGAAGGTTGGGGCGGTCCAGCAGGGTTTTCGTGTTTCTGATGGTTTGCTCAGGCTCATACTGGTCGTCGAGGCTAATCAAGCGGATTTTTTTTCCGTTGATTCCTCCCTGTCGATTCACTTCGTTAAACCATGCTTCCGCTCCAGCTTGATATTTTTTCCCGATTTGAGCTGAAGGTCCGCTCAGTGGTAAGGATTGACCGAGGAGGATCGTGCTTTTGCTATCAGAGTATGTTTGGGATTCTTTTTGTTGGGCTGATGTGGAGGCGATCGATAGACTGAGTCCAATTACTATAAGGGTATTTCTATGAAGAATCGTTGCTATTGGCTTAACCCGTAAAACACTTGTTTGATTCGCTGCTTTTTTTTTCATGACGAAGGTTCGAAGACGGAGAAAGTGGAACATCTTGGCGATCGCGTCAGTTGTGCTGGCAGCCTTGCTTTCCATCGTTGGAGTTACTAGTTTAAATGTTGATCAAGTGCCAGGTCGTGATTCCCTGCGCCTTTCTTCAGCTTCTCGTGCTTTGACGACATCAGTGGATCGTCTTCCTCGAGATGGCTGGAGTTCTCAGCGAGGAGAATCGTTGAGTGGAGGTGAAATTCAAGCTGATATTGATGCCTTGGATGATGCGCTATATCATGTAAAGATTGGGGTGTATTCAAATAGTACTTATGATTTAGATTTAAGTATTCCTAGCTTTTCGTCAAACGGCTATGTATGGATGCGTTGGAAGCAGCCTCTTCAGGATTACTTAGAGGCAAACGATACGGATTTGCAAGAGCATATTTCGTTGCTGAATGCGTTGTTGTCTGACGCGGATCCTGTGTTGCATCCTGTGCAAGATAAGCCAGCAATTTTGTCTGATGGTACCTACTATCAGCTTTATACTTATGTTGGACGTTTTTATATCGATCGAGCAAGCTTTAGACATTTTCCTTTCCTTACAATTAGTTTGCCGATTGCGATCGAGGCTGATGATGTAGCTGGTGGTCTTGGCTATGGAACACTACGTTTTGAACCTGATAGTCGTAATAGCGGGATGGGTCTCTATGCGGGTACGGGAATCATTGGTTGGTTGAACCGAGGCTGGTCGATTGCTGAGTACCGCCATAACTATGCTACCAATTTTGGCCTGGGTGGACTTGATCGAGACTATAGTCTTATTCTTTATGATATTACGTTTGGAACCTCATCCTGGTCCTCTTTTTGGCGCTTGATGTTGCCTTTGTTGGTGGTCATGGTGATGGTCCTACTCGTATTCAAAATCCGTCCAGATGAACAAGACGCCCGAGCCGGAATTCCGGTAACAGTTTTGTTGACTTTGGTTTTCTTGCAGCAGGTCTATCGAGGGGAACTTCCTGATCTTCCCTTCCTGACATTTCTGGATCAGGTCTATGTGATTGCTTATGTCATTACTTTGTTGGCGTTTGTTTTGTTGGTATGGATTGGACGTCGTTATGCCGATATGGAGAGTATGCCGCTTGGAGAGGCGCGCGATAATCTTTCGAAAAGACTTGAATTCTTAGATGAGGTTTGGCCGCTTTCTATGGTGTTGTTTTGCTCTATTGCTGTGGTGACTTCTTGGTACTTAATACCCGCAGGGGCTTAATGATTAGATGCCCGTCAGCTCTTTAAGAGCCTTCACGAAGGATGTGAGTTCGCGTTCTTCTGTGGTGATGTGGGTACAGGCTCTTAGGCAGATGGGTTCTTCCAGGTTGCGGATCCAAATCCCTTTGCTACCAAGTATTTTTACGATGTCAGTTGTGCTTCGGGAGCATGAATCGTTGAGCTGGAAGCTCACCAATCCTGCGGGGGGCTCCTCCTCGAGTAAGGGAGTGGTTCCCGGAAGCTCATTCAGCTTTCTCCAGAGCTCGCCGCTAAGAGATTGGATGGCTTCGAGGCGCTGTTGCTCGCTCGCCTCACTTGCGAGCAAGCTCAACGATTGACGCAGCCCTGCCATCAATGGCACACAGCTCGTTGCAATTTCAAAGCGCCGGCTGTCGTGGTGAAACGGGTCTGGATCATCGATCACGGCGCGTGTTTCATCGCGCAGGCTGCGCCAGCCAATCAGGGTTGGATTGGCTTGGTTGAGGATTCTTTCTGATAAGGCCACACCTCCAAGCCCCTCGGGACCGCAAGCCCATTTGTGGCCAGTAAATGCATAAATATCAGCCGCCTGGGCTGCTGCTTCCACAGGGATTTGACCCATGCTTTGGGCTGCATCCACGAGCAGAAAAGGTTGCTGAGCATGCTGATGAAGCTGCTCTGCCACCGCAGGGATGGGCATCAGCTGCCCGGTGTTCCAGAGCAGATGAGACAGCACCACCACTTTGGTGCGTGGCTGTAGAGAGTTCTCCAAGGCTTGAAGCACGCCTGCGTCGGTGTCGTGTTGGGTCTCACGTCCTTGCCTGAACTGCTGAACAGGGAGGTTGTCGACCTCCAGCTGTTCCCGTCTGGCGAGTTCATGGCATGCCGCGACGACTCCTGGGTGCTCGCAATCACTGATTAGGAGGCGATCACCTGCTTCAAAGGGAAGTCCCCAAAGGGGCAACACGCAACCGCTGGTGACGTTTTCGGTGAGTGCAAGGCGATGGGGAGCTACACCACACATGCGACTCAGCACCGCACGCGTTTTGTTTGTTTCTGAACTGATGTACGGCCACACATCTGTAGTGAAGGGCCCCAGTTCTTGGATGCGCTGCCAGCTTTGGGTCATGGCCTCCAACGACGGCGTTGGCAACGGTCCCTGTCCGCCGTAGTTCAAGTAGGTCTTGTTGCCCAGTGCTGGACAGAGATCGCGGAGGGAGTTTCGAATGTCCATGGTGTCGATCAGGTATGGATCACGAGAGGCTTCTGATGAGCACCAAGCTATCTACCAGGACTTGCGCCAGTGATTAAGCATGGTTTTGGCCATTCATTTATGGATGATTTTGAGGGGAATTGTTGTGTGAATCATTCTTGCTAACGACGCGATTGCGTTGTCTTGATGTTGCTTTTTTGTCCCTTTTTGCTCGGCACCATTGAGTCTTTGAGGGCTACGACGATGCCTACAGGTGGCTTCGGCATGTTTGGGCAGCGTGGCTACGTTTTGCGTTGATGCTCTGTTGGTGATGGCCGGCGTTGATTGGTTGTGGATCTTGCATCCTTTTCTTGCCGTGGTTTTGGTTTATCCACTGGTGGGTGTGGTGGTGCGCTTGGCCGTCCAGACGCGTGCACGTCGGCTCCAGAAACAGAATCTCCCCGTCACGGTTGGGCGCGACCACAGCGACCTGGGTCGTTGGCTTGCAGCGGCTGTGGTGATTGTGGTGTTGATTGCCCTCTCTGTTGTGATTGGCACGAAGGTTCCTGTCGCTGAGTTCAAAGGGGGTCTGGGGCGTGCGATCCAGCTGTTGCTGGTGTTGGTTGGAACGATCGTGAGCCTCCTCGCCCTTTGGCGTTGCAAGAGGCCTGGATTGAGGTTGGCTTTCTCTCTCATCACCTGGGCCGGAGTGTTGGGGCTTGGCGCCCAGCCTGAGGTTTGGCGGCTTTCGGATAATCCCCTTACGCCTGCGTTTTGGCAGTCCCATTACTGGGCTGGTGTTGGAGTAACGGGCTTGATGTTGTTTTCCCTGGGTGCTCGCGCTGAGATACTGCGCGACATTCGCATGCGTCGATTGCATGTTACCGCCAACGTGCTGGCGGCCTTGTTGTTTTTGACGCAAGGCCTCACAGGAACCCGTGACCTTCTCGAGATTCCGCTCGGTTGGCAGAAGTCCACCATTTATGCCTGTGATTTCAATGCGAAGACCTGTCCTTCACTGGATCCCAATGCACAGCCCTGACTGACCCATCTGGCTAAAGAGAGAGGGTTGTGGCTTCAACCCATGGATTCTTCAGCGTTGAAGGCACTGTTTTTGCAACGTGTGAGCTTGGGGGGCATGAGCTTGAGGCCATGTCGCGAGCTTTTTCTGCGCTCTATCGAAGCTTTCAGACGGATGTTATTGGGCGTGAGCGCTGCTCTCCTATCAAGGGCATGATCTACACCTGGATTGATCCTCCCTCGGGCCGTAGCGAACATGTGTGTTTGTTTTTCCATGGTGGGGGATACACCATGGGATCGACGGATGATCACTTGCAATTGATTGCCTCACTTGTAGAGGATTCAGGGATCAGTTTTCTAGGGGTTGATTATCGTTTGTGCCCGAACGATTGTTTTCCAGCTGCTCTCGATGATATAGAAGATGCTTATCGCTGGCTGTTAGCGCAGGGCTATCGAGCAGAGGCGATTGGTACGACAGGAATTTCTGCTGGGGCCACATTGGTGACGCAATTGCTGCATCGCTGTAAAAGGAAGGGCTTGCCGATGCCCGCTGTGGCATTGGTGATGGCAGGGGTTATGGACTTCAGCTGTGGGAGAGAATCTGTTGCTTTTAATGCCAACGATGATCTTGTGTCGTTGCAGCGACTCGAAGCTATCTCTTCCCATTATTTGCCAGAGGATGGTTCATATGATTCACGAGATCTTGACTGTTTGCAGCAGGATTACCGCTCTTATCCCCGTACATTATTCCAGGTTGGTGATCGTGAAGTGTTGCTCAGTGATGCGATCGCCTGTTTTTCAATTTTAAAAACAGCAGGACATGATGTGGCTTTGCCTGTTGTGCCTGGAATGATTCATTGCGGGCAGCTCTTTTCACGGGAATTTACGCCTGGTCAACGTGCAACGGCTGAGGCAGCCCTTTTTCTGCGTGAAGGATTCGTTGCTTGCAATCCATACTCAGTGCGTGGCATGGGTGAGCGCAAGAAGCAGAAGACTGGTCATTGATGCGGTGCCAGCCACAAACCAACCAAGACGGGCGCGATCAATGGCCGGGAGTTCTTCTCGGAACACGGCCATGAGCAGTCCCCCTCCCAGAAATGCTGTGGCGATGGCGAGATGGAGGTCGTCCACGGGGTGGAGGAGTGCTGCATGCAACAGCCCCAAGACCAGGGCAGCGGTTCCCACCCAGCGCATGCGTGTTCGGTAGATGGCTGGATGCCGAGCGTCCATGGTCCGATCGGCTAGGAGGACATGGGCGCTGATGGCGATGGTGAACAAGATTCCATAGGCCAATCCGGTGCTGATCAGGGACGGAAGCGAATAGGCATAGAGGTAGCTGATCGCAGCGAAATTAAGCGTGTGCAGTGATCTCGCAACCCTGCCAGCCTTGCGTTCATGGGTGGCGAGCACATCAAGGCTGTACGTCACCATGATTCCTGCTAGGGCGATCAGAAATAGCAATGCCTCTGTGATGGGGGTAGGGGCAAAGGTTTCCATCCCAGGGGCTTTAGATAAGGCTTGTCCATGACTGGCAAGTTCTGGCAATAGGTGCACAAATACGTAGGCGATTCCTGCTCCGCCTCCAAAGGAGGCCCAGCGCACCTGTTCGCGATCAGGTCGCGTTGCCACCTTGGCTGCGAGCCAGTGCGCACTTGCAATCGCAGTCACGCAGAGAATGGAAGAGATCCAGAGCATCACGGCCGACACCTGAAGACTGTTTCAGTGTGGCCTCTCATCGCAAGACAAACATTCTTTTGAATTGCTGAGTTCTATCGCCTTGAAAGACTGCCTCAAAGTTTAAGTTTGAAATACCGACATGCCTAGATGGCATGTCGGTCATTGGCCATCAAAGTTCAATTAGGGGTTGTGTGGCTTTTGTTCTGTGCAATATTGCCAATCCTTTGAAAGCAGTGAACGTCATGGAAACTTAAATGGTCGCACCTTTGGATCGCATGAAAGTGTTGAAGGGAAAACGAAATCAGAGGATACGCATAATAATTTAAACTCATCTTAGAAATTAGCCTTGTCGGGATTAAGGTATAAGACGCTAATAAGTGATTTTAATAATCTCTTGATTGCTGTTGTTAAGGCTGTGTCTTGAGTTAGGTTTAATAAATGGTTTCAGAGAACTTGGACCACTTCGCTCACCTCAGGAATCGATTCGCGCATCTTGCGTTCAATCCCCATTTTTAAAGTCATCGTGCTGCTCGGGCAGCTTCCGCAAGCGCCCTGCAGGCGAACTTTCACGATCGGACCATCGATCTCAACGACTTCCACGTTGCCACCATCGGCCATCAGGAAGGGGCGAAGTTCATCGAGCACCTTTTCCACGTTCTCGTTGGTGAGGGCCATGGTCTCGGTGCTCATCGTTCAATATTCAGACTGAGCCAATCCTAGGCATTTCTAAGCCGCTCGGCCTCATAGCCTGTCGACAGCAGATCTGTTCGCCCCTTGGACCGCTACGACGTTGTGCTCGTGGGTGCTGGGATCATGAGTGTCACCCTGGCAACCCTCCTGCATGAACTCGATCCAGACTTGCGGTTGTTGGTTGTTGAACGGTTAGAGGCACCCGCTTTAGAAAGCAGCGCTGCGGGAAATAACGCTGGCACCGGCCATGCTGCCAACTGTGAGCTCAATTACACCCCTCTTCAGGCTGATGGCACGATTTCAATGGCGAAACCGCTGGCGATCAATGCCAGTTTTGAGTGCAGCCTCGAGTTTTGGTCGTCCCTCTGTGAGCAGGGTCGTTTAGATCCCTCTGGGTTTATTCACCGCGTGCCCCACATCAGTTTTGTGTGGGGTGAGGGCGATGTGGCCTACCTGCGCCAGCGCTATGAGCAGTTGAAGCCGCTGCCTGCTTTTGCGGCCATGGAGTGGAGCCGCGATGAGGCTGAGCTCGCTTCCTGGATTCCGCTCGTGATGGCCGGGCGAGATCCTAAAAAAGCAGTTGCAGCCACCAGGATTGAGCGCGGCACAGACGTGGATTTCGGGGCTTTGTCTCGCTCTCTGTTTGTTCCCTTGCAAGCGTCTGGGGCCCTTGATCTGGTGTTCGGGACTTCGGTGTCTGATCTCAACCGTCGCGCAGAGGGCTGGGAGCTGCAATTGCGTGGCCCCTCTGGACGCCGCGACGTGATGACGCCGTTTGTGTTTCTCGGTGCCGGTGGTGGGGCCCTACCTCTCCTCCAACGTTCGGGCATTCCTGAAGCGGCTGCTTACGCCGGGTTTCCCGTGAGCGGGCAATGGCTTGTCTGCAATGACCCGGATTTATCGGAGCATCACTTCGCCAAGGTGTATGGCAAAGCCAAGGTGGGGGCTCCGCCGATGTCGGTGCCCCACCTCGACTCCCGCTGGATCGATGGCCGTCGCTCCCTCCTGTTTGGGCCCTATGCCGGCTTTAGCAGCAAGTTTTTGAAGCAGGGGTCTTTGCTGGATCTTCCTCGTTCTGTGCGCACCTCCAATGTGTTGCCCATGCTTCAAGTTGGGGTCAACAACATCCCCTTGGTTCGTTATCTCGTGAATCAACTGCGCCAAAGCAGTGAGGATCGGATGGAGGCGTTAAAGGCTTTTCTCCCAACGGCTCGCGCGGACGATTGGGCTTTGTCGGTGGCTGGTCAGCGCGTTCAGATCATCAAACGCACCCCCACTGGAGGCCGTTTGCAATTGGGTACGGAGGTGGTTGCTTCTGGCGATGGTTCGTTGGCTGCCCTGCTTGGTGCCTCTCCTGGCGCGAGCACCTCCGTCACGATCATGTTGGAAATTCTTCAACGCTGTTTGCCTGATCGCTTGGCTTCGCAAGCGTGGCAGCAGCGCTTGCAAGCGTTACTGCCGAGCTATGGGCAAGATCTCAATGCGGATAGAGAGCTCCTTCAGCGCAGCCGAGATCGCAGTGATGCGCTGCTTGGTTTGCAGATTGCACGCTAGTTAGGCGCAGGCGCGCTCCGATGAATCGGCGGAAGCCCCATTGTGGAGTTCAGGGATGCTTGCCAGTGAGATTCACGATGATCCCCCCAGCTGTGATCATGGCGATTCCCGTAAGCTGACCTGGTGAGGGAATTTGCTTGTAGGCAAGCAAGGCAACCAGCACAATCGCGATAATACCGATCCCACTCCAGGGGGCATAAGTGATGCCAAGCGAAATCGTTTGCACGACGCGAGAGAGCAACAGCATCAAGGTGGAGTAAGCGGCTTGCATAACGATTGCGGAAATAGGTCTGCTGAACCCTTGAGAGTGTTTGAGAAAAGAGGTTCCCATCACTTCGGAAGCGATCGCCAAGCAATCACAGAATCCAGGGTGGGGGCATGCAGCGTTTCTCTCATCGAATTGGTGGCGGCTCCTTAGGATTGGCGCATTGCCTTCTGAAGCCCGAGCCGGGATTTCGCCAACCGCATGACCGACGCTCCCGTCAAAAGGATTCGCAACTTCTGCATCATTGCCCACATCGACCATGGCAAGTCGACGTTGGCCGACCGGTTGCTGCAAGACACCGGCACGGTGGCCAATCGGGATATGCAAGAGCAGTTCCTCGACAACATGGAGCTGGAGAGGGAACGGGGGATCACGATCAAGCTCCAAGCGGCCCGCATGAACTACAAGGCGGCGGATGGTGAGGAGTATGTGCTCAACCTCATTGATACCCCCGGCCACGTGGACTTCTCCTATGAGGTGAGCCGCAGCCTGCAGGCCTGTGAAGGGGCCTTACTGGTGGTGGATGCAAGCCAAGGCGTTGAAGCTCAGACCTTGGCCAACGTCTACATGGCGCTGGAGAACGATCTTGAGATCATTCCTGTGCTCAACAAGATTGATCTGCCTGGTGCCGACCCGGATCGCATTAAGGAGGAGATCGAGGCGATCATCGGCTTGGATTGCTCGAATGCGATTCCGTGCTCCGCCAAAACGGGTCTAGGCGTTCCGGAAATTCTTCAAGCGGTGGTGGATCGGGTGCCACCTCCTGCCGACACAGTGGAAGAGCCCACCAAAGCGCTGATCTTTGATTCTTATTACGACCCTTACCGAGGCGTGATTGTTTACTTCCGTGTGATGAGCGGAAGGATTAGTCGCAAAGACAAGGTGTTGCTCATGGCGAGCAACAAAACCTATGAACTTGACGAAGTCGGGATCATGGCCCCGGATGAGAAAAAGGTGGATGAGCTCCATGCTGGAGAGGTGGGTTATCTCGCGGCCTCAATCAAGGCGGTGGCGGATGCACGGGTGGGAGATACGATTACGTTGCTGAACGAGCCGGCAGATGCACCGCTGCCTGGCTATGCAGAAGCCAAACCGATGGTTTTTTGTGGCTTGTTTCCTACAGAAGCCGATCAATACCCGGATTTACGAGAAGCTCTGCACAAATTGCAGCTCTCTGATGCAGCGCTGAAATTTGAACCCGAAACCAGCAGTGCGATGGGCTTTGGATTCCGTTGCGGATTCCTCGGCCTGTTGCACATGGAGATTGTGCAGGAGCGCTTGGAACGTGAATACAACCTGGATCTGATTGTTACTGCGCCATCAGTGATTTACACCGTGAATCTCACCAATGGTGAGCAAATCATGGTGGATAATCCGGCCACACTCCCAGATCCTCAGCAACGTGAATCGATTGAGGAGCCCTATGTGCGCATGGAAATTTATGCGCCGAATGAGTTCAATGGAGCATTGATGGGGCTGTGCCAGGAGAGACGAGGTGACTACATCGATATGAAATACATCACCAAGGAACGGGTGACCTTGATTTATGAATTGCCCTTAGCAGAAGTGGTGACTGATTTCTTCGATCAAATGAAGACCCGCACCCAGGGCTATGCCTCGATGGAGTATCACCTGATCGGCTATCGCAAGAACGAGCTTGTGCGCTTGGATGTGTTGATTAATGCAGAACGCGCTGATCCTCTTACCACGATCGTTCACCGCGATAAGGCCTACAACGTGGGCAAGGGCTTAGTTGAAAAGCTCAAGGAATTGATTCCGCGCCAGCAATTTAAAATTCCTTTGCAAGCTTCTATCGGGAGCCGGATTATTGCCAGTACGAGTATTAGCGCGATCCGTAAGGATGTGCTTGCGAAGTGCTACGGCGGTGATATTTCGCGTAAGAAGAAACTGTTGAAGAAACAGGCAAAGGGTAAGAAACGGATGAAGGCGATGGGCAAAGTCGATGTACCGCAAGAGGCCTTTATGGCTGTATTGAAACTGAATCAAACCTCTTGATTTTGATCGTTTTGTTGTCGCTTGAGGCTGATCTGAGGCTGATCGGTCAGCCCTTACGCTGATAAACGTTCAATCACTGAGAAATAAAGAGGAATGCCAACAATGATATTGAACGGAAAGGTCACTCCCAGGGCTGCTGATAGATAAAGGCTCGGATTGGAATGGGGAAGAGCTGTTTTCATGGCTGCCGGAACAGCGATGTAGGAGGCGCTGGCGCAAAGGATCACGAACAACAGCGCATTGCCAGGATCCAGTTTGAATAACGACGCTAAAGCGATCGCAACGAATGCATTCAGAACAGGGAAGAGAATCGAGAAGGCAATCAAGAAGAGTCCACTTTTCTTTAATTCGCCGATTCTTGAGGCGGCTGATATCCCCATTTCCAAGAGAAACAGGCACAACACGCCATAAAAAATCTGGTTGGTGAATGGAGCGATCTTCTCAACACCGGAATGATCGAATGTTTCCGATAAGGCACCAACAACAAGGGACCCCAAGAGTAAATAAACAGATGTATTCAGGATGGATGTTTGGATGATCGTGCTCAGCTGTGGCGATGTGCTGGGCGTGTTCTTGGATTGGCTTTGTGACCTTCCGTTCAGGATCAATCCCATCACAATGGCCGGAGACTCCATCAAGGCGAGTGCGGCAATCATGAATCCAGAATGTTCCACTTTGATTTCATTGAGAAAGGAACTTGCGGTGATGAACGTCACGGCACTGATCGATCCAAATGAGGCTGCAAGGGCTGCAGAATCCTCAGGCCCAAAGCGTCGCCTGAGAATGGGAAAGCCATAGAGGGGCACAACGATGGCCATCATCAAGCACATCAGCAGAACCGTGACAACGGATCCACTGAGCCCGCTGCGAACAAGCTCCACGCCACCTTTGAATCCAATGGCGATCAACAGATAGATGGACAGTAATTTGGAGATGGGCGGTGGTATCTCCAGGTTGATTCGCAGACAGACGGCAGCGGCTCCCATGAAAAAGAACAGGACAGCGGGTGAAAATATATTTTCAAGAATGAGGCTTTGATTCAATGGATTGATGTGGCTTTGTCCAAGGTAGCTTGCCACTTGGGTGACACGCCACTTGTATGCGTTTGAATCAATCGTTTTGATCAGCCTGCTTCAGTTTCAACACTTTTATCTGCAACAGAAGCTATCTTCGACACTTTATCTGGCTCGCTTATGCTTCAATTAAGGTGTTTTTCCGGAGAGTTCAATGTCATCTTCGTTATTGCAATGATCAAAATTGGCACTCGGATTGCTGGGGTCGCAATCATCAAGATTGTTGCCATGGCCATTGTTGCTGTTATTCGCAACGGTGATTTCATCGATTTGGTTGTAACTACCGTTGGTCAGCAACGCCAGTTGGGTCAGCCAGCTTGATTCCATGCCAATGGAGGTGGTGTTCACAATCAGCGGTTGATTGCTTCCATTGTGCGTGCGGCCTTCATTTTTAGAGGAGTAGCGCTCGGCCGTGCGTGTTTCATCTTTCCTGGACCATTTGCCTCCGTTAGGGTCCTTATTGGGTTTGCCATCAGTGAGGAAATAAAGAGTGTCTGTTTCGGTGTCATCAAAGCTCTGCTGAATCGAATCCCAGGGGTCCGTTCCACCCCAGCTGGTGACTTTGTCGTCATTCAAGGTGTTGACAAACTCAATCGCTGAATCTCGCTTTCCATCCGCGCCAAGGCTCACCAGGTTGGTGGTTGAATCGGTCCAGGATTTGTGGTTGGTGTACCCATCCGAACTGAACGATGTGATGCCCATCTTGGTGGTGTTCGGCAGTGCACCGATCAGCATGGTCATTTCGCTGATCAGGGCCTCCATGCGGGTGAGTGCACAGATTCGGTTCGTTTCTTTGTAGCGACCTTTTTTCGGGTCATAAAACGTTCGGTAGATTCCGTAACCGTCTCCCCACATCACACAGGCGCTCATCGATCCGGAGCCATCGATCACAAAGCGCACATTGCTACTGGTGATGTTCTGGAAGAAGGCTCCGCTCAGAACGCCTCCTTCCATGACTTCATCGGTGTTGTTCAGCCGTTTGTCGGCACGTGCGAAGGCAGTAAAATAAACATTTTGCTTGGTAATATCCACGCCATTTTTTGTTTTTTGTAAATAGCTGGCTGTAATCGGAAATGGCTGACTCGTCGGTTCATTGTCCGTGTCCGGGGTGGGATCAATGAATTTCATCAGCTTGAAGTTGGAATCGGTCTCCATCCTCAGGGCCGGTTCCCGTGGGCTCCGAAATGGGGTCACCCCTTGATTGAAGGAGAAATCGATTTGAGACAGAATCTCGTTCACGGGTTGGGGGGGGCAAGGCTCCTCTCCACACATCGATGGAAGAGCAGCGATTTGTTCCAGGATGTTGGAGAGGAAGAGCTCTTCTGTTTCATCGAAGGAACCATCGAGTTTCAAGGGTGGGCCGCAACGCTGGATGGTGTAGCCATAGCTGTTGTTGTTACTCGCGAGCCCGTAAACCACGGGTTTGGACAGTTCCACCATTTTGATCCCAAACAGTGGCTTGAACAGTTTGGTTCCAGCCAGGTTGGTGCATTTGCTGAGAACATCTGAATAACGTGGATTTTGAAGATTGAGATGTTGTTCAGCGTCTGGAAACGGATTGGCGTTGTGAACTATCAGATGAAGCCCCCGCTCCACCTCCGTTCGCATCAAGCGCATTCCATTCACCGTGTTCTGCCGGAGTGTTGCCTTATCAGCGGAGGTATTGATGATTTTTGCCGTGGATTGCATCGATAGAGCTGTAGCCCCCACAATCAAGGTTGAGGCAACTCCTGCCACCATGGCCTCGGTGAGACTGATCTGACCAGCTTCCTGTTTGCGACGACCACGCTTGGATGTTTTGAGGGCAACTTGCAGACTGGTCATGATGGAAGATGCAAACTTTTTTGTTCCTGATTCAAATCAACGGTTCCTTGATCAGTATGCATCTGCTGAATTGTTGAGTGATTGAGGTGTGGGTTGGTGTTCACTGAGAGTTAGGTGATTTCTATTAATTTTTCTTCTATGCACTGATTGTTCAGCCACTTGCCTCGCATGAGGTTTCCGGTTCCTGAAATCTCAATACAACGTTCCACTAATCGGTTGGATCCGTCCCCCTTGAGCATTGCAGGGTCCATTTGCTTCAGGGAACGGATGCGGAAGGTGAGGTTACCTGTTTCAGCACTGGTTCCCGGTGGCGTGAGGGAGTAGCTGCTTTGTGAGACGGCCACTTCAACATTGGTGCGGTCGCTGGATCCTTCCCGTTGAATCAGGCGAAAGGTTGGGGGAAAAAGCGGATCAAGGTTATTGAGGCATCCCTCGTCAAGATTTGCTGTTGCGAAGTCTGAATTGCAGCATTCCATTCTTGTATTGGTGGCGCTACTACCATTAGGTTGTTGAAATTCGAGGATGTCCCAAGTGGGTTGAAAGCTTTTGCTTACAGGAAAAGTTAGGGTGCAACTGGATCGCGTGGTTCCCAGCTTTCGCATCAGCTTCAGCATTCCGGCTTCCACTGTCTGTGTGTAGCGATCCACTTCCCCCTGCCAGACTTTGCGCAGAAAACTGGGTGCACTCCATGATGTGACTAGGGATAAAATCGTAACCACAACTAATAGCTCAACAAGGGTAAATCCATTCAGTTTTGGGTTGAGTTGATTCATGAGATTGTTGTGTAGCAACGGGAGGAAAAATTAGGGTTCATTTCCATGGTGCGCTTTTCTTTGTAATTGGAAGAGTCCGGTTCTCCTAGATATTCTGGTGCAGTAAAGGTGTATTCAACAATGAGGATGTCCAGATCATTTTTGGATAGTGGTCTGAGCACTCTTTGGATGGTTTGATTGATGCCTTCAGCCGTTGGTAAAGGAACCTTGGCTGTGATGATATCGGTTAGTTTCTGTGTGGGATTTGAGCAGGCTGTTTTCTTCTCTGCTTCACTGCCAAGGTTCTTAAGAGTTAGATAGGCGTCTTCTTTCTGAATGAGTTGAATATTGTCGTTAATCGCATTTTCAATACGAGTACGCTCCTGTTGGTTGGCCCCAGATGCCAACGAGGAGATGCTGAACCGGCTTACGCCTGCCATCACAAATGCCATGATCACGCCTGCAATCATCACCTCAACCAAGGTGAACCCCTGTTGCACAACGTTGTTTTGTTTTGTCTTTAAGGTGTGAAGATTGGAGAGCATGGAGGGCTTGCCTCCCTCATAAGCCACTTGAGACTGTTGATTTCAGAGGTGGGTGTTGACTCCTTTATTCTCTTCTCTTGCATTGGTGGTTAGGTTTGTGTAGAGCTAGATGTATTGATGGTTATGGTTATGGTTGTCTGAGAATGTACTGAAGCAAGAAATCTTTACCAGCGGCGGAAGATATCAAATCCTGTGCCTCTGATCCCTCGCGCCACCATGCGTCCATAACCTGGGAATCCCTTCTCGGTCCATTTCCAGAGGGAATCGCTCGCCTTGATTACCGTTTCACCGTTGTTTTC
Source organism: Synechococcus sp. ROS8604 (assembly GCF_014279655.1). Classification (NCBI taxonomy): domain Bacteria; kingdom Bacillati; phylum Cyanobacteriota; class Cyanophyceae; order Synechococcales; family Synechococcaceae; genus Synechococcus; species Synechococcus sp. ROS8604. Next base: position 732,185 of record NZ_CP047946.1, read on the forward strand.
TGTGACTAACTGGATGTTCCCATCATTGGCGCAGATGCTGTGGGCCCAGATCACGCCATGAAGGTAGGCGTCACTGAACGGTTTCACCGTTCCTCTCGGGAGATGTACGATTGCATGAGGCAGTGTGGAACTGCTCTTGGAGCTTCCTTCCCAGCGCAACATATGCGGACGGTCGGACTCACAATTCATATCCGAAGTGCCAGCACTGGCGCTGATGATCAGTTTTGCGGGCTGCTGGTTGCAGCTTGAGCTGCCGTTATTGACGCCACAGAGAAGACTGCCGTTGCGCAGTTGAATCGCCCCACTGAGATTGGGGTTGATGGTGTCGTTGAGCGGTTTTTCCAAATGAAGAACAACCGGTCGATCACCGTTTTCAATCAGCAGCTTGGTTTTGCTTAGATCGAGATGTTCAACATACAGGTGGCATTCGAAACTGCTTTGTTGTGTGCAGATGTCTTCAGCGTGGAGGGTGATCACATTGTTGGCAATCGTGACCCCTTCCGGTTGACTGAAAGTGGTGCTGTCCTGAGAACGTACACAGACAATCCCTTCGTCTGGACATTGTGCGTGAAAAGTCAAATGCGCTGAACTGAGCGTATTGGAGGTGCTGTCTCCATCACTTTCAGTGTTATCAGTGCTTCCGCTTTCAGCAGTGCTTCCGCTATCAGTAGTGCTTCCGCTTTCATCAATGCTTTCGTCGATAACAACCCTTTCGCTGTCATCGAAACTCCAGATCCTTGGGAGTCCGTTGTTACCGACATCGAATGCATTGTCCTGAACAAACAGGGATCCCAGAGGCAGTCCTCGATTGAGTGTGGGCCAGATTTTGTCGCTCAGTTCATTGCTCTCTGCATTCACCAGGTCCTTTCTTTTGAGGATGTTGCAATCAATTGTGTCGAATCCTGATGCGTCGGTCATGTCCAACAGGATCAATCCTGGGCCTTCTGCACCTGTGTGATCGGTAACGCGGGAACCCACGAGTTCCATGTAATTCCCACCCATCACGGCCCAGTCCTTTTCAGCGGGAACGATGGATTGCACGTAAAGAGATCGCCGGAGCAGGGTTCGAGCCAGATAGCTATCGGTGGTTTGATTGTCACGTTTCACGATCCCCTCCACTTCGAAGATGCCCTCTCCGATCCCGCCTTTGCCTGGGCTGGAGTAACCCCTCAGGCGATAGAACAGCTGGATGGGGGCTTTGCCGTCGTTGCGTTGGGAGGTTCCTTCGGTGATTTGAACGCCGGAGCCTGTTCTCGGCCAATCCGCTGCTTGTGATTCGGGAACTCGGTTGCTGATATCGGTGCAGAGTTCTTCCAGTTTGGGAGAAGAGGCGTCAGCACTGCCAAGAGCCTCCCATAGCCAGACGTCGCCGCTATCGGGCTCAACGTTGTCGAGAGTTAATAAATAACCGCGGTAATTATCGGGATTATTGTTATTCAGGGCTCCAAGAATGCGGTTGAATCCGTTTAGCGCGGCCGTTTCCGCCATCTGTTGATAACTCTCGAGCGCACCCAGTTTTCGGGTCATCAATTGCCTGGCGAGCAAGCCACTGGCACCGGCGAACAGCACCATTCCCATCATTAAGGCAGTGACCATCGCCAGGCCCTGCTCTTGCTTGGCAATGCGTTGCACGCATCGGCTTTGGGAAGGGAGGAATGAACGGCGGCGTTTGCTCATGGTTCAGGGGCAGGTGAGATCGGTAGTGGCGGCGGCTGTTGTTCCATCTCCGGTTTGAATATTGCTGGCTCCTGTCCGAACATTGATGCAGCCGAGCACATTGAAACCGCTTGCTTTGGATTCAGTTGGGGTTGCCGTGAACACGTATCTGGGCTCTAGCCCTCCTCCAGTGGCAGTAAGGGTGTAGTTGGCTCCGGGCAGTGTGATCTCCGAAAAGGTTGCCCCGGAAGCAACCCCTGTGTCCGTCATGAAATCCCGCCTGAAGTCATTCCATCCATTCGGCAAAATATTGTCTTCTTCGTCGTAAGTTGTTATCACTAAATCCATCGCTTGGGTCACGGTTGTGACTGTTTCCCGCTGATGTGTGCGTTGCATTTGGCCCATGAAGCTTGGAAGTGATATGGAACTCAGAATCCCGATGATGGATACCGTTACTAGCACTTCTGACATGCTGAAACCGGCACTTTGAACTACAGAGTTTGTCGAATTCATCAGGCTTCACCTCGACCTCAATTCCTAAATTTTGCTTCAATGGTGGGAATCCTTAATGAATGACGCCTGAGAGTTTTGTGATAATCTATTGATTAATTGGCGCCTCATTTATTTTATTTGTTGTGTATTTTGCGATGATGTGAGAAAATCGTAAATATTGAAAATTTGCTTAATATGCTTTGATTAGCATTTACGAGAATTTTCCTCCTGTCTGGTTGTGTAGGAGGATTGAATGTTTTTTTTGGCTTTTTGGATTGCCGTAAAAAGGCAGCCTTCGGACTGCCTTTTTGTCTAATTTTAATGCTACTATTATTATGCACAGGTTGGCGCATCAGGCGCTGCTTCGGTGGAGGTCACGAGTTCTCTGGATCCAGTTGTTGAATTCACGCAACCGGCTGCAAAGTATTCACCAGCCAGGTCATCTTTACCTGTGGCGGATATAGCAAGTACTCCAGTATTACCGGCATCGGTGGGTGCGGCAATCGTGCAATATTCGGACGTTGTTGTTTCATTCTCGGCTTGAGCCACGGCGCTAGCAAGAGCTTCAACCTTGTTTCCAGCAGCGTCGGCGCCAAAGGCTGAAAGGATTGATCCCACTTTCGTGGTGCATTCAGTTGCCTTGGCTTTGTTGGCCTGGCCCAGGAAACTCGGAAGTGCTATTCCTGAAAGGATTCCAACGATCACAGTCACGACCATCAGCTCCACAAGGGTGAAGCCTTTTTCCAGAAGATTGCGACCTTTTTTGCGGTTGAGAAGGGACAGCTGAAGACGGCTCTTGAGAGTAGTCATGATTGTTCGTTGAGAGAGAAAACGGATCGGTGCACGTCGTGCCCACAGATCAATCATTCCCCCGGCCAGTGGCCGATAAAGAAGGAAACGGCTAGAGCTTGCTAAGAAGGTTCTTATGTAAAGAATGTTTTGAATCACCCTCGTCCGTTGCCATCCCTCCGGATTTGGCTGCAGTCTTCGGCCTTGCTCACGGTGATCGCTGGCTACGCCGTGCTTCTGGCGGTTCATTCTGCCTTTGCCACGGCCCAACGGAACAACAACCATCAGGATCTGGCGGCTTCTATTGCCCGCCTTCTTTCCCTGCATTCCACCGCAATTGCCCCTCCCAGCAACACACAACTTCATGTGGAGCTGCAGCCTGCAGGACCTGCCTTGGCTCCCCAGCTGCAGGAATTCACAGGGAATCAGCAATGGTTGGTGAGTCGTCGCCGTTTGCCGGAGCCGATCGACGGGTTGGATTGGCTGGAGCTGCGTCAGAACGTCACCCGTTCTCTGCAGCAGGAGCGTTTGAGTCAGTTGCTGCTGATCGCAGCAGCCGGTGTGTCGATCCTGCTCACATCCCTGTTGCTGCGTCCTGTGTTGTATCGCGGCCTGGTGATCCCTCTCAATGCCCTTGTGGATCAACTGCAGGCCCTGGAGGCGAACACCCTGGGTCAGGACTTGGTGGATGCCGAGCTTCAGCCGCAGGAGTTGCGGCCGATCGTGCTCGCCTTCAATCAGCTGCAACAGCGATTGGCGGCGGCCTGGCAGCGGGAGAAGGAGTTTGTGGATGGTGCCGCCCATGAGCTGCGCACCCCGATCACCGTGATTTCCGGTCATGCGCAACGGCTCAACCGTGACCTGCTCCCCTCTGCCACGCAGCGCTCTGCAGCTGTGATGGCTTCAGAAGCGGAGCGGATGGCCAGCATTCTTGATGCGCTCAGGGATCTTTCACGCCTTGATTCAGGTCGATTGCCTTTGCAGATCGAAACCCTGGATGCCGAGGAGCAGCTGCTGATGGCCTACGAGCGCTGCTTCGCTGCCGCAGCTGATCGCTTGCGGCTTCCGCCACCCAGATCAGAACCGGTGCTGCTGTTCAGGGCCGATAGCCAGCGCCTGCAGCAATGCCTGAAGGCCCTGATCTCCAATGCCATGCTCTACAGCCCAGGCCTGGTGCAGTTGCAGGCTGAGTGGAGAATCGATCAGTTGGTTCTGCATGTTCTGGATCATGGACCCGGCATCCCAGAAGCGGAGCGTGAGCAGGTTTTCAGGCGGTTTGCACGGGGAGCGATGGCCGGTCCAACCCGAGGGGTGGGGCTTGGGCTGGCCCTGGTTGATCAGTTGCTTCAGGCGATGGGAGGGGCGTTATCGATTCGCGATGCACCCGGTGGTGGTGCCGATGTTCAATTGCAGTTCAGGGTTGTGTCTCATCCACCCGCGCCATGAAACCAACCCCCCGGATGGTGTGAACCAGGGGGGGCGAACCCTGTTGCTTGAGTTTGCGGCGCAGATAGCCCAGATACACATCCAGGGTGTTGGGGTCGCCCACAAACGGTGCTCCCCAGACCCCTTCCAGGATCGCTTGCCGGGTTAACACCTGGCCTGAGCGCTCCACCAGGAAGTGCAGCAGATTAAATTCCCGTTGCGACAGCGACAGTGCCTTGTCCTTGAAGCGCACAGCACGGCTGAGCACATCGATGCTCAGGTCTCCGAGCGAGAGCGTCTCGCTTTGTTGTTCCGCTTTTTCCACGTGCCCGCGTCTCAGTCGGGCACGCACCCTGGCGTGGAGTTCCTTGAGCTCAAACGGTTTGGTGAGGTAGTCGTCTGCCCCCAGATCCAGGGCCTGCACCTGTTCGTCCAGATCGTCATGGGCGGTCAGCATCAACACCGGTGTCTGGTCACCGCTGCTGCGCAGCCGCCGGCAGATTTCAATGCCATCAAAGTCCGGCAGTGTCCAATCCAGAATGAGGAGATCAAACCGGCTCTGACGCAGGTGTTGGAGTGCTTCGGTGCCGTTGATCGCGCCGATGCACTCCGCCTGTTCACGAGAGAACTCATCCAGCAAAAATTGCAGCAGTTCTGGATCGTCATCAACGACGAGCAGCCGGGAGCGGGTCTCCTGCAACAAGGTGCTGGCACCATCTGCCGAAACCCTACGTTGATGGTTGGGGGAATGTTTGAAACCGTTGCGTTGATTCCTGTGGTTTCGTGGTTTGGCAGACGCCCACCCTCCCAATCCGGCTTCGTGATGCCGTTGGCGATCACCGCTTCAGCGGTGTTGTTGCTGGGCAGTGCCTCGATCCATACGCTCAGCCTCCAGAAACGCTTGCGGGTCCATGCCTCTGGTCAGAGAGAGCAAAGTGCTGATCAGTTGCGCTCTGCGGCCCAGGCCTTTGTTGTTGCTTCCCGTGGGCCTCAAGCTTGTTTGCTGCAGTGGCCATCGCATGATTGGCCTGCTGCCGTTCACGATTGCAAAGCATCCGATCCATCCCAGCTGAGTCGTGGTGTGGTGGGAGAGAAGCTATGGTCCCTGCTCGATTGGACTCCCCATGGTGAAAACGGGGCGTTGCGATTGCAGTTAGCGGATGGACGAACTGGTCGTTTCCGACTTGCGCTTGATCCTCTTGCTCCTGCGGTCCTGGGCATCAGTGATGTGGGGTTGCAGGCTCGCGTTCCTCAGCTGAAGGGTGAGTGATGAGCTTGCTTGAAGTGCTGGTCTCATCGGTTGTGTTGGCTGGAAGCAGCAGTGCCGCCCTCGGCGTATGGAATCAGGCTGCCACTGAAGTTCAACGCGCCATGCAGTTGGATGCGCTTGCTCTTCAGTTGGAGACGGCGAGGATCGCGACTGATCGTTGGCTTCAGTCGGATGAGGCATCATCTGCCGTGATTGATTCCAGCTCGCCTGATTGCAGGTTTAACCCTGAAGCCTTAGAGGCAGCTGTTGCTGAGCGCTTGCCGCTTGGATCTGATGTGAGCAGCCGTTGGAGTGTTGATCCCCAGGGCCTTGGCCATTGGCTTGAGCTCAGTGCGACTTCTCAGCACGTAATGCCTCCATTCAAGAGGCGTTTGCTGTTGTCGCCTGCTGCCTATGGCCTCTGCAAGCAGGAAGAGGTGAGTTCATGAGCTTGATTGAGCAAATCATGGTGGTGAGCTTGGTGGGGATGTTGGCGTCGATTCCAGTCGTGACGGGTCGCGGCGATCGCGATCAGCTTCAGCTCGATGCCAGTGCGCGCCGCTTGCAGAGCGGTTTGGACCGGGCCCGGAGCATTGCTCGGCGTGAGCAGACCGCTTGCGGACTTTCCCTGAACGAAGAGGGATTCATGGCTCCTGATGATGGGATCCTGCCGGTTTCTCTTCCTGCCTGTCCTGGGATTGGGATGGCCTTGCAGGAAGCGTTTGAACAGGGGCCAATCGAGTTGAGCACCAACTTGCCCCCGGTGTTGCGCTTCACCGCCAACGGTTTGCTCTTGGATGGCGGCATCGCGGTGCTCAGTCATCAGCGCTTGGCAAAAGCGCGTTGTTTGGTGGTGAGTTTGCCCTTGGGCGTGAGCCGGATTGGTTCCTATCAGGCCCCTCTTCCATCTGATGGAGGGCGTCTGCTTAGTAGCCGTTGTTTGCCAGATGTCGCTGCGAGCTAAGCCGATGATCAAGCGAATTTCCGAAACACGAGCTGAGAAAGGCTTCACGCTGATCGAGCTGATGCTTTCGCTCAGCCTTGGGAGCCTGCTGTTTGTTGTGATGCTGCAGCTGATTGGTGCTGATCTACGCCTCGGCAACACCATGGCGAGTCGGTTGCGTGAATCAGCGCAGCAACGCCAAACCTTGGAGTTGATTCGAGGTGAGTTGGCGATTGGAACTGGCTGGGAGGTGGATCCTGTTAATTCCGATCAATGGTCCTGCGGCATGGCTGGCCGCCAGCCCGTGCTCGCCATCGGCCTGGATTCCAGCAAGTTCCAGGTGTCTGCTCCAACCATTGTTTACAGCGTGGGAGCAGCGCCTTCAGCGATTTGGCGCGGGCAGGTGTTGATGCGCTGCGGGCCTGCCTACGGCCTTGATGGTGTGATCAGACCAGGGGGAACAGCTCAAAACCGCGTTCTTATTGATGGCTTAGCCAAGGACGATTTGGGGTTTCAAGTCCGCCAGGATCCTCACTCCAAGGTGCTGCATCTCGCGTTGGAACAGGAGGCTGATCATGGCTCCAAACGCCTTCGCTCTGCTGCCGTGTTCTGAATCAAGTGCTTTCTACTTAATCGTTGAAATAGACCTTGATTCTGATCTTCACCCAGCGCTTGTATGGAAACACTCTCCAGAATCGCCATAACCCCCAGGCCAGTAGCCAGCCAAACAGGCCCACCACCAGTCCCACTAGGAATGAATGTCCAACCAAAAAGGGTCCGCTGTATTCCAAGTGAAACAGTTCAACCAAAAAAGCAGAGGAAACTGCCACCAAATAGGTGGGAATTTGCGGGTGCTGATTGGTTGGAGTTTGCAAGTTTTTTGAGCCTTATTCACTCAACTCTAGGTATGTGCCCAGTGCAGGTCTTCCCTTGTCACACCAGTGTCAGACTGCATCGATGCCTTCTGCTTGGTCAAGCTTTTCAGCTGCAGGTACAGGCATGCACAGGAAGTAGACTTCCACACTCATGGCTGCCAGGGCCAGAAAGAGGTGATCAATCCAGCCGTTGCGCACTCCCATGCCCATGAAGGCAATCCAGGTGTTGATCACCACCATCACGCTTAGGAACGTGCTCAAAATGAAGCTAATAAAATGATTGAGACGTTTGCGTTGGGTCCAGAGACTCACTAACAGGGGCAGCAAGATCAGGGTGGACGTTGCATGCAGGATTTGCATGCTCAGATCACTATGTAAATGCGGAGTAATGGCTGCCCATAAATTCACAGGAATCAGCAGGGAACAAAAAATTATGTAATAGATCATCATCACGTTGCACTCGCCGTTGACGTTGGTTTCGGAAGGATCACGGAGAAGCAGCTTCCCTCTCCTTCTTTGCTTTGCACGTGCACTTTCCCTCCCATAGCGGACATCAGCAGGGCCACAACAGACAGCCCGAGCCCGGTGCCGCTGCTGCCTGAGCTGTTTTTAGCCCGATGAAAGCGCTTGAAAATATGGGGGAGATCACTCTCCGGAATGCCGATTCCTTCGTCTTTCACATCGATGACGATCCCATTTGGATGAGGATAAAGAATCAGCGAAATCAGAGAGTCTTCTGCGGAGTATTTGGCAGCGTTATCGATTAAATCCAAGAGCACTTGTTGGAGGCGACCAGGGTCAGCTAGTGCCTCACTGTTTTCATCAATAGGAATGTTGTTGAGCACTTCAAGCCTGCGATCGGTGAGATTGCTTTGGCTGAGATCAGCCACTTTCTCCACTAAGGGCCCAAGATCCACCACTTCTTGGTTGAGTTGGAGTTGGCCGGAGTCCCCGCGCGAGAGGTCGAGGAGATCGTCGAGCAGCATCCGCATGCGAATGCTTTCCTCTTCTGCCGTTTTCAGTCCGCGACGTTCGTCGTCGCTTAACCCATTGCTGCGTTTGATTGTGCGATGCAGATACCCCTGAACAATGGTGAGCGGTGTTCGCAACTCATGGCTCACGGCACTCACAAAGCGCTGCTGATCATTCCATGACAGCGCCAGCCGTTCCATTAATTCGGAATAGGTCCTTGCCAGTTGCCGCACTTCCTTTGGTGCCGCCGTCATCTCTGGAATCGGATCTTGATTGAGGGTGTCGGCGGTGAGGGCGGCACTGCGCTCACTGAGATGCAGCAGAGGCCTCACGATCCGTCTCACCATCACGGTGATCGTGATCAGTGAGAGCAACATCGATCCCACCCCGATAGCAATCATCCAACCCAAAAATTCGTTTTGGATGCGGCCCGAGTTAATCGCTTTGGCACTACTCCAAAGCCGTTCCCCTGTGGGATAGGAGCGACCAAGCAACGTGAGGTAATCCGCGTCTTCAACGCTGATCAGCCGAGTTTTGGGATCCTGTTTGTGAGCCTGCATGGTGGCTCTCATCATCTTTTGAGGGATGGCGATGGGGCCAAGCGTTGGCAGCACTAGGCGTCCATCTGCCAGCTCAATCCAGAGGGTGGTGCGCACGCTGGAGTGATCGCGCAGCGCCTGGCGCACTTCCTCCTCAATCGTTGGGCTCCAATCGCGGGCTGAATGGCCTTGGCCGAGGTGCCGATGGGCCACCAGGTGGTTGTTCAGATGGTCCGCATTGGCCTGCAAATCCGCTTCTCCGTTGCGGATTTGATTGCGGTTACTCAGCCAGAGCCCTGTGGTGGTGGCCCCAGTGAATCCAATCAGCACGGCGGTGTAGGTGGCCAGCTGAAGTTGGCCCTCAAGGCTTCCAAGAAGTTTTGATCGCCAGTTGGACCCAGATGCCACGAAATCGGTTCTCAGCGTGATTGTCTATTTCCCTGAGATTTTGGCAGCTGGACCAGGGAGAATGAAACCCCTAGCGCGTTCTCTTGCCTTGAGTTTTGCGGTCTCTCCCTTAGGCATTGCACGGCCCACCCTCTCGGCTCGCATGGCCCGATGGGGGCTTGTGATTGTGGGGATCTACATCGCCGTTGCCCTGCTCACGCCTGTGTTGATCAGTGTTGGCTTCCTTCCGGATCCCAATGCCGGTTTGGACAATGCGATCTATGCACCGCCGTCTCCGCAGCATTGGTGTGGCACCGATCGGCTCGGCCGCGATGTGTGTGTGCGCACACTGCAGGGGAGTGGTGTGGCGCTTCAAGTGGTGCTGCTGGCGGTTGTTCTTGCCTTGGTGGTGGGAGTGCCGGTGGGCATGATCAGCGGCTACCTGGGGGGCGGGGTCGACCGGGTGCTGGTTCTGCTCATGGACACCCTTTACACCTTGCCGGTGTTGTTGTTGTCTGTGGTCTTGGCGTTTCTGCTGGGCCGAGGGATTCCCAATGCAGCAGCAGCCTTGTGTGTGGTGTACATCCCCCAGTACTTCCGGGTGGTGCGCAATCAAACGGCCCAGGTGAAATCGGAGCTGTTCGTGGAGGCAGCACAAACCCTTGGTGCTGGTCCCATCTGGATCCTGCGGCGCTACCTGTTCCGCAATGTGATCACCTCCGTGCCCGTTTTGCTCACCTTGAATGCTGCTGATGCGGTGTTGGTGCTCGGCGGCTTGGGCTTTCTCGGCCTGGGCTTGCCAGAAACGGTGCCGGAATGGGGGAGTGATCTCAATCTTGCGCTTGCGGCTGTGCCCACGGGCATCTGGTGGACGGCCCTCTACCCAGGATTGGCGATGTTTGTGCTGGTGCTGGGTTTGTCGTTCCTTGGAGAAGGACTCGAGTCTTGGGTGAGCAGTACGGGGCGCGACGCGGCAAACTGAAAATAGTTGGTGTCTCGCGCATGACGCTCTGGGCCACATTGCTGTTGCTTGGCCTGATGACCTACCTGTGGTTGGCGGGGCGCAGCAATCCCGATGACGTGATCGGTCTTTTAGAGCAAATCCTGGCCATCACCCTTGGCTTGGTGGTGCTGTTCATCGGACGTAGTTTGTTCCTGGAAGTGCTGGTGCTGGTGTTTGCCCTGCGTTTGCCCGCTGCCCGGCGCAACCATCCTGTGGTGGCACGCTCCAAGGCTGGAAAAGATATGTTGATGCCGTTCTAACCCCCCTGCCTGAGGTCAGATCTTGATTAGCAGCGCAGTTTTGCGTTGCGTGGAAGCTCTTCTTGAATCTCCCCCTCCGCGTTGAGGGTTGGATAAGCCCTTTCTCGTTCGCGGCACCACAGGGCAACGTCGGGATAGGCCCACTCGAACAACAGATTGTCGTAGTTCTCTGCTGGAATTCCCTCCCCATCGGATGGGGCAAGTCCAGCCGCTTCCCGCTGACGCAGTGCCTCAAACAAGAGGGTGGCAGTGGCCACCGACACGTTGAGCGACTGCACCATGCCGCGCATCGGGATGAACACGTCGGTGTCCATCAGCTTGGTGGCGTTTTCGCTGAGTCCCCATTTCTCTGCGCCCAATACAAAGGCGCTAGGACCGGTGAAGTCACAGTCGCGGTAATCGACCGCATCCACGCTCAGATTGGTGCCATACAGGTGAAAGCCCCTGTCTTTGAGTTGTTTAACAGCTGCCTCGATGTTGGGGTGGTCATGCAAGGGCACCCAGCGTTGGCTGCCTTGGGCCGTGCTGTTGTACGTGCGTGACCGGCCACTGAGGCTTACGGCATGGGCTTCCAGCACGCCAACCGCATCGCAGCTGCGCAGGATGGCAGAGAGGTTGTGGGGTTTGTCCACGTGCTCGACCAGAACGGTGAGGTTGGCCATGCGTTGGTTCAAGACCGCACGCAACCGCTCGAAACGACGGGGAAGGATGGGCATGGCGCATCGTTCTCTATCCCTGAGGGTATGGGATGCCGCTCTCGGTCACATCCAGACGCATCGCGGGGCGGGTTCAGTCATCGATTCCCCGTTGGTTTGCAGAACGATGGAGTTGTTGCTTCTCACTCCATGAAACGCGCCGGGGTCGCTGTTGCTTTGATGTTGATGTCGGCTGCTGCTGCCACTGCACCTGCTTTTGCAAGGCCGAAAAATAGCTATGACGCTCAATCTGCCTATGTCGATCAGCGGTATGGCGGTTCAGCTCGCGATCCTTGGGTCGGTGCCACTCGTGATGTCTACGTGAACAATCAAGACACCAATAGTTGCCTGGAAGGCAGTGTGATCGGCGGCTTATTGGGCGCTGGCCTTGGTGCCGCCTTGTCACGGGGCAACGGCCGCTGGGTGGGTGTTCCCGTTGGTGGTGCCGCTGGCGCCTTGTTGGGTTGCCAAGTGGATGGGGGCTGATGCCTTCAGCGCTCCCCAGTGGAGCCAAAATTGGCTTCCAAAATGGCGGCTTGTAAGAGGGTTTGCATGGTGTGCAAATCCTCTTGCTCATAAGGTTCCCCTCCTGGCCAGCGCTCGAGTCGGTAGTTCACGGCATCCAGCAGCAACCTGAGGTCTGCAGGACTTAAGGAGAGATCAATTCGCAAATCGCCATTGTCTTGGGTTGTCATATGGCCTGAAAAGAAAACCGGATCGTTGAGGGGCGTCGCTCGAACTATCGAAAGGATGGCGTGTGCAGTCAGATTGGCTCGTAACGAGCTACCTAGTGGTGGGTTGATGACGATAAAAACATTTGATTGGGTCCAGCTGGGAGAGACGTTTTGATGAGCGGGTTTGGCATGCCGTCAGTTTGATTCCGCCTGGTCATTTGGCCACCTATGGCCAGGTGGCTGACTGGCTCGGGGCCTGGGGCTGCGCGCGTCAGGTGGGATGGGCTTTGCGCCGGCTGAGCTTGCCTTCTGAGGTGCCTTGGCAGCGGGTTGTGAATGCCAAGGGACGGATTTCGATGAGCCTGAGCAGGGAGGGATCCGATTGGATGCAGCGGCAGCTTTTGATTGCAGAGGGAATCCCTGTGGATGCAGACGGCCGGCTCCTGTTGCAGCGATTTCTCTGGAGGCCGGACCTCGAGGCGCTAGCTCTAGAGATCCACCAATTCGCCATTGCCCGTGAGTGAGCCCGAAGTCAACGGCGCCAAAATTGGTTTACCGGCGCGTCGTTTGGCCTGGGAGGTACTGGAGGCCGTGGCTGCGGGCGCCTATGCCGACGTAGCCCTAGAGCGGGCCCTTCGTCAAAATCCCCTGTTTCCAGCGGATCGCGGCCTGGCCACCGAGCTGGCCTATGGATGCATCCGCTGGCGTCAATGGCTGGATGGTTGGTTGGATCGTCTCGGCAAAGTTCCAGCCCATAAGCAGCCGCCCCGCTTGCGTTGGCTCCTGCATCTCGGCCTGTATCAACTGCTGCGGATGCAGCGCATCCCGGCTGCAGCAGCGGTGGATACCACTGTGGAGCTAGCCAAGCGCCACCGGCTCTCCAAGCTGTCGCCGGTGGTGAATGGTGTGCTGCGCTCGGCCCTACGCGCCAAGGAGGCCGGCGAGACCCTGGCGGTGCCCAACCAACCCGCCGAACGACTGGCGTTGAGCCACTCCCTACCCGTTTGGTTTGCTGAGAGCCTCCTGAACTGGACGGGTCCTGATCAGGCCGAGCGGGTGGCGATCGCCTGCAATCAAGTGCCCCCCTTGGATCTGCGGGTGAATCGCTTGTGCAGCACACCAGAGTTGGTGGCGGCTGAATTGGCTGAGGCTGGGGTGCCCACGCAGCCGATCGAGGCTTGCCCAGATGGCTTGCAGGTGCTGGCGCCTGCAGGTGATTTGCGCCGTTGGCCAGGTTTTGAACAGGGGCATTGGAGCGTTCAGGATCGATCGGCCCAGGGGGTTGCTCCGCTCTTAGCGCCTCAGCCTGGAGATCGGGTTCTGGATGCCTGCGCTGCCCCGGGTGGGAAGGCCACCCATCTGGCGGAGCTGATGGGGGATGGGGGTGAGATCTGGGCCGTGGATCGCTCCGCTGGTCGTTTAAAGCGAGTGGCCGCGAATGCCTCTCGCTTGGGATGCGCTTCCATCCAGGCGCTGGCAGCGGATGCGACCGACCTGCTTGCACAACAGCCCCAATGGCGTGGTTTCTTTCAACGGATCCTGCTCGATGTTCCTTGCTCGGGGCTGGGGACCTTGTCCCGTCATCCCGATGCCCGTTGGCGTGTCACGCCTGCCACGGTGGAGGAGCTGTTGCCGCTGCAAGCGCGCTTACTGGAGGCGATGCTGCCCTTGCTCGCCCCTGGTGGGCGATTGGTCTATGCGACCTGCACGATCCATCCCGATGAGAACGTGGCGCAGGTCCACAATCTTCTCCAAGGCCACGCCCGCTATCAGTTGGAGTCTGAGCAGCAGCGCTGGCCTGACCCCGATGGCGGTGATGGGTTTTACACCGCTGTGATCTCGGCACCAGTCACGGCACCGATCACTGCACCGGCAAAGGCCTGAAGAATTCGTCTACGGGGGGGCCACCAGAGGGGCTCACGTAACGGGGCTTGGGTGCGGGCTTCGGTGGGGCTGAGTTTTCATTGAAAGGATCATCATTCGCACCAAATAGATCACGATCCGGCAGAGGCCCGTCTCCGGGGTTCGGTCGATTGGGGTTGCGCGCTTTCTTTTTGCCAGGTCGTTGAAGCACCGGTCGTACCGTTTTGGGCTTGGCTGGAAACTTCTGCGCCGGAAATTCAGACTTGATTTGATTCATGAATTGCTTCCAGGCCCAGGCGGATTCGCCACTGTTGCTCTTGGTCTCCGCGTTGTTGTCGTGACCAAACCAAACGGCTGTGGTGAGCTGGGGAATCGAGCCGATGAACCAGATGTCCCGTCCCCCCTCTGAGGTTCCCGTTTTGCCGGCAACGGGGCGATCATCCAGCTTGGCTGCAATGCCCGTGCCGCCGCTCACCACCCGCTGCAGCATCCAATTCATGGTGTCGGCAACGTCGCTATCCATGGCACGTTTGCCTCGATCGCCATCGAGCCTGCGGCTCCAAAGCACATCGCCTCCAGGACCTCTGATCTCTTCAAAGGCGGTGGGTTTCACGTACACACCGCGGTTGGTGACGGCGGAATAGGCGGCCGTCATGTCTAAAACGGTTTGTTCATAGGCACCGATGGCCATCGGGTAGTAGCGGCCGAGAGGTCGCTGGTTGCCAATGCCGAGATTGTTGGCCATTGCAATGATCGGGTCAAAGCCCACCTTGTCTTGCAATTGCACCGCAACCGTGTTGAGCGAATTCTTTAAGGCGTCGGCGAGAGAGATGTTGCCAAAATATTTTTTGCCAAAGTTTTTGGGGCAGTAACCGTTCCAGCAGCGCGGTCTGTCCAGAAAAATATCTTCTGCTTTGACGCCCGCATTAATCGCTGCGCTGTAGGGAAACAGTTTGAAGGTGGACCCTGGTGATCTCAGGGCCTGGGTGGCGCGGTTGAACTGGCTGGAATAAAAGTTTTTTCCTCCCACCATCACCCGCACCAATCCGGTGCCAGGGGCGATCGAAACAATCACACCTTCTGTTCCATTCGGAGCGATTTCACGCACCACCTTTTGGGCTTTGCGTTGCCAATCGAGATTCAGGCTGGTGCGAATCTTGAGGCCTCCCACCTCCAGTTGTTCTGGGGTGAGCAAGGTGGGCAACTGTTGGGCGACCCAGGTTGTGAAGTAGGGAGCCGTGCTGTTGTAGTACTTCGGGATCGCGGGCTTGAGGGCCAGTGGGCTGTTGCGAGCTGCTTCCGCTTCGCCGGAGGTGATGAATCCTTCCTGCTCCATGCGGCTGATCACGATGCTGCGCCTTTGCAGGGCAATCTCGGGGTTCACCAGCGGTGAGTAGAGCGAGGGGGCTGGTGGCATGCCAGCAATGAGAGCCGCTTCTGGGAGGGTTAGATCCTCCGGTTGCTTCGAGAAATACACCCAAGCCGCATCGGAGACGCCATAGGCGCTGGATCCGAGATACACAAAATTGAGGTATTGCTCGAGGATCTGCTCCTTGCTGAGTTGACGCTCGAGCTTGTAGGCCAGTGCTGCTTCTTTGAGTTTGCGCGTGACCGTCCGGTCCTGGCTCAAGAACACCGTGCGGGCCAGTTGCTGGGTGATCGTGCTCGCTCCTTCGCGCACCGAGCCCTGCTTCAAATTCGTGACAACGGCCCGTCCGATTCCCCAGAGATCAACGCCGTCATGGTCAAAGAAGCGACGGTCTTCCGCTGCGATGAACGATTGCATCACCAGCTGGGGCATTTGCCCTGGTTTGATCTTCTCCCGGGTGGCTGGCCCAAGTTTTTGGATCACCTTGCCGTTGCTCGAGAGGAGCGTGATCGTGCCAGGCCGATTGAAGAGATTGATCCCTCTGGCATCGGGCAAGGTCGCATCTATCGCGCGTGTGATGGCGGCCTGCCCGAGGGCCGCACCACTGCCAATCGCAGCGGCGACACCCGCGATCAGGAACCAGTGACGACGGGTGGGATTCACATTCCCTGCGTCAGGGGACTGTGGCCGATCGCCAACGCTGTGACCAGCATCCCAAGCACGAGAAAGGGCTGGGCGCTGGCTTGATATTTCACGTCGAATTCAACGGGGTCGCGAAGCAGCCAGATGTCTTGAAAAGTGATCTGAGGCACGATCAACAACACAAGCAAGACGGCTGCAAAATGCTGCCCGATTGCGATCAGAACTGCAACCATCAAGAGCTGGAAGAGGTCGATCATCCCAGCGCTGATCCAGCTTGCGGGCCCAATCCCAAATGCAACAGGGAGTGACTGAAGGCCGAGAGCGCGATCACCTTCCACACTTTTGAAGTCGTTGACCACGGCAATTCCCAAGCCGGCGAGGCTGTAGGCAAGCGTGAGCAGTGCCGTCGCCCAGGTGAGTTGGCCAAACAGGGCCTGACCCGCCCACCAGGGAAGGGCGATGTAACTGGCCCCGAGGGCGTAATTGCCCAACCAACCGTTCTGTTTCAGCTTGAGGGGAGGCGCTGAATAGATAAAGCTCACAAACGAGCCACCAAGGGCGAGCAGGAACAGCACGGGAGTGCTGTGTCCAGCCCAAACGTCCAAACCCCAAGACACCGCTAAGCCGGCGATCAAGAGGCCCCAGATCTGAACCTTCACTTGGCCGAGGCTGATCGCACCCGAAGGGATCGGCCGGTACGGCTCATTGATCGCATCGATCTCGCGATCGTAGTAGTCGTTGATGGTTTGGGTGTAGCCCGCGAGAAGAGGGCCACTCATCACCATGCAGGCCAGCGCAGCGGCCACATGGTCAAAACGCCATTCGTAATTGCCACTGGCGGCAGCACCACACACCACCCCCCAGATCAAAGGGATCCAGGTGACTGGTTTCATCAGCTGCAAGCGCAGCTTCCAAATGTTGGAGGTGCCACTGGCACCTTTCATTCCGAGCAGCTGACGGGCGTCACTCACTAGGTCAATCCTCAGCCGGGAGCGATTTCGTCTTCGAAGAACCAGCTGGTTGAGCCATCACTGAGCTGAACGACCACGCCGATTCCTTTCCCATCGACAGTGCGGAAATCAACCACGGTGCCGATGGCGTCTTTCTTGAGCAATTCCACCAGTGCACCGGAAATGCGATCACGGACCCGGGTGACCCGGACTTTCGAGCCGATGTCGATCGTGACTGACGTCTGCTGTGACATGGCCTGCGAGGCTTGAGAAGTGGCCGCAACACTAACAGCCTCTTTTCAATTGACATGGTCGCTCTTCGTTTGATTCCCTGCCTCGACGTGGCCAACGGCCGGGTGGTGAAAGGTGTCAATTTTGTGGGCCTGCGTGACGCAGGCGATCCGGTGGAATTGGCCTGTCGTTACAGCGAGGCCGGAGCCGATGAACTGGTGTTTCTTGACATTGCGGCCAGCCATGAGGGACGCGCCACCTTGGTGGACCTCGTCCGTCGTACGGCTGCGAGTGTGACGATCCCGTTCACGGTGGGTGGCGGAATCGCTTCCGTGGAGGGCATCACGGAACTGCTGCGTGCCGGTGCCGACAAAGTGAGTTTGAATTCGTCGGCTGTTCGCCGCCCTGAACTGGTGTCTGAGGGGGCTGAGCGTTTCGGCTGTCAGTGCATTGTTGTGGCGATTGATGCGAGGCGCCGCTCGAGTGGGGGCTGGGATGTCTATGTGAAAGGAGGCCGCGAAAACACCGGATTGGATGCGGTGGACTGGGCCCGTCGGGTTGCGGACCTTGGGGCGGGGGAGATCCTGCTCACTTCAATGGATGGAGACGGAACCCAAGCGGGTTACGACTTGGCGCTCACCAGGGCGGTGGCTCAGGCCGTTGCTGTACCTGTGATCGCCTCGGGAGGGGCGGGGTGTATGGATCACATCGCTGCCGCCCTCGATGCAGGGCCAGAGGGCGGCCAGGCATCGGCGGCCTTGTTGGCCTCACTCCTCCATGACGGTGTTCTCAGCGTTGAGCAAATCAAGCTGGATTTGCAGGGACGCGGTTTGCTGATCAGGCCCTTGGAGCCTGAGCTGGCGCCTTAAATTGGGGGGACTTAGCAGGGCGGTTGTTGCTGGGTGGTTTGCCATTTATGACGCGTCATCAGGCCTTGCCTGTGGGGATCCTTTTGGTTGCGGTGGTGATGGCGTTGCTGGCCTGGGCCCTGCAATTGATGCAAGCGGCGATCGATCAACAGGAATTTTCGTTGATGCTCGCGGGCTGCTTGGTGTGTTCAGCTGCCGTTGGTTTGGCCACGGTGATGGTGATGACTTTGAACGGACTGCTGGTTTGAGCTGCTTGTGAAACCTCGTGACCCAGCGGCGGTGGAGGCGTTGTTTAACGCCGTTGCTCCCCGTTACGACCGCCTGAATGATCTGCTCAGTTTGGGGCTGCACAGACAGTGGAAGCGTCAACTCCTGTCCTGGCTGAGCCCGCAATCGCCTGAGCGTTGGCTTGATCTGTGTTGTGGAACGGGGGATCTCGCCCTTGCTTTGGCACGAAAGTTGAGGCCGGAGGGCTCGGTTTTGGGGTTGGATGCCGCCGCTGCACCGCTGTCGCTGGCTGCGGAACGCGCCGGGCGCGAGCCCTGGTTGCCGGTGCAATGGATCCAAGCGGATGCGCTGGACACCGGGTTGCCGGATCAGGACTTCGATGGGGTGGTGATGGCGTACGGGTTGCGCAACCTGGCAGACCCGTTGTTGGGTTTTCAGGAGATGGCAAGGCTGCTGAAGCCTGGCGGGCGCGCTGCTGTTTTGGACTTCAATCGGTTGCCACAAGGCAGTGCAGCAGCTGCTTTTCAGCGCACCTACCTGCGCCGGGTGGTGGTCCCTGTCGCCGCTGGCATGGGGCTTGCCGACCAGTACGCCTATCTGGAAACGAGCGTGGAGCAATTCCTCACGGGAGAGGAGCAGGAGCGTGAAGCTGTTGCCGCTGGCTTCACCGCCGCACAGCATCGACGTTTGGTCGGCGGACAGATGGGTGTGCTGCTCTTAATTCGTTGATTGAATTCGTTAAGGATGGTTGAGGCCTGTTGAGGCCCTTGCGCGGCGAGCCCAAAAAGGGATTAGGAAGAAAACATTAAGAAACGAAGCTGTCCGTTTGGCCTTCCCCCTCCCCTCCTTGCTGGCTTCGATTGAAGATCTCTTGGTGGAGGTGGCATGGCTCGACGGGATGATCCTGGTGACGGAGTCCCAAGAGGCCACCTTTCTTCCCGTGGCTCAGGTGAATCCTGTGCTGGCCAGGCTGCGATCGAAACCGCGAGGGGCTGAGGTTGCGGACAAACTCAGCCTGTCGCTGCTCAAGTCCCAAGGGCAGCGGGCGAGCAAACCCGTGTTGGTCGTCCAGGGAGACGGTCGCTTTTGGTTGGGAATTATCAGTCCCAGCAAGTCCCGTTCGCGCTCGCGTCATCAACGCGTCGTCGATCATCTTGATCGCTGCTTTGCGAAGGGCTAAGTCCGGGCGGTCAGGATGTCTCCCTGATCGCTGGACGCTCTGAGGAGACTGGATTGGATCTGCGCCTCAATTGTTGTTTTTGATCTGATTTGAATCGATTAAATTTAGATCTTTGTTTTTTGCATAGATCCGTGATTCTCAAGGCCTGGCTGATGCCTGCTAGATTTTTATTGCTTGCTTCCAATTGATTGAAAGGGCTCTCCACGCTCGCATTGTTTATGGCTGTTGTTGGCAGTGGTTTGGTTGGCATGCTGGTTTATGCGGGCCTTTTTTATTCCAATGCAAGGCGTACGATTCCCGCGCCCACTGAAATGGATAGCTCCCATTTTCAGTCTCGTGAGGAGGCTGAAAAGGCTGCGAAGGAATGGATCTCTCTTGGCGGTGTTTATGTGATGGAGACCATTACCACCGTGCGTCATTCTGTGCCCATTACGGCGCTTGAAAAAAAGAAATTAAAGGCTCAAAGGGATCAGGCTATGAGGAAGACAATAGAAGCTGAATATAGTGTTTGTCTTGAAAAAGCTCAAACCGATCTAGCCAGGGAATTGTGTTCCTTTGGACCGCGTGAAGTGCCTCTTGCGGATGAGGTCAAGATCCCCAAGAAAAAGGTGATTGAGCAGCGAAATGTGAAAACAGTTGAAGTTCCCCGTCGCGAGTGCAGCGATGATCCAGAGTTGCGTTCTTTTGAATGCATTGAGCTCAAGGTTGAGCGTGATGCCGTTGTGAATCGTTTGGATGGTGGTAAAGCAATCCCCATCGAGTCTTTTCAGCAATTTCGTTACTGAGAGAATGATTTAGATCTCATTTGTGTATTTTTTATGTTCATGGTTTAATTGTTTTTGATTGAAGGAAAGCTTATGCGTTAAATATGATGCAAATGGTTTAAAAAAATATGGCGTTATCGTTGTATTGTTTTGCAAGAATAAAAGAGAGGTCGTCCATTCCCTCCCTTGGAGCGGTCTCCGTCCCCGAGGAACCTTTACAAAATGTAACACCAATTGTTGTCGGACTAGGGGCGGCCTTTGTTTGATAGTGCATGTGTACTGTTTTGCGGCCTTGGGATGGGGGGAGAGGGTTGGCTTCAGGATCCAGACGGTTACTGGGTCAAGCGATTTCATCGCGATGAAGCGTCTTGGCGAGGAGGGTCTCGCGTTTTCGTCGATGACGGCAGGGGGATGCCCAATGGTGAACCAGCGCTCTTAAAGCGCCGGCAGCATTTGCGCCGTGAACAGGCTGAGCAGCTTTGGAAGGCGCTGCAACGTGAGGGCTGGAGGCCAACCAAACCTGTCTGGGGACCTGCTTGTAAGCCATAAAAATGAGAGGGCTCTCAACCCCTCTCAGTGCGTCTTGCTTTCGCTCCTTCACTTTGGCTTGCCTTTTTCATGGAGGTATGACGAGAGCGTGTGGGAGTCGCTACCAAATCCGTCTGAGTTGTGAGCGACCTTCGCTGTTGGGGGCAGAAGCCTTTGCTCGACTAGCCTTCTAGCCCCACAGGTTCTCTGCGTTGCTGCTTTGTATCGCCATCGTCCGATGTGCGCTCTAACGCTTGCGATCGTGCAGAGCTCCGTGAGCCCGACCCACCGTTCCCATTTGGCCCCTGCTCGGTATGCACTTCCAGGACATCATCAGCACGCTGAATCGCTTTTGGGGAGAGCAGGGCTGTGTGTTGTTACAGCCCTACGACACGGAAAAGGGTGCTGGGACCATGAGCCCGCACACGGTGTTACGGGCGATTGGACCTGAGCCGTGGGCAGTGGCGTATCCAGAGCCTTGCCGTCGTCCCACCGATGGACGTTATGGCGATAACCCCAATCGGGCGCAGCACTACTTCCAATATCAGGTACTGATCAAGCCTTCTCCCGATGGCATTCAGGAAACGTATCTGGCGTCCCTTGCTGCTCTGGGCATTTGTGCTGCGGATCACGACATTCGCTTCGTGGAGGACAACTGGGAGTCCCCAACCCTGGGTGCTTGGGGTGTGGGTTGGGAGGTCTGGTTAGACGGCATGGAGGTCACCCAGTTCACCTACTTCCAGCAATGTGGTGGCATCGACTGCAAGCCCGTTTCGATTGAGATCACCTACGGCTTGGAGCGTTTGGCGATGTACTTGCAAGATGTGGAAAGCATCTGGGAGTTGAGCTGGAACGCTGAGCGCAGCTATGGAGATATTTGGCTTCCCTTTGAGAAGGGGCAATGTGAATTTAATTTCGAGGCCTCTAACCCAGATCGACTCAAACAGCTCTTCGCTATTTATGAGGCGGAAGCCACAGATCTGATCGAACACAACTTGCCAGCTCCTGCCCTCGACTTTGTTTTGAAGTGCAGCCACACGTTCAATCTCTTGGAAGCCCGCGGCGTGATTTCGGTGACGGAACGGACCGCCACAATCGGTCGAATTCGCAACCTGGCTCGCAAAGTGGCGGAAGCCTGGTTGGCGGAACGGGAAGCGCTGGGGTTTCCATTGCTGCAGCCAAGCCCTGCAGCGCCGGTTGAGGCTTGACCTCTGAGTTTTGGCCTCTGAGGCTTCATCTCGACCTGTGCAAACGATGCATGCGATAGCCATGCACGATTTCAGTGGCCCATGCATGACCTGAATGCATGGTTTGGGTGAATCCATTCATTCTCAAATTGTTGGTGATGTTTAATCATTGGCCTTGATCCGTTTGCCGTAGGGCATTTTCGTTCTGCGTTAATGCGTATTTTTTCGTTCCATGTTGAAGGGGGAACGCTTTAACCAGCTTGATCGTTCTGTCTCGATGAACGTTGCACTTTGGCTGGTCCTTGTCATGCTTGCCACCCAGCTCGGGGCGGCTCTCTCCCAGGCGACCCAGCACTGGTGTGTGGTCTTGGTTGGGCTGGCTGCGGCTGTGGTGCTGATCTGTCGCCGGTTTGCGCTTTCAGGTTGGAAGCTGTTTGTTCTTGTGGTCGTGTTGTGTGGCTTGTTGCTGCGCTCCTCCATTGGGCAAGTGGCCACTCCTACCCCCCTGGATCCGCTGCAGCTTGTGCCAAGCGGTTCAGATTCGCAGCAGCTGGTGATTGAGGGCCGTGCTCTGGCCGATGCACCTGTTCGTCGGGGGCGCTGCCAAGCCCTGCTGCAGGTGCACCACTTAGCGGGGCAGGTTCGCGACGGCCGCACGGAGTTGGTGGTGGATCCTTGCCCTCAGCTGGTGCGCAAAGGTTCCTGGGTGAGGGCTCAAGGTCAGCTCGTGACGCCTGCTGTCGCAACCCATCGCTCGCTTCCCAACCCGGCGGAACGGTTGGCGGCTCGCGGCTGTTGGACCCAATTCCGTACCAAGACAGTGGAGCTGATCCATCAAGATCACACCCCCTTGGCTGATCGGCGTCGTCAGATCGCGGCTCGCTTTCAAGAGCTAGCAGGAGAGCCTTCAGGTGGTCTGTTGGCGGCGCTGGTGCTGGGCGGAGCCCACGTTGAGCTCAGCTCGGAGCTGCGAGAGGCCTTTCGTGTTGCGGGTTTATCCCACGCCTTAGCCGCGTCCGGATTTCATCTTTCTGTGTTGTTGGGAGCCACGCTTGTCCTGACGCGCAGGGGTTGCATGCCCTTGCGATTGGTGGCTGGAGTGGGCGCGATGGCTGTGTTTCTTGCGCTGGCGGGCGGGCAGCCATCCGTGGTTCGCGCCGTGTTGATGGGCGCTGCTGCTCTCTTGATCCGGGAACGGGGCTCTCGCGTCCAACCCTTAGGCGTGCTGCTCAGCACCTTGGTGGTGATGCTGTTGCTGAACCCTGCCTGGGCACGTTCCATTGGCTTTCAGCTCAGTGCTGCTGCAACGGCGGGTTTAGTGCTCAGTGCGCAGCCCTTAGAGCAGTGGCTTCTCCAGCTTGGTTCTCAGCGTTGTCCTCAGAGGTGGATGTCGGTTCTGGCCCCTGCCCTATCGGTGCCGATGGCGGCGCTGCTTTGGACCCTTCCTTTGCAGATCCTGCACTTTGGCTCTGTGCCTTTGTATTCGCTGCTGAGCAACCTGATGGCTGCACCTCTGCTGGCACCGCTCACCCTTGCGGCGATGACCTTGGCATTGCTGACGTTGGTGCTGCCAACGGCGATCGCCGCACTCGTGATGCCGCTGTTGGTTTGGCCGGTGCAGCAGTTGGCAGCGTTGTTGATCGCTTTGGTGGGTTGGATGAGCGCCTGGCCCCATGCCCAGCTGCTGACGGGACATCCGCAGCCTTGGGTGGTGTTGGTTGTTGTGCTGGCTTTTCTCCCTTGGGCCTTGCCCGCACTGCATTGCTGGCGCTGGAGAGCGTTTCCTCTTTTGCTCTTGGCCACGCTGGTGCAGGCGGGTGTCCAGCTCAGCGATGAGGTGGTGTTGGTGCAGCAGTGGGGAAGGCAGTGGCTACTGGCTCGTCATCAAGGGCGTGCTGCACTGATGAGCAGTCATGGAGATTTGCTTAGTTGCCAGTTGGCTCAGCAGCTTGCGCAGGGTTACGGACACCGCCGTTTGGATTGGGTGGTGGTGATGGACCCAGTGGCGAGTGATCACATCAGTTGTTGGACGCCTTTGGCCCATACCGTGCGGGCGGAGCATCAAGGCCAACCTCCCTTGCTTCCAGGTCAACGTCTGCAAAGCCCTGGTTTGATGTTGCGTCCTCTGCCAGGCCAAGACAGGCTTTGGCAGTTGCGCGTGAATGCGCAGCTCCATCGCCTTAAGCAATCAGGCCGTGGCGCTTTAAGATGGGATCACGCTGGTGAAGCGTTTGGAGAGGTGGCAGAGCCCGGTTGAATGCGCACGACTCGAAATCGTGTAGGGGTAACACCCTCGTGGGTTCGAATCCCACCCTCTCCGTTCTGAGCAACTCCTTGTAGGTCTCTGAAAGTCCCAAACCCGCTGTGGTGAGGGACTTTTTTAGTGGTTGCTGGTCCTGGTTCGTCCCTCGAAATACCAGGATGTCCCGCAAATGTGTTGTTGGAAGTGTTGTTGGATTTAGGGGTTGTGTTGTTGGATAAAATTGGTGTTGTTGGATTGCTGAGATGTCTCTCTCTGACTCGCAAGTCAAGGCAGTGAAGGCAGGACCACGCAGACAGAATGTTTCCGTAGGAGATTCTCTTTTCCTCGTCATTGAACCTTTTCGTGATAACGGAAAAGGTGGTGGAAAGTCCTTTGAGGGACGCATGAGGTTTCCTCCTGGACGCAAGGGAAAACAAGTCCCCGTTCGTATTGGTGTCTATGGAAGGGGGGTTGGGAAGTGGTCCTTGAAAGAGGCACGGGACGAATGGGACCGCATCAGGTCATGGAGCAGAGAGACAGGTAGAGACCCCAGGGAACTGAAAAATAATGATCGACAGACTCAGGTCCAGGACTCATTGGGTCCAACCTTTGCTGATGCATGTCAGTCCTATCTCTCCCATTCCTCGTCTAAGGCATCGAGGAATGAATATCCAAACCTGCTCGACCATCAGGTCATTCCTCGTCTTGGTGGGGATACACCCGTTGCTCACTTGTCCTGGGATCACAAAGGACCTGGTGGAAAGAATGGCAGGGAAAGAGTGATGGAGATATTCCGTTCCAAGGTTGCTGATGGGAAGGCACCCCAGGCAGACAAACTTCTGATGGTCATGCGTGGGGTGTTTGACCATGCGATTGATCAGGGGTGGATGGATAGGGACCAGAATCCTGCTCTCGGAACTAAAGGCACAAAGACAAAACACAAGGCAACTCCGCATCCAACCCTTCCTTGGGACCAACTTCCTCAGTTTTTTAATGACTTAGAGAAGAACCAGGCAAATGGAACTTTGGTTCTGTGCTCTGCTGTAAAGGTCGTTTTGATGACCTTCTTGCGAGTTGGTTCGTTAGTTCCAATGCTGTGGGAAGAACTCGATGAATCAAGGGATTTATGGGTGATTCCAGGTAGTCGGATGAAAACTGGGCATAACCACCTGGTTCCTTTGACTGATCCACTCAAAGAAGTTCTGGAATCTTTGCGGAAAGTGAATGGTGCTCAAGAGTTTGTGTTTGCTTCTCCCAGGTCCAGGAGCACCCCATATCTCAATCCTTATTCTATTAATCAGCACTTCATTCGGATGGGATACAAGGGCGTCCAGACAGCACATGGACTTAGAAGGACTGCTCTGACTGTTGGACAAGATGTTCTGGGGTTTCCTGCTGAACTTATCCAACGACAGTTGTCTCATGCGATTGGAGACAAAGTTAGGCAGTCCTATGACGATTCGACACTCTTAGACGAGAGAAGAAAGTTTATGATTGCTTGGTGTGATGCCCTCCTTGCTCAGGGAATGAAGATCTAATTATTTTAGATCACTTGTATTCGATAGACAGCGCGCAAAATCCAAACGAGACAGGAAGGTTCAATGTCTTGATTGTCATATAGGTGGTTGACAGTATAGGATTTTTGGAGTATGCTGAGTCAACGAATTGGGAAAGTTTTGACTTCTCTAGTTCGTTGCTAAAAACGCTAATCCGGTTCATTGTTTTAGATATATTTGTCTAGATTTATTTGACCCCGTGAAAAGCATTTATACATAACTAATTTATTTTTAAATATGACCTCAAAAGCAAAATTTATTCGCCTTCCTCAGGTAAAAGAACTTACCTGTCTCTCTAAAACATCGATTTATCGTCTGATGGGAGAGGGAGAATTTCCAAAACAAGTTGCCTTAGGTGCTCGATCTGTTGTTTGGGTTAAATCCCAAATAGAGGATTGGTGCGAAAGCAAGTTGAACGGAACTCAATTCAATCAATATTGTGAATAAACTGAATACACTACTAGTCAAAAACTATGTAGCATCGCTTATTAAATCTTATAATCCAGGTGTCAAATTATGAAGACAACAATATGCTTCTACGCAAGTAGAAGTTACGATATTGTGATCTATGATCGCAATCTTAATGCACCCTGCAGTGAACATATGATCAATGGTCATCAGGCGGTAGAAGTGATGAATCATCTCAATGGTAAAATATTAAATCAAAAAATGCTTGCCTCAATAGGAAGTTATGATCTTATGATTTATGACTGTAAAGGATATTTGTCTTGCTATAAAGAGATGATTGATGATTATCCTCTAGAGCAGGTACTGAATTACCTTGCCAATTCAAGTGGAAGTGACAAGATGGAAGCAACACCAATTAATAATATACAAATCCAAAATTTATTCAGGAGAAGGTTAAATGGGTAAAAGTTTCAAGACTAAGTATATTCCGGATAGCGCTATAGACGTATTGTGTATCGGAAGAGCACTTTGTGATATTACTAAGTATCCTAAAAGCAATTTCCCTGCAAGGATTCAAATTCGGTTTGACGATAAAGAGATGCAATTTGCATTTGAGCAATTAGTTGCTATGCATTTGGTTCCGATGCTGTCTTTTGATGAATTCGATGAACTCATTGAGGATGTTCATTCTCTCAAGCAAGACGACCAATAAAACTTGAGGTCTAGTTCAATAGAGGATGCATTGAGCATTCTCTATTTTTTTATTTGAATAAATAAGTTGTCAGCAATTA
Source organism: Synechococcus sp. ROS8604 (assembly GCF_014279655.1). Classification (NCBI taxonomy): domain Bacteria; kingdom Bacillati; phylum Cyanobacteriota; class Cyanophyceae; order Synechococcales; family Synechococcaceae; genus Synechococcus; species Synechococcus sp. ROS8604. Next base: position 758,952 of record NZ_CP047946.1, read on the forward strand.
AACCTGAAGGGTTTGATGCTGTCCAGTTGCTTCGTATCCATTTTGTGCCCACCTGAGTGGTGGGAGAATTCAACATGTCTCAAAAGATCCATAATCTAATCCATACAAAGATATGGAATAAGACTAAAACTAAGAATCTAAAACAGGATAGATCTAATAGAGTTAGATCCTGTATTACACCAGTAAAGGTATATAAGGATTTATCTATAGTACTATCTAAAGAACAGTTAAAAGAATTAGAACTAACCCATCAAGATAAACTTCATTCATTTCAGAGGTTTCTCGAGAATGCCTCGTTACCGAGAGTGAGCGAAGAGATTCTGGAGCAGTTCAAAAGATCCATTAATCCAGATAAAAGGCACTACTGGATTACCTGGACCTTTGATAAGAAGTATGCCTATTGTGATTATGAAACCAGAAGGGATGTTTCTTTAATTAGAAGAAAACTAATTAGGTTGTTCTTTCCTAATGATAAGTCAGTTGGAAACCAAAGACCAGAAGGAATGCCAAAGATGATTTTTATTATTGAGAAGCATCTTGATTGTCAGTACCACATTCATATGATGATGGAGGAACTAGATCCAGCATTGATCTATCGTTCTCTTGAGCGAAATTCATACTGGCAAAGGTGGTCATCTATCTGTTCTTTGATTCAAAGTCGTCCAAGACCAAAGCAGATGGTCATTGACAAGAGAATGCTAAATGTACATCCTGAGTATCTTCATCATCCATATATCAATAGAACTTTTTCTTCAATTAGTTCTTTTGCAGATGGATGGTTGGTTTCAAGGTTTTTATGTGAATACATCTTCAGGAACAGTACTAATGTCCCTTGGGGATTAAAGCGACTATCTAACTCACCACTGAACCATCATTCAAAACTGATTGAGTCAAGAGAAGAAGTGCTGTCGAAATGTCACTACATGAATAAGGAACAGTACTTCAAAAGGAATGATGATTTCCTTCGGCATCTGATTCCAGAGTTGTCTGATATAGATCCAATACATCACGCTATAGGTAGTACATCAAACTCATGAAAATCGTATTAGTGCACTATTTATAGTGTTGTGTTGTCCTTAAAGTCCGTAAGATATGAAATCAAACAGATACGTATTTCAGGTTTCTTTTACAGAGAAGGAGTATAGGCAGATTATGCCACTGCTCCTTCAGATGAAGCAATATACTGGTATGACTCGTTCTAAACTAGTTAAAAGAATGATTGCTCATTATGGTTCAAGGATACCGTAAGGAAACAAACTAAATAGATCAGATGCAACTCATGAGGTTATGCAGAAAAGAATCGAGATGAACCGTAAGGTCATGGAACTGCTTTGGAAATTAGAACGAAATAGAACATTTACTGGTCAGTTCAAAACTGCTCAAGAGTATTTAGAGTGGTCGTTCGAGAATACTGATGAATGGTTTGATAAACATCCTCATAAGCAGTTAAGAAGATATATTGACTTTTGATTGTTTCCGAAAGATATAACAAGCAAGCGATCTCATTTATGAGAAAAAGTTTCGACGCCATTCGTTTCCTTTTTCTGCCCAAGGGAAATAAGGTGCCTTCAATTCTTTTGACCATATGCGTAGTTCTTTATATGAGATCTTGCGTCCATTTGATGCTGCTATTGCAATGATCTGCTTGGGGGTTGTTGCTTGTTTTATCTGGGACTGCAAATCATTACTTTCATCAAGTAACTTGCAGAAGTTTATTAATTTATTTGAGGGAGAGGAATCAGTCACTGAACCATCGATATTACCAGGATATTAATCGATGGTTGTCATAAATAAAAGTATCAATGGTTGCATTTTTTCATATGTTTGCTGTATGCATAATCTGCATAAAGTGTTAGTCATTATTCCAAGGCGTTAGAGATGATTCTTCATTGGTGGGGTAATAGTTCTTGCGAAATCTTAAAGTCATTCAGGGGGTTAATTAGATTTCATCCTTCCAGAATGCCTAGACGAAAAGGTCCTAAATAGATTGTAGTGATAAGAGAAAGTGATGCAGAAAAGAATCGAGACGAATCGAAAAGTGATGGACTTGCTTTGCAAATTAGAAAGGAAAAGAACATTCACTGGTCAGTTCCAAAGTGCTCAGGACTATGTTGAATGGTCGTTGGCAGAGGCATTGAAATGGATGGATAGACACCCCAGTAAAGAGATCAAAGGATATGTTGACCTTTAAAGAGTTTTGCAGGATCGAAGAAGAGAATGCTTTCAAAAGAATGGAAAAGGCATATCAAAAAAAGCAAAGAGAAAAGAAGATCAAGAAACTACTGTCAACTGACTCCCATTGGAAGGGTCTTAATTGATTCACTAAGATGCAGGAACAGATTTGTTTTTCTAGTCGTCAGTGCCCTTTAAATACACTCCTGGCATGATTCAAAGGATTGCTGCTGTGATGAGTCTCCCAGTGCCTATTGTCATGAGGAAGGACATCATGATAACCACATCCCATGCCTTTGACTTCACGAAATAAGGTATTGAGACACTCATTGCTGTTAGGTGAATAATGACACCAGTTTCAACATCTAGATGAAGTGTGATGAAGTAGGCAGCGATCACTAAACCACTGCCAATAACTCTCATACGTTGAAGCAAATCCATCGCTCATATCTCTACAGTAAATCAAACGTAAATCTACTTAGTTGCTTGCTGTGAGTGGGATTCGATAGGGATTACCGTCACAACGATAGAGAGTAATGCTTGTAACCAGTATCCAATGCCAGTTTGGATGAAATATGCAATAACGGAAGAACAGTTCGCAATTGATTTTATGGATAAAAAAGATCCATAAGATTTCCATTCTTGTCAACAATCCTGTATTACTTGCCTGAGTGAATTCCTATGGTTTGTGCCTTCCTTGCGGCAGATGGACAAGGAGAATAATGATTACAATTTCTCAGTTCACTGCCTTCAGCACTTTGAGCATCCGTGAAATGAGAGGTGGATGAAACTTGGCACCTCGTTCTGTTTCAAGACCACTGGTGTTCAGCACATCGCAGATCTGCCTCAGCGTTTGACCAGATGCCCTAAGAGGAAGGATGACGCCAGCGATTTTCTGAGCATCTTTTACTGCTTTTTCTTGCTTCGCTTTTGCTAGTGCATCTATGTGATGAATAGGAGCACCAAGACGAACTCCACGTTCCTTCGCTGCTCTTAGTGCTGACTTAGTTCTTTGGGAAATGAAATCTCTCTCCTGCTCCGCAAGTGCCGCATAGATGTGGAGTTGGAACTTGTCCGCATAGGGCATTTGAGATACACGAAAGTCCAAGTCTTTGTTTTCCATTAATGCAGCGATAAAAGAAACCTTGCGACTTAGGCGATCAAGTTTTGCGACCACCAGGACAGCATTTTTTTTCTTTGCCAAATCAATTGCAGTAGTCAGTTCAGGTCTGTCGTTGTCGTTGCCGGAATGAATCTCAACGAACTCACCCAAGACCTCATAGGGAGTGTCTGCGTAGTTCTCTAGGAACAGTTGAATATCTCGTTCCTGTGCTTCCAGACCTAGACCACTTCTGCCCTGCTCTTGAGACGAGACACGTTTGTAGGTGACATAGCGACGCATTGCCTTATCTGTTCTGTTGCAAAACGGTCGTTTGACTTAGAACAAGATTAGCGGAACCACAGGTTTTCTGCCGCTCTTGCTTCGCCAGAACTGAACACTCACCGCTAAAAGTGGTCCATATGTACTTGTTAGAGGTTCTATGGCAGACGGTTGGTTGAGAAATCCTCAGGACGGATGGACCTATCGGTTTCAGAGGGATGAGAAGGCATGGGCACAGGACCCGAGAGTGTTTGTTGATATGGGTCGTCCGATGCCTGATGGTCCCCCTGCTCTTCTGAAGACCCGTAAGCACCTCAGAAGAGAAAAGGCAGAGAGCATGTGGAGGGATCTGCTTCGTAGTGGATGGCAGAAGGTTCCTGCTGTCTGGGGTGCTGATGCGGAACCCTGAAGATGTCTTTCTCCAGCAAGGAGGAGCAGCAGTCACTTCAAGTCAGTCAGAGGGCACTGTCCTCGTTCGTGATCCTGTGGGGTCTTGCGTCAATTGCCTCCGTCTCTGTCATCTCATCTGTCCTTGCCGTAGAGAGGAATAGCAGGAGAGACTGAACGCATTAGTTGTTTGATGGGTCCCAGATAAATCCAAGTTCATCCAGAAGTCTTATGCGTTCTTCTGATAATTTCCCATTTGATTTGGTCTGCCTTTGGGTAGTAACCCACATTCCAATCTCTGGATGTTTGATGGGAACTTTTGCGTGACCATTCTCTTGAAAGTATTGCTTAAGTTTTTTATAGTTTTCTTGCCACTCTTGCTCCATTGGATCCCATATGAATCCAATCGCATCTAGACGTTTTATGTGCTCTTTTGACAATTTGCCTTTGATTTTTTTTTGTCTTTGAGCATATGTCCAATTTCTCAATTTTAAATCTGTTTTCAGGAAACTACTGCTGTCGTGAATGCATTGCTTTAACTTATTATAATTCTCTTGCCATTCATGCTCTAAGGGGTCCCAAATGAATCTAATTTCGTCAAGAAGTTGAATGCGTTCTTTTGATAATTTATTTCTATTATTCTGTTGTCTTTGTGTATAAACCCATAGACCTAGTATTGGATCTCGTTTGGGGACAAGGGAATGACCATTGTCCTGTATGTATTGCTTTAATTGCTGATATTTTTCTTGCCATTTGTGCTCTAAGGGGTCCCAGATAAATCCAACTGCATTAAGAAGTTTAATGTGTTCTTCTGACAATTTGCCTAGAGTATTCTGTTGTCTTTGAACAAGGACCCAAATACCTAGTATTGGATCTCGTTTGGGGACAAGGGAATGACCATTATCCTGTATGTATTGCTTTAATTGCTGATATTTCTCTTGCCATTTGTTCTCTAAGGGGTCCCAGATGAATCCAACTGCGTCAAGAAGTTTAATGTGTTCTTCTGGCAATTTGCCTGTAACCTTTTGCTGTCTTATTGTTCGTGTCCAATTCCCTAGGAGTGGATGATCACTTGCTATTTCTAAGTTGCCGTTTTCATGTTTGTATTGCTTTAATTGCTGATATTTTTCTTGCCATTTATGCTCTAAGAGATTCCATGTGAACCTTATTGTATCCAGTAGTTTAATGCGTATCTTTGATAATTTGCCTTTTGCCATATTTTGCCTTTGAGTGTCTGCCCATCTTCCTAGATCTGGGTGATTGGATGGAATATAACTATTTCCATTCTTCTCAACATATTGCTTGAGTTGACCATATATCTCCATCCAGTTATCGGTAGTTTCTCGAACAAGAATCGTTCTCAGTGAATCTGCAAAAGAAGTTGAAATATTAGAAGGTAGGTCAAAGACAATCTTGGAAAATCCTTTGACTGATTCCGTCGGAGCATTCCTTCTTCCAAGTTCTACTCTCAATTGATCTAACTCATCTCGCATTGAATCGTCTTGGGACTTCAGGGCAAGAATGATGCTCCAAATATCCTTGAATCTGCTTTGTAGGATCTCATCTTCGACATTGGTCGTATCACCAAGATAAACGGGGAGGATGATGTATCCATCGGTTTTATTTTCACTCTTTCGGATTGCACGACCTACTGCCTGAATGATGTCAACCTGACTGCTCCTGGGGTCAAAGAACGCAATACCATCAAGAGTCGGGACATCAACTCCTTCTGACAGGCATCGTGCGTTGGCAAGTATTCCCACCTCTTGCTCACTGATATTCCTTAACTTGTTGATTTCAGTATTCCTGATTTTTGCATTCATCTCTCCTGACACGTATGAGGTCATTGCCGACTTTCGTGATTTGGATTCGTCAGGAATCCAGTCAAGGATTAAAGGATGGTCTTCAGAGAATTTCTTTGCTGACTTGACTCGACTATGAAAGGTGATCATTCGACTCAGGTCGTAATCTTTAATTGCCTTTGCAAGGGCAATGTGATTCGCAAGGGTTTCTGTATCGATATTGCATTCATTTCCTGTATCTACAAGCATTCTGTCAATGATCTGTGCTTGAACAGACGGGTCATCAACTCCAACGATGACCACCTGATAATCACTTAAAAGTTCTTTCTCAATTGCCTTTGAGAAATTGAGTTGATGGAATACTTCTCCGAATTGCGAAACGTCATCCATGCAGGCAAGATTGATATTTTCTTCATCTGCCTTCTTTTTGATCTGCCTTGACAACACTCTTGGTGTTGCAGTCATGAATAGTCGTTTTTTTGATCTGATCTTCTGATCATCCAGGATGCTTCCAAAAGCACTTGATATCTTTCCTGTGCATCGATGTGCCTCATCTGCAAATGCAATATCAAATGCTGGAACTTCTGATTCTCTCTGTGACTCTGTGACTAAGGGAGAGGATTGATAGGTCGAGAACACAATTCCACCGTCATTGTCCAGAAGGAACCGTTTGATATCAACTGGATCACTGGTGACAGGAACCCCAAGAGCACTGACACTTTCGATCATGTTGTCTGTGGTCTTGTCTTGCTTTGCAACCGACTTGTCGGAGCAGACACAGATCCAGTTGAATTGCTGCTGACTAGTTGCTGTCCACTCCCTCAGGGTTTGAGACAACAGACCCAATGAGGGCACTAGGACCAATGTCCGTTTGGCATTCAGTGCTTCCTTGATCCATAGAGAGGTCAAGGTCTTGCCTGTGCCACATGCCATCAGGAGTTTCCCTCTGTTCTCTTTTTGGAACCCCTCTACGACGTTCGTGATTGCTTCCTGCTGATGTTCTCTTGGGGTATGTTTTTTCTTCCTTTGCCCTGTTGTCAGGTCTTCGGGTGCTGAAGGGAACTCGACTGCTGAATGCCTGAAGTGCTCTAGGAGAAAGCAGACGACCTGCTTCTCCTGTCGGTCGATCACCTGCTGTGCGTTTTTCCCGATGCCATCGGTGGATGCGATCAGCAGTCGTCCATGAATCCTGGAGTCACTTGACTCACTGAGGAAACTATCGATTTCTGCCTTGGAGATCTCACGATCAGGTGAAACGCACTTGCTTTGAACTGCCCAGTGCTTTCCCTGTTGGTCTTCGTAGACCAGATCAATCCCGCAATCCTTTCCCCACCTTTGCGGGTAGTCGTCCCACAACCAGACCTGACTGACCTTGGTTGACCACACAGGGTCTGTCTTTAGGAACCAAGGAACGAATACCTTCTCGAAATGCTCCCCTCTCTTATTGCTGTCCTCTGGAAGGGAGTTATAGAACTCGTCGAAGGTTGCCACTTGTATCGACCTGTTGAGGTCATTATCTCAAGAAACCTGTGAGCACCTTCGCAGGGAGCAGGCAGAGGGTATGTGGAGGGATCTGCTTCGTAGTGGATGGCAGAAGGTTCCTGCTGTCTGGGGAGTTGATGCGGAACCTTGAAAGGTGCTCATCCCTACAAAAGAGTTCATGCGGATACATAAAACTCTCCGCATCCCCTGGGGGTGGAATCCAAGGGGAATGCGTCGTCATGAGGGAGGTTGTGGGAGACCTTCCTTTTTTTGTTTAGGGGGGCACATGACACGAAGTCGTGTAGAGGCAATCTCTTCGTGAGATTGTTATCACGATTTTGATTTAGGGCGTCTCAGAAGGTCCTGAAAGTGTGTTGTTGGATGTGTTGTTGGAAATAAGTAAATTTGCTTTTAGGTTGTCCTAAGGCAAGTTATAAGGTCTTTTTGAGGTCTATATGTATTCCCACCCTCTCCGTTTTAATCATCGGGAAGGCTTCAAGGATCTATGTGTTCCTCTGGCCCTTGTGAGCTGAACGTTCCAATCCTAAAAGTTGCTGCGGTGTGGGATTGATATCACTCATCGGGGATCAATGGTTTGAGCCCTTGATTCGTAAGGACTAAAGTGCCTTCAAGGATCGCCTTAATCAGAGGTACCCTTTTGATTTTGTCTCTGTCAGGAGGGTCGATCATTGATTACATTTTTTGATTGTCTCTAAGGACTGAAGAGAAATTGCCATTCAAGGCGTAGTGAAGATGGATCGACCATTCAAAGGTCTGTATTTGCATAAAACGACTGCCCCATTCTTCTTTTCGTTTGTCACTTACACCCCACAGACGAAAGAGCAGATGATTGCCTGCGGAGATCTTGCTGAGGGAGAGGAGTATTTGAGCCAGGTTGTATGTGATTTTTTATTATTCATCTCAGAAGGTATTCTTGGGCATGTTTTAACGGCTGATTTTCCAATTTCTTATGATGATGTCGTCATCGTTTGCTCTCGCCAGCGTGGTGATGGTGTCCAGCATGAATATTTGATTCAGGTCATCGATCGTGGATGGACAAGCGAAGCTCAGGCGAGGCTTCTCGATGAATTAATGGCGATCTTGTCGCATCCCCTTTGGAATGGCGCAATATTAAAAAGCAAGTAATCTTTCAAGGATTTGATTTCAGTGATTGAGATGCGCTTTGATTTCTATGGATGGGTGCTGGCCAATGGTTTTGTTATTTGATGGAAATGATCGCGTAAAACAGAAGCATAAAAGCCGTGAAGCCTCCAAGCCAGTATTTAGCAACGGTGAGCAGATGTTTGTTCAAGTGATTTGATTGCTGGTGTGCTTTGGGCAGGGTTGTCTTGATTATTTTTTGCTTGATGAGGAAATTAGGAGTGAAAGAGAAGAACAAGCCCTTCACTGACTTGATGAAATTCACGTTCTTCTCGGCTTAGATCCAAGCCAATCTCCAATCCTTCCTTTAAAGCCTTCTCAAACGGTGGAGTGGAAGGCGGTGACGCGTCGATCCACAGCGCCGCGATTCCAATCGCGGTGGCGTGCCACCGAAAGCTCCCTGTGTCTCCAATCGTGGGTTCTTGGAGAGCTTCTTCGAGAAGGGCGCTGATGGATGTGTCGGTGGAAGTCATGCCCCAGCTTCGGAATTCTTGCTCTTGGCTGCAATTGGCTGAGAGACTTCTTGACCTGTTTCTGTCAGCAAATGCTGTTATCTGCTGGTTTCGGCTCGCTGCTTCGCAGGTCGGGAGGCAGCAGTTGTTCCTGTGCCGTTGCGGTGAGTGGCCCTTTCACCCTTTTGGTTGTGTCCTGTTGCGGTTCAGTAGGTTGAGACTCAAGGGTCACTTGGTGCAAGTCAGTCTGCGTCGATCGTCGCTCCAGGCCGGTGGATCCAGCCTGAGCCGGCGTGCGACGAAGCGGCATCTCGAGTTGTTGTCAGCCCCTCCCTCGGTGCTCACATCCGTGGCACTGGTTCGTAAGCAGAGCCGGTTTGGACGCTCACTCAAGCGCAGTGGTGATATTGCTTTCTCGTTGCTGGCTTTAGGACTTGGATCACCAGCTTTTTTGTTGATCGCCGCCTTGGTGAGCCTGAGTTCGCCCGGCCCTGTTTTTTACGTGCAGAAGCGCGTTGGTCGTCGATACCGCCGGTTTGGTTGCATCAAGTTCCGCACCATGCGCGCGGATGCCGATGCTGTTTTGCAACGCGTGTTGGCTGAGTCACCGGAAATGCGTGCTGAATTTGAGCGAGATTTCAAGCTCCGCCAAGACCCTCGCATCACTCCGATCGGCCGTTTCTTAAGGCGTTCCAGCCTGGATGAACTCCCTCAGTTTCTCAATGTCTTGCGTGGTGAGATGAGTGTGGTCGGTCCACGGCCGATTGTTGATAAAGAAATTGTGCGCTATGGCCCCTTTATGGACGAAGTTTTGGCTGTGCGGCCTGGCTTAACGGGGTTGTGGCAGGTGAGTGGCCGGAACAATCTCAGCTACCCAAAGCGGGTGAGGCTTGATTTGGCCTATTCGAGAGGCCGCTCTTTTTTTCTTGATTTGGCGATCATCCTGCGCACGTTTGGAGTGCTTCTGCTTCCCATGGACCGTGGTGCCTACTGAAGCAACGACCAGCCAGCTGCCGCCACCAACCAGGACGCTTCAAGTTTGAGGCTTAGGTTCAGCAGCTTGCGCACGCCTTCAGCCGTGGCCTTGCCCGATTGGGCAGAAAGCACTGGTTTGCTGATCCAAGTGTTGCCGTAGCGATTGAGCCCTCCCATCTGCACATCGGCGCAATGGGCAAAAATTGATTCTGAGAGTCCTGCGTTGGGGGAGGGATCAGGTCTCCCATCGGCCGCGGAGACTCGCACTGTTGTTGGCCACTGGGTCCAGGGCAAGCTCACAAGCGGAAGCGTGATCAGCACCAACCGGCAGGGCAACCAGGTCAATAGGTCGTCGAGCCTGGCCCCAGCAGTCCCGAGCCAGCGCAAGCGTCCATGCTTGTACCCAAGCATGGAATCCAGGGTGCTGCTGGCTTTGAACGCCCACGCCAAGGCCAGGGGGCCTGGACCTTGGCTGAAGCCCGCCTGCCAGAGGCCAGCTCCGATCAACATCCAAAACAGCGGGGCAAACAGTCCATCCACTGAATTTTCACTGGCTGTTTCCGCGCTGGCCCGGAGGATGTCGTCTTGATCCAATTGGCTCACATCACGGCCCACAATCCAACTGAGGCGATCCCTGGCCGAGGGGAGGTCGGGGAGGGCCTGAAGGACGGCCAGCACGCTGTCGTGAAGGCTGCGAGCTGCCAGAGCACTCGCCAGGGCAAGAACCAGCAACACCGTCGCCAAGGGATGGGGCAACGGAGACTGCGGCAACAGCAGACGCTCGAGCAGCCAGCCCGTTTCGCCGCTGCCCACCACCAAAACCAGCGTGATCAGGGCCCCACCGGCGCGCAGTGGAAAGGGCCGGTCTCCGGCCCAGCGTTCGACCCAGTGGCGAAGTCCAGTGATCACGCGCCCCATGGCGACCACTGGATGAGGGCTCCAGCGGGGATCGCCGACCAGCAGGTCAAGGCCTGCGGCGACGATCACCAGCAGAAAGGGATCGCTCAGGCCGTCTTGAGCCAGCTGAACATCGAGCGCAGCCCCTTGCCAACTTTCTCGATGGGATGCTCGGCATCACGCGCGCGAACTTTGTTCATTTCGGGCTTGCCGGCTGCGCATTCCGCAACGAAGTTCTTGGCAAAGGTTCCGTCTTGGATGTCGGAAAGGATCCTTTGCATCTCCGCTTTGGTGTCGGCGGTGATCAGGCGAGGGCCACTGACGTAGTCGCCGTATTCCGCCGTATTGGAGATGGAGTCGCGCATGGAGGACAGACCACCCTTCACCATCAAGTCAACGATCAACTTCACTTCGTGCAGGCACTCGAAATAGGCGAGCTCTGGCTGATAACCGGCTTCCACAAGGGTTTCAAAGCCGGCTTTGACCAGCTCTGAGAGACCGCCGCAGAGAACGGCCTGTTCACCAAAGAGGTCGGTTTCGGTCTCTTCCTTAAAATTGGTTTCGAGGATGCCCGCGCGCGTGCCGCCGATGCCTTTGGCGTAGGCCATAGCCAGGCCGCGAGCGTTCCCTGAAGCGTCCTGTTCGATCGCGAAGAGGGCTGGAACACCCTGACCGTTCTGATACTCCCAGCGCACGGTGTGACCGGGTCCTTTGGGAGCGATCATCAACACATCCACGTTTGCGGGTGGCTTGATCAACTCAAAGCGAATGTTGAAGCCGTGCGCGAAACTTAAAACCTTGCCTTCACTGAGATGTGGGGCGATTTCTTTCTCGTAGACCTCTTTCTGGAACTCATCGGGTAGCAGCACCATGATCCAGTCGGCCTTAGCAGAAGCATCCGCCACGCTCAAGACTTCGAGGCCGTCGGCTTTGGCTTTCTCGGCTGAGCGGCTGCCGTCATAAAGACCAACAACCACATTGACGCCACTGTCTTTGAGGTTGAGGGCATGGGCATGACCCTGAGATCCATAACCGATGATGGCTACCGTCTTGCCGCTCAGCAGTGAGAGATCAGCGTCGGAGTCGTAGAAAAGCTCGGCCATCCAGACTAGTGATGTTTGTAGGGGATTTTCTAGCTTAGATCTACAACGGTGAGAGCTCTGCCAATTTGAAAATTCCGTCGTTGTGATCGTTATCGCCTCCGCCCATTTGATCCTCAAATGAGAATGATTTTGGATTGTTGACCTTAAAGTGGGTATAGTCGAAAGTTTCTTGAGAATTGGGGATGAGATATTGGCCTTGTTCTGTAAAGACTAGCGCCATGTAGATTTTCCCACCTTCTAGTTCTAGTTCTCCGGATACCGTTGAATTGTTGATTTGATTGATAATGGGATCGTCTTCGTTGATGGTATTCATTAAAGCTGAATCTATATAGTTGGCGTCACCAGGGAGAAATGTTCCTATTTGCCCTGTTATATCATCAACTTCATAGAAAAATAATTTGTTGAAGGAATCAGCGGAACGTGTGTATTCATATTTCAGTGCCCACGTAGTTCCCTCTAGCTTTCCGTTACTCCATCGCATATCAAGCACAGCGCCAATCGCATTTGGGTTATATGGATCCTTCTGATTGAGTGGATTGACGATTTCAGAACCTGTTTTTTCTTTTACAAGGTTTTTGGAGGATTGACTGAGATCTGACCAAGGTGCAAGGCGAGCGAGTGCCCCTCGTTCGATTTTGGGTGGTAAATAAAGTTCTGGTTCAGATGCAGCTAAAATAGTTTTCTCATCTGCAGTTGTCGGATTGTAATAACGCCCCATTAATTGAAATTCATAGGCTTCCTTTACGAACCCCTCGCTGGGTGTAGGCAGCCAGTTGCTCGAGTTTGTTGGCTGAAATTGCTGGAACTGCAATACGATATCTTCGTTTTCGTTAAGAACGAAAGAATCCAGCTGTGCCTGACCAAGTTGAGAGACTGGATTCGTAAAGCCAAAGTTAAGTGTCTCTCCTGATTCTGTAAGATTGATTGTCTTTCCTGGAGATCCTTCTCCACCAACTGGAACACCTTTTACTCCATCGATTCTTCCATCCCAGTTGAAATCAGGATTATATTCTTCAGATAATTTGAAAAGGATTTCTTTTTTGTTATTTGGAATGTATTGAATCTCCGAAATATAATAGGTCGTCAGGGGACTTAATTCGCTGATCGATACAATTTCCCCTGTGTAAATGGCTGTTCCGATGGCGTTTGCGTTACTCCAATTTCCAGGTTTTGTTGTTTTTAGCCAACCTTCTTCAGTCAGTTTGGCTGTGGCGTTTAAGGGTGTGTAAAAATTGTTTGATATGGAATTCTGTATCAAGAAGGGTTGAAAAGTATTGCCCTCGTTGGGCTGATAAATTGTGTAAGCCCAGAATCCTTCAGCAGGCCCATAGATGATTTTATTGTCTTGATTGGTGAGGGGCGGAAGAGTGATTGAATAATTGTATCTTGAGGTTAAAGGATTCCCCTCGCTATCAAGTTGACTTGTTGGGTAAACGGCATCGTCTGGAATATTTGCGGCACCCCCGTCCACTGCTACGCCTGCACGAAGAATCAAGCTTTTCCAATCAATGAGGTTTGGGTTGTTCTCTGGAGAATTGGGATATACTCCAACGTTGAGGTTTTTGATATTCCAATTATTGGTTTCCGACTTGCCTTTTGCGATTTCAAATGTCGCAGCGCTAAGAAGTTGTTGGCTAAATTCATATGCCTTTTGGAAAATAAATGCTTCACGCTCTCCCCAGTTTGTTGGAAGGGAAAAGCCTGATTCGACATTGAGTCCTATGCTTGAAAATCTATCATTGAGAAGTTTTTTTTGGTCGTCTGAGAGTGCTGAGCTCGGTTGATAAGCGCTGTCTGGCAGGTAACTATCTGAATTGGGTGTCTGTTGAATCTGGTTTTGGTTCCCAAGCCACGCCGCAAAACTTGGAACTGGTGATGCAACATCAGTCGTTCGTAATTCAGGTATCGGGCTATTCTGTATTGACTGGCCTAGTGAATTGAAGAAATCAGTGACGAGAGTAGGGAGATCGCCAAATTCATCTTCCGCTTTTTCGTTTATAATACTTTGGTCAATTGGATCTTGATATGCAATAGAACCAGAATTCTCAAATTCAGTTAAAGTTCCGATTTGAAATCCGCTTCCACTCTCACTGGGATCTCCATTGATAAACTCCCGAGTTTTCTGGAGCGAGGTGGCGCTCATGACATCGGTGCCAAACCTGCCAGTCATCCAGGCTATGGGTGTATCAACTTTGATGATATTGACTATTTTGTCGTTAATCGTTGTAGTCCAGTCGGGACTGTTGTAGTAGATGCTAGAAGGACCTGCTAGAAGATAGTAAGCACCCTGACTGAGTTCAGAATTGTTCTGGGTTCTTGGGCCGATTGATCCGACTGTACCGATAAAACTATCTAAAATTGATATGATGTAATAATTATCGTTATCGTTTGTTGGTGTTTGTAAGATTAAATCTTCTGCGCTTAGGTCGAGCCATGCGTTGATATAAAGGACTGAGGCGTCTGGCGCTGGTGCAGAATTTTTATTGAGCCAACTAGCTACATTGGCGGGTTTAAAAATTTGATTAACAGGGGCTTGTTCAACTGTGTCTAAATTGCTTAATCGATATGTTTCCTCTGGTGGGTATCCCCATATCACTGCATGCAAGGTAGCGTCAAAGATAGATAAGTCGCTGGAACTCAGAAGTCCCGACGGAGATTCTCCAAAAATCTCAAGAAAATAATCGTGAACAAGAGACGTTGTATCTAAACCACTATTGTCATTAAAAATATAATTTTCAAAGAAACCTATTGAATTCATGATGTTTTAAGGTGCTAATCTTGCTTATAGCTATATGACCGAGTTGTAGGGCAAATGTTGTGATTCCCCTACATAGCATGCTGCCTTTTCCTTCAGGCTTCGTTGGGGTGGGAAATCACCCGATCGATCAAGCCGTAATCCTTGGCCTCTTCCGCACTCAGGAAATAGTCCCTGTCGGTGTCTTTTTCGATTTTTTCAAAACTCTGCCCTGTCATATCGGCCATGGAGCGGTTGAGCATTTCCTTCATCCGCAAGATTTCCCTGGCTTCGATTTCGATATCGCTCGCCTGTCGCTGCGCCGTTCCCCCCAGAGGCTGGTGGATCATGATCCGGCTATGCGGCAAGGCCAGGCGCTTGCCTTTCGTGCCTGCCGTCAACAAAAAGGCACCCATCGATGCGGCCAGCCCGACGCAGATGGTGACGACGTCACTCTTCACGTATTGCATGGTGTCGTAGATCGCCAAGCCAGCGGTGACCGATCCACCTGGGGAGTTGATGTACAGGTAGATGGGCTTGCTGCTGTCTTCGGAATCGAGATACAGCATCTGGGCAACGAGACTGTTCGCAACCCCGTCATTCACATCAGAGCCGAGGAACAAAATCCTCTCAACGCCAAGACGGGTGTAGATGTCTACCCAGCGCTCCATTTGGCTGCCGGGGAGGCGGTAGGGAGCGCTGGGGGTACCAATCGGCATGGGTCCTAGGAAGGGTTGAAGTAAAAAAATGGTCTGTTTAGACAACCACGGCTGGTTCAACAGCGTTGTGTTTTCAATAACACGCGGGTTGATGCTGGATGGGTCCTTAACCCACCGCTGCAGGCAGGTCCTTGCGGCTATCGAGAACCCTGTCAATCAGGCCGTAGGACACGGCTTCTTGAGGGGTGAGATAACTCATTCTGTCTGAATCGGCGGAGAGTTCTTCCACACTGCGACCGGTGTTGGTCGAAAGAATTTCGAGCATGGCCCGCTTGTTATGCAGCACCTCTTTGGCGCGGATCTGAATGTCCGTGGCCTGGCCGCGTGCGCCGCTGCGGGGCTGATGCAAAACGATCGAGGCATGGGGTAGCGCCGCCCTTTGCCCTTTGGTACCCGCGGAAAGGATGACGGCAGCCGTTCCCATCGCCTGACCGATGCAAATCGTGTGAACCGGTGGCTTCACATAGCGAAGCGTGTCGCAGATGGCAAAGGCTTCTGTCTCGAAGCCAATCGACTCGCCCGAATACCAACTTGTACCCGTGGAGTTGATATAGAAGTAAATCGGCTTGTCTGGGTTGTCGAACTCCAAAAAGAGGAGCTGGGCAATGATCAGCTCGGTCACGTCCAAGCCGAGCTGACGCTTGGTGTCTCCGTCTGAAAACAGCGGAAGGCCCAGATACACAATCCGCTCTTTGAGCATCAAAGAGGGCAGGTCAGGCGGGGGTGTGCGCATCACGCCTGAATCGCCGTAATAAGGCGCTGATGTGGTCATTCCTCTGAGCATCCCTGTCGTGGAGGGAGCCTAGCGGGGTCACGAGGATGGCTGCTCCTCAGCGCTGTCCGTGCGTGCAGCCTTGCCCTTGCTGCTCTTGCTGCTGCGGTTGTTTCGCGCACCGTTTTTGTCACGGCGAGCAAACACCATGCGCCCTGTTGGGGTCTGCAGTGCACCGGTCACCACAACGGGTTGACGGGATCCGATCAAGCTCCGGCCCTCCTCAACCACCACCATCGTTCCGTCTTCGAGGTAGCCCACTCCCTGACTCTCCTCTTTGCCTTCGCGCACGATTTTGAGCAACAGCTCATCGCCGGGCTGCACCTCAGGGCGTAGGGCGATCACCAATTCGCTCAGATTCATCACCTTGATCTCCTTCACTTCGGCGACCTGGGCCAGGTTGAAGTCGGCGGTCACAAGCGTGCCGCCCGTGTCGCCTGCGAGCAGGAGAAGGCGATCGTCGGTGCCCGTGCCTTCATAACGCGTGCTGTTGATCACCAGTCGACGGCCGTAGGTGTCGCGTAGATCGCGCAGAAGTTTCAGGCCACGACGTCCCTTGGCTCGCTTCTCCAAGTTGGTGGAGTCGGCCAATTGCTGCATCTCGTCGATCACCGTTTGAGCAACGATGGCCTGACCTTCCAGCAAACCGCAGGCCAACATGCCGCGGATTCGCCCATCAATGATCACGCTCGTATCGAGGATCTTCGGGGTGGCAGGGGTGAGCACACCGTCTGCGACCAGCAGCGCTTCCGTGCTGGTGGGGTTGAACAGGCGCAGAAGCGTGCGTCCGTGCACCTCGGCGAGGTTGTATCCCAGAACGCCAAAAAACACATTGCTGAGCACCGCAGCCAGCGGTTTGACCAGCGTTACGCCACCGGCGAGTGGGAGCAGCAGGATCGGCGCTAGCAACAGGTTGGCGACCAGCAAACCAAGAATCAGTCCCACCGATCGACTGATCAACAAATCGGTGGGCATCGTGCGCACCTGCTGCATCAGTTGCAGCCGCAGCCGCTTAAAAACAAGGCCTGCTACGAGGCCTATGGCCGTGCCAAGGCCGGTGAGCCCGAGGCGCACCCGTTGGACATCGGTGACATCGTCCAGCATCTCTTGTGGAAGGAGATGAACTCCCATCCAGCCGGTGGCTCCACCGGAGATCAGAAATAGGACCAGGATGAGAACTTCAACCATGGCAATCGGTCGTGGCCGTTCACTCCGTATGAAGGCAGCATGCATCATCTTCCGTCGCTCTGCCTGCGCAGATGACCGCATCTGCACCTCGCAGCGCCTATTTACATATTCCTTTTTGCCATCGGCGTTGTTTTTATTGCGACTTCGCGGTGGTGCCCCTCGGGGATCGGGCTGATGCGGATGGAGGGTCTGGTAGCGGTTCGATCGAGACCTACCTGGCGCAGCTCAGAGCAGAGATCCACCTCTCTCCCCCAGCGCCTCCACTGGCCACCGTGTATGTCGGCGGTGGTACGCCATCCCTGTTGAGGCCCGATCAACTTGCAGCGTTGCTGCAGCAGCTCAGAGGCCGCTTCGGCTTCCAGGACGGTGCTGAAATCACCCTTGAGATGGATCCAGCCACGTTTGAGCGCAGGGATCTGCACGCCCTGGTTGATGCTGGCGTGACCCGCGTGAGTTTGGGAGGGCAAAGTTTTGACGATGTCAGGCTCGCGGCCCTGGGGCGCCGACATCGCCGAAAGGATCTGCTTGAGGCCTGCCATTGGCTCCAAGAGTGTTTGCAGGCTGGTGGACTGCAGAGCTGGAGCTTGGATCTGATCCGAAACCTTCCAGACCAAGGGGATCAGGAATGGGAGGGGCAGCTGGAGCAGGCCGTTGTTCTGCAGGCCCCCCACCTATCGATCTACGACCTCAGCTTGGAGCCAGGCACGGTGTTTGCTTGGCGCGAGAAGCGAGGCGAGCTGGCGATCCCTGAGGAAGATGCTGCCGCCGACCGGATCGCCTTCACCACCCGTAGGTTGCGCCGCGCCGGTTACTGCCGCTATGAAATCTCAAATTTCGCTAGGCCAGGGCATGCCTCCAGGCATAACCGCGTGTACTGGAGTGGTGCGGGATGGTGGGCCTTTGGACTAGGCGCAACCAGTGCTCCCTGGGGGGAGCGGATGGCCCGTCCTCGAACCCGAGAGGCCTATGCCTCCTGGCTGAAAGAGCAGGGTCAAAAACTGGATTCGAGTTTGATTCGAGGGTCAGCCGAGAGCTTGCCACTGGACGATCGGCTGCTGGTGGGGCTGCGTTGCCACGAAGGCGTCAACCTGTGGGAGCTTGCGGGACGCTGCGGCTGGAACGAACGTCGCTGCAGCCGTGATTTGCCTGCCCTAGAAGCACGCTGGCAACCCTTCTTAGCCAGCGGCATGATGGAACGTTATGGCCGCCGTTGGCGCCTCAGCGATCCCGAGGGAATGGCCGTTAGCAATCAGGTGCTTGTGGAGGTGGTGGAGTGGTGGGAGTTGCTCCCTGATCCCGTTGCTCCGTCAGCCAGCTTTTGAGAGCACTGATGCTGAGTTCACGGCCTTGCATCCGGGCTGGGCTGAACGGTGGTTGGCTTGGCGTCAGTCCCAGCAGGTCCGCGGTCACGCTGACTTGTCCGTCGCAATCGGATCCGGCGCCGATGCCGATCACCGGGATCGACAAGTTGCGTCGCAACCGACCGGCGAGTTCGGAGGGGACATGCTCTACCACCAGTGAAAAACAACCGGCGTCCTCTAGAGCTTGTGCTTGGCGGTGCAGTTTGTCCTGGCTGCGCGGATCGATGGCTTGACGCCGGTAGCCGAGTCGATGCACCGCCTGAGGCGTGAGTCCGAGATGGCCCATGACGGGGATGCCCATGCGCACGAGGCGATCGACAACGGCAACCACCTCTGGTTCGCCGCCTTCAAGCTTGACGGCGGCGGCATCCGACTCTTTGAGGATGGTGCCTGCAGCGGCGACGGCGCGATCGAGGCCGCACTGATAACTCAGAAATGGCAGATCGCACACCACGAGCGGGCGCTCGGCAAGAGGTTTGCTCAGACCGCGGCATACGGCCTGGCTGTGATGCAGCATCTGTTCCAGTGTGACTGGAAGGGTGGTGGCATGGCCTAGAACCACCATCGCAAGCGAATCACCCACCAAGACCACGTCGGCGCCGGCTTCTTCCACCAGGGCAGCACTGAGGCCATCCCAGGCGGTGAGCATCGTGATCGCTCTCCCTGATTGCTTGAAGCGAATCAATTCAGCTGGTCGCATCCGCCCTTCCTCCGTGAAGGAGGTTCATTGCTAACATGACATCGATTCGGATCCATGCGGTCCAGACGCCCAAACCTGGTCAGAACCGGAAGGGAGCAGCCACACGGGATGCTCTGGGCAGGCGTGGACTCCGGGTCACCAACTTCTAGCTGTCACTCTGGCGTTGTTGGCGCTGCCTGAGGAAATCGGGGATCCGTGCACCGCTTTCAGGGGCGACGTTGGTCGGTGTACTGGGCTCGAAGGCTGAAACAGCGGGGCGAAGCGTGCTGCGCTCTGAGCGGTAAGGGTTGCCGTCTTCAAAGCCTGTGGCAATCACGGTTACGTGGATCTCTCCCTCGAGGCGTTCATCCACCACAGCACCAACAATGATGTTGGCTTCTGGATCCACGACGTCGTAAATCACCTCAGATGCGGTGGTCATGTCCTCCAGGGTCATGTCCCGGCCACCGCTGATGTTGATCACGCAGCCATTGGCACCATCGATGCGCGCGGCCTCGAGCAAGGGGCTATTAATCGCGGTTTGTGCCGCTTCAACTGCCCGTGATCGGCCTGAGCCCACACCGATCCCGAGTAGGGCGGTGCCGGCTTCGGTCATGACGGAGCGAACGTCAGCGAAGTCAACATTGACAAGGCCAGGGAGGGTAATGATGTCGCTGATTCCCTTCACTCCCATGCGCAGAACGTCATCGGCGCTGCGGAACGCTTCCTGAAGAGGTGCTCCAGCGATGGCATCGCGAAGCCGATCGTTGGGAATCACGATCAAGGTGTCCACGTGTTGTGCCAGGCGGGCGATGCCTTCATCGGCCTGACGCATCCTGCGGCGACCTTCGAAACTGAAGGGTTTCGTGACGATGCCAACGGTGAGAGCACCGCTTTCTTTGGCAACTTCTGCAACCACCGGAGCCGCCCCAGTTCCGGTGCCTCCACCCATCCCTGCAGCGATGAAGACCAGATCTGCACCCTGAAGGGCCTGTTGCAGATCAGCGCGTGACTCTTCCGCCGCTTTTTGGCCAATGCTTGGATTTCCTCCCGCTCCAAGACCGCGGGTAAGGGCTTGGCCCAGCTGGACCCGGTTGTCAGCAGCCGATTGAATCAGCGCTTGTGCATCGGTGTTTAAGACCCGGTAAGCAACCCCTTCGAGATCGCTCAAAATCATGCGATTAACAGCGTTGCTGCCACCCCCTCCAACACCGATCACTTCGATGCGGGCTGATTGGCTAGGCGAGATGCCCTCTGGATTCATGGCTGAGGACATCTCACTGCTCACAATCTCCATTATCCGAGCTTGAACCGCTGCAGTCGATTGCATTATGGGGCTGTGTATCGCTTTTGCCGACAAAAGAGATACAGGAACTTGATTGTCACCATCGTTTTTGGCCCGATCAGGTCAACGATTGCAGACTTTTTACGGAGCTGCTTTTTTGGGCTTGGGCCGTAACTTCAGTTCAGGTTGGCTTGGGTCACTGAGATCCAGCCCTTCGCTTGAAACGCCGACCAGGCTGGGAGGAAGGCTTTGCGTGAGTTGGGCAATCGTTTTGAATTGCTGATCTAAGAGAGCGTCATTGGCGCCGAGATAAACAAGGCCAAAGGTCTCAAAGCGCAAACTGACCCCACCGGCGGGTTCTACAACAATTGCTTTCAGTGGTCGACCGAGTTGGTCTCGTTGTTGAAGGATGCGGGCGATGACGGCCCGTCGATTGGAAATCCAGCCTTCGACTTTCACAGCGCTTGCAGGCTTTTTCCCTTTCCTGACTAAATCTATCGGAATCCACTGAGCCTCGCGATCCACCATTCCCCGCTCGATTCCATCGGGCCCCACGCGGGTGGCAGCCGCGATGGGTCGGCGTTCAACGAGTTGGATGTCGAGGCCTGGAGGGAGAAGACGCCGCTGAACGGAAACCCCCTGCACGGGAAGCTTCTGCATCAATTTGGTCTCGATCTGACGCGGCTCAAGGCTCAGCAGTGATTGAGGAAAGGAGAGGCCTGCAGCCTTCATCACCACGTTTTCGTTTATGCGCGCGCTTCCACTGATCTGGATTTGCGTAGCGGATCGCAGGCTCCAGCCCAGGGTCAGCAATAACCAACTCAATCCCGTGGCGGTGAGGAGAAAAAAAACAAGTCTCCACAATTGAATCAGGCGTTCTTGCCTGCGCTCCTGACTCAGCCTTCGACGCCGTTTCACGCCAGGGGGAAGGGGGCCTTGGCCATTGCGTTTGCCGAGCTTGCGGCCCTTCTTACTGGAAGCGTCTGTGCTCACAAGTCGCAGCGTGCACGAGACATGAGCTGATCCATCCAACGTCGGGCACGATCGGCATCCGCAAAGGGCACGTCGAGCTGACGACCATCCCCGATCAGCCTGAGACGGCAGCGACCTTGCGATTCGCTGGCCAGCGGGGCCTCCCCTGATGCCAAGGCCATGAGTTCGACTAGTTCAAGGCCCTTGATCACAAAGTGCCCCTCCTCTTGAAAAGATCCAGCACTGAAGCTGCTCCAGCGCAGTTTTCCATCCTTGAGAAGTGCTGCGCCGCAGCCATCGAGTTTGGCCAACTCCGACCCTTCGCTCCAGGTTCGGAACAGATTTTGACGACGGCGCTCCAGCCACCCCAGTGCTACAAGCAACACAAAGGCGACGAGCAGCGGAAGCCAGAGCAGACCTTCAATCATCGCTTGTCTGGATGTTGATTCATTCTCGCGCCGTGTGGACCAGCTGGGCCACTAGGTCGGGTAAAGCGACACCACTGGCCTCCCAAAGCATGGGATACATGCTTTGGGAGGTGAATCCAGGCAGGGTGTTGATCTCGTTGAGCCAGACCTCACCTGTTTGTTCGTCGTAAAAAACATCCACCCTTGCCAAGCCATAGGCGTGAACAGCCGTACAGGCTTGCAGGGCAATCGCTTGTATTTGAGCGCTCACCTGGTCGGGAAGTGGGGCTGGAATCAACGTTTGGCTGCAGCCCACGGTGTATTTGGTGTCGTAGTCATACCAATCGGCCTCAAAGCTGATTTCACCCACAACGGAAGCCTTGAGCTGTTGCCGTCCGAGGACGGCGCATTCCAACTCGCGAGCGGAGACGCCACGCTCCACGACGAGTCGGCTGTCATGGCGTGCCGCTTCCCGCAAGCCTTCAAGCAGTTGGTCTCGATCACGGGCTTTGCTGATCCCTACCGATGAGCCCATGTTTGCTGGTTTGACAAAACACGGATATCCCAATTCCGCTTCGATCCTGGCGACCAGTTTGTTTTGTTGTTCAGAGTGATGGAGGTCTGCAGCGTTCAGACCCACATAGGGGACTTGGGGGAGGCCTGCGGCGGCGAAAGCGGCTTTCATCGCCAGTTTGTCCATTCCAACGGCTGAACCGAGCACGCCGGAGCCCACATAGGGCTGCCCCATCAGGGTGAATAACCCTTGCACGGTGCCGTCTTCTCCATTGGGACCATGCAGCACCGGGTACCAAACATCCACGCGATCGTTGTCGATCGGCAGGGAACGGAAGCCCGCTGGCGGTAGGGGCTGGGGAAGGCTTTCCTCTGCAGGTGCTTGCTTTTGCTCAAGAACGCTGAGGGCAATGCGCTCGGGCCACCACCGTCCCGCCTGATCGATGTACAGCGGAACCACCTCAAAGCGATCTCGATTGCCCCCCGCTTGAAGGGCGTTGATCACCGTGATGGCCGAGCGAATCGACACGGCATGCTCACCGGATGCTCCTCCGAACACCACACCAATGCGAAGGGGAGACGAGGGCATGGTGTGGCTGTTCATTCAAGACATGAACCCGAAAGGTATCAGTTGCTCACCGGTGTGCCAGTGAGGGAGAACGAGCGAACTTGATCGATGCGGACATCAACCAGATCTCCTGCACGATGCGTGATGCCATTGGCGGATTCAGCGGAGAAAAAGGTCAGCCTGTTGGTGCGCGTCCGCCCCATCAGTTGGCTGGGATCTTTGGGATTGATTCCCTCGGCCAGCACTTGCTCGATCCGACCGGCGTAGCGAGCGTTCCGCTCTTTTGCCGTGGATTCCACAAGCGCATTGATCTCTTGTAGGCGTGCCACTTTGACGTCTTCCGAGAGCTGGTTTTTCCAGTCCGCCGCTGGTGTGTTGGGCCTTGGTGAATAGGCGGCTGTGTTCACTTGGTCGAAGCCAATCTCTTCAATTAACGCCAGGGTGCGTCTGTATTGCGCATCGGTTTCTCCGGGGAACGCCACGATCACATCCGCACTGATGGCGGCATCGGGCATGCGATCGCGAATGCGATCAATGATGCGCCGGTAACGCTCAACGGTGTACCCCCGGGCCATGGCTTTTAGAAGCTCGTTATCACCGCTTTGGAAGGGGATATGAAAGTGTTCGCATACTTTCGGCAATTCAGCGCAGGCATCAATCAAGCGCTCGGTGAAATATCTCGGGTGGCTCGTGGCAAAGCGCAGGCGTTCGATGCCCTCCACGTCGTGCACCTGGTAGAGGAGATCCGTGAGGGTGTGTTGGCGACGGCCCTCGGCGGTGATGCCCGGTAGATCGCGGCCATAGGCATCGATGTTTTGGCCGAGCAGGGTGATCTCTTTGAACCCACGCGCGGCCAAGCCCACCATCTCCAGCTTGATGGCCTGGGGCAGCCGCGATTGTTCTTTGCCGCGCACGGAAGGCACCACGCAGTAGGTGCAACGCTCGTTGCAGCCGTAGATCACGTTGACCCAGCCGCAGATGTTGCTGTCCCGGCGGGCAGTGGTGATGTCTTCGAGGATGTGATGGTCTTCCGTCGCGACCACCTGTTGTCCAGCCTCGACTTGTGTGAGCAGGGTCTCGAGGCGGTTGGCATGCTGGGGTCCCATGACCAAATCCAGCTCTGGCACTCGGCGCAGTAGGGATTCGCCCTCTTGTTGCGCGACGCAGCCAGCCACGATCAAGGTGAGATTCGGATTGGTCCGCTTGCGGATGGCTTGACGACCTAAGTAGCTGTAAACCTTCTGTTCGGCGTTGTCGCGAATGGTGCAGGTGTTGTACAGAACGAGATCAGCGTCGAGTTCAGCATCGGCTTCCTGGTAGCCCATGGTTTCCAGGATTCCTGCCATCCGCTCCGAATCGGCCTTGTTCATCTGGCAGCCAAACGTGGTGATCCAGTAGCTGCCGCGTTGCTGCTCGTCCCGAGTGGAGGATGCAGGGGTCTTGGCAAGACTGGGGTTGACGGGACTGGAGAGGGCCAAAGCGGGTGGCGATCCTGGAGACCGACGACGGTGAAATCTTCTTTTAGTGTGGGCCACGGCCAGCTTGTGCCAGCTTGGGGATTGGCGTATTCGGGCGATGGGCTGGTCTCTTCGGCGCTTTTCTCTCACAAAAGCGGTACCTCTCGCGATTAGCCGCGGAACCACTGCCCAGGTGGAGCACCTCGAGCTCACCTTCAGCATGGATGGCTATAGCGGCCGCGGCGAAACGGGGGGATTTGATACGGGGCATCGGGCCTTCAGCACCGATCAGCTGGCCTTGGAGCTTGAGGCTTTGCTGCCAAAACTGGGCGATGTGGACCCTGCTGATCGCCAGCAACTCGCTCCTTTGCTGCAGCCGTTGTCGCCCCCGGCTCGTTGTGCGGTGGATCTCGCCCTTTGGGATTGGTGGGGCCAACGGCTCGAACAACCGGTTTGGCGCCTGTTCGGTCTCGATGGCCATCGCCCTGTGGCCACCAGCGTGACCTTGGGGCTTGGTTCGGTCGATGCCGTTCTCAGCCGCCTTCAGCGTTGGTGGCGGCAGCTACCTGCAACACGCATCAAGCTCAAACTTGGCAGTGCTGATGGCTGCGATCACGATCGAGCGTTGTTGGAGGCCGTGGCCCAGGCCCTGCAGGAGCAGGCCCAACAGCAGCAGCAGCCGATGGAGCTTCAAGTGGATGCCAACGGGGGCTGGAGTCTTGATCAGGCAAAGGCGATGCAGACATCCCTGCACCAGGCAGGGGTGGTGTTGCTGGAGCAGCCGATGGCGGCCTTGCTCGATCCCGATCGAGATACGGCTGCTTTTGCGGCGCTCAAGCCCCATTGCGCCATGGCCCTTGTGGCCGATGAAAGCTGTTGGGATTTACAGGATTTGTTGCGCCTTGCCCCCCACGTGGATGGGGTGAATCTCAAGTTGCTGAAAAGTGGCGGGCTCAGTGAGGCGTGGTTGATGGCTCAGGTGGCTCAGCGCTTGGATCTGAATCTGATGATTGGCTGTTATTCCGACAGCGTCTTGCTCAATGGGGCGGCCGCCCAGCTGCTGCCCTTGATCCGCTGGCCCGATCTCGACAGCCATCTCAATCTTGTGGATGACCCCTATCAGGGGCTCGATCTCGTAGGAGATCAACTGCGAGCGCCAGCGGCGGCTGGGTTGGGGATCAGCCGCGCCTCATGACAACAAGCACGTCCTCTTATACCTGTTCTTAAAGCCGCGTTTTAAACCCCTCACTTGTGCGTTGTTGCTGCAAAGTCTTGCTAAAGGCTTAAGCAAGAGTTGGCAGCTTTGTTCTGCTCAACTCTGGTCGTCATGGCAACGGAATTGGCGTGAATCAGCACTGTCCTGAGGGGTTTGAACAGTTGCCTGTGCTGCTTCTTCAGCACGGTGGTCTGTCGTCCCTCACCGGCAAGACAGGCCTTGCCATGTTGCGCCATCGACGGGGGCCGATCGCAGCGGTCATTGACCCTGACCATGCCAACGGTTCCCTTGAAAAGATCACAGGGATTGCGCGCAAGGTGCCGATTGTGGGCGACCTGGCTGCGGCCTTGCCTTATGGCCCCGCGGTTGCCGTGGTGGGCTTGGCTCCCTCCGGTGGAGTGTTGCCCGGCCCGGTGCGACGGGATGCCTTGGCCGCGCTGCAGGCCGGGTTAAGCCTGGCCAGTGGTTTGCACACGCAGTTGGCAGAGGATCCGGACTTCAAGGCGGCCTGTCATGCCGGCCAATGGATCTGGGATTTACGCCAGGAGCCCCCCAGCGTGCAGGTGGGTCAGGCACGCGCTGCCGCGCTTTCCTGCCAGCGCGTTTTAGCCGTGGGAACCGATATGGCGGTGGGAAAGATGAGTGCCTGTTTGGCCCTTCAAGCGGCGGCAGAACGCCAGACGCTGGAGTGCCGTTTTGTGGGAACCGGTCAGGCTGGAATTTTGATCAGCGGTCGCGGTGTGCCTTTAGATGCGGTGCGGGTGGACTATGCGGCCGGTGCGGTTGAAGCGGCTGTTCTTGAAGCCGGGTTGGGGTTGTCAGCACAGGATTTGTTGGTGGTGGAAGGGCAAGGTTCCCTCTGTCACCCCGGCTCGAGTGCCACGCTTCCCTTGATGCGCGGCAGTCAGCCAACGGCGTTGCTGATGGTGCATCGGGCGTGTCAGTCCACGATCGGGCGTTTGCCTGAGGTGCTCCTGCCCCCGTTGAAGGAGTGCATCAGCCTTTGTGAGTCGTTGGCGGCGGTCGCCCGCCCGCAAGGCTCAGGCCCCCCACCGAAAGTCCAAGCCGTTGCTCTCAACACAGCTGAGTTATCGCCAGAGGAGGCGCAGAGATCGATCGAGTCTTGTCAAGACGCTCTAGGGCTTCCCTGTGATGACCCCATCCGCAATCGTGCAGACGGCCTTCTCAAGGTCTTCCTTAATCGTTGAGGGCGGATGAGGGGATTCGAACCCCCGGATGGCGGCACCACAAGCCGCTGCCTTAACCACTTGGCGACACCCGCCGTGTCAGGTAAGAATCTACCAATTCACCCAAACCCTTCTGGAGACGCTCATCGGCCCTTTCCGCAAGCCATCGGCCAATGCAGTGGCCGCCGTACTGGCATTCGCCGCTTCTGGCGTGGCACTCGCCCTATCCAACCCCTCCTCAGAAGAGTTCAAGAGCTATGCAGGAGCTCAACTCGTCTCCGTGATCAGCGACGAGTTATGTGGCGGTGCACTGCCGATGGTGCTGCAGCTTTGGGTTAAAGATTGCCCCCGCTTGATTCGTGATCAGGAGCCTGCGTTGGCGGAGCTTGCGGGTCAATTCAGCCGTCGTCTCAACCTTGGCCTGGCCAGCATCTACACCACCGAGCTTGGTGGACAGGACTTACTCCCCGCCTTGCGACTTCCTGAGTATTCGGTCACGACCCTCGCAATCGCCGGGCAATTTGTCATCCTTCAATCCAGCAGTGACGACGGCAAGATCGAATGATTCCTCGTTTTGGAGATGGCACGCTCCGTGCCTGGATTCCAAGGGGATTGGTCGAACTGGATCATGAGGGCGTTGGGACGCCAGCGCCGATCACGCGCGCCGATGGCCTATGTGCTGTGCAGGTGTTCTGGCGTGACGGACGGATTGTGCAAGTGCAGCCGCTTGTTGACGGGGCAGCGGAACCGGAGGGGATGTTGCTTCCCCGTCTGTTGGAACCGCATGCACATCTTGATAAAGCGTTCAGCTGGAGCGGCTACCCCAACCTCAGGGGCACCTACGCCGGAGCGATGGCGGCCAATCTCAGAGAACATCAGAGCCGAACTCTGGAGGTGGTTCAAGAGCGCTTTGAGCACGCCATGTCATTGGTTTGGCGCCATGGTCTGCGCGCTGTGCGCACCCATATCGACAGCCTTGGGCCTGGAGCTGCGTGCAGCTGGGACGCCATTCTTGAGGGTGCTTCTCGTTGGCAAGATCGGGTCATGGTTCAGCCGGTGGCGCTGGTTCCGGTCGAGCATTGGGGCAGCAAAGAAGGACGACAGCTGGCGGCTCGGGTGGCTGCGGCCGGTGGGTTGCTGGGTGGTGTGATCAGCCCCCCCTGCTCGGGGCGTGCGCCTCGCCAGGCGCTCCGCAACCTTTTGGCGCTTGCTGATCGGCATGGATGCGGGGTGGATTTGCATATCGATGAAGCCAGTTCTGAGCCTGCTGCCGGCTTGTTTCAACTGATGCGCGTGCTCAAGCGGACGACCGTTTCCGTGCCGATCACCTGTAGCCATGCCAGCAGCCTGTCGCTCCTAAGAGCCCCTGTCTTGCAGCGGCTTGCTGAACGGATGGCACATCACAACGTTCAAGTGGTGGCTCTCCCCCTAACCAATGGCTGGTTACTGGGTCGGCAGGATTTCGCGACGCCTCTGCGGCGACCCTTGGCTCCGATTCGTCAGTTGCAGCGGGCGGGTGTGTGTGTGGCTGTCGGCGGTGACAACGTGCAGGATCCATGGTTCCCGGCTGGCAACTTTGACCCTTTGGCGTTGATCGCAGCGAGCTTGGCCCAGGCCCAGCTGGCGCCTTGGGAGCGCTTGGGGCTTTCGCCCTTCACAACGGCGGCGGCCCGATTGATGCAGATGGAGTGGGATGGGGTGATCCGGGCGGGTGCCCCTGCTGATGCGATGCAGCTCTCCGTTCAAAGCTGGGCGGAAGCCTTGGCGGCACCTCCGCAGCGCCGGCTGTTGGTGCGTGGGGTGTGGGTGCAGGATTAAAGCTAAGGACGACCTTCACCCCCTTTCATCCCCGTTCACCACAACGGTTTCCTTGAGCAATAGCCTCTCTCTCACTCCAAGCCAGTCCTGAATCGCCATGGGTTTCGATGCTTTGCACCACGAGCTGGCAGCCATTGCCGATCTCAGCTTGCTGATCAGCCCAGCGGATTTAGGTCGCTATTCCCGCGACGCCTACGACTACTCACCGGTGCTGCGGGAACAGCTCAGCCAATGCCGTGCCGATCTTGTTGCCAGTGCAGCTTCCGTGCAGGCGGTGCAAGCGGTGGCCGCGGCCTGCCATCGCCATGGCGTGCCCTTGACCTTGCGTGGAGCGGGAACGGGAAATTACGGCCAAAGCGTGCCCCTGAAAGGGGGCGTGGTGCTCTTGATGGATGCTTTGCGCGAGGTGCGTTCCATCGATCCGGTTTCGGGAGTGTTGACGGTGGAATGCGGTTGTTTAATGCGTGACCTCGACCGCGCCTTGGCCGTTCATGGCCGGCAGTTAAGGCTGTTTCCAAGCACCTGGCGCAGTGCCACGATCGGCGGCTTTATCGGCGGCGGATCCGGGGGGATCGGTTCGGTGCGCTGGGGATTTTTGCGCGATCCTGGCCACCTCCTCGGCCTGGAGGTGGTGACGATGGAGGTCTCGCCACGGCTGTTGCAACTGGAAGCCGCGGAGGCGGAAGCCTTGAATCACGCCTATGGCACCAATGGCATCATCACGGCGCTCACCCTCTCCTCGGCGGCGCGGGTGGCGTGGCATGAGGTTGTGGTGGACTGTGCCGACTGGACGACGGCGGTGGAGCTGGCCCAGCGTTGCGGTCGAGCGGCCGTTGAGTTGAACCTCTGCACTGTATTGCAGGCGTCCATCGTCGAGCATCTGCCGTCGTGGAGTGGTTCCCCGCGGGGACAGCACCGGCTGCTGCTGTTAGTTGCCCCCGATGGGGTGAGCACGATTGAACGCCTGGCGCGCTCTGTTCAGGCGGAGATGCACGTGCTTGGCCAAGAGGACGACCATCAGGGCAATGGTCTGCGGGAGTTGAGCTGGAATCACACAACCCTGCATCTGCGCAATCACGATCCGAATTGGACCTATCTGCAGATGCTTTTGCCCCAGCCTGAACTGGGCTGCATGGAGGTGCTCCAGAAGCGCTGGGGAGATGATCTCGTGTGGCATCTCGAGGCCGTGCGTCAGCAGGGGGCCTTTCGATTGGCGGCTCTGCCATTGGTCTACTGGAGAGGGGCGCAGGCTCTTCAGGATTTAATCGATGACTGTCTGGCCCAGGGGGCGTTTGTGTTCAACCCCCATGTGATCACCGTGGAGGGAGGCGGCCTGGGTGTGATTGATGGCGATCAGGTCGCAGCGAAGCACCGCCACGATCCTGATGGCTTGCTCAACCCGGGAAAGCTTGGTGGTTTTCCCGCATGATCAGCAGTCCAGGCTGTCGCGGGTGGCGACACCGCTGCTGGGATTGACGCCATCAGCGTCCTGACAGAGGCGGCGCTGATCTTCCCGATCCAACAAGGCATCCGTGAAATCAGCCCCTTCGATGTCTGCGCCGGCAAAGCTGCTCCCGGCCGCAATCACGCCCTGGAGCAAGGCATCGCGAAGATCCGTTTTGGAGAAATCGGCACGATCCATCAGTGCATCACTGAGATTGGCACCATGGAAATTCGCTTCTGGGAATTCCGCTTGCGTAAAGATTGTTCCCTGCAGGTTGGCGTCGCTGAAATCAGCACCCCTGCCCGTCGCACCGGCGAAGGATGTATTGACGAGGTTCTGACCGTGGAAGTCACCGCCACTCTGGTTGGTCAGGGTGTAATCCACCCGCTCTTGAAAGAGCGCTCGATCCTGAAGCCCCACACCGGTGGAGGTGTCGAGAGCAATCACAGGGAAAGGCAGAGCTGTCATGAGCGCCAGGAGAGCTAGCGCGAAGAGGGAGCCCAGAATCTGGTGGCGCATGACGGGTGCATCAAAAGCTGACCTCACTCTGCCGTTCCTCC
Source organism: Synechococcus sp. ROS8604 (assembly GCF_014279655.1). NCBI lineage: Bacteria > Bacillati > Cyanobacteriota > Cyanophyceae > Synechococcales > Synechococcaceae > Synechococcus > Synechococcus sp. ROS8604. The sequence goes on from NZ_CP047946.1 coordinate 789,644, forward strand.
GTTCGTTCTGAAGCGAGCCCTGAACTTCTAGGCCTCTTTCAGCACCCCTTCCGCCAACAACGCGCCAATCAAATACAAGGAGCCTGCAATCACAGGCGTTGGCATCGGCCTGTTTGCAGTCTTCTTCGAAAGGCTGATGAGCACGTTCTCCACGCTTGAGGCGCTCCTCAGTTGCTGCGCATGCCTTGGGCAGATCTCGTTCAACATGTCGGCTGTCCAGCTCAGATGCCCTGGCACCGGCACGATCCAGGCTTCATCGTCTGGCTCCAGCAACAGGTTGAGCATCTCTGGGGCTTGCTTGTGGCGTTGAATGCCAAGAATCCAGATCTGCTGATGCCCTGGCTGGCTCCAGCCACCACGCTCGAGCGCGAGCTGCTGAGCCGCATCGGGGTTGTGGGCCCCATCCACACGCACAGAGTGGTGCTTCCACTGCAGTGTTTGAAGCCGACCAGGCCAACGGGCTTGGGCCAGCCCCTGCCGGATCTGCGCCTCTGAAATCGAGCTGCCAAGGGCATTCATGCGTCGCAGCGCTGCACGGGCCACGGCTCCGTTTCGCCGTTGCAGGTGTCCAGCTAACCCCAGTTCCCAGTCCTCTGATAGGGGCTCCACCCACTCCAGGGTTGCGCCCATCTCTTGGCTGCGTTCCTCCAAGACCTGGGCGACCGCCTCGTGTTGAGGGGCACTGACCACGTGGGCCCCAGGGCCGATCACCGCTGCTTTTTCGCTGCTGATCGCCGTTAAGGAGTGCCCGAGATGCTCGCAGTGATCCATGCCGATCGAGCCAATGGCGATCAGAGGTCGATTGGGATGGGCCGTTGTGGCATCCAGCCGCCCTCCAAGACCTGCTTCCAGGACGAGCCAATCGAGGGCGTTGGCTTCAAAGTGGACCAAGGCCGCGGTGATCAGCTGCTCGAACGGGGTCAGGTTGTGCTGCCGCGCCAACGCTTGGAGTTGTTTTAAACGTTGGCGCAGTTGGGGGAGTTCGATCGGCTGCTTATTGATGCAAATCCGCTCACACCAACTGATCAGATGGGGAGAGGTGGTGAGGCCAGAGTTCAAACCTGCTGCTGTCAGGCCGCTGTGAATCATGCAGGCGATCGAGCCTTTGCCATTGGTGCCCACCACCTGAACGGCGGGAACATCAACGCAGGGGTTGGCTAAATCAGACAGTGCCCTTTGCATTCGCTCAAGGGATAGATCCATGCCCCGCTGCTCAAAGGGGGAGATCAGGTCCGCTAACTCATCGATGGGATCAGCCTTGGAGCGGGTCACGCGTTCAACTGTTCCAGCGTGCGTTCCAGGCGGGAGAGCAGCGCCTTCACCTCCCGGCGATCGATCACGAGGGGAGGAACCATCCGCACCACTTTCGCTCCAGCTGGAACGAGCAACAGTTTTTGCGCTAACGCTGCTTTGACAACGTCAGCAGCAGTGAGATCGCAGTCTTCTCGTAGGACCAAACCCTGCAGCAAGCCCCACCCTCGGGCGTCCTGGAGTTGTTGAGGAAAGCGTTGAATGAGCTGGTGGAGTCCTGCACTTAATTGCTCGCCCCGTTCTGACACGTTGCGCAGCAGCTGCCTCCGTTCCAATTCGCGGGCGACGGTGAGGCCAGCGCGACAAGCAAAGGGGTTGCCTCCAAACGTGCTGGCGTGATCTCCAGGTGCAAACAGGTCGGCGTGTTGGCTGGTCAGCAGGGCCCCGATCGCATGGCCACCTCCGAGCCCCTTCGCCAAGGTGATCACATCGGGTTGGACATTCAGTTGCTCGTAGCCCCAGAGCCGGCCGCTACGACCCATTCCCACTTGAACTTCGTCAAAGATCAACAGGATGTTGCGTTCATCGCAGTGGCGACGGATCGCACGGAAGACATCGGGATCGCCAGGATTCACACCGCCCTCGCCTTGGAGCGGTTCGATCAGCACAGCGCAAACCCTGGGGCCATGGGCCTCCAGGCGGTTTAAAAGCTGTTCAAAGCTCTGGATGTCGTTGTAGGTGAAGGTCTCAAATCCCTCCACCATCGGCTCAAACCCCACGTGGTAGCGAGGTTGTCCAGTGGCGCTTACCGCTGCCAATGTGCGGCCATGGAAGCTTGCTGCCGCCGTCAGGATGATGGGGCGCTCGATCCCCCGCCGTTGATGGCCATGTTTGCGGGCCAATTTGATGGCGGCTTCATTGGCTTCCGCCCCGGAATTGCAGAAGAACACACTGTCGGCGCAACTGTTGTTCACTAGCCAGCGGGCTAGCTCTTCCTGCTCAGGAATCTGATAAAGATTGGAGACGTGCTGCAGGCGGCTGAGCTGATCCTTCAACGCCCGGCGCATGGCGCGGTTGCTATGGCCGAGGGTGCAGGTGGCAATTCCAGCGACGGCATCGAGGTAGCGATCGCCTTTGTGATCACGCACCCAACAGCCATTCCCACGCACCAGGGTGAGCGGGTAGCGGTTGTAGGTCCCCATCACGGCAGTGGAAGGCTGCTCAGTGATGCCAGTGGTTTGGGGGGGAGTTTTTACCATTTCGCCCGACTGTTGACCCGTGGCCTTCGCGCTTCTATTGAAGCTGACCGCTTCACTCATACAGGTGGTCGGACTTGAACCGACAAGGGTTGCCCCGCCGCATTTTGAGTGCGGTGCGTCTACCAATTCCGCCACACCTGCTATTTCGCGTCTCTTGACGCTCAAAGTCCTTCAAAGGATTGAGGACTCACTCAATACCCTACACGTTTTGCCCCTAGGCCCTATGAGCGCCTGGTCAATTTGGCTCCAGCCCTGCCCAGCTTTGCTTCAATATCGGCATACCCACGGTCGAGGTGCTCGAGTCCGCTCACTTGAGACGTCCCCTTCGCCACGAGCGCTGCCAACACCATGGCAGCTGAAGCTCTGAGATCGGTTCCACTCACTGGAGCGCCGCTGAGAGTTGAGACCCCTTCCACAACGGCGGTGTTGCTTTGAACCCTGATGGAGGCACCCATGCGCTGCAGCTCTGCGACGTGCTGCATCCGGTTCTCGTAGATCTTCTCCGTAATCACACTGGTTCCCTGTGCTGTGGCCAGTAAGGCCATGAACGGTGCTTGTAGATCGGTGGGAAAACCAGGGAACGGTTGGGTAGTGATGTCGATGCCCCGGATGTCTCCGGGTGTGATCGTGATCCCTTCGTCATCGATGTCGAGTTTGCAGCCGCAGTCGCGCAGCTTTTGCAGAACGGCACTGAGATGGTCGGGAATGACAGGAGCCACTCTCAGTTTTGAGCGGGTGATGGCAGCAGCGAGCAGGAAGGTTCCGGCCTCAATGCGGTCGGGAATCACCGTGTAGTCGCAACCGTGGAGTTGATCCACACCTTCCACGGTGATGGTGGGTCCGCCGGCTCCGCTGATCTTGGCGCCCATGGCAATCAGCAAGTTGGCGAGATCCTGAACCTCTGGTTCTTGAGCCGCATTCGAAATCACGCTCGTGCCTTTCGCCAAGGCTGCAGCCATCAAAATGGTTTCTGTCGCGCCCACGCTGGGGCAATCCAAAACGATCTCTGCCCCTTTGAGACGTTGTTCAACACCTGGGATCGAGGCGGCAATGATGCCGTGCTCCACGTTCACCACGGCTCCCAGCGCTTTCAACCCACGGATATGTTCCACAACAGGACGTGCACCAATGCGGCAACCCCCTGGTAGGGGCACCCTGGCCTGTCCCATGCGAGCGAGAAGCGGGCCGATCGCAAAAAAGCTGGCGCGCAGGCCGTTCACCAATTCGTAGGGAGGCTCTGCTCCTGTCATTTGATGGGCATGAAGATGAACCACCTCTCCTTTGCGTTGAACGTTTACGCCCAGACAAGAGAGGATGTCTGCCATTCCGCCGATATCGGTGAGCGGGGGAACGTTGCGGAGGGTGAGGGGCTCTACGGTGAGGAGTGAAGCTGTCATCAGCACGAGAGCTGAATTTTTCGCACCGCTGACGCGCAGCTCTCCACACAATTTTTCTCCACCATCGATCACGAGGTGCGGCTTGAGAATGCCTTGAGACGCAAGAGCCGCTGCCTTCATGCCCGTGGTTACTAAATTCACGACCATCTTGACCATCAAGGATGAGACCGTCTAGACGGCCGGCCCTCAAACTGGTTCTTTAGAGCCCCGATCGTGACTGTGACTCCAAAGCTAATGTCGTATGGTCTTCAGGTCACGTTTGTGACTCCAGCGGTTGTGGCGGAATTGGTAGACGCGCATGTTTCAGGTACATGTGTCTTCGGACGTGGGAGTTCAAGTCTCCCTAACCGCATTAGCTTGACTGGGTCAGGACTCCCAACTCTTTCATGATTGTGCTCAAGATCGCCAACTCATCGGAGGTAGTGGCTTCCAAAGTTGGGAAGTTCATCGAATTTTTGACTCCGGATTCCGTGGATCAATCCACGGTGGAAGACCAAGTCATTAAGAAGTTGGTTGAGAATTTGGCGGCTGAAGGGATTAAGGGGGAGATCGCTGCGGTTCAAGGCATTGACCTCAACGGCAATGACCTGAATCTTCGCGATGGAATGAAGGTGCGTAAGCACACCAGCTTCTGATTCCGTGTCTTTTGACGATCAGTCAGAGGAGCTGATCACCAGTCGCCGCAATCCTTTGGTGCGACGACTTCGTTCGTTGTCCTCCCGTTCAGGGAGAGCTGAACATGGTGTTGTCTTGCTGGAGGGAACGCATCAAATACAAGAACTTCGGACCCATCTTTGGCCGGATTCTGTTGTCCTTGATGTTGTGGCCACTCCCGCTTGGTTGAACACCCATGCTGGCTTGATTCGCGCTTTGCCGGGATCTGTGCGAGTGCAGCGGATCAGTGATGAAGCCTTGCAAGCGGGATTAACCACGGTTCAGCCCGATGGTGTGGCCTGTTTGCTGCCATTGTCTTGCTTGCCTTCAGCCGTAGCCGCTCCCGAGTTTGTGCTGGCGCTGGATCGCATTCAGGATCCAGGCAACCTCGGAACCCTGCTGCGCACCGCACGGGCCGCCGACATCCAGCAGGTTTGGTGTGCCTCCGGTGCTGATCCCTTGGCCCCAAAGGTGGTGCGATCCTCAGCTGGTGCGATTTTGAGCTTGCCGGTCGAGCGCTTTGGCCCTGATCCGACGGAAGGCGTCGTTCAACTCGCGGAACGATTGAGGCAAGTGCGCGATGCTGGACTTCAAATCGTGGCCACTTTGGTGCCAGATGCCGCGGCAGAACGACGCGTTCAGCCCTATTGGGAGCTGGACTGGACGCTGCCCACGGTGCTCCTGCTCGGCAACGAAGGAGCCGGTCTGGACCCGTTGTTACAGGACTGCTGCTCCGCTGGTGTGACCCTGCCCCACAGCGCAGCTGTGGAATCTCTCAATGTGGCGGCTGCTGCGGTCCCTCTGCTTTTGGAGAGGCGACGGGCGAGAATGACGCCTTCAACGCAGAAGATCGGGTGAGCGACGCCAGTTTCGACTTCGATGTGATTGTCATTGGCGCCGGATATGGCGGCTTTGATGCAGCCAAACATGCAGCCGATCATGGCCTCAAGGTGGCCGTCCTTGAATCCCGCGACATGGGAGGCACCTGCGTGAACCGTGGCTGTGTCCCCTCAAAAGCCCTGTTGGCAGCGAGTGGTCGCGTGCGCGAGCTGGCGGATGCTGAGCATCTCGCAGGGTTTGGCATCCATGCGGCTCCCGTGCGTTTTGAGCGCAAGAAGATTGCTGATCACGCCAATCAATTGGTGGCCACGATTCGGGCCAATCTCACCAAAACCTTGGAGAGGGCAGGGGTCACCATCCTTCGTGGTCAAGGTCGGCTTGAGGGACCTCAACGCGTTGGGGTGCGTGAGCTCAGCGGGGTGGACCGGGTCTTAACGGCACGGGATGTGATCTTGGCTACGGGCTCGGATCCGTTTGTCCCCCCGGGCATCGAAACGGATGGGCGCAGCGTGTTCACCAGCGACGAGGCGGTCAATCTGGAATGGCTGCCGCGTTGGATTGCCATCATTGGTAGTGGCTATATCGGACTGGAATTTGCCGATGTCTACACAGCTTTGGGCTGTGAAGTCACGATGATTGAGGCCTTGGATCGGGTGATGCCCACCTTTGACCCTGATATCGCCAAGATTGCAGCCCGCAAATTGATCGATGGCCGCGATATTGATGCGCGCTCTGGGGTTTTGGCGAAATCGATTCAACCCGGATCCCCCGTGCAAATTGAGCTGGTTGATATGAAAACCAAAGAGCCGGTTGAGACCTTGGAAGTGGATGCGGTGCTCGTGGCGACAGGGCGTGTGCCCAGCAGCAAGCATCTCAACCTCGAATCCGTGGGAGTGGAGACCAATCGGGGATTTATTCCCGTGGACGACAGCATGCGCGTGTTGGTGAACGGTGCTCCGCAGGCCCATCTCTGGGCCGTTGGTGATGTCACCGGCAAGTTGATGCTCGCTCACACGGCCGCGGCACAAGGCTCGGTGGCTGTCGACAACATTCTTGGTCATCCCAGGCGAATCGATTACCGCAGCATCCCGGCCGCGACCTTCACGCACCCTGAGATCAGTTCTGTGGGCTTATCGGAAGCCGATGCCAAGGAGCTTGCAGGAGAGGAGGGCTTTGAGCTGGGCACGGTTCGCAGCTATTTCAAAGCCAATTCCAAAGCGCTTGCCGAATTGGAAAGTGATGGCCTGATGAAGTTGCTGTTCAACAAAACCAGCGGGGAGGTCCTGGGGGCGCATATCTACGGTTTGCATGCCGCTGATTTGATCCAGGAGATTGCGAATGCAGTGTCTCGCCGTCAAAGCGTGACCCAACTCGCCAATGAGGTGCACACGCATCCAACGCTGAGTGAAGTGGTGGAAGTGGCCTATAAGCAAGCGGCTTCAGCGGTGGGGGCCTGAGTGATGGAGATCCGTCGTCGTCCGCCCAATCCCAAGGTGCAAGTTGCGCATCTGGAGTACGCCGTTCCTGATCAGGACGGCGAACCTCGCAACATCCTGGAAAAAATCGTCTGGGAGAAAGATCGCGAGATCGCTATTGCCCGTGAGCGCATGCCCTTGGAGCAGTTGCGCCGCAAGGTGGCTGAATTGCCCCCAGCCCGTGATTTCCTGGCCGCTTTAAGGACTGCAGCCGTCACGCCTGCCGTGATTGCGGAGGTGAAAAAAGCCAGTCCCAGCAAAGGGGTGATTCGAGAGGATTTCGATCCAGTGGCGATTGCCAAGGCTTATGCCGCCGGTGGAGCGAGCTGTCTTTCGGTGCTCACCGATAAAGCCTTCTTTCAGGGTGGTTTCAATGTGTTGATTGAGGTGCGCGATGCCGTGGACCTTCCCCTGCTTTGTAAGGACTTCATCCTTAGCCCTTATCAGCTGTATCAGGCGCGGGCGGCGGGAGCCGATGCCGCCCTTCTGATTGCAGCGATCCTGTCCGATCAAGATCTGGCTTACTTCTCCAAGGTGGCCGCAGCCCTTGGTCTCACGGTTTTGGTGGAGGTGCATGACGCGGAAGAGTTGCAGCGGGTGCTGGCCCTCGGTGGATTCCCCTTGATTGGAATCAACAATCGGGATCTCGCCAGTTTTGAAACCGATTTAGCGACCACAGAAACGCTCACGGCTCAGTTCTCTGCGCAACTGGCGGAGCAGCAGATCCTGTTAGTGAGTGAATCTGGACTGTTCCATCGCGCTGATCTCGATCGGGTTCAAACCGCTGGAGCCCAGGCTGTTTTGGTGGGTGAAGCCCTGATGCGCCAAGCGGATGTGCAGGCAGCACTCCAAGCGCTGATCCATGGTTGAATCAGCACCAGCCATCCGTGAATCGCTTGCCCCGGATCTCCGTCCGGCAGAATTGCTAGATCTTGGGGTCGCGACTTGCTGATCACTGTTCTGACGGGCTTCGCGGCAGGTGCTGTGCACGTGGTTGGTGGTGCTGATCATCTGGTCGCGATGGCCCCCTTTTCGCTGAGGCGTCCGTTGCAGGCCGTGAAGTCAGGATTGGCTTGGGGCGGAGGCCATTCCCTTGGAGTGGTGTTGCTCGGCATTGTTGCGATTTTTTTTAAAGATCTGATCCACGTCGAAAGCATGTCGGCATGGGCTGAATTTTTAGTGGGGGTGTCGTTGCTTGTGATTGGCGCTCTTGCGATTCGAACCGCGTTTGGCTTGGAGTTGCACACCCATGACCATCACCACGATGGTTCGGCCTTGCATCGCCATCTTCATGTGCACCTCCGCGGTCAGAACAACCATCGCCGCCATGCGCATGCGGCATCGGGCCTTGGCTTGCTCCATGGACTGGCGGGTGCCGGGCATCTGTTGGCCGTGATCCCAGCGCTTGCCTTGCCGGTTCATGGGGCGATTCTGTATTTGCTGGCCTATTTGTGCGGATCGATGGGCGCCATGCTCGCTGTGGTGAGCTCACTCTCCATGCTCACGATGCGGAGCAGCGCCCGTTTCCTGCCGCTGTTGGTGGGCTGCACCGGCGGGCTGTCGGTCGTGACCGGAGCGATTTGGCTCCAAAAAACATCAGCGGTCTTGTTCTGATGCTGTGGTCACGAGTGCCACCACTTCTCCGACCAAGCATTCCTTAGGAACACATCCCCATTGCCGGCTGTCTGTGCTGGCATCTGGGCAGTCACCAAGGATGGTGAGCTGGGTGTCCTCCACAGCGTGCAAGCGTTTGATCACCTGGCGTGAAGGCTGCTGCGGATGAAGGTAAACGACGATGGCACCGATACCGATGGCGGGGAAGGCTGCGTGCTGATCGAATGGCCGCACGATGACGCGGTCCTTGGGCTTCAGCGTTGGCCACATCGAATATCCCTCCACTTGCATCACCCGTCGACGCCCACAAAAAAGCAGCAGTAGGTCGAGAAGACCAACTGCTGCCAGGGGTTTTTGAAGGTCTGATGAAAAGCTCAGAACCCGACTCAGGAGGCGGTGACCCAAGCGTCCGTGCGGCCTTTGGACTGCCAGAACATGCCGTGGATTTTCTCAACAGCGGCCATCAACTCCTCAGCCTTGCCTTGATCGATGTGCACTTTGCAGGCGCTGCAGAGCTTTGCGGCTTTCCAGAACGTGTCGTGAAGGTCGGGGAATGTCGCCAGGTGCTCAGGCTTGAAGTAGTCGGTCCAAAGGATCAAGAGTTCTTTCTTGGTCTTCTGTGCCTCTTCTTCCTTGATGGCAACGAAGCGGGAGAAGGTGTTGTTGTAGGTGGCAAGAGCTGCTGCATTTCCAGCAGCAGGGGCTTCCAACGCTTTGAGCTTTTTGGTCATCGAGAGCACTGCTTCAGCGGCAACACGAGCTGAAGCAGGGTCATAGACGCCGCAGGGTCCGTCGCAGTGGGCTTCAACGGTGGAGGCGGGCAAGGAGCGAACGATCGCTGATAGAGCCGAGCGAAGCATCGGGTTTGAAACAGAATTTTCGGTTCGATAAGCCTACCTATGGACCACCGTCCAATGGCTCACCTTTTGATGTCCAGTAGCTCGACTTCAAAAATCAGGGTTGCGTTCGGAGGAATCACGCGGCCAGCACCACGCTTGCCGTAGCCGAGGTCAGGGGGAATCACGAGCTTGCGCTTTCCGCCCACTTTCATGCCTTGGACGCCCTCATCCCAACCCTTAATCACCCGGCCGGCCCCAAGCGGAAACTCAAACGGGGTGCCGCGGTCGTAGCTGGCATCAAATTGTGTGCCGTCTTCGAGGGTGCCGCGGTAGTTCACCACCACGTTCTGTCCCGAGCTCGCCACATCACCAGTGCCGACAACGAGGTCGGTGATTTTCAGGCCACTGGCGGTGACTTGAGGCTTCTCGGCTTCCATCGGTCCGCCGAGCGCTGAGGCATCAGCGATGTTGGTATCGGGAGCCATCGCAAACAAGGTGGGGTTGGGGTTGTCGGGGTCGAGTTCCATCGGATTGGCCACGGCCTGAACGACAGCCGCTTGGACAGTCGTCGCATTGCTGCTGGCCATGGTGGATGGCGTTGCCGCGATCACCGTGGAGGGCGACACCAGTTGACTGATGAACGCCACCATCAGACAGGACACAAACACAGCGGTGCTGATCAAGATCTCGCGCACAGAATTTTGCTCGATTGAATCCAAGTCTGGCAGTTCATTCCTCGCGCTCTTTTTGGCGCAACTGCTGCTCAAGGCGATCGATTCGTCCCCGCAGCTCATCCAGTTCGCGCTGACTGGCTAAGCCGAGGTCTTGAATGATGTGGTCGCGGTTGCGTTCAAGGTTGCGGCCCATCTGCTGTTCGAGTTCTGGGGTCTCGCCGCGCAAAGCCTTCAGCACATCGTCCACTAAGGCCGAGGCATGGGTTGAATCAAGGCGGCCGCTGCTGACCCATTCCTGGGTGACGTAACGGAGCCGATCGGCAACCAGGGTGGTCGTGCCGAGCCCGCGAAGAAGGAGCTGTTGCAGGGGATTAGCGGTATCCATAGCCGTACGGGTGCATTCCGATTCAGGATGGCTTGATCTCCCGCCACTGACCATGGGCAATGACCGATCCCTGGTGCTTCTGCAGGGGCTGTTGGGGGGACTGCTTGCAGGGGTTGCCCTCACCCTGTCGGGCCCTTGGTGGATGGTGCCGGCCCTGGCGCTGCTCTGGGCTGCGTCCCGCAGTTCTCTCGCCTCGGCGATCTGGGGTGGAGTGGCTGTCCTGGTGAGTCACCGCTGGTTGCTGGCGTTACACCCCCTGATGTGGATCGGTGTTCCCGCTTGGCTCAGCCTGCCGGTGGCGGTTGGGATCTGGTTGGCCTGCGCCCTGCTGGCAGCGCTGCTATTAGCCTGTTGGAGTGCCCTTGTGAATCGCCTGCCCTTGCGAGGCAGCTTCACCGATGCCGTGTTGGCCGCGGCTGTGTGGGGATTGGTGGAAGTGGCCCTATCGCAAAGTCCTGTGTTTTGGATCGGTGTCGGTGGCAGCGTGCTCCCTGCCGACCCCCCGTTGGCTGCCCTGAGTCGTTGGATCGGTGAGGGCGGACTGGCGGCCCTGCAACTGCTGCTCGGCTGGTGGCTGTGGCGTTTGCTGACGCTGTCCCGGCGTGAGTCGGGTTGGCCGAGACTGCTGTCCGGCGGCTTGCTGAGCCTGTTGGTTCTGCATGGGCTGGGGGCCTGGCTGCTGCAGAACCCAGTCAGGTTGGGTGCCGAATCCGATCGAGCGGAGTTCAGTGTTGGCCTCTGGCAACCGGCGATTCCCACCCGCGAAAAATTTTCTGCGCAACGTCAACGGGAGCTGCCCGGACGGCTACAAATGGCGCTTCAAGAGGCCGATGCCGCTGGTGCGGACTGGCTGATGGCACCTGAGGGCACGTTGCCACTTCATGGTTCCCTGATGGCACCGGCCCCGATTCCACTGATGAGTGGAGGGTTTCACTGGTCGCGGGGACGTCAGCACAGCGCCATGGTTTTGGTGGAGGCTGGCGGCACCACTCCGGTGTCCTCGCTGGATAAGCATCGCTTGGTGCCATTGGGGGAGTGGGTGCCGGCCTGGCCAGGTCTCAGCGGCCTCTCTGCCATCGGTGGCCTGGAGGCGGGTGAGCCCTCCCGGCTTTGGCGCTGGGGCGGTCCACCCGCTGCTGTGGCCATCTGCTACGAGATCAGCAACGGAGCAGCCTTGGCTCGCGCCGTGGCTGAGGGGGCGGAGTGGATCCTTGCGGCAGCCAACCTGGACCCCTACCCAATCCTTCTTCAGCAGCAGTATTTGGCTTTGGCCCAGCTGCGCAGTTTGGAATCGGCCAGACCGCTCTTGTCAACGGTGAATACAGGGCCAACGGCCATGATCCGCGCTGATGGTCAGATGGCAGAACGCCTGGCCGCGTTTGATCCAGGTCTTTTGCTGGCGCCGTTGCAACCTCGCAAGGGTTTGACGGGATACGTGCGCTGGGGAGAGGCGCCTCTGTGGTTGATGGTCGGCGTGTCGTCGCTGCTGTTGGTCAGATCGGCGAGTCGATCAGGCCTCCGCCCAGCACGACCTCGCCGTCGTAAAACACCGCCCCTTGACCAGGAGTGATCGAAAACTGTGGCTCTTGAAAGCTGAGCTTGCAGCGATGAGGGCGCTCTCCGGCCCGATCGGCGGCATTGGCTTCGATGCAGGTGAGATAGGCCGCCACGGGTTCGCTGCGGTAACGCACTTGCACCTCCACCTCCATGGCTGAACCGAGCGGGGGCGGGGCGATCGAGACCCAATTCACAGCGCCAACCTCGCAGCCAGTACGACCGGCTTCTGCCCTTGTGGCGACGACAACCTGGTTCATGGCGGCATCGAGCTTCACCACGTGGAGCGGCTCACTCCAGGCAATGCCTAATCCTTTGCGCTGGCCGATGGTGAAGTGTTCGATGCCGTCGTGCTGTCCAACCACCGTTCCGTCTTGCAGCACGATTTCACCGTCCCTTGGGGGAAGGTAGGCATCGAGGAAAGCGCGCATGGAGCCGTGGTGATCGGCCAGGCAGAGGTCCTGACTTTCTGGCTTGTCTGCCGTGCGTAATCCGTGGCGGGCAGCCTCAAGACGGGTGTCGGCCTTGGTGAGTTCGCCGAGTGGGAAGACCACGCGCGCCAAAACGTCCTGGGGGAGGTCATAGAGGAAGTAACTCTGGTCTTTGCGGCTGTCCATGCCTCGCAGCAGCTTCCAGCGACCGTCGTCTCCGTCCAGACGGATGCGGGCGTAATGGCCAGTGGCGATCCTGGGGAGATGGCGTTCCCGTTCGGCCCAGGCGAGCATCGGCCCGAATTTTACCGACCGGTTGCACTTGGAGCAGGGGAGGGGTGTGATGCCAGCCCGGTAGCCATCCACCAAGCCTTGAACGATTTCACGAACGAACGTATCTCTTGAATCCACCACGTGGTGGGGCACGCCGAGCTGTTCACAGATTCCGGCAGCATCCACCAAGCCTTCGGCGCAACACGCTCCTTTCCCACTCATCAGCCAGAGCGTGAGGCCCTCCACCTCCCAGCCGGCCTCCACCATCAGGGCTGCGGTGAGGGAGCTGTCTACACCACCCGAAAGGCCGACGGCCACACGATGCTCACCGGGCCATTGGCGCAATCGCTCTAGGGCCTCGGCACCGGCTGGGGTTGCTGTGAGGGTGGTCATCTTGGCCTCGGCCGACATGGGCGGGCATCGCTGTCTGACTCCATAGTGAGGGCCCGGGTGTTTTTGGCTTGGTCTGGCCTCCCCTAGATGCGGAGCACTGGCTTGTCAGTGCCGAACAAATGCTGGCCTTGGAGCAGGAATGGCTGGGCAGTGGTTTGCCCGTTGCTGCCTTGATGGAGGCCGTCGGTCAGGCGATGGCTGATTGGTGTCTTCAGAGGCGGAAGCGTCTGGACCAGGGCGTGTTGGTGTTGGTGGGACCCGGCCACAACGGTGGTGATGGGTTGGTCGTAGCAAGACGTCTGATGCATGCCGGAGTGGAGGTGAGGCTGTGGGCCCCTCTGCCGATTCGGCAAGCGCTCACCCAAGAGCATTGGCGTCATCTCGAGTGGCTTGGGGCAACGGTTCTAGAGACGGATCCGGATCCGGAGGATTCCGCTCTCTGGGTGGAAGCTCTGTTTGGGTTGGGACCACATCGGCCTCTTCCTGAAGGCTTGGCGTTGTTGCTCGGCGAACGCGAGCGTGTTCAGCCCCTTCGGCTTATCAGTCTGGATGTGCCTGCAGGGATGCATTCCAATCACGGACGGATGCAGGCCGGAGGTGGGGCGGTGGCTTCCGACACGTTGTGCGTGGGTCTGGTGAAACGCGGGTTGGTACAGGACGCAGCCCTCGCCAACGTGGGTTGTTTGCATCGCTTGGATCCTGGCGTTCCTCACCAGTTGATCGATTCACTGGCGGGACCTGTTGTCTTGCGGGTGATGGCAAAGGATCTAGCGACCTTGCCGGTTCCTAAAGACCCGCCAACGGCAATGAAATATCAGCGTGGCCGCGTCATGCTGCTCGCCGGCAGCGAGCGCTATCGCGGTGCAGCACTCCTGGCCGCACAAGGGGCCATGGCAAGTGGTGTGGGAAGCCTGAAAGCCGCGTTGCCAGAGGCCGTAGCCGAGCGCATCTGGCAATGGATTCCCGAGTTGGTGCTGTCGGCTGGGTTGCCAGCGACCGCATCGGGAGGATTGGCTTGGGGACCATGGCTGGCTCAGGCAGACCTGTCCCGTTTGGATGCGCTGTTGCTGGGGCCTGGGATTGGAGGGCTCAGCGCGCCGTGGGAGGCCTGGGCAGAGCCCTTGCTGTCCTTCGAAGGACTGCTTGTGCTGGATGCCGATGGGCTCAACGCCTTGTCCGCTTCAAATAAAGGCTGGCGCTGGCTTTGCCAGCGTGCGTTTCCAACCTGGATCACCCCGCATCAGAGTGAATTTGAAAGGCTGTTTCCTGATTTCAGTGGGCGGGAACCGCTGGAGAGCGCCCAAGGGGCTGCAGCAGAGAGCGGAGCCGTTGTGTTGCTCAAGGGTGCTCATTCGGTCATTGCCGATCCGAAGGGTGTGGTGCATCAACTCGTTGATACATCGGTGCAGGTGGCTCGTACGGGCTTGGGAGACCTGTTGGCTGGATTTGTTCTTGGCTGGGGGGCTCGCTCTCGGGCTTGTGGAGAGCAGCCGCGGGGACAAGCTCTTGCCGCCGCGGCTTTGCTGCATGCCGAGGCGTCACGAACCACTGAAAATGCCAGTGATGCCAGTGAGATTGCGAAAACCCTTGCTGCGCTCACCCGGCGGATTTGCGGGAATTAATGATTAAAAAATTGATCGAGTTTTAAAATGCACACAATTCAAAACGCGCAAATGTGTCGTTTTCCTTTCACGAATCTGAAGGGTTGCTGAAAACATTTGGCTTTATCGTTTTTTCATAGGAAAGTCTCACCACGCCCAAGAAACGAGTTGCCATGGTTTCCTCAACAGCTCGGACCTCCGAGACCCAGAGACGCAGAAACAGTGATCCCATTAGTTGGTACTTGGCGACAATTGGCCGAATACCTCTGCTAACGGCGGCTGAAGAAATCGAGCTTGGCAATCAGGTCCAGAAGTTCATGGAGCTGACCCAGGATGGATCTGTCTCTCCCGACAGCGAAGAGTTCAGCTCTAAAGACCGCCGCATGATCCGCGTTGGCCAGCGTGCTAAGCAGCGGATGATGAAGGCCAATCTTCGTCTTGTCGTGAGTGTCGCCAAGAAATATCAAGGCAAAGGCCTTGAGCTTCTCGATCTCATTCAAGAGGGCTCTCTTGGCTTGGAACGGGCGGTTGAAAAGTTTGATCCAACCCGTGGATACAAGTTTTCGACTTACGCCTTTTGGTGGATCCGTCAGAGCATGACTCGGGCGATTGCTTGTCAGTCACGCACCATTCGCCTGCCGGTGCACTTGAGCGAGCGTCTCACCACCATCCGCAAGGTGAGTTTGGATCTTGCTCACAAGCTTGGAGCGATGCCGAGCCGCCTCGAGATTTCAGAAGCCTTGGATATGCCTGTTGAGGAGCTCGACTCCCTGCTGCGCCAGGCTCTCACCACCAGCAGTCTTGATGCTCCTGTGAATGGAGAAGATGGTCGCAGTTTCCTTGGTGATTTAATTGCCGACTCTTCTGCGGAAGAGCCTCTCGACAAGGTTGAACAGCGCATTCACCATGAACAACTTGGCCGCTGGTTGAGTCATCTCAGTGAGCAGGAGCAACATGTACTCACCTTGCGGTTTGGTTTAAACGGCAACGAGCGTCACACCTTGGCTCAAATCGGCCGTTTGCTGGATGTTTCTCGTGAACGCGTCCGTCAGGTGGAATTGAAGTCCCTGCGCAAGCTGCGCAATCTCACCCGTCGGATGTCCCCTACCTTTTGATTGTTGGATTGATTTGTTGATGAGTATGCGGCTGCGTTAAACCCATTTCGTTAAAGAACCACTTTTTTTTCTGACCAGGTTTCAGAGCAGCCCGCTATCGCCCTATTGAAGCCGATGGTTTGAGAGCAGAGGGGTTCTGGAGGGTGGATTTTGAGAGAGTTTCTTGGCTATTTATTCAGGCATCAGCACGTGCGGGAGCTTTTCTGGATCCATCCCATAAGGGAATAATCTTTCAGACATTCTTGACTCGTATCTCTAAGAAGCATTTGAACGAACCCAATCAGCCCAGAAAGCCCAGAGCGCTCACTTATACGGAGATGATGAACGGTGGCCAGCAACAAATGGATGATGTCACCCATCAGCAAGAGCTGAACCTGGAGCGCCGAAAGGATGTATTTGAGCGCTCTGTCGAGCATCTGGAGCAGTCCCTCAAGACTGAGATTGATCTAGAAGTTGATCGAATTGGTGGTGATACTGGGATCTGATGAGTGCTCTTGCGTGCCTTATCTTGTCGGCAGCTCTTGCGTATCTGATTGCTCAATTTAGGCAGCGACGTTCTCCCAGAGAGGCGACCAGGGCATGGCGTGACGCGTCAGAGCTTGTCTTTGACAGGAACCTGAGATTTTGGGTCAAAGAGGAGTTTGAAACGGGCGATGCCCCCAAGGATTTTGCTAACTATGTTGAATCAAAGAATGCTCTTGTTAGCTACATGGCTTCCAATTTGTTGATGCTTGCCGACAGGCGTTTGGAGATTGATCCTTCCACGAGTGATGCTGAGACGTTCGTCCGCCAGCATTGTGATCTTGATGACGACGTCATCGAATCCATGTGGATTACCAGGCTGAGCGAAGGGAGGCAGTTCAGTCATGAGAGATCAACTCCCCTGTCGCATCTGCTCTGCACTGGTCCCGCTCCCCCCAAGGTTCAGGCGGGTCAAAACGGCTGTCTGCCCAAGCTGTGCCCATGAAGGTCTTGATAAAATGGTGACCATCAGGCTCTTCAAAGAGCAGATCACTGCCTCTTTTGGCTGATCGATGCATCGTTCTCAATCAGTTGTCAAAGACAATTTCTGTCTGCATTCTTTCAGCTTTTACGGTTACAAAAGTCTTTTCCATATCTGATTTGTTTTGAGGCAATTAGTATTGATCGGGTCCACAAGCCTTTTGCATTGTGCCTAGAAGGTATTGGGATGGTTTAACGCGATTGATTGATTTTTTATTATGTTTGCTTCAGGAGTTGCGTGCCTGAATGGGAGCCTTCTTCTTAGGCAAGTCACCATGCGGAATAACAGCCCGCCTTGATGAAAATCGCTGCAATGCCCCTCTGCTACTGAGAACGAAGTGGCAGTACCGCTTGTTTATCACCACCTCTATTCGGCGCCGCTACCCAGTAGCCATCGCTTCCCGATGGGGTGATGGTATACAAGTCTAGTAATAGCAATGGTTCTCAAGGTGTGTTGTGATCCAGAATCACAACGCAGTTCACAACGCAGGGGGGACAGCCTTTAAGTAAGACGAACATCAAACAATGGATGCCAACGTGCTTTAAGACAACTCTAGAAGTAGTAAGTCCTAGTCTTGACAAAGATTATTCGTCATATCAACCAGAACGGCTTTAGGGCACGACCCCCCTCTTCTTGTTGGAGAGACAGAGGGGTATGGGGGGATGACGTGTCCTTGTACTAACGAATAGGGGCTCAGAAATTTATGTTGAATATCTAAGAGTCTAATTCTTGTAGAGCTCACAGTGATCTTGGACTCTTTTGAATTGCCACTGAGCATCGTCAGATTTCAACTCCACTCCTAAATACTTTGCTGCTTCCTCAGTAGTAAGTTGACGGGCAGCATGCATGGCACATGTCTCTTCCTTTGACGTATATGAGACCAGCAGAAGTAGAGCAGGTAGCAGAGGTAACGTCTTTTTTGTTTCTGTCTCTAGAAGAGCCTGTGAGGCCGTCTAAACAATCAACGGTAATCTACTACTGATCATTTAAAACAACCCCTTTGTAGGCCCTAATCTGAGAATCACATGCCGAAAAGGCTTGCACTGACTACATCGATTTGACCGAACTTACCAGGTTCAAAGCCTACTTGGTACTGACCAATGTTCCTTTCCCATTCCCTGCGTTCTTTAGCTGTTAGATCTCTACCAGGATTGGCAAGGAAGACCATCCGTGGGTCTTTTCTCCAGCCATCAATGATCTGCTTGTCTTTCTTTCTTTGTAGTGTCATTTAAGTTCTAAAGTTTTAACTAATTTCTTGTTTACCCGTTTGGCAGCCATTACGCTTCAAGCATCGAATTGATGCAACGGCACAGGTACTAATGAATGATTTCCAAGGGAGCCTCTTAATGGCTATCTCTTTTCTTTTCCGATGATTGACTGGTTCATATTGCTATTTAGATCACTGGTGTGTACCGAGACTCATGAGCAAGGTCAGCAATCAATCTGAGGGTTTCTTCCGTTGAATTCAATAATCTTCGTGCTTCTGTATCGGCTCTAATAGCTGACCAGTCAATGGCCTTAGCCAAACCAGTGAACTGCTCAACTAGTTCCGCGTTGCTGATCTCACCACTTGCAAGTGTTGGCTGTAGTTGGATCTGCTGAGGATTCACTTCATCTGTTGGTTCTATTGGAGTGAGTCCACGTACTTGATCCAGCTGCGTACTGACCTTCTGGTCTTGCTTTTCTTGGCTTCGGCAAAATCGGGCAGGCCGTCCACGCCTCTCTTTTGTCTTAGCGGGATGTCGTTTCTGGAGCTTCTCTAGTTCACGGGTTGTGAGTGGGATGTCACCATTTTCTTTGTATTTGTGTCGAGCTTCTACTAAACCTTTCCAATCCATTCGAGCCAGTTGATAGAGACCAGTCAGACCATGGTCACGTAGGTATTTGACCTGCCACAAATAAGACTGTTCTTTTTCTTCCTTGGTCGATTCGAAGAAATCCCACTCATCTGTTGATGTGTCGTCGCGCCTTGATTTGTTGTCTGACATTTCACTGGCGACAAACTCACCTGCTGTAATCAGTTTTGAGATCTTGCTAGGCCTGAAGCCAATCTCACCAAGACATTCACGAAGACGTTTCTTCAATCCATTCCGTTGCCACCTCTCCATGTCTTGCTGAAAGAAAGCTGACACGAGTCGTAGGCCAGCCAACTCATATTTCGATTCACTCTCCTTGGTTAGGTTGTAGAAGTCAGATAGATCACGGATACAGCCCTGACCTGCCCTTTCAATGATTTCACTTGTGACACTTACGTATCGATGATCAATGCTACCGTCATCGTTGATCGGATTAATACTGTTCTTTAAATTCATTAGTTACTTTTTTCAGCGCGGAAAATAATCGCACACACCACTTACTGGTAACTCTTTGTCCTGGTAAATGGTGTAGGTATATATTCATCTGGATGTCAAGAAGGCGTGTTTCAGCGCCAGCTTCCGCTGGTACCTAGTCCTTATTACATCCTTGATGATCTTTCATCTTGGAGTGGTCTGCTATGCCGCTGTTCCATCACGTCATGCAAAGGGTAGGCTTCTTGGATCTAGCTGAGCTGCTGTTGGTCTCAGTTCCTTGGCTTCCTACTTGCTAATCGCGAGTTACTCCGTTTCTGGCATTCACAGCGACTAATTTCTTTTGACACGGTTCCAACCGTGTGGTGGAGAGTTTGCTTCTTCTCTCTACTATTAGTGTCCGTTTAGCTTAGATCGGTTGTGGTGTAATGGATCTACAAGTTGAATTTATTCCTTCTGGAAACTTGATTTAGTCGTATTCAAAGGACGATCTATATGACATTTTCATTGAATATTATGCCTTGTTTTTACTGCTGCTGCCCGCTGCAGTAGGCAGTTTCAGCTTTGCTGCTATTCAGTAGGCAACAAAAAACTCCCGCTGTTAAGCGAGAGCTGATTGATGTGAAATCCTTGGTTTACTTGGCGTATGACACGCCGCGATAGGTCAATGGTGCCTTCTTGGTTGCATCAAAACCAACACCTTTGTGCTGGACATACTGCTTACCACGATAGGTGAGAGTCATTTGAGGTTCCTCAGAAATCCAGGTCCCCGTTCCGTGGCCTGGCGAGTCTGCGCCTCACAGAAGTGAGGTGAACGTTCTTTGTAGTTGGTACTACTTTATTTTTATAGCAACAACGTCAACGTTTCTGTTGTTCGTGCTGTTACACAAGTGAATCCAATCTTTCTATTGGCAGCATATCTATACAGAAACGAAAAACCCCCAACAGTTAGGGCAGGGTTAGAAGGCTTTAGCGTTGGTTGCCAGAGCTTCATCAGCAGTGCCACGCTTGCGCTTATCAGGCAGCTTGGTCGAAATGATGTCGTCATACAACTAATCCAAGTCCTCACCCGTTATGGGTACAACACCTCCATAATTTCCCAACGGGACTGCAGACTCACGCCTAGCTGCCAAGCCATCAGCGTCATTCGCCCTCAGTGCCATCAGTAGCTCTTGCAGTAGAGCCAGCGTCATCTGTGTGTTGAGTGTCATTTGTTTGGGTCAACTGGTTAAAGTATTTCCCTCTGCAATAAAAAACCCGCTCGTGGCAGCACGGAGGAGCTAATAGTGCCCGAAAACAAAAGCCTCACCTCATCGAGTTCCACAAGTAGAGTCATTGGATGAAAAAGGCATTACTGCTGCTTCCTGTTCTTTTTCTGTTGGTGTCGTGTACCCCTAAGAAAAATACATGCACTCTTGTGGCTACTAAACAGATTGATTACCCAACTGCAATGAAAAGGTTGGGGCTAGAGCCAGATTTAAGTGGAAAGATGGATGATGGCACGCTAGTAAAGGATTTCTGTGAGGCAGTTTGGGGTCCCCCTTAGATTTTGACTAAAAACAGTGAACCCTAATTTCGTAAACAGCTCCTGTAGAAGAACAAAGGTCATCTGAGTGTCGAGGGTCGTTGGGAAAAAGCAGCTGCTTGAAGCATTCCCCGCTGCCTGTAAGTCATTTCTTTCGTCAAGCCTGATAGTCCAGGCCAAGGTAGCGATTCTAAGGGCATCAGTTAAATGCCAATTGAAATCAGTTTGCAGCGACTGAGAGTTGAGTGGTGCTTTTCATGCCTTTGGCGGAAAACAGTAGTGATTCGCACCACGGCTAGCCCAGACAATTTTCTAGAGCAAGTTCAGTGAAGCTTGTCCTCATGGAAATCCATACAGCCCATGGCGAACCCATTTTCGCGCATTGGCTTGCCCAGTCGGCACCAGCTGTCGGCTCACAATCGCGAAAGAACTGACTCGGAAGACCTGAATCAGGATGATCAAGCCAGGAAGAACGTACTCCCCCCCCACTCCCGATAAACTCAAATATCATCTTCCCTATGAAGCTGGAAGATTTCTCTCTGCAAGTACGTGTTCTTGCTGGCTTCATCAGAGAAATATGTTTGTGGCGAACCGACACAACATCTGATGTGCTCGATAGTAATTTTAGTTGCTCAAGTACCTATGTCTAGAAGCACTTGGCTCAAAACACCAACTCGTTGCTCGGCTGCCTCTACATGGCGCTTCTCTCACCAGCCGTCAATAAAGAAGCTGGCATCACCTTCTGAGATCACGTCGAAAGAGTCCTCTTCTGTTCTCAGGGTCGCCTCATGTTCTCCGATGTAATTCAGTGTGTCTTTATGGTTGTGTGTTGACGGGTGTTGATTTGGCTCATGGCGAAAGCAGGTTGGAGCGTTGCTGTTGTCGGAGCACTGGTGCTTGGTATCTGGGTTGCCAATACCTCTTGGCGTCAAAGAAAGCAATTATGGAAGATACAAAGTGCACTTATTGGTGGCTCAGTTGGTTTCGTAGCAGGCAGATTCACCAGCAAAAAGAATTAATCCCAAATACGGATTCTAGGCTGTGTAGAGCAACAAAAACCCCGCTCGTGGCGGGGCTGGTGAATATTCAGTCGGGAGATTGATAGCCACAATCAGTAAGCCTGATCGTTTATGGAATGGGACGTACGCAACGCAAGCTTCCAGCAGGTCACGCCTTTCACATCACGCTCAGGTGCAATAGCCGACAGTTTCTAATTGCCAAAGGCTTGAGAAGGGATGTGCTTCTTGCTGTGCTCACTAAAGCCAAACAAAAAGTGCCACACAAGTTGTATGCGGTGTGCCTGATGGCTAATCACCTGCACTTGCTAATCAGACCTGACGATGCATCACAGCTGCCAAAGCTGATGCATTGGTTTGGCTGGTATTCAGCCATGGCACTAAACCGCCTTTCTGGTCGTTGCGGGCATTTTTGGGAGGCGAGGTATTACGCCACTGCGATTGCTCCAACAGACCACAGGCGAGTGCTGAATACATTGCGTTATATCCACGCCAATCCAAAGGCAGCAGGAATAAGAAAAGGGTTTTATGACCCCTATTCCAATTACGGGCATTACGGAAGATTGGCGTGTGATGGCATCAGTGAGTGGCACCCAAGCTTTCTGCAACTGGCATCAAGCCTGAAGGGTTGTTCCAGGCGATATGCACGGTTCTGCCAGCACTACCGGCACAAAAGCAAAGGCGGCTCTAGGTGCCATTGGGGCTCAAGAATGCTGAAACGATTAGTTGAAAAAGGCAGAAGCAGTCAAAGCAGGAAGAACCGGGTCTCACCAGGACAACAGAAATTACCCTTTGCATTTGACATTCGTCTTAATCAAATTCCAGAAGAGTGGCATCAAGTCGCGGTGAGATTTAGAAGAGCAAATGGCATCCGTGATGGCGATCAAATCCTCAAGCTGTGGTGATTTAAAGAAAATATGAACATATCCTTAGAGGCAACAAATAAAGACAGTGAGCTTATATTGCCTGATTTTTTTATATGAATTATTGAATACTGAACTCACGATGCAAGCTCCTTTAGGACTCTGATCGTGCCAGGCATTGAAGGGCGATATGGACGGTTATTAGAGCTAATAAAGAAATAAAAAGCCCCAGCAATTGCAGGGGCTTTGGGGGTTAGGGTCAATCAATCGTCCATCACAGTTTATAACGTGCATCAGTCACCGCAGCCACCAACTGGACTGCCGGCGCCCAAACAAACTAATCCAGCAGCCAGTGATTTGTCGTCGTCGTGCACCCGAACATCCCTGTTCTTGGGTGATGCTGTTAACGCATTAATTGTTGGATTCTCCCACTTTTTCTTCGTCGCTGCTGTTGTACTTGGGCCACCAAAGCGCACTTTAAGATCAGCTGAAACTCTTGTATCGAATGCTTCGTCGTAGGAGATATTGACTCCTGCTGTGACGCCACTGGTCATTTCATAGGCTAAGCGTCCGAGTACGCCGGAACCATCTGCTTCTCCTAGGTCACCGCTTTGGTAGTAATAACCAACAGAAGCATTAACGGCTGGAGTGATGAAATAACCAATATCAAGCCCGTAGGTATCAAGCGAGCCGCCTTGATAAACGCTATTCAGCTGTTGCTCTGTATCACCAACAGGAACTAAGGCATAGGCATTGAAGTTCCAGCTATCAGAGACTGCTTCTGCATTAACTGCCACCTGCTGGAAGAAAGCACTCTTCTCTGTGCCGCTGACATTCACGCCTGTATCAGTTCCACCTGTATTCATCGGGCGGCTGTCATAGCCACCGTTAACGCCATACATCCAGCTGCGGTCGCTATTTAGCCAGCGATAACCCAATCGCGTTGAGGTACTGATCGTGGTGCCAGCTACGTCGGTATTGATGATGCTGCTATTGCCGCCGTAATCAGCAAAGTTGGCATTGAGCAGCACATCAGCAAAGAACACACTGTTCTCGCCAACAGCGAGGGGCAAGAACCCGCCAATACCTGCTTGGTTAGGCGTGCCTGCTCCTTGTAGTGCGCCTTGAAAACCCCAGTTGAACTTGACTGCATCCTTAAGGCTGATGCTCATCACCCCAAGGTCATCAGCATTGACGTCGTCTTGAGCAGCAGCAGGTAAGAGAGGAGCGTTGGCGAGGGCAAGAGCAGCAACACCGCTCAGCGATAACGACAGGCGCAAGGAACGCTGCATTGATAAGGATCTATTGAGCGCAGAATGGCTTGCTTTTACTGCTGTTGCCCGCTGCTGTAGGCAGTTTCAGCTTTGCTGCATATCAGTGAGGCAATAAAAAACCCCGCTCGTGGCTTTGCATCGTATTTATTGGCTTTTGCACTTATATGATTTTTGCCTGCCTATTGTGATTAGTTGAAAATGTATTTGCTGTCCAATGCTAAAAGCAAATTGCCATCGCCTCGTGGAAGTCTCTCCTTTGCTAAATGATTTATTTTTAACGTATCTGCAAGCTCTGCTAATGGGTCACCATCACAGACCCTCACAAAGGCTTCTCTGATGCGTTCATGTGCCTCTTCCATATCGATTGGAAGCACGGCTATGCAGTCATGAATAGTGCTTAATGGCTTCTTCCAGTCATGGAATGCAGCTTTCAGAATTGAACCATCGTAAGAGTGAACGAAATGAGGGCTGAGACCGCTTTTCAACTTGTTGGTGTTGGGTATTTTTAGATTTCCTAGACCAATGCTGACCTTCCCAAGGAAATGCGTCTCAACCCTGATCGCTTCAGCAGGTTGGTATTCCACGTGTTGGATCCGATCACCATTTGGTGTTGTCCAGCTATGGGCTGTAGCACCTTGTTCTAGTGCCGTTTCTGCGATCTCTTCTAACCAAGCAAGTGTTTCGAATACTGCTGGGAAGGCTTTTCTGCTCGCATTTCTTAGAAGACCAGTCAGAGCTTTGGTGTCTTCGTAAGACACTGGATTTGGGTATAGGTTTTCTTTGCGTAGGGCCTCAATGATGTCTTGACGGTTTGTCCGATATGACCCGCCGTAGATAGCCACCATCAACACTGGTTTCCCCAGGCTGCGATAGACGAGATGCTTTGAAAGCCAAGAGGTTGCAGAGTCTGCATCGGCTAACTCTCGTGCGACTCGTAGTACCTCCAAATAGGCATCCTTTGGCGGTGCTTCTGGGTCGTCCTGGGGTGTCAGGTTGCTGAACTCCATACCCTTTGGATCACGCCTCATAGCGCTCAGTAGCTGGAGACCTGAGGCTGTTGCATCTGCAGTGACCGGAACATGCCATTTCTCCTGCTGTTTTCGCAGAACAACCTTCACCCACTCCATGGCTAATTGAAGGAACTGCCAGAGATCATCTGCCTGTTCCCATTCAGTCGAAGTACCGATGGGGTCGTCTGCAATTGCTTCAAGCAGTCGTGAGTGTGATCTTGTCCATGCGGCTCGTTCAGAGAGAGTCCCTCGACTGCCAAGAAATGCACCACCAACGGCCTGAGCAGCTACTTCCTCTGATCGCTTGTCGAGCTTGCATCCTTCGGCAAAGCGTGAGAGAGACTTTTCAAAATCAGATGATTGTCTTCCCAGCCACGCTTGCTGGTCATACAGGCGGCCTCTGAAATCACATTCCCAGCTCAGATAAAACTTTGGTTCAGAAGCGAACTTTCTTGCCAACGACAAGACGGCCATTGTTGATCGAGCCTTTTCAATTTGATCGTGATGTGTTTCGTGTAGGGCATGCATTTCTTTTCGCCAAGTAATTCTGTCCTCATGATCTGCAGCTAGTTCTTGTAGATACATAGGCATGCCCTCAGCCCTTCGAGGATCGTCTTGAACGGCCTTCAAGCTGCCAATGGTTAACCCTTTATCCCAGCAGCTTTCGACGGCCTTCAGGACCTCCTGGTCGACGCACCACGCTGTTCTTTGTAGTCAGTTAAGAAGTCCGATTGCTTCAGCTCCGAAATAACTATCAGAGTGCATTCCTTTTCTTCCACCACAAAGTGGATTGATCTGCCTTAGTAATTGGGAGTGGTATCCGCCAGATATGTTCTTTCTTGCTGGCTTCTCCTCCAGCTGCCAATCCAGTGGTGGTTCAATCAACGGCCAGGACAAATACGACCATGAATCAATGTCATTTCTTGCTTTTTCTAGCCAGTCACTTATTGCTTGAGCTGGCATCAAAACATTCTCTGTTTTGTTCTTTGCCATCCGTTTTGGCTGCCTAATGAACCAGCCACCTTGAATGGCAGCTTCAATCAAGAAAAGCCCGATACCTGTACGAACCTCATTAGCCCACGTCGGAAGGAGATCGTCCTGCGCCCATCCTTTCTCTAAGAGTTGCTTTTCTACGGACAGCTTGATGCCTATATGCTTATGCCTTGTGGATGAGTTTTTCTTTTTCTTCTTTGCTTTTATCAGTCCTGTGGTTTCTTCTCCTCCAATTTCAATGTAGTAATTAATTCTGGCTTCTGCTTCTAGTGTTCGGCCAATTATGGTTGCTATATCGACCAGCTTGTTTTTGCCAGTATCAATGAAGTCAATCATCTTCTTCATCGCGCAATAGGCGACATACTCAATGCCTAACTCTTCTGTTAGTTGATCAGTGTGATTGGCAAACTGAGCCCACTTACTTGCCTTGCCGCTTGTTACGTCGTCGATTCTGCTCCTTACAGTATCTGAATAAGGTAAGAAGAGGCCTCTGAATAACTCTCTGCCTTCAGTTGTTCCTGAAATATATCCTTTCTCTTTTGCCGATTGCAAGCCTCTACGTCGCTTGGCTACCGCTTCTCTGTGTGACTGCTCTTCTAGTTTTAGTTGGGTTTTATTCATAGGAGATACCAGTTATTTGAGAGTGCCTAGCAAGTGATTCATTGAATTTGAAATTGATTTCAGTTCCGACAAATTCAATAGCTGTCGCTAATGCTTTCATTTTTTCACTGGTGTAGTGGGATGTGAGATTGCCTTTATGGCCCATTAGCTTTTGCTTCACTTCCTCAGTGCAGTGATAGCTGAGGTCACCTCCAAAAGCGTGTCTATAGGAGTGTGCATTTGCCGCACCATTAACTTTGAGATGCTTGGTCACATTTCGGATTCGGTCTCCAATCCAATCCTTGATGTTCTTTACATCGTGAATCTGTGAGGGCAATACATAGGAATTTGGATCACCTTGGTGTGGCAGCAATATTGATTTTAGTTTTTTGTTGATAGGTATTAAACGGATTCCGTCTGCTGTCTTCGACCAAAGAAGATCAATGATCCAAGTCCCTGAAGGGTCTTTGCGAATGTGTTGCCATTTCAAAAATGGAGCTTCTGTGTTGCGCAGTCCAGCGAGTCTGTACAGCGGGATTAGTAATTCAAGCTCTGGATAGATTTCAATCATTCCTCTTTGCATTGCCATGCAAGTTTCGTCACTTGCAGCACGCTCTCTATCCTTGAGAACTTTTTTTCGCTTCTCTGTCTCAGAAAGCTGCATCAGCTCAATGCCTGGTACAGGCATCCTCTGGTTATCTTGTTTGCAGTGCTGATTGTGAGCCTTGATAAGACTCCTGATCTTTAGTCCATAATTATTGGCCGAATCTTTTCCCATCCCCCGACCACCATTCGCAACAGGTAAAACAAGCCAACGTATGAAGCTGTTGAGAGATGAGGGTGTGACTGAAGCAAGCGTCGATGCCTTGATGTGTTCTTCCCAGGCTGCAATTTGTGTCGTGTAGTTGCTCAGTGTTCGTTCACCTAAGTCAGAGCGCTTGAGGTCCAAAGCTTGTTCCAGGGTGGATGGAAGTGGTTTGGCGGCCTCTGCTCTCAGCCTTTGGCCTAGCTCTGTTTCCTGGTGAAGCAAACCTGAGGTGAAGACTGAGTCAGCATTTGTTCTCCCCTCAAGGATTGCTCTTTTAGAAGCCGCTGCATAGGCAGTGGCTTGGTCGTTGTCTAGGGCTATGCCTGCTTGTGCAGCGTTATTTCTTGCCATCTCCACCAGCAACTCCTTGAAGTCATTAGTGACCCTTTCCATGTAGTTATCAATTTGCTCTCGCGATGGCTTGGCTTGCAGAATGTTTTCTTGGATCTCGTTGATTGCTTGGAATGCTTTTGCTTGAGACGCTTGTGACCTTTGAGGGTTGTCAGCTGTCTGTAAGTACAAAATCCCAAGCTGTCGCCTAAGCCGATCATCTTCTGATTCGTGCAGCAAGTCAGAAGCCACTGCTAGTCGCTTCTGTAAATCCGCCATGATCGCCGGGAATCTTTTTTTGGCCAGCGCAAGGCTGTCGGTACCCGTGGATTTCTGGAGACGTTTGACGGGTGTGCCTGATTTTGATGGAAGACGTGACTGCAGCTCCTTTGGCACGTTGAGCGTCACGACCCAGGATCCTGAGCTTCGATTCGTACGCCATATCAGGTTTTGGATGCCGGAATTAAGCAACTGTCAGAACAAGCAAATCACAACGCACCACAACACGGTGTCTTCCAGCCATCGTACTAAATCACAACACAGATCACAACGCGTTGTCACAACATACTTGTTTGAACCCAATCAAAATCGATTGCAAGAGCTGGAAAGCTAGTGCCAGTCCCACTTGTTTATCACCAGGCATATAGCGCGCCTCTACCGTCTAGCCATCGCTTCCCGATGGCGAAGTTCAGGATGTTGTTTGATGCTCTAAAGGCGTCGGGTCTAGCCGAATCCGCTCAGGTTCATACACCTCTCCCCGTTCCTCGCCGCTGGCTTGAATCAGTGCATCAGCGCTGCTATCACGAGGCCTTCGCTCGGGGCAAGCTCGATCGTCAAGCGCAGCGCAGGATTGGTCTTCCGGCCACCACACCCTTGGTGCAACGCACCTGGTTAGCCGTGGGGGGATCATTGCTCACGGCCCGATTGGCTCTTGAGCATGGTGTGTCATGCCATCTCGCTGGTGGTACGCACCATGCCTTTCCTCATTACGGCAGTGGCTTTTGCATCTTTAATGACATTGCCGTGTCAGCCAGGGTCCTGCTGGATGAGGGGCGCCTGGTGCGCTTGATGATCGTGGATCTGGATGTGCATCAAGGCGATGCCACGGCGCTGATCTTTGCTGACGACCCACGGGTCTTCACGTTTTCTGCTCATGCTGCCTCTAACTTCCCAGCCCGGAAGCAATGCAGTGATTGCGATATTCCATTGGAGGATGGCGTTGAGGATCAGGGGTATTTGGCTGCCGTGGGTGAGGTGCTGCCCTCACTTCTCGACCGCTTCCAACCTGAGCTGGTCTTCTACAACGCGGGCGTGGATCCGCATCGAGACGATCGCCTGGGCCGGCTTTGCTTATCCGATATAGGCCTATTGCAACGCGATCACCTCGTGTTTGATGCCTGTCTACGGCGACAGATCCCTGTTGCCAGCGTGATTGGCGGTGGCTACGACGCTCTTGACCCTCTGGTGAGGCGTCATTCACTGGTGTTTCGGGCTGCGGCCGACCAGGCGCGATTGCATGGTCTTTAGGGCTATGGGGATCAGTTTTCAGTCTTCGGCCCAGATGTAGCGCGTCAGTTCTGAGCTATCGGGCTCGGGGGCATTGAGGGCAAACTCCACGCAGTCCTGAACCTCAGCATCGATCTCTTTTTCGATCGCGCGAAGTTCATCAGCGCTCACCAATCCTTCGCCAACAAGATCGCGCTCGAAGGCTTTCAGCGGATCCCGCTTGGCCCAGAATTGCTTTTCCTCCTCGGCGCGGAGCTCATCAGGGTCAGCCAATGAGTGGCCCCTGAAGCGATAGGTGAGGCATTCGAGAACGGTTGGCCCTTCCCCAGCCCGCGCCCGTTCGATGGCCCGTTCTGCAGCGGCCCGAACGGCGAGTACATCCATGCCATCCACCTCTTCTCCAGCCATGCCGAAGGCAGCCGCTTTGCGCCAAATTTCTGGATCGCTGGTGGCGCGGTCATGGGCCATGCCGATCGCCCATTTGTTGTTCTCCACTACAAACAGGATCGGCAACTTCCAAAGCTGGGCCATGTTCAGGCATTCAAAGAATTGCCCGTTGTTGCAGGTTCCATCCCCGAAAAAGGCTGCTGTAACGGAGTCGCTACTGGAATCACCCATGGCATCACGCTTGTAGCGGCTGGTGAAGGCAGCGCCTAGGGCCACGGGAATTCCCTCGCCGATGAAGGCAAAGCCGCCCAGGAGGTGATGGGCTTTGGAAAACAGGTGCATCGAGCCGCCACGCCCTTTGCTGCAGCCGGTTTCCTTGCCAAAGAGCTCACTCATCACCTCGCGGGCTGGGACGCCTGCGCTCAAGGCATGCACGTGATCGCGGTAGGTGCTGCAAAACCAATCGTGCTGACGCTTCATGGCGCCGATCACGCCGGTACTCACCGCTTCTTGGCCGTTGTAGAGGTGAACGAAACCAAACATCTTGCCGCGGTAGTACATCTCCGCGCACTTGTCCTCAAACCGCCGACCCAGGGTCATATCGCGGTACAGCGCCAGTCCAGTTTCGCGGTCAACGCTGGCTCTTTTGGTCGTCACGAGCGACGACAAGCGTTCGGCGTGCGCTCCCATTGGGGACGCCCCACTAGCAAACTTTTGATCGATGCCTGCCGCTGCGCCTACTGCGATGTCCTGACTCATGGCACCACCTATTTGATTCGAACTTTAAGGGGCCGTGTTGAGGCAATGGGCAAAACCCCTTTCGCTGCCTAAAATTTCTCTTCTAATGAGCGCAACGCTGGTGGAATTGCCCATCGATCATTTCCGCCTGTTGGGGGTGAGCCCTTCAGCCGAAACTGAGTCGGTGTTGCGGACGCTGCAGTTGCGTCTTGATCGCTGCCCCGATCAGGGCTTCACCCATGAGGTCCTCATGCAGAGGGCTGAATTGTTGAGGCTCTCTGCCGACCTTTTAAGCGATGCGGAGCGACGGCAGGACTACGAGAGCACCCTGCTCAAATTGAGTCGGGAGCATCCTGAAGAGACGGCGGGTCTGGAAATGCCTTCCAGCCGTGAGGGTGCCGGTTTGATGTTGCTCTGGGAGGCCCACGCCCCGCACGAAACCTTTCAGCTCACCCGCCAGGTGCTGCAACCTCCGCAGGCACCCGCCCTGGGTAGTGGTCGAGAATCGGACCTGGCCCTCTTGGCGGCCTTGTCTTGCCGTGATGCAGCTCGCCAAGACCAGGACCAGCGCCGCTATGAATCCGCCGCCGGCCTGCTGACCGAGGGACTGCAGTTGCTCCAGCGCATGGGCAAGCTTCCCGATCAAAGGCGGCGGCTTGAAACGGACTTAGAGCAGCTCACTCCGTATCGAATTCTGGATCTGCTCAGCCGTGATCTGGCGGAGCAATCAGCCCGGCAAGAGGGACTGGTGATGTTGGAAACCTTTGTGCACAATCGCGGTGGTCTGGAGGGGGGTGCTGCTGAATTCACTACGTCTGGCATGGACCAGGGCAGTTTTGAGCTGTTTTTTCAGCAGATTCGACGGTTCCTCACGGTTCAAGAACAAGTTGATTTGTATGGACGTTTGGAGCGATTTGGCTCCTCTGATGCCAGCTTCCTTTCTGTGATGGCCTTGGCAGCCGCTGGATTTTCCCAACGCAAGCCTGAGCGGGTTCAGGACGCACGCGGGAAACTTCAAGTCTTGGTTCTCGTGGGTTTAGATCTCTATCCAATGCTGGGTTGCATGGATCTCCTGCTCGGTGATGTGGAGCGGGCGTTGGAACACGTGCATGCCAGTCCGGATGTGGAGTTGCAGGAGTGGCTGGAGAACCACCCCAGTGACGATCTCGCGGCCCTGTTCGATTACTGCCGCAGTTGGCTTGGCCAGGATGTCCTCCCCGGCTATCGCGATGTGGATGCCCAGGTTGTTGACCTGGAGGCGTGGTTTGCGGATCGCGATGTGCAGGCCTATGTGGAGCGCCTTGAGCGCAAGGAGGGGAGAAGCCCCCTAACGCCCTATCCGCCTGCAGCAACGGACGCAGACACGGATTGGAACTTTGGCAATCTCCCTCCACTCGGGCTGGATCCTGAGGGCACGATGCCCCTTTCTCTCGGGGACGCGGAACCCTTTTCTGAGGAGAGCGCCAATCTCGGGGAGGAGGAGACAAGGGGGCGTGGGTTGCGCCGGATGATTCCCGCGGCCTGGACAAACCTGAAGCTCCGCCGCCCGTCCCTGTCGCGTTTGTCGATGTCTCGGCTTTCCATGTCTCGGCTTTCCATGTCTCGGCTGTCGATGTCTCGGCTGTCTCTGCCCCAGCTCTCGCTTTCTCGGCTGTCGGTGAAGAGACCTTCATTGCCCGAATCCAGGCGTTCTGTGTGGATCGGCTCCGGGGTGGTTGCCGTGCTCGTGGTGGTGGGATTCAGTCTGGTGGGGCTGAGGCGGGAGGCCCAGCAGGAGACGGCATCCAGCCCAACAGCAACTCCCACCGCTGATGCCCTGTCTTCTGATGCGCTGTCTTCTCAGCCGAAGGCCACCCTCAAGCAGGAGACCCCTAAGGCCAATGCGCTGATGGCGCCCCTGGATGTGAAAACTCCCAGTGATGTTCAGTTGCAAGCTCTCCTCCAGGTATGGCTGGATCTCAAAGCGACGGCGTTGCTCCAAGAGGGGGGTACGGAATCCTTGGCAGAGGTGGCCCGTCCTGTGCTTGTCGGTCGCGTGCGTGATCAGCAAGCCGCCTTATCAAGGGATGGCCTCGTCCAAAAGGTTCAAGCGTCGATCACCTCGATTCAGACGGTGAGTTCAACCCCCTCTCGCATTGAAGTGAGGGCACAACTCACCTATCGCGATCAGACACTGAACGAACAGGGTGAAGTGGTGGCTGAGACTCCAGCAGGCAACTTGCCGGTGACGTACATCCTTGGCCGAGATCCTGAGGGCTGGCGTTTGCAGGCCTACATCCCTGGCTAACCCTTTCCTTTCAGCCCTCTCCTTTCAGCCCTTCACTTTCAATCGTGAACGTTCATCCAAGAAGCAGGACTTTTAGAGTTGGTTGAAGTGCTGCGCGGACTCCCTCCATGTTTGACGAGCTTTCAGCCCGTTTTGAAGATGCCGTCAAAGGTCTGAGAGGCCAGGACACCATCTCCGAAACGAATGTGGAGGGGGCGCTGAAGGAGGTCCGTCGGGCGCTTCTTGATGCGGACGTGAGTCTGCCGGTGGTCAAGGATTTTGTCTCCGAAGTCCGCGAGAAAGCGGTTGGTGCTGAGGTTGTTCGTGGTGTAACGCCCGACCAGAAGTTCATTCAGGTGGTGCATGAGCAGCTGGTCGACGTGATGGGCGGCGGCAATGCTCCGCTCGCGAAGGCCGACCAAGCGCCCACGGTGGTGTTGATGGCTGGCTTGCAGGGGGCAGGCAAAACCACGGCGACGGCCAAGTTGGGGCTTCATTTAAAAGATCAAGGACGCAAGGCCCTGATGGTGGGGGCGGATGTGTACCGCCCTGCAGCCATCGAGCAGTTGAAGACCCTCGGTGGTCAGATCGGTGTGGACGTCTTCAGTCTTGGGATCGAGGCCAAGCCTGAGGACATCGCTGCGGCCGGCTTGGCGAAGGCGAAACAGGAGGGATACGACACCCTGTTGGTCGATACGGCAGGCCGTCTGCAAATCGACTCCGAGATGATGGAGGAGATGGTTCGGATTCGCAGCGCCGTGCAGCCCGATGAGGTGCTGTTGGTGGTGGATTCGATGATCGGCCAGGAGGCGGCCGAGCTCACCCGCGCCTTCCACGATCAGGTGGGGATCACCGGCGCCGTGCTCACCAAGCTTGATGGTGATTCCCGCGGTGGTGCGGCGCTCTCGATTCGCAAGGTGAGCGGTCAGCCGATCAAATTCATCGGCACGGGCGAAAAAGTGGAGGCTCTCCAGCCTTTCCACCCTGAGCGGATGGCGAGTCGCATCCTCGGGATGGGCGATGTGCTCACGCTGGTGGAGAAGGCACAGAAAGAGGTTGAACTCGCAGACGTTGAAAAAATGCAGAAAAAGCTGCAGGAGGCGTCGTTTGATTTTTCCGACTTCGTGCAGCAAATGCGCTTGATTAAGCGCATGGGCTCCCTGGGGGGGCTGATGAAAATGATCCCTGGGATGAACAAAATCGACGATGGCATGCTCAAGCAGGGAGAGCAGCAGCTCAAGAAAATCGAAGCGATGATCGGTTCGATGACAGAGGCGGAACGCACGCAGCCCGAGTTGCTGGCAGCTCAGCCCTCAAGGCGCAGGCGGATTGCCTCCGGCTGTGGTTACCAAGCGGCTGATGTCGACAAAGTGCTCGCTGATTTCCAAAAGATGCGCGGGGTGATGCAGCAGATGACCAAAGGGGGCGGGATGCCAGGAATGCCAGGAATGGGCGGAGGTGGTTTTCCCGGAATGGGTGGAGGGATGCCAGGCATGCCGGGAATGCCTGGCATGGGTGGTGGAATGCCCGCTGGGCAGCCTGGAGCAGCTCCCCGCCGGCAGCGCCCTTACAAGAAGAAGAAGGGGTTTGGTCAGCTTTGAGTCCACGGCACGGTAAGTTGGTGGCTCAGGGCAACTTTTTGCTGCGCTGAATTCCACCATTAAGCAAGCGCCACGATGATCAAGCTCCGCCTGAAGCGGTTCGGTAAGAAGCGGGAAGCGAGTTTCCGTCTCGTGGCCTGCAACAGCACGTCACGCCGAGATGGCCGCCCCCTGCAGGAGCTGGGTTTTTACAACCCACGCACCAAGGAGACCCGTCTAGACGCCGAGGCTCTTCGCGTGCGCCTCAGCCAGGGTGCTCAGCCCACCGATGCCGTTCGATTCTTGCTCGAGAAGGGCGGACTGCTCGAAAAGTCTGTGCGGCCTGCTGAGACCATCGGCAAGTTGAAGCAAGCTGCTGCTCGCGAAGCAGTTGTGAAGCAGGCTGCCAAAGATGCGGCAGAAGCCAAGGCTGCAGAAGCAGCAGCGGCCAGTGAAGCTGATGATTCAGCTACCGAATCAACCGAAAGCTGATCAAACCCATGCCCGAAGCTGCCGCAACAGGTCGCTTCGTCCTTGATCTACCCCATTCTGAAGCCGCTCTTGCGTTAGCAGGATCGGCAGAACAGACTCTGCATCAATTGGAGGCCCTCACCGGTGCATCCCTTGTGATGAGGGGTCTTCAACTTGAAATGTCTGGCCATCTCGTCCAGATTGAACGCGCCGCTGCGGTGGTTGAGTTGGTCCGCCCGATTTGGCAGGACGGCCAGGCGGTGTCTCAGATTGATTTGCAGTCGGCTCTCGGTGCTTTAAACACGGGCCAAGGCGCGGATCACGTCGCGATGGGCGATCAGGTGCTTGCCCGAAACCAAAAGGGCAACCTTCTGCGTCCACGCACTTTGCGTCAGAAGAAGTACGTGGATGCGATGGAGCGCCATGACCTCACCTTTGCGCTCGGTCCAGCTGGCACGGGAAAAACGTTTCTCGCCGCCGTGTTGGCCGTGCGCATGCTCACGGAGCGCAAGGTTGAGCGCTTGATTTTGACTCGGCCAGCGGTTGAGGCTGGTGAGCGTCTTGGCTTTCTTCCTGGCGACTTGCAGCAGAAAATTGACCCCTATCTCAGGCCCCTCTACGACTCCCTGCATGCCCTGCTTGGACCCGAAAAAACCACCTCTCTGCTCGAGAGAGGTGTGATCGAAGTGGCTCCATTGGCTTATATGCGAGGCCGCACCCTCGCCGGCGCGTTTGTGATTCTTGATGAGGCTCAAAACACCACACCGGCCCAGATGCGCATGGTGCTCACGCGTTTAGGTGAGCGCTCACGCATGGTGGTGACAGGTGATGTTACGCAGCAGGATTTACCGTCTGGGCAGTTGAGTGGCTTGGTGGAAGCGGCCCAGGTGATGGAAGGGGTGCCTGGTGTTGCCGTTTGTCATCTCACCGCGGCTGATGTGGTGCGTCACCCGTTGGTGCAACGCGTGGTGGAGGCCTATGCCAGCTTTGATGAACAATCTCACCCACAAAGAGGCGCTGATTTGAGCCCGCTCGAGGGCCCTGAGTAGGGATCAGCAACGGCAAGTTGTTTGTTCCACCTGTTTGGAATTGATAGGGGGATCCACACTTCTGTAGCAGGCCATTCCCTTTTCTCGCTGGCAAGATGTAGGGAGTCTTCAGTGAAAGGCATGCCAGCCAGCAGTAATTTTCAAGAGGCCATCCGCGAGGCACAATCCAGTGCTCTTGTTGGCCCCAATGTTGTCAATAAAGCCCTGCCTTATGTAGGCGGTGGCATGGTTCTCACCGCCGCAGGTGTTCTTGGTGGCATGTCCACCATGGCCGCCATGGGGCCAGCCTTTAATGGGCTGTCGATGGTGGCGATTATCCCTTGGTTCATTCTGTTCTTTGTTGCACAGAATGCAGCCAAAAAAGGCAATAACGGCACTGCTTTGCCGTTGATGGCTGCTTTTAGTCTGCTCACGGGCTTCACGCTCACCGGTCTGGTGGTGCAAGCCGTTGCGGTGGCCGGTGTGGCTTCGATTGGCATCGCTGCTCTCGCCACGGGCCTCACCTTTGCGATTGCCTCCGTCGTCGGCCGGCGCATGAGCGACAGCGTTGGTCAAGCGTTGTCGGCAGTGGTGGGTCTTGGCTTGATCGGCCTTTTGATCGCCATGGTTGGCATCTTTGTCGCCGGCTTCTTCATCCCTGGGATCTTTGCAGCCACCAATCTTGCGATTGCAGGATTTGGAACGGTGCTGTTTGTGGGAATGGCCTTTGTGGACTTCTACACCATGCCCCGCACCTACAGCGACGATCAATATCTGGCAGGTGCCTTGGGTATGTATCTCACCTACATCAATCTGTTCATCTTCATCTTGCGCTTGATCATTGCCCTTCAGGGTGGTGGTCGTCGCGACTGATTGGCCTTGATTGATCAAAGGTCATTTGATGCTGTTTGTTTCATCCCGGCCTCGCCCGGGATTTTTTTATGGACCGGTGTCGTTGCCCATGACCCTCAACAACTTGGTGTTGGATGGAAAGCTTTGGGCGAATGCATCGCTTGGATGAATTCCGATGTGCAGCAGATTCCTGTGTTTTATGCCGGTGGTTGGGTTGGGAAAGGATTATTTCGGAATTGCCCCGATGACTCGGTGGTGCTCGGCTTCTCCCATGCCAGCTGGAGTCCATCGGTTCCGACAGATCAGGGCTGGGAATCGATTGTTCAATTGGGGTATCAAGTTGCTTTCGGTGACAACGTGACCCTTCAGCCAAACCTTCAATGGGTGTTCAATCCTTCAGGGACGGGTTCGGTGCCGGATGCTTTGGTGTTGGGAATGCAAATGTCTTTCTTGTTCTGATTTGAACATCACGCATTTACACGTCACGACTTAGTCGGCGACCGCTTCAATCGCGCGTGCAATCGCTTTCTTCTGGTTTGCGTCGTATCCCCAGCGATCGAGAAAAGCTACATCCTGTCCTTGATTGTCGCTTGCTGCTGCCAACAAGGTTTCTAAGCGTGCCTTGACGCTGTGGGGTTCGAGTTGGCGTAGCAACTCGGTGCAGCGCAGATTGACGCGCTCCGAACCTGCAGCTTGCAAGTCATCCGATTGCTTGCGGTGGTGCACCACCATCGCGGCGCTCATGGCGAGATTGCGAGCGGTGAGATCCACCACACCTTCACCACAGGAACGCAGTTTGCCCACAAGGGCTTCAGGCAATCGATCCATCAGGGCACTGTCTCCAGCCAGGCTGACCACAAAAAAGCCCCGCGCTCCATCGCGACTGGCCACAAGCTCCCCGACCCGATCGGCAATCACTTCATCACTGATTTCTTCTTGATCCCATTGCTGGAGCCAGACAGCGGCGATCTCCATCGCTTGTTGAAAGCTGGGCGCTGGTACGGAATCCGAAACGTGTGACTCGGTTTCTGACGGAACAGTCGAGTCCTGATCAGTCATGGTGCGGAGGTGAGCTCTGCTATGAGATTAGGAAGACAAGGCTTGTGCAGACGTTCCTTCTCGCCAAAGTAAGGACAAGCCGTTGATGAGGAGTGGAAGAGAAACAAGGTCATGATCTGAATCTCAGGCTGCCTGCTGGGCATTGGCAGGCGTTGCCGCGTCATTGCCAGCAAAGCGGCGAGACGCTAAGCGCGGTGGTTCGCAAAGCGTTGACCGATTACCTCGACCTCGAGCATCAGACTCTTTGGCAGCTCTCCACCTCACCGGCCGTGGTGGAAGGGGTTTTTGGCGGTGCCCTCCAGGTAAAAGACCTGATCGACCACGGCGACTTTGGTCTTGCACCTTTGAACAACTCGATGGCGAAGAGATTCTTCTCGATGGCGTCTGTTGGCAGGCGAGGGCCGATGGCAGCCTGATCCAGGCCCCGCCTGAGGAGGCCATTCCTTTTTGGGTGGCGACCCATTTTCAGGCTGAGCATCAGATGCGTGTCTCTGACATCGGCAGCATTGAGGATCTTGTTGGCCGCATCGATCCGGTTCGTCCTGGCGCCAACTTGTTCGTGGCGATCAAAATCCAAGGCTTGTTTGAACAGGTGGACATGCGAACGGTGTCGAGGGTGCCTGAAGGGATGGGCCTGCTCGAGGCTTCCAAAAACCAAACCATGGTCCGCCTGGAAAAGGTGTCTGGAACGCTGGTGGGGTTTTGGAGCCCTGCGCACACCACCAGCTTGAACATCCCTGGCTATCACTTTCATTTTTTATACGACGATTACGGCAGCGGTGGTCATGTCCTGAATGTGAAAGCGGATTCGTTGAACGTTGAACTGGACTTTCAATCGAATCTCCGGTTGGCGCTTCCAGAAACCAAGCAGTTTCTTGAGGCTGATCTTTCGCGAGATATCAGTGAGGAACTTCATCAAGCCGAAGGTGTGAGCCGATGACAGCGCAGACTTGATCCATGGTTGAGTCTTCCTCTCGTTCGTTCACAAGCAGTACGCCTGAGGGATTTCGCTCTGGTTTTGTGGCCCTGATCGGCCGGCCCAATGTGGGGAAGTCCACGCTGGTGAACCAGCTCATCGGCGACAAGATTGCGATCACCTCGCCCGTGGCACAAACCACCCGCAATCGGCTGCGCGCGATCCTCACAACCGATGAGGCCCAGCTGATTCTGGTGGATACGCCTGGCATTCATAAGCCCCATCACCTCCTGGGAGAGCGGCTTGTTCGCAGTGCCCGCTCAGCGATTGGAGAGGTGGATCAGGTGCTGCTCTTGCTGGAGGGAAATGAGCCCCCAGGACGGGGTGATGCCTTCATCGTCCAACTGCTGCGTCAGCAATCCTTGCCGGTGCAGGTGCTGCTTAATAAGTGGGATCTGGTCCCACTGGAGCAGAAGGATGCGGCCGACGCGGCCTATCGAGAGCTGTTGGCTGACACCGATTGGCCGGTGCATCGCTGTAGTGCTCTCAGCGGAGACGGCTGCCCAGAGTTGGTGAAAGCGATCAGTTCGTTGATGCCCGAGGGGCCCCAGCTTTATCCAGCGGACATGGTGAGCGATCAGCCCGAACGCCTGCTGATGGGAGAGCTGATCCGTGAACAGGTGTTGCTGAATACGCGCGAAGAGGTGCCCCACAGCGTTGCCGTGAGCATTGATCGGATTGAGGAGATGCCTGCCAAGGGCAAGGGCTCTGGGCGAACGGCCGTGTTGGCAACGGTGTTGGTGGAGCGCAAAAGCCAGAAGGGAATCCTGATTGGCAAAGGGGGAGCCATGCTCAAAACGATCGGCCAGGGCGCCCGGTTGCAGATGCAGACCTTGATCGATGGTCCGGTGTATCTGGAGCTGTTCGTGAAAGTGGTTCCCGATTGGCGCAGCAAGCCGGCCCGACTGGCGGAGTTGGGATACGTGGGCGATTAAGTGCTGGTTGCTGCGCCTGCGAAGATGCAACGCATGAGCGATCAAACTCCGTTCCCTCCGTCAGATCTCGACGGTTTTCTTGCCCTCTGCGTGGGCCGTTGGATGAGCTTGCGTAGCCGCTTTCTGATCAATGCATCCGAGCAGGAATGGCATAGCAGCGAACGGGGCGAGGTTGAGGTGTCAGCTTCCGTTGCCTCTGGCGTGCCCTGTTTGGACGTGACTCCCGCCGAGGGTGGCAAGAGCACCCTCGCGTTTCAAGCCGATGGGTGTCTTGCGATCGAGGCAGGCGGCACCGAGCAGACCGGGCGTTGGCAGCTGCTTCCTGATGCCAGCCTCGAGCTCCGCGTCCAAGCCAAGAATGGCGATCAGGTGCTGGAGCGTATTTGGTTCACCAAACCCAATTTGCGCCTGCGCAGCACCACGGCGGTTGGTGAGGATGGCCAGCCCAGGCAGGGCAGTTTCTGCTCGGAGATCAGGCGCGTCAGTCGTCCGCAGAACTGAGATCTGATGGCTTCCTATCGCCTCGATGTGATCAGCTTGGCGCCGCAGGCCTTTGCGCCATTGCTGGAGGTTGGGGTGATCGGTCGTGCCTTTGGGGCAGGTATTGCTGAGCTGTACCTTCACAATCCTCGCGACTACGCCATCGACCGTTACCGCAAGGTGGACGATCTGCCTTACGGGGGTGGGGCCGGCATGGTTCTGAAGCCGGAACCGGTGTTTGCCGCTTATGAGGCGGTGCCGGTTTGTCCACGCCGGCGAGTGCTGTTGATGTCGCCCCAGGGGCAACCCTTGCGTCAGGTGGATTTACAGCGCTGGTCGAAGGAGTACGACCAATTGGTGTTTCTGTGCGGCCACTACGAAGGCTTTGATGAACGCATCCGCTCTCTGGCTGATGAGGAAGTATCGATGGGGGATTTCGTGCTCACGGGCGGTGAACTTCCAGCGATGACAATCATTAATGGGGTGGTGCGCTTGCTGCCAGGCACGGTGGGCACGCCGGAATCCTTAGTGGAAGAAAGCCATAGCGATCTGTTGCTTGAGCATTCGCACTACACGCGCCCGGCGGATTTCCGCGGCATGACCGTGCCCGATGTATTGCGCAGCGGTGATCATGGAGCTGTGGCCCTTTGGCGTCAGCAGCAGCGTGAGCAGCGCACCCAGGAACGCCGGCCAGATCTATGGAAGCGTTGGCAGCAGATCCAAAATCCACCTGCGAAACCTTAGTGTTCTGGATCAGAAAAAATCTCTGCAGATGTGGATGCTGAGGTTTTGCAGGTTGAATTCATGTCATTCCATTCTTGTTGAAAAGATTGAATGCAATGAAGGGATGTAGGCCTTCAAGGCTAAAAATATAATTTGTAGGTTTTAACGCTTAAGGGTTTAGTCTTTATCCTCATTTTTACCATATTGATCTAGCTTTATAATCATTGTTGGATTCAGGTTTCTGATGCGTCAGTTGATTGCTGCGCTTGTGTTGATGTCATCGGTTGGTGCACCGGCCGCGCTTGCCCAACGCGAAATTCCTAAAGCCGAAGGACACGATCAATGCCCACTCGGCTACGTCAATACGTTGGGTAGTACCTGCGTGTCTCCGATTTATTACGAGGTGGCTCCAACCTATGGAAAAGCCTGTCTGTCTGGCTGGATGAATATCGGTGCTGGCTACTGCAGGAAAAAGAAAGGGCCCCTAGGGATTTTTTGATGAAGGCCCCTGAAATCTTCGGGTTCAAGCGTGTAGGGATGCTTGAAGTCAGCAAGCCAGACCATGGGCACGTCATTCCTAATTTCGGTGGTTTTCGCTGTGAAGGCAATGCGCCTTTACACCGATGGCAAGGGGGCGCTGCTGGCACAAACTATGGACATCGAGATCGGAGGCGCTTTTGACAGACGACACTCCACCTGAGTTATCAGCAGAAGCAAGCTGACTTCAGGTCCCTGCTCCAACAGTCTCAACAAGACGTGGGTTGTTCCTTTGGTAGGCAATGCCTTGCGCGCCACGCCAATCGATGCTCCAACTGCACCGTCTTAGGTGCCCTACGGAGAAAACGACCCCACACCTAGAGCCCCGGCCCCAGGTGATCCTGCAGACAGTCGCTTCGCACCAATCTTTCAGTTCACTGTTTTCGATACGAGGTTCAGACTTCAGCGATACAGGTTCACTGATTAATGGTTTGCGATATGCATAAACGAGCGAGTTAGGCCGTCTCTTCCATCCGGGAGGGGCGGCCTCTCTTTATGGGCTTGCAACTGGTCAAGGCGAGAACGTCGCTGCACAGCTACGGCAGAAGCGGATGGAAAAGCGCGATGCAATCAAAGAGCTAGAAGTCTGCTGGAAGCAGGTAATCAGACACGCTGTGATGAAGCTATCCGCAGATCAGATACGGAAGCTCTACCCCGCAGTCAGCACCCATTGCGACGAACTGCAAGAGCAGGTGGATTGGATCAGCCAGCACTAGACAGCAGCTGGACCACGCAAACGAGCCAAACTGCACCCATTGGCAGCAACAGCCTGATTACGCCCGATACAAGGAAAAGCTCAACGGTGAAGGCTGGCTGGTCAACAGGCAAGAAGGGATGCTCTTGCAGATCAAGCCCGATACAGCAACGCAACATGCGCAGTTTTTTTTGGTGAGCTACTGGCGCTTGTCAGCACGGCTTGGAAAACCCGTTAGGCAGCAAAGGATGCTCAGACAGCTCGGCATCAAGGTGTGGATCAACCTGCAGAAGATCGGTTGGCAACGCTGCACACCGCCTAACTGACTTCTTGCAAAGCTGAAACTGCATACCGCAGCTCGCAATAGCAGCACAAGCAAGGCATCGTCACGGCATCTAATCAACGCTCCATGCAGCATCGTCTCTCTTTGGGGCTGTTGGCTTCTGCCATCTCTGTTGCTTCCCTGCCTGCCATTGCTCAAGAGGACGGCAGTGCTGATGATCTTGGTGTGATGAGCATCAGTCTTAATGACGTGGTCAAACCAACCCTTGGTTTTCAAGGGGCATTGCAGGGCGCAGGCACACCAAACCAAGCAGGTATAGGCGGGTTCTTGCCTCTCTCTGCTGGAGACAACAGCGTCTGGTTCGTTGATGTCCTCGCTAACGCTAATTTCGCTGATTACGAGAGCTACAGCAGCATTGGACAAACGACCGTTGCTGGCACCACCATCTCGACCTCAACGCGCTTCGGCTACCGCTGGCTGAATGGTGACCGCTCTTGGATGTATGGCATCAATGCTGGCTATGACAGCAGACCGATGTCAACAGGTGCAACAACCAATGGCATCGAAGTCTTTAATTCACAAACACCGTTCTTTCAGCAGGTTGCTGTGAATGCAGAACTACAAAGCAACCAATGGGGTGCGAATGTCTATGGATTAATACCGGTTGGGGAATATGGCTATGGCTCAGACAATGTCGCGTTGATTAATAGTAGCTTTGGAGCAGAGCCGTTAACAACTGTCGGTCTTGATGTTAATTACAACATAAGCAATTCATTGTCTTTATTGGCAGGTTATTACTACCAAACATGTGAGAAAGAGCCAGAAGTATTTGAAAACTATGCTGAAGGATCTGGTGTTAAAGCACGGCTATAATATGACATCAGCAATCAACTACAGGCTGGTGTTGGTTATTCCTATGACGAAAATTTTGAATCCAGGGTGACTGCTGATTTGAAATTACGTTTTGGTGGACCCAAAACAACAGCAATGAGTAAAGAAGTTCAACAACAACCTGTGATTAAGGCTTTAACCGCAACGCCAAGCAACCGAGACGTAAGGGCGGGGAATTCGTTTATATATCTTAACGTTATTCGAATAGGCGAACAAGTTGAGTTTAGAGACAACTTTGGAGATAGGGACAATTGCGGCCCAAACTTCTTGATCCCGTTTGGGGTAACGACATGCCAAGCACAATAGTAGAAATCCTGTCAAGCACAACCGCATTACCTATGGCATTATCTGGCGCTTTCAACCCTTTATTCACGCCTAAATGCCATCCAATACCTGGCACTAATTAATACTTAGTTGAACCACTAGCGGCTTAACTACTGAACCAGTGCTATAACAGCTCCATTAGCTCCATTGGCACTTTTCCCATTTTAGAAGAGCAATTCAAAGCGTTCCTCGAAAAGGTTCAGAGCGACACCAGCCTTCAGGAGAAGCTCAAAGCAGCTGCTGATGCCAATGCTGTTGTTGACATTGTCAAGGAAGCAGGTTTCAGTATTTCTGCTGATGGCTTGAAGAACGCTCAATCAGCGATGACAGAACTTTCAGACGAAGAACTGGATGGCGTGGCTGGTGGAAATAGAATTCGGGCTTTAAATATCATAAGTCTGGACAAATAGTCATATTAAAAAATCCAACATCCCGATGGCGTCGGTAGTGTGATTCGGCGCCTAGGCTCTCATGATTGCAGGGCTTTTTTATTTCTTCAATAAGCCAACTGGTCAAATAAATCAGTTACTAATACCAGGCAGTAATCAAAGCTTTGCATCGCAGAAAGCGGCATAGCTACCAAAGTAGTGTTAGCAGTTACTGAAGTAATGTTAAAATGTTATTAATATTGTATCAACACTTGCCCACGCAGTAAAAAGAGCTACTCAAAACCTTCGAGGAAGCCATCAAAGCTGATACAGCTTTGCAAGAAAAACTCAAAGCTGCAGATGTTCCCAAAGGGAATACTACTTGGGCTGAATAGAAGGAAATGTCAATGGAATATTTAATTTAGGGAAGGCGTTGACTCTTTCCAGGTAATATACAAGTAGTG
The DNA here is from genome assembly GCF_014279655.1 of Synechococcus sp. ROS8604. Taxonomy (NCBI): domain Bacteria; kingdom Bacillati; phylum Cyanobacteriota; class Cyanophyceae; order Synechococcales; family Synechococcaceae; genus Synechococcus; species Synechococcus sp. ROS8604. Next base: position 833,671 of record NZ_CP047946.1, read on the forward strand.
TAACATCACCATTGGCACGTCTTCCTAATTGAGAAAGTCTCAATGTTTTGCTGTCTATAAAATGAACATATCCTGAACCTCTCGTTCCTGGGGTCTGGCTTGCATAAGGAGCACGACGATCATCGGCTGATTTAGCCTCTTGGTAAGAAAGAATTTTCGGCGTAACTGAAGAAGCTAATGCATATTCTTTTACCCGAATTTTTGACTCTGGGTTCCACCATTCGAAACCAATCTTCCAACCACCTTTCTTGCCTACTTTGTCGAGACTCATGCAAGTATTACCGCTTGAAACGTAGTTCACATTTCCAAGATAGTTGATACTTGCAAGGGAGTTAGCTTTATCAAAAGTGCACCATTTACTTCCATCTAACTGCTCTGAAATATTTACTTGAGACAAAGCTTGATTAGGCCAAGCAGCTGCGATTAAAGCTGCTGAGATCAAAAGCCTGTTCATTAGGAGCTTAAATGATTTAACGGAACCATAGCTCAAGACACATGCCCGGGAAAGCTGTAATGAGCACTCCGGCTATCCCGCCAGAGCGCTCCCGACAACCGCCACTGTGGTGATCAGCCCCCCGCCAATCCGCAGCGCCCAAGGCCGTTCACCCAAGATGGCTTTCACCCCAAGGCGATGTTGCTGAATCACGGCTCCCATCACTTGCAACGGATGCAGTAATTAGCGCAGATTGCAAAGAAGTCTGGTTAAGGCGGCACGCTGAGATCACTAGACAATCGACAGCAACAACGTTTGATCAATTGGTGATGAGGCTGGACATTGTTCGACCCCAATGCCAGGTACCCAAGGCAGCAAAGTTATAGAGCAGCGAAACTAACAACATGGCTGGCATAACATCAATGGCTTGTCCAATACCTCCTATGAAGAGGCTGCCAAAGATTACGCCAATCGCCAGAGAACGACTTAAGATTTTTTTACAGAGCGAGAGCTCGCCATGTTGTTTAAGGGAATCGGTTAGATCTAATTCTATGCGGCTGATCGCAGCGCCTAGGGGAACAAAAACGATGACATCAAGTCAGAGTGGAACGTGTGGTAAAAACGCAATAAAAATCAGCGTAGAACATACAAAATAGAGAGTGACTCGAACTAGCCTAGGGAGAAGTCTGTTTGTGAATATTCGGCCAAGCATGAAAGCACCAACTACGAGGGAATAATCAATTGATGAACCCTTTTTGATACTGATCACCCATAATTGTACTAGAGCAGAAAGCGTGCCAAAGCAGAAGCCTTGCAGTAAGCACCAGCAGTCGATTGGAGGTGCTCGTTTATTCGCTTCAGTTTTTATTGAGAATTGTTCAATTGATTTCTGCATAAGGCTTTTATTCAGCAAAGTCGGTGCAAGTGCCAGCAGAGTTGCGGGCGGCAATCACTTGAAGTAGGGATAGGTAATTCCAGCGGCAATGGTGCCAATTGAGCTCCCAATATCTGAACTTTGCTGGAGAAACCGATTGGTTATATTGTTGCCTTTCAATACAATCTCTGTTATGGGTAATAGGCTGATAGTGGTACCATAAAAGGCCAGTAGAGAGACCCCAAGTTTTAATACAATGAGCAACCGGTTTGGCAGTAGATTAAAATAAAGGAAAACAACAAGCAACTCTAGAAGTATCGTGGCAAAAAAAATTTATTGATACCTTTGTTTGATCTCTGAAGTGGCAGAAAAGCTGGAAAATATTGGGCTGCGAACAACAAGCTATTAATGACTGGTGATAAAGATACTTCAGCCAGTAACCAGGCTGAAGTGATTACCACCGCCCTTCTTGAAGCCATCCAGCTTGCCCAGGTCAACACTTTTTGAGAGTTCAATTCACAGACTCAATCGATACTTTTTATTCTGTTCCTTTTGATGGAATTGTCAGCTGCAGTGCAGCCTTTTGGCTATGATGATTAGAAACTTTTCAGTTAGCTTAAAATGGGTTGCAGGCCCTTGCTCAGTCTTCGATCTTGTGGTTACCTTCGCGCTTGATGTTCTTTTTTTCATCTCGGGCTTGCTGACGTCGCGCTTATCCACGAGGTTCTTGGCGGAAGTACCGCCCTGGATATACGCGAGGATGAGCTTCACCTCCGCTTTGGTGTCGTCGGTGATCAGGCGAGGAGCATTCACGCAATAGACGTACTCGGCAGTGTTGTAGATCGTTTCGCGCATAGCGCAGACTCCCCTACACCATCAATTTCACGATCAGCCTCGCTTCTTCTTGCAGGCACTCGATGTAAGCCAGTTCAGGCTGGTATCCCGCTTCGTCCAGCGTCTCGAAGCCTTCTTTTACAAGCTCGGAGATGCGGCCACAGATCACGGGCTGTTCGCCGAAGAGGTCGGTTTCGGTCTCTTCCTTGAGGTTAGTTTCAAGGATCCCGGCGCGGGTGCCGCTTGTTAAATAGTGATCGCTTTTGGATGTACGAGCTGAATGCTTGCTATGACAGCAGTCCGATGAATAGTGGTGGTAGGGAAATAAGTATTCCTACATACGGAACGGAGCAGAGTGCTTTATTAAAATAGGTGGCAGTCAATGCAGAAAATAGTTCCAATAGCTGGGACTTCAATGCTTATGCCTTAGTTCCTGTTGGTGATACAGAGCAACAGCTGAATAGCGTTTATCAAGGCGGCGCGCTTGATACCTACGGGCTTGATGTTGGTTATTTCATCACTCCAGTGGTGAATGCTTCTGTTGGTTATTACTACCAAAGCGGTGACCTAGGAGAAGCAGATGGTTCTGGCGTGCTCGGACGCTTGGCTTATGAAATGACCAGTGGCGTCACAGCAGGAGTGAATATCTCCTACGACGAGGCATTCGATACAAGAGTTTCAGCTGATCTTAAAGTTCGTTTTGGTGGTGCAAGTACAACAGCGCAGCGACAGTTACAACAACAGCCTGTGATAAATGCCTTAACATCAACACCAAGCAAAAATCGAGACGAATGGAGATGATGTGAGAGTACGCGAAGATGTCGGAGACGACTTATAAACCCTGGATGCAACTTATCACTCAACGCCTCTGCGACCACAGGGGCTTTTTATTTCTTCAACCAACACCATAAACCCTTAAATCAGCCTCCAATACCTGGCACCATTGGAATTCAGAAAGCTGCCTTGATGGCTTATTTGGCAGGAGCCAATAAGAATTATTTTGCGTATTCATGACAAATATACCTCGACTAATTTGCTCTAACTCTATCTATATTCCCTAGTCTAATCACCACAGCTTGAGGATTTGATCGCCATCACGGATGCCATTTGCTCGTCTAAATCTCACCGCAACTTGATGCCAGTCTTCTGGCATTTGATTGAGCCGACAATCAAACGCAAACGGTAGTTGCTGCTGCCCTGGTGAGACCCGGTTCTTCCTGCTTTGACTGCTTCTGCCTTTTTCAACCAGTCGTTTCAGCATGCTTGAGCCCCAATGGCACTTAGGTGTTCCTTTGGCGTGATGGCGATACTTCTGGCAGAACCGTGCATATCGCCTGGAACAGCCTTTCAGGCTTGAAGCCAGTTGCAGAAAGCTGGGGTGCCACTCACTGATGCCATCACATTCCAATCTTCCGTAATGCCCATAATTGGAATAGGGGTCATAAAACCCTTTCCTGATTCTTGCTGCCTTTGGATTGGCGTGGATATACCGCAACGTATTCAGCACTCGCCTGTGGTCTCTAGGCGCAATCGCAATGGCGTAATACCTTGCCTCCCAAAAATGCCCGCAACGTCCAGAAAGACGATTCAGTGCCATCGCTGAGTACCAGCCAACCCAATGCATCAGCTTTGGCAGCTGTGATGCATCATTAGGACGCAGAAGCAGATGCAGGTGATTAGCCATCAGGCACACCGCATACAAGCGATGAGGTACTTTCTGCTTTGCCTTAGCGAGCACAGCAAGAAGCACATCCCTTCTCAAGCCCTTGGCAATCAAGAACTGACGGCTATTGCACCTGAGTGTGATGTGAAAGGAATGACCTGCTGGAAGCTTGCGTTGCGTACGTCCCATTCCATAAACGAACAGGTTCGCTGATTGTGGCTATCAATCTCCCGACTGAATATTCACTAGCCCCGCTACGAGCGGGGTTTGTTATTGCAACGGGGAATGCTTGGCGCTGGCTCTACTGCAGGAGCTACTGATGGCACTAAGGGCAAATGACGTTGATGGAACCAAAGATTGGCTGGCATTGGGCGTAAGGCTCTACCTCGTTAGGGGAATTGTTCATTGATTTGTTCTGTGCAGTTGGCGGTGCGAGTGGAGAGAATGGTTTGATCGACAACGTTGCGTTTTTGGAGTTGGTGATGTCTGGTCTTACATCACCTCAATCCTCCTCTTTGGGACGTTCAACGGGCAGTCTCAACATCACCTCAGCACTGGTTGTATCGGTTAACAGATGAGTAACGGCACCCCACAAACCCCAGTGACCAAAACCTCCTTTCGTATTGGCAACGGCTATGACATCCACCGTTTGGTGCCGGGCAGGCCTCTCATCCTTGGTGGTCAGCAGCTGGAGCATCCAGCAGGGCTAGGTCTTGATGGTCACAGCGATGCGGATGTGTTGGTGCACGCGATCATGGATGCTCTGTTGGGGGCGTTGTCTTTGGGGGACATCGGCAAATACTTTCCTCCCGACGACCCTCAATGGAAAGGTGCCGACAGCCTCGTGCTCTTGGAGCAGGTTGTCGCTTTGGTGAAGGCGCGTGGCTGGGGCGTGGTCAATGTGGATGCGGTGTTGATCGCCGAGCGGCCCAAGCTCAAGCCCCACATTGAGGAGATGCGATCGGCCATTGCCCTCAGGATTGGGATTGCTCCAGACCAGGTGGGTGTGAAAGCCACGACAAACGAACAGTTGGGCCCTGAAGGCCGGGAAGAGGGAATCTCATGTCAGGCCGTGGCCCTTTTGCAGTCGTTTTGATGCCAAGCCTTATGCAGCGATTCCAGCCGTTCATGATTAGGGTCATCAACCTGATATGCGTTTTTTTGGTGCTTGTGGGTCAAACGGCGAATGTGCGGTTTGCTGCGTTTGCGGATCCAGAGGGTGGTTACGACGTTGCGGTGATTGAGCACCTGCGCATTTCTGTTCCCTCCCATGGGCGCGAGGCTTGGCTGGAAGCCGAACGTGGCAGCTGGGAGCCTTGGTTGGCGCAACAGACGGGATTTCTCGGTCGTGATCTGCTTTGGGACCCTGAAACGGAAGAGGGCACCCTTTTGATTCGCTGGTCGAGTCGGCAGGCTTGGAAGGCCATCTCCAGCGGTCAGGTGGAAGAGGTTCAGGCTCGTTTTGAGCAGCTCGCGCGCGACGCCATGGCGCTGCCTCAGGCGATGGATAATCCCTTCCCTCTGGTCTTTGAGGGAGAGCTGTTGCCCCCATGAGCAGCGCTGACGTCCGTCTCGACTGGCAACGGAGCGATCGGCTTGGTATCAGCGAAGCGATCTGGGGTCTGCACAAAACGGTGGACCAGATCGTAGCCATTCTTGAAGCCTTTGTGGCCAGGGATCAGCCAGCACTGGTGACGCGAGTGGATGAGGCCAAGGCCGAGGCGGTTCTCAAGCGCTGCAACACAACGCTTGTCCGTTTTGAGGCCCGGGCCCGATGTTTAACGTCGGGGACTCCTCCGTCGTTGCGACCGGAGCTTGGGACAGTGACGGTGCTCAGTGGCGGCACCAGCGATCTCCCGGTCGCTGCAGAAGCGCAACTGGCCTTGAAGTGGCATGGCATTCAGTCAGAGCTGTTGCTGGATGTTGGAGTTGCTGGCTTGCATCGGCTCTTGGATCAACTCCCGAAACTTCAGCAGTCGTCGGTTTTGATTGCTTGCGCTGGTATGGAAGGAGCCTTGCCCACCGTGCTTGCGGGCCTGTTGCCCCAACCGGTGATCGGCGTTCCCGTGTCGGTGGGCTATGGCGTGAGTGCGGGGGGCCGGGCCGCTCTCGATGGAATGCTTGCGAGCTGTGCTCCAGGTCTTGCGGTGGTCAATATCGATAACGGTTACGGAGCTGCTATGGCGGCGTTGCGAATTTTGCAACGACGGGTCTGATCTAGATCAACTACTTCTGCGCGGGACAACGGTTTAGGGCTGTTGCTTGTGTTTATGCCCTAAGCGTGAAAGCTCATCACTGTGCTGGTCGCATTCCACATTGCGGAGGTGGCAAACCAATTCGATCAGGTCGCCTTGATCGAGCTCACCGTTGGTCTGCCACTGCATGGCCCTGGGATCTAAGCGTGGTGCAGTGGAGGTCAAGGCTCAACAAGGTAAGTAGTGATTTAAACCTATTGAGTTGAAACCCTGACCGCTTGTTTGATGTCGCGAAATGGGCGGAAGATTTTCTTAAATCAGACCTTAGAGGTGCTGAAGGTTTGGATAGGCCATCACCAGCTCATCGGCGCTGAGAACGTCGCCGCTTCCATCCGGTTGCCAAATCACCTCAAGAGCCATCAGGTCTGAGGAGGATGTGGAGCCAAGGATGCGCAGCGTTTCGCGCAGGTCTTCACCGCTATTGGCTTGCTTGAGCTTCACGCTTTGGCGGCTTGCTACGAGCACCGTCACCACGATGAATTCGTTGGTGGCATCGGCATCACCGCTGTTGCTCAATTCCGCGGCATTGCCATTGCGCACCCCGCCCACATTGGTGGTGATTTCAGCGCGCAACTTGCTGCGTTCGGTCATCGACAAACGGTTGAATGTCGACTCTGAAGCGTTGAAGGGAACGCTGCCCGATTCCACGTTGGCGTACACCCAGAGCTCGGGCTGGCGCAGGAGGGCGAGGGTTGTTTCCTGCAGCACCCGTTGCAGACCAGAGGAGGTGCTGGTGTCCGAGGATGCGGCGAGCTGACGCAGGTCGGTTTGCAGAGCTTTGGCACTGGCGAGCAGTCCGATCTGCATTTGCAGCATCGACACGGGTCCGGTGGACAGCTCCCGGGGGGCTCGATAACCCCCTCCGATCGCAGGGCCGCCTCCACCACCGCTGTTGCGCACGGCATTCACCAACACACCCACGATCGCCGCCAGCACTAAGAAGCCAAACAGGCCGCCGCCGCCAAATCCAAAGATCGGGATGATGAACGGAAAGCCCATCCCACCCCCATAGCCGCGACCATATCCACCGCCTCCGTAGCTGCGGCTATATCCCCCGCTTCTGGGCATGGACGGGGCGCGGAAGCTGCCACCCCCGATCCGACCACCGCGGGCGGCTTCGCTGGGTTGGGGATGAAGGACTAAAAGGCCAACAACCAGGACTGGCACCAGCAATCCCGAGAGCCAGCGTCTGATTTGACCAACCTGGGGGCGGAGTTTGGAGGAGGCCAAGACGGCATATCGCACTCCGGTAACTCTAGGAACCACCGCCCACGATGGTGACGATCTCGAGGTTGTCACCGTCTTGGACCTGCTGAGCTTCCCAGCGTTCCGGCGTCAGGATCAAGCCGTTGTATTCCACAACAACCAGCCGTGGGTGATGACCCAGCTGCTGGATCACTTGATCCAGACTTGCGGCGGATGGATCCAGGCTGTGCCGTTCGCCGTTCACCGTGAATTGCATGGCACCAAAGCAAGGGGGGTTACGTGAGGGTTTGGAGCAGGGTCCGGCTGGCTGCTTCCGGATCATTGGAGCCCATGATCGCGCTCACAACAGCGACGCGCTCCGCGCCAGCAGCGCGAACCGAGCGGATCGTTTCAGCATCGATGCCACCGATGGCAAACCAGGGCACGGTTGCGTGACGACTGGCTTCCGTCACCCAGCTCAGGCCTGCTGGGCTGCGATCGCGTTTGGTCTGGGTGGCAAACACGGGGCCAACGCCGAGATAATCAGCGCCCTCTTCTTGGGCCGTGAGCAGGTGCTCGAGGCGGTGGGTGCTGCGTCCCAGCAAGCGCTCTGGGCCGAGCAGCTGTCTCGCTTCTGAGAGGGGGAGGTCGTCCTGGCCGAGATGGACGCCATCGGCATCCACCAAAAGCGCCAGATCGATGCGGTCATTGATGATGAGCAGGGCATCAAAGCGCCTGCAAAGGGCTTTGAGGGCTTGCGCTTCCCGCAGGCGTTGTTGGTCATGGCCCTGTTTGCGGCGGTACTGAACCAGGCTGACGCCGGCCAGCAGAGCGGCTTCAACTCCCTGCAGCAACCGCTCAAGATCGTTGTCTCGATCGGGATCCGTAATCAGGCAAAGCTTGGCGGCCTCGAGGCGTTCCTGCCTGTGTTGACGCCCGCAGGCTTCGAGAATGCGCACCTCGAGGTCATAGAGCCCGTAGCGGATCTCGGCGGCGGTGCTGGCCAGGTCTGGATCGAGATTGCGAGCAAATTCTTCCAACACGCGTAGGGCTTCCTGCACCCGGCTGGCATTGGCTTTGACAATCGCTGGGGCAGAGCAACGACTCGCTTGAGCGGGATGGCCTAGGCCGGCGGCAACGTCTGTGGCGCTGGAGCGGGCCCGGCGGTAACGATCGTGATGCTGTTGCCCGAGGCGCTGCCTCCAGTCTTTCAGCGGCACGACGAGATCGTCCCGATCGAGTCCAAAGCGGCACCAGTCTTCAATGACACGCAGCCCTTCCCGTGCTCGATCGAGGTTGGCATCGATTAGCCGCGCCACTCGCAGGTTGGCGTCTGCTTCGACAACCATCGGCTCCATGGCAGTCTGTGAAGGATCGCATGCTCCCCGGCGGCCATGGACAACAGCGGATCCGAGAGCACCATGCACGTGTTGGTTTGGGGAATCATCCTCCTGGGCGGCATTGGTGTGTTCATCGTCTGGGGACTCTCGAATGCTTACCCCGCCGGGGCCTGAAGCCGTTGACGGGCTGCTTCGGCGTCCTGACCGATTTGTGCACTGAGCTCCTCGAGGCCTGAAAAGCGTTGCTGTCCGCGCAGCCGTTCCACCGGCTCCACGACCAGCTCCTGGCCCATCAGTTCGATGCGCCTATCGAGCAGGTGCACCTCAACGGCGGAAGGCGAGTTGGGGTCCACCGTGGGCTGGGGGCCGAGATTCATGACGGCCGGCAAGGCTTCGCTTTTTCCTTCGCCCTTTCCTTCGCCATCACGCTGTGTCCAGGCGCGGGCGGCATAGACGCCAAGACCTGGCAGAAATTTGCGCCCATCCACTTGCAGATTGGCGGTGGGCCAGCCCAAATCGCGACCCAAGCCGCGACCGCGCACCACCGTTCCCCGGAAGCGGTAGGGACGGCCGAGCAGTTCGCTGGCGCTTTGGAGGTCGCCATTCGAGAGCGCTGCGCGAATGCGGCTGCTGCTCATCCGTCCGCCGGCATCCTCCAAAATCGGCAACACCGACACCTGCACCCCAGCGGCTTCCGCTAGGGCCCGCAAGGTGTTGGTGTCGCCTTCCCGGCCCCGACCAAATCGGAAGTTGGCTCCCACGGCGATTTGGCGCGCCTTGAGGCAACCGAGCAGCACCTGCTCGACAAACTCGGCGGCGCTGAGCTGGGCCAGTTGGCGATTGAAGGGCACCAAGACCAGCTGCTGGATGCCGAGGGGCTCGAGGAGCTCGAGCTTTTCCTCGGGGAGATCGAGGCGCAGGCGGGGTTCACCATGCAGCACTTCGCGTGGATGGGGCCAGAAGCTCACCACCGTGGGAATGGCCTCAAGGTGATCCGTTTCGGTCACAGACGCGATCACCCGCCGATGGCCCGCATGCAGGCCATCGAAGCTCCCCAACGCCAGGGTGGTGGGGGTTTTGGCCTGCTGTGGGGAGCAGAGAGGAATCAACGGCGTTGTGCACGGATCTGTGGTTAATGGCAAGTTTGGACGACAGACCTCCTACATCGCATGGCCGATCGGCTCGATCTCCAACTGCTTGCCCTTGGCTTGCGCCGTTCCGCCTGGATCCGCTTTTGGACCCAAACCGGGCTTGGGATTGTGATTTTGGGAGTGTTGACGTTCAACAACATCGGCGGAAGTTTGAGCAGAAACGCCGATAAAGCCTTGGGATTGGGTCCGGGGCTGTCGCTGACCACGCTGTCGTTTTTGGTGTTGCTGTTCAGCCTTTGGCAGGGCTGGTTAGTGGTGCGGCTCGGTCGCGCTCTTGATAGTGGTGCGCGACCAAGTCGGGGGGAGGCGAGCCGCACGATCAAGCGCAGTTTGTTGGCGGATCTGTTGGGCTTGGTGCTCGCGGCTGTGGGGTATCAATCCCTCGCCGGGGCCTTGTTTGTGCAGGCGTCGCAGCAGACGCCAGGCATTGCCATTGGTGCCAGAGGGGCGAGTGAAAACATGGCGATCACCTCCCTGGAAATGCTCTCGGTGCTGAGCAACACGCAGGTGTTATTTGCCCACGTGATTGGCTTGATTTTTTCGCTGTGGATGCTGCAGAGGATTTATCGTACGTCTTGATAATTCATAAGGGATTGTCTCTGAAATCAAAACTATCAGCTTGCAGTTTTTAGGTATAATAATAGAGATCCCTGGCGTCATTTGATAAAAGGTTGGCAACATTTATGATGGTACGATTTGAATCCATCAATGACGGCATTTTTGTTGTAACTCAATCAATTTGGGCTTGTACATTGTGCAATAATAGTGATTTCTTGTTGACAATGAATAGATTCTTTTTGGGGAGAGTATATCGATTTTGCTGATTAGCCCTGCAGCTGGTACCTCCTAATTCGCCGCGCTTGTGTTTGGAGTAATGTTTCTCGCGTCTTAGTAAGAAAATTTGTGGCTGCCCGCTAATGAATCACTGAAGAATTGGTATATTTGTTGGATAGATTTAGTATATACTGGAGCATCAACCAATAATAAGAATCGACCAATCAATTTTTTTAGAAGCTAGCAGTACTTTTAAGCTACTAGTAATAGCCTTTTTAAGCTAAGTTGGAATACTGCCAAAAACTTGAGACGGCAGACGTAGCATGTTCCATTAGACCCTAATTGTAAGTTGTTGCGCGTTTAAAACTTTTATATTTGTAAAATCATCTCTCTAAATAATTTAAATCTATGGCCTGTACAGGCTTATCTATTTGCTGTTAGATATCGTATGAACGCAATCTTCAACGAAATTTTAAAAACGTTGATAAGACCAAAGCAGGAGTTAAAGGATTCCGTAAATATAAATAATCAAATGTTGGCTTTTGTTAGCTCTAAGAATAATATCTTTCGTGTTTTTGTCCAAGGCCAATAAGGAGCTCCTAAGTCGTCTTTGAGATAGCGAAGGGTTGAAGGTTCAATGTCACAATCGTAATTTTTCGCAAGAAGGCAAATTTCTTTAAAATTTTGACATATTTTTACTTTTCGTTGTATTGATGGTGATGTTGATATTAATTCGGTAAATGTACTTAAATTTTGAACCTGGCTTGATTCTAACATTGAATAAGGTATTCTGTTGTATATAATAAACTTATTTTTTCAATGGACTGTGAGACGTTTGTGTGAAGCTTGTGAGAATCCCCTGAGTGCTTCTGCCCGGCTGTTTGTAAAATAAATATTTCCTAGCAAGGAAAGCGGTTTGATCGAAAAGATCTCATAGGTAATTGAGGAGGCTGTTGAAAACTCATCCTGTCAATACTGGTTTAAGTGATGGTAAATTGTGAACTGTGGTTATGTGTGGCAAATAGGGGGGATTCCTGATTTTCCTGACCATGGCCACTAGCAACGTAGAGTATCCTGCGTGACAAGTTTCTATGTGAGGTGGAGGCGTAGTCACGTGGTGGGCGCTCCTCGATTTGATTGAGCCCCACCGCTTCAAAACGAGTAAGAAAACAGCCTGCCACCACTACCATTCGCATTAATGATGAGTACTCACTTTCTGCAAAAGTGTTATTCGCTCAGTGATCGAGCCGAGGAGGCGGTGTAAGGCGATGCCTGTTACAAGGGCATCGCCTAAACCTCCGAGATGAAAGCCAAGGAAATGGAATTGATGGTCGCGGTGCGACCTTGCAAACGCTGGGATCTACCGGGTATGCCAGAAGGCGGGCTGCTAGATCTGATCGAAACGGCCATAACCAAAATTCGTCCAGGGTTGAGCATCATTTCCAGCTTATCTAGACCCAGTCGAACAGAGGCAATAGCAGCAGTTCGGCTTTCAGAAGACCCGACATGAGCGTTCTGGCCAAATTGGCTACATCCGAACAAGTTTCTGGTGTGCTTAAACTTTTACACACATCCTTATAGCAAGCACAGAGAAGCTAAACGTAACAGCAAAAGTGATCAAAAAAGCCACAGAAGTAATTCAGAGAAAAAACAACTTTTCTTGCTCACAGCTGCTGCTCATCCCCAATTTCTCCAGATTTTCTGAGGCAAATGTATGTCATTTTTGTCTGGAGCGGGTCATTGGCCATGGTGATAGAGGGTAATGATATTTAATTGATAAAATTAATATTTTTTGGGTTGATCGTTGAAGGTTAAAGTTTATTGGTACGTGATGGATTATGGATGATTAGGCTTTAGTTCGTAAAATGCACTAGTGATCCCAACTCAATTAAAGAGTTGAGATGGCTGGAATATGTTACGCCTGCTAGTCAAAAAATCGTTTTTTCGTAAGTATCAACTAATTGATGGGTTCTAAAGATGGCAAGGAGGCTAAGCCTCCCCGCCAGAAGAGCTCAGGTTGAATCGGTGTGAGCGACGGTGCGTTCGCTTGGATTTGGGCCACATCCGTGGGCCAGTCGCGGGGGCCATCACCGCCCGACTCGAAATCTTCGACGGCTTCACCGGCCAACCAGTAATAGGTGCGGCCACGGGGGTCGACCCGAGGACTGAACTGTTCGTCGTAGCGTCGGATCGACAGGCGGGTCCAGCTCAGTTTCCCCATGGCCTCCGGCTTGCAGGGGGGGACGTTGAGATTGAGCAAGAGATTCTCTGGCCATCGATCGGCCAGGGCTGCTTCCGCCACCTCGATGGCCAAGTTGGCGGCGGCTTGGAATTCTCTCCACTGAAAACAGGCGCTGCTCACGGCCATCGCCGGCAGGCCCTCCAGCGTGCCCTCCATGGCCGCTGCCACGGTTCCGGAGCAAAACACATCGGTGCCGAGGTTGGGGCCGTGGTTGATCCCCGAAAGCACCAGATCGGGCTTTTCAGGCAACAGCTCAAACAGGGCCAATTTCATGCAATCGGCTGGGGTGCCGCTGCAGGCCCAGGCTTGGATTCCAGGCTCAAACAGTTCATCGGCGCGTTCGGCACGGATGGGGGTCTGAAGGGTTAATCCATGGCCCGTGGCGGAGCGCTCCTGGTCGGGGCAAACCACTGTGACCTGATGGCCAGCGGCGGCTGCCGCTGCCGCCAGGCTGCGGATGCCGTCGGCAAATACGCCGTCGTCGTTGCTGATCAGTATCCGCAGGGGAGCCATCCGAAGGGTTGGTAAGCGTTGGTTGGAACCTAGTCGTGATGGCTGCCTACAGTCATGGCCGCGAAACCAATGCCTTGAGCGCCACGATCTCCCTGCAGCAGCTCACTGATCAGCTCGATGCCCTCGAGGCGGAGGCGGCGGTTGAAATCCAGGCGGCCGCCGATGCCGCTGCCCTCGAGCAGCTTCGGGTGGGCCTGTTGGGCAAGAAGGGGCGGCTGTCAGCCGTGCTCGGGGCGATGGGCAAGCTGCCGGGAGATGAACGGCCGTTGGTGGGCCAGCGCGCCAATGTGCTGAAAACGTTGGTGCAGCAGCTGCTGTCTGAGCGCCTTGAGGCGGTGAACAGTGCTGCGATGGCCGCAAGAATGGCAGCGGAAACCCTGGATGTCACAGCGGCTCCGCTGGGCGTGCCGATGGGGCACCGGCATCCGTTGATCACCACCACGGAGGAGATTGTTGATCTGTTCTGTGGCCTTGGGTATCAGGTGGAGGAAGGTCCTGAGGTGGAGACGGATCACCACAACTTCACGGCCTTGAATATTCCTCCTGAGCACCCTGCTCGAGACATGCAGGACACGTTTTATCTGCAAGACAACTTGTTGTTGCGCACCCACACCTCGCCGGTGCAGATCCGACACCTGGAAATCAATCCACCACCGGTGCGGATTGTGGCTCCAGGCCGGGTGTATCGGCGGGATGCGGTGGATGCCACCCATTCGCCTGTGTTTCATCAGGTGGAGGTGCTGGCGATTGATGAGGGCTTGGATTTCAGCCACCTGCGCGGAACGGTGATGCAGTTCCTCAAGGCGTTCTTTGGCGACCTACCGGTGCGCTTTCGCGCCAGTTACTTCCCGTTCACAGAACCCTCTGCGGAGGTGGACGTCCAATGGCGAGGGCGTTGGTTGGAAGTGATGGGGTGCGGAATGGTGGATCCGGCGGTGCTGGAGGGGTTAGGCCTGGACCCCGATCGATGGAGCGGTTTTGCGGCCGGTTTGGGCGTGGAACGGTTCTGCATGGTGCGTCATGGCATTGACGACATCCGCCGCCTGTACACCAGTGATCTGCGCTTTCTCGATCAGTTTTGATGCAAATCATTCATTTTGTTGATCTGCAGATCACCCGTATCAAAACAAGAGTTGATCTCGATACCAATTGCAGAATTTGACCAAGATTTTTAAGCTAAGTATCTGTAAGTCCAGAAATATTGAATTTGCAATCTTAAATGGTTGAAGGGCATAGGAAGTTGATTAAGCCATCTGAGATGCCAATGCTTTTCGTGATTCAGAGGTGTTGCTGTTCCATACTCATAAAGCTGACAGTACTGATTTCTTGTGTGACGAGCATCGATGTTTTTTCTTTTGCGCGTTGACTCAAGGGCTTGATGAATATTCAGACTTTAAGGTGATTGAAAATAATAATTTTTTGCAAACCTGCTTGATTGCATGAACATTGAGCATCACTCAGCATTTGATTTATTACTCCATCAGACTGTCATGTAGTATTCGGATAAGCAATCTAATTCCATCGTCTTTTTTTAAATGATCGAATGAAGGGATGCCGCTTTCTTTGAATTCTCTCAGATCATCTCTTAATTCTGGATGGAATTGACAAGTAAACGATCTGCGTGTCTGCCGAGTGTCGTAGTCTCTGTAGTTGATGCATGTAGCGGCAACTTCTGTGCATAGCCTCCCTTCAGCAGTTGTTGAACACAGTATCTCAATACTGCTTGGAAGGTTGAACAGCCAAGATAGTTCAGATATTACAAGCTGGTTCCTAGCTGGCAGAAGCGTTTGATAGAGATTGCGATAGGCCCAATTAGCAAATAATATAGCTTCTTCGTTAACTTCATCGGTATGGAACATAACAATGTTTAGGTCCTTTTCGTGAGAGATTGATTCTTCAATTACGCCATCATATTCTTCTGCTGTTATTGCTTGAGCGGTCAGTAATTCGGATAGTTCAAGGTCAGGATGGGGATTGGATTTTTCATAGTGAACGATTTCACAGTGACCCGCCTCCGGAACCTCATTAATCCCTACGGCAAATTCTGGATGATCCCAGCCCTCCGCGACGATTTTGTCGTCTTTTACTATTCTAAGTTTTGCGCCTAGGGTCTGAATTCTATTGCAGACTTGCTTTAAAGCATTTCTAGAATTAGGTTGATTGATTAGGATTTCATCAATCGTTTCCATGATTTCATAAGTTGCTTTTTTGATTAACCGTATGTGTGCTTGAGCGGCAAGCTGATGCCCAAGGCATATGAATATAGAGGGAGCACTTCTAAGTCGCCTGGATAAAATAAGTTCTTCACTTAAATAGAGGAGATCGCTATGTGAGCAATTGGTATTTTTAAATGATTTGCTGTCGCGTACTGTTGGATGTCCGCCTTCAAATACAACAGCTAGAGAAGAAGTAAGAACATGAGCAAGTTTTTTTTATCCATTAGACCTGATTTCCACAAAGGGAAAACGATTGAGTCACAATCGGCAATTCTCTGAGCAAGCCATGCAACATTGATAGAAGCTCTCACGGGTTCGCCAATCGTGTTGAATCCAACATGATCAGCAGGTTCGACAATGCAAATGGATTGATTGAATGAGAATGGAGTATTGATTAGAGTATCAAGATCTTCTTGGGATGCAATCTCTTTTTCTAGTGGAGCAGAATCACCCCATCCATATTTTATTGAATCAGATGTATCATTGCTATAATGAGTTTGTAATAAGCTTGGAGAATGCCTATCTCTTAAGAATTCAGACAATAGGATCTGAATGGATTTGAAGCTTGACTTTCCAGGTCGGTAAAATCCAGGAAGCACTCGCCAGGATATTTTTTTATCCATCATCAAGTCAGCAATTTATATATCTAAATTCTATACCATTAGTTCATTCGCTTGCCTTGCAGAACTTGCCGCTATTTTCTTTGTATCTGTAGTTTTTGCTACATTCTTGCGAATAGGTTGGACGAATTCGTATTGAATCAGTGAGGTTCGACCTTTTGAATTGAGAAAAAGATGGAGTGATTCTGTTTTTCATGTACTCGCCCTTGTAATGCTTTTGTGATTGTCAGGTCTTTAGTATTTGTTTAGTGGCGCCAGCGAAGCAGCTCGCTGTCGATATTTTTTTATTAATAATGTGTACGTTTGCAGTATGTGCTTATTAGCTTGAGTCTGCATCTCTGTCTAGGTTCTGGTATTGAATTGAATTTATATCATCTATTTCTTGTTGCTGAGATTAAATGTGTTTAGGAACTGGATTGAATTGGAGCTCTTGGCTGAGATTGCTGAAAAGTCCGTTGATTTCAAGGTTGTGGTGGTTCAGACTTGCTTTGCCTATCAAGACTCCTCCAATGCAGGCTATGTCGATTCTTTGGGGGTATGGGGACCGCTTTTGCAAGTGTCGCTTGAGTGAAGGTCAATTGAAGTCTTCATACCCTCTGATGACTGCTCCAGTCCATTGATGCACCCAAGACTTTTGTTGTTTACCGCTGCTTAAATGTCAGTCCTCAGTGTGTTCGATGGTTCCTCACGAGCCTTGGAGATCGTTCGGATCGTCTCCCGCCATGAGTGGTCGTTTCTCTCTCAGCTCCTCAACCGAGGCGATGCTTCTGAAACGCGGCTGCCCCTGCCCTCGGTGCTGTGCAACATCCTCACGGAATTGGGCCCCGTTTACGTGAAGCTGGGCCAGCTGTTGAGCACACGCCCCGATCTCCTGGGGGACGACTACATCGCGGCGTTGAGCCAATTGCAGGCGGATGTTCCGGCTGTGCCCTGGGAGCAATTGAAACCCCAATTGGAGCAAGAGCTGGGCTGCTCGGTTGACGAGGCCTTCTCAACCTTCGATGAAACGCCGATTGCGGCTGGAAGTGTGGGGCAGGTATATAGGGCGAGCTTGCCTGAGCTGGGTGCCGTGGCGGTGAAGGCCTTGCGGCCCGGGATTGCTGCCCAGGTGGAAGAAGACGGTCGCTTGCTGCGCAAGATTGCCGCCCTTGCTGCAGCCACGTCTCTCGGCAGTTTGTATGACTTTGTCGGTCTTGCCGACCAGGTGCTGGAGGCCTTGGTGCGCGAGCTGGATTTCAGAATTGAGGCCTCCAACACGCTGCGGTTGCAGCGCAGTTTGGAGGAATCGAACTTTGTTCCAAACGGACAGATTCGCCTTCCTCAGGTGGTGAAGTCCTTGTCGGGCCGTAGCGTTTTGGTGCTCGAGTGGATCGAGGGCGCATCGATCCTCAGCCCTGCAGGTCGGGAGGCCCTCGAGGCTGGGCCGGGCTTGGTGGCCACCACCACGGCCCTGCTTGGCGCTTTTGTGCAGCAATACTTCGTGGATGGGTTCTTTCATGCCGATCCCCATCCCGGCAATCTCAAAGTGCTCGCCGATGGCAAGGTGATCCTGCTGGATGCGGGCATGGTGGGTCAGTTTGATCCGCGCACGCGCAGCAACCTGCTGGATCTTGTCTTGGCGCTGATCAATCAGGACGGTGCCCGTGCAACCGATGTGTTGGAGCAAATTGCGCCACCGGCACGGGGGGGGAAAGTGGATCGTCAGCATTTGCAGCGCCAGCTGGATCAGCTGATTGCTCTCAGTTTTTCCAAGCCGTTGGAGGAATTGAATTTCGCCCTGTTCCTCGCTTCCTTGCTGCAGCTGGCGAACCGCTCTGGGTTAAGGGTGCCGGGAACCCTGGGCCTGTTTGTGAAGTCCGTCACCAATTTGGAAGGGGTGGGCAATTCTTTGAACCCGGCCTTCAGTTTCACCGGGGAGATGCAGCCGTTGGTGGCCCAGCTCCTGGCCCGTGCCGTGATGCTGCCTCAAGAACGGCTGATGCAGTTTGGCCTCGATTTACGCAATCTCACGATTGATTCTCCGCGGCAGTTGAGTCAGCTGTTGCGGCGCTTTAGCAGTGATGAATTGGTGTTTGCCATTCAGCTGGAGGGGCTTGATGCCATGCGCGCCAGCTTGGACCGGATGTCGCAACGGGTGTCGTTGGCGATTCTTGTGGCATCGCTGCTGCTGAGTGCCACGGTGATGGCCACCTTGGCCCAACAACCTCTGCTGAGGGATGTCAGCGAGGGGTTATTTGTTGGGGCCACTCTGTTTGGCCTCTGGTTGATCGTCTCGTTGCTGCGCTCGAGTCGTCGATGAGTGCGATCAGGACAAGCCCATCAGCCAGGGGTATTTGAGTCCAAACAGATCCAGTTGATCCATCACGCGTTTGTTGATGCTGCGCCCGAGCACAACCTGTGGTTCGTCGGCGCGAATCGGGATCACAGGGTGTGGAAGGGCCTGAGATGGCGTTGTTCCGGAGATGATCTCGCGTCTGAGCAGTGAATTTCCGGCTTCTAAACCACAGACATAGGCACGCTCCTGGCAGAGCCCTTTGGCGCCGAATTCCCGATCTCCCATTCGCACCCAGTCGCCCGCGCAGACGATCGAGGCCACGGAGGTTTCCAGCGGTGGGCGCTGCTGGAAACTTCCCGGGGAAAACAGCGACACCGACCCCGGATAACGCTGCACCTCCTGATCCACCACCTGGGCTGTGCGGAAGGCCGGCTGCACCATCGGCAACAACTCCTGCATCAGGGAATCGACAATCCCCTGATCGCTGAGTTCAGCTATCGCTGTGGCGTTATAGAAGTCGCTTGCGACCACAGACCCTTGCACGGGATCAGCACCCCAGAGCTCCTGCTGACTGTCCGCTTGCAGCTGATCCAGCATGAAGAAGGTGGCGCCGGATCCTTGCAGGGCCGGACAACGCGACAACACATTGGCGGGATCGGCAACCGGCACCTTGCGATCAAGCCACAAGCGCACGGACACCACGTCAATGGCGTTGAGATGGCCGGCTTGCACCAGCTCCGGGGATAGAGCCGCACACTCCGGTGAGTTGGCCATCAGGGCCCCCATCCCCTTGGCGCCCACCGCCAGCACCACGGCATCCACAGCCTTGATCACAGCGCTGCGGCCGCTGCTGACCGAGAGGGTCTCCACCGAGCTCACCGATCTGCCATTGGGGGAGACGTTCAGGCGTGATGCCAACGTTCCGCCGAGGACTTCCAGATGATGTTGGTGGCGCAAGCGCTGACTGAGTGGAGCCAACAGTTGCTCTGCGATGCTCTTGCGCTTGATCCAGCGCACATCAAAAGAATCCTGATGGGCCAAGGCGTAGTAGTACAGCAACTCCATCGTCACCGCCGCTGAGAGCTCTTCCGGTGGCTTGAACAGCCCCACCAGCAGGATTGGCCGCAGGAACTCATTGATCATCCGATCGCTGATCCGCAACTGCTTGAACAGCGTGAGGGCATCGATGCCGTCGTACTGCTGGTACACCGCGTCGTTGCGGTTTAAATCGAGCATGGCGACCAGCAGCCCGGCGATGCTGAGTCGATCGGAGACCGGCAACCGCTTGAAGTTGTTGAAGGTGGCGAAGGCCTGGCCCAGAGGGCTGGGTAGCTGAGGGCCATCACCAAACACCGGCGCTGTGGCTTCTAAGCCATCGGGAGACCAGAAGGCGCTGGTGGTGAACTCGGTGAAAATCTCGCCGAGCTGGAGCTCTTCCGTGAGGGCGTTGATGTTGGGATAGTCCTTCCAAAATCCCCGCGTCCCGGCCTCGAAGGGTTTGCCGCTTGGGGTGGTGAGCGGCGTGCTGCCGGTGGGATCACTGATCCCGTCGATCAAGGTCACGCGCACCCCGGCCTGGCAGAGGGATTTGGCGGCACCCCAGCCGGCCCATCCCGCTCCGATCACAACCACATGGGACGGGGTGTTGCTTGGCATCGCTTGGGTTCGCCTCAGGGGGTGACTGAAACGCTACGCAGGGCCGGCTCTTAGGGGAGGGGCTGAGGGGAGGGGCTGGATTCAAAAAACAACCCGACGCTGCTGGGCGCCGATTTTTCTCATAAAGTGGTGCCGTTCTTTTGAAGCGCGATCGGTGCCCAGGGTCGGACTGATCGTGAATGACGGGAAGTCACTTGCCGTTGAGACCGCTCAAACGATTCAGGAGCGGCTGGAACTCGCCGGCCATGAGGTGGTGCGGGCAAGCAGTTCTGGAGGAATGGTGGGTTTCGCCAACCCAGACCAGCACCTGCGCATGCTCGGGTACAACGCCTGTGTGCCCGAGGGATTTGATCCTTCGATGGTGCTGGCGATTGTGTTGGGAGGCGATGGCACCGTGCTGTCAGCAGCCCGCCAAACAGCACCGATTGGGGTGCCGATTTTAACGATCAACACCGGTCATCTCGGCTTTCTTGCGGAGGCTTACCTCGGTGATCTCGACAAGGCTCTCGAGCAGATTCTCACCGAGCGCTGGACGATCGAAGAGCGCGCCAACATGGTGGTGAGCGTGATGCGCGGAGATCAAAGGCGCTGGGAAGCCTTGTCTCTCAACGAGATGGCGTTGCACCGAGAGCCGCTCACCAGCATGTGCCATTTCGAAATTGCGATTGGCCGGCATGCACCTGTTGATATTTCTGCTGATGGAGTGATCCTGTCGACCCCGACAGGATCGACGGCCTATGCCCTTAGCGCTGGCGGCCCTGTGATCACCCCCGAATGCCCGGTGTTGCAACTCACGCCGATTGCGGCCCATTCCTTGGCATCGCGTGCGCTCGTTTTTAGCGATCAGGAACCCGTCACCGTCTTTCCAGCCACGCCGGAGCGCCTGATGATGGTGGTGGATGGAAGCGCAGGTTGTTACGTGTGGCCTGAGGACAGGGTTTTGATCCGGCGAAGTGACCATCCCGTGCGTTTTGTGCGCCTGTCGGACCATGAGTTTTTCCAGGTGTTGCGCAACAAGCTGGGCTGGGGCTTGCCCCATGTGGCGAAGCCTGATCGTCCATGAACGATCAGGGGGTGTTGTTGTTGGTTGGTTCTGAGGCCTTGCAGCTCAAAGATCGCCTAGAAGCCTCGGGCTACACAGCTTTGGAGTGGAGGGCTGGGGATCGAGCCATTGCCTCTGATGGCCAGCAGCCGATGGCTGCGCTTGTATCGCCGGGCCAGCTGCCTCAAGTGGGGCAGCTCCGCCAGTGGTTTGGAGCGCTGCCGATTTTGTTTGGTGTGAGCGAAGACAGCATTGAGGCGCGAGAGCTCTGCTTCAGTTCCGGGGCGGATGATTTCTGGTTGTCCAGAAGTGCACCAAGCGATCTCTTGCAACGCTTGCGCCTCCATCTGTCTCTTCAGAAACGCAGGGAAGAGCACTGTTCTGTGGTGGTGGTGGGTGATTTGCAGCTTGAAACCGCTAGCGGCCTCGTGCGTCGTGGCACGCGGCTGATTGGCCTAACGGAGCGCGAATCGTCGTTGCTGCTGTTGCTGTTCAAGCAGCGGGGCAAGGTGGTGAGTCGTGAGCAAATCCTGCGCGAGGTTTGGAACGATGAGCAGGGGATGTCGAGCAATGTGGTGGAGGTGTACATCCGCTATCTCCGCCAAAAGCTTGAGGAGGGTGGTGACACCCGCTTGATTCACACCATTCGTGGCCGTGGTTATTGCCTGAACCATGGCGTTCCTTTCCTGAAGAGCTCCTGATGGATGTATCTCCCCCGCAGCAATTGCCCCTTGAGGCGCAATGGTGCGTTCGCCCCGACACCTGTGTGCTCTTGGAAGTGGCAGATCAGCCCAACGAGCAACGGTTGGGTTTGATGCAGCGCCCGGCCTTGCCACCGCTGAGGGGAATGTGGTTTCCGTTTAAGCCGGCACGGCCGTTGCGCTTTTGGATGCTGAACACGCTTGCGCCACTCGACATGGTGTTTGTGCACCAGGATGAGGTGATTGCGATCGAGGCTGAGGTGCCGACCTGTCCGGCGTTGCCTTGCAAGAGCTTTGGACCGATGGCTGATGCGGACAGCGTGATTGAGCTAGGGGCAGGAGAGGCCAAGCGCCTGGGGCTTGCGATCGGAGACGCGGTGGTGATCGAAACGATCCAACCGGCAATGTCAGCCAATGAAGCAGAGATGGTACGTCCTAGAGACTAAAGTGTTACGTATAGGTAACACAAAAGTGTCTAGCTGAAGAATCCTTTGGATTGGAGCCACAGCCCAACAGCGAGTAGGGGGCCAACCCCTGCAATGAAAAGGGTGATCTTGAGGCGCAGGGGTGACACCTGCGGTTTGCTTTCTCGAATCGACATCCTGACCACCTTCAAAGGGCATGATTCTGCTCCTTTTTCGTTCGATCGCGTCAGGCTCAGTCCTGCCGAGGGGCGCTTCCCTTGAGGATCAACACCGGATTCATCGGAGCAAGCCGGGTGCCATCGGCCAGCGGTTGGCCGCGCCAGGCCTGCTGCTGACTCACCTTCACCGAGTACTTGGCGGCCTCGAGCACTGGCCTCAGCTCCGCTAAGGCTTCCAAGGTGGCAAGAGGAATCACCACGTCACCCTCGGGGGCCATGCACTGGATCACCTGCTCCAGCAGGGCCCTGCGTTTGCGGCCACCGCCACCAATCAGCACCCGGTCGGGGGCAGCTAAGGCAGCGGGAAGGTTGGGGAGTTCTTCCATGGCATCCCCCTCCAGCACTGCTGCTGGTTGAACCCCGAGGCGTTTGGCATTGGCGGCGATGAGCGAAGAACCACCGCTGCGCTGTTCAATGCAAAGCAACTGCAACTGCGGCCGCAGCCGCAGCGCTTCCAGGCCCACGCTGCCGGTGCCAGCACCAAGATCCCAGAGCACGCCGCTTGCAGGAAGGTTGAGCTCAGCGAGCAATTGGATCCGCACCTCCCGTTTGGTCATCAAGCCGGGGCGGTCGCTGTGTTGGAGAAACACACCATCCTCCAGGCCAAACAGAGGAAGTTGATCGGCGGGTGGAGCCGCTTGAGCTTCCGCGAGCAACACCACCAAATGCAGGGGGTGCAAATCGCTAGGCGTGGCTTGGCAGGGGGCCAGCCGTTGCACGCGCTCACTGCTGTGACCAAGCGATTCGCAGAGCCAGAGGGCATAGGCCGATTCCAGGCCGCTGCTGCGCAAGCTTTGGCGCACCTCGTCTACGCCACCGCGACTGGGATCGGTGAGCACGGCCAAGGCGCTGGGGCGTTGTTGCAAGCGCTGAGCGAGGGGTGCTGGGTCACGGCCATGCAGGCTGAGCCATTGCGCGTCCTGCCAGGGCCTGCCCAGTCGGGAAAATGCCAGTTGCAAGGACGAGGGGCCTGGATGAAAGCGCAGACGTTCGCGTCCCAGACGCTCGATCAAGATCCGGCCGATACCGAACCACAACGGATCACCGCTGGCCAGCACCACCGCGCGCTGATCCCTCCCGAGGGCCAACAACTCCTCGCTTAGAGCGATTGGATTGTCACTGGCGATGCAACGCTGGCCTGCTGGGCACGCAGACCATTGCTGCAGTGCAGGGAGCATCCGTTTTGGGGCTGCCAGCAGGTGGGCTTGCTCCACCAAGCGTTGAGCTCCGGGTTGGAGCGAGCCAGGGGCACCGGCGTCGGTGCCGATCACATCGATCATGATGCAATTTCTCCAGATATACACCAGCTAAAAAGCAGTGGTTGCAATGGTTTTGCGCTTGTCATACAGATGGTGTGCACCTTGATTTCACGTTGTGAAGCCACTAATTCGGGAACAGCCAACAGAGCCCCTGGCGGTTCGCGCTGCCCCCAGTTTGATCCGCGAGCTAAATCGTGCCTCTGAGCAAACAGGCGCAAGCCGCAGCCGTCTTGTCCGCGAGTTCATCGAGATCGGGCTTAAGCGCCTGCCGAAGGACTGCGCCTGAGAAAAAAAATTCCCCCTGCCTTGCCGGGCCGGAGGGATCGTTCATGCAAATTTCACCCCCTTAATTCTAATGAGCAACGGCATAGAAGACTTCTGGTCAGCACTTGAAATTGGTGCTCAAGAGGTGATTGAAGCTGATAAGGATTGGATTGAATCAGATGTCGAAATTCGTCTGATACGTGATCAGTTACGTGCTGAGTATCGACAGCGTTTTAAACGCAAACAGTTCGACTGACATGACCCTGCCCGGGTTCATAGGGCGCTTACTTAATCAACCTCAATAAATGACATGCGCTCTCAGACACTTGCGAGGCAAGACTTATGGACCACAAGTTCGACCAGCTACAGGCACAAGAGTTCTTAGGTGCTCTTGGTAAAGAGCCCGAGACCACAAGGATTCGAGGTTTCTATGAAAAAACTGATCTTCGAAAAGGTGGTCGCAAAGGGAATCTATGCCCGAATCTAATAAATGAATGGCAGGAGGATGGTCGCGGTGTTTATGTCGTTATCAATGAAGGAGGTGATAGGGATGAAGACATCACCCACTGCAATGCATTGTTCAACGAATGGGATGATCAGCCCAAGGAATGGCAGAAAACAGTATGGAAAGCCCTAGGCCTGCCTGAACCATCAATACAGGCCGATTCAGGTAATAAAAGCATCCACTCCTATTGGGTCTTAAGTGATTCGATATCAGCAAAGCAATTCAGAGAGCTACAAACGCGCCTAGCTGAATTCTGCAACTCTGACAGCACCCTTTTCAATCCATCACGAGTGATGCGCCTTCCTGGCACCTGTCGTGGTGATGGCAAACCTGTTCGGCTGATTAGCAATACGGGGTATCAATATGACCACGCATTTTTTGATCAACTGCTGCCACTACTCGAACAGGTTGAAAAGGAGAAGAAGGCACGCCGGTATAAATACGAACCAAGATCATTAGAAGAGATTCGCGATGCCCTAAGCACAATTCCCCCACGGGTGCCTGGTACTGGCACTTACATCCAATACCGCAACATCCTGTGGGGCTTGATCAAAGCTGTTGGAGAAGCAGGTGGAACAAAGGACGATGCAATTGCACTGATGAAGCAACACAGTCCGCAGTGGACTCACATCGACCAAGTTGCAAACTCTGGTGGTGATTTAGTGAATGCAGGATCGTTTTGGTTTCACGCAAAGGAAAACGGCTATCAGCTGAAGAACAACGGCACCTCATTTGGGTATCGGAAACAAGACCCCACACGCAAAGAAGTAGAGCAGCGCACCTACTTAGAGCTGCTTAATGATCTTTTGGATGACACTGTGCGGAATCGAACTGATGAGGCAATGCCACTTCGAGCGGAATTGATCTCCAGATTTCGCGTGACAGGAGCCCAAGTCGAGGCTGCTCTATTCAAGATGCAGTTGCAGAAGGAGACAGGCAGTAAGACCAAGGCACCTCCTGACTCTCTTGATCTGAGTCGTATCACAGGTCTGGATTATCAGGTTGATGGATTCATCGTCGAAAACGACCAAACCCAGATCTGGGGCAACGCTGGTAGCGGCAAAACCACGGTTGCCATCGGCATATCCATAAGCGTGATTTACAGCGAAGGTTTCCTTGACCACGAACATCCGGCAAGGCGTGGCGCTGTTCTATTCATTGCTTCTGACAGCGGTCCTGCACCACTTAAAGGAGCGATCCAAGATTTCGGTGTAGCCGAGCGACCTGAATTCAATGAAGGGCCAGGCAAACGATTTCATGTCTGGGCATCAGATCAAGATCAAGGCATGAGTGCTTGGTCTGCAGATCTACAGGGATGCATAAAGCTCCTCCATTTCGTTAAGGAATACTCCATTGACCTGGTGATCATCGACAGCTGTAAGGCCGCTCTTGCAGCTACTGATCTCGAATACACCGACAACAAAGGTGTAACAGCCCTTCTGACGTTCTTTAAGGAGGTGATCTGTCCGCACACCACGGTGATCTGGCTCAACCATGACGGTGCAAAGTCACGAGGTGGTGACTGTCCTGCTGGTGCAAAGGCGTGGAAGGAAATTCCATCCACTGTGCATCACATCACGGTGCCGTTTGATGAGGAGACAAAAAGACCAGCCAAGACTTATCGCCAATGGTTTGTTCAGAAGAACAGGCTTGGCGGCACGAGAGATTTTCTCTATAAATTTGCCGATGGCGAATTATCGGTCTTGAAAGGGCAAACAACTCATGGCAATTGCCATTCAGAGTTGGTGGAGGGGATGAGGCAGAAATATCTGAATTCGGACCTTGAGACATTTACTAAGCAAGATCTTTATAAGGTCTGCCCCACACATGGAGCAAAGACGGTCGCAAACACCCTGACCACAGCCACTAGGGCGAAGCACCCTGAGATATGCCGACGGGGTCGCGGTCTGTATGCATTGGCGCCCCGCCTTTTAGATGCACTTAAAAACGTGAGGTCTGAATCGGGAGGAACTTCTTCTAAATCAAGTTCTGAAAGGGCTTCTTCCAATATCCCGTCAACTTCCCGACCACCTGAATCGGGAAGTTCTCCAGGGTCGAGTGTTATTCCCGAGCCTGACCCTTGGGAAGATGTCGGGAAGAAGGCAAATCCCAGTCACACCAATGGATCTAATGGAAAGTCCTCCCACTCAAGTCCGCATGTAAAAGGGCTTTCGGGAACTGCTGGTGCATTGATGCCCAAGCCAAATCCCGCTCCAGTAAAGGGGTCTTGCGCGCCGGGCCAAACTGCGGACCTAAAAACAGCCACTAAAACGCCGCTTTGTGAAACAAAATCGGCAGCTCAAGGCGCTTTTACGATTGACATTGAGCCAGTTGTTAACTCCTCGTCAACCAAAAAGAAGGCCAAACCGGTTCATAAGACGGCTGCGTTGTTAACACCGCCTCCAGCTGTCATTGCACCAGTGCCGCGGCCATATTTAGGAAAGCCACTCCCTGGGATCGATTACATCCACCGCGCGCAGGATCTACCGAATCCCGATGGCCTGCCGATGTTGTGTGGCTTCGACTTAGAGACCTGGAACAAGCGCACTGATGTCTGGCGGCACAAAGCTTCGTTGTTCCCATCCCTGGGCGGTGAGATCCGTTTAGCCCAGGTGTTCGATGGCACCAACACCCTGGTAATCGATGTGGCATTGATCGGCCAGAAAGCAATCGATTGGCTCCGCGTACTTGCCCGGGATTGCGAGCGCACCTTGGTTGGCCACAACTTGTTATTCGAGGCAACCCATTTGATCGGCGCTGGGATTCGTCCGCTGTGCAATTGGTGGGACACGATGCTTGCGAGCCAGACCATTGGTGGCTTGAAGGAGGCCAACCTGCAGGCGGTGGCAAAGCACTACATCAGAGAGGACCTCAGCAAGATCGAACAGGCTGGTGATTGGGGCAATGCAATCACCGAGTCGAAACTGCGTTACGCGGCTATCGATGCGCAGGTTGTCTTACCTCTGCGTGAAGCGTTGTTAGCGGAGCTGGAAGCAACCAAGCAGGTGGAAGTGCACAGGCTGGACTGTTGCCGGATCAGCCCTGCTGCCGATGGGCAGGATCGTGGCTTGGCGATTGACTCTGCTGCTCTCGATGAGATTGAGGCGGCGGCCACAGCGGAATGGGATCCAAAGCGGACGCAACTCCACGCAATGCTCGGGCTGCCGAACCCTGAACCCACAGAGAGCCAGCCTTATGCCTCAACGGAGCAGGTGCACCCACGCCTTGTTGAAGCACTAGATGGTGAGCAACTCACCAAGGGAGTGAAGAACAAGGAAACCGGCGAGTGGGAGGATCGTCCCTCTACAGAGAAAAAAGTTCTCCAGAAGTTTGCTGGCGTTCCTGTTGTGGATTTACTGCTGGAGGTAAGAGACCTGGACCGCACGCTGTTGGAGGTGAATCAGTTGCGCCGTGATTTGGAGTTTGCAGGTGGTCGTACTCGCCCCGATTACAGGCTGCTGGGGGCCAACACCGGCAGGATCACCACAAGCGGTCAGATCGGCGCAAAAGACCTGGGCACTACAGGCCGAGTGATTAATGGGAAGAAGGAGCGGATCACATCCGACTCTGAGGTTTACAAGACAGGTAAACGGAAGGGCTTGCCTCGGGAAATCAAGCTACCCAGCCAGATCGGTTCCAATTTCCAAGGTCTATCTTCCAGAGTTAAGCGCGCGCTGTGGACTGGCAACCCTGACTCTTTGCTGCTGGATATCGACTGGGGCAGCCAGGAGATCCGGTTGCAGGCAAGCCCGCGCCTCTACAACGACAGAGGCTTCCGCCGCATGATCCTCGACGGGATCGATCCCCACGCCTTGATGGCGTGCACACTGTTCGACTTGGAATTGCCAGAAGACGGCATCGTGAAAAAGGATTGGGTGGAACCCCACCAACGCTCCGCAGCGAAGCCAGCCAACTTTTCGTTGCCCTACGGCTGCTTTGTTGCCTCTCTGCGCAGAGCACTCTCGGCAGCACAAGCCGTTGCAGTGAGCTGGGAGAAAGCTCAGGCCGTTTACGACACCTGGCACGAATTTCACCGCGAGACATCACTGCAGATGGACCGCTTCGATCCCAAGAAGCCTGGTGGGGGGAACATCTACGAATGCCGCTCTCTGGCTGGTCGCAGGGTTTGCCACTGGGGTCAAGCACCCAAGCCTGATGGCACAGTGCCTCAGTTTCGTATCGGCAGGACCAATGGCGTTAATTGGCCGATCCAAAGCAGTGGTGCAGACATGATGTCCGAGACCCTGGCAGAAATCTGGCCAGCCCTGGATCGATTCCCTGGCACACGCATCATCGGCTTGGTGCACGATGCTCTGCTTCTTGAAGTTCCTCGCTCTATGGCTGAGGAGGTGAAGGCGGTTGTTGTCGGTGCAATGACCAGTGACCGCTTGCGTGATCGCTATTACGGCGACATCCCTTTGGTGGCTGATGCCAACTTCGGGGAGAACTGGGAGGTGGCTCACAACCCACTTTCAAAGCCGAATTCAGAGGAGGTAGGCAATCTGATGGGACATCGATGTTGCCCATGCCCGTCCGCCTAATCACCCCAAGCCAGCTGTCGCTGTTTTCGATCAGCCCGGTGATCGGGGCATGGTGGCAGGAGCTGGAAGCGCGCAAACTATTCGAGGGCAATAAACCAGCGGTAAGCGAGCTGGTTCAACAGTTGCGTGACGATGGCTTGCGTCATGAAGAGGTGTTGCTCGAGAAGCTGGAGAAAGAGGGGCATCGCATCGCTCGTTTGCCTGGCAAGCAAACGGAGGCTGATTACGCCGCCACGAAGCAAGCGATGGCTGAGGGGTATGACTTCATCCATCAAGCCTCGTTTTGTGATGGCGGAATGCGGGGCAGCGCCGATCTGCTCAGGAAGATTGAGCAACCGTCAGCTTTAGGTGAGTGGAGCTACATCCCTATTGAGTGCAAGCTCGCCAGTAAGCCAAAAACCACGTTTCTGGTGCAGGCTTCTGCCTATTGCGAACTGCTGCTCCCGCTTCTAGGTAGTCGGCCGGATCAGTTCGATCTGTATCTAGGTGGCGGCAGGTTTCAGCGATACAACACGGATCAGTTCTGGGCTTGGTATCAGCATCTACGCCAACGCTTCTCAGCCTTTCAGGAACGTTTTGACCCCAGCCAATCGCCTGAGGATGCACCGGGTGATCACAGCAACTGGACAGCGTTCATTGAGGAACGGCTAGAGCAGCAGCGCGATTTAATCCTGGTGGCGGGGATGCGCCAAAGCCAACGCAAGAAGCTGCGTGCAAAAGGCATCACCACGATCGAGGAGTTGGCTGTACTGCCAGGTGGCAGCAGCGTGAAAGGACTGTCAGGCGAGGCGTTGCATGAGTTGCGCCAACAAGCTGAACTGCAGCTCACTCCAGTTGGTCCTGATGGCCGTCCGGCCTATCGACTGCGACCTGCCATCACTGGCAAAGGGTTGAGTGCCTTGCCTGCAGCTGATCCCGGCGACATCTGGTTTGACATGGAGGGAATCCAGGATTCGGTGGCTGGCACCAAGCTCGAATATCTGTTCGGCGCTTGTTACCGCGATACGCCTGATACCTGTCCAGTGTTCAAGGCTTGGTGGGCCCACACCCCAGACGAAGAAAAGGCCGCCTTTGCTGCTTGGGTGGATTGGGTAGAGGACCGGCGCAGGAGCCATCCAGGGCTGCACATCTACCACTATGCGGCCTATGAAAAAACAGCGATGCGGCGGCTCGCGCAGCAGCACGCCACACGGGAGGCGGAGATCGACGATTGGCTGCGCACCGGTTTGCTGGTGGATCTGTTGCCAGTGGTGACTAGTTCGATCGTGCTGGGTGAACCGAGCTACTCGATCAAGAAAGTGGAGCACCTTTATATGGAGCAGCGCGAGGCAGGGGTCACCAACGCTGGTGATTCAGTGGTGGCCTATCTGCACTGGCAACTCTCTGACGAGCCACAGGTTCCAGGCGAGGCTCCTACTTACAGCCCAAAGCTGAAAGCAATTGAGGACTACAACCGGGAGGATTGCGAAAGCACTGCGCTTTTGCACGACTGGCTGCGTCAACGCAAAGAGGAACTGGGTCTGCCGGAATACCCACTGCAGCAATCAAGCGAAGACGAGCAGGAGCTACGGGAGCCGCAACCGCTGGAGCTGCTTAGCCAACAACTCCTTGTTGAGATTCCTGACCCACTTGCTGATGACAATGCGACCGGACCGCTTGGCTTGAGCTGGAGAGCCCACAAGCTTCTCGCTCAATTGCTGCCCTTCCATCACCGGGAAGCCAAGGTGGGCTGGTGGGCCTATTTCGATCGCAGGAGCAAAGCTGAACTGAGCCCGGATGAGCTGATTGACGACGGAGAAGCAATCGCGGAAGTTAAGTGGGTAGGGATGGACGAGCGTCCCAGCGCCAGGACAGGCGCAGACATTCATCACTTCCGTTTTGACCCCAGCCAGCCACTAAAACTGCATGCCGGGAATGGCGACGGGCGGCTGACCGTGGAGCTACCAGCCACCGGCCTGAAACTGGATGTCGATGCCCTCGATAGCAAGCAGGGCAGCGTGAGCTTGAAGTTGCCTTGGCGGAAACGCGATCAACGCCTCGCCAATGGCGAAGGAGAGGGCATCCCTAAAGAGCCCACTTCGGTGATCAAGGTGCCTGCGGACATCAGCAAACCGTTGCGAGAACGGCTTGAAGAGCAGGCCATGGAGTGGGTCCACGAGAACAAACCAATTCCCAAAGCAATCGTGCAGCTGCTTGAACGGAAGCCGCTGAAGGAACTCAATGACCTGAATGCAGCGATTGCTGGAGATCCCAATGCTGTAGCGGGTGCACTGGCGAACTACCTGCAGGAGCATTCCGGCATCAGCCTGGCGCTGCAGGGTCCACCGGGCACCGGCAAAACCACAGTCACCGGCCAGGTCATCGCTCAATTAGTGAAAGATGGCCAGCGAGTAGCGATCAGCTCAAACAGCCATCCGGCGATCAACAACCTGCTCAGGAAAGCCAAGAGCACATGCACTGCCGCAGGCGTGGCGAGCGAGGTGGTGAAGTGCAGCAATGCCAAGGAGGATCCACTGGCGGCTGAAGGCTTCTCTGTTGTCAGGCCGGACCAGCTCTCAGAAGAGATGGCAGTGGTGGGCGGCACCACCTGGATGTTCTGCAAAGAAGAACTTGATGATCAGTTCGATCTTTTGGTGGTGGATGAGGCCGGGCAGATGTCGCTCGCCAATCTTCTGGTGATGGCACGCTGTGCTCGCTCAATCCTTCTAGTCGGCGATCAACAGCAACTAGCTCAGCCGTCTCAGGCCGATCATCCCGGCGATTCAGGCCAAAGCTGCTTGGAGTATTGGATGGAGGGAGCATCTGTGGTGCCCTCCGATCGTGGCGTGTTTCTAGGCACTAGCTGGCGGATGGAACCCAGCCTCACGGCAATGGTGAGTGAGCTGTTTTATGAGGGCCGGCTCAAGGCCAATCCAGGAAATTGCGCAAACCGCATTGAATGGGCAAAACCATGCCAAAGCAAAGCGGGATTGCTATTGCCTCAGCAGGGCCTCGTGTTTGAAGCAGTGGACCACAGCGGTAATAGCGTCTGCAGCGAGGAAGAAATCAATCGCATCGAAGAACTGGTGGATGCCCTGCTGGGAGGCCACTACCAACACGCCAAAGCTGGAGAACTTGATAAAGGCCCGCTGACTGCGAGCAAGATCTTGGTGACAGCGCCATACAACGTGCAGGTGAACCGGCTGAAGCAACGGCTGGCTGGCAAAGCCCGGGTGGGAACAGTGGACAAGTTCCAGGGCCAGGAGGCTCCGGTTGCCATTCATTCGCTTACGGCAAGCAGCGGTGATGACGCACCCAGAGGGTTGAGTTTCTTGTTGGAGCCGAATCGATTGAACGTGGCAATCAGTAGGGCTCAGTGCCTTTCGATTGTTGTGGGCTCCACCAACTTGGCCAGTGGTATCGCAAACACGGTGGCGGAAGCTGAGCAGATCAATCGGTTATGCAGGCTTCAATCGCACCAATGGTCAAGTAATAAATGAGGTTAAAGAGCCTCTCGTATAACCCAATTAATAGAGGACGATTTATGAAGGCTGCGATGCCCATGAAAACTTCCACGCCTTGATTGATAAGGTATTGATCACCTGGGACACTCCCTGCAGCATGAAAGCTAATAAAAGATCATTGTTCCCAGTGCTCAACACATAAATAGTCGAATGAGGTTGCGACAAGGAGAGTGAAGCCTTAGTCTGCTGGCGTTGTATAGAAAAATGTATGAACTACAGCAAAGAATTGCTTATTAAGTGCTTGACAAATGAATATGCGCACTTGCTCCATGACAGCGAAGAGCCAGGAGACATGACTGTCGAAGAGCGTAGAGAATGGTTCAATACTCTCTCTGTTGAGCAGCTCATTGGAGAGACAGGTTGGGATGATGAAGAAGACCTAAAAGAGTTTATCGAAAATTGGAAGGGTGAGGAATAGAGAGGACTAGCTTATAAGTGCATATGCATAAACTCATCAGGAGGATGGAAACGAATGGGAGGAGGATGATCTTTATGTTTCTACAAGAGGATTTCACAAAGATGATAAATCAATGCATTCTCTTTATATGAAATTCCCAAACGACAATCCTGGCTTCGACTTTTGAGCAAGAGTGTGACTAAACTATAATTTAATCATGCCAAGTACGGGGCAACTATTTTAAGAAAAGCAAAAACAATCTTTCGACGTCATCTCAAAACCAGTACAAGCAATCAAAGCAAAGTATGATTCTAATCAACTGAAGATCTCGATGCTTATCAATTCTCCTCTATTAAACTTGTGCTGCCATCTTCGTTCTTGGTGTAAATTAATTCTGCATAATTTGATCTTGCTCCCCAAATATTCACGTACTCCTCAAGAGTCATATCATAAGGATTGTCTGATGGTTCATCAACATTGACACTGCTCTCTTGCATCAACTCCTCCCATGACATTTCCGAAACAGACTTTTTATAATCATCTAAAGACATCTCATCAGATTCTGTACCTCCGTCGTCAGCGCAGATGTATGCATAATCATTAATTACTGATTGTCTGAGTTGTTCAATTGTTATTTCATTTGACGATAGAGTTGAAGATTCTTTATTCCGTACAAACTCAGAGCAGTCAAGATCTATAATATTATGACTACTGGCATAGTCTAATAGCAAAAGAGCATTCTCATGTCTCTCAACGCTAATAAGATCAAGGTCATTAAAAATCGCAAGAGCGTATAAAATAGAGAAATTTCCTCCATTGCTAAATTCATTCTCCCATCGATTAAATAGATCTACTGCATCGCCTGCCACTGAGACTGCATTTATAACAGGGAAGATATCTTTATAGGTCTCCTGGATATGTCTTTTTACCTCATCAGGATCTTGCCCAGACTCCTTACTAAAAGAGTTCAATGACTCAGACATAATTCGACTAAAACCATCAAAACCATTTTACATCAAAATTCATGCTTTCCACATTTCCATGTACTCATCGAACAAAATCTTGTCCTCATCTTCTTTGCAGCAGTTTTCTGTAAGAATACTCTCCTCAATCGCCTTCTTTAACTCCGCAACAGAAAGTAAATTTATACCCTTCAAGTGATCCTCAGAACTCATATCCTCTTCTGGGTCAAATTCGTCATGTATGAGGTATTCATACTCTTTCTGAAGAGCAGTAATGAGTTGCTGCCTAGAATACTCTGAATTAGTCACAATAAGATTTCATTGCGCTTAATCATTATACTTGCCTAATTAACACATGTCAAAGTCATAACCATCTATTCATATAATCGGCAACTGTGACACTGTCGCCTTCGTCTTGATTACTGTCATCTGCTTCAACCATTTCAGCAACCTCCGCCATAAGAGTATGAAGCGAAAGAGATTGCAACCATTCTACATTTTCATCTGGAGACTTATCAACATCTGGATCAAAGTCATCATGTATTAAGATACTCATACTCGTTCTGAAGAGCAGTAATCAATTGTTGCTGAGAGTACTGAGAGACAGAATCCATATTGATGTAGCAATACAGGAGTAATCTAATCCACCAATGATAGAGTTAACAAGTGTTGAACAAACATCGAACCATTAAAGAAAAGGACAATGGAATTTGATTTTGCATCGCGCTCCAAACAAGAGAAATTAAAGATATTCAAGTATTGGTTGCATCTCAAAGACTTCAAGAAAGGTGTGAACGCCTCTTGGGAGTCAGATAAAGATTATTCTGAAGAATTCATTGTTGAATTCATGAACAGTACTTTCATGACCTTAGTCAACACAATTGAAAAGTTCTGGGAGTGGGATGAAGATCATAATTTATTTGCTTATGTGAAGGACGAATACATAGAAAAAATGAAAGACTCAGGTTATGAGCAGAGTGAGTTAAGAGAAGGAATATCAGAAGTAGAGTTTGATGAAGACGATGACGAAGATGAAGACGAACCAGGATTAATTTATCCAGAGAAGTTCTATGTTGCCGGTGCGCCTTACTTCTGGATGTCTGAAATCCCATTACCATTCAAGAAGCAATGGTTCTTTCAAAAGTATCCAACGATAAAAGAAGAGTGGTTGCGGTTTGACAACAACTTTGAACAAAGCATTGGTTGTTAATCACTCCTATCCCTTGACTCATCGCATATTAAGGCACCATGAACCATTTTCACTGCTTAAGTATTGGATAGTTGCTTTATGATCAAGAGACGCTGCTTTTTTGAAGTCGGCACATGCTCCATGAGAATCTTTTAATCCAATCTTGGCATTAGCGCGATTCGAATAGGCGGGGGCAAACTGAGGATTAATTACAAT
Source organism: Synechococcus sp. ROS8604 (assembly GCF_014279655.1). Classification (NCBI taxonomy): domain Bacteria; kingdom Bacillati; phylum Cyanobacteriota; class Cyanophyceae; order Synechococcales; family Synechococcaceae; genus Synechococcus; species Synechococcus sp. ROS8604. The sequence continues at coordinate 868,924 of NZ_CP047946.1, forward strand.
TGCCTTGTTAGAATCAGCAATTGCTCCTTGATAATCCCCCAAATAATCCTTGGCAATCCCACGGTTTGAATAATAGTCAGGAGAAGATGAATCAATCTTTATCGCATTGCTGTAATCAATAATTGACCCTTTAATATCCTTTAACGCAAACTTGGCATTACCTCGCTTAAAATAATTATCAGAGTCATGCGGATCAATATCAATCGATTTATTGTAATCGAGAATTGCTCCTTGCAAATCATTTAACTTATGCTTAGCGAGACCTCGATTATTATAAGCGTATGCATTGTTTGGATCAAGCAATAGTGCTTTATTGAAATCAACAATTGCCCCTTGCGGATCATTCTTGAATTCCAACTTGGCACTAGCAAGATTTACATGAGCAGCAGCAAACTGTGGATTAATTGCAATTGCGTTGCTTAAATCAGAGATTGCGCCTTCAGCATCCTTGATCTTAAACTTAGCATTACCACGATTGTATAGGGCATTGGCATTATTCGGATTGATCTCTATTGCTATACTATAGTCTGAGATTGCTCCTTGAATATCATTCAACTCCAACCTAGCATTACCTCGATTAGAGTAGAAAGCGGAATAACTAGGATTGATCTCTATTGCCCTATTGAAATCAAGAATTGAACCCTGAATATCCTTTAATTTGAACTTTGCGACACCACGATCATTGTAAGCATTGGCATCTTGAGGGTTAGTATCTATTGACAATGAGAGTTCAGCAATCTCATTCTTAATAGCAAGAATATCATCACTGTTTGAATCTGCAGAAATATTAGAAACTTCCCCAGCAACATTCGATTGAGCACGACACCCAGCAATCAAAGGTGCCCCAAGCGCAACCAGCGAAAGGACAGCAGCAATGGCAGAAGTCCTGCGAGACATATATGGGGTGCCTACTTCCGTCAAGGTAGTCAAAGCAGACTGTGAGGGCAATCAGCAACTAATGCAAAGACGCCTTCATCTTGAGTTTTGCAATCAATTTTCGTGGAAATCATCGAATTGCTCAACCATGGCAGAGTCCTAGTTGAGATCATTCATCCCAATATCTAAAATCACGAACAAGCAAGTAGTCGATCAGATAAATTGCCTTATCGCTTTCGTATATTGTCAACTGTGAGTCTTCATAGTCCTCTTCATCAAAACGTGCCAAATCAACTCGTGGACCGACATCAAGAGGATCGAAAGAGGGGGATAAAATATTATCTTGAATTAATGCGATACGCCCTGAATCAATCAATAATTGATCCAAGGGTTCATCATCTGCAAAATACGATTTACAATCAAGAAGAACTGAGTCAGGGTCGTGCAAATCGTCTGCCTCATAAAACGGGTAAACACCATCACCATGAGCAGTACCAAACAATGCAAAATAAATGCCATTATGCTCAAACACGCCATCCGTCAGACATGACTCTGGAGACAAATCACCTAGACCTCCATTATTGTCAAAAGCAATACCAATATCACAAAACAGATAGCGACCACTAGAGTCGATCTTCATTGAATGCTCGATATAACCAGAGCATAGATTGGATTGGATTAATTTCATTTGGATCTAGTTATACGAATTTATAGCAATAACCATAAAACATACTTGAGTGATTTGCAATAACTGCTATGATTCCATCAAGGTAGTCAGAGCAAACTGTGAAGGCAATCAGGTATGCCTGAAAGAAGACCTGATGGACCTCTTCTATCCATAAAAACAGTTCCGAACTGTTGTTCATTTATTATGTTGTTTTATCAACATGCCAATAGAATGCAATATTGGAATATCGAGGGACTGCTTCTAAGCACTCCTAGACAATTTGAGTCTATCAAGATAAAATGAATATATCGTAGAAATTGTCGTGACAACTCCAAGGCATAATAAGAGACTTACACTGATCAAAAGCATTGCCCATTGCTGAGACACCAATGGACTACAAACGCCTGGCAATTACCCTCGGTGCTGGCATGGCAGGTGCAGTGGTCGTGTCTGCAATAGGTGCTCAAAAGTCTTATGTACTTACTGCTGCCTTAGCGGGAGGTTCTGGAAGCGCAATTGTATTAAAGATCAAAGAAGATGCAGAAAGTGAAGATATTATTGAAAAGGAAATGAAAAAATACGATGCTGCGGTGGAATTGGCAATATTCCTAGGAGATTCAGGAATATTTGAAAAAACTGACAACATTAATGATCCAAAGGAATACCTAAAAGAGACTGAAGAAACAACCATAGACTTTCTTCAAAACTGGAAGAGTTATAGCAAAGAAACATACGATCAAATTTGTACTTTTGATCCAGTTATCGAAGTACTATTTGGATATTCTCAACTACTGAACAGCAATTATTCCTGTCATAGTGAATCACATCCACCACTACAAGAATGGGTGAGGAAGGCACTATGTGCAAGTGCCATGGCAATCCATTTCAAAACTTCTAGAACTGATGAATGGTTCAAGGAAGAAGTGAGAGAAAAGGTCAGATATTTCGTATTAAATATTAGAAGAGAGTGGGCAGAATTTCTTATACAACTTTTAGTATTCCTTGATGCTACGGAGCAAACTCTCAAGGGAATTGAGAAATCGGATGCGTACAACAAGTCTCTACAAAAATTTGTAAGCAATTCTCTTCGCGAGATCTATGAAGAAATCAATAATGACTGCACACTTGTGGCGCAGGGAATGGACTCATGGGTAAAAAAATTGATTACAAAGACTAGTTTTACCGAAAGTGATCCGCCGCAATTACATATTAACGATATTGAGGATGGTCGTCAGGAAGTTTTTTGGGGCAACAAGGACTCAACATGGAAGCATGGCAGATCTTGCACTTATTTGGTTGACTGGAATGGAGGTGCATGTGTTAAGGAGACAAATGAATTTGTTGTATTCAAAGATTGGAAACAATTTCCATTTATTGCCGCCACCATAATTCAAGATGTTTTTGGTCCCTATGATCATGAAGGCGCTACTAAAGCACTTGGAGTGGACATTGAAATGTATTTAATTGATAAAAAGGGGGAGAAGCAGGTTGATGAAGGGGAAAGTATCTAATTAGGATTTGCTTGGTTTCTCTGAGCATTCCAGGCACCACCAAACCGTTTTAAGACGGGAAGGTGAGTGGGCGAAGATTGAGGTTGATTCCCTTGCAGAGGCATTTCAGAAAAGATATTGCTAATGAAAATTATTTCCATTTAAAGATTGATCACTCTTATTCCCAACTTGCCTTTGATCTACTATTATGATTATCATTAGAATTTCATAGCAACCTGAGGAGTAATGAATAGATCTTTTCTGAAGAATGCATTAATATATTTGCTATAGGAATGGGTCTTGTCAGATGCAGTAATTACATAAAAGATGATGCTAGTAAAAATGGTTTAAAAAGGTTTAATTCCGGTGATTACTCAGGTGCTGTTAGTGCTTACAATAAAGCGTTATTCTTTGATTTTGGATGAGAAAAAATTTTCCAAATGCTGGTGATGCAGCAATATACGCAAGTCTTTGTGGCGCCAAGGTGCAGACTGGACAGTACAAAGATGCAATAAAAGATTGCGATAGAGGGATTTCTATCGATGCTTCGCTGCCTACAAGTTACCTTAATCGGTGCACAGCAAATCAGAAACTAGGAAATTATCAGCAAGCAATTAAGGACTGCCAGCAAGTAATCTCTTTGGATCCATCCAACGCGAAAATCCATACCGGTATTTGCCAACTGAAAAATGTTATTGGTGAAAACAAAAGTGCGCTTGTTGCATGTAATAAAGCACTTGAAATCGATCCAGAAAGTGGAATGGCGTATCGAAACCGTTGCTTCGTAAATGGAGATCTAGGTAATTACCAGAATACGCTGAACGACTGCAGAAAAGCAGTAGACATAAATCCGAAAGATAAACTTCCATTTCTTGCGCTTTGCCAAGTAAATCTTACGAACGATCGCTATGATATTGCATTGAACTAATGCAATATAGCAGTGAAATATTTGCTGAATAATCCTGGATTAAATGCCCTTCCAACTGCTTATTTGTACAGAGGTGTTGCTTACGCATCTGTTAATAAGACTGAATTATCGTGTAATGACTGGAAGAAAGCAAAAGAACTTGGAGTTGAAGATGTTCAGGATCTTCTAGACAAGCATTGTCAGTAATTTTTTAATACTTTTACCACAATAACATACTAAAAATTAGAAACTTAGTATTCAGTTCTACTGCCAGTGCTCATCCCACTCTTGTTGCAACTCAGTAGGAGACAATGAATTATAGAACCCGCGCCACTTCTTGTCTGAATTTGCATCAGACGCCACTAGAGACACGAGGAGGTCAATTGCCTGTTGCTCGCTGAAGACCCGCCCTGACGAAGATTTGAGTTCCATATGCGGTCAAGTTCGCTATCTAGGTCTTGGAGTAATCAAATTCATTTTGCTACTTACTGAGCAGTCAAATCAGATTCGCGAAGAAGCTCTAATGGGCAATCGTTTAGCCATGCAAGAAACTCTCCGGAATATATATTTCCGTGGATTGTCTCTTCTGTACATTCCTCGGGATTGTCTCTATCTTCTTTTGACATGGTCACATGAGTGCAGAATTGAATATAAATATAGTGACTGAATTCACATAGCCTATTGACTTCACTATCGTAATCCTCCCCTTCACCCCAGTCCCAAAGCTTTTCTTCTAAGTGCTCTTCTTTGGTGAACAGATTTTTTAAATCTAATGAATATCTCTTTATCATCTCGGGAGTAACCCATATCTTGTCGTCATGCTCCTCATCAATCCAGTAAAACCCACTTTCGTATTGCATATATCCGAGGCATTCATAGCCCTCCTCTGGAATATACTTGTCTTCGATCTTGTCCATAAGCATTAAGCTTCCTGATGTCCATATTTTTCAATCTTATCAGAAAATCTTCAATTGCCTAATCCTCTATAAAAATGCAAACAGGTAACTTCATTGCTTACTCTCCAGATTGAATTTCTCTGACGACGGTATCTATATCATCATCTTTCTTGTCTTTTCTCTTCGAGTATCTGCTTGTCGTATTCGGCAATGCTTTCTCTTGCTCTTTTGGCATCTTGATCATTTGCGAACCAGTAATGCCAGCCGTCGAAGTTTTGAGCTTTCATGTTGAACTTGCTTTCAATTGCGCGCATGTTTTCGAACGTGTAGTTCTTGAACCATTCGGAATTCTCGTTCACGCTGACAAGGCTAGAGCTGAAATGGTCTGCGGTGAAAATCCCTAGCTCTGCAAGAACTTCGATAAATTCTTCAAGATCTTCTTCATCAACAGGAGTTGAATCTAAAATCGCCTCGATCAGGTTGCTTGTTTCGTCGTCGCTAATAATGCTCATTATCCTCCCTGAATTTCTCTGACGACGTTATCTATACCATCATCAATCCTTGTTTCACTGTTCTGACCCGCAAGCTCAGCAAATCGTCTCCCCTGCGGTAACAAGCGACTCTGCGCAGAGCCAACTGCCTCGTTGTAGCTCTTGTTGAGTCTTGCCAAATTGCTCCCCACAGCATTGAACTTGTCGACAAACATCAAAAACCGCTTGTGCAGCTCAACAGCATTGTTCTGGATCTCCTCAATATTTGCAGCGATTTCACCTTGCTGAATTGTCATCGATAAGCCCTTGAGAATCGCGAGGAGACTTGTCGGGAAAGTCAGGATGATCTTCTTGCTAAACGCATACTCCAGAAGGTCAGGATCGCGTTCCAAAGCCATTGATAGGGCTCCTTCAACAGGGATGAACAGAACGACTCCGTCAACAACCTGACCTAAGGAACTCAGCTTTCCTGCGTAATCCTTCTTACTAAGGAGATCAATATGACTACGGACCTTTTTGAGGTGCTCCTTTAAGGCTGCCTCACGCTGTGTTTCGTCTGTGGCCTGCAAGGCATCCAGATAACTCTCGATCGGTGCCTTGGAATCCACGATGAGCCTGCGCGAACCAGGAATCGTGATCACGCAGTCCGGGCGATAGGCACCTTCATCTGTATCGACATGCACTTGCTCGTCGAAATCGCAGTAGCTGATCAGTCCAACGAACTCCAAGATTCGGTGAAGGTTCACCTCTCCCCATCGGCCTTTCACGTTGGGAGAACGCAAAGCAGATGTGAGTTGCTGGGCTGCGCCTTGAACGTCTTCGCTGCGTTGACGCAGATCCATGGTGGTCTGGGCCAATGCCCCAAGCTTCTCTACTGACTCCTTCTGTAGGACCTGCATCTGCTGCCGTAGCTGCTCCATTTGCTTGGCAAAAGGCTCACTAACGCTTTCTTTGGTGGATTTGAGCAAGGCATCTCTAGAGCCATCCAGCATCTGACCACTAAGGGAGCGAAATTGGGTCAAGAGATCAGCTCTGGCTTGCTCCAGAAATTGGGTTTGAGTCTCTTGTGAGCGGAGCTTCTCCGCAATCTCTGCTGCCTGCTTACTGAGGGTCTCTTTCTCTGACCTGATCTGCTCAAGAGCGTTAGTTGTCGTCGACTGCGAAGACCTCAGTTCATCTCGCTCGCGGCTGACTGCCTCAAGCTGAGTACGGCTGACAGCAGCAGCCTCTTTGGCTTCTTGCAGCTGCAACTGCTGCTGTTTGAACTCCGCGTTCTGTGCCTCAAGCTGATCCCCAAACTTGCCCAACCCCTCATTGGCTTGCCCTAGGCGCTCTTCTAGACGCCCTAAGTCCCCAGTACCACTTGCTGGCCTAGAGCGCCCAAACATCTTGCTGACAATGAAGCCAACGATCACGCCGGTTAAAATACCTGTGATGAAGAGAAGGGCTGCTGGCAACGACTTTTCGTTTAGATCACTAGCGACTTATAACCCGAAGTACTTGAAATAGGCAAACCAATGCAAAGAATGCATAGGGTCGATTAGTAGTATTTGCAATTAAGCCATATGTTCTGATTAAACCTGGGAGTAATAAGCATTTTCTTCGGGCTCATCGTAAAGTGCAACAGGAAAGTTATTGAAATAAGCTTCAAAGGTTTTACTCCAAACTTCTCCCCATGGAGTCATTGTTGTTGACTCATGGTCGTCCTTAGTCTTCCGATATGCAATAACGTCATCAATTAAAATCTCGTGGGTGTAGTTCACGGATTCGTTTTCTAACTCTTCTTTCATTTCTTCCAGTTCGTCATCGTCCATCTTGGTTGCAACTTCATGCAAGCTGTACTTTTCAACCATCTCTGATGTTAAGTAGAATCTGTGCATATGCTCATCAAAGTCATAAAATATTCCATCATCATTCTCTACAAACTCAGTACCGCGATCAACTTCTTGTTGATGTGAAACTGCTATGCAAACCTCAACATAGGCATGGTTGTCCTTATCCCAATTCCAGGCAGGTGTTTGAATTTGTGCTGTTTTACCGTTCGATCTCCATTTCTGAGCTTCCTTCTTGGCTAATTCAACAGAAGGAAACCACTTCCAGTCGCCGTCTTGATTGAATACCTCAAACCAAGTACTAAGTCCTTGTGGTGGCAGTTCAGTCACTTGGGTAGAAAGTGATGTTGCTTTCGATCTAGACATTAATTCTAGCAGCAATATCTCTATTGTTGAATCTCTCTAAAGAGTTGGTGTTTGAATCTAGCCTTGTAAACATACTTGCAACATGTTTTCGATTACTCCTGTGACTCTTCTGAATCTCTCTTGAGTGCTCGTTGTCCATCCTTTGTGACGAGATGTATGCAATACCTTACGATGGGTATGTTTCCGACGGCAGCTATAAACATGAACGTCCATTCTAAGACTGGGTCAATACTTTCGTCTAGCAAGTCAATGCCAATCAATCTAAAAAATAACATGATAAATAATACCCAAGGAATGCATAAGAATAAATAAATACCAAATTTCCACGTCCTTCTGGTAATCATGTAGATGATTACGGCAATATTTCCGATAAATGGAAGAACCATTGCGACAGAGAGTGACCATGCAATCAACCCTTTATCACTCAGTCGACGTTGTAATGGTTTCTTTTTCATGCCATGACTTTGATTGTCTATCTATTATAAGTTGTCTTTTGCTGAAATCTTCAAGTAGGTTATCTCCCACAGCAAGCCTCCAGTTCAGTTGATTCTCCCGAGACTTCTTAATTTCTTAATCTCATCTTCTATCCGGTTAACAATTCGTGCGCCTCGTCGCCTGAAGGGAAGTTTCTCGAAGATTGCCTTGAAGATCTCATCGTCGGAATGAAGGACCCCGTCAGAACAGAACCAGACAATGTATTCAGCCAACTCACTCCCGTAGTCGTCTATTGATCCGAGTTCGGGGATCAGGGGTTCGGCTCCTTTCTTTTCAGGTGCAATTGGGGTGGGTTCTTTTGGCTCTAGGGAGCGAGTTGGCTCAGCAGGTTTTGGGTTTGCCTCGAAGGTATTGAGAGCTTCTTCAACGGCTTGCTTTACCAAAAATACTTCGTTCTCCTTGTTACGGAACCACTCGGTCGACCAAATGCGGTGAAACTTCCAACCCAGCCGTTCCAGGTGAGCTTGGCGAATCCGGTCTCGATCTCTCGCTGTTTCTGAAGAGTGGTACGAGGCTCCATCGGCCTCGATCGCGAGGATGAAGCGTCCAGGGCTATCCGGGTGCTGAACCGCGAAATCCAGCCGATACCCAGAGACGCCGTACTGGGGCACCATCCCAATTCCTTGCTTGCGAAGCGAGTCATAGATGTCTTGTTCGAACGGATTCATCGGCACCGTCTCCGCTGATAAATCCCCGAGGTCTTCGCCTCCGCTTTGCACGAAGCGCAGGTATTGGATTAACCCTTTCGCACCGATGCTGTTCAGTTTGTTGTCGTCGTATTGATAGGGATTGATTGTTGAGACGACCTCTACCCGCTTGCGGGCCCGTGTGACAGCGACATTGAGGCGTCGTAAGCCAGACAGGTTCTTGTCTCTGTTGATGGGTCCAAAGTCGTAGCGGAGCTTTCCGATCTCTCTTGGGCCATATCCGGTTGAAATGATGACGACGTCACGCTCATCGCCCTGGATCGATTCCAGGTGGCGAATGATGAATTTCTCGTCTGGTCTGCCTTCAGGGAACAGCTGGATCGATGGGTCTTCACCAACCTGACGGTCAAATTCGTTTTGGATATTGCGGGCGTGGTCAGAGCCAAGAGCGATCACCGCAAGGCTCAAGTCCGGGCGAAGGGTGAGATTTGTGATCGCTACCTGAACGGTGCGTTGAATTTCTGCACGGGGTGACTTGCCTGTGACATCGCTGAGCTGCCCTTCGACGAGGTGGTATTCGAATGGTGGTTCCAGGCTTGTAGAGGGAGCCGTGACCAACCGCCGTCCGTATAGCTCCGGGTGTTGGTTAGAGAAGGCAATGAGGCGTTCATCCTCTGAGCGGTAATGCCATGAAAGGGTCCTTACACCTTGGCTAGGCAAGACCGCTTTTACGGCTTCGAGAAGCGACTCCGCTTCATCGACGGCGTCAAAGACATCGTCCTCTGGGTCATCGCTCGTTGCGATCTCGTCTTCGTCCTCTTTTGTTGCGAAGAACGAGGTGCTCGTCGGTGAAAGTTGTTTGGAGTCACCGGCGACGATCGTCTGCTTTCCGCGGAGGATTGAGATGATTGCCTCAAAAGGGACGATCTGACTGGCTTCATCAAAGATGACGACATCGAAGAAAGCCTTATCAGGGGGGAGTAACTCGGAGACCACAAGAGGACTCATGGCCCAGCAAGGCTTGAGTGCTTTGAGCAATTCCGGTGTCTCAGCGAAGAGTCGACGAGCAGATTTCCGATTACGCCTCCTCCTGTGCTGGGTTTCGATTACATCGGCCTGCTCAGGGTTCGCGATCCGCACGGCATGAGCTCGCTCAGCGCAGAGACGGCGTATGCGCTGACCATTTGTTCGTATGTGATCGGCATCCCGTTCCCGAAAGTCCTCGATGTTGCGATCGAGGTACTGACGCCCGGAGTTACGTAAGGCTGGTGACTGGATGCGAATGGCTTCTTCGACGTAGTTCGACCACTCCTTCTTCAAGCCATCGCAAACTGCCTTCGCTGATTCACCAGCACAAAGTTGGGTGATCAACTGATCGAATAACTCTTTTGAGCTAGCGATCAGTTGCTGGAGGTTCTCGAGCTCTCGATGCAAGTCAGGGGCATAAGGCAATTGGGTTCGAATCCCTTCAAACCGGCTGATCACTGCGTCGACTTCTTCGATTGAGCAGCTATCAGGTGACAAGTCCTCGACCAAAGAGTTGAGTCGCGATAACGCCTCAAAGAAATTCGTCAGGGTGTCTCTGAGATCTTGTGGATATGTCCTCGCTTCTGCAGGCACACCCACTGCATGAAGTGAGCTGAGAGCAGTCATCGATCGGCAAGCAGCCCGAAGAGTTTTTGCTGATGCCTGCACGCCTTCTTGCAAGGCCGACTTCATGCCAGCCAGTGAATCTCGATAACTCTTATCGAAGAGGTATTTGAAGCACCGCAGTAGAAACGGTTGAGCCAAGTCTGTTTTTAGGCGCTTTAGCTGAGCAACGGCAGGAAGCTTGCGAAGGTCAGGAGCCATCAGCTCCAGGTTTTCACTGACGACGTCCAAATTGTCGAGGATTGGCTGGATTTGATGAGGGCTCTGGATCGACACCTCTTCGCCTGTTAAGCGAGCTTTGGCTTCAACCTTTTCAAGCCAGCTTTTGATTGAGCGTTGTGCTCCTTTTAGCTTGTCCAGAGTCTCGAGAGTACTGCGGATTGCTTGGGGTGTTTGAAGTTGTCCATTTTTGATCGCCTTCGCGACAGGTGAATGGCTTGCAAGTAGGTCTTGCGCTGCAAGAGAAATCAGCTCTGCCAGGCACGTCTCGGTGTCTCTGATCTGGTCAAGGGTGATCGCATCCATGCATGACGTACCGACTTCGAAGACTTGAGACGGCTTATGACCAGCCTCCATCGCTAGATCCAAAACCTCTAGGTAGGAGCAGTTCCATGGTTCCTGCTTTGCCTGAATTGCTGCGCTTCGGTCGACAAGCTTTTGGCGAACCTCCCCGAGCTCAAGTTGTTCTGCGCTGAAGTCCCTATCGGGGATTGACTTGATTTCTTCGAGAGCTGAAACGAAGGGCCCTGTAGGCCTTTTTCGAACTGCCTCTGAGGAGTGCAAATCGAAGAAGCAATCCCCTAGCCCAACATTGTCGATCCGCTTTTTAACTGCATCGATTGCTGCTCGCTTTTCCGCGACAAACAGAACACTTTTCCCGACTGCGATGTAGCTCGCGATCAAGTTCGCGATCGTTTGGCTTTTCCCTGTGCCAGGTGGCCCCTCAATGACAAGGTTTTGTCCCTGCAGAGCGGTGTTAATCGCCCACTGCTGACTGGAGTCCGCATCAAGTACCAGGAACTCCTGTTTGGGGGTGATGAAATTTGGTGCGTCCTGCCTCGCATTACTGATGTCCTCCCTTAGGGCGTCCTTGCTTTCGGCGTCTCCGGCAAGTGCAGCAATCAGCGTGTTCTCTTCAAGCGAAACAGTCGCGTTTTGTAGATCCGCAACCATTGGCAGGTTGGGGTACTTGAGGTTTTTTATTGCATGTCCATCAAGCCTTTGAATTTCGAGGTCTGCAGGACATTGCGCTGCAAACAGCTCCCAGAGGTTCTCCTCAGTGGGGTCTTCCAGCTCTTCGAAGCTCTCATCCTTAATACCTATTGCCATTCGGCGTTGCAGGTGGAGGATTAAGACGGGGTTGATCTCCGGTTCGGTGTCGACAAGCCTGAGCTTGGTATTGATAAAGGCCCCCCCTTCGTTCTCGAGTTCGACTGAGTAGAGAAACAAAGGTGCGTTGGCGTTGCTGATCTTGTCGGTCTTCCAGGTGGCGAAGCCAGAAGCAAGCTTGAGCACTTCGATGCCGCGCTGCTCTTTGAACTCGATGGCTGTTTTGATTGCCCCCTTTGCGGGCTTCATTTGATCGGGATCAGTCAGGTCGCATAGATCCGTGATCGCGACTGTGTCTCCGTTTAGAAGCGCGGAGAGTCCCTTTGGATCCGGAAGGATCGTTGAGGTTTTTGTGACCTTGAAGTTGATCAGCTCATTTCTAGCTGTGAGGTCAACCAGCTCGTCAGCCCATCTTTGAAATCGCTCTTGTAAAGTCACTTTAATGACTCTCTAATGCTTAACCACTCTTGAGCAAGTTTCCCCTTAGATGAACCTAAGATTTTGCCCTTAAGCTCGGGGTAACGCTCATAAAAGATTACATCAGTACGGCGATCTAGATCTTTTTCTCTTTCAGCTGAATCAGGTAAAACAAATGCAAATACTCCACCATTAACTTTGACGCGCACATCACCATCAGAATCAGTCCACCATCTTCCCTGATAAACCTGACCCTTCAAAATAACTTCAGCTTTCTCGTCCTCCCATAGCGCTATTGTTCTCTTTAATCCACTCACGGTTTCGGTTAGGTCATAAACCAAGTGACCATTATTATTCTTACGTGTGCCAACAAAACAGTTAGCCGCTTCAAGATCTCCCCCATCATCTTGCTGAAACCAGCATTTTGGTTTTTCCTCCATGATCATATTCGGACTAGGGTAAGTAGTGCGATTAGCTAATGCAGGGCTATCGGACATTGTTCCTTCGTCACTTACAAGAAAATTCTGAAGCTGGCTCGACGAAATTGCAAATGCAAGGCCCTCACTATCTCTGCGGATAAATGTTGCGACTCCTACAACGCAACCTGTCTTGTCCAGGATTGCCCCGCCTGAGTTACCAGGATTAATAGGAGCATCAATCTGAATGACGCGGCCATTATCTCGATGAGCACTGACAATTCCCCTGGTAATGGTGAACTCCAAGCCACGCGGAGCGCCTATAGCAACAATATCTGCACCGGTGTTTACCTTACCTTGCTTAATCTTTAGGACTTTGCCTATATTTCCTGAAAGCTCAAGCAATGCTAAATCATTGTCCAGGCTTTGAACATCTCCAATTTTTACTACAGCAGCCTGATCCTTTGAATCATCGGACCACTTAAGCGTCACCACACTGTTTCCCTGCACAACATGTGCGTTGGTTACAAGCAGCGTTGAATTGTTCTCATGCTTCACAACAAAAGCACTACCAACCCCCGAATCAGTCAATACAACAGCAATACCGCTTTTGGATTTATCAAATAATTCTTCAGCTGAATATTCTTGAATAGTACATTCACTTGGAAGGTTTCTTATGATTTTTTTAGAAGTTAACTCTTTGACTTGTCCTGCCGAAATTGCTGACTTATTGGATGTGATTTTTTTGCAGCCTGCTAATCCTGCTGCAAGCGTCAAAAACAGTAAAAGCAGGCATCTCGCAAATCTGTACTTCATATTCGAATTATCTCCTGCCAGCCTTGGTTTGAACAATACCTGTTTGGGTGATTGTTACTTTGCCGCTATCCCCCAATCGGGTTAGAGGCTCACACCCAGCTGCCAAGCCATCAGCCTGTCCCTCTCCTCTTCCACTAATAAGGGCACCATCCAGTCGCCCTCAACCTCACCAGCTACATCCCTTCCAAGCTGTTCAATGCCAAGTGTGAGCCAAGACTTGTAGCCATCAGCGTCATTTGCCCTCAGTGCCATCAGCAGCTCCTGCAGCAGAGCCAGCGTCATTTGAGTATCGATGGTCATTGGTTTGGGGCAACTGCTTGAAGAATTCCTTACTGAAACAAAAAAACTTTGCTCGTGGAGTATTCATTCACGCCAAGTGCAGCAAGAGTCTGACCGTACTGGCCTTCGCTGATCCTCCCTTCCCTGAGTTCAGAAACTCATCAACGTTGGGAGAGACTATTGGTATTTACCGTCAGAACCAGACACCATGTCACCGGCAGACAAAAGCTGATTCCTCTCCTCAACGAAGTCCGATCACATGCATGATCCTGTTGGTGTATTCAGTCGTACCCGTGAGCTCTATCTGAGCTATCTAGACACCGCCTTTCGTATTGAAGACCCAGGGCTTGCCGAGGAAAGACAACAGTTGTTGCGGGAAGCTGGCCGAATGTGCACTGACCCTTTCCTGGAACCCCAACCAGAGTGGGCTCAGGATGGCCGCAGGTTCGAAGACCTCCTCAAAGAGCAGGGTCCTGAGGCTGCTCTAGGGGAAATGAGCCCAAAAGCTCGTCATTTGTTCCTTCAACTGATTGGTTGTGGTCTCATTGGCCGTGGGAACAATGGTGAATTATTCAAGCCTTATCGCCACCAACTGCAAATGTTGCAGAGAGGTGTAAGCGATGGTCAGGCTGGAATCGTGACTTCCGGTACTGGATCGGGCAAGACCGAGGCGTTTTTACTCCCCGTGCTGGCGACGATTATTGAGGAGGCCACACGGGAACGAGGTGGATGGTCTGCTCCTCATCCTGGGTATTTGCAGAACCGCTGGTGGTGCGATGCCCGTGGCATTCCGTTAGCGAAACGGGACAGCACAGGGAACTACGGGTTGCGCGAAGACGTGCAAGTGAAAGGGTTGCAGTGGGATGGATTTAAGGATCGCCATCACCGCAATGGTGAGTCCCGCACTGCTGCGGTCCGGGCATTGATCCTCTATCCGATGAATGCTCTGGTGGAAGACCAGATGGCGCGACTTCGGGCGGCCATCGATTCACAAGATGCTCGCGATCTGTTTGCTCAAGAGCTCAACGGCAACCGCATTTTCTTTGGGCGTTACACAGGGCAAACACCAGGAGGTCCTTGCTATTGGCGTCCTCACGAGAGGGCCCTCGGCTCAGGTGTTGCGTCTTCAGTAAGTACCCCAGTACACGAGCTGATCCCTGGCCTTCCTGCTGATCCAGATCAAGAGCGACCCTTCACTCTGACCCGGTGGAAGCAACAGGTCGCCAGTTCGCGCAAGCGACGCATTGAAGAGATGCTTCAGACGTATGCACGCATGGAGGATTTGCAGCAGGCAGTACGCACAGAGTTGCAGTTGCCGCCAAATCAACAGGCTGGTTGGCAGCAAACAGACGAGCAACGGGAAACGGCCTTCTCGTTCTCAAGCATTGATGGCGGTGAGCTGGTGTCTCGTTGGGATATGCAACTCACCCCACCCGACATCCTCATTACCAACATCAGCATGCTCAATGCAATGTTGAGCCGCTCCAGTGAAAGGCAAATGCTGGAGCAAACGCGCCACTGGTTGGAAGCCGATCCAAGAAATCGTTTCACCTTGGTGATTGATGAACTCCACCTTCAACGCGGTAGTGAAGGGACTGAGTTCATGTATCTGCTGCGTTTGCTTTTAGTGAGGCTGGGCCTGGATCAACCTGATCGCCATCATCAGCTTCGATTGCTTGCCTCTAGTGCCTCGCTTCCTGCTACAGGAACGGAAGGAGAGCAAAGCTTGAATTTCTTGCGTGATGCCTTCGCTGATTTTGGCCTGCCCTTAGGTTCCGAGCGCGAAGCCTGGCGAGATGCAATAGTTCCGGGAAATCAAGAGCTGACTGAACCCAGCCCGGAATCCTGGCGGTTACCTCGCAACGCCAACCAAGTTCTGAAAGCTTGTAAGGCCTTTTGGGAGAGCGATCAAGGTCCATCTGATAACGATGCGCTCCTCGTTTCAAACCACCTGGATGGCTCAAACCTTGGAACTCATCAGCTTGAGTTGCTTGATGCGCTGACCGTACCGGCCGCTGCCAATGCGTTGGAGCGCTGGCTGACGTTAGCCACTGCGATCGGTAGCGAATTGGAGAGCGCTTGCCACAACCGCGCTAGCGGCCTTCATGCCATCGCGACTGCGATTTGGATCAACCATGCCTGGACGGATACCGAGCTGGAAATCGTCCTTCGACTGTTCGCCGCCATTGTTGGGTCTGTCGGTGAAGGGCATTTCAAAGAGCAGGCGGTACTACCTCGATTCCGGCTCCACACCTTTTTCAAGAACCCAGAAGGTCTATTCACCACGGTGTTGCCTCCCTCAGAACGAACGGCAAAGGACCCTGACCGCTGGCAAGGCCCTCTTTCTCTAAACCTCAGTGGTCGACAGCTTTCAGAGGGCGCAGATGGCAGTTCTGAGCTGCGGCGCCAATTTGAGTTGCTCCACTGTGAATGTTGCGGCGAAACCTTTTTGGGTGGCATCCGTTCGAGACAAGATGCCTCAGGCAAAGAGGCCACCCTTCAGGAGCTGTTGCCCCATGAAGCCGACACGGAGCGGTTGCCTGATCTACCAATGGCCAATCGATTCGAACAGCTCTCGTATGAGGACTACGCAATCCTTTGGCCGGTAGGCGATAACAGCGAACCCCAAGCTGACGAGGACAACAAAGAGAGGTGGGAGCCCATTTGGCTCGATCCAGTTAGCGGTGTTCTCCGGCATAGCGACAACGGTCAAGGCGATTGGCAGCCGGCCTATTTGTTTCAACGACAAGGCGATGAAAAGGTTCACAGGTTGACCAAAACCAGCCCTAGTAGTCATCGCCCCTGCCGCTGCCCCCGCTGCAAAAGCGACTACAGCCAAAGGCGCAAGCGGGGGACGAATTCCAACCCGTTTACCTATTCCCCCATCCAAAGCCTTAGGCCTTCCTATGGGCGCACAACTCAACTGCTAGCCACCGAATTATTCGATGCCCTAGCGCGTGGTCGCCACGACGGGCAAGGATCACCGCGGTTGGTCAGTTTTTCAGACAGTCGGCAGGGCGCGGCTCGGGCGGCTCTCGATGTGGAGAACTTGCATTACCGCGATCTCCTCCGAGAGGTGTTGATGGTGTCGCTCATGGATGTTGACGCCAGAAGGCGGCGAATGGCCGATGGCGAAGACGGCAACCATCCACTTGAAGTTCAGCTTCGAGAGATTGAGAAAGGCCTTGCTTCCCTGCGGCAGGTCGGACTGGCCGATGACAATCAAGCTGTCCAGGAATTACTGAGAAAAAGGCAAGAGTTGCTTGTGCCTTTAAGGCAGGAGCAATTGGGTGTGATTCCCTTGAGCTCCGTTATTGAAATTGAGGACCCTCGCAGCGGAGATGAGGTGGGTCCGCTGCTCAGAAATCTCTTAAAACTTGGAGTCCACCCCTTTGATGATCGTGGTCTGCAGCGGGTGAAGGCAGGTCGCAACATCTCCATGCAATGGTGGGAGCTCTTTATCCAAGATCCCGATAACAAGAGCATTTATCGCTGGCATAACCCCCCGGCCCGAGGACTAAGACCAGATGTTTTCAGTAAGGCCGCTGGAGAAATGGTGCGTGAGCGCGTCCTCAAGGCGCTTGCGGATGTGGTGTTCCACAAAAGCTATTTCGCCATCGAATCCATTGGACTGGCTATTCCTGTGCCCTTGCCAACGCCAGAACAGCTGGCTGCGGATGACTTCAATTCCGATGATCTTCTTCAAGCGGCGGCATGGATGCGGATCTACGCCGACGACTATCGCTATGCCCCTTGCCAGTGGGACCCCAAAATACTCTCTATCACTCCAGAGCAGTTAGAGCGAGGGGCTGCAAATATCGCTCGTGTATTGCAACGCTTTGCCGATCAACAAGGCGGAGAAGCTATCGACTTCTTGTTGCGAGGACAAGACCTGCTCCGCAGATTTGGCGGACACTCCGGCCCTGGACGTGACTACGTGGAGCTGAAAGACATCGGTTTTCAGCTTCCATCTGAAGATGCACCATTTTGGCGTTGTGAAAATTGCCGGCGTGTCCATCTCCATAGAGGAATTGGTGGATGCACGCGTTGCGGAGCACCTCTATCTGAAAAGCCCAGTGGTCGGCGCGGGGATCTCATCCGCGAGCATGTTTATGGGCGTCGTCTGCGCCGCACCCTTGACAACTACACAGCAGGTCAGAGCTCTGACTCTGAACTGTTTCGCTTGCGTTGTGAAGAACTCACGGGACAGACAGTAGATCCTGCAAGCCGCCAGCGGGAGTTTCGTGGCATCCGACTTGCCGAAGAGCAAAGCCATCCCCTTCAGCCCTATGGCATCGAGATGCTGGCCGTTACGACAACCATGGAGGTGGGGATAGATATCGGTCCGCTGGAAGCGGTGATGCAGGCCAACATGCCGCCTCAGCGTTTCAACTATCAGCAACGGGTGGGGCGTGCCGGCCGCCGCGGCCAAACCTTTTCCTTTGTGCTGACTCTTTGCCGCAGCC
The DNA here is from genome assembly GCF_014279655.1 of Synechococcus sp. ROS8604. Taxonomy (NCBI): domain Bacteria; kingdom Bacillati; phylum Cyanobacteriota; class Cyanophyceae; order Synechococcales; family Synechococcaceae; genus Synechococcus; species Synechococcus sp. ROS8604. Next base: position 886,964 of record NZ_CP047946.1, read on the forward strand.
GCAGCCACGATCTTCACTATTTCCGCCATCCAGAGCGGATCACCGGTGATGCACCACCACCACCATTTTTAGTGAAACGGCTTTCACGCATTGCCGAGCGACTCCTGCGCAAGGATCGTTTGATTCACGCCTTCCGCTGGCTGGAAGAGAGGCAGCGTCTTGCCCAAGGTGATATTTGGGCTGGCGATCTGGTGAAGCCGGTTGATGTTCACGGAGACTTCATCCCCGCCAAGGCGATTCAAAATCCTCAGAACTTGCAGCAGTGGCAAGGCTGGTTACAAGAAGCCCTGGAGGCCACTGCCACTGAGGCAGAACGAACCCGCCATGCCTTGAATCGACAGAGGCCCATTGATGACAAGAGCTGCGATCCACTTGATATGGAGACAACCACTGAACTTCTCGAGATCTTGGGCTCTGGTCGTCAGCGTGTCGGAGCCAATACAGCGGGCCTTGCAGCCCATCTCGCCAATGAGGGGGTGCTGCCGATGTATGGCCTGCCCACACGGGTGCGCGACCTAGTGATCGGTGGAGACATGAGGAAAAGAGAGGTGGTAAGCCTTGATCGTGATCTTGAGGTTGCGATCTATGAGTTCGCACCGGGGAATGTGCTCGTCCACGACAAGCAGGAGCACCGTTGTGTTGGCCTCACGCCACGCATCGATTGGCAAGGTGGCATTTCAACAAAAGGAGGAGGTTTTAGAACCATCCAGCCGGATCCTTGGGATCGCAGGTTCTCACTTGGCTGCTGCCCTGTTTGTGGTGCCTGGCAGGACGTCACAACAATTGCCGAGCTCGAAACAGAACTCACATGCCCGAGCTGCAAAAACCAATCTCCACTCAAACAATGGAACCCCAAAAGCTGTGTGGAACCTGCTGGCTTCCGCACCGATTTCAGGCCAGCCACCAACGTGGAATCGTTGCCTGGTACCTACAGCAATGCCCTAAGCGCCGACGCTGCTCCGCCCGAACATCAAAGCTGGCAGCACCAGTGCGAAGACTCTGTTGATGGTCCGCTGAAGCTTCGGCTGGTGGCTCGCGATCAGACAACGGTTTATCGGTTGAATCGAGGCCCTCAGGGATCGGGATTCAACATGACCTGGCGCGAAGGAAAGTTGCGGCGTGCAAGTAGCGAGAGCCCCAAACTGCAACAACGCGATAATCCAACTCTGCTTGCACAAGCGATTGATCAGCGTCTGAGCAGCGAAAATATGATGAAGTCGGTACTAACGGAACCGCTGGAAGAACCCCACGACCACAGCGTGATCGATCCGGTGTTTTTCGTTGCCCCACGAGTGACGGATGGTCTTTACCTGCTGCCCGAGGCTGTCAATCCGCTTTTGGCGATCAATGAGCTGGGCAGTGGCTTAGCGGTTCCAAGGCCTGAGCTACGAGCGGGTTCACACGGCCCTGATGGCAGTAACTACTGGCAGGGCGTACGGGCAGCAGCGATTTCGGCAGCACAACTTCTGATCGCTCGCTCAACTCGAGAATTGGATGTAGACCATCGTTCGCTTGAAGCGGTAGAGCCAAGGCCGTTTGCGATGGATGGCCAAAGATTGCCCTTAATCCAAATGGTTGATGCGCACGTCAACGGTGCCGGTTTCAGTGCCTGGCTCGGAGACGAACGGCAAGGCGTTGCACCAATCCTGGACCATATTCGCCAATGTCTTAATACTGCCGGAAGCAATCAGGTCAGAAGCGATGACAGCCCTGAAGCTTTGGCTTGGAGTGATTCGAAGCATCGAGATTCATGCCAAGACAGTTGCTATACCTGCCTGAAGACCTATGAAAACCAAGCTGTCCACGGTCTGCTGGATTGGCGTTTGGCACTTTGTTATTTGAGGGCCTTTGTTCAACCTCAATGGAATTGTGGCCTTGATGGTGATTACAGCTGGGCGCCGCTGAGTGACTGGCCGGAGCAGGCTGAGAGGGTTGCCACACTCAACCTGCGCCTTTGGGGTGGAAATGCCCGAGAAGACCTAGTGCGTTTCAGTCAGCGTGATGACTTGATTGCTTTTCGCCTCAAGACCAACACACCGGTCAGCAAACCGTGGGTGATTGTCCGACATCCCCTCTGGCGCTGGGGCCTTGAAGGAGGCACCCTGACGGAGTTTGAGTCAGAACTAAAACAACGAGATCCAGATCAATCCGTGGTTTGTTGGGACACCTTCAACCTCAGCCGCCGCCCTGGACGCAGTAGAGAGTGGATGTCTGTGCAAGGAGCTAGACGAAGAAGAAGGCGAAATAAATAAAATAGCGAGTGAATATGTCTAAAAAATGCTGTCAGCAAGTCGTACGTATTAAACGCATAAAATTCGCGTTATTTGCAGAGAGCAGTCCAAATCAATTTATGCTTTAAGGAGATGAAATGACACTTTGATGACACTTCCTGCTGTTTTTGAAGTATGGAGTTAAAAACGAGTGACTGAATCCCCCATCCGGGGGAGGACAAGATCCTGCCTTTAACCCAAGATGGCCTCATCTCGATAACGATTGGCTGAATAGCTCCTGATGGGTAGGACCGAAACGCAAGTCAACTTCAATAGGCATAGAGCTTGCTCAGATAAAAGCATCTGCATTGACGATGGTTGGTTTCCCAGCGTTTTCATCCAACTAGGTGTGCAGTGAGATGCAAAGCAACTTCACCCATATCGCCACCTACGACAAAGCCCTGTTTCGTCTGAGCAGTAATGCAGAGCGTTACTTCCCTGATGACCCCAATACGGCTCTGATCAAGCTGCGGCAATTTGGGGAGTTGCTGGCCCAACAGGTGGCCTCGCGTTTTGGTCTCTATGCCGGCAGCGAAGAAAGCCAGCTGGAGCTTCTGCGTCGTATGGAGAGCAATGGTGATCTCGAAAGGGATGTAGCCGTGTTGTTCCACAACCTGCGGCAAGCAGGCAACGCCGCAACTCACCGCCTCGAGGGCGATCACGGCACGGCACTACAGAACCTGAAGGTGGCCTGGCAACTCAGCCTTTGGTTCCATCGAACCTTTGGCAACGATGCGAACTACCGCAGTGGCCCCTTTCAGCCACCGCAACCGCCTGAGCAAGAAACCTCGAGTGATGAGGCCCTACAAAAAGAACTTGAAGCTCTTAGGCGGGAGTACGAGCAGGGGCTAGCCAATGAGAGTGCCCTCACCCAGGCACTCAAAGCTCAGGCCGAACAGCTGAATGAATCGCTCAGCCTGCAGCAGGAGTGGGAAAACCTCGCGGAAGAAAGTGAAGCTGAAAAAGCAGAGCTCGCTCAAAAACTGATCACGTTGCAAGCAGCGGCTAGCAACGAAGCTGGAAGCATCCGGAGTGAACGCAAGCAAGCCGGCAAGAAAGCTTCAGGGCTGATCAATCTGGATGAAGCAGCAACCCGTGAACTCATTGATGCCCAGTTGCGAGAAGTGGGCTGGGAATGCGACACCAAGCAACTCACTTATGCCAAGGGCGCCAGACCAGAAGCCAACTACAACAAGGCCATTGCCGAATGGCCCTGCAAAGGCGGGGTCGCCGATTACGTGCTGTTTTTAGGGCTTACACCAATTGCAGCAGTAGAAGCGAAACGTGCTCATAAAGATGTTGCGGGTGTGATTCCTCAGGCCGAGCGTTACTGCGAAACCTACGTTTCAGATGACCAGAACCACGCTGCTTCAAGCGCTAATGCGGGTGGTCCGTTTCCTATTCCCTTTGCTTTCGCATCAAACGGAAGGCCCTACCTTCCGCAGCTGAAAACCAAAAGTGGCATTTGGTTCCGCGATACCAGAAAGGGCACGAATCTCAGCAGACCTCTTGATGGCTTCTACACACCGGAAGGGCTCAAGGCCATGGTCCGGCGTGACAGCACCCAGGCCCATGAGCAACTCAAACGAGAGAGCTTCAACTACGGCTTTCCTTTGCGGCGCTACCAACAACAAGCCATTGAGTCTGCTGAATCGGCGATTGGAGCTGGGCAAAAAGAGATCTTGCTGGCGATGGCCACTGGCACGGGCAAAACCAAAACTTGCATAGCTCTGATCTACCGGTTGCTGAAAACCAACCGCTTTGGGCGGGTGCTGTTTTTGGTGGATCGCTCCGAGCTCGGCCGGCAGGCAGCTGATGCGTTCAAGGAAACGCGGATGGAGAGCTTGCAGACCTTCGCTGACATTTACGGCATCAAAGAGCTAGGCGAGAAAGAGGTCGAGAGCGATACGCGCGTTCACATCGCCACCGTGCAAGCAATGGTCCAGCGCTTGATGCTTGGCAATGACGAAGAGAAGCCCAGCGTCGACACCTATGACCTGATCGTGGTCGACGAGTGCCATCGCGGTTACCTGCTGGACCGGGAGCTGAGTGAGCGGGAGCTGGGTTTCCGCAACTTCAACGACTACGTGTCGAAATACCGGCGCGTGATCGAGCATTTCGATGCCGTGAAGGTGGGCCTTACAGCTACGCCTGCTCTCCACACCGTGGACATCTTCGGCGAACCGGCTTTTGTTTACAGCTATCGAGAAGCGGTGGTTGATGGCTTTCTGGTTGACCACGAGCCACCCACACTGATCACAACTGATCTCTCCAGCGACGGAATCCATTTCTCCGCTGGGGATGAAGTGAAGGTGTTTGATCCCGGCTCTGCTGGGATGGATCGCTTCAACACACCAGATGCCCTCGACTTTGAGGTGGAAAGCTTTAACCGCAAGGTGATCACCGAGCCGTTTAATCGTGCGGTTTGCCGCTTTCTGGCCACGGAGTTGGATCCGCAGTCACCACAAAAAACGCTGATCTTCTGTGCCACTGATGCCCATGCCGACATGGTGGTGACGCTCCTTAAAGAAGCTCTTCAAGAGCAATACGGCAGCGTCTCTAACGATGCGGTGGCCAAGATCACCGGCGCAAGTGACAAACCTGCAGACCTGATACGCCACTACAAAAACGAAGCCTTCCCCAACATTGCGGTCACCGTGGATCTGCTGAGTACGGGGGTGGATGTGCCATCGATCTGCAACATCGTTTTCTTGCGGCGGATGAACAGCCGCATCCTGTACGACCAGATGATTGGTCGTGCCACGAGGCTTTGCGAAGCGATTAATAAAACCCACTTCCGCATCTTTGATGCGGTGGGCATCTACGAAGCCCTCAAGAACTTCAGCGACATGAAGCCAGTCGTAGCTGACCCCAAGATCAGCATTGGCCAGCTGCTTGAGGAATTTGCTCAGGAGCATGACCCCAGCACCTTGGAGCTGATCCGTGATCAGTTGGTGGCCAAGGTTCGCCGTAAGGCTCGCGGCCTCAACGAGCACCAGGGCGACCAAGTGCAGCAAGTGACGGGAGAGCAGCCTCTGGATTTCGTGAAGCGGTTGGTGGACTTGCCCGTGGAAGACGCCAGCCGTTGGATCCAGCGCATGCCACGCCTCGCCGAAGTGCTGGATGCACCAACGGGCGGTGGTAGTCAACCGCAGGTGATCTCTGATCATCCCGATGCGTTGCGCTCTACGGAGCACGGTTATGGCAAAGGCCGAAAGCCTGAGGACTATCTGGAGGAATTCAGCCGTTTCATCAAGCAAGAAGGGAATGAGCTTCCAGCCCTCAATCTGGTGTTGCAAAAACCATGGGAACTCACGCGCGATGACTTAAAGCAATTGCGCATTGCTCTTGATGCGGAGGGTTACAACGAAGCCAGCCTGCGCACAGCTTGGCGTGACACCACCAACCAAGAGCTGGTGGCCTCGATCATGGGGCACATCCGACGGGCAGCCCTTGGGGATGCGCTTGTCCCCTACTCAGAGCGGGTGGACAAAGCCTTGCAACGCATCCTGGTTTCACAAAATTGGACTCGACCGCAACGGGATTGGCTGCAGCGCATTGCCAGCCAAACCAAGTCGATCACGATTGTTGATCGTGCCGCGATTGATGATCAAGGCATGGTGTTCCGTAAAGAAGGAGGCGGCTGGCCCCGGCTCAACAAGGTGTTCAATGAGGAGCTGGGTGAGGTGCTGGAGCTATTCCAGCGTGAAGTCTGGGCGGCCTAATGAGAATCCAAACAATGAGACGTAAGACAGCATGAGCGGCAAAACCACCACCGATATCGTTGCCAAGCTTTGGGGCCTCTGCAACGTCCTCAAAGACGACGGGGTGACGTATCACCAATACGTCTCTGAGCTGACCTATCTGCTGTTTTTGAAGATGGCGAAGGAGACCGGCACAGAGGCTGGAATCCCAGAGGAATGGCGCTGGGATGCGCTCGAGCCGCTTAGCGGGCTTAAGCAGATGGAGCACTACAAGCTGCTCTTGTTGGAACTGGGGAGTTCTGAAAGCGGTGCATCGGTTTTGGTGCAGGAGATCTATGCCAACGCCAGCTCATTCGTCAAAAGGCCCGTCACGCTGAACAAGCTGGTGGAGGAGATCGACAAGCTCGATTGGTACAGCGCCAAAGAGGAAGGGTTGGGCGATCTGTACGAGGGGCTGCTGCAGAAGAACGCCGAAGAGAAGAAGTCAGGGGCAGGTCAATATTTCACGCCACGTCCACTCATCGATTCGATGGTGGCGGTGATGCAACCCCAGCTCGGAGATGTGATCCAAGATCCTGCTGCTGGTACCGGCGGTTTCTTGATTGCAGCGCGCAGCTGGATCGCCAATCACCAAGACATCTATTCACTCACGGAAGCTGAGCAACAACGCTTTTACCGGCGCACGTTCTTTGGGATGGAGCACGTGCAGGACACTCACCGCTTGGCGTTGATGAACCTGATGCTGCACAACTTGCAGTCGACAAGTGGTGAAGGTGGCATCCGCTATGGCGACACGATGAGCAGTGAGGGAGAAGGGCTGCCCAGGGCCAGTTTGATGTTGACCAACCCACCCTTTGGCACCAAAAAAGGCGGGGGGCTACCCAGCCGCACTGACTTCACCTTCCCCACCGCCAACAAGCAGTTCTGCTTCCTGCAACACATCTATCGGGGCTTGCAACCGGGCGGCCGTGCCGCTGTGGTGCTGCCCGACAACGTGTTGTTTGAAGGCAACGTGGGCCGCCAGATCAGGGAAGACCTGATGGCCAAATGCGATCTGCACACGATCCTGCGCCTACCCACCGGCATTTTCTACGCGCAGGGCGTGAAGACCAACGTGCTGTTCTTCACCCGAGGCCAACACGATCAAGGCAACACCGATCAGGTGTGGGTCTATGACCTGCGGGCCAACATGCCGAAGTTCGGCAAGCGCACCCCACTCACTCGCGCCCATTTCAGCGAGTTTGAAGCCGCCTATGGCTCTAATCCCTACGGCAAAGCTGATCGCACAGCCACCGGGCCTGATGGCCGTTGGCAATGCTTCAGCAGCGATGAAATTGCTGCCCGCGACTTCAGCTTGGATCTGGCTTGGTTGCGGGATGAGTCAGCCGATGACGCTGAAGATCTACCGGAACCTGAAGTTCTTGCTCAGGAGGCAATGGATGAGCTGGAAGAAGCATTAGGCCTTTTAGGCCAGCTAATAACCGAAATTTCCTTCGAGGCCGAAACCAAATAAAGAGAAGATGACACCATTCGATCGGCGATTAAATACAACACTTGGCGAGATTTGCGATATAGCAAGTGGCGCAGGCTTTCCAAAGCATCTTCAGGGAAAAACGGAAGGTGAATTAGCATTTGCCAAAGTTTCCGACATTTCGGAAGCCGTTAAATCTGGTCAGCCCCTAACAACTACAAAAAATTACATCACCACAGAGGTTTCCAAGGAATTAAGGGCAAAAGTATTTCCACCCGGCTCAACCTTATTTGCAAAGATTGGAGAAGCAATTCGCCTCAATAGAAGGGTAATTACAGCCATCAACTGCTGTGCAGATAACAACGTAATGGCAGTTGTGCCGAACAAAGAGATAAGCGATAAATTCATTTTCTACTTCTTAAGGACGATTTCCTTCGTTGATGCCTCAAGAGCAACAACTGTTCCTTCAATACGGAAAAGCGATGTCGAGTGCATCGAAATCAACCTACCGCCACTGCAGGAGCAACACCGCATCGCCGACAAGCTCGAAACCACGCTCGCCGCCGTTGAAGCCTGCAGACAAAAGCTCAACAATGCCGCCGAAACCATCCAGCGATTCCGCCAATCCGTTCTGGCCGCAGCTGTTTCTGGTGAGCTGACGAGGGAGTGGAGAGAAGAGAGGGGGATTGAAGGGGAGTGGCCCAAAGTTTCACTATCAGACCACGTCACCAAACCCGCTTATGGGACATCGTCCAAATCCAGTCCCTCAGGATTGGTACCAGTGCTTCGGATGGGAAATATTCAAAACATGAAACTTGACTGGGGAGATCTGGTTTACACATCAGCTGCAGAAGAGATCGAAAAATACCAACTCAAAAAAGGCGATGTCCTTTTTAATCGAACAAATAGCCCAGAGCTTGTAGGCAAGACTGCTATTTACAATGCCGAAAGACAAGCCATATACGCGGGATATCTAATCAGAGTCAGATGCAACAACACATTGCTCCCGGAATACTTAAATTTCAGCTTGAACTCGCCGCAGGGCAGGCACTATTGCTGGAGGGTGAAGTCAGACGGTGTGAGCCAGTCCAATATCAACTCAAAAAAACTCGGATCTTACAAATTTGGCCTACCTAGCATTGAAGAGCAGGAAGAGCTATGTCAGCAGATAAACCTCTTACTTAGTAACGGCGAAGAGATCGAGCTGAAGATCCAATACTCATTGCGAGTTCTCAACAACTTCACCAAAGCATTACTTGCCAAAGCCTTCCGCGGCGAGCTTGTCCCGCAAGACCACAACGACGAGCCGGCCTCAGTGCTGCTGGAACGGATCAAAGCCCAACGTGAAGCAGAAGCAGCAAACAAAAAGCCAGCCAAGCGAGGCAGAAAGAAGAAGGCTGATGCTGCTCAGCTCGCCATTCCTGACGGCATTGCCGACAACCACCTCGCCAAGGTGCTTGAAGAATGCGGGCCCCTTAGTGAATTAGCTCTGCTTGCCGCTTCAGGGCTTGAACCTCGAATATTTAAGTTGCAGCTGGCGAAAGAGCTCAGCGTTAATGGGCTCATGCAGGTCGATTTGCATGGCGAAGCTGCCTATGCCGATGCAGCCTGGGAGGAGGAGTTATGAGCGAAGAAACAGGTTTGGTCGAAATCCCGAAGTGGCATCAATTCATGCTCCCTCTGCTGAAGGTGCTTCAGGAACGTGGTGAGCTTTCACGCAATGACGCCATCGAAGCTGTCGTTCAAAAGGTGGGCCTGAGCGAAGAACAAATGGCCCTTAGCCAAGAAAGCAATGGCAAAAGCATCGTGCGTGGCCGTATTGGCTGGGCATCGTCTTATCTGCGATCAGCTGGTGCATTGATTGGTCCAAAACGCGGTTACTTCGCCTTAGGTCCCAATGCCCAAAACCTCTTTGGCCTCAATAGGCCCATCAAACGTGCTGACCTCACGGGCTTCAAGGAATGGCAGGACCACGAAGCTTCTAAGCAAGCCAAGAACCACGCATCATCCGACTCCACTGCCGACATCAACACAGAAGACAGCACTCCAGAAGATCTGATCGAAGCGGGGGTCAAGCAGATCAAGGAGCAGTTGGTTTCTGACCTGCTGGATCAGATGAAAGAGATGGATCCTCACGACTTTGAAGGCTTGGTTTTAGACGTACTCCCTGCCATGGGCTACGGCGGTGGTTCCAGGCAAGCAATGCAAGGAGTGCCGCGTGGACCAGATGGAGGCATCGACGGCAAGATCAACGAAGACAAGCTCGGCCTTGATCAGATCTATATGCAGGCCAAGCGCTATTCAGAAAACTCAGTCTCAAGCGAGAAGGTGCAAGCTTTCGTTGGTGCCATGACCTCAGGCGGCTGCAGAAAGGGAGTCTTTGTGACCACTAGCAAGTTCACTGCTGATGCGATCCGCTTCGCCAACAGCATTCGCGATCCACGCCTTGTTCTTGTCGATGGCGACAAACTCGCCAACTTGATGATTCAGCACGGGGTTGGCATCCAAACCAAAGAGGTGATCAAGATCTCCAAGATTGATCTCGACTTCTTCTCAGGTGGTGGTGATTAGGGAGGGAATATGCGCATCACATCTTTTAACTGGCAACTTCAGAGGCGACACTCACTCAAATCACGACTAACAAGCTATATAAATATGTTTCTTTATCATTTAACTGAGACACAACTTCTTCATTAATGGTGATGAAACGAAATTCTCGATCCACTCTTGAAGCCAGGATGGCAATCGTGGCCTTTACGGAGTCAATTGCAGCTTCATTTGCTTGTAATAGCTATGCTTGTGTTAATACCACAGACTATTCTGTATTTCCTGAGGAGCTCTGTTCTCTTGAGACATATAAGGAATTACTGCCTGATAAAACTTATGATTTGATAACTCTTTGTTCTCCGCTGGGGCTTAAGGCGTCAAGTACAGGGCAAATTAAAATTCGCCATGCAAATGCCTCGTGGAACCAGTTGTATGAAGCATTGCCTAGCCTAAGCCCAGAGGGAGTATGTCTTAGTATCGTAGAACCAAACTTCTTCAATTGCCATGGCAATGATGAATTCAGGGAATACTTAAATTCTCTTGGCTTCTTTATTAAAGCAGTTTTTCGCCTGCCTAAAGATGCACTCGCTCAGACTTTAATTAGACCCATTGTGTTGCTAGTGTCAAGAAAGCAATCAGAAAATATTTTTGTATCTGAGATTATTCATCAGGAGCAAGCAAGAGAAATAGTCTCAAGGCTTAAGAAAGGCAATCAGGGTGCCTCTCTATCGGAAGGCGTGCTTGTTCGAAATTCACAATTCACTGGTATTGATTATTTAAGTGCAACGCTGAAAATCAATAGTCTTCAATCTCAGTACAAGACATATACCACCTCAACTATTGGCGAGCTGTCTATTGAAATCAATACCTGCAAGCCTGGATGCAACTTTACTGAGATAGAAAATGCCATCTATCTCAGTGCAGGAAGCTTAAAAGTAATCACCTCTTTCGCAGAGTTGCCTGACAATCATCGTTTTATCACTCAGATTGTTTTCAAAGACTTTGTCCGATGTGAGTATATTAAATGCTTCTTGGAGACGGAATATGGTCGTCTAATTCTTGAATCCGCATCGTCTGGCTCGGCAGTAAAGACATTGAGGCGAAGTGCTCTTGATTCGCTCTTGGTGCCGGAGCCTTCAATTGAGGAACAAGAGACGATCATTAAGTCGTCGGAAGTGCTACAGCGACTTACTAAAGCTATTAAGGAGTTTGAGCAAGACCTTGCTGTTAACCCGAAAAATGCCAGAGATATTATCGGACATGCTACGAATATGCTTGCTCAGATAGGCAAGATCACACTCGCTGAGCATGTTCGAGATCTAATCAGATCTGGCGAATCAAGACAGGTTGAATTTAAGCAAACCCTGTCTTGGGATGTTCGAAAAGGTGAAAAGTCAAAAGAAATTGAGAAGTCAACACTTAAAAATATTGTTGCTTTTATGAACTCCGCTGGGGGTACATTACTTATTGGAGTCCATGATAATGGCGACATACTTGGTATTGACGAGGAAGTGAATCGCATTCGCCAAGGATCATTGGACAAATTTATGCTCCATCTGAATAATTTAATAAGTTCACGAATTGGAGAGCAGTTCTACCCATTCATCTCAATAGAGATAGCTACTCTTGATGAAAAGAGAATCCTTTGTATTAACTGCAAGTCATCTCAGGAACCTTCCTATCTTGATGAAAATGATTTTTATATAAAAACACACCCTGCAACAGCTCTTCTTCAAGGCTCGAAGTTGATTGATTATGTTAGGAATCATTTTTGACCTAGTTTTGCGTACAGCTTTATTTCGCTTTTCCCAAGCGCTATTTCTGACCTTTTTAAAGGGAAGCACTTTAAGTGTACGCCGTCTACAAGGATCCTTTTTTTAACCATGATGCTTCAATTAATAATTGCTTGATTTAAATGAGTGTATTTTTTTAGACAGGAGTTTTTGCGAATACTGCCCTGTTACTACGAATAAATTGATCTTTTAATTTTCTGGAAGAGTAGTAATTGGCAGGAATTTCTGGATGCTTTGACTACGTTCTAAATCTCTTGACGCGAAATACCGATAGGTGTGATCACTGGGCTGATGCCTTGTTGGACCAGGCATATAACTGCCAGTAAGTGCGAGATAACGCGCAAGGGGTAGTGGGAGATAGGCCTGAGCGTCGTACAAACGATCTAGTTGGCCTCTGTCTTGATCCGTGAAGCCAAATGGCCAAAGACCATCGGTAGCAATCACCAAGGCATGCAGAGCTACCCGATTGAAGTGGCAGCTGCTGAACTCCGCTCCGTTAACTGGATCAATGCTGTGCCAGCGCCTTTTACCGCGAGCAGTGATCTCTGAATCAATTTTCAAGCTGATTGGTGCTCGGTATTGCTCTGGTAGTGGCTGCGTTGGCTTCCAATGATGATCCAGGCCTCGTCTTCCACATACTCGATCCGATAAACGACGACCCCTTAGACCCGTAGGCCAAGTCGATCCGGCATCGCAAGCCAGTGGCTTGTCCAGTACCCACGACGCATGACGGGGGTCAGGAATCCAGTCCGACTGCTCTACAAGCGATAGACCACAAGCTTCAGATAGTGCCCTGATATCACCGTTGAAGCGCCAGCCTCGGGGCATGTCGGGACAACTTGGCGGAACTGAACGTACCGTGAGCTTCAGCTGATGTGCGCAAGCCAGAACGGCCATCAAACGGCGCGCACCGAGTAACCCCACGAGCTGTGCTCCACCTCCTTCAAGTTGCACCAACCGTGGATCAATGGCCTGAATTTGCCAACGGCCATTGATGCTTTCCAGACCCTCTTCGAGCCATCCCCCTTCGCACCATCCACGCAAAACAGCTTCCGCAAATCCCGGCCATTCATTTGGTTTGTTGCGCAGTTGGCTGTAAAGGGCATAAAAATCGCGACGAGGAAGAGATCCACGTCGTTGGAACAATGCCGAGAGGCTCTCCAGCATCTGCTGTTCAAACAGATGGTTGACGTTGTAGTCATGCTCATGAATTCGCTGCCATGCCCATCTCAATTCGGCTTCATCGAGGTGAATGCTCGGGGACAATGATGGAGGGAGAGAAAGGGGTCCAAGTTTTAATTCCCAGTCCTCACGGAAGGCCAAATGATGTTTTCGGCGAAATGGAAGCGATGCATCAAGTGCAGCCAATCGGATCGTTCGTTCTTGGAGGCTGCCATCGTTGAAAGCTGCCTCAAGCACTGCAGCGCCTATTGGAAGCTCCTTTAATCGACGCAGCTTGGAGGAAGGTTCCCAAAGCTGACGCTCAGCTTCGCTTGCTCGATCGTTGAATTTTTCGTAGAGCCCACAGGTTTGATCGGCAAAGCGTATTTGGACTAATTCCGCTGAAAGTCCTTCCGGAATCGCTAGAAGGGGTAATCCAAGCCCTGATGCTAAGTAACCTTTTCCCTCAGCCAATCGAACTCCCCCACGATTACTAATCCGGGGTTCCTGCAAAACAACTGCAGGTGAGATAGATCCCATTTGGGAAACAACATGCTGCAATGCGTGATGAGATTCTTCGCTTTGTATTTCAAAGCCCTGCCATCGGTCGTCATCAAAATCCAGTGGCAGAGATTCTGCTCCGCAGTTTTGAAGCAAGGAAGCAAATTTTTCTTGAACCAAGACGTGCGTCGCATCGCTGAGCTGCTCGAGGCGGAGCAGCCGAAGCAAGCGCAGTTCGGGATCCATCGCGAAAGGCAGAACTCCCGTGTTTAACCAAGGATGAAGTGTGTCGCCTGAGATTTCCGGTTCATCAAGAGCGCGAAAACCAGCTTCTAAAGGCGCATACAACTCGTCTTCGGGATCCTGCGGAACAACTAATGCCTGGTCAGCCAGCCAGTCCGAGGTGGCATCTATTCTAAATTCTTCTGGAATGGATTGGCCTGGGCTGTGAAGCAGCAATAGACCAAAAGCATAATCGAGGTCTTTTAAAAGCAGTGGACCAAGTGATCCGCGAGCAGCCTCAATGTTGCTTTCTTCTATTGGTTCTATCTCTATTGATATAGAGCTACTCTCGGAATCCTTCAGATCCGGCTCTTCTTGTACTGCAGGTGCTGATAACACTTGCACATCAGCAGGCAGTAAGGGCTCCTTTTCTTCTTCATTTCGGCCAAGAAGCTGTAATGCCTGGCGCTTGATTTGCCTAAGCCGCATCACAATTGGTAGCAATCTGGCCAACTTGATCACCCATGGCGTCAAGCCACCAGGACTTGGCTCGTCGATGATCGATGCCGTTTCGTCAAGTCCCGTCTCGAGATCCCCAACGATTTCGGCGATGCGGGCATTAAGAGCATGGATTCGTATCCGGCTTTCCGCTTCGTCTCTTAGGTCGTTTTCGATATCCTGCAATTGTGATTGCAAATCAAGAATTAGTTTCTGGCGTCTTGAGTCGTGTCCTTTTAATGCACTACGTGAGCGGTTGGCACTGACAAGTAATTTCCTAGCGCGCAAATACTCCTCCATGAGATTTTCTGGTGGAGGGTTAGTTGGAAGATTGCTGGCGTCATATGGATCAGTATTGTTTTTCATCGCATCACTCACCTACAAGATCTTCAATTAAAGACAACAGTTCTGCTTTGCTAAACGCGTGTAATGGAGTCGGTGGAGCAACTACTCCTTTGGAATCAAGCCTCGCAATGATTTCTTTTTTATTCATTCGTGAATAGCCACGAATTCCATTCTTTTTGCATAGATAAATTAGATCAGCCCTTAGCTGCTTCTCAAAACTTGGCTGGCCTTGCAATAGAGGACGAGGGGAAATCGAATCCTCATTTTTATGATCTACCTGCTGACCATCTTCTCTTGCTTCCTGATCAAGAATCGCCCGCGTACGCTGAAGGTGCTCGCCGATCGACCGGTAAAGCCTGGCGTCACTTCGAGCAAGCTCTTGATTAGCCGCCAAAAACATATCGGCAAGAGAACCGTTTGACTCCTTTGTGGGATTGAGGCTTGCTTGATCTGGAATATCAGCCATTGAAAGTATTTTGGTCAGTCACAACAGGCAGGCTTTGTTGTCTTTGTTTAAAAGCGCGCCAACGTTTCTTGATAGATTTCAACCGTTCAATCCATGTACTCAGACCAGTGCGAGGAGTTTTGTGAGCGGATTCAACAGAATTTGATATCTCCTCAGTAAAACCATCAACTTCCTTGAGAACAGCCAGTAGTTTCTCGTTCATGGCATGCAATTGCATGCGAGTTTGAGCTTCAATAACCAAATCATTTTCTAGTCTTTCAATCTCGGCACGAACCTCAAGGATGATGCGTTTTTTATCGTCCATGCTGCTGCGCCAAAGTCCACGAGCAGTATTGGTCTCATTCAGGGCTTGCAGTAGTGCTGGGTATAGTGTCTCTAATGCCTCTGCTTTAGGAGCCCTGGGGAACTCTTTTGCAGATCGGAATGCTGGCATTAAACATTGATTTGCGTGTTGCAATGCAGTGCCAGTCATGATTTTAGGAAAGCGCGAAAGAAGTACGTGATTTCTTTGACCGCGATTATCTCACGATTTCTGCGATTTCAGTACTTGTTTCGGTCGATCAGATTCTTGGCTTGATTTACCCTTTTCAGGCGCCTAGATCACTCTGCTGTATCCACTGCTACAACGAGTTGCTTCATCTGGCCTGGCTGTTAGCGGCTGCGATGTGGGTATTGATGTCGCTTAGAGGGGTACCAGCCTCTATTCATCGCTCTTGTGCAGCACAAATGCGAAGCGTTTGGACGCAGAGCAATTATTTTGCCGAATCTTTATAACTTTATCCATAAGGCTTTAGGAGTTATAATCTATTGCTTTTGCCTAAGACAGGTGGATATACGACTTACGCTTTTTGCCTTTTAGATATTGACTTTATAGCTTACTTAGGTGATGTAATGAGCCTGCTATGTCAAACAGTTCCTTTCTGACTATTATTGAGTGGGGCGATTCGAGGCTGCTATTCGGCTTGGTTTGTTTTCCTTAATTAGAAAGTAATGGAACAACGTCAATGGTGATACTTCCATCTTCATCACGTCTCATGTCATAGATCATTCCTTTCATGTAACCCTGTAAGGAGACAAGAAAGTCCTGCTCTTGTTGGGTGGGATTCTGAATAAACGATGTCACCAGACGAAGTGAGAGCCCAACAGAACCTAAAAGTCCTAGGGGAGCCATAACCACTGATAGGCCAGGTACCATCAACAGAAGTACTGCGAGAAAAACCGAAACAGGTAAAGCACCAGCAGCTATTAATCCACTACGTTTCAAGATATCCATCAGAATTTCTTTCTTCTGATCATTTGATCCGTTGATCAGCTCTTCCCTTTGGATTAAAAACATATCCAAAGCGGTGATTGCTGCTGCATAGGCAGATGCTTCAAAAGCATTCCCAAGCGTCCTCTGCCAAAATTCTTGAGTTCTAACAGTTGTCAGAAAGGCGTCAAAGTGGTTGTCAAAACTGGCCGTCACTCTTTCGGTAATAGTCATGTTCTCAGAACTTCGGGAACGATTTGCTGAACCGTCTTCCCAAATAGCATTTTTGGGGTCAGAGGCCCTATCTGGGTTGTTGAACTGACTTTCTACGTGTGACCATTGTTTCCCCTGGGGGTCACCACCTTTGAGGTATTGATCTACGACGTGCGTACCGTATCTAGTTAGTTCATCAGGAAGTGCCCGAACAGCATCAACAGTACTGATGCCATGGTTTTTCATTGCACTGGTGATACGAGTCACCTGGCTTGGGTCAAATGGGATATCTGCGAATCGACTTAGGGACGATCCGATTGCACCCACACCAACTGTTGCAACTGCAGTTGCTTTGTCTGCAAGTGGTTGAGCCTTGATCAGCGCCGACTTGACCGCACCTTTTATACCTATCGATGCCTTGGCCTGTATCTGTTGGATATGTTCAGACATCGATCGCGTTTTTGATGCAAGGTGTTATATGGACATGATTTTCGCATGTTTTTTTCGGACAAGACCTTTATGTATTAACCGCATAGATAACTGCTTGTTCCAAGTTTCGAATGGGTCATCTGCTTTGACACCCCCTTCTTCGCTGAAATTTCAAGGATCCGAATCCCTCAAATGCGTGCTCTTTTAAATTGGTCTTATCTCCGCCGTCCTCTTAGAAATTTTTGGAGGGAGTTTTATACACTATTTAGCGACACCTAGTTTAGGCAATACACAACCCCCGGCAATGATGGCATAGCATTGTAAATAAAGATTTTCATGACATTAATCCAATCAATTACTTGTTAAGATTTTTAATTCATGGAGAGTGAAACAACAATCAATAGAGTAGCTAGTCCAAGGCAAATAGAGCAAGTTATTGGATATGTTTTGCACAATTGTATTATCAGAAAAGGCCAAAAAATTGGAAAAAACCATGCAAGAATGCCTAAGCACCCCAGAAGACCAGCCTCAGAATCTTTTTTATCCTTTACGGCTTTTTCCTTAGATACTTTTTCTTGTTTATCTTTTTCTATTTGCCACTTATGCTCTAGCTCAGCGCTGATTGATTTTTTACTTATAGCGTCATCTTCGACTGTCCATCGGCCATATTTAACTGCTGATTTTACGTCGTCTTCAACCATTAGACTATCTTTAGGTGCTCGGGATGATGAAGGTAAGGGATTCGAATCGTTTTTAATTTTCTTTATTTTTGCAAGTACACTAGAAGCAATCCTTGAACCGCTGATTAAACGTTTTTTGAATTCATCTAGTCCATCTTGCTCGTTATGAATGCGTTCATCCCTGAGATCATTGATTTCTTGTTCTAAGCGCTTTATCTCAAGTTCCGCTTTTCTAGCTTTAATTATTTTCCTTTTTTCCCTCCTTAGGAATTCAGCTTTCTGTCGTAAATTGTCTAGACGTTTTGGATCGTTGCTTTCGTTAGTTGACATTGCACCGCAGCGGGAAATTTAAGTTGGCTTGGGTATTTTTAAAAGTATATCGTCTTTCAGCCGAAAGGTCATTAGCCAAATGCTCTTTGTTTTGAAGCTAGTTTTACTTTTCCTCCAATAAAGAATTTTGCTCAGAAGTCGGCTACTAAACCGAAGCCAGATTTACAGTGCAATGTCTTAAATTCCATGGGATTTTACTGGCGAAATACATTTCGTCACGTTATAGTAAGTGGAATTATGCGCGAAAAATGGGAAGTAACTCCAAAGACTGGTCAATGGGTCCTTGCTGGCTAAACTTAAGTGGGGTGATTCGAGGCACGCTGTTTTTGCAGGCAATGCACGCAAGACTAATTAGAAGATTACACGTAATGCATACTATTTCTCTCGTATAGACTAATTCATGAGTGCTACTAAGACATTGATTTCTGTTGCTGAAGCCGCTGAAATTCTTGGTCGATCCAAAAGTACAGTTTATGCCGCTTTGAATGCATTGCCTCCAAGGCTGCATTATCAGGATGTACGGCGTCGTTTGCTTCTAAGGGAAGGTCTTGAAGCACGTTTCGCTCGATCAACCCGTCCAAGAATTGATAAACCTCAGGCACAGGCTTCAGAGGCAAAGAGCAAGACAGCAAACGATTTTGAGAAGCAATGGGAGATCATTGCAAAAATTGCAAACAAAACTCTTGATAGCAGCGCTTGGTCAGGACCTCCATGGTCGGGTAAACAATGGGCGGTATTGGCTGGAACTATTGAGGTCGGCATGGAAGCACTGGATGCTGAAACGTAGAAGGTTTTACCGGATCTTCTCAATCGAAGATCAGTTTTCAGAATTCCATATTTGTGAAACTGAGTTTTGCCGTGTCTTCTAGGTAGCGATCTAGGTCTTTCCCCTTCAAGTGGGGAAGAATCCATTCGCTATCCCATATTTCAACGATGCTGTTTCCGACAATCTTTGCAGGGTTGATCTCGGCTCGCTTCGTTCTTGGATCAACCACAACCACCAACCCCGTGCTGTGAAACCACTCATTGAACCTCTCTCGTTCTGCGTAGTTATCGAGCCTTGAGTTCATGAATGCCTTCAGCTTGGCCCTGGCCTCACGTGCCGCGGCCTTGCCCACTGTCTTGCTCTTAAGAGCAGCTAATTTCCTATCGGCTATTGCTACGGCGTTTTCGGCTTCTATGAGCGCAGCGTCTGCTTCTTCGAGGGTTTCGGTAAACGCTGGGTTAGGCGCTTGGCCTTCCATGAGCGCCTTGCTGATGCCTTGTTTGATGTTGTCGACGATCCGCTGCTTTGCGCCCTGAACCTCTTCAAGAGCGAGCAGGTGCTGCCTTGCTTGGGTTACCTCCTCGTCGTGGGATGTGCTGCTGTAACGGTCCTCCCATCTGAAGTCGTGAAGCATCTCTAGGAGCGCAACTTCGTTGTAAGGGGTGCCGACTTGTTTCCCTTTGACGTTGCATGCGTCGTGATCCTTATGGCCAACCCTGCACCGATAGTTGCCTGGGTAATGCCGCATCGATCCGTCTGCCAATTGCTTGGATGTTTGAGGCGACCACCCCATAAGCCCACCGCATTGGGCGCAGAAGGATCGTTTTTCGAACAGGTTGTGCTTCTTCTTTGATCGTGTTGCTCCTAGTCCGGTGTCACGGTCTTCGATGATTCCGCGGATCTTCTTCCATTCGCCCTCAGTGATGACCGGTGGAAACACTCCGGGAATAGGAGGGCCTGCTGGTTTGTTGTTCTTACGACGAGGCTGAAACTCCCCGAGGACAGTCCTTCTTTTGAGGAGGAGCCGAACGAACTCTGGGCTCAGCAACTTCTCCTCTCCTTTGCGCGGATGTGGACTCTTAAAGCCCTCCTGCTTAAGCACTTGAGCAATGCGAGCTCCGCCCATGGTTCGGGCGAGTTCCCAGATGCGAACTATCAGTGGCCAATGCTCATTCGCCTTGAACACACCGCGGCCGTCTCTTTCTTCTGGATGGAACTCAAGCCAGAACGGATAATCCTTCGCGGACTTTGATTTGCCGCGAGGTTTGAAGGCTTTGGAAAGGTTTCCTTCTCTTATTGCTTTCCATTTGTCATCAACGGCTCCAAGGCGCCGCTCACGCTTCCTCTCACTCTCGCGTCGTGCCCTCTTTAGCTCGCGAAGGATCTCTTCTCCGCCAGTGTTGAGGTTGGTGATAATGCCAAGTCTATTCCAGGTGTCGTCGTCTTCGTAAGGGCAGACAGCAATGCCCAAGCCCGCATCGAAGATTGCCAATAACTCCCTGATGCCGTCTTCGACCTCCATGCGGGAGAAACGGTCGATGTCCTCTACTAACAGGACTGTGCCCGGTGGATATTTGGCAGGGTTTTTGATGAACCACTGGAAACGATCTTTCTTACGGCCTGAGAGCTTTACTTTTTTCGTATCAAGCAGCGTGAATTCGGGATGGTTGGCGAGCCATTTGTCCCGTGCACGTTTCTGTCGAGAGTGGTCTTGCTCAGGTGTACTGACACGCTGGTATGAGACCGCCAGTTTGTTGGCTGGAAGTTTCACCTCTTTTTTCTGTGTCTCAGGCGAAAGCGTTCCCAATTTTTGACCGTAGATCTGTCAGTCATACCAGCGGATTCAGCTGGTGTCTATTAGGAGGCGTTACGTCATCACTCCATTGTGCTGCGTCCAAGGCAGCGTTCTATGCGCCTGCCTTGGGTTCTGACTTTGGTTCTGATTGTGCGAGATGGCTGGCTCGATTGGGTGGATAGCCAGACAAAGCCTTTCAAGGCGATTAAGACGTTGAAAGGAATCAAAAGACCCATGGCGCCATATATGACTTCACTTTCAGGGCGATTGGCTGGTGTGGCCTCAGCGCTGAGCCTCGGACTCCTCTCTATTGCTACGCCTTCCGTGTCAAAGGCGCAATCGATTGCAGCGTCGAACCGTTGTCCTGAACCCGCTGTTGTTGTTCAGAGTGATGAAGTCGTTCCTGTCACGAAGGAAAATTATGCAGCGGCTGAAACTCAGACCGTGTTTGCCAAGTACATCGCCAACGTTGCCAAGGGAAGCTGCAGCGGTGGGATGGGTGTGCTGTTGAACGACAGCAAAGCAGCAGATCCAAAGGATCGAACGGTGATTCGCATCAATTTCGATACCTTGTATTCATGGTTGATTTTGGATCTCAATGATCCGGCAACAATCACGCTTCCTGAAACAGGTGGTCGCTATCAAAGTGCCATGGTTGCGGATGATCAGGGATACGTCTTTGTTTATAAAAATCCTGGTGCTTATGAATTAACCAAAGAGAATGTTGGCAGTCGTTATGCGTTGGTGGCGTTCCGCACCGGAGTCAATATGGGTGATCCAGAAGACCTCGCCAAAGCTCGGGATTTGCAGAAAGAATTGAAGGTGAGCCAAGCAAATCGTGGTGAATTTGTGCAGGCCAATCAATGGAACCTTGAGGACATGCTCGCCTTACGTGCTGCTTACAACAAAGAGCGCAATGAGCAAGGCGTGAAGTCTGATGACCTCTATGGCCGTAAGGGTGTTATTTCTCCAGAGCGAAATAATATGGGCGTTGCTGTTGGGATTGGAGGATTACCAAAAGAAGGGGCTGTGTATCTCTTCTATACGCCATCTTCTGAGCAAGCTCAAACGCTCACTCTTAAAGATGTTCCCAATGGAAGCAATGCATTCTGGTCTTTAACTGTTTACGACAAGGATGGTTTCCCAGTTGGTGACGCTTACAACATCAACAGTGCCTTCGCAACAGAGAATGATCAAGGCGAGGTTGTCCTGAATTTTGGTGGTGACGCCAGTCAGGATAATTATCTCGGCATTTACCCAGGTTGGAATGCCACCTTGAGGATTTACAACCCCACGCCTGCTTATTTTGATGGCTCCTGGACGCGTCCGGAGTTGGTGCTGAAGTGAGTGTCTGATGCGATCACGAAAGATCAGGGTCCTATGGCTTCAACCGTGGATAGGCCCCATTTTTGATCCCAATGGTGCGTAATGCTGCATCGCTGCTGGTCTGCAGTGATGCAGGCCCTTCATTCATGGTTATGACTAAAAAAACAGTGATCGACTCAGTGGGATTTCGTTTGTTCAGGCGTCAAGCGCGCACCGTCTTGATGGCTTCAGCTCTTGGAGCAGGGCTGCTTGTTGGTTCGCAAACCAGAGCTGACAGTGGTCACTCTCATGCAACGAAGCACAACTGCCCTGAAGCGGCGATTGAGACCAAAGCCACTGCGGTCACACCGGTGACCAAGGCCAATTACGCCGTTGCTGAGACGGAGGTGATTCTTGAAGATTATGTCCGCAAAATTGCCAAGGGAACGTGTGGCACGGGTGTTGGAGAGTTTATGCACCTCAGTAAGGCCATGGATCCAGCGGATCGGACAATCCTGAGGCCCAATTTCGATACGTTGTACTCCTTTGCAGTGCTGGATCTTGACAGCCCTGCAACCGTTGTCTTACCTGAAACAGACCGCTATCAAATCCTTGAAGTGGTTGATGAGGAGCATTGGATTCCCGTTGTTAGCGCTAAGCCCGGTCGTTATGAGTTAACGAAGGAAGCCATAGGGAGTCGCTATGTGTTCGCGTTCGTGCGCACACAGGTGAACATGCAGGATCCCGCTGATTTGCAAGCCGCCGCTGCTGTTCAAAAGCAAATTGGTTTGGAGCAGGCCAGCAGAGGTGAATTTATCTCTAACCATCGCTACAACATGCAGGAGATTCTTGATCTGCGTGCCGATTACAACAGTCGCCGTGAACCCGAGGGTGTGACCTCGGAGAACGCCTTTGGCAAAAGGGGAGAGATCAGCGATGAGCTGCGTAATTTCGGCGTTGCAGTGGGCTGGGGTGGATTGCCTAAGCAAGGAGCCGTCTATCCCTTCCCCAAGATTGTTGACTCCATCGAGCCTCACACTCTTGTGATGAAGGATGTGCCCAGTGATCCTCGGGCTTTCTGGTCCGTCACGGTGTATGACGCCAAAGGGTTTTCAACCGGTGAAAAATATAATGTCAACAGTGCATTTGCCAAGGCCAATGAAAAAGGTGAATATGTTATTCATCTAGGTGGAGATAAAAATCAGGATAATTATCTTGATATTTATCCGGGTTGGAATGTGGCTATTCGTGTTTACTCTCCAACAAAGTCGTATTTCGATGGCAGCTGGAAACTACCTCAGTTTCAGCCCGTTCAATAACTTTGAAGCCCGGGTTAAAAATCCGGGCTTTTTTTAACCAAGTTGTGCTCAATGATGAGCTCGTCTTATTGCTGCCTAGACGATGAGGCTGGCTCTGATAGATGCAGTCAAATGTGATGAGGACCGCGTGATCCAGGAGGTGGTCCCATTTGGGCAAATGTTGGATTTTTTTTGGTTCCGCAGCGCACCCCATTCTTAGAAAGTCATTGAACAGGTTTTCTTGTTGATTGGCTATGTCAGGCATTTCCAGCAAGCTGCGCAGACGTTCTTCTGCGGTGCTTCTTACATCGTTGGCGGTGGCCGCTGTTAGTGCATCGGATCGTGCTGTCAATGCACAACAAGCACAAGCGAGCCAACGTTATACCACTCCCATCCCTGAGGAGATTTTCACTCCAGACACTGTCAAGACCAGTGCCGGAACGTTTCGCTTCTTCGATGGGATGCCTGATGAGGCAACGGTTCGGACAAGTTTCGACAACCTTAAATTCATCCGTGGCTATGAAACGTTTCTGACCTTGATGCCCGCAGCAAGCATCGAAATGCTGCGTCATGGTCATGCGCAAGTTGGCGTGGATGATCACACCAAGGTGGCCTTGATGTCTCCCTTGTATTCGAACCCCCTGTTCCTTACAGGTAATACGGATACGATTTACGGTTCAACATTTTTCAACCTTCAGGATACTGGTCCGATGGTGATCGAAATCCCCGCTGGACTTGGTCCAGGCACGATCAACGATGCCTTCTTTCGCTTTGTGGCTGATACGGGGGCTCCGGGGCCTGACAAGGGGAAAGGTGGTAAATATTTGATTTTGGGGCCTGATGATACTGAGCCAAGCAATGTTGGTGATTATTTTGTGTTTCGCTCTCCAACCTATTCAAACTGGTTGATTCTCAGGGCTTTCCTTGATTCCAATGGGAAACCTGATAAGGCTATCGCTAATTATGAAAGTGGATTGCGTCTTTATCCCTACTCGCAAAAAGACAACCCACCTCGGATGAGCTTTGTTAAAGTTGGCGAAAAGGTATTTAATACTGTTCACGCCAACAATTTTGAGTTTTTCAATGAGCTCAACACGGTGATCCAACGTGAGCCCATTGCCTTCTTGGATCCTGAGCTGAGGGGATTGGCCTCTTCGATTGGTCTCGAAAAAGGCAAGCCTTTTTCGCCCTCTCCACAAGATCGAGAGATCTTAGAGGAAGCCATTCAAGTGGGTGTGGCTTATGTGCGCTCTGATATGGGTAAGCCTCGTAATCAAGATGTTTACTTCTATCCAGGCAAGCAATGGTTCACTCCGTTTGGAGGCGGGAGTTACGAGTGGCTTGTTGATGGTGGCAAAGGTGGTCGTAACCTTGATGCCCGCAATAATTTCTTTTGGGGTTACACCGTCAACACGCCAGCCATGGTGCTGAAAATGGTGGGTGTTGGCTCTCAGTACGGAGTCGTAGCCACCGACTCCAATGGCACTTACCTCGATGGAAGTAAGACATACAAATTCACCATTGATAAAGATGTTCCTGCGAAGGATTTTTGGTCAATGGTTGTCTATGACCCGCAGACCCGCTCTGAACTGCAAACGGGTCAACTTCTTCCAAGTAAAAATAGCGTCCGAAATCAAGATATGAAAACGAATGCTGACGGAAGCATCGATCTGTATTTCGGTCCTAAGGCCCCTGCAGGTCAAGAAGCCAATTGGATTGAAACTGCGCCTGGCAAGGGTTGGTTTGCGATCTTCCGCCTCTATGGTCCGCTGCAGCCTTGGTTCGATAAATCCTGGCAACTGAATGACATTCAGCCTCTTGGTTGAGGCCTGAACTGCTCAAATTTTCTCTGTATCCTCAACCATGTCTGTAATCACTCGTTTTCCCTCTGCTGTTCTTTCAGCTGTGTTCTTTGCTTGTAGCGGTTCTGCGCTTCATGCCGCTGATGTTGTGCCAAAGGGCTACAACACGCCTATTCCCGTCGATGTTCTGACGCCAGACACGGTGAAGACTCGGCTTGGCACCTTTAAGTATTTTGATGGTTTTCCTGATGACGAGACGATGCGAAAGGCACGGCGTCAGGTGGATTTAGGCCGTGGTGTGCAGACGTTCTTGAATTTCATGCCAGCGGCATCTTTGGAGATGCTGTATGTGGGCCATCGTGATGGCTATGGCCTGAAGCCGAATCGCGATATTGGCCTTTTTGATGAGTTGATGAGTGCTAAGTCTCTTTGGCTCACGGGAAACACCGATACGGTCTACGCCTCAGCTTTCCTCGATCTCAGCGATGGTCCGGTCGTTGTGGAAGTTCCACCTGGTACGGGCCCTGGAACGTTAAACGATGCTTTTTTCCGCTTTGTGGTGGATATGGGAGGTCCCGGTCCTGACAAAGGTAAGGGAGGGAAGTACCTCATTCTTGGGCCTGGTCACCAGGAGCCTGCAGCCACCGATGGCTTTTTCGTTGCCAGGACTCCGAGCATCATCAATTGGTTGATTCTTCGTGGTTTTCTTGATGATCAAGGACAGCCTGATACGGCACGTGAAAGCTTTAAAAATGGCTTGAAGGTGTATTCCTACGCCATGCGGGCTAATCCTCAAGCCAACTCTTTCAAAAACCTCACTGATTGGACGGTAAATACCATTCATGCCAATAATTTCAGGTTCTACGAAGAACTGAATGAGGTGATTCAGCGCGAGCCCTCTGAGATGTTCTCTCCAGAGCTTCTAGGGATGGCGTCAGCGATTGGAATTCAAAAAGGAAAACCATTTGCCCCGAATGCGGAGCAAAAAGCACTGCTTACAGAATCTGTAGCGATTGGTAATGCCACGGCGCGTTCGATCCTATTTTCTCCTCAGGATCCCAAGGCTTATATCTACCCAGGGAAAGCTGGTTATTGGCAAACAGGCTTTCCAGGAGGCAGCCACGAGTATCTCGTGGACAAAGGAAATGGAGGGCGCGATATGGATGGACGCACCCTGTTCTTCTATCTCGCCACGGTGAATACACCGGCAATGGCCCTCGAGCTTCCAGGTGTGGGGTCGCAATATGCATTCACCTCTCGCGATGGCAATGGTGCCTATCTCGATGGAGCGAACATCTACAAACTCACGGTGCCGGCAAATGTTCCGGCGAGACGTTTCTGGTCGTTTGTCGTCTATGACCCCCAGACCCGTTCGATGTTGCAAAGCAAGGAATCGCCCTATCCAAGCAAAAACAACAAACGCAATCAGGACATGGTGAGCAACGCTGATGGCAGCGTTGATCTCTATTTTGGTCCAGAGCCTCCAGCGGGCCAGGAGGCGAATTGGGTGAAAACCGTTCCTGGTAAAGGTTGGTTTGGAATCTTCCGTTTGTATGGACCTGAGCAAGCTTGGTTCGACCGGACCTGGAAGCTGGGTTCGATCGAGCAGATTTAAGCGAGGTTGATTCTTATTCCCTCGTCAGGAACCAAGGTTTTGGTTCCTGATTTTTTATGGATTATTGTTGTAGGAGACTCGCTAATCATGACTGTCCGGTTATAGCCACTGATAGATGTTTCGCGAAGCCTGTCATGCTGTCCCCATTGCCTGGTCCCGTGCGTGCAAAATCTATGCCCTGACCGTGGGAATGTATTGCTTGTTTCTTTAAAATTGAAGGCGGTTAATATATTTTAAGAGATCCAATGGCTGCCAAAACGTCATACGATGTTGTGATCATTGGAGGTGGATTTGCTGGCGTAACTGCGGCGCGAGATCTTCAGAAGAGAGGGCTGAGCACCATTGTGCTCGAGGCGCGAGATCGCTTGGGAGGTCGCACCTTCTATGAAGAGCGCAATGGCTTTCATGTTGAACTTGGCGGCACATGGATTCACTGGACTCAGCCGTTTGTATGGGCTGAGAAAGAACGCTATGGGCTTGAGGTTCAGGAAACACCAGGATGTGTTGCTGAGCGCATCGCGATCAAGATCGATGGAAAGGTTCAGGAGCTGCAGGAGGCCCAACTGGGTGAATTTGTTGAAGGGTTCGAGCATTTCTTTGCCGAGTCAAAGGGGGTTTGGGAGCGCCCCTATGACATTCACCACTGCTGGGAGGCTGTATGTGAACGGGATGCGCTGACGGTTGCTGACCGTCTCAATGCTCTTGATCTCACCCCTTTGCAGCGCACGAGTCTTGGTGGCTTCTTAGAGATCCTCTCCATGAATCAACCGCAAAATGCCTCCTATGTGGAGATGATGCGCACCTGGTCACTGACGGCTTGGAACTATCAGTTGTTTAACGACACAGCGGCCCGCTACAAACTCACAAAAGGCACAGCTGCACTCGTGGAGGCGATCACCCGAGATGGTGGTTTTGAGGTGGCGCTTAGCACTGCAGTGCGCTCTGTGCAACACACCAGCGAAGGGGTGAGCGTCACGACGGAGTCTGGGGAGCGGCTAATGGCACAGCGTGCAGTGGTGACTGTTCCTTTAAATGTGCTCCACAACCTGCACTTTGATCCGCCCCTCTCTGAGGTGAAGCTGGAGGCTTCGAAGCTCAAGCATGTTGGGGGTGGTTGCAAGGTGTTTTTTGAAGTGGGAGGCGACCCCGGTGCGGTGATGACCCTGTCTCGTTCAACGGACTCACCCCTCATCGGCAGCTTCACTTACAAGCGTGGTGAAAAGCATTCGGTGCTTGCTGGTTTCAGCCTTGAACCTGATGCGTTGGAAAAATCGGTTGATGAGTGGCAGCCCGTTTTGGAGGAATTTATTCCAGGGGTCAAAGTGCTCTCCACCTTTGGCCATGATTGGGGTGGAGACGATCTCTCGCAAGGCAGCTGGTGCACCTATCGCCCCGGAACGGTTGCACGATTCACAGACGAGTTACCACGCCAGGAAGGTCATCTGTACTTTGCCTCTGGTGATCATGCCCAGGGATGGCGAGGATTTATTGAGGGAGCGATTGCCAGTGGATCGCGTACGGCCGTTCAAGTTGCTGAAAGCCTCAGGACTTGAAAGGCAAGAGCGCACTTGTATCAGTCAAACAACCAGCGCAGTCCTAGGTTCACGCCGCTTTGGTCCACGCTGTAGGCGTTGCCTCCGCCTCCGGCGTAATCAAGCCCGAAGTACTTATAGGAAAGGGAGATTTGGGCTGAGTTTCCAAGGGCGTAGGCAATGCCTGCCTGCGCCGTTCCGCTCAGATCCTGTTCTCCGCTTAAGCCAAACCCGCCGGCATCCAGGTAGGCAAACGCCTGCCAGTCTTCACTGATGGCATAAGTGCCGAAGGCACCGATCAACGGTTGCACCCAGGTGTTACCCCAGCTTTCGCTGGAGGATTTCTCCAGTTCACGCGTGTTCTCGCGGCTTATACGTCGCCCCTCCACGGAGACGGTGGTCTCGTTGCGAACGGACCAGCTGGTGTTGAGGTTGGCGTCGATCACTCGGGCTCCAAGCAGGCCAAGGAAACTGCTACTTCCTTTTTTCATCCGTGGTTTCTGAATCGCTCCTGCTCGGTAGCGGAAGGCCAGATCAACGATGGTTTGATTGACATCAGCGTCAACATCTAGATCTCCATCGACGCGAATCGTGCGCTGTCTGAGTGCAGATGGAAGTCCGAGCTGATTGCGCAAGGGGTTCGTTGTTTCCTTAAAGAAGGATTTGGATCCGCTTCCGGACTGGCTCCCGTGATTGACACCGGCCATGAACCCGAATCGGCCATATTCAACTTGTGCTTTAAAGGTGAGCACTCCATCGAGCGAACTAAGCACATCCGAGAGGGATTGTTCCGCGCTACTTGTATTGCCGTTGATTGTTGTTGTGCTGTAAGTGGTTGGAACTAAGAAGGAATAGAGATCCAGGTACACACGCCAGCTGTCTTCCTCGTCTTGTTCCTGTTCGAGTTGCGTATCTTGATCACTCGCTTGACTGAGTACCAGGGGAGCAATTTCTTCTGTTTGTGAGATTTCAGGATCGACGTTGGCTACTACATCAGTCTCAATCTGAGCTTCATTGGCATCAACGATTTCTGCCGCAAGTAACGGTTTCATCGATGCTTCCACGCACAGCGTGCTTAGTGGAGCGATGAGAGCCAGGGGCAGAAAACGTGTCACGTATGGAGTTGAGATTCGCTGAAACTTAGGCGGGGCAATTTGTTATTGCTGCTGAATCTGATCCCATTCGTGCTGATTTTTGTGGGATGCCCTTGTCGGCTTGGTTTGATGCAATAAAACTCAATCGGTTTTTGGATCAAATTGATGATTTCGCGTTTCCGTGGGCGTTTAGGCCTTGCATGGCTGCTTGGATGTGCGGCCCTTCTGGCCCCTTCCGTTGCTGAGGCGCAAGAGAAGTCTGATTTTTTGGTCGCTGACCCTGTTGATTTTGATTTCACGCCTCTCGTCCACAGTGAAATTGCACAGGCTTCTGCAGACGGTCAACCTCCTGGTACGGATAATCAACCGGTCACGGTGACTCCAGGCGAATCGGTTGCTGCGGAGGAGGGTTCATTGGCGAAGGCGGCGCAAAACCCGATTGCCAGTTTGATCAGCCTTCCCATTCAGTGGAACAGCACTCCAAATACGCAATGGGCGCCGAATCTTTTGGACCCCAAGGCCAAGCAGAATCAGACTCAAAATGTAGTCAATGTTCAGCCGGTTATTCCCTTCAAGGTGAGCGATGGCCTGACATTGGTCACACGTACGATTGTGCCTTTTATTTCCCAGCCGTGGGTTGGCGGTACCTCGATTCAGGCACTTGGAGATATCAATCCATCGGTGTTCTTGGTACCCACGTTGAAAGGCAATTTCACGGTTGGTGTGGGACCCACCGTGGTTCTCCCAACAGCTACTGACAGTAGGCTTAGTTCTGGGCAGTGGAGTGCTGGTCCAACAGGCGTTTTGGTTTACACAAAAGGAAAAATCGTTGCCGGTGGTTTGATTAATAACATTTGGTCATTCGCTGGAGATGGCAAGAAAAATGATGTCAATAAAATGTTGATCCAGCCTTTTTTGAATTACAACCTTCCTAAGGGGTGGTATTTGACCAGCTCTCCAATTATTACTGCAAATTGGAATACCCCTGATAATAAGGGTTGGACAGTTCCTGTTGGTGCTGGCTTTGGTCGCGTTTTTGTGCTCGGGAAGCAGCCAGTCAATGCTTCTCTTAGCGCTTATTACAACGCAATTAAGCCAGAGGTTGCTGGCGAAACTCTCATCGGCGATTGGACATTACGTGCACAGGTTCAGTTCTTGTTCCCAACTGGTAGCTAAGCCCTTCTACTGTCATTGATGATGCTCATGGCAGGGTGTAAAAATTGATCTTTTCACCCTGCATCTGTTGGTTGCCGTGGTTGGGATGATGCTTCTAAAGGATCGAATTAGCATGCTTTTAGATTTGGATTGAGTCTACTTTAAAACTATTCTTTTCATGAGCAATCAACACGGTCGAATGATTATTATTCCATCAGGTGAATACTTAATCGGTTCCGATTCTTTTTATCCAGAAGAAGCGCCTGTTCGTTCTATTCAAATCAAGTCTTTCAAGATCGACGAAACTCCTGTTACCAATAGCGAGTATTCGTGTTTTGTCTCTGAGACTGGATACGTCACGGTCTCTGAAAAGCCGCCCGATCCTGTCTTGTATCCCAATCTTCCGCCTGATCAACAGAAGCCAGAATCAGCGGTGTTTATTCCGCCTCCTCCAACGCTGGATCGCAATCAACCAATGTCTTGGTGGGCCTTGATCGAAGGAGCCGATTGGCGGCATCCCCAGGGGCCTGATTCCAGCATCGCCGACAAGATGGATCACCCTGTGGTTCATCTTGCTTATGAAGACGCCCTTGCTTACGCCCAATGGATTGGCAAACGTTTACCGACTGCTGATGAATGGGAGGTGGCTGCCAGAGGTGGCTTGGTTCAGCAGAACTATTCCTGGGGTGCGGAGATGACTCCAGGTGGTCAGTGGCTTGCCAATGTTTGGCAAGGAGCGTTCCCTTGGACAAATGAACAGACGGACGGATGGTTCTGGACGTCTCCGGTGGGATCGTTTCCCGCTAACGGCTACGGCCTTGTCGACATGTGCGGCAATGTTTGGGAGTGGACCTCCACGTTGTTTCCGGTTCCCAAAGGTGAGCAGGAGCGTCGGATCATCAAAGGTGGATCCTTCCTTTGTGCTGAGAACTACTGCCATCGCTTCAGGCCAGCGGCTTTGATGGGACAAACAACTGATACAGCAACCTGCCATATGGGATTCCGTTGTGCGGCGGATTCAGCCTGAGATGTGAGTTGATCCGAATCGTGCTCAATTCATCCCTTCCGATGTTTGCTGTCGAATCCAGTAGCTAATGCTTAGGGAAGTTTTTGTTCTCTAATGCCCCGGCTTGAAACCAGTCTGTTGATCTTGGCTTTGCTCGGTGGGGGGCTGCCGCTTGGAGGTCCTGTTCAAGCCGCGGATGCACCAAGCCACTGTGAATCCAACGTGGGATCCCCTTCTGATCTGAAGGAGCTGAAACACGGTCTTGTGCAGGGCTACCTCGCACAGGACACTCTTCCTGATTCCTTAAAGCTGCTTGCTCCGCCGCCTGCTCCAGGATCAGCGGCACAGGCGCTCGATGATGAGTACGCCAACCTCAACATTGCTCTTCAGGAGACCCCACGCTGGAACCAAGCCGCAACGGATGCCGATCTCAACTTCCCTGCTGCTGCGGCAATTTTTTCCTGCAGTTTGGGAGTTGAGATTTCTGAGGAGCGAACCCCCAGGCTGTACACGCTCCTGCGTCGCTCACTGACCGACGCGGGACTTGCTTCTTACAAAGCAAAGATGCACTACCAACGGCCTAGGCCATTCGTGAGCAATAGACAGTCGATCTGCACCCCTGAAGATGAGTCGATACTCCGATCCGACGGCTCTTATCCGTCGGGGCACACATCAGTGGGCTGGGCCTGGGCTCTGATCCTCAGTGAGATTGCTCCAAGCCAACAGGATCAAATTCTCCAACGCGGGATTGAGTATGGAAAGAGCCGAAACGTCTGCAATGTGCACTGGTACAGCGACGTGCAAGCGGGGCAGCTCATCGGCTCAGCAACCGTGGCCCAACTGCACGCCAACCCCGTCTTTCGCGCTGATTTACGAGCAGCAGCAGCAGAAATCAAGGCGCAACAAGCGCTGAATCAAAACGCAAACGGCATCGACTGCGAGCTCGAGCAACAAGCGCTGCGTCCCTGAACGACCTATCCCATGACCAAGCCATGCCCTCAACCCTTGTCCTGAACGCTGATTTAGACGTCTGCCCAGCCCTTGGGACGTGGATCATCAACAACACCCAACTGCTATCTGGGTTTTCACTCTTGATCGCAGAAGACGTGCTGCAGGAGCTTGCGAAGCGCTATCCCTTGCAGGGCCTCTCGATCGTTCAGGCTCGGGCGATTCGCCAAGGCGGAGATATTGCGATGGCCGCCACGATCCTCAACGGTGAGATCAGTGGTCTCATTCACTTTCCCTCTCCACCTGAACGTCATGCCAGGGATGTGCTGTCTGAGCCGTTGGTTCGTGCAGCACTGCTCCAAGACCTACCGATCGCCCTGAACCCAGCCACGGCATCGGCGTTGATGCAGGGCGTGAAAAGAAGCCGCAGGGGGTATCTGATTTTTAATCCCGTCTCCGGTCAAGGAGATCCTGAAGCGGAGCTGGCCGAAATTCGCTCTTATCTTGAACCGCAGTTCATGCTGCAGATTTGGAAGACGCGACCCGATCGAGACCCCGCCGAACAAGCCAAAGACTTGATCAAGGAGATCAATGCCTTTGATGCTGAAGGGGAGGGAGATTCGATCATCATTGCCTCGGGCGGCGATGGCACGGTTGGTGCCGTTGCTAGTGCCCTTCAAAACAGCAATATTCCCCTTGGCATCATTCCCCGTGGCACCGCCAATGCCTTTTCGGTTGCGCTGGGAATTCCTACAGGATTGAAGGCCGCTTGCACCAATTTGCTCCTTGGCAACCTGCGTCGGGTTGATGTTGCTCTGTGCAACAACCGACCGATGATTTTGTTGGCTGGCCTCGGCTTTGAGGCAGGAATGGTGGATAAAGCGAGCCGTGAATTAAAGAACATTCTCGGACCCATGGCCTACATTTTTTCAGGTGCCCGGCAGCTGGTGGATCAGCAACCTTTCCACGCCACGATGCAGATTGATGGAAAGGACTACAGGCTTGATGCCAGCGCGATCACGATGGCCAATGCCGCTCCGGCCACATCCGTGATGGCCCAGGGTTTTGGAGAGGTGATTCCGGACGATGGATTGCTCGAGGTGATTGTCGCTTCTCCGAAGGACCGCATCAGTGGGCTTTCTGTGCTCTCAAGTCTTGCTTGGTCAGCGATCATGAGCAGTAGCGCCAATCACAACAACAACATTGCTTGTTTTCGAACCAAAGAACTACAAATTGAACTGGATGATGTTCAGAAATTGGTGATCGATGGTGAGGTTCTCGATGCGAAAAGTATTACTTTGAGTGTGAATCCTGGAGCCCTGCAGGTGGTTGCTCCAATCCCCTTGAAATCTTGAACTTCGCCAGTGATCCCAGCATCCAGCGGAAGATCAGCAAGATGGCCGCGCGCGTGCGCTGGAAGCATCCAGAGCTGATTCGCCAAGGGATTGATCAGACCCGACTCGTGATTGACCAGGGGAATGACAACCCTGGGAGCGACGATGCCTTTCACTTTTTGGTTCTTGGCGATAGTGGCACTGGTCGTCATCGCTTCCAGAGTCCTCCCCGTCGGATTGCTGAACGACTGCTACCCCATAAAGCGGATGCAGCATTTCTGCTGCACACCGGAGATGTGGTTTATCTGGTTGGCGCTTTAGATCAGTACCGCGCCAACTTTCTAAGGCCCTACCGGGAATGGCTTTATCACGGCAACGCTTGGAAAAGCATGAGCCCTGAAGGCTTGGTCTTTAATCAACCATTTCTGCCAGTTCCTGGTAATCACGACTACTACGACCTTTCATGGCCTGTCGCCTTGCTCGCGGGGCTGACCCTTCCGTTGCGCCGCTATTTGCAATGGTTTGATGATGTCGACGCCGGCTGGCGGGGTTCAAAGCAGGGTGAGGCCTATGCACGCGTGTTTTTGGATGTTCTGAATCAAATCCCCCCAGCCCGGCTTCAAGACCATCTCGAGTTGCATTACGACGCTGTTTGGGATGGACAGCGATGTTTGCGATACCGGCCTGGTGTGAACACGCGTCTCCCCAATCGTTATTTTCGTTTCCGACAGGCTGGTGTTGATGTGTTCGCGATCGATTCGAACACCCTGATGTCGTTCGAAAAACCAACGAACAATCTTTGCAACCTGCGGAGAGATTTGCGCAGTCTTGAAGAACGTCGTACCACTCTTTACAAAACATTGGCGAGTAGTAACCTCGATGAAACCCACCGAGATGATCTGTTTGATGCGTTGGAAACGCTCCAGGAGGAATGCTTCGATCTTCAACGTCAAATTAAGCAACTCAATCAGATCAATCAAGCAGCGCTAGTTGATCATGAGCAACTGGAATGGCTCAAGGAGGGGTTAATCACATCCCATCGCGATCCAGCGGTGAGGGGCAGGATTTTGACGATGCATCACCCGACCTATGTCACCGAGAAAACAAAATGCAACCAGGCCGATACGCATGCGATTCGCAGGCAATTGCGCGCTGTTTTCGATGCTGTTGTGAGAGCCCTCGGGGAGGAGCTCGGATCGGCCAAACCCGTTGATCTTGTGCTCAGTGGGCACGCCCATTGCCTAGAGGTGCTTCGCACCCATGACACGGGACATGCAGACAGCACTATCAACTGGGTGATTTGCGGCGGCAGCGGCTATGGATTGCGAGCTCAGCGACGGGAAGGTGCTGAGATTACGGAACAAACAGTGGACGGAAAGACCAGGGTGGTGGCAACGAGCGAGCTGTTTATTGGGCGAAACTCGACTGATGCAAGGGGACGCGATGGCTACAGCGGTTTGCGTGTTGACGTTGCAGAGGGGCGCCCCCTCACCATCCGTTTAACGCCTTTGGTGTCGTGCCGAGATGGCAAGAGTTGGCTGGATGCAGATCCTGATCCGATCAGCTTGAGGTCGTGAACTCTTGATTGAACGAATCACTGATTGCGTTGAACCATCCTGAGCTGGTGGCTGATCCATCCAGGGCCCAATAGGCCAAGAACGATGATGCTGTTCCTAGGAAACAACCGCTGCAGAGTCCAATCCCAGACCACCAGAGCAAAGGTTGATGCAAGCGATTTTGCAGTCTGCTTAGCAAAATTAACAAAAGGCAGCTTATGATTAAGCCTGCAAATAATGATGCGATAAGTGTGACACTATAACCGATCACAGCGGACATAAATAAAGCGCTCAAGTCGGATCCTCTATGAGGCTTTAACTTGAGCGGGGCTTTATTAATTGGATCGTTTTGCATG
This sequence comes from Synechococcus sp. ROS8604, assembly GCF_014279655.1. Taxonomy (NCBI): domain Bacteria; kingdom Bacillati; phylum Cyanobacteriota; class Cyanophyceae; order Synechococcales; family Synechococcaceae; genus Synechococcus; species Synechococcus sp. ROS8604. The sequence goes on from NZ_CP047946.1 coordinate 922,405, forward strand.
GTTGTGATTTCGTTGTTTTGACGCATTAAGCCTGTGATGTGGTTTTTTTGCGCCATTTCATGAACGGTACAGATCCGATTGCTGTGATCACGACGTAGCCCACGACAGCAGCCTTAATGTCCATCGCGCCGGGAGCCATCTGTTGAACGATCAATAACGCTAGGCCTGGATTGCGCATGGAAAGAACCAGCGGAATAGTGCTGCGCTCAACACTATCCTCGCCCGCAATCGCAAACCCTAGAGCGAGTGCGATCCAGGTGAGGATCAGCATTAATAAGGCACCTTTGAGGTTGCCGATCAGCATCGGCGCTGCTTGTGGTAAAGCCACAATCAGGATTAAGACCAAGAGGGCTAATAACAGCGCAGTTGCTATTTTTTGAATCAGTGAATTCCAGCGTTCCGCCCACTCACTTCGCCATCGTCGGAGTGATACTCCCACCAGGAGTGGAATCAACTGCACGGTCAAGATCTGGAAGGCAACGTCTTGACTTGGGATATTCCACATGGTTTCACCTGCTTGGCTTGGCAGCTGACTGACCCAAAGCGGGACGCTGATGATGGCTGCGCAAGCTGTCCAAAATTGCAGCCTTGTTGCTAATTCAGGGTTCTCCGCTAGTTTTCTGCTCTTCAAGGCAATCATGGGAGCGCTTGGGCAGATTGCCATCAGCATGACTGCCATTTTGATCGCAGGCGAAAGACCATCTCCCAGAGGACATTGCAATAGCAGAAGTGCTGCGATTGGCATGGCAACGCAGGTGGCAAGCAACACGCGAATGATCAAAGCAGGCCTGCGCTTGAGAAGCCCGAATTGCAGGCTGGGCAGGTTGAGGCCCAGTGACACCATGATGAAAAAGAGGACCAGTGAAATCAGGAGTGACATCGGAATAGGGGAAGATGTTTTGGAAAAGGGGGAATGGTGACTGGCTCAGATCAATCCGGAAAGCAGCAATGAGAATGCCAATAGTCCGATCACCAGAACAGCTGTTGCTGTGGCAATTGAAAGAGAAGGCTCGTCTCGGTAGAGGTAGGGGTCGCTGCGTAGCCGAATGAGTTCACGTTTGTGTTGGCGCATGGCAATCAGCAATGTGAAGATCCCGACTCCGATGAATCCCATCGACATCAGTTGCACGCCAATGTCTTGACTTGCGTTTCCGTTGCCTCCTGCATCCCGGATCGCACTGATGATCTTGTCCAGCCCGAATCCGAAACTGATCAGTGCGAGGGCCGTGCGGATCCAAGCCAGGGTGGTGCGCTCTGCGGCAGCTCGGTTGCGTGTTTTGGCCAATTCCGTGCTGGTATTGGTCATCTCTGCTGACATTATTTACCTCTATTGCAAGATTAGAAACCATTTCCAATTCGGGCCTTAATCAATGATCCCGTTTGTGCCGAATTCTGCATGTTGCTGCAAATGGTTTGTTTATTTTCATGTTTCGAGATCACAATTGTTTGAGACCTTGCGTGGATGACGGATGGAATGGGTTGAGCATCTTCTGACACACACTGCGGAGGGATTGCGCTTGTTGCTTGAGATCCTTTCGGTGCTATCGGTTGCCGTTGGCTTGGTTGCAGTTTTTAGCCCTGCTGGTCCACTCCGTTTACGAGCGATTCCACCTCGACTCTTGCAACGAGGGCCGTTAACTTCCGCTCGTTTGACATTTGGCGGATGGATTGCCTTGGCTCTTGAATTTCAGCTTGGTGCTGATGTGGTGCAGACCACCATTAGCCGTGAAGCTTCTGCTTTGATTCAGCTTGGAGCAGTAGCGTTGGTGCGTACATTCCTGAATTACTTTCTGAGTTTGGAACTCAAAGAAAAAGAGCAGACCTCTTAAAGAGATCTGCTCAAAGACATGCTGCATTTGTGTTGGCTTGGTTTCTCTATTCGAGATACTCCACGTGCATGGTGTGAATCGTTCCGTTGAATTTAAATGGTGCCCGCTCGTGGTAATCCAGGGAAACTGGAGACCCGAGCGCTTGACCAACATCCAGGCAGTCATTAGCAGTGAACAGCAGCGCTGCCACTCTTGGCACAATGCCTTCCATCAGTTGTGTGCCATTGAGGGACACCTTGATCGAGAGCGATCCCCTTGGATTGTCGTCGGTGTGTTCGGTGACCACCTCCAGCTTGTGTCTGCCAGCGGGTAGTGGCTGATCAGAGCGCAGCTTGGTGCGTTCAATGATGAATAGGTTGTACTCGTAGGTGAGGATCCCTTGATCCATGAACAGGGTGAGACCACCTGAATTGGCACCAAGTTTGTAAAGCACGCCACTGGCATTCTCTGGAATGTCCATGTCGATCGTGACTTTGTTGTTTAGGCAACCAAGACGTGGAGCACAGGTCTCAGGAATGCGGGTAATGGTGCCAGGCAACTCCCAGGATGTTGCTTCCGGGGCCACCTTCAGTTCGGGGTGGAAGATGATGGTCCAGAGACCACCACCAATCGGCATGTTTTTGTATTTCGCCGATTCCACCAGGAACAGATTCTTGAGCATCTGCAGTTTTTCTGGATGCTCATTGGCAACATTCTTGCTCTGACTGAAATCCTCGTCGAGGTTGTAGAGCTCCCAGACGTCGGTGTCTGGTGACCAGGTGAGGATGTCGGGGTCGACGCCCTTCACCCAAGGCAGGCGTGGCCCCACGGCTCCAGCCATCCAGCCATTGTGGTAGATGGATCGAGAGCCCATGATGTCGAAGAATTGGGTTTTGAGTGCACCCGGTGCATCCGGCGCATTGAAGGCATAGGCAAAGCTGGTGCCGTGAATCGGGTCTTGTTCAACGCCATTCACCACCTTGGGTGGAGTGATTCCTACCAGCTCGTAGATCGTTGGCACGAGATCGTTGCAGTGGTGGAACTGCGACCGAGGTTTGGGATCTGGCTTGATGCCCTTTGGCCACTTGATCGCCATCGGATTGCGAGTGCCACCGAGGTAGGAGGCCATCAGCTTCATGCCTTGATAAGGCGTACTGCCAGCCCAGGCCCAGCCTGCGTTATACATGTTGTCCACCAGCGGGGAGCCAAGCGCATCCAGCCCGCCTAAATCGTCGAGCACTTTGATGTGCTCATCGATCTCTGTGGCAATGGAGTTTTGAGCGAGCAGCTCAGAGATCGTGCCGTCCTGGCCCTCGCCCGATGAGCCGTTATCGCCCCAGATGTAAACAACCAGGGTGTTTTCTTCGTACCCGAGCCGTTCAATTTCAGAGACAATGCGGCCAACCTGATGATCCGTGTGTTCGGCAAAGCCTGCCAGCACTTCCATCAAACGCGACTGAAAGGGCTTCTGGTGCTCGGGAATGGAATCCCAGGCTGCCATCCTGGGATGGCGTGGTGTGAGTTGGGCGTTCTCTGGAATCCAGCCTTTGGCTTTGGCGTTCTTGAAGGCACGCTCGCGGTAGGCGTCCCAGCCCTCATCAAACTTGCCTTTGTACTTATCAGCCCATTCTTTGTTCACGTGGTGAGGGCCATGCAGGGCTCCTGAAGCCCAGTACATGTAGAAGGGCTTGTCAGGACTCAGGGCTTTGTGGGTTTGAAGCCAGTTGATGGCGTCATCGGCGAGGTCTTCACTGATGTGATAACCCTCCGCTGGCGTTTTCGGTGGCAACACCACTGTGGTGTTGCGCACCAGATGCGGCTCGTATTGAGAGGCCTCTCCTGCCAGGAATCCGTAGAAATATTCGAATCCCAGCCCCGTTGGCCAGTTCTCAAAGGGACCTGCAGCCGTGGTTTGGTTGGTGGGTGTGTTGTGCCACTTGCCCCATGCACCGGTTGAGTAGCCGTAATTTCGTAGTACGTCGGCCTGGAGTGCACAACTTTCTGGAATCCGTCCTGAATAACCGTCCCAGTCGTTCGCGAATTCACAGATTTGGCCATTGCCCACGAAGGTGTGGTTGCGACCGCTGAGCAGTGATGAGCGTGTTGGCGAACACATTGCTGTGGTGTGGAAGCGATTGAAGCCCACGCCACCGTCTTTTACGTTCTGCAAGGTGGGCGTATGGATATCGCCGCCAAGACACTCCGGCAGTGCCGGACCTGCATCATCAATCAGCACCACAAGAATATTGGGTGCATCGTCTGGCAGCCTTTGGGGTTCGGGAAGCGGACTGTATGTCGACTCCTGCATCGTCGTTCCGGCTTTGCTGCCCGACGGCTTGGCAGGGAACGGCAGGATTGAACCGTCGACGTGTGGATTGTTGCCCATGGATGAGAAACCAGTCGTGCGTTAGCTGACCATTACTTGCTAACTGCAGGTTCAGTCTTTGACTCGGCTCGGGAACTCAAATTTGCACGGATGGGATCTTTGGCAACGATCAGCGATTCGTTGACTTCAGCCAGGTCTCGCTTGGAGTTTCTGCAAACAGCTTTTGGTAGGCCTTGGCGAAATGTCCGCGGCTCTGGAACCCATAATGCTGGGCAACTTGGCTGATCGTTTTAAACCTTTCGTCTTCCCGTGCTTCCGTTGATCGCAAGATCCAATTCACTTGCTCGAGGCGTATATGTTTCATCATTTCCATCGGCCCCATTCCGAATGCTTCTTTTGCGCCTTGGATCAGGGTTCGCCTTGATGCAAACAGCGATTCGCTGATTTGATCAAGATTGCTTCCAACATGAGCGTTTTCGAAGGCCAAATTTACAAATTCTTTGATGAGGATCTGTCGGGGAGATGGTGCGTGGGGTATGTAAGAAATATTGGGCTTATCACTTATAGACTTTACAAATTCTGCGTAGAGATGATTTGTTATTTGCCGGTTTTTTTCTGATGTTAACGCTGGTTTAACGAGAAGCCTCTGACATGTTTTTCGAAAATGTGCATGCATCCTAGGGGTGATCTGCAATGCATTGCTGGCTTCGAGTTGTTCAATTAGATCTTCTCGTTCGCAGTAAGAAATGAAAGCATTGAAACGGCTGATAGAGAGAATGATGAGATAAGTGGTTGTATTCGCTGTGAGTTGGAAATGAGATTCTTTCTGCCCTTGGCGAAACCCATTGAGGGAATAGGGCGCAATCGGTTTGTTGTACATCAGGTGTTCATCGGCCAGTCCTGTGGCTTCAAAACAAAAACTCATGCAATCGGCTCCTCTATCTCCATTCAGGAGTAGGCGCTGATTGGTGCGGATTTCTAGCAGGACCATACTGCCTAGGCCTGTCAGGCTGAACTGTCCATGCAGTGCACCTCGGCTGACCTGAACCACGTCAAAGGATTTTCCGATCAGCATGAACAGCTGCTTCAGTTCGCTCGCAGAGTGAAATCCAGTTGTTATGTGCTGATCAATCTGATCACCATTTGATAGTTGTGAGAAGGTTCCAAGATGAGGTGAGCTGATGATGCTGGCAGCCACGATCGTTACTTAGACCTCCTCATTGTAAGCGAGTTTTTCTGCATCAATGATTTTGATGCATCGAGGGAATGTGCGTCTTGAAGGGGTAGGGATTCGTCTTTCTCAACTTCATTTTCGCTTACATCGTATGGATCATGTTTGCTTTCGAAAGTGTTTGCTTTGGTGATTCGCCAAAGTGATTTTGATAGGAAGCTGAAAAATGTCCTCGGCTTGAGAAGCCAAAATGACTTGCAATTTCTCCTACCTTATTTAGCTTTAGTTCCCTGCGTAGCTCTTTGGATCTGAGGAAATGGTTCACTTCCTCGAGGCGGATTAAGCGAAGCAGCTCCATTGGTCCCATTTGAAAGTTTTCTTTGCAACCTTGTATGAGAGTGCGCCTTGAGCTAAAGAGAATGTTGCTGACATCATCAAGCTTGAGCGGGTTTGTGCTGTTATCGAATCCCCAACTGATCAATTTGCAAACCAGTTGTTGGCGTGGTGCTAGTTCGAATGCCTTGAAGGATTGATTGTTTCTGCTTGAAAGCGCTTCCAGCATCAGCGCGAAGATCTCTCCTGTATGCAGTGAACGCAATTCTGGGTTGTTAGATGGGTTGTTTAAATGCCATAAAAGATTGTTTGCAATTGCAGAATAATGTGCTGGATTTAGCTGTAATGAATTGCTGGTATAGAGACTATCCCGTAATTCAAACGCTCCGCAGCATTCAAGAAATCTACAGAATTTTTTGGCTGAGGTGATGGCGATAACAGTTGTTGAGCTTGCTGTTAATTGGAAATGGCTTTCGTTGAGATCTAGTTTGAATCCATGTAGGGAATGGGCTTCAATGGATTGGCAGTAAACTTTGTGATCAGAATGGTTCCCACTCGTTTCTAAACTAAACGTTATGCAATCTTGTCCGCGTTCGCCGTTGAGTAAGAGCAGCTGATTGGTTTCAATACTAAAAATGCTGAGATCATTGAGGTGAACAACAGAGAAGTGGCCTTGAAGTTGACCGGTAGACAGCTGTAAAACATCAAATTGTTTGCCAAGCCTTAAGAGCACAGCGGCTAATTCGCTGGCGGAGTTAAATTTGGTACTCCAGCTAATGCTTTGCGATGAGCCGGGAGGGACAGAATATTGGCTGGTTATTGCGCTTGGCGTCTGCAACATGCTTGGCTCCTCACGCAATGGTGTGCAAATTATGCATAGTTTTTGCTAAAAATGGCAATAAGACTCCCTAAGTACTTTGTTGGGGACCATTGCGGTTTTGAAATGAGCCTTCATTCTGTCCCTGCGGGCTGCGGGTTTCTAGATTTGTTATGTCTGTGTCTCGCCTTTTCGATGTGCTGGTCGCTGGGGGATGCATTCGCCCCACCACGCTGCTTGCTGGGTTAAGGCATGGATCCGTGTCCCCAAGGCGTTTTCCCGTTGCGTTGTTGCTTACGGCCAGCGGCTTGGCGGTCGAGCCGTTTGCCTGGCTGCAAGCCCTGATCTATGGGCGCAGGATTCAGGCTTGCGCCTGCCCTGATAACCCAGTGGTGGTGATTGGTCACTGGCGCAGCGGCACCACCTATCTGCACCAGCTGTTGGCGGCTGATCCAGCTGCAGCCACCGCTCGCAACCACTTCACGATTGCGCCGCAGGCTGCCTTGGTGCTGAAACCGCTGCTCAAGCCCCTGTTGAAGTGGGGGATGACACAGCATCGCCCCATCGATGCTGTGCCCTGGGGAGCAGAGGATCCCCAGGAAGACGAGGTGGGGTTGGCCCGGCTCACCATGGACACCAACATGGCGGGCATTGCTTTTCCTCAGCACTACCCAACGCATTTCCGCCGCGCTGTGCTCAACAGCACGCCCGAGTTTGAGCAGACGTTGCTTCATTTCACTCGCCTTACCTGGTTGCATGAGGGAGCTGGTAAAAACCACCTGGTGATCAAAAATTCTGCGCATACCGCACGGGTTGCTTTGCTACTGCGTCTGTTTCCGCGGGCCCGGTTTGTCTATCTGTACCGGTGGCCGATCGATTCGATTCGTTCGCTTGCGCAGGTCAAGCAGCGGTTAGCTCAATTGGTAGGCCTGCAAGAGCCTCCATCCGGCATCCAGCAGGTGGAGGAAACAGCGGCGGCCCATGACCAATTGCAAGAGGCCTTTGCCCGCTCGCGGCATTTGATCCCAAAGGGGCAGCTGGTGGAGATCGCTTACGACGACTTGGTGCAGTCACCGCTGAATACGCTGCAGCGGATTTACAGCGCTCTTGAAATTGGAGGCTGGGACTTTGCGCGCGAGGCGATTGCGGCTCGCATTGCCAAGGGCAGGGCCTATCAAGCCGAACCTGTTGTCTTAGATCCGGAGGCTGAGCAACGCCTGCAGGAGTTGCTCAGCTGAGCCGGAAGTGTCTCTATGGCGGACCGGTTACTGACCGAAGGCCACCTGACAGGCTGCATTGAGCAATTGGGCCTCATTGGCATTGAGCGGTGCTCCGCCGTTGAGGGTGCCATCGCGGCAGTTGGCGTTGAAGCGCAGCGTGTCGTAACCGTTGTCGGCTTCAAAGCTCACCACATCCCCCGTGGCCGTCACGCTGGGGTAATACAGCGTGTAATCGGAGTTGGGAACGGCGATGTAGCTCACTTGGCTGGACTGAGCTGAATTCACCAGGCTGTTGATGGTGCCAAAGGTGGCCATCCCCGCGAGTCCCCAGGCGGCTGCTTGACCCGGGTACCAACCCCAGTTGTTGTAGTAAGACCCGCCATACCAGCCGTTGTTCCAGGGGCGATTGTTCGACCAGTTCGATCCGCTGTACCAACCGTTGCCGTAGCGATCCCAGTTGTTCACGGCATCGCGGCGGGTCTCGGAACGATTGTTCACCCGATCATTGCGGCCGCTCTGGCGTTGATCCGTGCGGCTCGTGCGTCCCTGCTGACGGGAATCAACGTTGTTGCTGCGCGAGTTTTGGCGTGTTCCCCGGTTGTCGGTGCGGCTGGTTTGACGCGTATCACGGGTGCCGCTGCGCGCGCTTTGCCGATTGCTGCTCGTGCTGCTGCGCGTGCTCTGGCGGCTACCGCTGTAGGAACTGAAACCGGTGCGGCCACTGCTGGAGCGACTGCTGGAGCGGGAACCACTGCTGCGTGAACTGCTGCGTGAACCACCACTTCTGGAGCCGCCACCACTTCTGGAGCCGCCGCCACCTCTGGAACCACCGCCTCTCGATCCACCGCCGCGTTGGCTGATCAGCAGCTCTTCTGTGGCAGACGTTTTCGTGGCAGACGTTGCTGGAGGCTCAACGCTGAGACCACGATTGGGCGCAAAGGCGGAGAGGGCTGCTGCCGGTTGCAGCATCAGCAAAACGCCGATCGCTCCTGCTAAGCCTGTCTTTCTGGCTTTGCTTGTCATTTTTGAATGGCCTCCATGAGGCGATCGCAGCCGTTGTCAAAGCAAGACACATCCACACGGCCGTTGCTTGCAAAGGCCAAACCGATGCGGGTGCGGCCTTGAATGGCATGACCGCCTTGGGTCAGCACATCGGCCAGAAAGGTGGGATTGTTCACGCAAAAGGCCTTGCTGTTGAAGCAAAGCTCCTCTGTTTTGAAATTGATCGAGGCGTTTTTGACCGAGGTCCAAGGCGCGCTGTTGCTCGCCCGCCCTTCGATGCGGACGTAGGGATCTTCAATCACGCGGTAACTCACCGTGCGTGAGCCAAAGCGATGGTGATATTCCGTGGTGTCATCCACATCAATGGCCTTCACCTGGCATGAAAAGTTGGGGGAGGTTGGGGTGCTGCAGGTGGTGTCGAGCACGTAAAGCTCCTCGGCAAATACCGCTGGAGCACCAAGGCCGCTGCAGAGCGCCAGCAGAGCTGTCAGCACCTTGCTTCGTTTGGAAACAAGCATGAAAAGGGTGAGTGCGCAGAGGGATATGACCTCCATCCCTTCAAGATGGCCACAGCGAGAGCGGTGTGGTGAAAATGTGCACCAATGGGATCAAGGAGCGTCGTCAACGCCTCCACGACATCCTGTTGGCCCTCCTGGCCCAACAGGGTGATTTAGAGCTGATGGATGTGGACAATCCCTCCGGATTGGTGGGTGGGGGCAGCCGCGATGCACCAGTGAATGCTGCCCGCTGGCTGGAGCGCAATCGCCGGGTGTTGCAGCGCTATCAAGCGCTGGTGCGTACGGCGGTCACGCTCGATGCCCTCCTTGATGCGGAAGATGGCATCGCTCAGGAACCCTCTTGATGCAGCAGTTGTTGCTCGCGGCCAATGATCAACAGCAGCAAGCTGATCGCAAACAGCAGCCCCGTGAGCACTGCTACAGCCAACATCGTTCCGGCTAGCCCCTGGGTGTAGGCCTCCCGCAGCAGGTGCAGCAGTTGATGAGACGCGGAACCATCAAGGGAGATCGGGCTATTGCGTAAAAACAAACGAATCTGTTCGTCGACTTGAGGCAGATGCTCCAAGCCAAGGCCTGCGGCTTGCATGCGGCTGTGCAGATCATGGAAGCCGAAGCCGCTGATCATGGTTCCGCTGGCGGCGAGCCCAAAAGCAAAGCCCAGCTGGCCGCTGGTGGTACGAAAGGCCAGCACCGATCCAAAGCAATCCTTTGGGGCTTCCTGGACAAATAAGGCGGATTGGGGCACTGCCACAAAGGCCAGGCCGAGGCCGGCCAGCATCAAGGCTGGCAGCAGCTGCCAATAGGGCGTTTGCACCTGCACGATGGCGAACAGGGCTAGGCCGAGCACCAGCGCCACACTGCCGCCCGCCATTAAGACCAAGGTGCGCCGGCCTGGGCCCATCCAGCGCCCGGCATAGATCCCGGCCACACCAAAGCAGATCAGGAAGGGCAGCTGAGCCATGGCCACCGCACTGGTGCTGTAGCCCTGGACCAGTTGCCAGAAGTTGCTGGTTTGCAGCTGCACCACGGCTTGGGCCACATTCCAGCCGATCCCGTTGATCACCGCGGCGGCAAAGAAACCGCGCAGGTAGAGCCGGGGCGGAAACATCGGTTTTCGGCTGCGTCGCTCCAGGAAGATGTGCAGCACGAACAAGAGCAGTCCACTGCTGGCCGGCAGCCAGAAGCTGGGGCTGCGCAGCCCTAGGGCTGCGTGGTTGATGCCAAATAGGAACAGCACCATCGCAAGTGCGATGCTCCCAAGGCCAGGGAGGTCGGGCTTGAGGGAGCGATTGCCTGGAATCGTTGGCAGCAATGCGGGTAAGAGCAGCAGGCTGGCGCTGCAAATCATTGGCACCAACAAAAAAGACAGGCGCCAATGGATCGTGGCCATCCAGCCACCAAGCAGGGAGCCGCTGATGAAGCCCACCACGATCAGCAGGTTCCAGAGGCCGAGGGCGGCGCTCACGCCAGCGGTTGGCGTCACGAAGCGCACGCTGGCAAAGGTGCTGGTGAGCACTGAGCCGAGGGCGATGCCGGTGAGGGCACGGCCGAGTAGGAACAGCCCTGCCTCGCCCGCCAGCATTGAAAGAAGATTCCCCACCACCGCGAGCAGCAGGGAGGCCGCCAGCACCCTTCGCCGGCCAAAACGGTCGCCGAAAAAGCCCATCGCCAGCACCGATGCGGCTTGGGCCAGGGTCGACACGCTGGCGCCGAGGGCCAAGACAGCGCCATGCATCTGCAGGGCATCGCTGGCTTTCACCAAGGCGATATTGGCCACGCTGGGGTCGATCAGCTGCAGGCTGGCGAGGATGCCCAGATAGGGGATGCAAGCCAGTGATTGCAATTCCCTTAAACTTCCTACTCTCACTGGGTTTTCACGCGTTCTTCATCAGGTCTTGGTCAACGGCCAAAGGGGCTGGCTATTGCTGCCGATGACCCTTTGACGGATGCAGGGGTGAAGGGTTCAGGCGTCTTGCTCCTAGCAAGGCCCTGGCTCTTCTGGCCAGCTCTGGCAATCTGGGTCCACTTTCGGCCTCTGCATGGCACCGCTCGGACTGTCCGCATTGCGTTCACGGCTGAGCCGCGGCTCATCAGGGAAGGGTTGGCAACCACCAGAAGCCAGCTGGAGCCGCTCCTTTGGTTTGGGCTGGTCGTCTCCGTTCACGGTGCGCTACGCCAGCAATCTCGACGACGGTCCCTGGCATGGGATGCCCCTAGGGGGCTTTGGAGCCGGTTGCATTGGCCGCAGCTCCCGTGGCGATTTCAACCTTTGGCACCTCGATGGCGGTGAGCATTGGTACGGCAGCATCCCTGATTGCCAATTTGCGCTCTGGGAACAGCAAGGCGATCAGGTGCGCGTGCATGCCTTGGCCACAGAACCAAAGCGTGATCACTCCAGGCCGGAGTCAGGCAAGCCGCTGAGCAGCTGGCAGTGGTATCCCGCCAGCACGGAGGAGAGCAGCACCGGCACCTATGCCGCTCGCTATCCCCTGAGTTGGAACCACTACGAAGGGGTGTTTCGTGCCCAGGTGAGTTGTGAGGCGTTCAGCCCGATCCTTCCGGGTGATTACCAACGCAGCAGTTATCCGGTGGCGGTGTTCCGCTGGACGATCAGCAACCCCACCAACAAGCCCTTAGAGCTGTCGTTGCTGCTGAGTTGGCGCAACACGGTGGGTTGGTTCACCAATACTGATGCCTCGGCGGAGGTGCACTTCCGTGATGACGGCAGCCCCGAGCACAACTACGCCCCAGCGATTGGAGCTGGCGAGGGCCAGAGCAACCGCTGGATCGATGCCGATGGCCTAAGCGGGGTGCTGCTCGATGGCAAGCGCTCAACGCCGTTGGCGGAAGGGGAAGGGCAGTGGTGTCTGGCCCTGCCAGACAGGCTGGAGGGTGTGGAGCTGATGCGCTGCAGCCGCTGGGATCCCAGTGGTGATGGCGCCGAGCTCTGGCAGCCGTTTGCCACGGATGGGGTGATCCCCAACAGCAATAACGATCGCGCCAGTCGTAAGGGCGAACACGCCAGTGCGGCGATCGCCGTGAAATTCACCCTGGCGCCGGGTGAAACCCGAGAGATTCCGGTGGCGATCAGCTGGGATCTGCCGGTCACGAGCTTTGCGACGGGCGTGCGCGACCTGCGCCGCTACAGCGATTTTTATGGCGCCGATGGTTGCCAGGCGGCGGCGATTGCGGCAGAAGCACTGCGCGATTGGACGTCTTGGCACGAGCAAATCGAAGCTTGGCAAGCGCCGGTGTTGGCGCGTAAGGAGCTCCCCGAGGAGCTGCGCATGGCGCTGTTCAACGAGCTCTACGACCTCGCCAGTGGCGGCAGCCTCTGGACGGCCGCCACCTCCAAGGATCCCTACGGCCGCTTCGGGGTGCTGGAGTGCCTCGACTACGCCTGGTACGAAAGCCTTGATGTGCGTTTGTACGGTTCCTTTGCCCTGCTCCAGCTCTGGCCGGAGCTGGATAAGGCGGTGATTCGCAGCTTTGCCCGAGCGATTCCGGCGGCCGATGCCACCCAACGGCCGATCGGTTGGTATTTCACCCAAGGCCGCGGCCGGGTGGAGGCGGACCGCAAGGTGAAAGGGGCCACACCTCATGATTTGGGGGCACCAAATGAGGTGCCGTTTGATGCCACCAACTACACCGCCTATCAGGACTGCAATCTCTGGAAAGATCTCGCCAGTGACTACGTGCTGCAGGTGTGGCGCACGTTCAAATTGGCTCCCACCGGAGAAGACCTCAGTTTTCTGGCGGAGTGCTGGCCTGCGGCAGTGCAGGCCCTGCACTACCTCAAGCAATTTGATGTGAATGACGATGGCCTGCCCGATAACGGCGGGGCGCCGGATCAAACCTTTGATGATTGGCCGCTCAAGGGGGTGAGTGCCTATTGCGGTGCGCTCTGGATTGCGGCCCTGGAAGCTGCGTTAGCGATGGCGCAACGGCTGCAGCTGGAGTTGGGATTGGAGACCGGCGATGAGCAGCACACCTTTAGTGGTTGGCTGGAGCAATCCCGCGCCAATTTTGATGCGCTGCTGTGGAACGGCGAGTACTACGACATCGATGCCGAAAGCGGCACGCCGGTGGTGATGGCCGATCAGCTTTGCGGTGATTTCTATGCGCGTTTGCTGGAGTTACCGCCGGTGGTGAGTGAGGCCAACAGCCGCAGCACCTTGAAGGCGGTAAAGGAAGCCTGCTTTGACAACTTTGCTGGTGGATCGCTCGGGGTGGCCAATGGCTTGCGCCGTGATGGCACGCCCTTGGATCCAAATGGCACCCATCCTTTGGAGGTGTGGACGGGGATCAACTTTGGAATTGCCAGCTATTACCGCTTGATGGGTGAAAGCAAAACCGCAGAAGCGATCTGCTCCGCGGTGGTGACCCAGGTGTATTCAGGCGGATTGCAATTCCGCACCCCGGAAGCGATCACGGCCGTGAATACCTTCCGGGCTTGCCACTACCTGCGGGCGATGGCGATCTGGGGCCTCTGGGCCACGCACACCGATTGGGAACCGATTCCGGGCTCGCAGAGGGGATGATTTGGCTTCGATTGTCTTGACTGAAATGCACAGGCGCATCGATGCCAAGCGCGGCAATGCCGTGTTGGTGGCGGAAGAAGATTGGAAGGCGATGCAAGAAACTCTTATCTCTCCTCGATTCCCGGCATGCTGGAGTCGATCCTGGAAGGGATGGCAGCACCAGAATCCGCGCTCAGTGAGCCCCCTGGCTGGTGAGCTAGCCAGTGCCTCTCCCTCTTAATGAAGCCTTGGTTGGAGATTTCAAGGGTGCTGGCAGACGAGCAGATCGTGAAGGTGTTGAGGGTTTGGAGTCATGACGCATGAGGATTGGTCTGGCCTGCATTCTCTGCACGCCATAGGGTTTGAGCATGCTTGCGACTGGAACCACAACCAAGACTTCTGTGGCCGCGATCCGAGAGCGGAAACGGGAGGAGCGGATCCAAGCACTCAGAAGCCAAGCCGGCTTGCTGCTTTCTCATTTTGATGGGTGCAGTCTCTGGTTGTTTGGCTCCTTGGCGCGAGGAGATTGGGATGCGTTTTCTGATGTAGACGTGCTTGCTGTCGGCCGGGATCGGGGATGTGCTGATGTGCTGATCGATTGGCCGATCAGGTTCTCACCTGCGGGATGGCGGATGACGTGATCGCGCTCACCGACAGGAAGTGGCAGGAGCTGCGCCAGGGGCATGCCCCCTACTGGCGTGCGATCGCTGCAGATAGCGTGTGCCTCGGCGATCGATGAGCGCACGGATCGAAGCAACGGTGCAGTGCAGAGGAGCCCAGCAATAACAACGCAAATCGCCTCTCAATCGTCGCTGCCTCGGGCAGGTTCAAGCCTGTTCAGCAACATCGGGGTTGTTGGATCTGCTTTATGTGGCCCGCGAGCCGTTCAGCCGCGGCGAGGAATTTAAGGCGCAGAGCCGAGAGGAGATGGAGGGGGCCTTCATCGGCTTTTGCCGCGGAGGACTGGAGGGCTATGCCAGTGCCCTCACGGATAAGCCCTGGCTGTTGGATAAAAGCCGCGGTTGGAGTGTGCATGACGCCTTTCTGGATGCGTTTTATCCCAACCCCAAAATTGTGTGCATGATCCGTGATCCCCTCGACATTCTCTGTTCGATGGAGCGCAATTTTCGCAAGGCAGGCTTGCGTGATCCAGGGATGGTGAATCACAGCGAGATGCTGAACACCAGCCTGGAGAAACGTTTGGATCATTGGGTGGTCTCGCCGCCGGTGGGTTTGGCAATGGAACGGTTGCAGGAAACGTTGTGCCAGGGCATCGATCAACAGATGTTGTTCATTCGCTATGGGGATTTATGTGCTAACCCGCGTTTAGAACTTGAGCGTTTTTATTCCTATTTGGGACTCCCTTATTGCGCCAATCACGATTTCAATCATGTGGAGCAAATCACTGTTGAAGATGATGAGGTGTATGGGGTGTTTGGTGATCATCAGATTCGCCACAATGTGGCACCACAGGCCAGCCAGGCTTTAGAGGTGTTTGGGCCGGGCTTATGCGATTGGATTCGGGAGCGCTACGGATGGTTTTATGAAAGATTTGGCATTGATTGAGTTTAAGTGTCTATTGCTCAATGGCTAAAAAGTTCCGAGAACTTTGCATAATTAACCAGCTATTAGTGATCAGAGAAGACTGTTGCCTGGCAGAGGAGGTGGCTGTTAGGGTTCAAAGTGTGTCTGTCTTTAAAAAGGTGAGTCAACGGTTTGAGCTTGTGCATGGAGGGGTGGGAGGAATAATTATGAATCCTTTTCCTGATCCTTGACATAGTTAAAGAATTTGGAGGTTCGGTTGTCAAAACTCCACTCCCAATCTTCTCGTTTGCGAATGATGATGCAGTTATGTGCAAACTCGACAGATGCCACCGCATCACAAGTGTTCTTTGTTAGACCTGCATCACGTAATCTCGATAACGTTGATTCTCGATCAGAAATGGCGAGGAATTCTCTATTGATCCAATCAACAAGAAGTTTCATGGCTGCCATCAGTGATCGAGAATTGTAAAGTCCGTATTGAGTTTGATAGCCATAGAGGGATCCTCTCCGCCAGTACGAGACCTCGATGTCCTCAAGGATATAAATGCCGCCAGGTTGCAGGACCCTATCAAAGAAACAGTTAAATGTGAGGAGTTGGTGCTCAGGAATGTGAGACCCGTCATCGATCACGGCAAAGGCTTTTCCTATTTTGTTGCCAAGCAATTGCAATTGCTTGGCATTGCTTTGATCGCATTGATGAATGAGATAGCGATTCCCTTTAGCCTGCATGTTGATGTCAATGCCATGGATAAAAGCATGGGGAAAGTATTGATGCCACAGTTCCAGGCTTTTTCCTTCGTCAATGCCAATCTCTACTAGATTTCCTTGGGAAAAGCGAAAGCGGTCGAGATAATACGGATAAAAAAGGTGGTAGCCATGATGATGAAATTTATCGCTTCCAGATGCTTCAGCAGCTGCAGAAAAATCACTGGGAACTGAGGATTCCATTGTCACGCCAATGCTGCCTCTAGTCGCTGAAATACATCAGTATCGACGGAACAGCCCATCGCGAGCATCAACCGTTGTCTAATTAGGAGCTCCTCTTCCTTGCTGAGCAAGCCATTGGAGAAACGCTTTTCTAGGGAGCTAAAGGCGCGGACGTGGGTGAGAGGGGTGCAATCGATGGCAGCAAATCTCCAAATATTGAGGTGAGCGGCGCAGAGAGGTATCGCGAATCGATCGAGGCCATAGCCACTGCGTATGCCTTGGAGAAACGGCATGGAGGCATCGAGCAAATCACGACGCAAAAAAGGAGCCATGATTTCAATAATCGGCACCCTGTGCAGGCTGCTGCCCACCCTTTGGCGTAACCAGCCGTATTCCTTGCAGAGGCTGCTGCTAAAGCTCACCGCCGGCTGGGAGGCACTGAGGTTGTAAATGCGTGCTGTGGCCAATAAGGTTTGGATGTCACTGCTGCGCAGCAAGACGTCGTCATCAATGAAGCCCATGTAATGACCAGGCCCAGGAGGAGGGAGCTGGAGCCAGGCTTCTTCCATCAGATGGCCTTTGCATTTAATTTTATTTAATTTGTATTGGTTCTGGTCAGCTTGCTTTGCTGTTGACTCATTGATTCACTGTTCGGAATGGTTTTACTTTCTGGCATATATTGCTTCTCTGGATTGTGTTCGATTCAGAGCTTCGATCGCTTTCAGTTTAGCTTGTTTGATGGGTATTGTTTCTTGGCGATTATTTAGTATTGATTTGGCAGAAGAAGGTTCTTCTTTAGAGTTTTCTGTCTAGTTGTAATTGGTCATGCTTGATTGGTTTTCAGCCATGTTTCGTGTCGGTTTGTTTGCCATGATTCAAAAAGTTAAACGTGATTTATGATCGCAAGTCTTGATTGATGACGTGTAGTCTTTCCTCTTTGTAAGTGCTTCTGGGACTCGTTGTCGAATGGATTCGTTTGATACGGTACTTAGTGTTTTAAGTAAGAAAGCTTTTTCATGGAATAGTCAAATTTCTAGAGCTTTTTAGCTTTGATTTTGTTTTCATCCCGTCTTTTCGTAAAAAATGATGACTAATTTTTTTCTTGTGGTTTGACCTATCAAGTCAACCCTGCAGGATCTGATATCACCGGTTTGAATCCCACAATAGATCGCCTTGATTTTGGAGAGATTTCTGTTCATGGCTTAATTCTTGTTGCGTTGCCTGATGGCACAGCAGGAATTGTGAATCCCTGGGGTGATCAAGTGCAAACGCTTCAGGGTTTGAGCTGGAATGATCTCAGTTTGGATAACCTTGGTGTTGTTTGTAATGAACATCTTCGTCAAGATATTGGGGCGGTGCTGTCTTGGGAGCAAAATATTGGTCCATGGGATTCAAGCACTGTGTATGTGCGCTCCCATCATTTTGGTGTCTAAGAGGTGATTAATGGCTTTGATCCTCAAACTCAAAAGCTGAATTTTCTATACACAGCTACCCATGAACGACTTTCGGGTGCCAACACCGATCAGGGCTTGTTGATTCAGTTTGAGCCCACGAATCAAAGTGTTCTATTAACAGGAGTTCAAAGCAGTGATTTTATTGGTGCCAATCTCGAGTTTCATCACGATTAGGTGATGGAGGACAACCTCGAGGTTTCCTTTGGCTTTACTGCTGAAGAGGTGTCCTTGGTCAGCCGAGCAGGTCTGCTCACACCTCAGGCTCCGAGTGGTGCTTCCACAGATGGCGATCAGGTGCGTGCTGGTCTGATGGTGAATCCTGATTCCACGTTGATAGCGATGGAATCTTCCCACTCCATGCAAGCTCACAGTGTGCACAACCATTCGATGTCCGATGGCATGTCGGCTGATGGCATGGGTTCGCTGCCATCGAGTTCGGGTGATTTGCAGGCCTCGGTTGCTGGCCAGCTTTATTCGGGTGGAATGGGTGGAACTCTCACGCTCTCGAATACGTCTGCTGTAGCGCAGAGCGATTGGTCGTTCAGTTTTTTGACCAATCAATCTGGCTTTGAGAGTTGGTCGGCGGAATCCTCCGTGACTGATCTTGGTGGCGGTACCTATCAGGTGATGATCACTCCTCCAGCATGGGGGCTTGAGATTCCGGCTGGTGGTTATGTTGTCCTCGCTTTCAATGCCAACAGCGTGGGATTGCCGGCAACGGGTGCCTCATCAATGCGCTGTTCTTTGTTAATGGGTCTGGTGCCGGAGTTGTTGCACCTGTTCCACCAGAAAACAGCGACACATCTTTGTTGGCTGTTATTTAAGCACCGCCTGTTGTTGAAACACTGTCTGATGTTGAGGCATCGGTGGTGATGGCAGATGCGCAGGGCTTTTCCGTCTCAGCCTCCATCAATGGAGGTTGGTCTGGTGTCTTCGCGGGAGAAATCAGCGTGACTAATCTCGGAGATGTCTCTGCCGGTACCGACTGGAATGTTGCCCTTGTGATCGATGTACCTCTCACCTCGGTGAGCAACTTTGATGTGGAGTCTTCACTGCGGAGCGATGGTCACTACGAAGTCTCACTTTCTCCGAAAGCGTGGTCTGCTCCATTGGCTCTAGGTGCCTCTCAGGTGTCCTATTACCAAGCTGCAGGTGATGCAACAGACCCAGCTCAAGTGTTTGATTTTGTTGATGTTGTGGTTTCGGATCGTTCAGTGACCACTTTGGAGCAGACGGATCCTCCAGCTCAGATCACCGAATCAGCGCTCTCTGATACAGCGGAAATTGAATCCATCGCCATTGTTGAACCCATTGTCTCGAACCAATCGAACGGCTCAGTGGATCCACAGGCAGATGCCTCAATGATGTTGAGGGAGCAAGCACTTTTTCCGTTACCGTTGATTGGGCTTCGGATGGGGAGGGTGACATGCGAATCGTCACCTATTTCGAGGAATGGGGTGTGTATGAGCGCGATATCAATCTGTCTGCTGTGAATGGGCAAGCAATGACCCATCTCAACTACAGCTTCTTTGATGTCAAAGCCGATGGCTCTGTTCAGCTGTTTGATACTTATGCAGCACAGGAGAATCTCTTTGATGCTGCTGATCAAGTAACTCGAACCTTCACAACAGCTGAGTATCAGGCCGTTGATCCAGTCCTGATCGCTGTTTATAACTCAGATTGCTACACGATTACTGAAACGGCTGAATCTGTCACAGTTACCAGTGTTCCCGTTGGTTGGAATGATGCTGGACCTCAAGATGCCGGTAATTTCGAGCAACTGAGCCGTTTCAAGGAGCTCAACCCCAATGTTTAGCTTGGTTTTGCCCTTGGTGGATGGACGCTCTCAGATGAGTTCAGCACGGCCTTTGCAACGCAAGCAGGCCGTGATCAGTTCACGAGTGATGTGGTGGATATTTTCACAACCTATGAGTTCATCAGTGTTGTGGATTTTGATTGGGAATATCCCGGTGGTGGTGATGCGGGCAATGCATCGAGTGCCAATTATGGGGCCAATTTTGCCCTAGTACTTGAGCAGTTGCGCAGCGAGCTTGATGCACTCGAATCGCAAACTGGCTGAAACTTTGAGGTGTCGATCGCTATGGCGGGCGGCTTAGAACAACTTGCTAATCTCAATCTTGCTTGAATCGATACCTATGTTGATTTTTATAATGTGATGACCTACGACTTCCGCGGAGGTTGGGAGAATCAAACGGGGCATCAAGCGGCAATGACAGGGGATGCCAACAATTACGATGTCATCACTGCTGTTTCTGTCTTTGAAGAGGCTGGGTTTGCCCTCAACAAGGTTGTTTTATAAGCTACCGCTACACCCGGGCTTGGGGTGGTGTTGAGGATAATGGCACCTTTGGTTGTCAACAATCTGGCACTGGGTCTGAAGTGCAAGGGTCTTTTGAAGCTGGGGTTTATGACTACAAAGACATCGTGTCTGATGTAATCACCGTCAGACATGTTTGTATTGGGATGATAACAATAAACCGGCCTTCACCTACAACGGTGATGAATGGAGTTCGATTGAAACAACTGCCACGATTGCCTGTAAAGCCGCCTACGTGCAAGAGAAGGGTCTAGGCGGAATGCTGTTCTGGGTCTTAAGTAATGATGCAGAAGGCGATCTTAGTTTAGTGAAAGCAGCTGATGATATTCTTCTTCAGGGTGGTTCCTGTCAAGAAGCTATTGTGAGTGCACCCGAATTTGATTATATATTGGGCAGTAATGGCGAATTTGGTTTAAGTGATTTTACGGTTTTAGTTTTAGCTTAAATTTGCTTATTGTTCATGTAGTGTTGATTGCTATCGCCGATGGCTGAGTTAAAATCCTTCTATTGATAGGAGGATTTTTGGCTTTTCTTATTGGTTTTTTTCTTCTTTTTTGTTGGCAAAATGGTGCTGTTTTCATTTCACACCTGCGTGTTTCGCAGTCGTGGCAGCAAGCGCCGATGATGGCTGCATCGATTGGTCTGAACGAATGGGCGTGCTGCGTCGACTTTTGTTTTCCTTGTTAGCGGCGGTGGTGCTGCTGCTGATCACCCCAAATGCAGCTCTTGCCCAGGTGCATCAGCACAACGACGAGGCTGGAGCACCGATGCTGCGCAGTCTTGAAAGTTTGCGTGACCTTGATTACGACAGTTGGCAGGCCGTGGCCTATCGCACCGGCAAGCCGGGGAACCCCGTTGTGCTTAGGATTGTTGGCTATCCCGGAAAAGTGAGGCTCGATCACCCAGCGTCTTTGCTGGTTCAGGCTGGAGTGAGGAAGTGGCAATTGGATGACATCACCCTCGACAATCCAGCCCTTGCCAAGGACGGCCGAGAAGCTGCTGCTGAATTCGCCCTCGATCCGCTCCTCAGTGATCTAAGTAACAACCGACCATTGCGCTTGTTCCTGCCGGGTGTGTTCAATGAGCTGCCCGTACCTCCCTACGTGGTGCGTGAGTGGCGCGACGTGCAAACCCAGCCGCTGAGCTGATGCAAACCGGCTGCAACCGCTGGACTCCTTGGATGCGTCGGGCGCTGCAATTAGCAGCCTTGGCGGACGGCCAAACAAGCCCCAACCCCTTGGTGGGGGCAGTGGTTCTTGACGCGCAAGGAGCCTTGGTGGGCGAAGGCTTTCACGCCAAGGCAGGACAAGCCCATGCCGAGGTTGGTGCGCTTGCTCAAGCTGGCTCTCGTGCGAACGGAGGCACGATCATTGTCACGTTGGAGCCCTGCTGTCATCAGGGCCGCACCCCCCCCTGTGCGCAGGCGGTGATTGCTGCTGGCATTCAGCGCGTTGTTGTGGCCCTTACAGATCCTGATCCACGCGTGGCCGGTGGTGGCATTCAGCGTTTAAGAGATGCTGGATTGGAGGTGATCGCAGGGGTGATGGAGGCAGAAGCGGCCCAACAAAACCGAGCCTTCGTCCATCGCGTTCAAACGGGTCGTCCCTGGGGACTTCTCAAATGGGCGATGAGTTTGGATGGTCGCACTGCCCTGCCGAATGGCGAAAGTCAGTGGATTAGTGCTCCTCCAGCTCGCGCTTGGGTGCATCAGCTACGCGCCAGTTGTGATGCGGTGATTGTGGGAGGTGGCACCGTGCGCACCGATAACCCCCTGCTCACCAGCCGCGGTCGTCGCTTGCCCGAACCCTTGCGGGTGGTGCTGAGCCGCAGCCTTGACTTGCCTGCCCAGGCCCAGCTTTGGGATACAAGCCTGGCGGCAACCCTTCTCGCCCATGGGCCAGGTAGCGCTGATCGCTCTCTGCCTGAGGGCCCGGAGCCTCTTGAGCTTTTGGCCAGCGAGCCCTTGGACCTTCTGCAAGTCTTGTCTCAAAGAGGTTGCAACCGGGTGCTCTGGGAATGCGGCCCGGCCTTGGCAGCAACAGCTCTACAGCAAGGGTGTGTGCAGGAGTTGGCGGTGGTGATTGCCCCCAAGCTTCTTGGAGGCACATTGGCGCGAACGCCCCTTGGTGACCTGGGTTTCTCGGCGATGGATCAGGTGATTCCTGTTTCCGGGCTTTCGGCAGAGCGCCTGGGCCGTGATGTGTTGCTGCAATCTTTAATGCCTGCCCTTGGACCAGCTGTTCACGGGGTATCCCAAAGCGATTGAAGCGTCCAGGGACCGCCCTCTATCACCCAAAACGCTCCATTCACCAGCCGGACGTTTTGATCGATCGCTTCAATCTTTTGCAACTCGCTGGTGCTGAGTTTGATCTCCGCCGCTTGAAAGTTTTCAAGCAACCGTGACGGTTTAACGGATTTAGGAATCGCTGAGATGCCCCGTTGCATATCCCAGGCCAGCACCACTTGCGCCGGAGAACAGCCTCGCGTTTCCGCAATCGAGCGAATGACGGGATTTTCGAGCACAACCGGCGCATCCTTCACATGCGGGCCGAAGTGGATCGGGCCAGTCGCGGCGACCTCGACACCCCGGAGCTGCAAGCTCTCCTGCCCTTGCTGGAGCGTCAGCAGGACCTCTCTGTGTTGCCATGCATCGATCAGCTGCTGGTGGAAACCTGCACCACGAAAGAAGGGAGCCATCTCTACACCTATCCCTTCGAAAGCCGTTTCGTACACGAGGGAATTGGCTTTCTCTGGGCCGCTCGGCTCACCCAGCTGGAACGAGGCACGATCACTGTGTCGGTGAACGACTACGGCTTCGAGCTGCTTGCACCCAAGGGCTACCCCATGGCTGAGCTGCTGGAAGACCATCGCGATCAACTGTTGGCGGCTGATGCTTTGGAACGGGATCTGGAACAGGCCCTCAACCTCTCCGAACTGCGACGCTGCCGTTTCAGAGCGATCGCTCAGATCGCTGGGCTGATGAACCGTGGCTTTCCTGGTTCCAGCAAAAGCACCGGACAACTCCAGATCAGTGCTTCGCTGCTGTTTGATGTGTTCGAGCGTCACGAAGCCGGCAATTTGCTGCTGCAGCAAGCACGCCGTGAAGTGCTGGAGGAGCAACTCGAACTCTCGAGGCTGCGGGCGGCGCTCGAACGCGCCCAGGCTCAGACGTTCCTCCACATCGAAACACCACGGCCAGGACCGTTGGCTTTCCCGCTGCTGGTGGAACGGCTCAACAACCGAATGAGCAACGAAACCGTGCTGGAACGGGTGATGCGGATGAAAGCGGAGGCGGAACGCAATGAACGCTGAACGTGCGCCTCGGTACGGCAGGCACCTGAAGGCATGACTACGTTTCAGCCAAAACGCATCGAGGCGTACAGGACATGGGCACCGAAGACCTCACCAACTTTTTGATCGCCAGCAGCGAGCTTCCCAAGACTTTCTCAGAGGATGAGATTGCAGCCTTCGCCGCCCAGCTGCATGTGGAGGAGCACCCGGCTGGTGAACTGTTGATGAAGGAGAGCACGCCCGCCTGCAGCTTGATGTTGCTGTTGTCAGGAGAGGTGCGGCGCATGCTTGCCGATGTGGAACTGGACCTGCTCCGTGCCGGTGAATTCTTCGGTGAAAGCATGTTCACCGACGAAGGCAGTCACTTCGCCAATGTGGTCACAACGCAGCCGGTGACCATTGCACGCCTTTCGGTCGACCACTACGGATCGCTGGTGGAAACGGCACCGATCACCGCGAGGAAGTTCAAGCAATACTTCTCAGCCATCCACATGCAGGAGGTTTACGAGAAGCAGGGACTGAGTTTTGTGGACCAGCGCAGCTACCTCGGCCTGGTGGCCCACAACGAGATGAAGGAAAGCCTGATGGGATTCGCCGGCATCCATGCCGACAAACTCAAGCGTTTTCACCTGGTGGCGACTGGCACCACTGGCATCAAGTTGTATCAGGAAGTGGGGCTGATGATTTCCAAAAAGCTGGCCTCAGGCCCGCTTGGCGGTGATCAGGCGATCGGGAAGATGATCTCGGAAAACAACATCAAAGGTTTGATCTTCTTCCGTGATCCCCTCTCGGCCCATCCCCATCACGCTGATATCGAAGCCTTGGGGCGTTTGTGTGATGTGTATCAGGTCCCGATGGCCACCAATCCCGGTGGAGCAGCTGCCCTGCTCAACTACCTGCTGATCGACCATCCAGAGGAACCGGCCATCCCCAACCGCGTGTTGGAGAAGTACAAAAACGCACAGAAGAAAGTTGTGGCACAACCGGCGTGATGATTTAAATCGTTCGCAATCGACAGGATGTGATCCAGAGCTTGTCTCTTGTGACCTCACGATTGTGAATGGCGTCAGAAAATAGCGTCGCCAACTTCCTTTTCATTGCCATAAATGCTCGCACAATCAATGTGGCGATATCCAATCTTGATGGCTTCCCGTACGGCCGTATAAACCTGTCTTGATTCGGATTTCCAGATGCCCAGACCCAAGAGCGGCATTCTGTTACCGTTGCTTAGGCAGGCGTATTGCATGGCTGTTATTGATTCTTTTGTTGTCTTCAGCTTAAAGCTGAAATCCCCGAGTCACCGTCGATCGTCGTTCTAAAAAATGTCTTTTTCTTCCACTTGGTTGGTGTAGCGACCAATCAGAACTCCCATCACCACCGCTAAATAAAGCGGTCCAATGATTCCTGTCACCACCGCCAGCATCCGCGAGACAGGCATGACCGGTTGGATGTCTCCAAAGCCCACCGTGGTTAAGCAGATAAAAGCGAAATAGTTGATTTGGGAAAAAGCTCTTACGGAGACCAGCACGCTGGCGTTGGGCCCACTGGAAGATTCTTGAAGGATGTTGAGTGGTTCGAAACTGCCCGGCTGAATGGTTTCCACCGCACTCATCACCAATCCAGAGGTGAGCCCCAAAAGCAGATAGCCAGCGGCCGCACCCATCAGCAAGCCAGCCGTCACTTTGCGTTCCTGGGAGAGCCGTTCCACCAAGCGGATCACGCTCCAGCCCACCAGCACACTCCAAGTGAGCACGAGTGGAACGCCGCTCACCACCCAGCGCACAGGCGTGATTTGCCACAACAGCAGGGCAACCAGGGCCGCGAGCCCTAGCAGCTGATACAAACGGTCCTCAACAGTGAGCACCGTTTTGCGGATCATCACCAATTGCGTGAGCAGCAGGGCGATGAGGCCGTAACCCAGGGGGCCGATCCAGCTCAAGCGTGGAAAAGCAAAGCTCACCAACACCACTATGCAGAGGGCTAGCAGCAGCTCATAAATTTTTTCTTGATAGCGGCGCTTCGCTCGGTCTGATTTCATCGTCGGAGCATTCCGCCAGGCTCAGGATTCCAACGATCGCGAACGCCAGCGAGCCCAGCAAGGTGGTGGGTATGCGGGTGATCAGCAGGTGTTTCCTGCTCAAGGAGCGCAGCCTTGGGAACCCATTCGCGCCGGAGCCATGCCCGGTTGCCAATGGGGGCGCAGCCTTTCGCTTGTGACCCAGGCGTTCGGTTCTCCTCCCAGCACGGCCACCCACCAGGGAAACAACCGACTTAGTTTGGTGCGCATTCGGGAAGCAGCTACATGGCGATTCGAGAGGACGACAATCGCCCTAATCGGCGCTTCGGGATCATCAACCTTGTTTTGATTGGCTTCGGAGTGTTGTTGCTGCTCAGCAGCTTTATTCCCAATCAAGGCATGCAACAGGTGCCTCGGGTCCCGTATTCCTTGTTTATCGATCAGGTCAACGATGGAGCGGTTAAGCGTGCCTTCATCACCCAAGATCAAATTCGTTATGAGCTCAGTGAGGTGGAGGAAGGTGCTCCTTCCGTGCTCGCCACCACGCCGATCTTTGACATGGATCTGCCTCAGCGACTGGAGAGCAAAGGCGTTGAGTTTGCCGCCGCGCCGCCGAAGAAGCCCAATATTTTCACCACCATTCTGAGCTGGGTGGTGCCACCACTGATCTTCATCTTGGTATTGCAGTTTTTTGCCCGCCGCTCCATGGGTGGAGGCGGCGCTCAAGGTGCGCTTAATTTCACCAAGAGCAAGGCCAAGGTGTATGTGCCTGATGAGCAATCCCGGGTCACGTTTGCCGACGTGGCAGGTGTGGATGAAGCCAAAGACGAGCTCAATGAGATTGTTGATTTCTTAAAAACACCCGAGCGTTACACCGACATCGGCGCACGCATTCCCAAGGGCGTGTTGCTTGTAGGCCCCCCAGGAACAGGTAAAACTCTGCTCTCCAAAGCCGTGGCTGGCGAGGCCGGTGTTCCTTTCTTCATCATCAGCGGCTCTGAATTTGTAGAACTCTTTGTGGGAGCTGGTGCTGCTCGTGTTCGTGACCTGTTTGAACAGGCCAAAAAGAATGCTCCATGCATCATCTTTATCGACGAGCTAGATGCGATCGGTAAGAGCCGTTCAGGCTCAATGGGTGTGGTTGGAGGCAATGATGAGCGCGAGCAAACGCTGAATCAATTGCTCACCGAAATGGATGGCTTTGCCTCCAAAGACAAACCCGTGATTGTGTTGGCCGCCACCAACCAACCTGAAGTTCTCGATGCCGCTTTACTTCGCCCTGGTCGGTTCGACCGTCAGGTATTGGTCGATCGTCCTGATGTCTCAGGTCGTAAAACGATTCTAGATATTTATGCCAAAAAAGTAAAACTTGCTGACGAGGTTGACCTCGACAAAATCGCTCAAGCCACCAGTGGATTTGCAGGTGCCGATCTTGCCAACCTCGTGAATGAGGCAGCGCTCCTAGCGGCACGTAACTATAAAAAAGAAGTTGTTCAGGGCGACCTTAACGAAGCCATCGAGCGGGTTGTTGCTGGCCTTGAGAAAAAAAGCAGGGTGATGCAAGACGACGAGAAAAAGGTTGTTGCGTACCACGAGGTTGGTCACGCGATCGTGGGACATTTGATGCCAGGCGGCAGCAAAGTGGCCAAGATCTCGATAGTGCCCCGCGGCATGAGTGCTCTCGGCTACACCTTGCAACTCCCCACTGAAGAGCGCTTTCTCAATTCCCGCGAGGATTTGGAAGGGCAAATTGCCACCCTCCTCGGCGGTCGCTCTGCAGAGGAAATTGTTTTCGGCAAAATCACCACAGGAGCTGCCAATGATCTGCAGCGCGCCACCGACATTGCTGAGCAGATGGTTGGCACCTATGGCATGAGCGACACCCTCGGCCCCCTTGCCTACGACAAGCAGGGCGGTGGCCGTTTCCTTGGCGGTAACAACAATCCCCGCCGTGCCGTGAGTGATGCCACGGCTCAAGCGATCGATCGTGAAGTGCGCGGTCTGGTTGATCGTGCCCATGACCAAGCCTTGTCGATCCTGCGCCAAAACATGGCGTTGCTCGAGACGATCTCCCAAAAAATCCTTGAAAAAGAAGTGATTGAAGGAGATGATCTCAAGGATATGCTGTCCGCCAGCGTGATGCCTGAAGAGCAATCCCTCGCTGCTTGATCTTCTGCGCATCCGTTCCCGAAGACACCATTCCAATGTCTAGAACCCTCACGAACTGCTTCCCTTGGGGGCAGTTTTTTTGTTGGATTGATCAGCTTCAGCCGCCGCTAAGAACCGCCGCAACCGGTTCGAAAATTTGAATCCTTTGGCGTCAGGAACAGCAACGGTTCCAGCACGCAGGGGTTGGAAGGCTTGACGAGCAGCCCTTTCATCCCCGATAACACTCCTTTGAAGCCGCTGGCATGGATAAGGGCGTTGCTGCTGTTCTCACCTCCCTGAGCGGGCGTGATTACCTGTCGTCTGCGGACGTTTCGGCGCAGGAAACCCAGGCTCTGCTCGACCTTGCGCGCCAACTGAAGTCTGGTGACCGTCGTATCGATCTCGGCAATCGGGTGTTGGGCTTGATCTTCACCAAAGCGTCCACGCGCACCAGGGTGAGCTTTCAAGTGGCGATGGCCCGCCTCGGTGGTCAAACCGTTGATCTCAATCCCCAGGTCACCCAGCTCGGTCGTGGTGAACCCTTGGAAGATACGGCCAGGGTTTTGAGTCGTTTTTGTGACGCTCTTGCTGTGCGCACCTTTGCCCAACAGGAGCTCGTGGATTACGCCTACTGGGCGTCGATTCCGGTGATCAATGCCCTGACGGACCTCGAACATCCCTGTCAGGCCTTAGCTGATTTCCTCACGATGCAGGAGGCCTTTGGCGATCTGCAAGGTCAAACCCTGGCCTATGTCGGGGATGGAAACAACGTGGCCCACTCCTTGATGCTCTGCGGTGCTCTTTTGGGCGTGAATGTGCGCATCGGTTGTCCCGATGGATTTGAGCCCCTTCCTGGGGTGCTTGATCAAGCCCGTGCTCTTGCCGTATCTGGAGCGCAGATCGAGGTCACCAGTGATCCAGTGGCGGCGGTGCGCGGTGCTCAGGCGCTGTATACGGATGTATGGGCCTCGATGGGCCAGGAGGAGGAGCAAGCGGAGCGCGAGCAGGCGTTTAAAGGTTTTTGCTTGGATGAGGCCCTGCTTTCAGAAGCGGATCCCAAAGCGATTGTTCTGCATTGTTTGCCTGCCCATCGCGATGAGGAGATCAGTGCCGGGGTGATGGAGGGTGCCTCCAGCCGGATCTTTGACCAGGCGGAGAATCGTCTGCATGCCCAGCAGGCGCTCCTCGCCGTGTTGCTTGGTGGTTTGTGAGCGCATCGCCCCAGGCGTTTTCGCTGCCTGGTGGGGCCGTGACTGTGGTTCTCATTCATGGGTTTACCGGCTCACCCTCTGAGATGCAGCTCCTCGCGCAGGCCTTGAATTCCGAGGGCTATGGCGTTGAGGTTCCCCTGCTCATGGGCCACGGCACCACCCTGAGCGATTTGATGGAGGTGCAGCCACAGCAGTGGATCGACCCTCTTGATGCCTTGATCACGCGCCTGTTGTCAGAGGGGCAGAGAGTGGTGGTGGGTGGACTGTCGTTGGGCTCGATTTTGAGCCTGCAACTGGCGTTGCGTTACCCGCAAATCAAGGCTCTCTTGCTGTACTCACCCCCCATTCGCAGCGGAGATCCCCGCCGCTTTTTGGCCCCTTTGCTGATCCGCTTCACGCAATCGCTGCCAAAGCCCGCCTCTGATTTCTTTGATCCGATCGCGGCAGAGCGGCTCTGGTCTTACGACCGCTATCCCGTGGCAACCAGTGCTCGCGTGCTCGATCTCATCTCCTGCACGCGCAAGCAGCTCACCCAGGTTCAGCAACCGCTGCTGGCGATTGCCAGTCGTCGCGACAAGGTGATTTCAGCCAGTGGTCTTCAGCTGTTGATGCGCAGCGTGAACTCTTCTCCTCGAGACCTTCATTGGTTGGAGCGCAGTGGGCATGCGATCACGGTGGATGCTGAATGGATGGTGGTGCGTGATCTCAGTCTCGACTTTCTACGTAAGATTTTTTCAACGTCAACTTGAAGCATGGATCAAGTCGAACGAGACAATTGGCAACGGGTTCTGGAAGCCCTAGAGGCAGCCGGTGACCGTGAGAGCGGCTTTTATCGCAGGGCTCAAGCGATCTGCAACGGTGAGCCAGATCCCTTGCTCGAGCAGGAGCGGCAGGATCAGGAGCAGAGGGAGCAGGGCGCATGAGCATGAATCCGATCGAGCGAGGCCTAGAGCAATCCTTTGAGCTCGAAAAGTGGGGCCGGTTCATCCGTGAGTGCGATGACATCGACACCCTTCGAGAAACAGCTCTTTCTTTGGTGCAGCAACTCGCTCAGCTCAAGGCCTCCGGTGCCTGGATGGCCTCTCGTGCCTCCGAATCTGAAAACGCCAAATTGGAAATGTTGGCGGAATTGATCAAGCAAAAAAATGTCGACCAGGACAATCCATGAGCGTTCTTTCTAGGCTGAACAATTGCGGTGGCTTGCAAACATCTGCTTCAGTGCGAACCATCCTGATCATGGGTTCCACGGCCGCCGCCGTGTCTGTTGCCTCGGCGTTGCCGGGCCATGCCAACTGGTCGCCAAAACCTGAGCCCAAGTTTTGGAGTCAGGTGCGCCGGCAAATGATGGATCAGGAAACGTCTGCGCCATCGGATTGGACGTTTATGGAGGCGATGCAATCCCCCAAGGTCGATGCGGCTGAATATCTGCGTGACCCTCGCCGCCTTGATCAGACGGTGACGTTTCAGGCCCTGTTGTTGATGCGCAAAGGCGAGAGCAACCCGTGGGGTATGCGCCAGCTATCGATGCGCGCCCAATGCCTTGATGGGGTGTTGGAGCGGCAGGATCAGGAGGGGCGTTGGAGTCCCTACCCAGGGCGTCAGGGAACGGCTGCCAAGGTGAACTGGATCTGCGCCCAAGCGCCCAATCCTTGAGCCCCTTGCCAAACCCTCATGGAATAGGTACAAATGTATTGACTGAATTGGACCGTCCCGGTGACCACTGGATCCCCCGAGCCGCTCACCACTGCTCAGCAGGAGCTTTACGACTGGCTGTCGGACTACATCGGTAGCCATCGCCACAGCCCCTCTATTCGTCAGATGATGCAGGCGATGGGGCTGCGTTCACCCGCTCCTGTGCAAAGTCGATTGCGCCATTTGCAGCAGAAGGGTTGGCTCACTTGGCAGGAGGGACAGGCGCGCACCTTGCAATTGTTGGGGGATGTGGCGTCGGGTATTCCGGTGCTTGGCGCTGTAGCGGCAGGTGGTTTGGTGGAAACCTTCGACGATGTGCAGGAACACCTTGATCTGGCTCCGGTGCTCGAAACCCGGGGCTTGTTTGCCCTCACCGTGAATGGTGATTCGATGGTGGATGCCCACATCGCCGATGGTGATGTGGTGCTGATGGAACCTGTGCAGGAGCCGGGTCGCCTGCGTCAGGGCACGATCGTGAGTGCTTTGGTGCCAGGGAGTGGCACCACCCTTAAGCATTTCCATCTCGATGGCCGTGTGGTGCGCTTGGAAGCGGCGAATCCTGCCTATGCCCCCATTGAGTTGCCAGCGGAGCAGGTGCAGGTTCAAGGCAAATTAATGGCGGTGTGGCGCCAGGTTTGAGCTCCGTGGCGGTGTATGCTTCGCCACGACAGCGAACAGGCTTGCGGGTCTTGTAGCTGTTGATGGGGCCATAGCTCAGCTGGTAGAGCACCTGCATGGCATGCAGGGGGTCAGCGGTTCGAATCCGCTTGGCTCCATTGAGATCTCACTCCCTGAGACTGGTGAGTGAGTCTGATTCTTAAGTCTGATTTCAAGTGGGCAGGTTCCTTGTCTTTCCCACCACATGTAGTGGCGAGATTGAAGCTTGCAGTTTCTTGCCGCAGCATGTAGTGTCACTTTAACGAAACTCGAATCATCTCGATTTAACGATTCGTCTGTGGGAGCACGATGATCACCCATCGCCGCAGGCTCTACAAGTCACTAGAGCAGCTGACGGTCTGCTAGTGCACCAGGTGAAACGGTTGGAGACGCCAGTGTCACAGGATTTGGGAATGCTTACCCCCTGGACTTGATAAGCAGACGAGAAGAAACGGGAATAAGCAACCGGATCGTGGACAGATGGCCGGTAGCTGATTTCGTTTTTCGTTCTTTATTGACAACCATGACTTCGTCTTGGAAGCGCACCCCTGATGCTGCTGAGCAGCTCGGCGTCTCAAGCGACACGCTTAAGCGCCGCCGCGATATCGCTGGTGGATTTTTAGAAAACGGACGCGATTACAACCTCGGTCCGAGCCGCAATTCATCGATCACCTGGAACGTTGAAAACGTACGTAGTGCATTCAATCAGCGCGGTCTCCTTGCAAGAAAGGAGGGTTGATCGTGCAAAAAAAAGACCCCCGCTGCTCCTACAGCAAGAGCCCACAATTCGTTAGCTCCATTTTATTTGGAAATCCAGGTCGTTACCTAATGACCTGCCGTCAAGACGTCGAATTAGAGGCTCAAGTTTCTGCCGCCACCGCTCAAGAGGTGCGGTCATGAGCACCTCCCTGATCGAAGAGAACCTTTCTGCTCCATTTAATCCAACTCAAAACGCGCCTTGGATCACCATCGCAGGAGCGAATCAAGGTCTGGACTGCTTTCAGAAGGTTCACGCTCTGATGGATTTACGACCCACCTACAGGGCTGTCATTGGCAGCGTGATGGTTTGGTGTCGTGATGATCTTCAACTATCGAAACCGTCGTATTGGATGAGGCCCTGGCCGATTCATTGTTGGTGCATTGATGACGAAGGGCGAATCGTTGATCCAGCTTTCCGCAATCTCCAATTCTGGGAAAAGGCTTCAAACGTTCGTTTGCCTGATGACCTGACCGCTGCGTCATTCCCGATGATCAAGGACTCAGATCGTCTATTGGTTGACGCTACTTATTTGGTTCATTCCTGGCCTCTCAACGAGACGCCTCAATGTCCAAAGGTGATTTACGCCCCAGGGGTTTTATGGCACTCACCGAATGAGACCAAAGCAAGTTTGAGCTTGTGGGAGCTCAAGTATTGGTCCAAGGCGGCAAGGACCACTACCGCTTATGGGGGAGTGGCTCTATGCCAACTCGTGTGGTTGCTTGATCAGGTCAATAAGGAACTAGAGCCTCGGGGGTTTGGAAATTGAGAACCCCAAAACCTCAACTCCTGCGCCTTCAGACCCTTATTTACCAGGGCTGTTGCCTTCTTCCGTGCGGCGCGAATAAAAACCCACTGATTAAAGCTTGGCCCTCTTCGGATGGTTTTTCCCTGCAGCAAATTGCGGACCATCCAGGCGTGAAATCTGTTGGGTTACGTACCGGTACAGAAGACGGTCGGATCATTTCAGTTGACCTTGATGGCGAAACTGCCGTCGACAAGGTTGCCGAGCACGGTCTCAACCCCTTCACCGGAACTTTCATCGTTGGGCGACGTGGTGACACTTATCGGCTGAAGCTCCAGTTCCAGCTCACCCCTGAACAGGACGCGCAGATCGGTCCATTCCAAGGAAAGATTCATACCAAGGATCCAATCAATGGCGCGAAGGGTGAAGCCGTCGAGATCTTCTACAGCCGGCGTCGTCAGGTGATCATTGGCGGCCGTCATCCCAGTGGTGAGAATTACATCTGGCTTGATGGTTGCGGTCCAGATGCACTGTCAGCGCCGGATGCGCAGTGGTGGGCATTTCTGAAGGAGTGCCACGCCAGCTCATTACAGCCATCGGCAGCGATCCGGAGGGGAGGCACTCCCTCTCGTAACGGCCGTTCCCGCAGGGCTAACCCGTGCCCGACTTGTGGCAGGCATGACGGCCCTGGCGGCTCAAACCTCTGGTGCGAGTACAGCTCCAGCGGACTGTTGTTTTGCATGCCGGGCAGCACGTTTTCAGCGCCTGCTGGGCTCCGCGTTGGTGATGTTCATAACGGATGGGCACTCAAAAAAATCACTCAAACAGCAGACGGTCCCGTTCATGTCTTTGGCAATCACGACCTAGATAAATTGAAGAGGCAGAACAATGCACAAGCTCGTTGAGAAGACCCCATCAGGTTGGTGGGTCGACGACTCAGGCTGGCACCGCACACCCTGCAACGCCGGAGATTTAGCTGCAATGATCCGCGGTGCTGCCTACAAGCTCCGCTTCAACGAACTGTCAATGGAGGTCCAGCTCGATGGTGTGCACGTCACCTCTGAATGGATGGAGACGGCTTACGTCGAGTTCCAGGAGCACGGCTGGAAGGCAAAGAAAAACGACGCTTACGACGCGATCCTTCAGGTCGCGAAAAAGAGTCGCTTCCATCCGATCGAGCAGTACTTCAGGCGGATCGAGCAGGACAAATCCATCAAGCCGGTGGACCTGTCGACATGTGCGCAGGACTACTTCGGGGTGAGCGGTGAGTTGGCGAACGAAATGTTCTGCGCCTTTCTCAGAGGTGCCGTCTGGCGTGTTCTCAACCCTGGGTGTCAGTTCGATGCAGTCCTGACCCTTAAAGGTCCACAAGGCATTCGCAAAACCAGCGCACTAAGGGCCCTGGTGCCTGATCCGGAATGGTTCAGCTCCAGTAGCCATGACCAGCTCAAGGATCAAACCATCGCCCTTCACAGGGTGCTGATCACTGAGCTTGGTGAGCTTGAACATCACACCGGCAAGCGTTCAGCCGGTGCTCTGAAGAACCTGATCACTAACCCTCGTGATTTGCAGCGGGTGCCGTATGGACGGGCCTATGAATTCATGCCCAGGCGGTCTGTCTTGGCCGCCAGCGTTAACGGTGATGACTTCCTTCGAGACACCACAGGGAATCGCCGCTTCTGGGTTGTGGACCTGCCTCAGCAACAGCATGTCGACGTGATTGACACTGATCACATCGCCCGTAATCGAGACCGCATTTGGAAGGCTGCAATCGCGCAATATCGCGATGGACTGAAGCCGATGCTCGGCGAAGCCCATCAAGGGCTTAGCGATAAGCGAAACGAGGGTTACTCGGTCGAAAATCCATTCACAACTGCTGTTGAGTTGCGCTGTCTTCATGCCTTGAAAGCATCGAAAGGCTTTTCGCTATTGCTTGCGATTGAGCTGTCATTGGTCTGTGCATCAATCGAGAAAACCGACGATGGCGATCGTGTCGTTCAACGACCACCAACCACTCGCGATTTTCAGCTAATGGCTGAATGCCTCAAGGGCCTTGGCTTTGAACGTGAGCCAAACCCCACCGGTAAGGAGCGAACACGGAAATGGAGGTTCAATGGCACAGACAACACAGGGGTTAAGTCGAGGGTGTGTGTCAACTGAGAACCAAGGACAGCCCTAGGTTTTGCCATCCCTCAACACATACACACAGGGCTGTCTTCTAAATAAGAGAATTAGATAAAAGAGAAGCAATAGAAGTCTGGGAAAAAGTCTGTGCGTCTGTGTCAGCTCATCAACCGCGCAAGCTTTTGTTTTATCAGGATCGGACAAGGCCCAATGCGTTTTTCATTGCGTTTAAGAATGCGTCTAACGTGATGAATAACATTGCGTTTAAAAATGCGTTTTAGATTATGTTTTAGGGAATCAGATTAAAGGGGTTGCGTAATAGCCAGAGGTGTGTTTACTGCCAGAACTACCGGCACAAAAGCAAAGGCGGCCCTAGGTGCCATTGGGGCTCAAGAATGCTGAAACGTCTGGTAGAAAAAGGCAGAAGCAGTCAAAGCAGGAAAAACCGGGTCTCACCAGGACAACAGAAATTACCCTTTGCATTTGATATCAGACTCAATCAAATACCAGACGAGTGGCATCAAGTTGCGGTGAGATTTAGAAAAGCCAATGGCATAAGAGATGGCGATTAACGGCTATTGCTGTGGTGAATAAATTGAGGGGGGTAAGCGTATCATTAGAGATCTTGAATGCAGAGGTTGAGTTTGCCTTGCCTAAATACTTAAAGTGGAATTAATTAATATAGAAATCATCGATGGAAGAAATGCTGGCACGATATAGGTGCCAGGTATCGTATGCCTCATTAGGGAAATTTAGGCGTGATTAGGCAGTGATTAAAGAAATAAAAAGCCCCTGTGGTGGCAGGAGGTTTTGGATGTTAAGGTCTAGGAACACATCTACACCCGCATTCGGTGGTTGTACAGGTATTGATCAATACAGGTTTGTGAGGAATCCCTGTTCGCTCCTCCAGTGGGTTAAATCAGGTGAATCGTGCACCCTCACATCCCGGCTGCTTGGTGTTGATGTTAGGGCATTGATCACAGGGTGTTGTTGAACTTTTTTCCGTTGCGCTGTTGTAGCCGCACCACCAAATTGCACTTTAAGGTCTGCTGAAACTCTTGTCTCGAATGCCTCGTCGTAGGAGATATTCACTCCAGCTGTTAAACCACTGCTGATTTCATAAGCCAAGCGTCCGAATACGCCAGAACCATCTGCTGAACCAAGGTCACCTTGCTGGTAGTAATAGCCAACAGAAGCATTCAGCTCAGGAGTGATGAAATAACCAACATCAAGCCCGTAGGTGTTGAGTGAACCGCCTTGAAAAACGCTGTTGAGTTGAGCTTCTTTCTCACCAACCGGAACTAAGGCATAGGCATTGAAGTTCCAACTGTCTGAGACAGCTTCTGCATTCACAGCAACCTGCTGGAAGAAGACACTGCTCTTGTCTGTGACGGATACCCCTGTATCGGCATCACCTGTAGCCATCGGACGGCTGTCATAACCAGCATTCAGCCCAAACATCCAGCTGCGGTCTCCATTCAGCCAGCGATAACCAAGCCTTGAGGAAGTGCTGATCGTGGTGCCAGCAACTTCTGTATTGATCAGGCTGCTGTCATTGCCGTAATCAGCGAAGTTGACATTCGCCAGTACATCAGCAAAGAACACACTGTTCTCGCCAACAGAGAGAGGCAAGAACCCACCAATACCTGCTTGATTCGGTGTTCCAGCTCCTTGCAATGCAACTTGAAACCCAATGGTGGGCTTGACAACACCCCTAAGGCTGATGCTCATCACACCAAGGTCATCAACACTGCCGTCCTCTTGCGCAATGGCGGGCAGAGAAGCAAGAGAGATGGCAGAAGCAAGCAGCCCCAGGGAGAGACGACGCAGCATTAGGCGTTAATAGATGGCGTAACGATGCCTTGCTTGTGCTGCTGCTACACGCTGCAGTAGGCAGTTTCAGCTTTGCTGCTATTCAGTAAGCAACAAAAACCCCGCTCGTGGCGGGGCTAATGAATATTCAGTCGGGAGATCGTTAGCGACAATTCACCATCTGGTTGTTGATTCAATGGGTCGATCATCTCGTCGGCTTCCTCCAGGACATTCATTTCATATCACGCTTAGATGCAATAGCCGTCAGTTTCTGATTGCCAAAGGATTGAGAAGGGATGTGCTGCTTGCTGTGCTCACTAAAGCCAAGCAGAAGGTGCCTCATCGCTTATATGCGGTGTGTCTGATGGCTAATCACCTGCATTTGCTTCTGCGTCCTGATGATGCAAATGAATTGCCAAAGCTGATGCATTGGTTTGGCTGGTATTCAGCCATGGCACTAAACCGCCTTTCTGGTCGTTGCGGGCATTTTTGGGAAGCCAGGTATTACGCCACTGCGATTGCTCCAAAAGATCACAGGCGAGTGCTGAATACGTTGCGGTATATCCACGCCAATCCAAAGGCAGCAGGAATCAGAAAAGGGTTTTATGACCCCTATTCCAACTACGGGCATTACGGAAGATTGGCGTGTGATGGCATCAGTGAGTGGCACCCAAGCTTTCTGCAATTGGCATCAAGCCTGAAGGGATGCTCCAAGCGCTATGCACGCTTTTGCCAAAAGTATCGCCATCACGCCAAAGGAGCAGCCAAGTGCCACTGGGGCTCAAGCATGCTGAAGCGATTGGTTGAGACAAGAGGTGGTCGTAGAAGCAAGAGCAAGCGTGTCTCACCAGGGCAACAAAAATTGCCGTTTGCCTTTGATGTGCGGCTCAATCAAATCCCAGCGGAGTGGCATCAAATTGCGGTGAGATTTAGAAGGGCAAATGGCATTCGTGATGGCGATCAAATACTCAAGCTTTGGTGATTAAGCTAGGGAATATAAATAGCTTTAGAGTAAATTAAGTCAAGGGTGGATTTGTTATGAATACGTAAAATTATTTCTGATTAGTTCCTTCCAAATAAGCCATCAAGGCAACTTTCTACATTGCAATGGTGCCAGGTATTAAAGGCTGATTTACTGGTTTATGGGTGTGACTGAAGAAATAAAAAGCCCCTGTGGTTGCAGGGACTTCTGGGGTTAGGTTGGTTGGGTTATGTGTCGGTTCATATAGTGATTTATTGTTTAGTTTACCCCATTTGGGTATTCACTCTCTGATCCATACACCCCATTCGCCTTAACTCTTCCCTCGTTGAATTCCATAATTGCCATTCGTCTGCGTTGCATGCATCTTCGTCGTGCACCCGCACATCCCGATTGCTTGGCGTTGATGTTAGGGCTTCAACTGCAGCATTGGATTTCGGTGTTTCTTTCCCAGGACCACCATTGGTATTGAAGCGCCACTTGATGTCAGCGGAGAAGCGTGACTTGAATGCACTGTCATAAGAGAGGTTGGTGCCAAGCGTTAGTCCGTTGTTGATGGAATAAGCGAGGCGACCCAAAACACCAGAGCCATCAGCCTCATTCATATCACCGTTTTGGTAGTAGTAACCAACAGATGCCCTTAGGGCTGGCGTCAGGTTGTAACCCGCATCCAAGCCAAAGGTATCTAGTGCGCCGCCTTGATAGACGGTGTTGAGCTGTTGCTCGGTATCACCAGTCGGGATAAGTGCATAAGCATTGAATGCCCACTTGTCGCTTACTGCTTCTGCATTGACTGCAGCCTGCTGGAAGAAGACCGTGCTGCGGTTGGTCACAGGCACCCCCGTATCGGCATAGCCCGTTGCCATTGGTCGGGTGTCATAACCCGCATTCAGCCCATACATCCAACTGCGGTCACCATTGAGCCAGCGATAACCCAGCCGTGATGAGGTGCTGATCGTGGTGCCAGCAACAGTGGTGTTGATGATGCTGCTGTCATTGCCGTAATCAGCGAAGTTGACGTTCGCCAGTACATCAGCAAAGAAGACGCTGTTGTCTCCAACAGAGAGAGGCAAGAACCCGCCAATACCGGCTTGATTCGGTGTGCCTGCTCCCTGCAGTGCGCCTTGAAAACCAATAGTGGGTTTGACGACATCCTTCAGGCTGATGCTCATCACACCAAGGTCATCAGCACTGCCGTCTTCTTGAGCAATGGCAGGAAGGGAAGCAACAGAGATGGCAGAAGCCAACAGCCCTAGGGAGAGACGACGCAGCATGGAGCGTGAATTAGATGCCGTAACGATGCCTTGCTTGTGCTGGTGATGTCCGCTGCAGTAGGCAGTTTCAGCTTTGCTGCTATTCAGTAGGCAATAAAAAACTCCCGCTGTTAAGCGAGAGCTGATTGATGTGAAATCCTTGGTTTACTTGGCGTATGACACGCCGCGATAGGTCAATGGTGCCTTCTTGGTTGCATCAAAACCAACACCTTTGTGCTGGACATACTGCTTACCACGATAGGTGAGAGTCATTTGAGGTTCCTCAGAAATCCAGGTCCCCGTTCCGTGGCCTGGCGAGTCTGCGCCTCACAGAAGTGAGGTGAACGTTCTTTGTAGTTGGTACTACTTTATTTTTATAGCAACAACGTCAACGTTTCTGTTGTTCGTGCTGTTACACAAGTGAATCCAATCTTTCTATTGGCAGCATATCTATACAGAAACGAAAAAACCCCCAACAGTTAGGGCAGGGTTAGAAGGCTTTAGCGTTGGTTGCCAGAGCTTCATCAGCAGTGCCACGCTTGCGCTTATCAGGCAGCTTGGTCGAAATGATGTCGTCATACAACTAATCCAAGTCCTCACCCGTTATGGGTACAACACCTCCATAATTTCCCAACGGGACTGCAGACTCACGCCTAGCTGCCAAGCCATCAGCCTGTCCCTTTCCTCTTCCACCAATAAGAACACCATCCAATCCGGCTCGACCTCACCAGCCACATCCCTTCCAAGCTGTTCAATACCGAGGGTTAACCAAGACTTGTAGCCATCAACGTCGTTAGCTCTCAGTGCCATCAGTAGCTCCTGCAGCAGAGCAAGCGTCATTTGAGTGTCGACGGTCATTGCAGGTGGGTGACTGATTGGAGTATTCCCCGCTGCAATCAAAAACCCCGTTCGTGGCGGGGCTTGGTTAATTCTTAGTTGGGGAAGTGATTTCAACATCTTCTATTGCAACACAAGGGTCCTTACTGGCTAATATTAAGTGAGTTGATTCGAGGCACGTTGCTTTTGCAGGCAATACGCGAAGGAATAGTTAGAAGATTGCACGTATTGCAGACTTTCCCCCACGTATAGGCTAGTTCATGAGTGCAACAAAGACATTGATTTCTGTTTCTGAAGCTGCTGAAATTCTTGGTCGATCCAAAAGTACGGTTTATGCCGCTTTGAATGAGACACCGCCGCGGCTGCATTATCACGATGTACGGCGTCGGTTGCTTCTAAGGGAAGGTCTTGAAACACGTTTCGCCCGATCAACCCGGCCACGAATTGATAAACCTCAGGCACAGGCGGCGGAGAGAAAGAGGAAGACAGCTGATTTTCAGAAACAATGGGAGATCATTGCAGAAACTGCAAACAAAACCCTTGATTGCGGTGCTTGGCCAGGTCCGCCATGGTCGGGTAAACAATGGGCAGTTTTAGCTGGATGTATTGATATTGCTATTGAAGAGGCCAACTCTGAGATTTGAGGCAGGGTGCTTACTGTGAAATATTTTCCAGAGTGTTAACTAAGTGATTGTTTCTAGGGATTTAATCGCAGCATCAACTGCGATTTTTGTAGAGGCAGTGTCAGTCCATTGGCCGTAATGGCGAATGTGGGTTCGTAAGTCATGCCCCATCATCCACGCAGTGTCTCTTAAGGGAACTGGCTGGGGATAATACTTCGCTGATCTCCATGCATAGCCATGCCTTAGGCAATAGGGGGTTAGTTCAGGATTTTTCTGTTTCAGCGTTTGCCAGGTTGGGTTTCGATCGAGGTATTGGCGGAAGGTATGTCCGCATGCCTTGTAGGCGTCTGGTTCGAGATTTCTGATGCTTTTTGGGAGCCTCACCAATCCGCTGGCATACAGCTGAACGAGTCGGGCACCTTCGCCTGGTAGCTCTTTTAGCGGTAGCTCCACGGCATTCCTTGGTGGTTTTGGTTCAGCGGCACTGTGAGCGTTTCGCTTTACGTTGCCGACCATCAACTCGCCATCTTCAACGTTCAGAACCATTAGTTCGGCTGGTCGAAGACCAAACAAGCCAACGAGACCAACGGCGAGCCTTAATTCAGGATCTGACTCCAATCCATTCAGCAGGACTAAAAGTTCTTCGGGTTTGATCGGTGTTGTTGGTTTGGGCGTCGATTGCCGCTTACCGATTAGCTCCTTCATGTCGTCGCATTCCAATGGCAACCACTTTTTGTTCGCTCCGCATTTGTTGACGGCAAACCTTAGGAACCGTGCGACGTCCAACATGTTGCGTTTTCGCCCTGATGATCCTGGCTCCATCTCCATCAGGTGTTTTCTGGCATAGAGCCGCATCAATCCACCGCCATCGTGTGCGGCACCACTTCGAGCAGTTATTAGATCCACGGCTCTATTGATTCGATATTCCTCGTGTTCGGCGTAGTTCGTGGCTTTTACGGTTCCTGAACCAACCCGACTGTCTTTGTAGCGTCCTTGGACTTCGCTCCAGTTCAGGTCGACACCAGTGACTTCAGGACTATTTCTGACCAACTGATATGCGTCAGTCATTCCAATGTTGAGTTGATCCATTCGGTCGACGAGCTCACCAATCAGGTTGAGAACCTTGCGATGACTTCCTCGCGTGAAGAGCAGATCGGTCGATATGAATTGCGTTCGACCGTGGCGAGCATTGCCAGCTTCAGCCTTTCCAATTTTGAAGCGACCGTATTGATCTTTGAGGACCCACCCAGGTCCGTAGTCACCTTTGACGCCTTGCCGGAGTGTTTTTAACCACTGCTGCGCCTGAGCCATGAGTCTCTTCTTGGCGTGCAAGTGATTTAAGGATGTCAGAAATGAGTCTGATTTTCAAGTCTGATTTCTGCTTTTTCTTGCTGCAGCAGGCTGTGGCAGGTTGTCGCGTCTTCCCTAAGAAAGCCTATTTTCACTCAGGTTTTTGCTGTTGTCGCAACGCTTCTCAGGTTCTGCTGGCTTTTCATGGCATGCAGGGGGTCAGCGGTTCGAATCCGCTTGGCTCCACTTCAAGAATAAAACTTGTCACTGACAGGTTTTTTGGCGGCACGTAAGAGCCGCTTTTTTAATGCCGAAAAAGCTAAATATCATTTTTGATGCGCAAAATGATGCACAAAAATTTGGTGTCCCGTATGGCCGCGGCTGTTTCCTTCGGTATCTCATGCGAGCTGACTCTGCCCAGCGCGTGGTTGGTTGTTCTGTCATCTCTGGAATCGATCTGGATGGCTTCGCACTTGTGCTGAGGGCTATGTGGCGCGCCTCATTCCCCGTGTTAAGCAACTTGCTTCTTCGAGAAGTAGCTGCTGCGGGTCACCAGGGTGGCTGTGTTTGCTTGGGCGATATGGCGGGTTTGGAAGACCAACGGCTGAAGCAATTGGGCTGAACTGGACTCATCCTTTCGAGTGGTTGGGTCTTACCCCAATGGGCAATCTGGCCAAACTGCTCTGATGTGGCAGCAGCAGCCTGATTACGCGCGATACAAGGAGAAGTCCAACAGTGAAGGCTGGCTGTTGAACAGACAAGAGGGAACGCTCATCCAGATCAAACCCGATGCAGCAACGCAACATGCCCAGTTCGTATTGGTGAGCTACTACCGTTTGTCAGCACGGCTGAAGAAACCTGTACGGCAGCAGCAAATGCTCCGTTACCTAGGCATCATGCGCACAACAGATTCAGTTCAATGCTCCGATCGCTTTCAGTCTTAACTTTGGTCATTTGCTTAAGCGTTATCTCGCTTTTGACTGCTTGCTCGAATGATGGCATTGCATCGTTGAATCCTAGTGTTGATCGGGAAGCGGGTTTGGTTGAGCTGGGCACAATGGATCAAGCACCAAACATGGATCAAGAATCACTCAACTTTGATCGCCTATAGCCAATTGATCTGAGGTGGTGTCACGAACCAGTTGATGCGTTATGCCGACAAGTCTTGGCTGGCACTCGGCATTGAAGAGATTTAGAGATGATCTTTATTAGCTAGTCCGAGAATGATGAAAAGCATTATTTAACTTCGCCCGGTGAAGCGATATTAATTCAGCCGATCCAAATTCCAAGCAGGATTCCGATGATCAAAGCCGAGAACCAGACAAGGGCTCCCATCTGGTATTCGCTAAGACCAAGCTTTTTCTTGATCCAGAAATAAGCATCACGATCTGCGCCAACGATTGACTTTAAGGGGTTTTTAGCCATTTGATTTAAGTGCAGTCGTTCTGATTTTTGCAAAGGAACCTATTTGATGCAAGAGGTAATGATCAGCACTGTCATCCTTCGCAGCTAGAACCAGCGTGTCTACAAGGGCACCCTCGGTTCGAGTCCCGCACTCTTCGCTTCGCAACCAAGTAATCCCCGCCACAAGCTGGGTTTTTTAATGCTTACTGAATAGCAGCAAAGCTGAAACTGCCTACTGCAGCGTGCAGCAGCAGCACAAGCAAAGGCATCATTACGGCATCTATTAACGCTCCATGCTGCGTCGTCTGTCCCTGGGGCTGCTGCTTCTGCCATCTCTGTTGCTGCCCTACCTGCCATTGCGCAAGAGGGCAGTGCTGATGACCTTGGGGTGATGAGCATCAGCCTCAAGGATGTGGTCAAACCCACCTTTGGTTTTCAAGGAGCACTGCAAGGAGCAGGAACACCGAACCAAGCCGGTATTGGTGGCTTCCTGCCTCTCTCTGTTGGCGACAACAGCGTCTGGTTTCTTGATGTCCTCGCTAACGCTAATTTCGCTGATTACGAAAACAACAGCAGCCTCATCAACACCACTGTTGCTGGCACCACGATCAGCACCTCATCAAGGCTTGGTTATCGCTGGCTGAATAGTGACCGCAGTTGGATGTACGGGCTGAATGCTGGTTATGACAGCCGCCCGATGGCTACAGGTGATGCCGATACAGGGGTATCCGTCACAGATAAGAGCAGCGTCTTCTTCCAGCAGGTGGCTGTGAATGCAGAAGCGGTCTCTGATAGCTGGAATTTCAATGCCTATGCCTTAGTGCCTGTTGGTGAGAAAGAAGCTCAACTCAACAGCGTTTATCAAGGCGGTTCACTCAACACCTATGGGCTTGATGTGGGTTACTTCATCACTCCAGTGGTGAATGCGTCTGTTGGGTATTACTACCAAAATGGTGATCTAGGCACGGCTGATGGTTCTGGCGTACTCGGACGCTTGGCTTATGAAATGACCAGTGGCGTCACAGCAGGGGTCAATCTCTCCTACGACGAAGCATTCGATACAAGAGTTTCAGCTGATCTTGAAGTTCGATTTGGTGGTGCACGTACAACAGCGCAACGCAAAGAAGTTCAACAACACCCTGTGATCAATGCCTTAACATCAACACCAAGCAACAGGGATGTGAGGGTGCACGATGCAAATGCCTTCGATTTTGCGCGAGCTATACGTAGACGATTCCCCAAGGTACTGTGTGATGGCAAAATCGGATTGTGCGACGATATCGGGGTTTGATCAACGAGCTCATAAATCAAAATAGAATCAGGTTAACTCCCAAAGCCATTGTCAAAGCAAGAGCTTTTTACTTCTATAATCACTGACTAACCATTGCTAAATGTCATCCAGTGCCTGGCACCAATTAATACTTAGCCCCGCCACGAGCGGGGTTTTTAATGCTTGCTGAATAGCAGCAAAGCTGAAACTGCCTTACGTGAACGTTTTCACCGGCAGAGCTGAAAGCGAACAATGCTGCGGGTCAGCCCTTTTTCGGACCAGTTGGGCATCACCCTCCAAGGGGTGTGCACCGTAAGCATGTCGCCGTCGATCGTGAAAAATCGGGTTTGTTCGGTACCAACCCACTCGGGGTTCCAGGCCACATCTACCTCGGTGATCCAGCGGTCACTCTCGAGGCGGTAGATGCCGGTGTAGGCGATCATGCTGCTCAGCAGGGCCGATCGCTCTTCGGCGTTAGAACCCGGTTTGCGCCCCTCAGCCGAGAGCATGAAGGAGAGACGGCCTTCAGGAGTGAAGATCACATAGCCAGTGGGCTGATCGCCCATCGGCGCGAATGTGTCGCCGCTGGACTGTTGCTCGACGTCGTAGCTCAACAGCTGCCAGGCGCCATGAACGGAGGGGGAAGTAATGGCTTGAGTGGACTGAACCGAACTGAAGGTCACAACTGAGCCTGTTTCTTTGCGGCAACCTACCGATCGTGATCCAGCTTCGCGAGCCTCAATCGAGGCATTCCTGTGCAATAAATGCCATGGAATGGCGATCCGGTAACAACAGCAACGAAATCAATCAGGGGCCGGAGCCCGGAAGGGCGCTGATGTATAGCTATCAATCTCCCGACTGAATAGTCACTAGACCACTACGGTTGCGGG
This sequence comes from Synechococcus sp. ROS8604, assembly GCF_014279655.1. Lineage (NCBI taxonomy): Bacteria > Bacillati > Cyanobacteriota > Cyanophyceae > Synechococcales > Synechococcaceae > Synechococcus > Synechococcus sp. ROS8604. The sequence continues at coordinate 967,384 of NZ_CP047946.1, forward strand.
AAACTTAGACTCTTGCTATGAAAGCAGTATTTGGCTTTTGGGCTTTGTCAAATCAACGTGTAGCACTTGCAATCCTTGGTGGCTTCATTCTCGCAGGGCAAGTACATGCGAAACCAATGAACAAGAATTTGAATCTTATGTCAGTTAATAACGAGGCAGACATGAGAAGAGCCATTTGTATGGATGCTGGCGCAACTTCAAAACTTCTGATAGCAAAGATGACAGTAGTGAAGAATGTGAAAAGCGTAAAGTGTAAATCCGGTGAAGCTCTGATTAGATACAGAGAAGACGCCTCCGATCCAGGGCACGTGTTGGTTAATATCGACCCTCCTAATGGCAATAGCAAGGGTTTAGACTGTGACGGTAAAGCTGATATTGGGCTTCACTATATAGGCTTAAACTGTTTAGAGTCAAGTTTAGAGTCTACTTCGCATTCTAAATAGGCGATTAAAATATAATCATCTATATGTTTTGGTATTGCCCCGCTATCAGCGGGGTTTTTTTATTGCATGGTTGACCCATCACTGCTGCATCAGTTACCCGTCAGCGGAGAGGGGCGGATTCGAGCTCACGGTGCCCTTGCGTCCCTGATTTATCTCGTTATTTTTGTCTCGTCGGAAGCGTTGCGTTTGGCGCACCACCGGCAGCACAACAATTAAAAAACAGCATGACGACTCCCCTTAAAGCGCAGCGGTATCTCCTGCGTGATGGCAAGTTCATCACCGCTTCAATCCGACTTGATCCAGCTCACATCTACCGATACGCCTGCCAAAACGGTTTGGTGATCCTTGCTCTGCTCTCAGCTCAGGTCGAGAGGTTATTGCTTCGGTTGATCCAACAACAAGCAGAAGAATCCTCTGCGCTGAGGCAAGAACCAGCACAGCCAACCAAGGCGCCCCAGCTGAGCATGCGCCGGCTGACGCTGGGAATTGTTAGCCAGTCGACGCTTCTGGGGCTTGTGCTCGATCTAGCCCCAGATCAACCCAACTGGCACAACGGCTTGAGTCTCAGATTTTTGGACATGAGCCAAGGCCAAATTGGACAAGAATCGCCGCACCAATCTCACGCGATGAGACGGGCAAACACCACCGCGACAAGGCCAACTGGCACAGCAAGAGCCTGTGTCACTGTGGAGTCCGCAGTGGCGCTGGCGTCCTAAGGGAAAAGGAATAGTTCTATTGGGCTTTTGAAGGTCCACCAAGGTGCGACAGAGTTGCCCTGATCTTTCAGACAACGCTTCATCGCTTGCTTCAATTTGGGCGATCCGCTGGGAAAGCTGTACCGGAAGTTCTCTTCGTCGCAGGTGTCCCTTGAAGTGGCAATAGCTCTAGCCACTGCAAGCTCACGCATGAGCTGTTTCCCACGGATGACGGCATAGGCGCCGTAACTAAAGGAAAAGCCTGTAGTGAGGATCACAGCACCGCAAGCACCGCGAACCATCTATTTAGTGATGTTGTCCATGCCTCAAGGCTGACGCAGTCGCTGTCAACAAGCGCAGCCTGCACGCGCGCAGAGGCGGTTAAAAGCGGCATTTCGCCACGAGATATGGCGCACTATCGGCCACTCCTAGGGGGGGGAAGTCGCAATATGCGAGTGCTCTAGGGGGGGTAGGCGCTTGAGATAGGACGCAAGCCCCAAATCCTTTCCTGCTTTTAGGAGCCGCGCACGGCGCCTCAGGCTGTTGCGTTCTTTCTTGGCTTGAATCTCCACGCAACGTTCAAAACACACCATTGCTTTCGAGTGCGACAGATGCTTTTGAGGGTTTCGCTTCGGCTTGCGTTTGGCGTCTTTCGGTGGCTTGCTGCTGATCTGAACCGCTGGGAGCTGGCTTCTGCTCAGGCTGAAACCGTTCTCTTTTGCGACCGCCCAAAAACTCGCTGCGTTGCGGGTGGTGGTGCTGGCCAGTACCTGCCGCGCAGCATGTGGTGTCGGCCAGCGGTTCCCGAGGAGGTTTAGGGCTTCAGCGTCTGGATTGGCCGCGCCTGCCTCCCTTAGCGCCGCTGAACACCCGCACAATGCGTTTCTGTCACTTTCATAGGTTCCTTGCCCTCCTGTCCTGCTTGGGATGTATCGGGCTGCATCGCGGATCTCTTCAATCGTGCGGGGCGCGTGGCATGGATGCCTATTGGATGCCTATGGCACCAACTACTTGTCGCCTGTTCCGCAAAGGGATGCCGTTGAAGTCGGCAAAATCCTCCGGCGCTTGGGGTATGTCAAAGACAAACATCAGCTCCGTAAGAACGGCAAAAAGCTCAAACGCATGTGGCGTCGTGTTGACGCCTCAAGTGCCTCAACGGTTAGCCAACCACCTGAGGCGGGGCAAACCCCAACAGGCGGAAGCGAAGACAGCAATTCGCCTCATGTCTCTAGTTCTTTGATTGAAAGCGAACAGATACAAGAGGAGGAGCAGATCATCGCTACCGCGTTGTTGGGGAAAACACCTGAGGCACCTGAGGCGCTGTCCGTGGGCAGCAGCTTTGACGTGCCTAATCACAGACATAGGGGGTTGATCAACAATGACGAAAGAGCCGATAGTTGGGACGCTTGGGACTGAAATCCAAGTGCCTGACTAGGTTTTTTCACATTGTTAAAGCGCCGTATTTCCCAGGGAAAAACGCTAGTGCTCTCTCCACGCGACATAGACCGCCTCAAGACTCGAACTAGAGCTCTGAGGCAGTTAGCCCTTCCACCTGATCTGAAGATTCGGATTTTTGTGGAAGGGGAAGTCATCAAAGAAATCCCGTCTAATGATCACAGGACCATGGACGTGATTATTGAAAACCAGCGTGAATTGATTTAGGCCCATTCATGGGGTTAAGCACCATTCATGACAGCGTGATTCTTCCCCTGATCTGAGACATCGATGTAACGAGCCAATATCCCTAAATCCACATGACCAGAGATTGCTTGAATCGCCCTTATAGGGACTCTATTTGCACTCGAAGCAGTCAGAACACTCCGTCTGAACGAATGCGTTGAAATTCCTTCAAAGCCGCATTCAATGGCAGCTTTTCTGAGCGCATGATCGAAACCAAGACGTGTCAAATGCTCACCAGGATTACGACCTGGGAACAACCAAGCATCTGGATCATTATTTGGCTTTGATACCTGCTTCCAAGTTGCTAGCTCGGCAGCAAGTTGAGGATGAATTGGAACGGTTCGAGTCTTCTTGGCAATTTTTGTTGTTGGAGCGGTCAAGAGCATTTGGTTTTCTAGGACATACTTCCACTTGAGCTGCAATCCTTCGGACACCCGAGCAGCAGTGCGTCTCAGCAAGTGAGCCAAAACACGATGGTTGTCAGGCAAAGCGAGAAGAAGCAGATCAAGCTCAGCAGTCGAGAGAGTACGTGCTCGACCGAAGCAATCTTTCTTCATTTTTCTATTTAGTTGCCAAGGTTCTGAGGCCATGCCGAAACTGGTATGTCCTCTTTTGAATAGTAGAGCACTAGATCTGTTCTCGGACAGCAACTGCATCAGATTGGCTGACAGTATTTCTTATCTAAATTGCAATCATGATGATTATCTTTATCTTCGATAATGCTTATGCTTGGCAGCTTTAGTATCAAGACTGTTATTATCAGTAACTTGGATAAGCAGGAGTTAGAGTTGCGATTATAGCTTATGTATTCGAAGCACCCAGGACTTGTTTAAACAACATAGATAGCTGAATAAGTATTTGTCAAGGAGTGGGGGTAGTGGTTGGATGTCATGGCAAAGGTGAAGCTATGAAAACCAACTATGACTTGGGGATAACTCATAGTGTAATTATGGCTGAGATTTGATAGGATTGGGATAAGTTCTTGATCCAATCTTGGACAGCGACTGGAATCTTTCGGCACAAGATTGGACGGTTATGAGCCGTTGCAATCGTGCTGCGGAGATGCTGTTCCCGTACAGCAGCCGCCAAGCCGAAGCTTGGTCTCTTTGGGCTTTTAAACAGTTTCGAATGGCTGGACAAAGCCCTGAGGAATTGAGAGACATTCGCTGTCCAAGGATAAAAGAACTGCATCAACGTCGTCCACCTAAAACATTTCCTTCCCGATGAGTAATGCTGCTGCCTTTGCTGGGTTTTGGGTACGTAATTTCCCAGAACAAACTTGTCCTCCTGTTCCTGAACAGTTGAGTGAGTTGGGATTGACCGCTCAGATGGCGATGCAGTCAGATGCACCAGAGCTGTATACGGCGATGTCTGGCGGCAAGAGCGGCTACCGGCTGCCTGCTGATGGACGGTGCGTTTGGAGTCAGGGCAGCTGGTTCCAGGGGATGCAGAGGTCTTACGTGCTGCTGGTCTTGAGGTTCAAGCTCAGCAATGTGCGCGGTTACGCCAAGCGCAAACAGACCAAGCGATGGCAGATCACATTGCGCATAGTCGAGCTGTTTACCAACAAGAGATGGAGCGGACTTCTGCTTGGCAAGAAAAGGGAGTTCTTGAGCGGATGGGTCACGAACCAATGTGTCCTCAGCAAATTGCTGCGAATCAACGAAATGGTGCGGGACAAGTTGGCAGGTGCGACCGCAAAGCTCGTTGATGCAACACCCCGCATTGCGGACATGTTGATTGCTGTGGCACTGGACCCAAGATCCAAGCCATATAGATGATTGATTTCGCACACCGATACCAAACGTGCGCGCGGCTTTCTCACGTCGGCAAAAGGCGGAAGGTCTTTGGTCCGGTTGCAGGTGTAACGACTGCGACTCAGCTTTCAATCACTCCCACTGGTATGAGTCAACACGTTGATCCGGCGGGCAGTTTCAGTTTTGCAAGAGGTTTGTGGGTGATAGTAAACCCCACTTATGGCGTGAACTGTTCAATATTTTGTCGTGAAATCGATCACACGTTGTTTAAACTCTCAGCTCCATCCGACCAGCAAAAGACTTTAGAGATTGATCTATCTCATGGGCGCTACGAATGCCGGCATATACGTAATGGTCAGGACGCACCAAGACACCAATGCATCCTGATTCCTGAAGCCAAGACTTTAGGACTCCAAAGGACTCAGTGACCTCCCAAATGAACCCATCTCCCTCAGAAACTGGGGCATGAGCATCCCGCATTAAGACAATCGCAACTCCGATGGCCCTAGCCGTAAGACTAATGAGTTCGATTTGCTCTTGATTGATGGCGTCTGCCAGGAGAATGATTCGAAAACAAGGCTCCATCAAATCGTCCATAAGAACTTTGCTTTTGCAAGAGTTCGAAACCAGAGGCTGGGGAAGAACGGTGCCGGCCAGGGGGGAAGTCCCTTCGATAAAACCATCTTCCAAGGGTGCAATCAGATTTTCACGCAAGGTTACCTTTGTATGACCACCATTCTCCGCGAGAATTTGGTCATCTCTCTGTCTTGCCTTATCCGGATCAAGCTCAGTGATAATAAGTCCACACTCAATCGTAATTTTGGTTGTGCTCACTACATTTGGGCGCCTCTCTTGGACATAAGTATTGAGGAGGTCTGGGGTGGCTGAACCTGATAGGACACTGTTCAGTTTCCAAGCGAGATTGCCGGCATCTCTCAATCCCTGGCACATTCCTTGGCCAAGGAATGGAGGAGTTTGATGTGCACTATCACCTGCCAAAAACACGCGCGAATCTTGCCACTGTTCTGCCACAAGCGCATGAAAGCGATAAGAAGCAGCACGCCATATTTCGGCTTGACCCGGCTTGAGCCAAGGTGCCATCAACTCCCATAAATAATCATCAGAGAGAGCATCTTCGAGATTGTCACCTGGGATTACCATAAACTCCCAGCGCCGATGATTGCCCGGACAACAGATCATGGTGCATGGCCTATTTGGATTGCAATATTGCACATTTACCTGCGGCAGCGCGTCAATAAATTCATCACCTACAATCATATCTACTACGATCCACGGCTCATTGTAATTGAGATTTTCGACGCCACAGTCCATTTGATGCCGGATCGGGCTAGATGCGCCATCGCAGCCAATCAAATAGCGCGCATCGTAATCAAAAAATTTATCGTCGGGAGCCTTTGCTTTAATCGTTACACTCGTTGCGGACTGTTGGTAATCTAAAAAATCATTGCCCAGCAGAACATTGATCGTAGGCATTAGCTCATTAGCGTCCCTGAGCACCGTCTCGAGATACGGCTGATCACACGTGTAGTGAGGACTCCAAGTCAGTGGATAGGGCTCGGGAATGTGCTCAAGCCTTTGAATAACCCGACCGCTGGCATCAATATAAATTTCATCGCGAAAGGACTCAACATACGGAACTAAATCCTTGGTAATACCGATGCGCTGAAATAATCGCATGGCATCATGGTCAAACCCCACAGCCCTTGGCTTAGGATAAATACCGGTAGATTTTTCGAAGACAACAACACTCAAGCCTAGCTTTCCAAGCAATCCAGCTAAAGTGGCACCAACTGGACCATAGCCGACAATGGCAACGTCATACATCTTGGGCTTTCTGAATAACAAGAATACTAGCAGGAGTTAACCGAAAAGAATTTACCCTGATCGGCCTCATGGATTGGTGGTGAATTGCCAGTTTTAAAGCATTTGCCGGCGATATTCGGGGTCGATTACATTATCCACGATGACAGGTGCTAGGCATAGGCAACCACGATCTCCCATCCCGACGCCCAAACGCGAGTGCACAAAGAACTTCCAGTAATTGGTGTATGTACAACGTGGCGCACAGCCCGTTTTCCTTTCACATTTGGGATTCTCTAATTGGGTCCATCGCGGTCTCCAGGCCTCCGTTTGTATTCAGAGAAAGGTTGGCTCGAGGCGCCAACAAATCGCACGTGACTCGGAACAACGAGGTCGGCGTGCGCTGATTGACGGCAGAATTGATACACGACGTCCGGTATTGGACTTGCAGGTGGTCGAAAACTCCGGGAAACATACCCCCACTGCGGCAGCCTTTTGCCAAATCCGACGCGGTGATTTTTCTTATGCGATTCCCCGTCGACTCCAGTTGCCCGTCAAATCTCTCGCTCTGTAATGAGCTCATCTTGACGATCTATCATTGACCTTTTATCTCAGTAATCGTCGAGACGCGGTTCTTAATAGGTTCACGTATGACGTCATCAGCGTGTGTCATTTCTTCATCAAATTTAAAGTCAAGGAGCTCCTCCGCCTTTGCACGCTCACCAAGATCTCTGGCGCCCTTGTTTTTCTTGCCCTTGTGAATGAGCGCGCCCGTAATTATCTTTGAAATTTCCCTAAGGTGATCAATTTTTTCCTGGTATTTTGACTCGTCCAGTTTTTCTAGACTAATGAATGGCTCGGTCTTGTCATCTGCGGTAACTGCTGCCCAGCTTACGTAAAATAGATTGCTTTCCTTGATGGTGTCAAGCAGGGAAAGATATAGATAGTCTTCAAACCTCTGCTGAAAATACCCAACTCTATATTTTGACTGCTTGGCGCGTATTTGCCGTACTTTGTCTGGTGTATATTTCCCAACTCTTTTTGTGCATCCTTCGTTTCCTTCTCTGAATTTTGAGTGAGCAAAATGCGGTGCTCTTTTTTCTCCTCTTTTTAAAAACACATTAGCCCTGCATTCAGAGCACACGATCAAGTTTTTGCCGATCAACCATCCATCATCTCCATTCATCTGCAGGAATTCCTCCACGCTCATTGTTTCGAGCTTTACGAGAGAAAATGCATAGTCCATCTGTTGATTTTCCTACGACGTGCTGGTCGGCCACGTTTACGCTTCGATCAGTGTGCCAACCGCACGCAGAACTGACTCTTTTACATCTTCATCTGTAGTCCACTGTCCGTAGTGTTTCGTATGCGTTCTTAGGTCATGTCCCATCAGCGCAGCAAGGTCGCGCATCGGTACAGCTTTGTCGTAATAACTAGCGCCCCGCCACGCGTATCCATGCCTGAGCCCATAAGGCTTCAGTCCTGGAGTTGATGCCACCAGGTTCTGCCAGTAGGGATGTCGATCCAGGTATTGCCGGAAGGTATCGCCACAAGCCTTCAGCCCTTTGGCATTCGTGATGGTGATTGGAAGCTTCACCAGTCCAGAGTCGTATAAATCAAGAATACGTTTGCCTTCCCCGGGAAGGTCTTTCAAATCCAACGGAAGCACTAAACGTGGAGGCTTTGGGTTACGGGCTGTCTTGCTGTTGCGTTTTACGTTCCCAACTTTGAGTTGGCCTTCATCAATGGACAGCATCATCAGCTCTGCCGGACGCAAGCCATAAAGGCCAACCAAAGCAACCGCCAACCTCAGCTGAGGCTTTTCAGCCAAAGAATTCAGCAAACTTAAGAGTTGCTCAGGCTTGATGGGAACGGTTGCTTTTGAGGCGGTTTCTCGCTGGCCAACAAACAAATCGGCGTCTTCACCAATGGGTGGCAACCACTGTTGTGGGGCACCGCATCGCTTGACGGCAAAGGTTAAAAAGCGGGCAACGTCAAGAAGATTCCGCTTACGGCCAGAGCCACCAGGAGCAACATTCGCCAGGTGTTGAAAGGCATAGGCACGGAATAGTGACGCACCATCGTGAGGGGCCTTCTTAGGCAAGGCCAAGAGCTTTAAAACACGATTGACGCGGTAGCGCTCGTTGGAGTCGTAGTTGTCCTGGGTGACGTCACCGCTCACGACAACACGCAGCTGTTCATATCGTTTTGCGATGTCTTCCCAATCCGGTTGCCCCGGCGCTGAGTCAGGCGTGTGGGAAATCAGCTTGTAGGCATCACCAAGAGATAGTCCTAGAGACTCCATACGTTTTCTGACCTCACTCAGCAGTGCGGTGAGCTTGGTCTGGCTTGAAGGGGCCCAGCTCAAGTGGGTTGTGACTGCCTGTCGTCGTTGACCTGGTGGAGCAAAACAAAGCTTGATCCGACCTGACTGCTCTTCAATCAGCCAACCTTTTCCGTGCTCCCTGCGAAGCAGGTTTCGAACGTCGGTAATCCAGGTGGTTTTTGGCATGAACACCTGCTTGTTGTGCAGGGCGTCATCGACTTCCCCCTATCTTAGGGGAAAAACTAGGGGGAATCTGTTGCAAGCAGTCATGACTGGTTAGAAGCGTGAGACTGACTTACCCTTGAAAACCTTTTGCAACAGCTAGTTTAGTCAGTAATCGCAGGGCTTCTCGTCTTGAAGCTCGCTTGCATGGCATGCAGGGGGTCAGCGGTTCGAATCCGCTTGGCTCCACTAGGTTTTTCAGCTAGTGGCACTCCCCGAATCGTGTGAAACTTGGTGCAAGAAAGCGCAGACATCTGTGCTTCCTTGCATTCAATTCAGCATTGCGGCTGAGTGCTTAGGCCATCTTTGCGAAGAGCCTTTTGTGATGGTCCACAACGTCTTGGCAACCGATCACAGGAGTGAAGTCCATCTCAATGCCGTGTTGAGCAAGCCAAGGAGCAAAAGGTTCAAAAATCTGAGCGTCACTTTCGGCTTTAAATAAACAGGTCACCCGACCAGCACCTGGTGCATGGACGCGAAACAGCATCTCAAAGCCAGGGAAGCTATCGGCCTTGGCCATCTCCCCTGAATACCATAATTCACAAAAACTTTTATAGGCAGCGAGCTGACCTTCAATATCCGGAAAAGTACAGTCCGCGAGATACATTTGCATGGTTGGCTAAAAATGAAGACATTCGTTTCCAAGCCACTGCCCATCGAAGATGCTGCTCAAGTCACCACTTACTGACCGCTCGTCTCAACCTCCGAGATATTGAGAGGTCCTGGACCTAGGGGATCCTTTTGATGCCAGTCATTGAACAGGAACCGTGTTGGGCATTCCCTCCACGCTGGCAAACGTCACCAGGCTGATGGCTGGTTTAGTCCCTCTGTTGATCACGTAGTGCGGCTCTTCCGGGTGACCTTCAAGGAAGCCGTCTCCGACCTTAATGGTGTCGGTCTCCTCCGCACCATTGACGATCCTTACATTGCTGAGTTCTCCTTGCTCAACCATCACAACAACAGGTGCAGGATGGATGTGCAATGGAATTTTGGCGCCGACAGGAAGCGTGATCCGATAGACCCGCATCTCTGGCGTTCCCTCGGGATAGGCGACAACGTTGCCGCCGAGGGTTCGATTTGCTGTGAACAGTTCTTCGACCACTGGCTTGGGTGATGCCAGGGCAGGGCCAGACAAAAGCAGCGCGGTTGTAGCACCAACCCCAAAAAATTTTGAGAACATCATCTTTTTGCGCAAGAATTATGGGCCCTCATAGTGCAAGGGGTGGTTCGCTGAAGTGGATGACAAACGTTTTCAGCGATTGCTGATCAAGCTGCCTCTTCGTATAAATCTTTGAGCTGATCGAGCTCGGCCCTCAGATATTGAATCTCAAGCCAGTCCGTAGACAGCTCAATGGCGATTTGAAGCCGCTCAATCTGACGCTTAAGAAGCAAGGACATCTGCCAGAGAACGGGTTTAGCTATAAAACCGCGCTCTGAAGGTTATGCAAGCACTGAAGTGCCAGTGAACAGCGGCTGATTCCCGCGTCAGCACGCGTTCGCGAGGATGGCGACGCAGGTCACTCTTTAACGATTCCAGATGCCATCCAAGCCCCGGAACCGAGTTGGTGAGGTGTACGGAAAGCTCACGGTCGTCCGTGCCTCAGAGCGTCGTACCAAAAGCGGAAATGCCTATTGGTGGTGTCGATGCTCTTGTGGTCGGGAACGTGAGGTTCCAGGCGACAAACTTTCGCAGAATTCAGCCCGTAAAAAGCCCTTGGTCACGGCCTGTTTGGATTGTTCTCGAGAATTTCAGGTTGAAGCTGTCTGTGCCAAAAATGACCGTGAAGAGCGTCAACGACGCATCGATGCCAAGCAGCGTCGCGCCCAACTGCAAGGCAAAGTCCCTGATGGATGGCTGTCGCTGCCACTCACTGACGCCCATGCAAGGGAGCTGGGGCAGGTGTTGTTTTTTCGTGGCACGCTTTGCCTTCGAGGGCATCTGGCGCCCTATCGCATTAATGGGGGCTGCCTCACGTGCTCTGGGCAAAAGCCTTCTGCTGCTGATTAGCGTTGTTCCGCTGCCGCTTAACCCTCTTCCGTTTGTAGCAACTGGGCAACTCCATTTCCAAACGACCAGTCTTCGCGTTGTGTCGGACTAATACTGATGAAGAGGTCTTCTTTATGAATTCCTTGTTTCTCTAGCGCTTCCGCAAGCATGCGGAACAACTCCACTTTTAAGGCTTTGCTCCTGGGCGAAGATGTGATTTGAAGAAGCAGGGGTGGATCCTCTGATCGTTTAATCCCCCACATCTCACGACTAATCCTCATGCGTGATTTTGGACGTTCATTAATAATATAGAAGCCTCCATTCTCTGGGATTCCCCACGCGCTCACAAAGCAAGAATGAATGGTTTCTTGAAGCTGATCTATCGCCTCTTCAGGCATTCCCTCTGTGATATTAATTGTGATGAGTGGCATTCTATTGTTTAATACTATGATGCATCCTTAGCATGGATCGATCCCTTAATCGGTCCTTCTTGTGACTGATTGTTCACGTTGCATGTTTCAGCTGATCGGCTCAATATCCCATGCTTTTCCATGCGAGAGGGTCTCTCAATGTGGATCGAATGGGGAGAGTTTTCAATTCGTTTGCATCGCTGCGTCTTCGCTGATCACAATGCGAGACTGATTGCAACCTTGCTTCTGCGGTTAAGGCCCCATGGCATCGAGAGATAGTATTCGGGCTGTGTTTGCCGATCCCCAGCTCGATGGGATGGATCGTCTCTATCAAGCGATTGGTGCGATGCTCAAAGACGGCGTTGCCTTTGATAGCGCCTACGCCCAAGTTGTTCAATCTGGTGCTGATTCCACTAAGACCTGGATCAGGTTTTGTGTTCAATCGGCTAGCAGATTTGATGAACCACCCGAGGAGTCGGAGTTTCTAGCCGTATTGGAGGAATGTTGCAGAGAGCATGTTGGCGTCTGATAAGACAACACGCTAGTTTTTATTTTAGAAATGCTTGAAAGACTGATCAGACACTGTTTTTATCCAATGATGTGGAGCATTTGTTGATTGACCGGTTATAATCTCAACGAATGATTGAAATCACTTGCGTTTAGAGTGTTTGAATGAATTTTGATGGATCAAGTTAAGCTCAAAGTTTAAAGCTGTTTTATCACTTTATCATTTAAACGGTTTGATATCGGTTCTCAATCTTCTTCTTCAACCTGGGGGATGTCTGCTGACCAGGCTCGCTCGAGTGCGTTCACATTTTCATTTCTCTCAGGAGACTCAACGATCACGTTGACGTTGCGCTTGGCAAGAATCAAGCGTACGAGTGAAACCAGAAACCAGTATGCCGTGGCAAACAGCACACTGAAGTAGACAAAGCGCATCATCACTCTTCTCCTGACGATCTCTATGTTATCGGCAGTTCGTGGGGGGGTGCGGTCCAAAATTCTCGTGTTCCTGTTCGCCGCCTCCCTTGACCAACGTCCAGGTGACGAGTTTGATGGAACACTTTGTGGTAGCAACAATGCAGGACGAGGCTCTTAAGGCGTTGATCTCTGATTTGGGAGAGGGGATCGTGATTGATGCGGAGCTGCTTGAGGGGTGCTCGGTTGCCGCCCACGATCTTGACGACATGGATGCCGTACAAGCTGCTGAGGTTGCAGCGCATGTCTTTACGACGTTGTTTGAAACCAAGGTTTCAGAGCAGACGGGCGAGAGTGCGGAACCTGAGGAAGGTGAATGGTCTGGCGTTGTGAATGGGTTTCGTTTTGTGATTGAACGCGATGGTGATGGTGACCTCGTCGTCGATTTCAGTGATGCTCCCTCTGGAACGACAGGCGATGCTGGAGGGTGAGCCCGAAGGAGCGTCTGAGTTTGCCCATGAGAGCTAGAGCTTCAAGGTCGTGGCATGCGGATTGAGAAAGTTGAACAGGTTGCTGCCTTGATCATTACGGCTGGCCTCGTGTTCGGAAATTTTGTGATGTTCACTCCCTGGAGGAATGACCAAGACCCTCGCAATCGTCCAGATCCTGCCCTTCAAACACAGCCTGATCGACCTTGACTCCAGCTTTTGATTGAAAGTTTCCGTGGATTGCAAGGGTTGTTTTGATTCCGCTTCTCAGGGATTGGTTCTTGGGATTTGCCTCTGGCCAAAAGGCTTTATGCTGAGATGTCTTCGAGCCTTTGATTGTGGGAGATTACACAGTCGCCATTCTTGCAACCATTGGCCTTGTGATCGTTTTTACTGTTCCCGTTGTCTGGCAGTTTTTACAACCTAATGATGACGATTTTGGCGATATTAGTAAAAAGCCAAAGCAATAGTTGTCGGTCATTTTTTGGCCGCGCAGCTTGCTTAATTTCCTTCTGTGGAGTTGTTTAATCGTCTCTCTTCGGGTGTTAGATATTCTTTGATGATGGGAGACTCTTCACCAGCTTCTAATGCCTTGATATCTCGCTCGATATTTTCGATAAACAGTTTGTTTCCATTGGCTTTAGCAATGACAAGCACTTTGTTCAATTGCTCTAGCAGTTGCTCGTAATCGCTCATTGATCTTTTTGTGGCTACAGCTGATGGTTGATGATCGTTTGGCTTCAGAGCAGACATCACCACAGCCTCTCATTTTGGGACGGTTTTGTTGGTTTGGCAATGCGCCTTAACACCGATGCCAGTTGGTGGTTGTTGGCTCAAACTGTTGAGATGAGATCGGAGACGCTTTGACAGACGACACTCCACCTGAGTCTTCAGCAGAAGCAAGCTGACTTCAGCTGTCACCTCCAACAGTTTCACTAAGACAGAGAAGGAGGGCATGTTGAGGATTGGCACCACCGTTTGTTGTCGTTTTTCGATGGGGAGAGCTAGCTCCCCTACGTTTCTGAAATTTGGAGAATCTTCATGTCCAAAGCTGCTGTTTCCGTCTTCCAGGCTCAGCCTTCACTGATGTCCGTCGATGCGGCATCCGAATGCCGTCTACGCAATGATCGTCAGAGCTATTTTTCGATCACCAGAAGCCTTGTTCAAGCTCAGTTCAAGCTTGATGACCGCGAGTTGTCTCGACGCTTGTGGCAGGAAGTGGCCGACCGAGATCTTGATGTGAGTCGGATTATCAATTTGCTGTATGGCTGTTGGTTTCACCAGGATGAGGATGAAATGATTGAGGTTGATAACCGTCATCTTTCATTATTGGTTGACTAGCTTGATGCTTTAAGCACCAATCAAGCCTTTTGTGTGATGGCTTTAAAGTGTCTCTCTTTAATGGCAGCGCTTTAAGGCTTTGTGATAGTGGACGTTATTGTTTTGCCTTGGCTGTGCAATGTTTTGCAGCGCAGGTGGCGCAAGCTTGAATCCAAGATGTAGAAAAATTGAGCCTCAATTGATTGATTTTTGATATCAGTATTTTGCCTGCTGTTTGTACTTTTGCAACGTTGGCTTTGTCAGTTGTTTGGCCGTTTAGCGAACTCTCTGCTTGCTATGCACACTTTTGCTGATGATGAGATTGTGTGGCTGCATAGCGCCGTCCTGCCTTATGGGCCTCTCCCACTGTCCTGAAGTTTCCTACGTGGTCGTAATGCACTCCATTGGTGGTGGCAGAGACTGAATAAAGGCTTGAAGTGACCTTTTGTACGCACCAATGCATGAAACAGGATGGAGCCTTCTCGAGCGACTTCATGTCTTTTGCTCTGTCGAATGTGTTGAAAGTAAGATAGTATTGTGTTTTTAGCGCTCTCCCTTCACGAAAGTCCATTTTGTTTAAGTTTTTCTTTAGGATTGCGCTGAACAGTGTTGGTTGTTCGTGATTTTGGCTCTTGTTCGCCAAAACCGACTCGCTCAATTGATTCCATGACTCGTTGTTGTTGCTGAGGATTTTTCTATGGCTCTTGATCAACTCAAAGCTTTTCTCGTCAAGATGCAGGACGACGAGGCGCTTAAATCCACCGTTCTCTCGGCTTCAACAGCGGATGATGTAGCCAAAATTGCTGCCAAATTATGTTATGAGTTCTCTGGAGATGAGTTATTACGCCAATCTGGGAAAAAAGTGGGTCGCGTGACAGTCTCTAAACAAGAAACTCCCGGTGAATACAATTAGTTTGAAAAGCTGAGTTGTCACTATTTGCAGTCTGATGGCTGTTGTGGAGGTGTTTTTTGAACCGATATTCTTTCAAGTAGAAGATAATATTTCATTTGCCTGGATTATTCGATTGGTTCTCGATCAATGCTGATCTCAAATTCTATTCCGAATCGATGGGCGGTTGCTCTAAATCGTTTTGCTAGCTCTATAAAGAGTTTTTTAACCAATTCGTCGTCAAACTCATAGATCTCTAGATTTGCCGTTTTTGACATTGCTTGGAGATCTTCAACCAGTTTTTCTACTCTGGTTGAAAAGACTTTCCCAAACCGTGCTCGTTTCTCCGTTGACGAATTAAAATCTGGCACATTTGTCACGGTGTGGCCCCCATCCTTATCGTTGCTCTATCGCTATTTTTGCATGCCATCTCTTCATGCAAAAGAATTCTCGGATTATTTTTGACCACCATTCCAGTCCGATGAGAAGCGATGCTTTGTTCGGCTGGAATGATCATTGATGCGTTTGTATAAATCTATCTCATCTGTGCGGTTTCCATATGTTTAATGAGGTCAATACACTTGCAGCTATAGGCCCATTCATTGTCGTACCAGGCAACGAGCTTCATGAATCGGTCGTTGAGTGCCATTCCTGCACCTGCATCAAAGACGGATGTTGCACTATCTCCGAGTAGGTCGTTGGAAACCACCTGGTCGTTGGTGTAGCCGAGAATCCCTCTCAACTCCCCTTCTGCAGCTGCTTTCATGGCAGCTTTTACTTCTTCATAGCTGGTTGATTTTTCCAGATTCACTGTGAGATCAACCACTGATACATCAGGTGTAGGCACCCTGAATGCCATCCCTGTAAGTTTTCCGTTCAGCTCAGGAATCACCCTTCCAACAGCTTTGGCGGCTCCGGTAGAACTAGGAATAATGCTTTGACCGGCTCCGCGACCCCCTCTCCAGTCTTTGAGAGATGGACTGTCGACGGGTTTTTGTGTGGCTGTTGTTGCGTGGACTGTTGTCATCAATCCACTGACGATTCCAAAATTGTCATTGACAACTTTGGCTAATGGGGCGAGGCAGTTTGTTGTGCAGCTTGCATTCGATACGATCTCTTCCCCTTGGTAGTTTTTGTGGTTTACACCCATCACAAACATCGGTGTTTCATCTTTTGAGGGAGCGCTCATCACAACGCGTTTTGCCCCAGCATCAATGTGTGCTCTCGCCTTATCGTCCGTAAGAAAAAACCCTGTGCTTTCCAGCACGTAATCGGCACCGATATCCCCCCACTTAAGTTCCTTCGGGTCTCTTTCAGCAGAAATACGGATTGATTTACCGTTAACGATCAAATTTTTATTTTCTACTCTTACGTCGCCTTGGAATTGTCGGTGCGTTGAATCGTATCGGAGTAGGTAGGCGAGGTAATCAACGTCGATCAAATCGTTTACTGCTACCACCTCAACATCATCCATGGATACGGCTTGGCGAAAAGCCAGGCGACCAATGCGTCCGAATCCATTAATACCGATGCGGATGGTCATGGGCGGTAACCCTAAAAACTAGTTATAGGACCTGTGCATCGTTCTGCATGTCTGTATTTGAGGATGCTCACATGTTATTGGGTATTAACACTCAGATTTCGTGTTTAGCGTGTTGTCTTTTTGGCTTTAGAGATTGCAGGGTTGATTTGATGTTACAAGGACTTCATCGCCAAGGTTGATGGTTTTGATGAGTTTATTGAGATCCTTGTTGTTCATATTGATGCAACCACCTGTTACGCGTTGCCCGATACGTGTTTTATCATTCGTTCCATGAATTGCAAAGCTGTACCACCGGTAGATTCCGTCGTATGCGTTAAAGTTGAATGGCTGGGGTGTTGGTGGTACTGGGGTAAGGCTGATATATCCTGATCCGTACTCACCAGTTTCCCCATCTCCTTTAAAGTCTATAGAGTTCATATTGTTGAATAGATTCTTGGCTAGATATTGTTTTGTTTTCCCGGATTTTTTGATCAGCGCTTCATCCATTTCGAATCTATCTTTGCTCATAATTGCATTCACTTTGAAGGTTCCTAGCGGGGTTATACCTTCCTGAAATGTGCTGCCGATGCATCCAACGCCATTTTTCCCATAGCCCACCTCGAACAGCATCTCTTGGCCATCGCTTTGAGCAATTCCTTTGCTTTCTTGTGGTTTGCCTTGGTTGAGTTTGATCTCGATAGGTCCCTCACCTTGTGACGAGACTTTGGTTTTGTTTGATTCTTGCATGCATCCTGAAAGCAGGAGAGCTGATGTTGTGACCATCAACATCTGTGCTACGCGCATGATCGTTAGGCTGGTTGTTCACCTATCATGGCTTTATTTTAATCATCTGCCTGCATTGATGGGCATGTTCTGAATGTTTTGGTTTTGAAGCTTCTGATTGCATCCGCATTTCTGCTCGGTTTGTTAGCCCTCACGCAGTTTCTCGTTCGCCGTGGAATGTCGCGTGATGACGATTAACTTTCTAGCTTGTCCGTCGTTCGTTTGAAGCCTTTTTACGAAATGGTTTCGGCTGATGCAATTGGCCTGATGATGAGCCAAATTCACCTGCATCCATGGCCTTTAACCTTTTGGCAGTCGCCTCTCCTGCAACCTTCAGTTGGTCTCCAAAGGTGGGTCTCTTAATGGTGTTGTGCAATATCCTTGCTATCTATCTCGGAACAACAATTTTTCAGGCCGGGGAGGGGACTCAACTACCTAATCCTAAATACTTTGGGGGTTTGGGTTTAGAGGCTCTACTGGCTACAACCAGTCTTGGCCATGTCATTGGCTTTGGTGTCATTCTCGGCTTCGGCGCTGCCGGCTTGCTTTAGTTGTAGGTCTGTTGCCTTGAATGCTGTCCTCATTTTTTGAGGGCGGCTGCCTTGGCTTATGTAGTTTTTCTTTGATACTTTTTGACAAGTCCAGCAACGAGGGCTAAGGCAAAGACGCCTAGAAGCGCTAGCCCAAGCATTAACTTCCCTCCGCTAAAGACCCCAGCGCCCAGGGCAACAATGGGTGGATCACTCAATGCCACGCTGATGATGAGTGCTGGAGTAAATATCTTCCACTTGGTTCCGCCAAGGCCCGCTGCGTAACTCACAAAATCAAACAGACCTGTCATTAACAGTCCTGTGAGGAAGAAAGGATTTCCTTCGATTTGTGACTGGTTGAAGCTTTCAATGCGTTTGCTTGCTTTCTCTCCTACGAGGGCTCGCACGGGTTTTTGTCCAAAGCGTTTGGCTACCAAAAATGCGATTTGGCAAAAAACTAGATCGGTAATGAAGATTGTGATCAGTCCTGTCTCAAACCCAAGCAGTGCGCCAGCAAGTAGTGAATACGCTGTGCTCGGTAAGGCCGGAAGCAGGATGCTGACTCCCCTGAGCGCCACAATCCCAAGTGGTGCCCATACACCCATGCCTTCGACCTGAGCACGCAGGGGTTCGAGGGCGTGGGTGTGGGCGAGATGGAGCACAACAATGGCCAGAGCTACAACAGCGCTGACGCCAATGATTTTGCGAAGTCGCTGCACGTAACGCTGATGGAGTTTGAACGTTGTTGACTTTTGCATTTTTTAATCGCGCATGACCCTTTTTATTTCGATGTGGAATGAGTTGTTACAGCTTTTTTGTTATTGATTGCCTTTTTCTTGCCTTAATCTCTTGCCTGCGATTCTTCTTTTAATCCACACTTCTTTTGTTTGTTTTCTGGGTTTTCAAATTCTTGCTTGATTTCAGTTCTCTGTTGCTGTTGCTTTGACTTTCCGCCTGCTTTTGTTTGGTTCCTCCTCCTGATCCACAGGTTTTCTTTGGGATTGGCTTGATTTTGATTGCTTTGTCAGCGTTACCTTTCCGGCAAATGCCCCGTTCCTATGGATTCGATTGATCTCGAAGTGGTGAATGTTCTGGTTTTCCAGCAGCTTCTGGAGTCTGTCGAGAGCGAATCCTGGGCGGAGGCCACCATGGCCCTGTACAAGCTGTACGACATTGAGGCTGGTCAAACATTCTCTGATTTAGAGGACGACGAAGAAGAGCTCCTCCCCATGGCGGCCTGAATCGTTCAGCACTGTTGGGGCTGAGCCTGTTTCAGTAAGGGTTTGAAGGCTGTCTCCCTTGTGAAGAAGGCAGCTGTCATAAAGGTGCAAAGACCACTGAGTGCCACCCAGATCGCTAAATAGATGGGATTTCCGCTCGCCCTCGCAATCAGTACAGCCGCAATCAGTGGGGTGGTTCCACCAAACCAGCCCTCCGCAAGGTTGTAGGCCAAGGCTGTCCCCGTGCATCGCACCTCCGCGGGCATCAGCTCCACGTTGGCTGGGCCCTTGCCACCATCCACCACGGCAAGCGCCAGTGTGAATCCCAGTTCTCCACGAACGATCGATTGTGGGTCCTGGCTGTGAATCAGTTGGAGGAATGGAAGTGCCCCAATGCAGAGCAGGGCTGCCCCACCCATCAACATCGGTCTTCTGCCGATCCTGTCTGAGAGCCAGGCTGTGATCGGGTATAGCAGCAGCAAAACAGCCATCACATCCGTATTCAGGCTGAGAGCCACGCCGTCTGCGATCCCGTCCACGTCTTCGACGTAGGTCACTAAATAGACATAGACCGCATAGAAGCCAACGCTGCTGGCAATGTTCAGCGCCAACACCCTGAAGAATGCCGTTCGGTGGGCACCCAGGGTTGAGGAGAGTGGGGTTTTTGTTTTGTTGGATGTGTTGTCTTCTTCAACGCCTTGGCGAATAATCACCCCCGTTAGGGCCACGACGGAGCCCAGGGCAAAGGCCACGCGCCAACCCCAATCCCCCAGTTGCGTTTGTGTGAGGGTTCTCGTGAGGAGATCTCCAAAGGCTGAACCCATCAGCATCCCCAACACTGAACCCCAGAGTCCCCAGATGCAAAAGAAGCCCCGTTGTCGATCTGGAGCGGATTCGGCCAGGAAAATGATCGAGGTTGTGTATTCCCCCCCGGCTGAAATGCCTTGCAGGAGCCGTAGCAGCACCACGGCAATCGGCGCTGCAATTCCGATCTGGGCATGGGTGGGTAAAAAGGCCATCCCTACCGTTGGGATCGCCATGGCGATCACCGACAGGGTTAGGGCGCGGCGACGTCCCACCAAATCGCCGATGCGGCCATAGACAATTCCCCCAAGGGGGCGGACGATGAATCCAGCAGCAAATGCTCCAAAGGCACCAATCAGGGACGCCGTTGGGTTGGCTGAGGGAAAAAATTGTTGGCCAATCACCGTGGCGAAGTAGCCATAGAGGGCAAAGTCGTACCACTCCATCACGTTGCCGATCAGACCGGCGATTAAGACCCTTGCTCTGGATGGCGGTTTCGAACCATTCCCTTGTTCTTCCAGCATCAACACAGCCGTCCCGAATCTCCAGATTGGACGACCGGGCACGGTTGAACTCACTTTGCTAAAGAGAGTTCAAACTCCCTCACGCTGATGTGCCTACTGGCTGCTCTGGGCCTATTCGTTCCCAGGTTGATTCTGATTCTTCTCTGGTTTGTGAATGCGCCCTTTGTGCTCGGTCCCTTCAGTGGCTTACCTCTTCCAGATTTTGTTGCACCCTTGATTGGCTTGGTGATATTGCCAACCACCACCTTGGGTTTCTGCTGGGCGAGTGCGTCCTATGGCGGCATGAGTTCGTTTAGTGGACTCCTCATTGTTGGAATTGGTTTATTGATTGATTTTGGTTTGATCGGTGGCGGGAGAGGGATTGCCCGCCGTTAATCAAGCTCCTTGAAGTGGATTAGGGCGAGCCCAGCCCTTCAATGCATAGGGTGCTGGCTTTTGGTTGCCATGCCTTGATCAATGTTGCGTTGGCTTCGCACTGATCTCTTGAGGCTTGTGGAACTTTTTCTAGGGCCGCAGTGGTGCGATGAGCCCCATAGGTGGCCCAGGTGATGATCAGCCAAGTGATGGGTTCCATGGTGCGTTAAGTGAATTCTCCTTCCAGCTTGTCGTCTCGTGCTGCCCAATTGCGGACGTCTCCTTGGCTTTTGTTTTACACAAGGATGTCGTCTTCAATCAGCCAGCCTTTGAGGATCAGCTCTGCTTTTTTGGGTTCGACGTCTGCGGCCGGTACATCAACCATCAAAAACACACCATTGCGGTTGCAATAAAGCCGTCTGAGTCCAATCACGTGGGCGGCTCCTGCTTGTGCTCTTCCCATCTTGTTGAGGGTTGCCTGAATCTTTAGTAGCGGCTGAGACCAAGCACGGATCGTTCGAATGAATCAGCTGTCGCTGATGTCATGCAATCTGTCAATTAAGAGGTCAACATCGGTTGCATTCCCACCATCTTCAGCCCAGGCTTCGGGTTGAATTCTGTCTTGAATTTGTTGATTCAATCGTGTGGCGTTGCGCAGATTGAGCAGGGTTTGGTTGCTCGCTGTTTGCGTTGTGGTTAAACGTGTTGCGGTTGCCTGTGATGAGGATGCCTGTGTTGAGGTTGCTGGTTTCTCTCCGATCAAGTGGCAAGCGACGCGCCGCGTGCTTCCAAGTTGGCGATGCTCCCACAGATACACCGCTTGCCAGGTGCCCAAGAGCAAGCGACCGTTTTGAACGCTGAGGGTCATGGTCTGACTGGTGAGGGCCGTTCGAATGTGAGCAGGCATGTCGTCGTCTCCTTCGTCGTCATGGAGATAACGCCGCCGTTGGCCTTGAGCGTCTGCCGGTCCTTTGCCGTCCTGTGGCACAACGGCCTCCATCCAGGCGGCTAAATCCTTGAGCACGCGTGGATCGGCGTTTTCGTTGATCGTGAGGCTGCAGCTGGTGTGCAGACAGGTGAGGTGCAAAACCCCTTGCTCGATGTCCTTGCTTCCGAGCCAGGATTCAATGCGCTCGTTCAGTCGCGTGAACCCTTTCCCTTTGGTTGGGATCTCGAGTTGCGTCAAGGACTGTGCAAAGGCCATCGAGACTTGGTCCAGGGATCTCTATGGTTTAGCGGTGTTGATTGTTTCTGGGCTTGCCGTGTGGGCTTCTAGCCCGAAAGGCTCGCCAGGCACTGGGATGACAACGCGTGGATCAGGCTGCTCTTTGATCGTCGCCCCTTGCAGGAGGGTGCTGATCAGTCCGCTGAAGGTCACGTCTCCACCCGTTGTACTGGCCAGCACCGTCCGGGGCGTGAAGCGTTGAATCAAGTCTGGAAGCACGCTGGCACCGGTAATGAAGTTACCGGCGAGTGGTAAGCCGAGGTCGATCACCGGGGTAATCACGGTATCGACAGGCCGGGAGGCCAGTTTGGGATCGAGCACGCCGTGGGGCTCGAGATACAACGACCCATCGGACCAATCAAGGAGGTAACCGTTTTCCACATTGGGCACCGCTGCGCCTGCTGTGGCCTCGATGCTGAGCTCCTTGATGGTGCAGGTTTCACCCGGTTTGAGGGTTTCAATCTGTTCAAAACCCAAACGGTTCACCACGTTTGCGGCAGCTGCAGAGCCCACCACAGGCAGGTTGCGCGGCAGCAGCTTCAGGCTTGGTTGGTGGCAATGATCGGCGAGTCCTTGGGTCAGCAGAAGCAGGTCAAGATTCTCCGGAACAGGCCAGGGGTGGGGCAGTTCGCCGCGCAGCATCCAGGCTCCAGGCGGGAACACCAAGGGGCCACTGAGCCAGGGGTCGACGAGTACACGAAGATCAGCGATTTCCAAAAGCCAACCATTGGCACCGAAATAGGTTGCTTGTGAACTCATTGCTGCTCCTTCTTTGGCGTCTGCAGCGATTCACTGAGGCCCAGATCGATTTCACCGATCCAAGCCAACATGGCCAAAAGGGCCAAAACGGAGCCGATTAGGGGAACCAAGCGGCGGGCTTTCATGAACGCTAATCAGTGACTGAACCGTAGAAGGGCGTTGGCTTGCTCCGTGAGTTAGGCGAGAACGGCTAGGGCAATTCCGCTCACCGCCAGGAGTGATGCGCACACGCCAGCTGCGCGTGGATGGTCGCCTTCCGGTGCTGCCACCAATAAAGCCATCACGGGGGCCGTGCTCAAAACCGTGATGCCGATACCGAGGGGCAATTGCTTCAACACCACCTGCTGCAACACAATCCCCACATTGGTGCCGAGCAGGGTGGCCAACAGCACTCTTGGCCAGCGCCTGTGGTTTGGGCGGGGCTTCGGGAACAGGGTGCGGATCCGCAGCCATGGCAGCAGGAGCAACAACCCTCCCAACAGGCGAGTGGCTGCGCTTTGCCATGCCGTGAGATCCGTGCTGATCAAAACGCTGCGGGAGACGGCTGCTCCGCTCACTCCACACAACACGGCGAGTAGCGCCAAGACAATCCCTTGCCATTGCACGCTCCGACTGCGATCGCGATCGCGCGTGCTGTCCGGTGGACTCTGACGCGCGACAAGCAAAACCGATAGCGACACCATCGCCGCGCCTAACCAAGCTTGCCCTTGAATGCTCTCGCCCATCACGACGAGTCCGCCGAGGGCTGCGAGCAACGGTGCCAGAGCCTCAAGCGTGAGGGTGCGTCGTGTGCCAAGACGACGAAGGGCGGCCAGATAAAAGCTGTCTCCTAAGGAGATGCCGAGCCCACCGCTGATCAACAGCCAGAGCAGGGCTTGGCTCTCATCTGCCCATGGCAGGAACAAGAGCACCGGCAGCAACAGGGCACAGGCGATCGCGTTTTTCAGCCCGTTCAGTTCAAGAGCCGTCAGTGAGGTGGAGAGGCCACGCCAAAGGCTGCTGGCCAAGGTCCAAGCCAGCGCTGCGACCAACCCCGCGATAACGCCCATGTTTCAACTACCAATAGGGGTCTGTGGCGAATTCCACGCGAAGGGATCCGGAGCTTGAAGCTGGCACCGTGCTGATGCAGGCACGCACCGTTTGACCATTGACATCGATTTCGCATGCGCCACAACTCCCACCGAGACAACCTGTAGGGATGTGCACTCCTGCCGCTTGAGCAGCGCTCAGCCAGTCATCACCTTTGGAACAAACGCTTTGGCTTCCATTGGGCCATTGGATTGTGATGGTCGACGGCTTGTTCCCCATGGTGGCGTTAAAGGCAAAACGACACCCTCGGGTGGATGCAGTACCGACTGCTTCAGTTCTGAATTCACTCTAACGAGCCTCAAAGATCGAAAGGTTTCAGCCGTTAGCTGGCTAGCAGTGGCTCGAGGTTGATGTGTTGCTCGAAGGCATCCGCGAGACGATCAAGCAGGGCATCTCGCTGCCGGCTGTGATGCGGTTGCTGTTCACTGAGCGGGGGCAATCCCTTGCGCTTCCTCAACTGATTCAGCCAGCGTCTCCGCCAAGGGCCACTTTCAAACACCCCATGGAGATAGGTGCCTGCCACAAGACCTCCCTGCTCTCCGATGGGATTCACCCAGCCAAGATCGGCATCACGGCACAGCATTTGGCAGGTTTCAGATCCTGTGGTGCGGCCATGGTGCAGCTCAAATCCCTCGAGCTTGAGAGCGCTGCCTCCTTCGGGCCATTGAGCCACACTGCTGCGCTGCTGAAGCGCTTTATCTGCTGAAAACACCGTTTGAAGTGGCAGGAGGCCCAGGCCCTCTTGGCTGCTGTGGCTGGCTGGGGCGCCGCCTTCTAGACCCTCGGGATCGCAAAGTTCATCGCCAAGCATCTGCATCCCGCCGCAGATGCCAAAGATGTGTCCACCGTTTGCGGCGTAGGAGCAAAGCGCCTTCCCCAGCCCGTTGTTGTGGATTGCAGCAAGGTCGCGAAGTGTCTGTTTGCTGCCTGGGATCACAACGGCATCGGGTTGGCCAAGGTCTTCGCCTGGGGCGACCCAGCGCAGTTTCACTGTGGGCTCGGTTTCAAGTGGATCGAGGTCCGAGAAGTTGCTGAGGGAAGGCAGCTTGAGCACAGCAATCTCGAGGTCAGTTGCTCCTCGCGTTGGTTTGCGCTCGAGTAAGTCGAGGGAATCCTCAGGTGGGAAAACATCGTTGAGCCATGGCATGACGCCCATCACCGGCACTCCGGTGTGGTCTTCGAGCCAGGTTCTTCCTTCATCAAAGAGTTCTCGGCGCCCGCGAAAGCGGTTGATCAAGATCCCTTTCACCAGAGGTTGCTCGACCGGACGAAGCAAGGCGAGGGTGCCAACGATTTGGGCAAACACGCCGCCCCGTTCGATGTCGGCAACGAGCAAGCAGTTGGCTCGCAGATATTGCGCCAGCCTCAGGTTGGTGAGGTCGCGCTTTTGCAGGTTCACCTCCACAGGACTGCCGGCCCCTTCCAGGACCAAACGTCCATGGGGCCATTGCTGTTGCAGCTCGGCTAATCCGCTGCGAATCGCTTGCCAACCTGGGCGGAACCAATCGCGGTAATAGTGCTCCGCTCTGGCGCTGCCGACGCTTTGGCCGGAGTGGATCACTTCGCTCGTGCTGTCGCCTTTCGGCTTGAGCAGCACCGGGTTCATGGCACAGCAGGGTTCGAGTTTGGCTGCCCAGGCTTGCATCGCTTGGGAATAGGCCATTTCGCCTCCGGACGCATCCACCCAGGCGTTGTTGCTCATGTTTTGCCCTTTGAAGGGCAACGGTTGCTCTCCACGTCGTTTCAACACCCTGCAGAGAGCTGCTGTCATCAGTGTTTTGCCGGCACCACTCGAGGTGCCAAGCACCATCAGGGGGCGCTGCAAGGGAGCAAAGGAAACATCGGAGCCATCATTCTCTCTTTGGAGTGGTCCAAGGAAGGGTTAGTCCCCAGGAGATCATTCCTGTCGTGGAATGCGTGGCTCTTCTTGGGTCATCGAGCTCTGTTTCTCGAGAACGTCTTCACCGCCACCATTGACAGGCTCCAACCAGGAGCCAAACAGATGGCGCAAAATGTCAATCAACTCCTGACTGGAACGGGTGAGTTGATCGGCATCCTTGAGCGACTCAACAACCAAAGGTTGGGTTTTCTTGAATGAAGGATCGTGTGTCTTGCTCCACAGCCTCGGTGGATTGGCTCACGGCGTGAACATCTTTGGCCACGCTGGCGATGGATTCCCGCACCACGGGGGCCGCGGCTGTGACTTCCTTTTGCAACGACTCCGCAAGACGACGGGTGGAATCAAAGGCTGTGCTGATGCTCCCGTCTGCTGCTGTTAAGGCGTTGGTATTGCGCAGCGTGAGATTCAGTAGTTGTTGAGAGCTGGCCAGCTCTTTGAGCAGGGCATCGAAATGGATCGGTTCGTCGTAGCCGATGGTGCGGCCTCTGATCTCCTGGGCTTGTTCTCGTGGTCTGGGATCGGCAGTGATCACGAGATAGGGCTCGCCGATCAACCCCTCTTTGGCGAGACTTGCCTTGCTGGAAGGCCCGATCAGATGGGCTTTGTTTTCCTCAATCTTGAGCGTGACCTTCACCTCGCCTTGATCATCGAGATGCATCGTTCCCACTTGACCCGCCACGATGCCGGCAATGCGGATGTCTTCTCCGTGGTTCAGTCCATTGACGTCGCTGGCTTTGATGAAGATGTCAACAAACCGGGTGCCCCAGCGCTGCGCTTTGGCAAACCCCACGAGGACAAACACAACCAGCAGAAGGCCTGATCCCAGGAAGAGAAGACGGTCTATTCGTTGTCCTTGTTGTCTGGGAGAAAGCGTTACCTGATCAATTCCTTCATGGGCAGAATTTTGGTCACTAGGAATCAGATCAGCTTCAGGCCGATCCCCATCATCAAGCCTTCCATGAGCAAGTTGCTGACGATATGAGCCTTGCGATGGCCCTGACGCAGCGGCCCCTCTGCCCTCCACTGAGACCAGGCACAGAGTGCTGCAAGGAAGCCAGCTGAACGCAGGAGTGAGCGCAGCAAGTCAACAAAGCTTGTTTTTGCCAACAGCGCGAACAGCTCTATCCCGAGTTCGCTGCGGGGGGTGATCAGGATGCCTGCTAGCAGAGAGGCGCTGAAAAACATCAGCATCAGCACGATGCCGATCAAGGCCGCTCCCGGAACGGAACGGCGCCAGGCGCGATGACCTGTTGATGCCACACGATCGATCCAGCGTGGGAGCAAAAGGGCCATCCCCAGCACACTCACCAGCAGCGGACCCATCAGCTCAAGCACCAGCAAACTGAGCATCTGCAAGCTCAACGGGCTGGCTTCTTTGAGGGTGCCAGTGGAGAGTTGGATCACTCCCACTCCCACGGCGATGCCTGCAATCAGCACAGGACCGGCGCAGCGCTGACCATCGCGCTCTGCCACCAGCAAAATGGTTTTCAACTGGAAATGCTTGGCAATCACCCTTGCTGAATCACCGATGAAGAGTGACCAGTCGTTATGAGAATGTCCCCCTTTTTGTCGGCTGGTGAGCTCAAATTTGTGAGCCTTTTATTGGGTTAATTCGAATCGAGACGAGGTCATAGCCGTGGACGATGCCTGCGCAGCCAGTGATGCATCACTTGTAGTGCATCTGCCCTTGGAATCTCACCATCCCAATGATCGAGGAGGTCGCGTCCCATCGGCGTGAGCCGCACCCGCTCTGTGAGTCCTTGGCCATCCACTTCGCGGCGAAGCACGCCGACTTGAATGAGCCAGATCAGATCGTCTTCCGTGCTCGAGCAAGAGAGAGGTTTGCGGCTGATAGCCATCCAATCCTGTTGGCTGCTGAGCTGGGTGCTGCTTCGGGCTTCGTGTTCTAGGTCGTCATAGAAGGCGCGGCGAAACGGCAGACAGCGCATGGCCTGACGTGCCCGCTTCAAGGCCCGTTCCGATACCAGGGTGGTGGATGAGGTCACGACCTTGCCGCTTCGGAGATCATTCTCTTCCCGCTTGATTCCAAGCGTGGCTGTGAACAGCGTCAAACTGATCGAGGTTGCTAGTTGGTTGTGTTGCTGTTGGCATCCGCGTCTCCAGCCAGACGCCGTCTGTTGGAGCAAGCGCAGATCCCCCATCAGGTGAGGGTGAGCGGCGTGGATGAGGATCAGATTCAGCATCCTGATCCAGCCCAGTTGGTGCAGCTATTGGCAGAGGCCAAGGCATTGGCTGTGCAGCGGACCCTTTCCCAGAGTGCTGTGCGCAATCCCTCGATCACGGCAGTGCTCGGTTGTGATTCGGTGCTTGCGTTTGAGGGCGAGGTGTTTGGTAAGCCTGTGGATACTGATGAGGCCGTCGAGCGCTGGCAACGGATGCGCGGGCGGTGGGCTGAGCTGCACACCGGGCACTGTTTATTGCCCCCATCGCTGGCTCGTTCAAGCAACGGTGCAGCGACTGAGCAGCGCACGTGTGTCACGACCCGTGTGCTGTTTGCCTATCTCACGGATGCGGAAGTGAAGGCGTACGTCGCTTCAGGAGAGCCTTTGCAGTGTGCTGGTGGTTTTGCGCTCGAAGGACGCGGTGGCTGCTGTGTGGAGCAACTCGATGGTTGTTATTCGAATGTGATCGGCCTGAGCTTGCCGCTGCTTCGACGCTGGCTGGCGCTCTCCTAATGCCGTTGGCAATTTTCTCTTATTATAGCTAAATCGAAGACAGCTCTTGCGTCGCAACCATGATGAACCGCCTGCTTTGCCGCTGTTTTTCACTGCTGATTGTCACGGCAGGAGTGCCGCCTGCATTTGCTTTTGAACCCCTTCAAAAATCCTTTGACGCAACGCCTCAAGATGCATCCAGTGAGCTCAGCGTTGAAGAGGTGAATTTCTCCTCTGAAGACTTGAGTCAGGCGGAATCGTTAACAGTGACTCCAGCGGCTTCAGGGGAAAAGGGCCGTGCCCCTAAAGGGGTTTCCCTGTTGGATGTTGGCTTCTGAGCTTGTCTTGAGGAGGGCCGTTCGTTGTGACGGCCAATGTTTGATCCACAATGCTTGTCAACAATGTTTGACCAATAAAAAAACCCTCACCTTGCGGCGAGGGTTGCGATAGGTGATCAATGAATGATCAGTCGAGGTCAGGCATGGCCAATGTGGGCTCGGCTTGACGATCGATTCCTTTTTCGAAACCAGCTGCAGCAGCGCGGGCGCGGCCTGCATGCCAGAGGTGACCAACAAGGAAGAAGAAGGCAAGGATGAACTGCGTCGCGGCGAGCCACTGACGGATGTTCACGAAGTTCACCGAGTTGGGTTCGGTGATGATGCCTCCAACAGAGTTGATCGACGCATTGGGAGCGTGGGTCATGTACTCAGCGGCGCGGCGAACCTGCCAAGGCTGAATATCATTCTGAAGCTTGTCGAGGCTTAGGCCGTTGGGTCCACGAAGGGGCTCCAACCAAGGACCGCGGAAGTCCCAGAAACGCATGGTTTCACCACCAAAGATGATCTCACCTGTTGGTGAACGCATCAGGTACTTACCAAGACCGGTTGGGCCCATGGCGGAACCGATGTTTGCTCCCATGCGTTGGTCACGCACAAGGAAGGTGAAACTTTGTGCCTGGGAGGATTCGGCGTTTGTTGGGCCGTAAAACTCCGAGGGGTAAGCGGTGTTGTTGAACCAGATGTAGGCCGAAGCGATGAAGCTCATGAAGCTCAAAGCGCCAAGGCTGTAGCTCAGGTATGCCTCACCATTCCAGATGAAAGCGCGACGCACCCAGCCGAAAGGCTTGGTGATGACATGCCAGATGCCACCGAAGATGCAGGTCAAACCGAGCCAGATGTGGCCACCGATGATGTCCTCCATGGAGTTCACACCGATGATCCAGCCTTCGCCACCGAAAGGTGCGCGGAACAGGTATCCGAAGATCACACCGGGATCAAGGGTGGGGTTCGTGATCAAACGAACGTCTCCACCGCCTGGGGCCCAGGTGTCATAAACACCACCAAAGAACATGGCCTTGAAGACCAGGAGCAGGCAGCCCACACCCAGAAGGATGAGGTGATAACCAATGATGTTGGTCATCTGGTTTTTGTCGCGCCAATCCTGGGAGAAGAAAGTGGAGTAGTTCTCCAGAATCTCTGGACCACGAAGGGCGTGATACAGGCCGCCGAGTCCAAGCACGGCGGAACTGATCAGGTGCAGAACACCAACAACAAAGAAGGGGTAGAGGTTGGTGACCTCACCGCCAGGACCAACGCCATAACCAAGGGTGGCCACGTGTGGGAACAGGATCAAGCCCTGCTCATACATCGGCTTATCAAAGGTGAAGTGACTCACCTCGAACAGCATCATGGCGCCAGCCCAGAACACCATCAGACCAGCGTGGGCCACGTGGGCACCGAGCAGTCGGCCAGACAGGTTGATGAGACGAGCATTACCGGCCCACCAGGCGAAGCCGGTGGAGTCGAGGTCTTTACCGCCAGTGGCGATAAGACCGGAATTAAAGGGCGTTTCCACGGGGCAGAACCTCTTCAGGGAAGACGAAGTTTTCGTGCGGCTGGTCAGCCGGTGCCATCCAGGCACGCAGACCTTCATTCAGAAGAATGTTCTTCGTGTAGAAGGTTTCAAATTCAGGATCCTCAGCAGCGCGGATTTCCTGTGACACGAAGTCATAGGCACGCAAGTTGAGTGCAAGGCCGATGATGCCAATGGAACTGGTCCACAGGCCCATCACTGGCACGAACAACATGAAGAAGTGCAGCCAACGCTTGTTGGAGAACGCAATTCCGAAGATTTGGCTCCAGAAACGGTTGGCGGTGACCATCGAATAGGTCTCTTCTTCCTGGGTGGGTTCAAACGCCTTAAAGGTGTTCGACTGTTCACCATCCTCAAAAAGGGTGTTTTCCACAGTCGCGCCGTGAATGGCGCAAAGCAGTGCACCGCCAAGAATGCCGGCCACTCCCATCATGTGGAATGGATTCAGGGTCCAGTTATGGAAGCCCTGGAGGAACAACAGGAAGCGGAAAATTGCAGCCACACCAAAGGAGGGCGCAAAGAACCAGCTGCTCTGCCCCAAGGGGTACATCAGGAAGACACTGACGAACACCGCAATCGGACCTGAGAAGGCGATGGCGTTGTAAGGACGAATGCCGACCAAACGAGCAATTTCGAACTGACGCAGCATGAAGCCGATCAGTGCGAAGGCGCCGTGGAGTGCGACGAAAGCCCAGAGGCCTCCAAGTTGACACCAGCGGACAAAATCACCCTGGGCTTCTGGGCCCCAGAGCAAGAGAAGGCTGTGACCCATCGCGTCAGCGGGGGTAGACACAGCAGCGGTGAGAAAGTTGCAACCCTCGAGGTACGACGACGCAATGCCGTGGGTGTACCAAGAAGTTACAAAGGTGGTTCCCGTTAACCAGCCACCAATGGAGAGGTAGGCCGTGGGAAGAAGGAGAATGCCGGACCAGCCGACAAAAACAAATCGGTCGCGTTTGAGCCAGTCATCGAGGACGTCGAACCATCCCCGCTGCGGCATGC
Source organism: Synechococcus sp. ROS8604 (assembly GCF_014279655.1). Classification (NCBI taxonomy): domain Bacteria; kingdom Bacillati; phylum Cyanobacteriota; class Cyanophyceae; order Synechococcales; family Synechococcaceae; genus Synechococcus; species Synechococcus sp. ROS8604. Next base: position 998,599 of record NZ_CP047946.1, read on the forward strand.
GACCTGCAGCGATCGTCATGAGTTGAACGGTGCGGTTAACCCGCATGCATTGGGTTCATGGGGGACCTTAACAATCTTGTTGGGTGCTTCGGGGCTTAGATGGCTCAGCTGAAACCCGTTGTATCGGAATGCATCTTCTGGGTTTCTTTCGATTTGAGTCCTCGTTTCGTGGCAATGCTTTGTAGCGGGCTCAGCTGATTGGCTTTGCAGTCCAAAATGACCTCTGACTTTGGGCTTTGATGGCCGCTGATCTGCTCGAACAACCCGTCCTCGGCTCGCGCCGGCTTTCGAACATTCTCGTGGCCTTGATGGTCACGGTTGGCGGTATAGGTTTCCTGTTTGCCTCTCTCTCCAGCTATTTGGGTAGGGATCTCCTGCCCCTGGGCCATCCCGCCGGCTTGGTCTTTGTTCCTCAGGGTCTCGTCATGGGGTTGTACAGCCTCGCAGCAGCTCTGCTCGCCACGTATCTCTGGGCCGTGATCACGATCAATGTGGGCTCGGGTAGCAACCGTTTTGATCGCTCCGCGGGTGTGGTGACCATCTCGAGGCGTGGATTTCGTAAGCCGATCAGTGTTGAAATTCCCATCAAGGACATTCAGGCGGTGAAAGTTGAAGTGAGAGATGGCTTCAACACGCGTCGCCGGGTTTCGCTGCGGGTGCGTGGCAGACGGGACATGCCCCTCACCCGAGTAGGTGAACCCCTGCCTCTGGCCCAGTTGGAACAGGAGGGAGCTGAATTGGCACGTTTTTTAGGTGTGAATCTCGAAGGACTTTGATCTTTTTCTCTTTTATGAAGCGCTCAATGATGCGGACGCTCCTATCCCTTGCCGTCTGCTTGCCCCTTCTGGTGGGTTGCTCCCAGTCCACGACAACGTCGACGGCTTCCGTCCCTTCGGGCTGCAGCCAGGCCAGCAGTCCCTGTCTTCAAGGGAAGGCCAACGTGGAGCTCACAACCACCCGCGGGGTGGTCAAGCTTGAGCTCGATGGTGATGCGGCACCTGTGACGGCCGGCAATTTTGTGGACCTTGTCAAACGAGGTGTGTACGACGGCACCGTTTTCCACAGAGTGATTCGTGAGCCTGTGCCTTTTGTGGTTCAAGGTGGCGACCCTGCATCCAGCGACGCCAGCACCTTGAAGTCTCAATACGGCCAGGGAAGTTTTATCGATCCAGACAATGGTCAAGCCCGCTTCATCCCCCTTGAGCTGTCTTATCAAAATGAAGAGGAGCCCCGCTACAGCCGCCAGAGCACCAATCCCAGCGATCTGCAAAAGCTCACGTTGAGTCATGAGCGGGGAGCCCTTGCGATGGCTCGCTCCCAATCCCCGGATTCGGCCAGCGCTCAGTTTTATATCGCCTTAAAACCTCTGCCTGAGCTAGATGGCCGCTACGCCGTTTTCGGTCGTGTGACCGACGGCCTGGATGTTGTGGATGCGATCGAACAGGACGACAAGTTGCTCAAAGCAAAGCTGCTCACTCCAGGCCTTTGATTGCAGCCGTCAAGCAGGGACACGCGTTCCGCTGATGGCTGATTTCAGCAATTCGGTGTTCACTCCTGAAGCCCGTTCCAGGGCCACTTTCCCGGTTCGGGCGATTTCCAAGATCCCGTAGGGAGCCATCAGGCGTTCTAAGGCCACCAATTTGCCCGGATCTCCCACCACTTCCAGGGTGAGCGCGTCATCGGCCACATCCACCACCTTGGCGCGGAAGACCTGCACCAATTCAAGAATGCCGCTGCGTTGTTCTGCCGGTGCGGCAACCTTCATCAGCATCAGCTCTCTTTCCACTGCAGGGATTTGCGAGAGGTCGAGCACTTGGAGCACGTTCACGAGCTTGTCGAGCTGCTTGCTCATTTGCTGAAGGGTGTGCTCATCGCCTTCCACAACCATGGTGAGACGCGATTGCCCGTTCGTTTCAGCAGGACCCACCGCCAAGCTGTCGATGTTGAAGCCACGTCTGGCAAACAGGCCGGCGATGCGGCTTAGTGCGCCGGATTCGTCCTCCACCAGGACGGACAGGGTGTGCTTCATGCCCGTTGCTGTGCTTCCAGCGCGCTTGTTCTCTCTAAATTAATGTCCAGCCAGCGCAAAAGCTCTTGATGGAAGTGTTCGGGGCTTTCATCGTGGGGGCAATGGCCACTTCCGTCGAGCACGCAGAGCTTCAGCCAGGAATGCTGCCTTTGAAGGTTTTCGCCAATCAGCAAAGGCACGAATCGGTCTTGCCGTCCCCATAGCAACAGGAGGGGCAGGGGCCGATCCTGCTTGGCTAATCGCTCCAGCAACGCTGGTGCTGTGGCTCCCCGTGGACGCAAGGCCATGCCAACACTCATGGCGCGCAGGCTGCGTGCGGCGGTCCTGCGACGGGCTGGGTGGGCAATCAGCTGATGCAATTCTCGGTCGGAGCGAATGGAGCGTGAATAAGCCCCTTGGAGCCCCATGCGCAGCAGCGAGGTGCGGCTGATCAAGGGAACAAGAAGTTCGAGAGGGAGTAGGCGGCAGAGCAACGGCACCGCTGCATTCCGTAGCCTGCGACGGCGGGGTGACAGCCGATGTGGCAGCGGCTTGATCAGGGCGGGATCGGGCAGCGGCGCCGCAACCACTGCCGTTGTTAATTCAGGCCGAAAGGCCGCGGTGGTGAGTGCGGTGAGACCCCCCAAGGAATTGCCCACCAAAACAGCAGGTTTTTGAACCACCTGTTCCACAAAGGCTGCCAACTGCCGCGCCCAAAGACGGTTGTCCAAGCGGATCTGGGGATGAAGCCCCGGTTGTTCAGAGCGGCCGAAACCGATCAAATCAAGTCCATAAACCCGATATCCAGCCCTCGAGAGCGGGGCGGCGTTGTGCCGCCAATGGCTGCTGCTGGCACCAAACCCATGCAGCAGAACCATCGCCGGGGCTTCGGGCTCTCCGAGCACGCGCCAGTGACAGCGGTAGCTCTTCCAGGCCCAAATAGCGCTTTCGCCCCATTCGGCACCGTTGGAGGCAGGCTGGAGAGCGGTTGCGTGCACACGCCTGACGGAGTTGAACGCTCACTATCGCGAAGGGATGGCCACATTGCGGCCCGGGAGTGGTTTCTTTCGCCCCGACTCCAGACCGGCGAGAGATCTCTCCGTGTTGTTAGCCGCTTCCACCTTGGAGGGCGCCTCCAGAGAACGTCCCCTGCGCTGGCTTGACCTCATGGCTGGCTGCGGGATCCGTTCGTTGCGCTGGGCACTGGAGGCGCGAGGAGCGTCTCATCAGCCTGTGGAGCTTTGGGTGAATGACGCCGATCAAGAGCGTGGGCCGCTGCTGACTGCCAATCTCGAACCGTTGCATGCCTGCGACGGGGTTGTGCTCAACCAGATCCATCAGCCGGCGGAGCGGCTGTTGCGTGAGGCCTATTTGGAGCACCGCTTCTTCGATCTGATCGATATCGATCCGTTTGGCTGCCCGAATGTTTTGCTCCAGTCCACGCTCCAGGCCATGCGGTTTGGAGGCGTGCTGTTGCTTGCGAGCACCGACGGTCGCTCTCCGACGGGGCATGACCGGTTTGCCGCTGTGCGTCGGTTTGGTGCCGCGGCTCGTGCTCACCCATCGAGCTGGGAGCTGGCGCTGCGTCTGCAACTGGCTGCTGTCGCCCGTGAGGCTTGGCTGCTGGGACGGGGCCTCGAACCTTTGTTCAGCTACAGCGATGGCCGCACCTTCCGTGTGGCGGTGCGCATGCGCCAGCGCATCCGTTCCGGTGAGGAGCAGCAGCTGGGCTTCGTCGCCCGTTGTGAGCGCTGCGGGGATCAAGCGGTGCAAGCGATGTTGGACCTCCAGGGGTGGAGGCCCTGCGCCTGTACGGATGGCTGCGGACGCTGGGCGGTGAGTGGTCCGCTCTGGATCGGTCCACTCCAGAATGTTTCCGCGATCAACGGGCTGTTGGAGATCAGTGACCGCTTGGACGCAGGCTTCAATGCAGGGTTGAGCGAGGGGCAAGACCAGACCCTTGCTCCTCGCAGCAGGCGGATGTTGGAGGGACTGTTGGCGGATCCCGGTCAACCGGCCTGTTGCTGGTCAACGGCTGAATTGTCTCGACGGTTTCAGCTCAAAGGTCCGCCGGCGATCGAGCCCTTGGTTGCCGCTCTTCGGGCCTCCGGGTATGGCGCCTGCGTGAGTGGAGTGATGGCTGGGCAGGTGCGAACCAATGCGCCTCTCGGCATCTTGTTACGACGATGCGCCGAATTCGGCGGGAAAGATCGTTAAATGGATGTTGATTGTGAATCCCGTTTCATGGCTTCGGAAATTTTCGGAATTGCTGTCGTGTTCTGGGTGTTGATTCCCGTGGGCCTCGCTGGTGGCGCCCTGCTTTTGAAACTTCAAGGCGACTGAAGGGCGCGGCAAGCCTTTGAGCCCTTTAGGCTCCTCGCTTGCAATGACTGACCCGATGCAAGTTCTGGTGGTTGGTGGGACAGGAACGCTTGGTCGTCAAATCGCAAAACAAGCGATTGATGCTGGCCACAAAGTGCGTTGCGTAGTGCGCTCACCTCGAAAGGCGGCCTTCCTACAGGAGTGGGGGTGCGAGCTCACGCGAGGTGATCTTCTCGAGCCAGCCAGCCTCGATTACGCCCTCGATGGCATGGATGCGGTGATCGACGCTGCCACCAGTAGGCCAACGGATCCAAACAGCATTTATGTCACCGATTGGGAAGGCAAGCTCAATCTGCTCAGGGCTTGTGAAAAAGCCGACGTAAAGCGGTTTGTGTTCCTCTCCCTCTTGGGTGCGTCAAAGCATCGCAATGTCCCTTTGATGGATATCAAGCACTGCACCGAAACACTGCTGGAGGAGTCAGACCTTGACTACACAATCCTGCAGGGAGCAGCGTTTATGCAGGGTGTGATCAGTCAGTTCGCCATTCCAATTTTGGAAAGCCAAACGGTCTGGGTGAGTGGAAGTCCCACTCCGATTGCCTACATGAACACGCAAGACATGGCTCGTTTTGCGGTAGCGGCCGTGGATCATCCAGAAACCATTCGCTGTTCCTATCCGGTGGTAGGCCCTAAAGCCTGGAACACCGGAGAGGTGATTCAACTCTGTGAGCTGGCGAGCTCAAGGTCAGCAAGGGTGTTTCGCGTTCCTGGGGCCTTGCTCAATCTGATGCAAAGCATTTGTTCGTTCTTTGAACCAGCCGTGAACGTGGCAGAGCGCCTTGCCTTCGCGGAAGTGACCGGTGGTGGTGGCTCCCTTGATGCCCCCATGGAGGCCAGTTATCGCGCCTTTGGCCTTGATCCCAACGAAACCACCCAGATGGAGGCCTATATCCGTGAGTACTACGACACGATTTTGAAGCGCCTCAGGGATATGGAGGCCGATCTGGACAAGGACGCCAAGAAAAAGCTGCCCTTCTAGGCGCCTAAGGTTAAAACATAGTGCGCTTGTACTAATTACCCTCTAGGATCGAGTCGTTTTTGGAGCGTTGTCATGTCTGTCGCCCAGGTTAAAAATCTTCAGCGACGGCTCGACAATCTTGCTCGAGAAGCGGAAACGGAGCTCAACCGTGCCTGTGGCCATGAGCTTTGGCAAAGCGTTGGCTTCGACGCATTTGATGGCATTGAAGATATCGATCGCCGCGCCAGCGCCAATTACTACTACGGGCAATGGCAAACCGTTCGTGAGCTCCAGGATGCTCTGAGCTAGGGGCTCTGCCTCTTTCGGGCTCAGTCCTGTCCAGAATGGGGAGCACGTACGCCCCGTTGCCGATGTCGTCTTGTTGCGGCCCCACTCCGTCTTCTCTGGATCAGACCCAGGCGGTCGAGGACCGTTACGGTGCTGCCGCAGCGGAACAGGAGGCCTGCCTTTGCACGCCAGTGGCGTTCGATCCCTCCTTGCTGAAGCCCATCCCCCAGGAGGTGGTGGAGAGGGATTACGGCTGCGGGGACCCCACCCGTTGGGTGCGGTCTGGAGATGCTGTGTTGGATCTCGGCAGTGGAAGCGGCAAGAATGCCTTTATCTGTTCGCAGGTGGTTGGGCCGACAGGCCGCGTGATTGGTGTGGACCGAAATGCGGACATGTTGGCCCTCTCGCGTTCTGCTGCACCCGTGGTGGCAGAGCGGATTGGCTACGCCAATGTTTGCTTTCTCGAGGGTGCCATTGAGGCGCTGGATGCCACCAATGCTCAGGGAGACCCCCTGGTCGCTGATTCCAGCGTGGATGTGGTGCTCAGTAATTGCGTGCTGAATCTGGTGAATCCCTCGGCACGCGAGCTGTTGTTGCAGAACATTCGGCGCGTGTTGCGCCCTGCCGGCCGCGTTGCGATCAGCGACATCGTTTGTGATCGCCCGGTGCCGATGGCTCTTCAGCAGGACGCCGAGCTTTGGAGTGGCTGCATCAGCGGGGCCTGGTTGGAGGAGGCGTTTCTGGAGGATTTCCGAGCGCTAGGGCTTGAGCAGGTGCAATACGCAGAGCGTTCTGAGACGCCCTGGAGGGTTGTTGAGGGAATCGAATTTCGCGCGGTCACGCTCACCGGTTCGTTGCCGGGCGGCTAAGCAGTCGCTGTAGGCGATGATCTTCTGTGCGTGTGACCTCGCGCCACTTCCCAGGATCGAGGCCTTCGAGGCTCAAGTGTTTGTCCCCATCCATCAAGTCGATGGAGTGACGAATCAACCGCAGTGTGGGGAGGCCCACGGCTGCGGTCATCCGCCTGACTTGGCGGTTGCGTCCTTCGCGGAGTTCAAGACAAATCCAGCAGGTTGGAATCGAGCGGCGTTCGCGAATCGGCGGCTGGCGATCGCCGATTGTCTGTGTCTCGTTCTCCGCCAGCAGCCTTGCTGTGGCAGGACGGGTCAGGCGCCCTTGAATCATCACTCCTCGCTGGAGTTGATCCAGCTGGCGATCGGTAGCGCAACCCTCCACCTGAACCCAATACTGTCGCCAATGGCCGAAGCGAGGATCGGTAAGCCGTTGCTGCAGCCGACCGTTATCGGTGAGCAGCAACAGGCCTTCGCTGTCGGCATCGAGGCGCCCAGCAGCGTAAATATTGGGAATGGGGACCCATTCAGCGAGACATCCCCAGCGGCTTTGAGGTTCAGGTGTGAACTGACTTAGAACCCCGTAGGGCTTGTGGAGCAGCAGGGTCAGTTGTGCGCTCCAAAGCAGAGCAGAAGGGCTTCACCCCAGCTGGAGGCGTTGTTGAGATGGTCGTCATGAAGGTGCTTGGTCTTCTCTGCTTGCAACTTCATCAGGGTGGCTTGGTTGAAAACGTGCCCTTTTTCGGAGGCAAGATTCACAACGTGGGCCGGGGAGGGTGCCTGGCGAACCTGTTCCCGCAGCTGAGAATCAGATTGAACCAGGGATGTGAACGCAATCAGAGCTGATTCAGACACAGAAGCACTGCAGAAGTTGTCAACAAGCTAATTCGCATTTTGACGGTTACGCCAGAGATTCACAGCGCCGATAGAAATAAGCAACAGGCCCAGGTCGAGAGAAAGCGGGGGGAGCATCAAAGGGCTGTTAGTAGGGGCGTCGACCCTAAAGAGAGTGACGGGGCAATGGTGGAAATGCGTTGGAGGTGGCCTTCTAAACTTGTGTCAATGACGACGTTGACCTTGGCGCATGATTGAGACCTCGGGTGTGATCGAAAAAGAGCAGGGGAACGGGTTTTACCTCGTAACCCTGGAGCAGCCCGCTGGTCACCAGTGCCTGTGCCGTGCCGCCGGAAAACTCACGAAATTCCGTATCAAACTGCTCGCCGGCGACAAAGTTTTGGTGGAAATCAGTCCCTATGACCTGACCCGTGGTCGGATTACCTACCGCGAGCGCAACGCCGGCGCACCGGGTGGACGCCCAGGCGGTAATCGTCCTGGTGGTCCACGCCGCCGATAACGCATCGGTTTTTGGCTTATTGGCCCTTGAGAAGGGCCTCGATCGCCCCCTTGAATTCACTGCGCTGTTTCACCCCGCGCCATTGCTGCTGGAGAGACTTGTCAAAAAACAGTTGGACCGTTGGGGTGCCGTTAACGCCTGCCTGTTCGGCAATCTCCTGATCGGCTTCGATGTCAATTTCAACGCCTTGAGCCTGTCCATTCAGCTCTGACAACACCCGTTTGAGTTGCGGCTTCAGCACATGACAGGGGCCGCAGCTTGGGGAGCTGTAGATCACGAGCAGGGGCTTGTTGCTGTCGTGATAGAGCTTGCGCAGCGCATAACTGCCTTTTTGCCATTCAGCGCCGGCGTCATAGGTGGCTTCTGTTGTTGCTTCGATGGCTTGCGGTGCCGTGGCTTTTTGCGGTTCCACTTGCTCACGACGAACAAGGGTGGCCAAGTCGTGGTGGCTTAACCAGCGCTCTGCGGCGAGCGCCGCTTGGCAACCACTGCCTGCAGCCGTAATCCCTTGGCGCCATTCCGCATCAGCGACGTCACCCGCTGCAAATACCCCCTCGAGGGAGGTCTCGGGTCTGCCGGGTTGGGTGACGAGATAGCCGCGGGGATCGCAATCCAGTTGGCCTTTCAAGAGCTCGGTATTGGGCGTGTGACCGATGGCATAAAACATGCCACGTACAGCCAGTGTTTCTTCCTGGCCGCTGTCTCGATTGCGGAGGCGGAGGCCGTTCATCCAGTCCGTTCCTTCCACATCCACCACCTCGGTGTTCCAATGCACCGTGATTTGGGGATTGGCTTGAACGCGATCAGCCATGGCGGCGCTAGCCCGTAAGCGCTCCGAACGCACCAAGAGGTGCACATGACTGCCGTATTTGGTGAGATAGACCGCTTCCTCGCAAGCCGAATCTCCACCGCCAACCACCGCCAACTCTTCATTGCGGAACTGGGGAGTTGCGCCATCGCAAATAGCGCAGGCACTGATTCCCTGGCTCCAGAAGCGATCTTCGCTGGGCAAGCCCAGGCGGTTGGCACTCGCGCCAGTGGCGATGATGATCGATTGGGTTTGGATCGTCTCGCCGTCCGCCTGAATGGTGTAAGGACGTTGGCTCAGGTCGATGACGTCAGCATCGGCTTCGAGCAGGTGAGTGCCCCAGCGCTCCGCTTGCGCCTTCATGAGATCCATCAGATCGGGGCCAAGGACCCCATCAGGAAAGCCTGGGAAATTTTCAACATGGGTGGTGGTCATCAGTTGACCGCCGGGGATGCCTCCGCGCTGAAACCCAGTGACGAGCAGCGGATTGAGGTTGGCTCTTGCCGCGTAAATGGCTGCCGTATACCCAGCCGGGCCGGATCCAACAATCACTAAATTCTCGCTCACGCCCATGGCTTATGCGTATTGAGTATGAGTTGAATCTAAACGGAACGTCTTGGCGATCGCTCCGTTTTTATTGCGAAGCGCCGTGAAATTTCCGGAAAAAGATGTGTCGCAAGAGCAAGATTTAATAATTTATTCAGATTTCGACAGAGTCTTCCGCCCCTTCTTCGAGGTCAAGACCTTTTTGGTTCTTTGAAATTTTCCCCACGCTCAGCACAGATTCAGCGAACAGTTCCGGACTTTCCCCGATACATGTGATCCATTCCCTGAATTCTTGGGTCAGGGCGTAGCTGTCCTCATAGCGCTCAGCGCTGTCCAGAGCATTGATTCTGGTTGTTGCCCAGCAGGTGGCAACACTGACTCGTCGTTCAAGTGCTGCGTCCATGACTGACTCCCAGATAGAGACCACACTGCCTGTTGGAGAGCCAACATCGTGTGTGATTTCGCACAACGTCGCATTTTTTTTTCTACAGAGAAGTTTTCATTGATGCAAAAAATTGGGTAATTCGGGGGTTCTGAGTCGAATGACGGCACCGGCGCCATCGTTAACGGCCTCCAAGGGCAGGCTTGGACCTCTCCATGCACCGGACTGCAGCGGGTCATCGGCATCCACCTCCTGCGGTTGCGCTTGAATTCGATAGGGCTCTGAGAGGGACCAACTGCGTGCGTAGCTCATCAGCAAGGGGTCTGCTGGAGCAAAGACATACGAAGGGTCTCTCGGCACCGTTTCTGTCGCCGCCCTGTTGTTGCACATCCGAACGGCGCGGGTGATGCCCTGCACGAAGCGACTGCGGGTCACGACCGTAGTGAGATAGGCGACAACACGCAACCTGGGGGCGTCGAAGCCTTCGGCGCACATGTCGATGCTCACAAGCCAGTCGGCACCACCCTCTTGAAAGCTGCTGAGTCGTTCAGCAGCCTCTGGATCCTGCGAGTGCACGAGATCGACCCGATCGCCCTGTTCCCTCAGCAGGGAGCTGATCGATCGAGCGTGAGCAATGTCTTTGGCAATGACAAGACCGCCAGCGTTCGGGTGATGTTCACGCACCTGCTCGAGCTTCCGCCTGGCCCTGATCAAGAGTTGCTGCGCAATGCTGCTGCTATCGGAAAGATGGATTGCCCGGCGCAAATTGCGTGCTCTCCAACTTTCACGCACCTCTTCAGAGAGTGGCGACACATCGCGATCAGGCTTCCCTGCACGGCTGTGCTCCACCCAACCGTCTTGGAAGCGAAATTCCAGTGGTCGCACATCGCCCGCGGCAATGAGCTCTCGGGGTTCAACGCAGAGGTCAGGGCTGATTTGTTCCACCAGCTGACCGCCTTCTTGGATCCGGATCCGTCTCGCGGCACAAAAGGCGAGATTGTCGGTTCGAAACGGTGTGCCGGTGAGTCCCAGCCTCAGTCGAGCCTGACTGCTGAGTTCTAAAAAGGTGCGTCCCCAAACGGGACCATCTGGCTCGTCAGGGTCGACGCCAAGGTGATGCGCTTCGTCCGCAATCGCTAAAAGTTGATCACCAGCCCATGGCTCGAGCGCCCGTTTGAGCCCTTCGATCTGACTGGCTGCCCCTTGGTAGGTAACGAGCCAGCCATCGGCGTTTTGGACGGCTTGGCTTTGGATATGGGGGCTGGCTTCATTCCAGGGCTCGAGGCGTAGCCCTAGCCGTTCCGCTGATGAACGCCATTGGCTGAGGATCGATGTGCGGTGACACATCACCAAAAAGCACTTCAGTTTTCCCTCTTGCTGCATGGCTTGGAATCCGAGCAAGGCCCCCAGGGTCTTGCCCGCACCAGGTCCCGCATGGATCAGGACATCGCGCCCGTGGCTTGCTTCCGGATCCAGTCGTCTGCGGAGCAGCTGAACGAGTTGCTGTTGCCACTGACGGGGTTGGATCCTGCTGCGCGAGCCGTCTCCTGGGAGCTGAAACGAAGGACGTGCGATCGGTCAGCCGCAAAAGTTAGGTCTTTCTAACCATTCCATCCGTTGATGCCACCCTTAGCTTCCAGCCAACAGCTCTTGGGGTTTCCGGCCCCCTGCCGCCATGGCCAAAAGCCGTCCTCGTTACCGATCCAATCCTGATCAGCGCCAACAGCTTGAACATTGTTGGCCGCTGGAATGCGACATCGATCCCTTGATCCTGCGCCTGCGTTGGTTGCAGCACCAGAGGCAATGGCCCCTGGTGCAGGCGGTTGAGCAGGAGCTCCTTCCGTTGTTCTGACCCGCCTCGATCCCCTTAATTAAAGAGATTCGCTGTGGTTGTAGAGCAAGCGCTCTACTTCCATTAATCCTGCTTCTGCAGCGGTTTGGGCCCGTTGCTGATCGCCGCCAGCGGCATTGGTGAGCTGGGCGACCACCCGCTCCACCATGGCTGTCTTTTGGTCTTTGATCATGGCCAGAATTTCGCCTTCGATCAGCTGACGCACGGCGTTGCTGCGCAAATGATCATCGGAGGCTTCGTCAAAGGTTCCCTGGACGAGTTCTTGAATAAATAGACGGTGCACTTCACTGCTGCGCAGGAAGCTTTCGGTGGCGTTGATCATTCCATCCACCAGGGTCCGATCCGGCTCGGCCTCTGTGTCGGACTGTTTGTCTTGCAATTTGAATTCCCAATCCAGGTGGCGTCGTTGCCAGCCCGCTGCGTGCAAGCTGGGCATCACCGATTGAGAGAACGTGTCCACGGACATTTCGTAGATCCGTTCCGCGAGGCGTTCACACCATTCCCGGCCGTGTTCGGCAAGAAGTTCTTCCATGGTGTGGCGATTCACTGCATGCCCGCCGTGATGGCTGTGGCAAACGCCATCGGGACATTCGATTGCGGAGAGACCCATGTGCTTATAGACAGAATCCTCTGATTAGCCACAGCTCCTTCCTTAAGTCAGCTTCTACAGAAAAGATCCGTTTCGGGAGCCACGACCTCGTAATCTCAGCTGGGTGGCGGCACAACGAACTTGCCCAGACTCCTTATCCCGATTGAAAGCGCAGCGGCTGAAACCCGTGTAGCGGCTTCACCCGAGACCCTTAAAAAATTCATTGCCCTCGGCTGCTCCGTTGCAGTTGAGCGTGGTGCCGGAGTGTCCTCCGGTTTCCTTGACGAGGCTTACGCCAGTGCTGGAGCCGATTTGGTTGCTCCAGGAGAGGCTCAAACCTGGGGTCAGGCAGACGTTTTGCTGTGTGTGCAAAGCCCAAGCCCAACATCCCTGGCTCGATTGCGACGGGGGGCTCTCGTGGTGGGCATGTTGTCTCCCTATGGCAATCAAGAGCTATCGGAAGCGATGAAGGCTTGTGGGCTCTCAGCCATGGCGCTTGAGCTTCTCCCTCGTATCAGTCGTGCCCAGGCCGCTGATGTGCTCTCATCCCAGGCCAACATCGCTGGTTACAAGGCTGTGTTGCTCGGTGCTGCGGCCTTGGATCGCTATTTCCCGATGTTGATGACCGCAGCGGGCACCGTGCAGCCCGCCAGGGTGGTGGTGCTGGGTGCTGGTGTGGCCGGACTTCAGGCCGTTGCAACCGCTCGCCGTTTGGGTGCGGTTGTTTACGTGAGCGACATTCGACCCGCTGTGAAAGAGCAGGTGGAGTCGCTTGGAGCCCGGTTCATCGATCCTCCGGAGATGGAGGACAAGCCAGCCGAATCCGGCGGTTATGCCAAACAAGCCTCGGATGCGTTTTTGGCTGCACAGCGACAACAGCTGTCCGATCAGCTCGCCCAAGCTGATGTGGCGATTTGCACAGCCCAAGTGCCAGGCCGGCGAGCCCCACGCTTGATCAGTGAAGACATGCTCGATCGCATGCGCCCCGGATCGGTGGTGGTGGATCTTGCTGTGGCTCAAGGTGGCAATTGTGCCGACACCGTGCCGTCCCAAACGGTGAACCGCAAAGGCGTGAAGCTGATTGGTGCGAATGAGCTTCCCTGCAGCGTTCCCAATCACGCCAGTTCGTTGTACTCCCGCAATCTTTTGGCTTTGCTGCAGCCCACGCTTCAAGACGGCCAGCTCACCCTCGACACCGAAGACGAGCTCATCGCTGGTTGTCTGATCGCTCATGACGGCAGCATTCGCCGTGGCGATGTTCTTACTCCTGGAGGTACCAACTGATGTCGTTTTTAAGTGAGGCTCTCTGGGTCCTGCTGCTCGGCAGCCTTCTCGGTCTTGAACTGATTGGCAAAGTGCCTCCCACTTTGCACACCCCCTTGATGAGTGGCGCTAATGCCATTTCAGGGATCACGGTCTTGGCGGCTCTCACCTTGATCATCAAGGCGGGAAATGACGGCAATACGCCTTTATTGGCCTTGGGTGCTGTGTCCCTCGGTTTCGCTCTTTTCAATGTGATTGGGGGCTTTTTGGTCACCGATCGAATGCTGGCCATGTTCAGCCGTAAGCCCGCACGCAAGGAGAACCGCTGATGAGCACTGCTGTCGTTGTTAAGTACGCGATCGATCTGGTCGCCGTCCTGCTTCTAGCCCTTGGAATCAAGGGGCTCTCAAAAGTACGTTCTGCGCGGGAGGCCAATCGTCTGGCTGCCGTTGCCATGGCTCTCGCCGTGTTGGGAGTCTTGGTTGATTCGTTTGCCGGTGGAATCTCAGCTTCTGCTTGGACATGGATCATCGGAGGCACCCTCGTTGGTGGCCTTTTGGGCGCGATTACCGCTCAAAGGGTTCCGATGACATCGATGCCCGAGATCGTGGCCCTGTTTAACGGTTGTGGAGGCATGTCATCCCTGCTGGTGGCCCTTGGTGTTGCCCTGTTCCCTGTGATGGGGGTGGAAGGGGAATCTCGAATCGTTGAGGAGATTTCGATCGTGATCTCGGTGTTTGTGGGTTCGATCACCTTCACCGGTTCGATCGTGGCCATGGCCAAGCTTCAGGGCTGGTTGTCCACACCGCCATGGATGCAAAGCAAGGCCCGCCATGTCGTGAATATTGCCTTGGCGGTGGTGTCCTTGATCGCTGCGGTCGAGATGATCCGCAACGGCGGAAGCGGACTGTGGCTGCTGGTTGTGGCCTCGGCGTTGCTCGGCATCGGCGTCACCCTGCCGATCGGCGGAGCCGATATGCCCGTGGTGATCTCCCTGCTGAACAGCTATTCGGGAGTGGCCGCTGCTGCTGCTGGTTTTGTGGTGGGCAGTCAGCTGCTGATTGTGGCGGGCGCGATGGTGGGCGCCGCCGGTTTGATCCTCACCCAGGTGATGTGCAACGGCATGAATCGCTCCCTGGTGTCGGTGCTGTTTGGTGGAGCTCTCGGCGCTTCCTCCACAGCCTCCGGTGGTGGTGGTGAATACACCAACATCACCAGTTGCAGCACTGAAGAGTGTGCCCTCACCCTTGAAGCGGCAGAACGGGTGATCATCGTTCCCGGCTATGGCCTGGCTGTGGCTCAAGCCCAGCACACCTTGCGAGAGGTGACGCGCTCCCTTGAGGCCGCTGGGATTGAGGTGGCTTACGCCATTCACCCTGTGGCGGGCCGGATGCCCGGTCACATGAATGTGCTTCTGGCGGAAGCCGATGTGCCCTACGAGCAGCTCAAGGAGATGGATGTGATCAACCCTGAGTTCCCAGCGACTGACGTCGTTCTGGTTCTGGGTGCCAACGATGTGGTGAATCCCCAGGCCAAGACCGATCCCAATTCACCGCTCTATGGCATGCCAGTGCTGGATGTTCAGCAGGCCCGCACCGTGTTTGTGGTGAAGCGCGGCATGAGCGCTGGTTATTCCGGCATCAAAAATGACCTGTTTGAACTCGGCAACACCTCCATGGTGTTTGGCGATGCCAAAAAGGTGCTTGGAGATCTGCTCGGAGAACTCAAGGAGTTAGGCGTCGGTAAGAAATGATTCGCCTGTGAGCTGGCCTGATCCAAGCCCAGACCCCCAGCTGCTGAAGCAACTGGGGGTGGCTCCATTTCAACAGCGGCTTCCCTGGTGGGGTGGCGATCTACAGACGTTGAGGGATACGCTCCGTCCCGTTGTTTTGCCGACCGATCAGGGTCAACCCCTCGAGATCCAAGTGCCTGCCCTGAAAAGTGGTGCTGCAGGCTCGGGAGCCTTGCTGGCCTTCTTGGATTGTCCAGCCGCTCCGAAAGCCCTGGTTGTTGTCCTGCATGGACTGGGGGGGTCCAGTCGTCGCGAGGGTTTGCGCAGGCTTGGGGTGGCCCTGTTTGAGGCGGGCTATGCGGTGCTGCGCCTCAATATGCGTGGTGCCGATCCTGGGCGCCATCTGGCGGGTGGCACTTATGCGGCTCAGTGCAACAGCGACCTTTTGCCTGTGTTGCATCGGGCGCGACAGCTCTGCAGCACGCTCTCCACAGAAGGAACCTCCCTTCCCTTATTTGGCGCCGGGCTTTCCCTGGGGGGAACCATGCTTCTAAATGCATGCCTCTCATCGCAAGCCGAACGGGTGGCTGCCGGACTCGACCCAACGCGCCAGCCCCTGGATGGATTGTTCTGTGCCAGCAGTCCTTTGGATCTGGCTGCCTGCAGCGCCTCGATTGAACGTCCCCGCAATCGGGTGTACCAACGCTGGTTGCTGCAGCGCTTGGTGCGTCAGACGCTGGCCGATCCCTTTGGCGTGAAAGATTTGGATCTTGAGCGCATGAGTGGTGCTGCGCAACCGCGCACCATTCGTGCTTTTGATCGCACCGTCACCGCTCCGCGTTGGGGATTTGCGGATGTGGATGCCTATTACCGCGAGGCGTCTCCGCTCCAGCATTTGATCCAATCACCCCAGCAGTTGCCCCCCACCCTGTTGCTTCAGGCTCTTGATGACCCATGGGTTCCCGCTCACTCGGCCCTCGAGTTACGGGAGGCTGTCTCCGCTAACCAGCCAATTCAGTTGATTTTTACGCGCAAAGGCGGCCACAACGGTTTTCACGGACGCGCGGGCTGTTGGGCGGATGCCCTGGCTGCATCGTGGTTGAAAACCCTCAACTGAAGGGAGTGGTCTTCAGGATCCACTCCTCGATCGGTTGTCCTTGGATGATGTGTTGCTGAAGAATGCTGCTGATGCGTTCCGGCGTGACACCTCCATACCAGGTGCCATCAGGCCAGACCAACAAGATGGGGCCCTGATCGCAGATTCGTAAGCAATCCGCTTTGCTGCGCAGCACGATTCCCTGGACTCGGCTGGGATTTTCGAGGTCCAATTCACGCACCTGTTGCTTGAGAGCGTCCCAGCTTGCGGCACCGATCTCTGGATCACAGCACTTGGCTTTTGTGGGTGTGGCGCAGAGCAACAAGTGATGGCTAATCCGCTGGTTCATGCGGCCAGCGATGCGCTGTTCATGCGCGTGGTGCCTCGGTTCACCTGCTCGCGCACGGCCTGGCGCGCCCATTGATCCACCGCCAACACATCATCCAGAGAAGGGCTGGAGGCGAGATCCGCTTTGTGTTGTTCGCAGGCTCCCTCAATCATTATGGGGATGTCGAGAAAGTGAATCTTCTCTTCGAGGAACTGGGCCACGGCCTCTTCATTGGCTGCGTTGAGTACAGCAGGCATGGTGCCGCCAGCACGCCCTGCGGCGTAGGCCAGGTCCATGCAGGGATATTTGGCTGGATCCGGTGCGCGGAAACTCAATTGCCCCACTTCGGTGAGATCGAGCCTTCTCCAAGGGGTTTCCAGCCTTGAAGGCCAACTCATGCAATAGAGAATCGGCAGTTTCATGTCGGGCCAGCCCAGCTGGGCGAGCACGGAGGAATCAGCAAGTTCCACCATCGAATGGATGATGCTTTGGGGATGAATCACGATCTCGATGTGGTCGTAATCCAGGCCAAAGAGATAGTGAGCTTCAATCACCTCCAAGCCCTTATTCATCAATGAGGCTGAATCCACGGTGATTTTTTTACCCATGCTCCAGTTGGGATGGGAGGTGGCATCGGCCACCGTTGCTTTTTCAAGCTCAGAGGCTGACCAATCGCGAAAGGCTCCACCCGAGGCGGTGAGTTGAATGCGGCGTAGGCCAGGGGTTGGAACCCCGGTGGAGAGTCGGGCGGTGTCGCTCCAAGGTGTTCCCTGCAGGCACTGGAAGATGGCGGAGTGTTCCGAGTCGGCGGGAAGCAGCCGGCTGCCGCTTTTCTTCAACTCAGGTAAAACAACCGGACCAGCTGCAATCAGGGTTTCCTTATTGGCAACGGCCAGATCTTTCCCGGCGCGAATCGCTGCCAGGGTGGGCAACAATCCAGCACAGCCCACAATTCCAGTCACAACGAGATCCGCTGCATCCCAGGACGCCACCACATCAAGGCCTTCCGGTCCAGCCACTAAGTGCGGTAAAGGCTCCGGGCGTGAGTCGGCAGGCAGGGCCATCAGCCTGTCTTTGAGCTCAGCGAGCAGCGCTGGATCCGCCAAGGCCACAACATCAGGGCGATGTCTCTGGATTTGGGTCACGAGCAGGCTGAGATTGCGTCCAGCACTGAGGGCTACCACCCGGAATTGATCGGGGAAATCCTCAACGATCTCCAGCGTCTGGGTGCCAATTGAGCCAGTGGAGCCCAGAACGCTGATGGCTTTCACAGGGATCCAGGCAATTGATCACAGTTTCCCACCTCAATGCCTGCGCCTGGCAAACTTCGCAGCATTACGGATGGGCACGGGCTGATGGCGCTGAAGGAGCACTGGCGGTCCGGATTGGGGTTTGTGTTGGCCGCGGCTGGTAGTGCCGTGGGTTTAGGCAACCTCTGGGGCTTTGCTTATCGCGCCTCCCAGGGAGGTGGAGGCGCCTTCTTGCTGCTGTACGTCCTGATTGTGTTAGTGGTCTGCTTGCCCGTGTTGGTCGCAGAGATGGTGCTGGGTCGCAGTACGACCCAAAGCCCTTTGCTAGCTCCTGTTGCGGCGGCGGGAGAGGCGTGGCGGCCGATGGGATGGCTGTTTGTGCTCGCCTCTTGCGGAATTTTGGCGTTTTATGCGGTGCTGATGGGGTGGACGGGTCACACCCTCATTCATGCCCTACGGGTGGGTTTGCCAGACGATATGGAGACGGCCAAATCGCTGTTTGGCTCGGTGAGCACGGGAAATAGCGCCCTGCTCGGTCAAGGGGGCAGCCTTGCCTTAACCGCTGCGGTGGTGGCCGCGGGCGTGCAGGGAGGAATCGAGCGTCTATCGCGCTGGGCTTTGCCTCTGTTGTTTGGGTTGTTGGTTGGTTTGGCCCTTTGGGCCGCCACGTTGTCTGGGGCTATGGGGGGATATCAAACCTTTCTGTTGCGTTGGGATCCAGCTCAGCTGCTCAACCCCACCACCATTCGCAATGCGTTTACCCAGGCTTTTTTCTCGATCGGCACTGGAATCGGTTGCATCCTTGCCTATTCGGCCTATTTGAAAAGTAGTGCGCGTCTGCCGAGGGAAGCGATTGCGGTGGTGGGTTTGGACACAGCCGTAGGTCTGTTGGCTGGACTGATTACATTCCCTGTGGTGATCAGCTTTGGTCTGCAGGAAACGGTGAGCGAGTCCACTGTTGGGGCCTTGTTTTTAGCGATTCCCACCGGACTTGCTTCCCTTGGCGCTGCAGGGCGCTTGGTGGCCGTGCTCTTCTTTTCCTTGGCCTATCTCGCTGCGATTACGTCATCGGTTTCGCTGCTGGAAGTCCCCGTGGCTTCCTTGATGGATCGCTTGGGCTGGTCCCGCAGACGATCGGCATGGCTGATGGCATTGCTGATCTTTATCGCAGGTCTCCCCGCGGCGATGTCAATTCCGGTGTTGGAAGCGATGGATTCAATCTTTGGGGGTGTGCTGCTGATTTTGGGAGGACTGTTAATTACCCTGCTTGTGGGCTGGGTGGTTCCGAAGCGGTTTCGGGATGATCTTCAGACATCAAAAACATCAGGGGGATTAATCCGCTTGATGTTGTTTTTCCTGCGCTGGGTATCTCCTGTTGTGATCACGGCTGGCTTAGTCATCAGCGTTGTTGATTTATGGCGTCAATGCTTTCCAGCGGCTTGATGGCAGTTGGCAGAAGGTAGTTGGCAGACGGCATGCTGCTCAGGTTTTAAAACTTTCTCTGCACAAATTCACTCGCCAAGCGAACTTCTAGGAGGAATGAGACGGAGGCCATCATCAACATTCCCATCGTGGTAATAAACAGAGGCGCAACGATTGCAGTGAGATTCACTTGAGTGATCACACTCATAAACATCGCTGAAACCACAATGGAAAGAAGCAGGGTGGCGCAGGTGAGGAGCCAGATCGCCCGAAGAATGTGTTGCATGCGCCGCTTGCAATGCCTGCGCTCAAAGTCATCTCCTCGGGCATCCAATTCGCTGAGCCGGCGAGAGTGATCAGCCACCCTGGCGAGCCTGGCTGACAGAACGTTGAGAAGGGCCCCAATCCCGGCAAGCAAAAACACCGGTGAGACCGAGAGCTGAATGGCCTTAGACAGGCTTTCAGGATGCAAAGTTGTGAATTCCAAGAGTGGGTAAGTCCGTCAAATGGTGTCAGCAATCCGGTAGACAGGAACCTCTGTGGACGCGGTTCAATGTTGTGGCTCAAACGTTGGAACTTTATTGAGCGGGCTCGCTTGGAGCGGGAGCTTTGGGATGCATTCGAGGCCAAAGACGATATTGAAGCGATGGTGAATGCTCTCAAGGCCCGTATCGAAGCGATGGATTCGACCGACCCTGAGCTTGGCGATCAAAACTTCCGTCTTGAGGTTTGGATCACAACGATGGAACGCATTCGCAAGATCGAAGCGATGATGGCTGGAAAGGAGCGTTAAACCAGTCTCCAATCCGTGAGTCCACCTGGCTTGTCGATGAGTTCAATGCCTTGATCACTGAGGGACTTGCGAATGCGATCGGCTTCTTGATAGTTCTTTGCCTCTTTCGCTGCTTTGCGATTGGCAATCGCCTGTTCAATTGCTTGGGCATCGACGCCTCCGTTTTCAGAGGGTTGGGACGCATCGGTTTCGCTGCGAAGACCGAGAACGGCGGCGAGCTCGCGCAACAGCATCCAGCGTGACTGCAGTTGGTTCAGCTCATCGGCTTGCTGCTCAGGTTGATCGCCTCGATCTAGACGGTTAGCTAGTCCCCTGAGCGGACGGGCGAGTTCAAACAGCACGGCTAAGGCACCGGAGCTGTTGAGGTCATCGTCCATGGCGGCGATGAAGCGTTGTTCAAGGTCTTCAAACGGACTATTAACACTCACTCCAGCTTTCACCGCTTCCACGCTGAGGGCCGTTTGTTGCCCCCATCCCAATGCAGACACATGGGTTTCGCCCAACTTGAGGGCCGCATTCAACCCCTTCCATCCAGTCGTTGCTGCCTCCAGCGCTTCGGCCGTGAAGTCCAGGGGCTTGCGGTAGTGGGCCTGAAGAACAAAGAGGCGAAGGGCCATGGCCGAGAGTCCGCTTTCGAGAAGCGCGCGGATCGTGGTGAAGTTGCCCAGTGATTTCGACATCTTCGTTCCGCCCACGTTGACCATGCCGTTGTGCATCCACAGCCGGGCGAGGGGAGCGCCGTTTGCGGTTTCTGATTGAGCGATTTCGTTCTCGTGGTGAGGAAACACCAGATCGCCGCCGCCTAGGTGGATATCGATGGTGAGGCCAAGTTCCTGACGCACCATCGCTGAGCATTCGATGTGCCAACCCGGCCGTCCTGGGCCCCAGGGAGAGTCCCAGCTGGGCTCACCGGCCTTGCTTCCTTTCCAGAGAGCGAAATCAAACGGGTGTTTCTTGCGACTTTCCTCTCCATCAGCCGTACGGCCGCTGGCTCCCTGCTGTTGGTCGTTGGGGTCTCGACCACTGAGCTTGCCGTAGTCCTTGGCTTTGGAAATATCGAAGTACACATCTCCATCGGAGCTGTAGGCCGCCCCTTTGGCCTCCAATTCAGCAATCAGCGTTTGTATCCCTTCGATGCAACAGGTGGCTCGAGGCATGCGATCTGCTGGAAGGATGTTGAGCCGGCCCATGTCGAGCTCAAAGGCTTCGATGTTGCGCTCGCTCACCGCTTCCATCGTGCTGCCCTCTTCGGCAGCACGATTGAGGATTTTGTCGTCGATATCGGTGTAATTCTGGACGTAGGTCACGTCGTAGCCGCGCCAAATCAAGTAACGGCGTAGGACGTCCCAATTGATGTAGCTGCGTGCATGACCCAAGTGGCAAAGGTCATACACCGTGACGCCACAGCAGTAAATCGTTGCCTTTCCTTCCTCTAAGGGCTCGAATGCTTCCGTGCGACTGGTGAGGCTGTTGGTTAAGCGCAGGGAAGACATCAGGCTTAGGGATGGAAGTCAAATCACGGCTGATGCCTGCCTGCGCAGATCAAAAACCAGTACTGGATGGTAGATCCGACCAGGTGTTGTCCCTTTGGATGCGCTGGCCATAATCGCCATAGCTGTGTTGAGCTCAGAGCCTTGACATTCCAGCTCAGACGGATGGATCTGGTTGCGTGGCTGGACGTATTGCCTTGTTCTGATCGAATCGCTTTGAGGCATCCCACCGATTTCTCGTGGTAGTGCGATCGCTCAGATGGGAAAAGTAGATTTAGAGGTTGCCTTGTGCGAATACATGCCTTGAGATTGATTGAAAAATTAAATGCTTGAATGCTAAGATTAGGGCGATTCACATGACCGTCAACATATTGTTGTTGGCCATAGGGAATAGGCAAGAAATATTGATTGTGAATCTAAGGCTTAGGGGTAAATTGTGCTACTGCTGAGGCAACAGTTTATGTCAGTGAGCTGGTTGATTGGGAGTGCTGAATCAAGCGTTGCTAACTTTTAGATAGGAAAGGCGTTGCCTGGAGGAAGCTTCAATGTCACTTGCGATTTTCGCATTGATGTTTACTTGTTTTGTTGATGTGATGGGTCAAGGTCTTGCCTTTCCTATCTTTGCTGCTTTGTTGATGCAGCCGAATGGTGGCTTTCTTCAGGCTGGCGTTTCTCAATCACAGGGTGCTCTTCTTTATGGAATTGCAATTGGAACATTCTTCTTGACCTGGTTTTTCGGATCGCTTTATATTTCAAAGCTTTCAGACAGTATTGGACGCAAGCCGGGAATACTGATTTGTTTGGTTGGCGCGATTGTTGGCTATGCAATCGCAGCGGTGGCACTAATTTCTCATAATTACATCCTATTGGTGGTCTCTAGGGGGATTACCGGTTTTACGGCTGGGGCTCAGCCCATTGCTGCTGCTGCGATGATTGACCTTGCTAAAAGTGATCGTGAAAGCTCACGAAATTTAGGATTGGCCACCGTTGGGATGAGTTTTGGCCTTGTGGTGGGTCCCATTATTGGTGGATTGTTTTCCGATAAGGATCTTCTTGGTGCTCTCGCCTCCTCACACTTGCCATTTCTGATTGGTGGTTTGTTGTGCATTGTGGGATTGCTACTTGTCTTCTTTGGATTTGAGGATGTGAAGACGGAGGTGAGTCCCATGGAAGCGAATCCATTGGTGGTGTTCAGGTTGCTGACTGATGCTCTTAATCGAGAGTCGGTTCGGCGTGTCTCCTCGGCATTCTTTCCATACATGCTTTGTGTTTTAGGTCTCTATGTGTTTGTTTCAGCCAATCTTTCAACCCGATTTGGCTATGGAGCGACAGGCTCAAGTGTTGGAATGTTTTTGATGGGTGTTGGACTGATTGCATCGAGCAGCTTTCTTGTTGAGCCCCTCAATGCTCGATTTTCGAAACGCACCATCATGGCCAGCTGCACGCTGCTGTTTTGTGGATGTGTGGCTGCGTTCCTACTCGTTCCTTCAGGGCCCTTCGCCTTGGCAATCATGTTGCCTTCCGGTCTCTTGCATGGGGTTGGTTACCCAACCATGCTTACAGGATTTTCCGAATCCGTGTCCAAAGAAGAGCAGGGATGGGTGATGGGTTTTGCTATCTCACTGTTTACATTGGCAGCCGCAATTGTTTCCTTCTTTGGTGGTCAATTAATCGCTTCGATTGGAGCGCAAGCACCGTTTCAATTTTCGATTGTTTGCGGTGGCGTTGCACTCTTGGCATTAGCCCTGAGCTGGAAATACTCCCCTTATTTGAATAAAGTCATGACATGAGCAATCGCAATGGTGGATAGTTTTTGTTCACTTGCACTCCATCCAGTTGGCTCCGCTTCCGGTTTCAACCTCTAAGGGAACAGACAGCTGGATCGCGTTTTTCATGGTGTGCACCACGAGTTGCTCAACAACGGCAAGTGCCTCCGGTTCCGCTTCCAGAACAAGTTCGTCATGCACTTGTAAAAGAAGCCTGGCTGGCAGATTTTTATTTTCAAGTTCTGCTTGAAGTTGCACCATCGCCAGCTTGATGATGTCGGCACTCGAGCCCTGAATCGGAGCATTGGCCGCGGCTCGAAGTTGCTGCGCTTCCATTCCGCCGCGTCGCGCCACGTCCAAATTGATCTCAAGAGGATCCATGCCACTGAGGCGGCCGAGCCCATTGCGGTCGAAGTGGAAAGGGCGCCTGCGTCCCAAAATTGTTTCCACATAACCCTGACTCAGGGCTAGTCGTTCCTGAAGTTCTAGAAAAGCGAACACCTTGGGATAGCGCTGCTTGTATTTGCTCAAAAACTCTTTGGCTTCGCTTTGGCTGACGCCGGTTTCGCGTGCAAAGCGCTGGGCGCCCATGCCATAAATCACGCCGAAATTGATTGTTTTGCCTAGCCGTCGTTCATCGGCCGACACCTCGTCTTTGTCGAGGAGCAATCGCGCCGTTAAAGCATGAACGTCGTCACCGTCGCGATAAGCCTGAAGCAGCACTTCTTCGCCAGATAGGTGCGTGAGAATGCGCAGCTCGATTTGCGAATAGTCGGCACTGAGGAGTGTCCAGCCGTCTTGGGGCAAAAAGGCCTTGCGAATTTGCCTGGAATATTCCGTGCGTACAGGAATGTTTTGCAGGTTGGGATTGCTGCTGCTGAGCCGGCCTGTGGCGGTGACCGCCTGGTTGAAATCGGTGTGAACCCGTCCGGTTTCAGCTTCCACCAGTTGGGGCAACGCATCCACATACGTGCTCTTTAATTTGCTCAGCACCCGATGTTCAAGAACGAGGGGCACCACGGGGTGATCGTGTTCCAGCTTTTCGAGCACGGTGGCATCGGTGCTGTAACCCGTTTTGGTTCGCCGTGACTTTTTGCGGTCCAGCCCGAGGGTGTTGAACAGCAAGTCACCCAATTGTTTTGGGGAAGCGAGGTTGAAATCAAGCTCTGCAGCCTCTTTTGCACTTGTTTCCAGCCGTTCCAGGTTCGCTCCGATTTCGGAGGAAAGCGCTTCTAGATAGGGCACATCGATGCGAATCCCGGTGGCTTCCATCACGGCCAGCACGGGTTCTAAGGGCAACTCCACCTTGCTGAGCAAGTCGGGAAGTTGCGGGCCTAATGCCTCTAGTTGCTGGTTGAGATCGATGGCGAGTTTGCGGGTGAGATGCACATCCATGCCGCAGTACTGAGCTGCTTGTTCCAGGGGCACCTCAGAGAAATTGCTGGCTTTGCCGTCCTTGGCTTTTCCCACCAGATCACTAAACAGGGTGGGACTGATGCCGTAATCCCTCTGGGCCATCACATCCAGGCCATGTTTTGCTGCCGCATCCCTGAGGTAATCAGCCAGCAGGGTGTCCATCACCACACCGGCAAGCGGTAGGCCATGGCGCAACAAGATGAGGCGGTCGTATTTGGCGTTTTGGAGGGCTTTGGGGTGCTCGCCACTGGCGAGCCAAGGGGCAAAGGCTTGGAGCACCGTTTCCAGAGGCAATTGCTCTGGAGTCGGATCGCCTTGATGACTCACCGGGATGTACGCCAGATCACCCGCGGTAGCGCCCCAACAAACGCCAATGCCGACGAGCTGAGCGCGGAATGGATTGAGATCGGTGGTTTCCGTGTCGAGAGCAACGGGGGCTTGCGGATCACGGCAGTTCATTAACTGCGTGAGCAGAGCCTTGAGTTGATCAAGGGTTTGAATGATTCCGGGTTGTAAGACCGGTTGGGTTTGGCTGGCAGCAGCGGCGGATGTCGCCTCGGATTTCTCTTCGGCTACAGATGATTCAGCTGCGGCTTTTGTTTTGGATCCAGCCTTGATGGTGCGTGGCTCCTCTGCTGTGTCGAGGAGGTGGGCATTGGCCGCCAATCCACCACTGGAAAAGGTGGCCACAAAATTGGGAACCTGACGGATCAGGCTGTTGAGCTCGAGCTCTTGCAAACGCTGACTCAGGCCATCACCATCAACGCTGCCCAGGTCCAGCTCGGGTTCCTCTGGTAGCGGAATGTCCACCAGAATTTCAGCCAGGTGCCTCGACAGGTAGGCATTGTCTTTGTCGTTGGCAAGTTTGCCTTTCAGCGCCCCTTTGATCGCGCCTCGGCTCGCTTTGGGGCCCTCCTCTTCCACCTCGGCCAGGGTCCGATACACCCCATCAAGATCGTTGTTGTCTTTCAGCAGGCTGATCGCTGTTTTCGGACCCACGCCCTTCACTCCAGGGATGTTGTCGGAGCTGTCTCCGGTGAGAGCCTTTAGATCCACCACCTTGGTGGGAGCCACGCCGAGCTTGGCTTGGACGCCGGCTTCATCGATCAAGGTGGGGCCACTGCTCTTGGCATAGGGACCGCCACCCATATAAAGGACAGCGATGTTGCGACTGTCGTCCACCAGTTGAAAGAGGTCGCGATCGCCGCTCAAAATGCGCACGCTCCATCCATCAGCCGCTGCGCGGTTGGCCAAGGTGCCGAGCACATCGTCGGCTTCAAAGCCCGGCGCCAGGCAGAGGGGAAGTTGGAGCTGTGTCTTCAGAATGTCTTGGAGCTGATCCAGGTCTTGAAAGAAGTGGTCGGGTGCGACGTCGCGATGGGCCTTGTAGTTGGGGTCGGCCTTATGGCGGAAGGTGGGTTCGGCCGTATCGAAGGCGATCGTCACACTGTTGGGCTTCAGCCCTTTGCAGTTGTCGAGTAAGGCCTTGAGAAACCCATAGGTCACGCTCGTTGGTGTTCCGTCTTTGGTGCTGAGTCCGCCCTCCCCGCCCTTGCTAAAGGCGTAAAAACTCCGGAACGCCAGTGAGTGTCCGTCCACCAACAGGAGCAGGGGTTGATCGGAGGTGGGGCTCATGGGTTTCGGCGGGAGTGGGCTGGATTAGTCGCGCTGTTTCGCCCAGGGCGGCAAGTCGATGAACACCCGGGTTCCCGGTTTCACTCCGGAGAGAATCGCACTCTGGCTGCCACCACTGGAACCAAGTTCGATCGACTGGAAGGTGGGTTGATCATTTTTGCCCACCAGCAAAACGCCCGGTTTGCCGTCTTCGGTCACGATCGCCACGGTTGGTACCAGGGTGCTCGCTGCGGTGCGGCCGGTTTGAAAATTCACGTCGGCGGTCATGCCGATGCGCAGGATGGGAGGCGGATCGAGAAGGGTGAGTTCCACCTCAAAAGAGATCACATTGTTGGTTTTCTCCGCACGCGGGGCGATGTCGCGTACTTCAGCGGCAAAGCTTTGATCGGGGAAGGCATCAACCCGCACGTTGGCAACCTGGCCGATTTTGATTCGGCCAATATCACTTTCCGGCACTTTTGCTGTGACTTCAAGGCCTTGGGAGAGTTCAACGATCGACGAACTCGTGGCACCAGCATTCGAGGATGCCGTGGTGGTGGGTGTCACGAAAGAGCCAGGTTCGGCATAGCGCTCCGTGATCACTCCGCTGAAAGGGGCCCTGATCAAGAGCTCATTTCCCTCGATATCTCGCTGTTGAATCCGTTCTTGGGCCGCTTCAAAATTGGCCTTGCTACTGAGATAGCGAGCTCGATAATCATCCCTATCCTCTTTGCTAATGACGCCATTGGCGAATAACGACTGGCGTCGTTTGAAGTCGGAGGCTTTGGCTTCGTAGTCAGCTTTCGCTTGACGGGCAAGAGCCTGGAGTTCGTCCATTCGGTCTTGAAAGTCACCTCGGTCCATGCGGGCGACCACCTGGCCCTGCTCAACACGGTCCCCTTCATCAACGAGCAAGTCGTCGAGCAAGCCTTGCCGTTTTGGGCTCACGTTGACCCGGCGAATCGCCTCTAACTCGCCGCTCGCAGTGATCACACCGGGAAGCGATCCACGGGTGGCTTCAACGGTGTAGTCGGAAAGGTCACGGCCTCCGCTGCGATTGCTGTTCAGCGTCCAAATCAAACTTCCGCCGCCCAGAAGTGCTGCGGCCACGCCAGCGATCAGCAAGCGTTTGCGTCGTCGTCGATTGCTGCTGAGGCGGGTAAGAGAGGTCAAGTCATGGTCCTTGGCGAGTACTGGGGATTGCCGTTGTTGGCTGACCATGACACCGCCTGTATCAGAACTTCATACATAGTCTCGCTTGTGTCCTGATGAAACGACGCGTGAACTGGAAACTTGCACGGATCAGTCACGCATAAGAAGCGTAGGCGTGTGCTTCTTGGGGGTTTGCGGCTGTAGAGGCTGTTGAGGGCCGGTGGATAGATTTGCCCACATGCTTAAAGCTGGAATCGTCGGATTGCCCAATGTCGGCAAATCCACCTTGTTCAATGCCCTCGTGGCCAACGCGCAGGCGCAAGCTGCGAACTTTCCGTTTTGCACGATTGAGCCGAATGTGGGCACGGTGGCGGTCCCTGATGATCGCCTCCAGAAGCTCTCTGACCTCAGTCAGAGCAAAGAGATCATCCCTACACGAATGGAGTTCGTGGACATCGCCGGTTTGGTGAAGGGTGCCAGTCAGGGCGAAGGCTTGGGAAATAAGTTTCTGTCGAATATTCGTGAGGTCGACGCGATTGTTCATGTGGTGCGTTGCTTTGACGACGACGACGTCATTCACGTGTCTGGATCGGTGGGACCTGCTCGCGATGCCGAGGTGATCAATCTTGAGCTTGGCTTGGCCGATCTCTCTCAGATCGAGAAGCGGCGTGAGCGGTTGAAGAAGCAAATGCGCACGAGCAAAGAAGCGCAGGTGGAAGATGAGGCGCTTGCGCGCATCCAAGAGGTGCTCGAGGCCGGAGGTGCCGCACGCAGCGTTGAGCTAACGGATGATGAAGCTTTGATGATTAAACCCCTGGGACTGCTCACCGCTAAGCCGATCATTTACGCCACCAATGTGAGCGAAGACGATTTGGCTGCTGGAAACGCCTATTGCAATGAGGTTGTGGCCCTTGCGGAAACCGAAGGTGCTGAAACCGTTCGTATTTCAGCGCAGGTGGAAGCGGAGTTGGTTGAGTTGGGCGAGGAAGAGTGTACTGATTACTTGGAAGGTCTTGGTGTGAGTGAAGGCGGCTTGCGCAGTCTGATTCGTGCCACCTATCGGTTATTAGGCTTACGCACTTACTTCACCACTGGTGAAAAAGAAACACGGGCTTGGACATTCCGTGCCGGCATGACGGCACCGCAAACCGCAGGGGTGATCCACACTGATTTTGAGCGTGGATTTATCCGTGCACAGACCATCGGTTGGGAGAAGTTACTGGAGGCTGGCTCCCTTTCAGAGGCTCGAAATAAGGGCTGGTTGCGCAGTGAAGGGAAGGATTACCTTGTTGCCGAGGGAGATGTGATGGAGTTTTTGTTTAATGTTTAACGAATTGACAAGTATTGGGTGAACGATTCATAGGGACGAAAGAGCTGTTTGTCAACAACGAATCAATGCATAGGTGTTGTGAACGTGTAGCGGCTAATACTCGCGTTTTTCTGAGTAAAATCTTAAGTTCTTGAGGGTGGTGTATTCTCGTTTTTAGATTAATGATGAAAACCATTACGACTTAAGAGCTTCTTCATGTCTTTAGGACTCACCAATCTTTCTGCCTTTACGTTTTCATTTGGTCCAATACCCTATCCAGCTCCAAATTTTAATTTCGCGTACTCAGCAGGCCCTGATGGAAGGGAATTCTTGGAAGGAGATATCACAAAATATTATGTGGACAACCCTGGCGATGCTTATTACATCTTTAAAGTGGGTTCGGGTATTGATCCGGAAAAAGACCCTCTCTTTATTGTTGGGCAAGATGCCGTCGGTTTTTCGGAGGCTGGAGAGACTGCTTTTGATGCCTATCCATATCTTTATTACTATCAAAGTCAGATTGCTGGTTTCCCGGGCTCCTTAGAAGCAAACCTCTCTCTGCAAGCATTTAAGGATTATGTGTTTCAGCAAGCCAAAACGGCCAATGTCGATTTCTCTCAATCAGATATCGATTTAATTGAGAAGGGGTTTGATGCGGTGATCGCAAGATATGCGTCGGTTTTGAAAGACGATAATTTGATGAAGTTGGGGTCTAATCTGAGTGGATCTGGGGATGGAAGAGACTACATTGATGTGTGGGCGGATATTGTGGGTGTTGAGACGAAAGATTTTTACAATGTAGCCCCAGGGTTCACTGGTTTGCCTGGTAACCCGCAAACAAATATAATCTCTGCAGAGCGCTTTGATGTGTATGGCAAGATATTTGAGAAGGCGACGACTGACGGATCTGATTATTATCAATGGTATGTAGGAAACGGTGATTCTGCTAAGAAATTTACGGTTTCAGACTTTAATGTTTACTCGCAACCTGCGCCGCAAATAGGTAGCGATGGAACGCCTACAAGCATTGTTAATACAAATGCCCCTACGGTTTTACAATCGATTTTGGGTGATTTCAAGGATCTTCTTGACTCGGGAGCTTATTCCGGTGCTTTCGCAGATGGCGGACTCAAGATTGAATCAGGGGTTCGTTCGCTGCTAGAAGCTGGGCTTGACGCCAATCCTTTAAATACTGGGCAGGGTTTTGGGTATTCAGCAAACGGTTCACCTACGGCACCGTTAGGGCTAGACAGTCAGTCCATCTTGCAAAGAATCCCAGGATATGAGTTCTCAGCTATGAATACGTTTGTTGGTCAGTACGGCTCACCTGTTACAACGATCAAACCATCTGTAGCCGCTCAAGGTGTCCTTGTTGCTGGTGGTGTTAGTGCTTTGAATTCTGATTTTAGAAATGGAAGTGGATTTTTTCCTGAGGGTAGTGCCGCCCTCGCCTATGACTCTTTCTCTGAGTGGTCGATCGAGGTTGTAACACCTGTAGACGAATTTGTATCTCAGGATATTTTCCCAACGCCAGAAAATGAGACTCTGCAAGCCATTCAATTCTTCAAAGTGGAGTTCATTGATGCCGGCTTGTATTTAGAGATGCCTGAAACGCCGGTAAAAACTCATATTATTCTCTCTTCTAACGATGTGAGTGGAGATATTGATGAGGAGTTTGCTCTTGATCAGGAGAGCCCAATGATTCAAGATCTCTCCCTAGGTCTTGGCGAAGGATTCTCTAATTTTGCTGGAACTTCTGTTGGTGATGATGTGGTCATGGGCGGAAACCTTAATGATTTTATTGCTGTCAAAGATGGTAATGATAAAGTGATGGGTATGGATGGTGATGACCTGATTGATACAGGTGCTGGCTATGACATTGCTTTTCTAGGAAGTGGGTCTGACACGATCCTGGTAAGACATGAAAGTATGAAAGGTGAGTTGGCCCCTGTTAGTTACCTCACCTTGCCAGATTTTTCTTCGGAGGATGTGATTGCTCTTGAAGAGGGCATTGGTTTTGAAGTAATTGATGATCTTCGTCTCCGGTTGTCTTACGAGGATTATGAGAAGGTTGTTGTGCTATCAGGAAGTAGTACGTTGAAGGCCGATGATTCGGGAGTGCTGTCTAGCTCTGTGGGATGGCAAGACATCATTGATATGGGTCAAATCCACACTATTTGAATCAATCTTCCTTGGGTTAGGAGTTAATAAAAAAGATGATCGAATAAGTTTTTGATCATTTGTCTTTGCCCTCCTGATGGAATTGTCATTCGGAGGGCTTTTGTTCTCATGCTTAATTGTATTGAATTGCTGGTTTATATAAGCGTCAAGCATTGACTTTGCTCTTGTTTTGGCTCCGATCCTGTTGTGGAGGTGGAGTTTGCGCAGGGGCCTGCTCAGAGAGCTTCTATCGCCTCCATTGCTGGAACAAATTGTGCGCTGTTTTGATTGAAATCTGTGCACTCTTGGTTCATGGCTTCACTCACCAGCTTGATCGTTTGTGTTGCTGATACCCGCTGCAGTAGGCAGTTTCAGATTTGCTGTCATTAAGCAGGCAATATAAAACCCCGCTTGTGGTGGGCGAAGTATTATTTAGTGCCAGGTATTGGTTGTGGTTTAGGTGTGATTGGAAAGTAATATAAATTTATCCATTCTTTTGAGTGTGAATCATCAATCACCACCTTCAAGCTCAGCTTCCTGAAACTCCCACATCAACATACGCAGAGAATTATCGGCATTCAGCTCAAACCCGCTCTCCGCTGCAATAGCAGCGACGGTTTCCACGTCAGGTGCAGCTTTAAGCTTCTTCTGCAGGCTGGCATCTGCCTTGACCCTTTCATGGAAAGCTTTGATTTTCTCTTCTGACATAAGATCGACAACATCAAATAAGTCATAGCACAGGTTCAGTTACTATGCCACTCATGGCGGGCCTGGTTAATGGTTTGTCGAGTGATCTATAGCTATTCTACGACCATGCTTTATTCAATGCAATTCAAAAGCAGTAAAATTTAGAGTGCTATACGCACTCCTAATTGACCTCCCCAGCTACTCCAAGAAGCATTGTTCCAATTGTTGAACCCATCGTTCGTGTTAAAACGTGAGGTTGCTCTATAAATACCTTCAGCGAATATTTTAGAATCTGATGAAACATCAATAGACATGCCAGCTTTAAATTGATAGCCCCAGAGAGAGCGATTGAATCCGTTGTAAGAGAGGCTTGGGTCTGAAAAATTTCTTACGTCTAAGTTTGAATACCCTACTCCAGCGCCAAGATATGGCGTCCAAAACTTCTTGCGCAGAAGATCCCAGTATCCGCTCATGAACACTGATTGCTTCCGAACTTCTCCGCCTGAAATATAGTCAAAGTCAATTCCTCTAACATTGGTGTAGCCACTTAATTGGCTTGCATCAATAGCGTAAGTTGCCTCAACTCTTAAACCATCAAAATCAATCCCAAGCCCTAGCTCTGCAGAGGCGCCAGGATTTGTATATTCTTCAAAAGTTCCTGCCTTTCCTGTATTTGTTCGGGTCGTCGGATTATTGGCTCCAGCTGCTCCAGTTATATATAGCTTGGGGTAATCGTTCCTGTCCTCTTGAGCAATGACAGGCAAGGTAGCAATAGAGATGGCAGAAGCCAACAGCCCTATGGAAAGGTGTCGCAACATGAAGTGTCAATCAGCTACGAATAGGATGACTCGCTTGTGTTGCTGTTGATAGCTGCAGTAGGCAGTTTCAGCATTGCTGCTATCCCGTAGCTAGCAAAACCCCGCTTGTGGCTGGGCTACATCTTTAGACAGAGAAGCTTGAAATATCTAAGGGAGTCAACTAACGTATAAGCTTTATTGAGAATTCGCCAAGCAAATGGGACTAAGGACAGTCAATAAGCGAATCGCTCTTTGGGTTACAGAGAAAGTTGGCACAATGTGGTGTGCTTATGCATTTTGCTTGCTTGCATTCATTTCTTTGCCTGAAGCATTGGCTTCGCAAGACCCTTTGAAGATCGTCTCCTGGGTGGCACAGACTTTTCTCCAGCTTGTACTGCTTCCCATCATCATTGTTGGGCAGAATATTCAGAGTAATATTGCTGAGCAGCAGGCTGATACTGATAGCAAAACACTTATTGCTATTAAGCATTTAGCAGAGGAAATTCATGAAGCAACATACAGGTCAAGCGCTGCATTCCTTGAGTTGAATGACTAATCGACGTATCTCGTGTATATGATCTCAATCATTGAATTGAATTGCGTTGTCTTGGGTTAACTTTTTAATTCTATCGGCAATGGCGCTGTTCGATTTTGTTTCGGCTCGTTAACCACGTTTTTTCAATCTTTTTGGCGCTAAGCATTCAAGTGGATGGTGAATGGAGTAGCCAATGTGCTTTGATGCCATATTAAGAGGCTAACGTTACGCAAGAAAATTAAACGGGCTTTCGGATAAATTATTAGATAAATCTTGCCTGCAATAGAGTTGTTTTAGTTGTTTCTCAAAGAGCTTCAATCGCCTTCATCGCTGGAACAAATTGATCGCTGTCTTGATTGAAGTCTGTGCATTTTTTGTTCATGGCCTCACTGACCAGCTTGATGGTTTGTGTTGCTTGGGGAGACTTTAACCAATCCTTTTGCGACTCCCAATGATTGTTTTTGATCGCAGCTTCCACGATCAGATCAGCACGCTTTTGGCTGTAGTCGGCGTGGATCACCTTGCAGGCTGCATATGCAGATTGACCCACGAGTCCTCGACGCATGTCTTGCACAGACGTTTGGGTTGTCTGGGCGTGTGCCCCACTCCAAAGGATCGATTGACTCAGCATCCAACCAAGGCTGATCCAGGGCAAATGTCTGCGGGGCATCATCGGCTTACGCGTAGTTCGCGCTGAAAGTCTCGCCTGTGGCCATCGGGATGGCGAGCTCCTCTCTCCATTCGCTCAAGGGTTTCTCCCAGCCTTCCTCCCAGCGCTGCAACACAAGGGGCTTGGCCTGCAGGCCGATGCGCTGACCGTGCGCAATGGCGCGACTGATCGCTTCTTGTTCTGTCGGTTGAAAACGGAAGGCCTTAAAGCCCGCCAGAAGATTGAGCAGCACATAAGCCGGGAAGCCAATCTGGGTGGCGGTGATCGCCAACACGGCTGATTCCCCCTGCTCTTGGGTGTTGAGCCCAGCGATCACGTGATGAATGTCGTGGGTGGTGGCGATGCGTTGGGTGAGCCAGAGGGCTTCTGTGCTTGTGTCTCTGGGACGGAAAAAGTCGGCGTCGTAATTCAAACGGCGAATCATTCCTGCATAGGCCCGCCCCAATGTTCCTTCCGGGAGCAACTCCAGCATCTCAATGTTTGGTTGAAAGGCTGGGAAGCGCTGCTCCATCATCTCGGCACCGCCAGGTAAGGCCTTAAAGCGCGCGATCGAAACCTGCATCGCTTCACTGTCGAGGAAGTTGTCGATGAGGTCTCCCACCCCATGGAGCCCTCCCTCGGTGGATGCAATCTCGCGCAGGATGCGCAAATTTTTAATGGAGCGCAGCAGTTCTCTGGTTCGTGGCATCTAATGCTTCTTCAATGGGGCTTCCACTCAAATTTGGCTTGTAGCGGGGTCGGACGGCCTTCAACAGTGGGACCACTAACAAGCAGGTGCCGGCCATCAACAACCAAAGCACCAAGCCATGACCCTGCTGGTCTAAGAGGGCACCCGCGAGGAGAGGTGCTGCGATGGCACTGATCGCAAAGCACTGCGAGAACAGGGCCATGGCTAAACCGCGATGTTGCAGGGGTGTCTCTTCCACCATGGCTTCTGCTGCCGTTGGTAGAAAAGCAGCTTCCCCAAAGGCGATCGGAACCATCGCAAGCGCAATCAGGCTGCTGCCTCCGGCCCAAAGCGCTGATCCAGCCAGTAACAGGCAGCCTGTGATGAAGCCAAGTAAGCCCATTCCTAAGCCAAAACGCAGACTGCGCTTTGCCACCCAGTTGCCGATGGGCCACTGAAGCACCATTAACAGAAGAAGTTGCCAAGCAATTAAGCCGCCGCTGGAGGCTTCACTGAGTGGTGCGCGGGCAAGCCCTCCACGCACCATGTCGAGGGGAAGGGCGCTTTGCATTAAAGACACAATTCCAGTAGCGATCACGCTCACAACCAGCACTGGGATGAGGGGCAGAAGCCAGCGCCAATCTGCCTCTAAGTTGGCTTTAGCTTCTTTGTTGATGTCTCCGTTCGGCGCCGACTCAGTCTTGAGTTTGTGGTTGTTGGTTGTCGCGGCGCTGGCATGCAATAGCGCTGCCCGTCCATCGGGTAGCGGCGTGAGCAACAAAACCACGAGCATGCTCAACACGGCCGCGGCCTCAACCGCGTAAACCATCCGGATCATCTCCATGGAGGACAACACCGCACCAAGTAAGGCGCCAGTTGCGACTCCTAAGGCGTCGGCGCTGCGCGCCAGAGCGTATCCGCGGCTGGAATTAAAACCGCTGCAGCTCAAGGGAACGGACAATTCAATCGCAGGGAAATAAAGGCCGGCTGCCAAACCGATCAGCAACTGTCCAATGAGATATCCGTTGAAGCCTTTGGCCTGAAACAGCACTAAATCCGCCATCAAGGCGAGCAGGGCAGCCGCTCGGACAGGCCATGAGCAGGTCAGCCCGCGGTCCAGCAAGACACCACTCAGCAGCCTCGCCACCGTGCCGATCAGGGCAGAGGCCGCCAACCCTTGACTTACTTGTACTGCCGTGAAGCTGGCTTGGTGAAACACAATCGGTGTCAGATAGATGACACCACCCGCTCCAAAAGAGGCAAGCAGGCGAATGAACGCCACTTCTTGCAAAGGTGCGGGAAACTGGTTCCACCAGTGGACTGGTCTTGGCCTTGCGAAGACGCTCAACAGGACTGCGATTAGCTGCAAGTTGTCTATGCAGTCTGCTGTTTTTTGGCGTCTCACCGCGTCCGTTGTGGGCTGCTTCTCAGCTGGAAGTGCAGATCGATGGCACGGTGATTCCCTTTTCCATTGGTGATCTGGCGAAATGGGCGCGGTCTGATGGACGTCACCGCTCCGAACTCAGTACTTGGTTTTCGTTGTTGGCGCCCGAGAGTCGAGCAGGCGTTTTGGAGCTGCTTCAGGCTCCTGTGATCCTGGATCGCAGCATGGCGCGCCAGCTCTTGAACAGCTGGGCTGGCCGGCAATTGTTGGATCAAATTGCTGATTTGGTGCGGGTGGACGACGACACGGAGGGGGTGATCGTGCGTCAAACGATCAACGACCTTCTAACCCGACAGCAGCAGGTCTCCAGCTTGGATTTGCTTGAGGCTTTGCCTGCCGAGAGTGTTCGTCTTGATCTCGATCTCTTGCTCGAGCTGGCATCCAGTTGGCGGATGCAACTGGAGCGCCAACAACATTTGGTGCGCAGCCTGGATCGCTCTCCAGTGACGGCAACAGTTTCTGAGCCTGCTGCCGTCTTTCCTCAGGACGCCGACTCGTTGTTGGAACCGCGCTTGATGTCCTTGGCGGTTCCTCATCGCGAGGAGCCATTGGGGTTTCAGCTCTGGTTGCCTGTGGAGGGGGCTCCAAAGCGCGAGCAATGGATGGTGCTGATGCCTGGATTAGGCGGCAGCCCAGATCATTTCCGTTGGCTTGGCCGCGGCCTGAGTCGTCGCGGCTGGGCCGTCTTGGTTCCAGAGCACCCTGGCAGCGATGACGAAGCGGTCCAGGCGCTCTTAGAAGGGCGTCTTCCCCCTCCAGGGGCGGAAGTGCTTCCCGCTCGCCTTCAGGATCTTGATGCCTTGCTCAAGGCTCGGGATCAGGGGGTGTTTCGGGTTCCAGGTGAACGTTTGGTCCTCGCTGGCCACTCCCTGGGTGCCTTTAGTGCGCTGCTGTCAACAGGTGCCAGGCCGGCTCCAGGTCTTGCGCGTCGTTGCTCGTCAGCCTTGGGTGACTTGCCGCTCAGCAACTTGTCGCGCCTCTTGCAGTGTCAGTTGGTGGATGTGTCTTTGCCACAGCAGGTGGCACCCCCTGCGTTGTCGGCTGTGATCGGCTTCAACAGTTTTGGCAGCTTGCTCTGGCCTGCGGACTCCCTTACCAAAACCGTCAACGTGCCTGTGTTGTTTACTGGTGGCACTCTCGATCTGATCACGCCACCGATCAGCGAACAGTTGGGCTTGTTGTTGGCGATGCCGGCCGACCCCTCGAGCCGGGTGGTGCTTGTGGAGGGTGCAAGCCATTTCTCCCCCGTGCGCGTTGAGGGGCAGAGGCAAGGGGGACAGGGTGAGGATCTCTTTCAGCTGGGAGAAGATCTGGTGGGTGTTCAGCCGCTCCAAGTGCAGGCGCTTTTGGAGCAAGAAGTCGTCCAATTCTTGGAGGAGCAAGAACAGCGCAAGGGTGCGCAGCGCTTCAAGGCCAAGACCCTGCATTTGAAGTTGGGAGAGCTTCATCTTCATCGGCTCGATCGCGAAGCGGCCTCAGTCCTGGTGCCTCAATAACGGATACGTGGATCGAGCACAGCCACCAAGAGATCGACCGCCACGCTCACCATCACGACGAGGGCGGCGATGGCTACCACGATGCCTTGGACAACCGGGTAATCGCGTTGGTTGATGCTCTCGTAAAGGCTCATGGCAATGCCTGGCCAGGAGAAGGTCACTTCAATGAGTAGTGCCCCACCGATGAGTGATGCCACCGTGATGCCTGCAATCGTGAGCACGGGCAGCAGAGCATTGGGCAAGGCGTGGCGCAGTACGACCTGGACTTCGCTCAGTCCACGGCTCCTCGCCGATTCCACATAATCCGATTTCAAGCTGCGGTTCAGATTGAGCCGTAGAGCGTTCGTGAACACGCCGCTTAACAGGAGCCCCAAGGTGCAGGCAGGCAGCACGAGGTGCCGAACGCTTCCTTGCAGGGCAGCCCAATTGCCGCTGATCACGCTGTCAAAGATCAGAAAGCCGCTGCCTTCTGGGGGGATCAAGCTGGGAGGGAATCTGCCTCCAACGGGCAGCCAGCCGAGCATGACCGCAAACACAAGTTGGATCAGCATCGCCGCCCAAAAAGGTGGTAACGCGTAGGTGCCAATTCCGTAGAAGCGGCCGGCGAAGTCCAATTTCCCCTCGGGCCTGGCAATTCCGCTAAACCCCACGGCTAAGCCCAGAACGGCCGCGATGATTAAGGCGGTGATCCCTAGCTCCAGGCTTGCCGGGAGCGTTTTACTGATGATCGAACGCACCGACTCGTTATTAATCAGTGCATTGCCTAAATCTCCATGAACCAGCTTGCTGGGAAAATCAAAATATTGATTCCAGAGCGATTGATCGAGGCCCAGGCTGCTTCTCAGGGCGGCTTTAGCGGCTTCTGGGGCCCTGCTTCCGAGTACCGCATCCACCGGGTCTCCCGGCGCGACACGCAGTAGCAGAAAGACCAGGCTGGCAATCAGCCAAAGCATGAGCGGCGCGAGTGCGAGTCGGGTTGCGCAATAGCGGAAAAGCTCCCTTCCTCGTGCCATTAGCGTCGCTCTCCCAGTTGGGCCAGATCCACGAGCCCGTTGCCATTAAAGATCGGAGGGTTCAAACGAAGCTGAGCCCAGGCTTTTGGAGCCACAACCCAGACCGGGAGGTAAGGAGCTCCTTTTGCTGCCATTGCATCCACGGCTCTCAGTTCTTGTAGACGTGCCTTGCCTTGAAGGCTGTCACTACGGCTTAACGCTGCTTGCAGCCCTGGTTCGGTCCAGAAGGTGCCTCCATCCACGGCCTCACCCTCCTTGCAGATATTCCCTTCCGAGCGCTTGCAGCTGAGCAAGGGGGTGAGATAGGCCTCAGGATCTGGATAGGAGCCACCCCAGTCAAGAATCACGGCTTCGAACGATCCTTCGCTGAGCTGTTTGTACACCGTGGTCGACTCCACGCCGTTGAGGGTCATCTGGACGCAATCGGGCAGATCGCGTTTCAGCTGCGCTTGCCAGGTGAGAGCCATCAAACGATCGGAGGGGACGTTGGTGCGAAACGTGAATGGGACTTGCAAGCGACGCCCTGTGCAGTACCCGGCTTCTTGATACAACTGGCGGGCTGTGGCGAGGTTGTAGGTGGGCCAGGGCTCGGTTTTTCCTCCCTGCAAACTGGGGGGAATGAGGGACCGTAAGGGCTCTCTTTGGTTGTAGCTCACGCGGGCGCTGATCAAGCGGCGATCCAGGCTGTGGGCAAGGGCCCGACGCACGGTTTGACGTTGCAGGGGCGGGCTATTGGTGCGCAGAGTCACAAAGGTGATGTTCATGGCCGGACCTTTGCTCTCGCGCAGCAGGGCCTTATCTGCCCGTTCGCTTAGGGCTCGTTTTTGATCTTCATCGATGGAGTTGGAGAGCAATACATCCACCTCGCCGCTGATCAGGGCTCCAAACAGTGCTGTGGAATTGCTGAGGTTGATGAGGTCCAGTCCCACATTGTTCGGAGGTTTGCCCCAGTAATGGCGGAACGGGAGAAGACGCTGTTGGGTGTTGCGAAAGCTGTTGAGAATGTATGGGCCTGTCCCGACAAAACGATCATTCAAGAATCGATCGGCATGGTCGGCGTAGGCCTTGGGAGAAACGGGGGTGAGATAAGGGGATGTGAGCAGGCTTTCGATCGAGCTGGAGGGCTCCTTGAGGCGCAGGCGGATCTCGTAAGGGGAGGGGGTTTCAATCGCTGCGATGCGATTATTCAGCAAATAACGCTGCGAGCCGATGCGTAGGAAGCGATTCAGGCTGAAAGCCATCGCCTTTGCGTCAAAGCGACTGCCGTCGTGGAACAGCACATCCCGGCGCAAAGGGATCGTCAGGCTGAGTCTGTCCTCTCCGAGCACAGGCATGGATGCGGCCAATTGGGGCTGAAGCTCCCCGCTTGTGCCTCGGATGTAGAGCGTGTCGCCGAGAGCACTGAGCACCTGAAGCACCCCTGTGGTGCTTGCCAGAGCGGGATCGAGCGAGCCAATGCGCCCGGCGCTGGCAACCGTGAGTCGGTCGCTTTGGCGTTTGGGCTGACAAGCGCTTTGGCTTAAAGCAAGGGCCAATCCGATCAACACGCTGGCCTGAAGGCTGAAGCGACGGCGATCAGTCACGCAGCGGTTCGTCAATGCAATCGCTATTCAACGCCCTCTAGGCACGATTTGTCGTCAATCGCTCTCGGAGATCGCGCTGGAAATCTGTTCAAGGGCCACCTCGAATACAGGAGATCCCTGGGGCTCGAGCGGCCATTGGCGGATCCAGCAACGGTCGTGGTCGTCGTCAATCCCGATCACCTGAAAGGGGCCTTCCCCAGAGCGGAGTTTGATGCAGTCCCCTTGATGCAGCGTCATGGCGGAACGAGATTTCTGCTGGTCGCAGTGTGATCCGTAAGCCAGGGTCAGTTCGTTCGACAT
Source organism: Synechococcus sp. ROS8604 (assembly GCF_014279655.1). Taxonomy (NCBI): domain Bacteria; kingdom Bacillati; phylum Cyanobacteriota; class Cyanophyceae; order Synechococcales; family Synechococcaceae; genus Synechococcus; species Synechococcus sp. ROS8604. The sequence continues at coordinate 1,038,600 of NZ_CP047946.1, forward strand.
GAACGTTCGAGAGCACAGATCTGCAAATGCAAATTTGCTCTGTGATACTTCTTACAACTCTGCCCTATGCCGGGGCCGTACGGCCATCCGAAGTTGCGGATGTGTGGGCCTGCTCAAAGACAGCCGAGGTGGGCATCCAGGCTCAGAACCTCGGGAAGTGCATGAATCGCTTGAAGTGCGGCACTCATTTGCCCGTTGCCGACAACCTGTGTGATCACAACGATTTCAGCTCCCGCGTCACTGGCTTCGAGCTGAACGATCGATTGAATGGAGACGTTGTGGTCGCCGAAGCAGCTGCCGATTTGGCCGATCACACCGGGGGCGTTTTCTGTTTTAAAACGCACATAATTGCGTTGGCTGGTCCGCTCCGTGTTGACCAAATGGCATCTCCGCCAGCTAGAGGCTGCGAGCAGGGGATCCAGATTGCCTTGGGCCGGATTGAGTTGGCGGATGCCCGCAATGTTGAGGATGTCAGCGACCACGGCTGAGGCGGTGGGCCCTGAGCCAGCGCCAGGCCCGTAGAACATCACTCTTCCGATGGGATCTCCCTCCACCAAAATCGCGTTATTCACGCCATTCACTCCCGCCAGGGGATGGTCTTTGGGGACCAGGGTGGGTTGCACGCTCACCGATAGGGGCAGGGATGTGGGGTTGCTCGGTTCAGGATCCATGCGTTCGGCGACCGCGAGCAGTTTCACGCCGTAGCCCAATTGCGTGGCGTAATCCACATCCCTGCTTTGCAGGGTGCTAATGCCTGCCGTGGGGATGCTGTTGCGATCGATCGGTCCCCCGAAGGCGAGCCCAGAAAGAATGGCAATCTTGTCGGCGGCATCGAGTCCTTCAACGTCTGCGGCTGGGTCGGCTTCGGCGTAACCCAGCTCCTGGGCCTCGCGCAGGACCGCGTTGTAATCCGCACCCTCATCGGCCATGCGGCTCAGGATGTAATTGGTGGTGCCGTTGATGATTCCACTCACGCGCTGAATGCGGTTGCTGCCGAGCGATTGCTTGAGCGGCTCGATGATCGGGATCCCGCCGCCTACAGCAGCCTCAATCAGCACGTAAACACCCGCGGCCGCGGCGGCGGCTGCAATTTCTTCGCCATGCCTGGCGATCACAGATTTGTTGGCGGTGACAACCGACTTGCCGGCTGAAATCGCGCGCATGATCAGCGTGCGCGCAGGTTCGATGCCTCCCATCACCTCCACCACCACGTTCACGCCAGGGTCGTCGATGACGGCTTCTGGAGAGGTGGTGAGAAGGCTTGCGTCCAGGGCAATCGGCCGTGGACGGTTCTGGTCTCTCACCGCAACCCGAACCAGGTCCAGATCAGCAATCAGGGGATGTCTTCCCTCTGGTGTCTGGAGAATGCTTGCCACTCCGGCACCCACAGTGCCGAGACCGAGAAGGCCGATTCCGATCCGGGTGGACATTGAACAAGTTCCGTTTGCGTCGCTAATAACGAGACTCTATGAATCCATCGCCTCATCGGCGTTCTTAAGGGCCTGGGCCTGGGCCTGCATCGCCCGCAAAATATTCAAAAAACCGTTAGCCCTCGAAGGGGTCAGGCTTGCTTGTAGGCCAGTGGCGGCGATAAAGGCGGGGTCTACGGCGAGCACTTGATCCGGGGTTAAATCACTCATCCCTTTGATGAGCAGGGCGAGCAACCCCTTGGTGATCAAGGCGTCGGACTCTCCTTGCCAGTGCACATGGTTGCCCTGGAGAGCGGCATGAATGAACACCTGAGACACGCAACCTTGCACTTTGCGGTCTTCGGTTTGCAGGTCTGCCGGCATCGCAGGAAGCTTTTTGGCGAGCCAGAGCACGTATTCGTAACGTTTGCGTGGGTCTGGCGTGCCGCTAAGTCGATTCGCTAGGCGGTCAAGCTCTTCGCTTCCGTATTGACTTGAAGAGCAGCAGGGTTCTGCCATGGACGGCTTCAGCGATGCAGGCTGGGTTGGCGCACCTTAACCATCAGGCCTACAAGTCCGAGCAGGGCCGGTGCCCCCAGCCAGGCCCAAAGCCCTAGGGCAGGGGTTTGGGTTGGCGTTTCCACCACCTCGTCCAGCAAGACGCTGCCCTGGCGGATCGGTAATGCCAAATAGTCGCGATGTCCGGGGCCACCATCCACCTGCAAATCCAGGACGCCTTCAACCAGGTTTGGGAGCGTTAAGACCATTTGTCCATTGGCTCCGATCTGACCCAGTTCCTCTCCGGGTGTTCCATCAGCGTTGAGCAGGCGTACGGCAGCCCCCTCAACAGGCTCACCTGTGGAGAAGCTGCTACTCAGCTCCAATTGGCCATCCAGGTAGCGCAGGGAGCTTTCGATCCCGTGGGCCTGGACCTGCTGACCTGCCACGAGTCCCAGACCCAAAGCGGTGCATGTGACCAGCAGGCGTCGTGAAAACACGGTCATGGCAGCAGGATGACGAGATCGTCATCTTGCAGAACATTCGCTCCGCTGGCTAGCCCTGCGCAAGCTGCAGCCTTGCTCGGTGATCCAACCATCCAAGGGCTGATCCCAGGGGTCTGTGGGTAGCAAGGTGGGATGGACGCACGCTTCCGGCAGGACGGCGAACGTTGGCAGTGTTGACCATCCCGGCTGACGAAGCAAACGGTCATAACAACCGCCCCCATAGCCAAGGCGCATGCCGTTGCGATCGACCGCCAAAGCTGGAATCAGCATGAGAGCAAGCTCGGCCGGTGGCAACGCTGGTGATGCGAGTGGAGCAGGAATGGAAAAGGCATCAGCGCGAAGCTCTTTTGGCGATGGGGCGTTTCGCCAAGCGTGATAAGTCACGCTGTAATCCGCTGCTGTTGCAGGCAGGGCTAAGCCTGCGGGCTGAAGTTCGGCCAGCGGGCGTAAATCAGGTTCCCCTGGAAGGGGCCAAGTGATTCCGATGGCTCCCTGGCACTGAGCTGGATCTTGGGCGTTTAAGTGGGAAAGCACGCTTTGAACCAGTGAGGCATTCAGCCCTGGCATCAGCGCATGGCGCACGCGGCGGTAGGTCGACCTCAGGGCCTGTTTATCCATGGGTTTGCTTCGCTGAATGCGATGCACTTGTGCAACCACTGTGCAGTCACTGTGCAGTCACTGTGCAGTCACGTTGTGAGAACGATGGGGGGTAAGCCGTTTGCTGGGCGCGCGCGAATCCTGCCTGATGTACCTTCGCGTTAACAAAAAAGAAGACGGATGAAAAAGCTCAAAACTTGGCTTAGCCAGCTCAATGCCTATGCCAACAAGCATCTTCAGACCTGGGAGATGGAAAGAAAGCGCTAAAGAACGGCAGCTTTGATGCCTTGATCGTTGAATCCCAGGGTGCTCTTTCCTGCTGCGGCCCTCGTCTTGTCTTAAACGTGGATAACCCCATGAGTTGACGAATGAGAGCGGTTCTCTTGTGTGCATCCCTGCTGATGGCTGTCCCTATTGCGGCGGCGGAGAAGGGCCGTTCAACTGCGCAGGGCGTTAATCAACAGATGGCGACGGCTCAAGCGATGCGAGGTGTTCCCAAGGGGGCAACAGTTGTGGATACCACCTGCAAAGAATTTGCTGTTGGTGCCTTTACCTATCGGTTCCAATGCACAGTCCATTGGGCTCAATAATCGGCGCCGCTTGCACGCCCCTTCTTGATTCCAGCCTGGGCTGTTTGGCACTTCCAACAGATGCCAACCCTCTCAGCCTGCTGGTGCATTCCTCATCGTTGATCACGCCCTTGTGCGTGGGCTTCGTCTTGCTGATGTCTCTCTGAAGCAATCAAGATGCGCGAGCGATTTTAAGGATTTAGTAAAGAGTTTTGAACGTGGGAAAGCTCGGCCAGCCCATTGAAGTGGCTGCCTTGCCCCCGTTCATGCACCCGATCTCACAACAACAACGATGCAAGCGTGGAGCTCAATGCAACTCAGAGGATGAAGACTTTTCCGGAGGCAATGTCGAAATAGCCGGCCTCGATCTGAAGCTGTCCCGCTTGAACGGCGTTGGCTAAAACATCGCTGCGAGTCGTGAGCTGTTCAGCGGTCGCTTGGGCGTTGGTCTTGATGGCGCTCATTAAGGTGTCGCCTGGAATCAGGTTGGCTTGAATCGGTTTGATGAGCTGATCGAATAGTGGCGTGAGTGAATGATTTGCGCGAGCGGCTCGAACAGCGCCACAATTGCTGTGGCCTAAGACCAAGATCAAGGGCGTTTTTAAGACCGCGACGCCAAACTCGAGCGAGGCGATTCCCTCGTCAAAAGGTGTGTTTCCTGCGCTGCGGACGACAAACAAATCACCAGCCGCCGCATCGAAAATCCATTCCGGAGCAACTCTGGAGTCGGCACAGCTGATGATCGAAGCCCAAGGGGATTGAGACTCTTCCAGAACGCTCGCCGGAAGGAAGCAATGGTCTAACCAGAGGTTGGACATCACTTGGGCACGTTCATTCAAATCCGTTGCCTTGTTTTTTGCTTGCCAAGCGTCCGCAAACCGGGCATTTCCATCGATCAGGGCCGTGAGTGGATCCTTTGGGCGGCAAGATCGGGCCGATTCCTTCGATGATGGAGCGGCTGCTTCGGCCTTGGCAGGGTGGATGAATGGCAGTGCTGCTGCGAGACCAAAAGCGTTCAGGCCGCTGCGAAACAGAAACGAGCGTCGATTGAGTGTCACGAAACCTGCTTGTCGTGAAAACTGATGTCGCTCAAACATGCTTTAGGGAGAGCACGTAGCGATTGGCTTTGAAGATCGAGGTGGAAAGAGCGGATCAATCGGTGCTGATCAAGTGCCAAAAACGATGGTACGCAAACGTGAGGCAGGGCTCTCAATCCAATCACACGTTTTGAAGTGCTGCAGTCACACTCATTCCAAGCTGCGATTCCTTCCTCAATCTCTTCATAATCAGAACCGATTTGAGTCGTTGTTCCAACCGTTCACTGGCTGTTGTCTGATCGATTCCGCGCGCGAGCTCTCTTACAGATGTAGGGGACTTTTAGATCGATTCCGCGGCCAGATACAGCGAACCAGCAAATCCATCGCGTCGTTTTCGATCACCCCACACACATTGCAGATCCCCCCGTGTTTCCTTGTGATAGAGATCTTCTGCTAGCTGCACAAGATTTCCGCCGGTCTGCAAATAGTCATCGGCGCTTTCGTATCCATTGTTTTGAAGCCACTGCACGGTGAGGTGGATAGCAGTTTCTTCGACCCTGGTCATGGTGTCTTCACGTCATCTTGACGTTCTACTCGGCTGATCACGTCAGTGCTTGGCAATAAAAAAACCCCGCCGGTGGCGGGGCTTAACTCAAGGATTGGGGAAACGAATCACTCGTCGCCTTCTTCCTCACCACCCACAGGGATGAGGCGTATAGCTTTTTTGCCAAGCTTGATGGTGAATTCATCACCAACTTGGAGATCGAGCATGGCTGTATAAGCCTTGCCGATCAGCAGATTGCCGTTGCCTTGAACTGTTGCAACGTAAGAAAGCTTGCGTCCGCCTTTACCAACACCAGCATTTCCGCCACCAAGGTCAATGCCCTTGGCATTGAGGAGAGCCTCATAAAAGGCGGTGAAATTGACCCGATCACTGCCGTCTTTCTTTTTGGAGACGTAGCCACAAGCGGTGGCGAGATCAGTCTTGGATACATCGCCCAGGTCTTTGACCTTGGTGAGCAGTTCGGATCCGGTAAGCATTTGAAACTTGCGTTTCACTATTACTAACAAACTCCATGCCTACTAGTCAACTATTTGCCCATATCAGTTGTTCTCCCTCTTGCCTCCTTCTCTGGCAGGAAAGGATTCCGATTCAATAGTTTTTCATTCTGAGAGATGTTGTGACCAACTTTTTCTTGTTGCTGCAGGGCTTTTGCGCTGATGCGGATGATGCTGCCTTACCAGACCAGAGTCAGGCGGGACTCTTCATTTTGTTTCTGGGCTCATTTGCTTCCTGATCCAGCGGCATGCCTTATATCCTGATGCTGTGGAGCTGATGTCTTCGTTCCTGACGCTGAAGATCCTTCGGATAAACGAGCTCGTTGAAGGGTTTCGCTGTGAGTTGACTAGCAGGAAGGTTGTCAATGTCTGGGCTGTCTCGGTTGTGCTCAGTTCACCTCCTGTTGTTACCGACTGTCCCGCAGCCGTTTGCTTACCAGTTCTCAATCCAGTTTGAGGTTGTAGCTCTCCAGCCCAGTTCAAGTCTTTGGATTCGCTAGGCCTTCAGAATCCATGGATTAGGGCTTGTGTATCTGAGCTGTAAAGACAGAGCGGCACTAAGTCAGCCTCTGCTGCCTCCGAGGTCAATCTTGATGGGTTGAGGTTTGTGCGACCGCATCATCCATTTCCTCAATAGCGAGATGAGATCGTGCTTCTCAGCTCGCAGGCTGTACGGAGGTTGCCTGGGGAATTAACCGCCTTCGATTTTTACTCAGTGAGTGGATTTTCAGATTTTGTCGCTTTCGAGAGCCCGCTGTTTGAGTAAGCATCAGCTGAGTGCGCCGACTGTGCCGCTTCATCACATCGCCTGCCATGAAGTCTGCGCAGAGTTTTAAGTGTTTTTGGACAATGATCAGCAATGAGCTGACCTCTATGTGATACGGGTCTCAAATCAAGGCCATGTCGAATGGTGAGTGCCTGAAGATGCTGTTGGCGGGAGCCCATGTTGCTTCGATCGTCTTCGCTGGATGGCGATCGGGTGATCCAGCCTTTCGACCCATGCTTATTTTTCTATCAAGCCCTGTTTTTGCAGGGGATTTCGGCGTGAAAGTCTTAACGGCAACCGTACAAGGCTAGGAATCTTGCTTCATCGAGCGCCTGGAGGAGAACGATCGCTGATTCTTGGACGATGATCGGCAACACATTGTTGTTTCAGGTCAATAGCTTCTTTCTACCGATGGCTTCTTTCTTCAGGTTTGATTAGAACCTGAGTTCCGCTGGTCAGTGAATGCCTGCACCAAAATCCACGACGCAACCCAACGCTCGCTGTTGGGTTTGGTTCAAGGGTGATCCTCTGAAGACGGAGGGCTGTTGGAAGGGGGGCTGGTACGGAGCTCCTTCCGTGATTGGAGGTGTCAGGATTGAACATCACGATTATGTGCCGTGCAGGGTGCCGGAGTGGAGGGTGGTCTTCTCGGAGCCCGCTGATCTATTGGCACCGCCCTCTGTTCCAGTCGATGCGGAGTGGAAGCTGTACCCCACTGAGCCGCAGTGATCGTTCTTCAACAATCAGGTCGGATGGATCTGAAGTCCTCTGCTGGATCATCGACTTCACTATTTTGAGCAATCCGTGATTCAGTCTGACGACTCTTTCATGGATGCTTTGGCCAATAATTGCAGGCTTTCTAGGTTTTTCAGTGTTTGTTGAGTCTGCGCCAGCATGGGTCTTCCCTGGGGAGCGCAGTCTGCGATTAAGGATGCAGCCAGTGAAGCTTCTGATTTTATCAATTTTATACAGTGATCAATTCGAGATCTTGGTTCTGCGGCCTTGGATTCGCTTTTCTTGCTCAAAGTCGGAGCAATCTCTTTGAGAAGGTGATTGAGCGCTTCCTGTATTGATTCGATGCTTGCATCTGGTGACGTTGATCTTTGATCAGGTGGATTCATTTCAGAGGTTGATCCATCAATGGTTGTGATTTAATAGCTGGACATTCAGCTCTACCGGCTTGGTCTCGAGCTCCTATGGGCAGTTCCTAAGCCTGCAAATCGAACTAGTCAGCTGATTCTCATGATGAGCAGCTGTAATGGGATATACCTCCTGCATTGAAGTACTGATCAGGCTTCAGACGATAGTATTTCTCTTCGATTGCTTGTGATTGCTCTTCATAGGGATGGCTAAAGACCTCTTGCAACTCTTGGACAAGAGCGTAGTCACCTTGCTTCGCTTGTTGATAGGCAGGAGCAATGAGCCATTCTCGCCAGGTGTATTTCGGATTCATTTTCTTCATCTTTTCCGCGATCTCGGCTTGATCCCCACTGCTCCCTATCAGCCCGTTCCAGCTCTGAAGCCAGGTTTGCCAATGCTGCTCTATTTGTGAGGGAATGGGTGCATAAAAGCTTTTCTTTAAATCAGACAAATCTTTTGGTAGTTTGGATAGCTCTCGGAAGAAAATTGTAAAATCTACGTGTGTCTGTGCCATGAGTTGGAATAACTCCTGAACCAGAGATTCGTTGTAGTTATTCAAACCAAGTTTTTCTGTCCACATCTGCTGAATGGTGGCGTTGATTTTCTGTTTAAACCCATCACAGATCTTGTCTAAGTGCTCTAGAGCTGCCGCATCATCTTTGATAAGGAGCCTTATGGCCTTCCAAAACATATGAAAATTGGCTTCTGCTGCTACTGGCTGGTTAAAGAATGAGAAGTGTTCACCACCCCCAATCCAAGGTTGGTAGCACGGATCAAAGACCTCACAAAATCCAAACGGTCCATAGTCCAATGTAAAGCCACCAGCTGCACAGTTATCACTATTGAAATTTCCTTGGCAATATCCAATCCGTAACCAATGCGCAACCAAGGTCGTGAGCCGATCTCTGTACAGCTCGGCGAGCTTGACGACTTGAGAGGGAAAATCCAAAGACTGGTCTATTTCAGATTTGTATTCTCGATCGATTAAATGCAACACGATCATTCGTAGCTCTTGTAAAACGCCTGGATCGTTGCTGTTTCGAGCACGTCGTGCAAATAATTCCAATTGACCAACGCGTAGAAACGAAGGTGCAACGCGCGTTGAGATTGCAACCGGATCTTCTACTAAAATATCTGGATCAGAAGAGTTGGAGTTTTCCGAATACCAAGGTCGTCTTACTGCTTCTGTCTGGGAAACATAGAGAGTGAGGGAACGTGATGTTGGTACTCCAAGGGCATGCATCAATTCCTGTGCCAGAAACTCTCTTACACTGGAGCGGAGCACCGCACGTCCATCAGCTCCGCGACAGTAAGGAGTGGGACCAGCACCTTTTAATTGCATTTCCCAGCGTTGCCCTTTAAGGATTCCCTCAAACACAGAAATTGCACGACCATCTCCATAGCCATTGCCATTTCCAAATGGACATTGTTGATTGTATTCAGTTCCATAAATTGATAATGCATAGCCTGTGGCCCAACCAAATGGGCGCATCGGGGCTCGATTCACAGAGAGATCACCGGAGAAGAGTTTTTTAAATTCTTCATTCAAGGCTAGGTCTTGATCCAAGCCAAGTTCGGAGAACAATGTTTTGCTATGGCTTACATAGCTGGGCTTTCCCAGGGGCTTTGGAGTAACAGGCACAAAATGACCTGAGCGGACCTGCCGAGGTCGATGGTCATTCCCATCTTTCGTTGATTCAGGGTCAGGTTGAAGGGTCTCTAGGAGTGAATAATTTGTATGTTGAATAAAATCTTCAAAGGTTTCTACAGATTCTTCAAAATCTGATGTAAGTGGATGCGACATTCTTGTTACTGCTCTCTTGATCTTTTAACCATCTTACCGAGTTGCATCTCCTGTGCTCATCTCGTGCCCTTGCGATGCTGCTCCTCTATGGATTGATGATCCATTTAAGGATCAAAAGATGGGACGAAAGTATCCGTTGAATCTTTTTATTAAAGGATGCTCTGATATGGCTCCAATCCTTCATTGATCTTTTGGGTGCAACGCCCTATTTTTGTTCAATGGTTTTGCTGTTTTTCTTGCTCTATTTCTTTTACTTGTAGATGGTGCATTGATTTAGCTGCGATCAGTGACTATAATTCAAGTAATCAAAGGCCTGCCGCTTCTTCCTTGGGCTTTTAAGCCCCTGCCATTGACGATGGACTTAATCCAATCCAATGCCATTACCAACCTTCATCGACTTGCATCAGTAGAAGATGTGCTGCAATTTGTACGGTTGTGTGTTGATAAAAATCTAATCATCGATTTTGTCTTGAAAGAAGAACTTGATGCTTTTATTAAGCCAAGCAATACCTCAGGCTCTTGGGTTCGTCAGCAGATCGATGGTGTAAGAGTGAAAGCAGTTGATAAAAATGGCTGTACGATCTATGCCATCTGGATGAGGGAATCCTTGATGAAAGACTATGTGGCTTATTTGGAGTCAATTAAAAAAACACTTTCTGATGCTTCAGCATTTTCGTTTCCAGTGATCTGAGAATTCATTGCTGAATGTTTAGCAGATTGAGAATTCTCCAATATGTTCCCTCTTTACTCCAATGTAGTCTCCTAAAACGGCGTCTTCATTGAACTTACCTGTGAGGCATTCGATAACCTGTGTATGGATGAAGGCAGGTTCTTCGGCTTTGCCTTCTTGGTATGTAAACCGGTCTGGGTAGAGCATTCGGTACTCATTGGGGATTGTGATAAACCAGCTGCTGTCGCTACCTGCGTAGTAAATCTCGCCGCCTATTCGGTAAAACTCGCCATATTTTTTTGCTTCTTCTGGAATTTTTTTGTAGATCTTTGCTTGTTCGTCTGCGGTGAGCCCAAGCCAGTTCAGGCTCTCTTCCATTTTCTCATTCATTAGAATCATTCATTAGATGCTAAGCAACCGATCCTATATTGATAGCAGTTTTTTTATGTGAACACTGTCGCTAGCCGCTGGTTCCATGGACTGAGCAGTCCATGAAGCCATGCTTTTGATGGGCTTTAGCCGCAGGCCCCAACGGATTCAAAGCTTCCTCCTCCTGAGGAAGCCACAGCCATGAAGATGATCACAATCGTGGCCGCAATCAGAACCACTGGCCAGATTTCCGTATCAGGTCCCATGAGCAGCGATATTCAAGGGTTACTAATCACCATCCATTTACATGGTGGTGATCCATTTTATGTGATCCGCTGTTTTTTAATGTTCCTGTATTGTAGTGCATTAGCCAATGCCTCCCAGGCTTGTCCGTTGCAAGGCACTGAGTGTTGGTTTGTCGTAGCTAGCTGATTATGCACTCTCTCTTGTGCTTAAAAGGATTTTTGCTCTAGCCAGCCTTGATTCCTTTGGGTGAAACCTGTTGAGTCTTTTTTCGTTCGTGTTGATTGGTGAAGCACGTTTTTGCTGAGTTCGCTTGAGCCGTTGATCTTTCGCTTTGCTAAAGGTTTCGGCTCGCAGTGAGGTCTTTCCGCTTGTCACAATTTGTGAATGATTACTTTCGCTGTCGCTGGAACCCTCGTCCTTCTTAACGTGGCTCTCATTTCTATAATTCTTTCTTTCGACAAGCTTTTTGGATAAAATGATCTTGATGGGGTGGGTTCCAAATATTTCAAAGACCGTAAACTTTTTCTGGAAAAGTAAATGTTTATTAATTAATCTTTACTCCTTCGTTTTTTTCACTTTTAGTGGTTCATTCATCTTTCTGCTTTTTGATTCATAGGGCTTGTTGTGGCTCGTTAGGAAACTCGTTTGCTATTTGGCTTGCAAAAGGTTGGTGAGTTTCCACCCCTTTTTGTTTTGCCTATGGATGAGCAAAGTCTTTTGTTGTTTTGATAACCGCTCATTCCACCGTTTTCTAATGAAGGTCGTAAGGTTCAGCCTTAAATGAGTTGCTTGATTGATGGATCAACGTTGAAACCATCCGGTGAGTGCCACGGCTAGGGCGTCGGCCGCATCATCGGGGCGTGGTGGCATGTTGAGATTGAGTTCACGCATCACGGCCTCCAGAACTTCGTCTTTGTCTGCGTGGCCATGCCCTGTGAGTGCTTGCTTGATTTGCATCGGCGGGAATTCCACGATCGGAAGCCCAAAGCGCGTAAGCGTCATGATCAGCACCCCGCGGGCCTGCACAACGGCGATGGTGTTGCTGGAGCGGTAGAAAAAAAACTTTTCCACGCTGGCCAGTTCCGGTTGATGGATGCGAATGATTTGGCGGAGGTCACGGGCAATTTCCACCATGCGCTCCCCCTCGCTGCGGCCTGGATCGGTGCGAATGATGCCGCAGTCGACCATTCGTTGCGTTCCTTCCTCTTTTCCCTTGCGTGGCTCCACGTCGATCACGCCATAGCCGACGCGAGCAAAGCCTGGATCGATGCCAAGGATCCGCAAGGGGAATCAGCTGGCCAAGGCCAGTTCGAACTCGGAGCGATCGCTCGATTCACTGCGTTCAAACACCTTGCAGAACACCTTGACGACCCGATCGCCGGAGTCAATTTGCTCCAAAGGATCTTTGCGCAGTCGATGGCGGAGGCAGCAGGACACCACACGGGCAACATCGTCTTCGCTGACCTCCGTGCGCCCCTCAAAGGCCGCTAAGGCGCGGGCTGCTCGGTTGGTCACGATGTCGCCACGCAATCCATCCACGTCCAATTCTCCGCAGACCGATGAAATGCTCAGGCGCAAATCATCGTCAATACTCACGTGCTCAAGGCGTTGCTGCGCTTCCACCACCCTAGTTTGTAAGGCCTCTTGGCCCGCCGTCACGCTCATGCTGAAGGCGTCGGGGTCGCTGTCGAAGGCCGTGCGCTGGTCCACCACTTGCACCCTTAATTGAGGATCGCGAACGGTGCGCACCTCCACACTCATTCCAAAGCGATCGAGCAGCTGGGGGCGCAGCTCCCCTTCTTCTGGGTTACCCGATCCAATCAACACGAAGCGCGCAGGGTGACGCACGGAGACACCCTCTCGTTCCACGGTGTTCCAGCCAGAGGCAGCGGAGTCGAGCAGAACATCCACCAGGTGATCGTCGAGCAGGTTGACTTCGTCGACGTAGAGAAGACCGCGGTTGGCTTTGGCGAGCAACCCAGGCTCAAAAGCGCGAACGCCTTCGCTCAGGGCTTTCTCGATGTCGATCGTGCCGCAAAGGCGATCTTCTGTCGCGCCCAGGGGAAGGTCCACCATCGGCACCTGGCGTTGCTCCGTGCCGAGGGCTTCGCCGTGTTCCAAGCGCTGCCTGACGTCACTGCTTTGCAGGTCAGGATCACTCGGTGAGCTGTTGTAGGGGTCACCAGCAACCACTTCAATGCCGGGCAGCAGGTCTGCAAGGGCACGGATGGTGGTGGATTTGCCCGTGCCGCGGTCTCCCATGATCATCACGCCGCCTATGCGCGGGTCGATCACGTTGAGCAGCAGCGCCAACTTCATCTCTTCCTGGCCGATCACGGCTGTGAAGGGAAAGACTCTGCGCTTGCGCGGTGAACTCACGGGTGAACGTCGGTTGATGAATGGGATTGTTTCACAGGCTGCACGGTGAGCACCTGCGGTGGTGTGGCGTCTGCCGGATAGACCAGACGCACGCGCAGCTTGCGGCTTTCTCCTGGCGCTAACGACACCATCCCCAGCTTGGGCCCTTCTTGTCCCCGTCGCAACACGAGGTGAAAGCGTCGTCGCCCCATCGCCCTGCCGTTGGCCCCATCCAGGCCCGTCACCTCAATGGGGCCGCGAAACATCACGGGCCCACTGTTGCCTGATTGGAACTGCAATTGGCCCTTGCTGCTGCCTCGTTTGTCGGGAGATTCCAGGGCGATCGCCACGGTTCGTCTGCTGCGATCTGGGTTGTGCAACGGAAGGCGGAGGTCGTATTCCACGCCGTAATTGCCGTGGGCGGCCCAGGCCGTTCCTTTGTCAAATCTTTTGAGTTCAGCCGTTTGCACTTGAGCGGTGCCGAGGTCACCCCTCTCCAGGCTGCTGATCGGCCAAGAGATCGGTGCTTCATTGATGTTGAGGGTGTTCGAGCCTGGATCACTCAAGGTGCCGGTCCAGGTGCTGCCGATCTGAACACCGCTCACCCTCGAGTAGATCATGCGCCCCTTGCTGCCTCGTGGCGTGGGCTGATGCTCCTTCGGGCTACGGGTTCCTGCGCTGAGCAGGGCTCTCCAGCGTTCACCACTCGGTGGCGAGTCGTTTTGGCTATAGGCCGCCACGGTGGCGAGATACACCGGCGCAGAGCTCTTGAGCCGGAGCTGCAGGTTGCGGCCATTCAGCAATGGGTCGAGTCCTGCCACGGGAATGGGAAGAACCAGCAAGGAACTGGCGTGTCCGGGGGCAATCTGGATTTGCTTAGGAAGTTCAGGCGCCTGATCGCCTCGGAGCAGGTCTCCCGCCACACGGCTGCCTGGACCAGAGGCGATGGGAGTGGTGGTTTCCGCCATCAGGGAGGGCAGAGGCAGGAAGGGAGCTGCTGTTTGCCCTGGCTTGGTCCCCTGGGAGAGCGAGGTGCTGCCGCTGATCACGTCGATCGTGACGGGTTCGGTTCCTAGCGGCTGTGCAAGCACGGCCAGCCAGAGGGTGGAAGCCAGTTCTTCTGGTTTACCGGCGTAAACGTGGTGGCTGAACAGATCAAACCGTCCGTCCAAGGCAACATTCAGACCTTGGTTGGTTGGGAAGGTGGACAGCAATATCCCCTCACCGGTGATCAGTTCGGGGTTGTTGTCATTGACAAACAGCAGCTCATCCAATTGGCCGGGAAGTGGACGCAGCTGCTGCTCGCGTAGGAACGGACCTTCCGCCTGGCTTTCCGCACGGGATGGCAGGCCAGGGATGGTGATGAGGCAGAAGGCCGCGAGGGCCAGCAGCGAGGAATGACGCATGGTGAAAACAGGAATCAGCGTTGACGTGGAGGCGCTGGCTTGGGTTTGAGCACCGGTGCCATGGCGGCAGCCATGTTGCGGATCAACTCCGTGGAGCGGGGATCATTGAAGGGACCTTTCACGACAAAGGCCGCAACGGCACGGCGACCATCGGGGAGTTCGATCAGCCCGGCATCGGCGTAAGCGATGCCGATGTCACCGGTTTTGTTGAACACGCGATAGCCCTTGATCATCAGGCTGTCATCGGGTTTGCCCTGGGATCCACCCAGGCCCTTCAGGAGTCCACCGGGGAGTAAACGGTTGGTGACGGAGGTGCCCATCACCTCTCGGAATAAATCGCGGCCTCGAATCGAGAGCGCTTCTCCGGTGTCCACGAGGGCGATCGCCCTGGCCAGATCACGGGCGCTGGTGGTGTTGGTGCCCTTAAGGTCGGGAAGCCAGTTGTTCACCTTGGTGGCGCTGAGCCCCAGGCTGTTGAAGCGGGCGTTGAGATCCACTTGACCCCCCACCCGTTCAATCAGAAGATTCGTCGCGGTGTTGTCGCTGACCCGAATCATCTCTGTGGCGACTTCATGGGTTGGGAAGCGCGTCCCGAGAGGCTTGCTGGCCATCCAGCCGGAGCCGCCCCCCACCACCGTTTTGCTGAGGGTGAGCGGTTCATTCCAGCTCAGCCTTCCAGCATCGATTTCCTCAAGGGCGACCAGCAAGATCGGTGTTTTGATGGCGCTCGCCGCCGGTAATGCCGTGTCTGGATTGAGCTGGGCGTAGCGGCCATCGTCAAGCGCCAACATGAAGGCACTCACCTGGAGGTCAGGATCCTGGGCGGCAAGCGCTTTCCAGCGTTTGCTCAAGGCCGTGAGCTCCTGTTGGGTCTCGAAGCGCCCAAGCGTGTCGGTGCTGCTCGGTGGGTTGATCGCAGCGGCCTCTGGATCCGCTCGCTCTTGTTTGGCTGATGTGACCTTTGGTGTGAGCCAGCCGGGAAGGGTGAGATCTCCGCGTTCGATTGCGGTCCCTGCAAGCTTCAGGGCAGACCCCGTGATCACGCCCAGGCCCACACCCATCAGCACCAGGCGCAGCAGCAACCTCAGGGGACGTCCCCAACCAGGGGGCTTTTGACTGGAACGACTGGAGGCCAAGGGGGGGTTGCGGGAGAGCCTGAGGTTACGGGCGGTTGCGCCTCGCTGCCCAACGCAATTGACGCACCATGCCGCGCAAGAGAGCCACTTCATCGCTGCGGATCATGGCCCGCTGCACGAGTCCTTTCACCTTGGCCATCCGTGCCCTTGCTGTGTGCTCCAGCAAGAAGCCCACCTCGAGCAGAAGGTCTTCCGCATCGCGCAGGCAGCCATCCAGCTCTGGAGCACTGGCCGGGATCTCACTCACTGGCGCATCGGGTTGGATCTGCAAACGCCGTTCTCGCTCTAGCTCATGCAGCACCACAGCCACGGCATGGGAGAGGTTGAGAGACGGGTAAACGTCTCCGGTGTGCAACGTCAAAACCCGATGGCTGATCAGGAGTTCTTCATTGGAGAGACCGCGATCTTCCCTTCCAAACACAAGGGCCGAACGCAGGCCTTTGCGTCTGCCCGTTTGAATCCAAGGCGCGATCTCTTCGGGTGATTGCAGGGGGATCTCGCCGTGATCGATGCGCCCGCAACTGGCCACCACCTGTTGACAATCGGCGACAGCCTCGAGCAGCGAAGGGAAAATGGCGGCCTGTTGGAGCACGGCATCGCCATGGACGGCCATGCGCACAGCCTCGGGATCGTTTGGGTCGCAGCGGGGTGCGACGAGCCTGAGATCCTCAATGTTGTAGTTGGCACACAATCGGGCCACGCTGCCGACGTTGAGGGGTCCGGCTGGCTCGACCAGCACCACGGCCAAGGTCAAGACAATGTTTTGAGATAGGCGAGCAGATCAGCCATGTTCTGAGGTTCGATTTCAAAGCGAGGCATCGGCGGTGTTTCACCGCTCACCACTTGATGAATGATCTGCATGTCCTTGCGCCGTTCGCTCACTCCTTTCAGGCTCGGCCCAACAAGGCCCTGGCCTGCGATGCCATGGCAGCCCGCACAATTAATCCGGAACATCTGACCACCGTGCTGCACTGATCCCTCAAGGGCAAGCGTTGCTTTGGTGTACGGATCTTGACGTGTGTTGCTCAGCATCCACACCAACAAGACAGCGCAGGCCATGGCCGCGAAAACAACAAGAGCCGCGATCAGCCCTCGACTCCGCTCAGGAATTGCTGCAGCAGTTGATGACGGTGCCGTCACAGAAGAGACCATGCCATGGAACAATTGTGCTCAATCTTTTCATTGGGCGCGACGACATGATCGAACCCCTTCTTTGCGGCATTGTTTTGGGTTTGATTCCGATCACCCTGATGGGGTTGTTTGTTGCCGCTTGGAATCAGTACCGCCGGGGTAGTGCTCTGGGGGGCTGAGCAGCAGCAGGGCGCTCGTTCCATATCGCCTTTGATCCACCACCGTCCAGGGCGGTGGTGGGATCAATTTTTTGTTACGCGTGTGTTCGCAGATCACAAGTCCCTGTTTGGAGACCCAGTGTCCATCGAGCAAGGCAAGCAAGGTGGGCTCATATAGGTCAGATCCATAGGGAGGATCGAAATAAACGAGATCGAAGCAGGGCAGGGAGCTAGGGCGACCCATTTTGAGCCAGCTCACCAGATCTCGACGGATCACCTCAATGGCTGGAGAGGGGGAACGACCTCCAGCGATCAACATGAGATTGTCTCGGCAGATGGAGGCTGTTTTGGGGTCCTTTTCCACGGCCCATACCCTGCTCACGCCCCGTTCGATCGCTTCGCAGCCCATCACGCCGCTGCCGCTGCACAGGTCGAGCCAGGAGGCGTCCTGCAGCTCTGGCGCGAGCATGTTCATGACCGCTTCCCGCACACGGGCTGTGGTGGGCCTCGTAGCGGTCCCCATAGGACTTCGGAGACGACGACCTCCGCTCAGGCGTAGCAGGCCGCTCACGGCATCAAGGGAGCGCCCTGTCGCAGCCATTCCAGCCATCGCGACAGCAAACGCTGGCCCGTCACGGCCGATTTCTCGGGGTGAAATTGGCAGGCACCCAGCCGATTCCGCCAAACCACGGCGGTGGCAAGCCCTGAGCCGAAGGCCACGCTTGCAGCACGATCCCGCGTCTCCTGGGGCTCAGCGGCGAACGAATGAACGAAATACATCCATTCAGCGCTGGAAGGATCCGGCAGCAGGGGGGAAGAACGATCAATCTGCAGCTTGCCCCAGCCCATGTGAGGGATGCGTTCTCCCTGGTTGTTCGGGAGCTGCTTCACCCGTCCAGGGAGCAAGCCCAGCCCTTGGCATTTGCCTTCTTCGCTGGACTCAAACAACAGCTGTAAACCCAGGCAAATCCCTAGGAGTGGACGATCTGCGTTGTTCCAGGCGAGCAGTTCAGGGATCAGTCCAGTGGCTTCCAAGCGATCCATGGCCGGATCAAACGCTCCGACGCCCGGAAGAATGAGGGCCTGACAGCCTTCTAAATCTCCAGGATGTTGCACAGCCTTGAGGGAGCTCCCCAAGCGCTTAAAGCAAGTTTGAACAGAAAAAAGATTGCCCATGCCGTAATCGATCAGTCCAATGGTCTGAACTGAACGAGACATGGGAATCAGGGGCAAGGCGAATAGCGAAGACCGGCTCAGAGGCAGGAATCAGAGATGCTTCGAAATCGTGCCGGAGAGCGTGGCCTTAGGAACTGCGCCCACGACGGTGTCAACTTTCTGCCCACCCTTGAACACCATCAACGTGGGGATGCTGCGAATCCCGTACTGGCTGGCGACGTTTGGATTTTCGTCGGTGTTGAGCTTAAAGACTTTGATTTTGCCTTCGAATTCCTTGGAAATCTCGTCAACAATGGGAGCCACCATGCGGCAGGGGCCACACCAGGGAGCCCAGAAGTCAACTAAGACAGGAACGTCACTTTGAAGGACATCCTGTTCGAAGGATGCGTCGGTTACAGCGGTAGCGCTGGACATTCCATTTGTCGTCGTTATGACGTTAATTTAGCAACCACTTCCGCAGATTTCTCGGTTTCTTCGGGGGGGCTACAGAACTGTGACGGTTTCGAGTCCAGACTCGAACGCCGTTGGCGAAGACAAAAAGCCCGAACGCGTCGGGCCGGGGGGTGTGAGGAGTGTGTGGGCCGAAGCCCCCACCCCTTGAGATTAAGGCTTATTTGCCCATCCCTAGTTGCTGGGCTTTCTGATAAACCTTGCCTTCTGTGAGCAGGGATGGAGCTACCACCACTTCAACCTGCTGCATCTCCTCGATGGTGCGTGCTCCGAGGGTTCCCATCGAAGTCTTCAGGCAACCGAGCAAGTTGTGGGTGCCATCGTCCAGTTTTGCTGGACCTCTCAGGATGCGTTCGAGACTGCCCGTGCTGCCAACATTGATTCGTGTGCCTCGCGGTAGTACCGGGCTTGGTGTGGCCATCCCCCAGTGGAATCCCCGCCCTGGTGCTTCTTCTGAGCGGGCAATCGGGGATCCGATCATCACGGCATCGGCACCACAGGCGATGCATTTACAGATATCTCCACCGGTGACGATGCCTCCATCCGCCACGATTGGGACGTAGCGTCCACTTTCTTTTTCGTAGTCAGCGCGAGCGGCGGCGCAATCGGCAACAGCGGTGGCCTGGGGAATGCCAACGCCGAGGACGCCACGGGAGGTGCAGGCTGCACCAGGACCAATCCCCACCATCACACCAGCAGCACCGGCGCGCATCAGTTGCAGAGCAACCTCATAGGTGACGCAGTTGCCGATCACCACGGGCACACCCATGTCGCGGCAAAGCGTTTCCAAATTGAGGGTGTCTTGGCCTTCAGGGCCGATGTGGTCGGTGGAGACCACGGTGGCTTGCACAAAAAAAAGATCAGCGCCCGCCTCTGCGATCGCCTTGCCAAAGCGCAATGCTGCCACTGGGGTGCCGCTCACAGCAGCAATTCCGCCCTGGGCTTTGATCGCTTCAATGCGCTTGCGAATCAGGCTTTCCTGAACCGGTTTGCTGTAGATCTCCTGCATCAACGGCACAAACTCGTCCTTGCCGACGGATGTGATGCGATCCAGAGCTTCGGTGGGGTCTTCGTAACGGGTCTGAATGCCTTCCAGATTCAAGACGCCAAGAGCGCCGAGCTGAGAAAGCCGAACCGCCATTCCCACGTCCACCACTCCGTCCATGGCGCTGGCAATGATCGGGATTTCACGTTCGATTCCGCCTAGGGACCAGCTGGTGTTGGTGACCTCCGGATCAACCGTGCGACCCCCAGGCACCAGGGCGATCTCATCGATGCCATAGGCCCGGCGAACAACTTTGGAGCGTCCGAGCTGAATGTCCACCGCTAGTCGTATTTAGGATCAGCACAAACTACCAACCTGACATGCACTGTGTGGCAGTGATCAGGGGCTAATAGAGCCCGTGAAGGTGGCCCAAATGCCGCTCACGTTTGCAAGGAGAGCCTTTCGTTCTTCACTGCGAATCAGCCTTGTGGCAGAGAACCAGATCACCCAGCCAAGACCCACCAACTCAAACAATCTGGGAGCGAGAGGGATGCTGCCGATGGCCGCCAGGATTCCGCTGTAGATCCTGATCAGCAGGGTCAAGCCAATCAGGCCAACAATCAGAAACAGGGGCCTGCGGGAGCGTTGCCACAGGTCAACAAGGTTGTTGTCCTCCCACCACTGACGCACTTTGGAGCTGAGCAGATCCCACTCCCCTCCGCTGCTGGATGGGTCGTCGTTATCGGATGAGGCTGCCACCTGGATGCGCTCAGCGATCGCTTCGGAGGGTGGAGGCGTTGGCTTGGATGGATCAGCAATTTCTTGAGCGATCTCGGGCTCCTTGGCAATCACCGGATCGGGTGCCTGCGGTGCAGCTGGAACAGAGGCTGTTGATTCAGCAGCTGCAGGGTCGGCTGTTTCTGGAAGGCTTGTTTCTGGAAGAGTTGTTTCTGGAACGGCTGCTGGTGATCCTGATTCGATCGGCTCGGTGCTTTTAATCTCCATCGAGGGACTGGAGTCGGAGGACGCCGGAGTGATCGGATCAGTTTCCATGGCTTCAGTAGCACGTGGCGAGTTGCGCAAGCTTAAGGGCGTTGTCACGTGCCGTTTTGAAGACGCATTAAAAGCTGATGTTTTGCTTCCTCCTTCTCGCGATAAGCTGAGTTAAGGCAAATAGGTCTTGTATGGCGGATCCAGTGGGACCCGGCAACGGCGGTCCCGGCGAATCCGACGATCGGATCATCCAGACAGATTTGCGCAACGAAATGTCGCGCTCCTATCTGGAATACGCGATGAGCGTGATCGTCGGGCGTGCGCTGCCCGACGCTCGTGATGGGCTCAAGCCTGTGCACCGGCGAATTTTGTACGCCATGTACGAGCTCGGTCTGACCAGTGATCGGCCCTATCGGAAGTGCGCCCGTGTGGTGGGTGAGGTGCTGGGTAAGTACCACCCCCACGGTGATACGGCCGTTTACGACGCCCTGGTGCGGATGGCCCAGGACTTCTCGATGTCCATGCCCCTGATTGATGGGCATGGCAATTTTGGCTCGGTCGACAACGACCCCCCTGCCGCCATGCGTTACACCGAATCGCGGTTGCAGGCGCTCACCACCGACAGCCTCCTGGAGGATATCGAGGCTGAAACGGTTGACTTCGCCGACAACTTCGACGGATCGCAGCAAGAACCCACCGTTCTGCCATCGCGCATTCCCCAGCTCCTCCTGAATGGCTCAGCGGGGATTGCGGTGGGCATGGCCACCAACATCCCTCCGCACAACCTTGGAGAGTTGATCACGGGATTGTTGGCCTTAATCAGCAATCCCGAGATCACCGATCAGGAGCTGATGGCTCTGATCCCAGGCCCTGACTTCCCCACAGGCGGGCAAATTTTGGGTCGCAGCGGAATTCGTGAGACCTACCTCACTGGCCGCGGCTCGGTGACAATGCGAGGGGTTGCTGGGATCGAAACGATCGAGGCTCCCGGGCGCCCAGATCGTGATGCGGTGATCATCACGGCCCTGCCTTACCAAACCAACAAGGCGGCGATGATTGAACGCATCGCCGAGATGGTGAACGACAAGAAGCTGGAAGGCATTTCCGATATTCGCGATGAGAGCGATCGCGATGGCATGCGCGTTGTGGTGGAGCTGCGCCGCGACGCCTACCCCCAGGTGGTGCTGAACAACCTCTACAAACTCACCCCACTCCAGAGCAACTTCAGCGCCCACATGCTGGCGTTGGTGAACAGCGAGCCGATCCTGCTCACCCTGCGCAAGATGCTCGAGGTGTTCCTCGAGTTCAGAGTTGAAACGATTGAGCGCCGCACGCGCTATTTGCTGCGCAAGGCAGAAGAGAGAGATCACATTCTCCTGGGCTTACTGCTGGCCCTGGATCAACTCGATCCGATCATTGCCCTGATTCGGGCGGCGCCCGATACGGCAACAGCGCGCACGCAGTTGCAGGAGCGTCATGGCCTCTCAGCTGTTCAGGCAGACGCGATTTTGCAGATGCAGCTTCGCCGCCTCACAGCCCTAGAAGCGGACAAAATCCGCCTTGAGCATGAGGATCTGGTCACCAAGATCGCCGATTACAAGGACATCCTTGGCCGTAGAGAGCGGGTGTTCGGGATTATTGAAGATGAGCTGGGGCAGCTGCGTGATCGCCACGCCGTTCCACGCCGCACCGAGATTCTTGATCTTGCCGGTGGTCTGGAAGACATTGATCTGATCGCTAATGAGCGATCCGTGGTGCTGCTTACGGAAACCGGCTATCTGAAACGGATGCCGGTGAGTGAGTTTGAAGCCACCAGTCGCGGCACCCGAGGCAAGGCCGGCACGCGCAGTCAAGGGGAAGAAGCGGTCAAGCTGTTTATTGGCTGTAACGACCACGACACTTTGTTGCTGTTTAGCGATCGCGGTGTGTCCTATGCCGTTCCTGCTTACCGGGTGCCTCAGTGCAGCCGTACCGCCAAGGGCACACCGGTGGTGCAGCTGTTGCCAATCCCTCGGGAAGAAGCGATCACCTCGTTGCTGGCGGTGTCGGAGTTCAATGATGACACCGACCTGTTGATGCTCACCACGGGCGGATACATCAAACGCACGCGGCTTTCGGCCTTCAGCAACATCCGCTCCAACGGTTTGATTGCGATTGGCTTGGAAGAGGGTGATGCGCTCACTTGGGTGCGGCTTGCTGTACAGGGAGACAGTGTGCTGATTGGGTCACGGGCAGGGATGACAATCCATTTCCGGCTCAATGACAATGAGCTGCGCCCGTTGGGCCGTACGGCTCGTGGCGTGCGCTCGATGAATCTGCGCGCGGGCGACAGCTTGGTGAGCATGGACGTGCTGCCAGCCGAGTTGGCGGATCAAATCGCCGCCAGTGCCGATGAGGGAGATGAAGGCAGTGATGGGGGTGAATCTGCGGTGGCAGCTGAAGGTCCTTGGGTGCTGGTGGCCTCGGCCTCTGGTCTCGGCAAACGGGTACCGGTTACGCAGTTCCGTTTGCAGAAGCGGGCTGGCATGGGCCTGCGGGCGATGAAGTTCCGCACCGATGCCGATCAACTTGTGGGCTTGCGGGTGCTGGGGGCTGGTGAAGAGCTGCTTCTGGTCAGCGAAAAAGGTGTGATTGTGCGCACCAGTGCTGATGCGATCCCGCAGCAATCCCGCGCTGCCACCGGTGTGCGTTTGCAGCGGTTGGACAAGGGAGATCGCTTGGCCGATGTGGTGCTGGTGCCGCCTGAAGCCGAAACGGATGACGACAACGAAGCCGAACCTGAACCATCCGCTGAGGGCTGACCTTGGCTGATTGCTCGGATGTGCTGGTGATCGGGGGAGGTCCTGCCGCCCTGTGCATCGCCTCCGAACTGCATCAGCGCGGTGTGAATGTGGAAGGCATCGCGCCGCATTCTGTTGATGATCCTTGGCCGAATACCTATGGGATTTGGGCCAAGGAACTCGAGCTGTTGGGCCTCCAAGATTTGCTTGAGCACCGCTGGAGCAACACCGTGAGCTTTTATGGCGCTGGTGGCTCGGAGTTGGAAGATCAACCCACGTCCCACGGGATGGATTATGGGCTGTTTGATCGCCAAAAGTTGCAGCAGCATTGGTTGATGCGCTGCGCTGGCATGAGCTGGCATCAAGACAGCGTGGAGCGCATCGAGCGAGAGGCTGATGGCACCCGGGTGCATGGCGCCTCCGGCGAACAGCGACTGGCCCGGCTGGTGATCGATGCATCAGGGCATCGCAGTCCTCACATTCGCCGCCCGGATCAGGGGCCAGTTGCTGGGCAGGCGGCCTACGGCGTGGTGGGTCGTTTCAGCAATGCTCCGGTGGAGCCAGGCCAATTCGTGCTGATGGATTTTCGCTGCGATCACCTCAGCCCAGAGCAACGCCAGCAACCCCCCACCTTTTTGTATGCGATGGATTTTGGCGATGGGGTGTATTTCCTGGAGGAAACATCGTTAGCACTCGCACCGGCGGTGCCGGAAGCGGAGCTCAAGCAACGGCTGGAGCAACGCTTGGCCAAGGCGGGGAATGCGATCACCGAAGTGATTGAAGAGGAGCATTGCCTCTTCCCCATGAATCTGCCCTTGCCGGATTTCCATCAGCCGCTGCTCGCCTTTGGCGGAGCAGCAAGCATGGTGCACCCAGCCTCGGGCTACATGGTGGGAGCACTATTAAGACGCGGGCCAGGTTTAGCGGAAGCCTTGGCCGCGGCTTTGAACGAGCAACCAGCGATGGGATCTGCAGCGCTGGCCCGTCTTGGTTGGCAGGCGCTCTGGCCCTGGGAGTTGGTGCTCCGTCATCGCCTATTTCAGTTTGGATTGGGCCGCTTGATGGGCTTCGATGAACGGCTGTTGCGCCGCCATTTCACCAGCTTTTTTCAGCTATCTCAAGACGATTGGAGTGGTTTTCTTACCAATACGATGCCGTTGCCACAGCTGATGGGTGTGATGCTGCGCTTGTTTGCGATCTCACCGTGGGATGTGAGGAGAGGCTTGGTGCTTGGGGCGCCTCGCTCGTAATCCCAGTGGTCAGCTTTCGATGGCCACTTGCTTCCAATCAGCAGGCTGAATGAAGGGGAAGAGAGAATCTTCCGCTTCTACGTCATTCAGCCACGCTTCACTCATTCTGTCTTGGCCATCGATGCAAGCCATCAGTGTCCAAAAGCGTTCTAAATGGCGTTCAATCCGTTCTTTGGCCAGTCCAGTGGTGGTGCCTGCGCGCAGGATGAAACTCCAATCCGACGATTGAGCTAAAAGCAATTCGCGGCCTGCTTGATGGAGCATGCGCAGACCTTGTTCACTGCCAACCCCGCGGCTGCAGCGTTCTTTCATCGTCCTGCCGGCTCGGCTCCACTCCGGAATGATCCAGGCATTGCTGTCGTTGAGCCAATAATCATGGAAACCACCCTGTCCCCAACTGGAGGGGGAGGGATCGCAGATTTGCAGATTCGGGGTTTGGCCTAATACACCGCGCAACGTGGTGAATCTCACCTGTTGCTCCGGTCCTTGGCGGAAGAGTTCAGCCAGGAACATCGGGCCTTCAAACCACCAGTGGCCAAATAATTCAGCATCGAAGGGGGCCACCAATAACGGGGCCGTCTCCATGCGCTGTTCGAGGGCTTCTAGTTGGAGGCGCCGCCCCTCGAGGTAATGCTTGGCATGGTCTTTGGTGCGGGCCTGAGCGAGCGCAGGTTCATAGGGCTGTTTGGCATCCAGCGGAGCCCGTTGGTCGCTGACGCGATGCAATTTGAGGCCGAGGGGGCGTTGGGTGGGTAAGCCAAAGGATTCGATCTGCTCTTGCGGGAGATCCCAGCCAAGGTCCCGGTGGAATTCGCGGTAGGCGGGGTCACCGGGGTAGCCATCGCGGGCTGACCAAACCGGCAGGGTTGCGTCGCTGTCCCGTCCGAAAAAGGCCACACCCTGGTGACTGCAAATGGGTGCATATACCCCATACCTCGGCCGTGGTTTGGCATGGAGCAATCCGTGGCCATCCAGCACCGCGTAGCGCAAGCCGGCATCGCGCATCCAAACGTCTAGTCCTTCGTAGTAAGCGCATTCCGGCAGCCAAATACCCAGAGGCCGCTCGCCAATCAGGCGTTGGTGTTCGCGGACGGCTGTGCGCAGCTGGGCGCGTACAGCTTCAGGGTGTTCTCGCAGCAGGGGCATGTAGCCGTGCGTTGCCCCGCAGGTGAGCAGGTCGAGCACGCCTTGTTGTTGCAGCACCTTGAAGCGACTGATCAGATCCCCATTGCTGTTCTGCCAGCTCTGCAGATAGCGCTCAAAGTAGCTCTGCAGATGGTCGGCAGGGGCTTTGCGATCGCTGGGGGCCTGTTGCAGAAGCTGCAAGCGGGATTGAACCCAGCTCGGGAAGCGTTTGTGGAGTGTGCTGTCTGCAAGCAGTGATAGGAGGGTCGGTGAGATCCCCATCGTGAGGCGTGCTTGCTGGGCTGGGTCGCCCGCCGCAGACTCCAACATCTCCACTAAGGGGAGATAGCACTCGATTAACGCTTGAAAAAACCAATCTTCTTCGAGCGAGTTCGCCTCGTTTGCCCGCACGTAAGGAAGGTGCGCATGGAGAACAAGGGCTAGTGCTCCTTGGGCCAACGCTCAAACTCACTATCAACCCATCGAATGTACCGGTATTTCTCCCTAAAGCCGCCGGCTCGTAACGCCTGTCTCGCTTAGAGTGGCTTAACTCATAGTCATTCCGACTAAAACCCTTCGAGGCTTTAGCCATGGCCAAGGATCCAGGTCGCGTTTTGATCTTCGACACCACTCTTAGAGATGGTGAACAATCCCCCGGTGCCAGCCTCAATCTCGAGGAGAAGTTGGCGATTGCGCAGCAGCTGGCCCGGCTTGGCGTTGATGTGATCGAGGCTGGCTTCCCGTTTGCGAGCCATGGCGATTTCGCAGCCGTGCAGCGCATCGCTCAGCAGGTTGGTGGTGAGAACGGACCAATTATTTGTGGTTTGGCCCGCGCGTCCCGCGGCGACATCAAGGCCTGCGCTGACGCCGTCGCTCCGGCCCCAAAGCGACGCATTCATACGTTTATTGCCACTAGCGACATCCACCTCGAACACAAACTGCGCAAGAGCCGTAAGGACGTGCTGGGCATCGTGCCCGAGATGGTGGCCTACGCCCGCTCCTTTGTGGATGACGTTGAATTTTCCTGCGAGGACGCGGGTCGCAGCGACCCTGAGTTTTTGTATGAAGTGATCGAAGCGGCCATTGCCGCTGGTGCCAGCACCGTGAACATTCCAGACACGGTGGGTTACACCACACCCTCTGAATTCGGCAGCTTGATTGAGGGCATCAACAGACATGTGCCCAACATCGATGAAGCGGTGATCTCTGTGCACGGGCACAACGATCTTGGGCTGGCCGTCGCCAACTTCCTCGAGGCTGTTAAAGCGGGCGCGCGTCAGTTGGAGTGCACGGTGAATGGCATCGGTGAACGCGCCGGTAACGCTGCTCTCGAAGAGCTGGTGATGGCGATTCATGTCCGCCGCCGCTATTTCAATCCCTTCTTTGGACGTGAGGAGGACTCACCAACTCCGCTCACCGCAGTCCGCACGGAGGAAATCACGAAGACCTCGCGCCTGGTTTCTAATCTCACCGGCATGGTGGTGCAACCCAATAAAGCGATTGTGGGTGCCAATGCCTTTGCGCACGAATCGGGGATCCATCAAGACGGTGTGCTGAAAAACCGGCTTACCTACGAAATTGTTGATGCCCGCACCGTTGGCCTCACCGACAATCGGATCTCGTTGGGCAAGCTCAGCGGTCGAAGCGCTGTTCGGGCTCGCCTCGAAGAGCTCGGCTATGACCTCAGCCGTGAGGATCTTGATGATGCGTTTGCCCGCTTCAAAGATCTTGCCGATCGCAAACGGGAAATAACGGATCGCGATCTTGAATCCATTGTCAGCGTCCAGGTGCAACAGCCCGATGCGAAATATCAGCTGAAGCTGGTGCAGGTGAGCTGCGGAAGCAGTCTTCAGCCCACAGCCACGGTGACCCTCGCCGATGAAAATGGTCAGGAGCAAACCGCAGCCTCTGTTGGAACGGGACCGGTGGATGCCGTCTGCCGTTCTCTCAATCAGCTGGCAGGTGAGCCCAATGAATTGGTGGAGTTTTCTGTGAAGTCGGTCACGGAAGGGATTGATGCCATGGGTGATGTCACCATTCGTCTGCGTCGTGACGGCCAGCTTTATTCCGGCCATTCCGCCCATACGGATGTGGTGGTGGCCGCTGCTGAGGCGTTTGTGAATGCTTTGAATCGGCTTGTTGCCGGTACGGCAGGACCAACGATTCATCCGCAACGGGATATGGCTGAGCTCGATTCCAGCCCTGTCCGTTAATGAGGGCTCGATGGCGCTCAAATCCATGTCGCTCAAATCCACTCTGCGTCCAGCTCCCCTTGTGCAGTTGTTGCTGCTGATCCTGCTGGCACTGGCCGTGCTGGTTCCTTTGCTGTGGCTGGTGAGCACGTCATTGAAAGGCCCCGCGGAGGACATCTTCACGAGCCCGCCTTCGCTGTTTCCTACCCAGCCCAGCCTCGATGCCTATGGGCGTCTGTTTCGTGACAATCCGCTTTGGACTTACATCTTCAACAGTTCAGTCGTCAGCTTCCTTGCGGTGGTGGCGAATCTTCTGTTCTGCTCCCTTGCGGCTTACCCATTGGCGCGTATGCGCTTTTTTGGTCGTGGTCTTGTCCTCGCCCTCGTCGTGGCAACGATTCTCATCCCCTTTCAGGTAGTGATGATTCCTCTGTACCTGCTGATGGTGCAGCTTGGGTTGCGCAACACCCTGATGGCGTTGGTGATTCCTCAGGCAGCCACCGCCTTTGGTCTGTATCTCCTGCGTCAAAGCTTTCTTGGTGTGCCCGTTGAGCTTGAAGAGGCCGCACGGATTGATGGCTGCAGCAAGATTGGGGAATGGTGGAACGTGATGATTCCTGCGGCCAAGGCTGATCTGATCACCCTGGCGATGTTCGTGTTCATCGGCACCTGGAGTGACTTCCTCTGGCCCCTGGTGATCCTTGATGATCCAGGCCTGTTCACCTTGCCTTTAGGGCTGCAGCAATTGGCCAGCAGCTTTTCCCTCGATTGGCGGATTGTTGCGGCCGGCTCCGTGGTGTCGATCCTGCCGGTGCTTGTGATGTTTGTGCTGCTCCAGCGCTTCATCCTCCCCAATGCCAGTGGGGATGCGGTTAAGGGATAGGAATGAAGTCCAGCGATGGCTTGTCTGGTTCTCCTGGCCTCGCCGTTGGCTCTGAGCGCTGAACCCGTTGTCGTTCCTGGGTGCGCCAGCGCTGCTGGGCTTGTTTTAAGTCTCCGATTTGTGTTTCTAGGGATTGTTGGCGGCGTTGCAGGAACTCCAGCTGTTCCATCATCAGGTTGGTGTTGGTGACCTCAGACTCTTGTTGTTCGAGCTCATGGAGTTGAAGACGGAGCGCGCGGATCGCATCGGTGTGATGACGGTATCCCTGCCAGAGCGCCAGGAACAGCAGGGTGAGCATTGGAAGGGCCACCGCTTCGATGACACGCCATCGGGAACCCATGGTCAGCGAGAAGGCTTGTTTCTTGTCTGAGCATGATTGCTGACGAGAGGCCAGCGTTGCCTTTCATGGTGTCAGGTTGTTGCGGTCTGAACGCTTAAAGGGTGTGTTGCTGGTGTAAATCCATTTGAGTTGCCCCTGGCTCATGTCGCTGCAAGATCTCGATCAATTGCTTGGCTCGCGTCATGACGATCCTGCTTTGGCCGAGCAACTTGCCCAGCCATTGCCGTTGGAGGAGTTGATCACCCTGGCCAAGTCTCGTGGGCTCACGATCACTGAAGACGACGTGTTTCAGGCTCAACAACGGGAGCAGACCAATGCCAGCGCCGCTGATCTGCAGCAGCAAATGGCGCCTGAGTCCAGGCGATTGAGGCACTTCATTCCAGGTTGATAAGCGGCGCTTAGCGTTTGGGATCTCTGACGATCCAAGACCGCGCCCGTAAACCCCGTTAGCAAGAGTTTGATCATTTATTGAGTCATGGCTTCTTTCACGATCAGCATCGAAGGTGGATCCAGCTTCAGCTGTGCCGATGATCAATACATCCTCGATGCCGCTGAAGAGCAAGGCATTGACCTCGCCTATTCCTGCCGTGCGGGCGCTTGCAGCACCTGTGCTGGCAAGATTCTCAACGGAAGCGTTGATCAAGCTGACCAAAGCTTCCTGGATGACGATCAGATGTCCAAGGGGTTTGCCTTGCTCTGCGTGAGCTATCCGCTGAGCGATTGCTCGATCAAGACCAACGTGGAAGATGAGCTCTAAGCGAGCTTGATCACGTCCGGGGTTTCCCCATGGGTTTGGCCGATGAGCAAGGCATGGCTTACAGCTCCTTCATGGCTGTGAAAACTCCATGCCGCTTCAACGCTCGACACCCCTTCAATCGACTGGGTTTGCTGATTCAAACTCAAGTAGCTACCTGTGCAGTTTTGACGGAGCACATAGTGTTCAGCAACAGGGGCTCTCATGGCGTTCTCAACAAGGCTTATTTCCGGGTTAGCGATGGCCGAAGCTCGATCTTTCGGTCTACAGAATTTCCTTTGTTTTCAACCCTTGACATTGTTGCTGAGCGCCCCTGGCTCACTCGTTTGCTGCGGTTGAAGGGGCTTCGGCCGTAAAAGTAGATCGTCGGGTCCAGATCAAGCCATCAGGGGCTTGGGCTTGTTTTTGCTGCCCGCCATTCCTGAACCAGGGATCGCTCATCGCCTCGAAGCCGCTGGGATCGAGCCCCCAGGTGTTTTGCAGGTAATCGGAGCACATCTGTTCGGAGGCGGGTTCGCTTTGCTGCCAGTGCACCAAGGACAAACGCGTTGGCCGAATCGTGACGACGGCAATCTTTCCCAGCGGAGCGGCCTCCGGGTCGGGTTCGACCCATTCTTCGACCCGTTCCTCCGCCACGAATAACCGCAGAGCGCTGCGGCAATCGCGGCCGTCCAGAGGGTATTTGTCGAGGTAGAGGCGTCTTGCTCGTTTGAACAACGCCGAGGGCGCGCGCGCCATCAGCTGCTCAAGTGCAGCTTGGAGTTGTGGGTGGCTCATCGTGAGCTGATCGTGACGTTTCGGCTGTCTTCTTGCTTCACCGCTGGCGTTGTTGCACAGAGGTGGAAGACTAGGGACAGATGCGTGATTGGAACATTGCCGAAACTTGTTCGTTCCTCATACAGACTAGTTGCCTTGGACGGCAGTCCCCACCCAGTGCTGGATGCTCCCTACGAATCGATGGATGCCGCTGAAGCAGCGGCTCAGAGCTGGTGTTCGGGGCAAGGCCGTGATCTCTCTATTCAGCAGCGTGGGATCGGTTTAGAGGTCCAAACAAGTTGTGGTGCTTGGAGAACGATTCGCTATCCGCAGGCCTGTCTTCGTGACGGCGGAGAGCCCTCTTCCGTCCTTTGAGCCCTTACCGATGAACGTGAGCGTGGATCTCTGTGTGGTGCCTGTGGGCGTTGAAGGTTCGCTGGCGCCGTGGGTGGCGATCTGCAACGAGCTGATCAAAGCGTCGGGGCTTGAGTATGAGCTCGGGCCGAATGGAACAGCGATCGAGGGGGATTGGGATGCTGTATTTGCTTGCGTGAAGCGCTGTCATGAGCGGCTGCATGGTGAGGGGGTGCCGAGGATTCATGCCACGCTGCGTGTGAATACCCGTGTGGATCGCGAGCAGTCGTTCCGCGACAAAGTTCCCAGCGTTGAGCGCTTGATCCTGCCTTGAGCGGTTCTTAGGCGTTGCCGATGAGAAAGGCTTTGGGTCTGGCGCAAATCTGTAGATCCAAAGCTGCGCATTCTCGTTAGTCTCTCTTGTGTCTTGAATGAGACCAGGCATAGGCCAGGCTCTTGATGTGGAAAACCGTTCTTCGTCCCTCGTGGTTTGTCCTCGTTGGAATTGGAGCCCCTTTGATGGGCTCTCTTTCGATTGGATCTCCAGTGCGTGCCCAGTCATGGGCTGACATCGGCGACTATTCCTCTCTTCTGCGTCAAGCCGGCACCCAAACCTTGGTGGCAAAAGACTGCCCCTCTGGACTCTTAGGTGCCTTTCATGCCGGAAGGAATGCCTTGCTGTTGTGCTCCAACAACCTTCAAGATGATCCTGCTCAGGTGTGGACGGTGCTGGCCCATGAATCAGCCCATGTGATGCAGCATTGTCAGCAGGGACCTCTCTTGCCTGATCATCAGATTGGAAGTGCCCTTGCCCAGATCGAGAAGCAGTCGATGAGCTCGTTTCAGGAATTGCGTTTGTATCACCAGTCTCAGCGGCGCGATGAAATTGAGGCAAGGCTGGTGCAGGGATTGCCGATGGCTGAAGTGAAAGCGTTGTTTCGAGGTTTTTGTGGGAATCGTCTGAAACGTGGTGCTCCAAAGACCACTCCTGCTGTGGGGTTAGGCGATGGATGAGGACGCACCGATCACGCCGATTACCGGTCCCAACATCGATGCAGAGGGCCGTCTCACCTACATGGGAGAGGACGGGCGTCGTTATGTGGTGATGGATGGCGATGAACGGGATGAAACCTCCTCCGCAGCCGTGATGGAGGCACTACGTAGTGCGGGACCCTTGTTTGAGGAAATTGAAACGCTCTGCCAGGGGTGGGTGGATGAGGTGAGTGATACCGCCTTGACCCGAGCAGAAGCGATTGCCTTGCTGCTTGCCACGCTCGAAACCTTGTTGGATGACGAGAGTTGACGCACCGGTGTTTACGGTGGCCATTCCTGGTCTGATCTTCGATGGGTCCCAAGTTGCCCGGCTACTGGTTGATGACCTGGCTCGGGCTCACCGGGAATTTGCTGGCTTTGCCCGTGATTGGTCTGGTTGCGTTTCAGGCATCCAGCCTTCAGGCCGCCACGATCAGCGTGGCTTTTGCGCTTGCTTGGCCGGCGGCGATCGTGGGGATCGTGGCCTCTGCTGGTTTGCTTGGTGAGCGGCACTGGGGCGTGATTTTGGCCATCGTCTCCTTATCGATTGCCTTGGCTGGATCCCTGCCCTATGGGATCGTCCGCCTCTCTTTGCTGGCTCTTGGGGGAGGAGACCAAGCGATTGTGTTGGGTGTGGCCACGATTGTGTTGGGCCTCCTCAACGTGCTGGCCCTGCTCTACTGGTGCCGTCCCGGCCATCGTCGTGGTGGTCGCCTCTGAGCGATGGCCGAGAAATCGGACTTGTCGGTCGGATCATCCCTCTCAGGGCTTTTGGTTCATTGCTGGCATCCCCATTTTGTGGTGGTCGAGAAGCCTTCCGGCTTGCTGAGTCAGCCTGGTCTTGGTCCCGCCCAGAGCGATTCCTTGATCAGCCGGGTTCAGGCTGTGCTGCCGGAGCTCCGCCTCGTGCATCGTCTCGATCGCGACACCTCCGGTTTGCTGCTGTTGGCCAGGGATCCGCTGAGCTTGAAATGGCTTAGCGGCCTGTTTGCCGATCGCAAAGTGCACAAGCTGTATGTGGCTGATGTGCATGGCCATCCCAAGGCCCTCTCAGGATCGGTGCGCGTGCCATTGGCGCGATTGTCTGCCCACCCACCCCTTTATGGGCCTCACAGGGATGGGCGCTCTTGCCTGACCCTTTGGCGTTGTGCCCAGCTTGGAGATGACCGCTCACGCCTTTGGCTTGTTCCTCGAACAGGCCGCTCCCATCAATTGCGGGCGCATTTGGCAGCGATTGGTTTACCCGTGATCGGCGATCCGATTTACGCAGCGCCTGGGCTTGGCTCCTCCCCTGACCGTCTTCATCTGCATGCGCTCGGCATGAGCTTTTCCGACCCCTTCAGCGGGCAGCGCATTCGGGTGCGCTCTCTTCTGCCTTGGCCCGAGCGATTGCCTAGGCGCTGAAGCTGCGTTTCGCCGGGATTGGGTAGGGAATCCGGCGGTGTCGCATGCGCCTCCAGACGCGCACAAAGGCATGCATCACCAGGTCAACTTCGGCGCGACTGAGTCCGCTTTGCCTCAGTTGTCCGTCGGCTAAGCGCGCCTCCAAGATGCGCTTCACCGTGGTTTGCGCTTCGATGTCGCTGGTGTCGGGGGGGAGTGATCGCAAGGCGGCCTCACAGCCATCAGCCAGCATCAAGATTCCGGTTTCTTTGGATCGAGGGGTGGGGCCTCGGTAGCGAAACAGGTGTTCTGAAATCGTTGGGTCCCTCTGCTGGGCTTGATGCAGGAAAAAGCCCATGCGCAAGGTGCCTTGATGCTCCGGAATGAAATCCGCGATGGGCCGCGGCAAGCGGTAGCGCCTGGCCAGTTTGAGGCCTTCGTCCACATGGGCCTGGAGAACTCCGGCGCTGGCCACCGGGTCGTTCAATTTGGTGTGTGGATTCTCTTCGCCGGTGGTTTGATTTTCGATGAACCAGTTCGGGGCATGAAGTTTGCCCACATCGTGATAGAGCGATCCGGTTTTGATCAGATCCACATCGGCCCGAATGGCCCGAGCGCCCTCTTCGGCCAGCCCGCAGATCATCAGCGTGTGTTCAAAGGTTCCAGGTGCTTCTGACGACAACCGTCGCAGCAATGGACGCTCTTGATCCGCCAGTTCCATCAAACGGGCCCGAGTGAGCAGGCCGAATGAGCTCTCCAGCAGGGGAATCAACAGGATCGTGAGCATCATCAGCAGACCCATCAGCAGGGCCTCGGACGCGAGTTCTCCGGTGTCGGGTGTGAGCCGCGTCCAGGACAGGTTCACGGCTTCAAACGGTTGCCTCAGCACCACCATTTCGGCGACCAACGCACCCAAGGGGAGCAACACCGCCAGTTGCAACAACTGCGCTCGACTGCGTAATCGACCGGCCTGAATGGCGGCGATCGCTGCAACGGCCGCCGTGATCAGCAGCCGGCCTTCGCCTAATCCACTCACGGGAGTCGGCCACAGCAAACAGCTCACGGCCATCCAGGCCAGGCCACTGGTGGTTCCAAGCCCTTGGGCCAAGAGCAGGGTGGGAGGCACGATCACAGCCAGGGGGCTTACGGCTGCACCAAACCAAAGCTTGCTGAATTGGCTGATCAATAGGAGGCCTATTGCCAGAAACCCGTGGGACGCCTCGAGGCAGGGTCTTTCCCGTTTCATCACGAGCAGCATCACGCCGCAACTCGCCAGTGCTTCGGTGAAACGCAACAACCAGATTCCCAGCTTCGGGCTGCGATTAATCAGTCCAAAGAAATCGAGCACGTCGTAGGCCTGGGAACTGATCGGTTCGCCTTTGCGCGTGATCAGATCGCCCGCTTTGACTTCAATGCTTGGAATGCCTTGTTGCGTGATCAGCTCTTCAATCAGTCGTTGACTGCGCAGGGGATCGGTCTGGAGGTTGCTGGCTCCTTGAAGTGTGGTCGTCGCGATCTTGCTGCCAAGGGTTCTGGCTGGAGCGTCCTCAGGTCCCAAGGCTTCGAGTTGCAGGGATGAGGCCTTTCGGAGCTGTTCAATCGCCAGCGTGTTCACAAGACCTTGGCTGAGCATCCGATCGACAGCCCTGCGGATCGTCATGTCCCAGTTTTTGCGATCCTGTTGCGATCGTTTTTCCAGCCAGGATTGTTCGTCTGTGGTCAGATTGACGGGGCCAATTCGATCGATGTTCTGGCTCCTGGCGACGCGCTCCAATTCGGCGAGATGACGCTCGAGTCTGAGCTTGAGAAGGCTTGATTGCTGCGCATCCACCACCTGCACAAAGGTGTTGGGCATCAAGCTGGATCTCCTCTGTTCGAGCGCTTCGCTGTCCACCACCCGTGCGGCTTTCGGAGCAAAGGAATCGAACGGTGCTGGGATGCCGGGGCGTAAGTCGGGTTCCACCAGCCAGGGCCAGCTGGAAACAAGCGCAACGGCAATGCAGACCAGAAGCAGTCCAGCCTTTTGGAGGCGGTTCCAACGCAGCACAGGGCGTCGCGGTGACTCACTCCGCAACCAGCTTCTCCAGAGCTTGGCCAGAGGATGAGATCGGAACACAGCTGTTGATCACTGATACAGACGCTAGCCCCACTGAGGAAGCATGCTGGGATCAGTGTCAACAGACCTCGATGGCTCTCCGGCTGGATGGCAAGCAGCTCGCCGCAAAGCTAGAAGCGCGCTTGCAGCAGCAGATTGCAAATGGAACGGCATCAGCAGGGCGTTCACCAGGCCTTGCTGTCCTCCGCATTGGCGACGATCCCGCCAGTGCGGTCTACGTGCGCAACAAAGAGAAGGCCTGCGCTCGCATTGGGGTGGAGAGCTTCGGGTCTCATCTCCCAGCTCATGCTTCACAGCAGGAGGTGTTGACAGCCATCCGCGAGCTCAATGCTGATGAACGGGTGGATGGAATCCTGCTGCAGCTGCCGCTGCCAAAGGGCTTGGATGAGACCCCGCTGCTGGCTGAAATCGATCCGAACAAAGATGCCGATGGATTGCACACCTTGAATCTCGGGCGCCTGTTGAAGGGTGAGCAGGGTCCACGAAGTTGCACACCTGCCGGCGTGATGGCGATGCTTCGTGATCAGGGCATCGATCCCGCC
Organism: Synechococcus sp. ROS8604; assembly: GCF_014279655.1. Taxonomy (NCBI): domain Bacteria; kingdom Bacillati; phylum Cyanobacteriota; class Cyanophyceae; order Synechococcales; family Synechococcaceae; genus Synechococcus; species Synechococcus sp. ROS8604. The sequence continues at coordinate 1,074,570 of NZ_CP047946.1, forward strand.
GGCAAGCGTGCCGTCGTGGTGGGCCGCAGCATCCTTGTTGGCCAGCCGATGGCCCTCATGCTGCAGGCGGCGAACGCCACCGTCACGGTGGCCCATTCACGCACGCAAGATCTGAAATCGATGACCCGTCAGGCTGAGATTCTTGTGGTGGCAGCAGGTCGCCCCGAAATGATCGGTGCCGATCACATCACACCGGGTTGTGTGGTGGTGGATGTTGGTATCCATCGCCGCCCTGAAGGCGGGCTTTGCGGTGATGTGCGCGCGGAGGAGCTCGAACCGGTTGTCGCAGCGCTCTCTCCAGTTCCTGGAGGAGTGGGCCCGATGACGGTCACGATGTTGCTAGTCAACACTGTGGTGGCCTGGTGTCGACGCCATCAAGTTGCGTTGGACTTGTCCGATTTGGTGGTTTGACCCCCTCGGCCTGAGAGAATCCCCTCAGCACTGCGCTCACCATGTCCGCTGCGGCCACTAGCCCCGAAAGCGTGCCGCCCTTTGGTGAGCTCCCCTCCACGTTTGACTTTGCGGCGTACCTCAAGCTCTCCCGCGATCGTGTGGAGATGGCCCTGGATTCTTCGATGGGGCCCGAGCGTCCTGAATCCTTGCGTGATGCCATGCGCTACTCCCTTCTGGCGGGGGGGAAACGCTTGCGGCCGATTTTGTGTCTTGCCGCTTGTGAATTAGTCGGGGGATCGTCCGAACTGGCCATGCCAACGGCGGTGGCTCTGGAGATGATCCACACCATGTCGTTAATTCACGACGACTTGCCGGCCATGGACAACGATGACCTGCGACGGGGACGTCCGACCAACCACAAGGTGTATGGCGATGCCATGGCCATCCTTGCGGGTGATGCCATGCTCAGTCGCGCGTTTGAAATGGTGGCCGTCCGCAGTCCAAACGTGCCGGCGGATCGCTTGTTGCGGGTTGTTGGTGAGTTGGCTCTTGTTTCTGGAGCCCCCGGTTTGGTTGGTGGTCAGGTTGTGGATCTTGAATCCGAGGGCCAAGCGGTTGACCTAGAGACCCTTGAGTACATCCACCTTCACAAGACCGCGGCGTTGCTGCGTGCCTGTGTGGTGACCGGAGCTTTGATCGGAGGCGCGAGTGATGACCAACTGCAGGCGATGCGCACCTACGCCAATGGCATTGGTTTGGCCTTCCAGATCATTGACGACATCCTCGATGTCACTGCCAGCAGCGAGGTGCTAGGCAAAACGGCAGGCAAGGATCTTCTCGCCGATAAAACCACCTATCCCAAGCTTCTAGGCCTTGAAGCTTCGCGCGAGAAGGCGTTGCAGTTGGTGCGGGAGTCCAAAGCGGCGCTCGACCCATGGCGGGACAAGGCGGCACCCCTGTTAGCTCTCGCCGATTACGTGGCGAGTCGCGATTGTTGACCATGGTGATTTCAATGATGTCGACCCTGTCTATGCCTGCACAGATCTTGGATAATGCTGTGCTCGCCTGGGGATTGGCGGCTTGCGGCTTGGCGCAGTTCTCCAAGCTCTTCCTGGAATTGGTGCTGAATCGGCGCTGGAGGCCGGCGGTGTTGGTTGAAACCGGAGGAATGCCTTCGAGTCATTCGGCATTGGTCACGGGTACAGCCGCTGGCGTGGGCTGGCAGATCGGTTTTGATCAGCCTGCGTTTGCGCTGGCTGCCACGGTGGCTTTTGTGGTGATGTACGACGCCAGTGGGGTGCGCCGGGCGGCAGGATTCACGGCTGCTCGCCTCAACGAATTGCCTGACTCGCTCTGGCCTAACCAACCGGAGAAGCCACTCAAAGAACGGCTTGGTCACACCCGAACGGAGGTGTTGGTGGGCAGTTTGCTGGGACCTTTAATCGCCCTCCCTGGACTCTTTTTTGTGGGGTCGCCCCTGCATTTGGCCCAAACGTTTGGTTTGTTCAGCGGGTGAGCAGGCTGAAGCCGTCTGAGGCCACTCTTACCGACGATCAGCAGACAGCAGCTGCATTGTTTGAGACGTGGTTAGCAAGCGAAGACCCTGGCGTTCCGTTTGTGTTGAGCGGTTATGCCGGCAGCGGCAAAACCTTCTTGTCGATGCGCTTGCTGCGCCAAGTGGAAGCCACAGGCCTGTGTTGGACCGTTGTGGCTCCCACCCATAAAGCGGTGGGTGTGTTGCGCCATGCCCTTGATTTAGAGGGCCTTCATCCCACCTGGTACCCCTCCACCATCCATCGACTGTTGCGTCTCAAGTTGCGACGCCAGGGGGATCGGGAGGTTTGCGAATCCACGGAACAAACGGCGGCATCGTTGGAACATCTCGGCCTGGTTTTGGTCGATGAGTCCTCCATGGTCGATAGCTCGCTGTTGTCGGTCGCACTGCAGTGCGCGCATCCTTTCAAGACTCGGCTGGTGTTCGTTGGCGATCCGGCCCAGCTTCCGCCGGTGGGGGAAGCGGATAGCCCTGTGTTCTCCATGGACCGTGCGATCACGGCGTCGCTCAAGCAAGTGGTTCGTCATCAAGGCCCAGTGCTTCAGCTGGCGAGCTGCCTGCGCGATGGACGCTTGCCCTGTGAGCTCCCGCCCTTGATGCCACCGCTGCGCAGCGAATTGGGTCAGGTGGGTGTGCTCAATCGCTCGGCTTGGTTGATCCAGGCTCAAGAGGGTCTGCGCCGTGCTGCGGCCTGTGATAACCCTGATGCAGCACGCATTCTTTGCTACACCAATCGCACTCTGGATGCGCTTGTGCCCCATGCGCGACGGGCCATTCATGGTGAGATGGCCGATCAGATGGCCGTTCTTCCAGGTGAAGTCCTGATCAGCCGGACAGCGGTGATGGCCCCTGCCTCCCGCGACGGCGCAGAGACAGGGGAAGAACCCGATCTGGTGCTCGGCTCGAATCGTGAAGTGGTGGTGGAGGACGTCACCCCTGAACGCTGTGACCTGGCTGAATTTGGGTTTGCGGGGGAGACGCAGATGGCTCTCGCTGGATTCGAGGCCCCTGTGATCGAGACCGTGACGGCGAGGGTTCGTAGTGGTGAGCTAGAGCTCAGTTTGCGCTTGCAGCCACCGTCCGGGAGTGCGGCGCGGCAGCGTCTTGATGGTGTGCTTCAGGGGTTACGCACGCAGGCAAGAGATGCGGGAAAGCGGGGTGGGCGGCCCCTTTGGCGCCGCTATTTCTTGATCCGTGATGCTTTTGCTTCCTTGGGTCCAGCCGCTGTACTCACCGTTCACCGCAGTCAGGGCAGCAGTTTCGGAGAGGTGTTTGTTGCCGATGATGTGTTCTGGCCACAGGATCTCGTCCTGCGACGCCAGTTGGCTTATGTCGCTGTAAGCCGGGCACAAGAGGCTGTTTGGATAGCGGGAAAGTCATCATCTGCCGCAGCGGTGGAACGCTGGTCGCGGGCTCTTCAAAAATGAATCACACCCATGACATGTCTGCTGTTCATGTGAATGGGTAGGGATCACAGAAGATCTTCATGCCCTGCAGAGCATCTCTAAGGGGATAAAAGATCGGCTTTTTTAAGCTAAAGATGGTTGTCAAAAGCCCTGCAAGGGCTCGAATCTGCTCGTAATCCTATGAGACTCTTGATACGCGCTTTGCAGGTCTATTCAGAAGCAAGAAGCGAAGGCATATTCTTGTCTTTGTGACGCTATTCAGCAGGTGTTATGAATGATTGTGTGAAAACTGTCAGGATTAATCTTCCTTCCCTAGGTGGATGCATAGAAAATGATTATTCTTCTGATGCTGTTTGCGGCTCCAGATGCTTGGTGATGCACATGGTCACGCAAACGCCATCCTTAAGGTCGCAACTTGTGACGCATTCCAGGTAAGCGTCGACGCTACCCCAGCGCTCTGTGATTGATGAGTGTGAGTGTCCGGTTGGGATTGCTTTCATCTTGTTCTCTCAAGTGGGTATTGAGTAAGATGATTTTCATTTGCTGGCAAGTAAATGATTGCGATATAAATCGTTCCTAGGCTTATTTGCTTGCTTTGCATCAGTGAAGAGTTGTCTTGCCTGCTTACGTGTTTTTTTGTTTGCTTTATATGTGCTTGATCATGCAATAAAAAACCGCCTGCGCTGATCGCTACAGGCGGCCGTTACGAATCGGGTGCTCTTGGCTGTATAGCCATTAATGCATGATATGTGAAAAGCAGAGATGAAATAATGTATATGTGAGGATGCCAATTGAGATTGTGGGAACTGTAAAGTTCATGACTACTCCTTTGGATAACACTAACTTAATAGGAGGTATTCATGCCCTCGGCATCAGCAACTACATAATTCTTTTAACGAGTAAAAATACCTACTTCTGTTGATTGTTATTGGTTTGATGATGCTTCTGTCGGATGTCTGGTTGACACGGCACAAATGCTTTTCGTTGATAGGTCTGCTCAATCGCGGCTGCAGGATCTGATGCGATCCTGTTACAGGGCACATACCGGTGGCAATGATGCGACTGTGATGTCGAAGGCTGCATCTCTATTGTTGTCATTATTTTGCTGCATTTCAATCGCTTTGCTGGCAACTTCGTGGGCCAAATGCATTAATTGTCCTTTTGGGATCGCTTCATTATTTGTGGTGCGTGTTTTCGTCATCAGCATCTGATTGATGATCAGTATTAAAAATTTATAGCCTTCCTTTGATGCGGTTTGTATCTATCAATACTCTCCTTGCTGTAGAGCCCATGAAAAGCCGATTTCTTTTGTTGCTCAGCTGATCATTCCCTGGCAAGAGAGGCTTTGTATCTTGTACTATCTGCGGCGACAAAGGCGAACAATCTCTTTGTGATCGAAAGGTTAGTTCTTCGTTGGTGTCTGTGTACTCGAACGATCAAGCAGCTCAGCAGCCAATAGATCCTTGGCCAGCATCGATAAACCCACTCCCATCAGAGCGAGAGCAACGCCTTGATGGGCGTCTGCACTCTTAGATACTTTTCTGGAAAGCTCTAGGTGTTGTTTCCAGGAGAAGTGCATCGATGCCAGGCGTCACAATGCTTTTTAGGCTAATTAGCTGTTTCAATCAAAGGCATAAGCGCTGTTAGGCAATGATCTGTAATAAGCGAAATGTAGTGAGTTGAGCATGTAATCGTCAAATCGGTTGCAATCACTACCTGATGGATTTGCGTCGTCATTGCTTAAGGGCTAAATTCAGCTCGCCAAGCAAAAAGACCCATGGATCCAATTGCTTTGACTATCGGGCAAATGTTCGAAATCGAGAAGTTTTCAAGAGAGATTGACGGTTCTAAAGACGTTGAGGAGTTGCAATCGATCGCTAAACAGTTGCTTGTCGCGTGGAAGCAACAGCAAGCAGCATCAGCGTGGATCATTCGTCAGCAACAAGGCCTTTGAATGCTTCGGAGCACAGCTCTAAGTTTCAAGCAGGAGTGGTTAGTTCTCCTGCTTGATTTCCTTCAAGCGTTTGTTTAGGTCATGGTGAGGCCACTAATTCCTTGCCAGCCGAGGTAGCCCCCGATCCCAATACTGACGGCGGCGACAACCAGTTCTCCACGAGCAAAGAGCACTTCTTTTCCGCGTTCCAATACAGGCACAACTTTGTTGCGGCCAACCGCAACGGCGATCAATGGGGTGAGCAGCAAAAGGCTTGCTCCGATGGTGAAGGCCAAAAGACCAATCAGTTCTTGCCATGTAGGCAGTTGGGCCGCCAAGACCACCCCTGCTGATTTTGCGAACAGCACGAGATCGTCGGGACTGGCAACTTCCGCCACCGCACCCAACAACAACAGCAGTGGGAGGGGCATGTTTACAAAGCGGTCCACGCTCGTGGTCCATGCCGGAGGTGAGTCTCCATCGGTCAAGGAGCGCAGCAGCTCCCTACCTCCAACGGCGATTAAGGCTCCACCTGCGAGGAGATCCAATCCAGTGCGGTGATGGGAGCCTTGCGTCATGTCCAGCACCAGCGAATGGCCCACGGTGACCAAGAGAACAGATGTCGCCATCGTGGTGATGATCCATCCCGCCACGAACCAGCCACCACGTCGCAATGGCTGCGGTCCTAGGAGAAGCAGCAACAACACGGCGATGTGAATCGGGGATAGGCCGATGCCAGTTCCATAGGCGAGGAGCTCAGCCCAGAGCGTGGTGTCGCTCATCGTTTAGTGGAAACGCAAAATGCCAGCTCGATCGTATTAGGTTCTGCGCTCAATCAGCTGCTTTGAGCCTCTCCTCAATGGGGGTGTCTGCTTGATGATGAACTGCTTGGACGGTTCCACGTAGCAGTTCATTATTGCAGTTTCACGTCGCAGTTCTTCCAGGCTAAGACTTGATTCTGGCCTGCTGAAAAAGATTTAATAGAATTGAATACGATGAAAAAATAATCCTAAGCCATTGAAAAAGCTGGCAGTGCCGGACTGATCATTTTCGATTGGGGTTCTCATTGCGACATTCAGCATCCCCTTCCCTCCTTCGGATTTTGCATTGCCTTGGCCTTTTTGTTGTTGCTACTTTGATTGGATGAAACGTTTTCTTGTTCTCAGCGGTCTGCTTTTTTCAGCGTCTCCTGCCTTGGCTGATGACGTCCTTTTTCTGGAGTGTAAGACAACCACACGAGCTGTTTTTACTGAAATTAAAACTCAGAAGCTGATCAAAGAGGAGACAAAAGAAGAAACATTGTTTTTGAAGATTGACCTCGCTAACAATAGGTTTATGTCCCATAAAGACAGTCAATGGGATGAAACAGAAATGACAGGCCGTAGCTTAAAAGCTAATCTCAGCAAAAATGAAAACGGTTTGTCGTTAAATGGGAACTTGGGAATAGAGGTTATCCGCCAGGTCAATTAAGCTCAGAGATGGATTTTCTCGCTTGGATGATTGCAACCAAGGTGAATATGAACGGCCATTGCAATGAGGTTAATCAGTCTGTATTTGATGCGGCAAGATAATCAGCTGGGGCCCTGGTTAATCTTCTTTTTTATTCAGGTGGATTCGCATTTGTATAGCCGTCAATGGTGCTGAGCAGATGTTTGGTAATGGCGTCAACGCCAATCAGGCGCTCTACCGGTTCTTCTGTGTAGTCGCAATCTTCGTCACCATCGGCATCAAGTTCGCAAGATAGGCCTTCATAGGTGACAACGAGGGTGGGCGCGCTATCGACTTGAAGCTTTTCTGCAAGGGCGGTGAACCCGCCATCAGGTCCACGTAAGGGAACGAATTCGAGTGTGGCTTGTTGAGGCTTTGTAAGTGTGTCTACGTACGCTTTGAGTTTTGCGGTGGGTTCGCAATCTGGCAGTGTGAACACGTATAAAACGTACGGCTTCATCATGTCCGTGTACCTTTGGTAGGTAGAAATTACCAGTAATCCTGGCAGCTTCTGAACCCGCATTGTAGCGATTGTACGGATGGGAATTCATTCCGTTGTGATAGTTGACGAACGAAACATATTGGAATTCTGTATTCATTGCTTCTCGCTTGAGAGGCTTGGTCTAGGCATGGATATCCGCCGCTTAAAAGTTTGCTTGTCTGTGTTGTTTCTTAAGTCTCTTGAAAGGCAGCCTTGCTGAAGGGGCGGTTAACTTGAATGGCGATGGATTAGGGCAGCTGACTCTTGGTGTTTGCTATTAGTGTGCATTAACGAGTGAGCAAAGTTTGAATAGCTATGCAGCCAAGGCAAACGATGTGCCAACAAAAATGATTTGTTTCATAAAAAAGAACGGTCGCATTCTCCAAGACCGTCCCTTTTGTATGGAACTAAAACTCCCCAGTCATAGCTCCACAATAAAGATGGCTTAGGGATGGAGAAATGTCCGTAGAGATACATACCCATTTTTCTGTGAGGGTCGGGGTTGGTTCAGCGCAAAAAAGAGTGACGGTCTCCAACGCCACCCTCCCACTGAAGAGATCCAGTCTCTACAGCAGAAGCTTGAACTGGAAGTCTTGTTTCGTGCATAGAGATACATACGCATTGGCGATAGAACGCTGCCAAGCCTCTAAAACAAGCCATTGGTAGGGGCATTCCAGCGGGTGATCGCACGTTGCCCTCGCTCGAAGCCCAGGATGCAAATCGTTCCTGTGTCGAGCTGGAACAGGCGCCCACCGGTTGCGCCGAGTCCCAACCAGGTGCCTGTCAGGGCACGAAGCAAATGCCCGTGGGCGAATAAGGCAACATCTCCATCCCCCGGCTCCGCTAAGGCGCTGGCAATGGATTGTTCACAGCGTTGTTGCACGGCTTCCGCATCTTCGCCATTGGGGCAGCCATGGCTCCAGACCGTCCAGTTCGGAATGCTCTTGCGAATCTCAGGGGTTGTGATTCCTTCGTAATCGCCGTAATCCCACTCGCGCAAGGTTTCCATGATCCGTCGTTGTTGGCCTAGGCCACCGAGTTCGCAGGTGCGTTTTGCCCGTTGAAGCGGTGAACTAAACACAGCTGCAAACCGATGGGATGTGAGGGCAGGCGCAAGCAGCCTGGCCTCTTCTTCGCCCTCCGGCAGCAAGGGCAAATCAGTGTTGCCGGTGTGCCGTCCATTTTTGGCCCATTCAGTGGCTCCGTGTCGAAGTAACCAGATCTGACGTTCATGGTCCATGGTGTGGATTAGCTCACTTGAAGATCGTTGCTGTCTGGTCCCTCTTAAGCCCGAATGTCAAACCAGTCATTGCCCGTGACGGGCATTTTGGAGAGCAGCACCCTTTTGACGGTTGCCGTGCTCGGGCCGCGCTCACACCACAGTCGAAATTCGTTCAAGGCCATTTCGCCTCCCTCGGCTTGGACCTCCACTCTCCCGTCCTTGAGATTTCGAACCCAACCGCAAAGTTCGAGGTCGAGGGCGCGTCGCCGGCAGCTGTTTCTGAATCCCACCCCTTGCACGCTGCCTTCGATTAAGAACCGCCAGCGCTCCTTCAAGGGCTGTTGTCTCTGACGCGTGGCCTTTATGGATCGGTCGCCATCTGATTCGCCACGGTTTCGAGAGCGTCGCGCCATCGGCATGAGATCGTCGATGAGCTGGCCCAGTGAAGATGCACCCAGCTTGCGTGAACGGTTGGAAGTGCCCATCCTTCTTCTCTGCGATCAACATGCCAGCCATCAACCTGCCACAGCGATTGCCATCTGCCCACAGGTTCCTCGCTGAGTTGCCAGCGGTGAAATTCATGCCCCATCCACTGATCACCTGCCTTCAAAAGCAAGCTGTCACAGCTTGCCGTTAGGCGGCGATATCCCACCTGTAATGTCCCGCGTTGGGCGTGAAACGGCAAGACGCCCGCCATGGCATGGGTTTCTCCTTCCCCGTCCATCAGGCTGGTCCCCAACATCAACATCCCGCCACATTCGGCATACAGCGGTTTGTGTTGCAGCCAGTCGCGCAGTCCTGACAGGCTTTGTTGGCAACGGCTGAGTTGTTTGGCGTGGAGTTCTGGGAAGCCTCCTGGGATCACGAGTCCATAGGCCGCTTGCGGCAACGGCTCGTCCTCCAGGGGATGCCAAGGGATCACTGGCATCCCAAGTGCCTCGAGGCAATCCTGCATCTCCGGATAACGGAAATGGAAGGCGTTGTCTTGGGCGACGGCCACTGGCAGTGGCTCTCGCTGGGTGTCCTGCACCAGAGCGTTCGCGAGCACGGTTTGGATCGGCTCTGGACCCGGCGTTGGCGCTGCCATCAGCCTCTCAAAGACCTCCATCTCGAGATGTTGATCAGCGATCGCTGCCCATTGCCCCAGGCGAACATTCAGTTGATCGAGCTCGTGGGCTGGAGCTAAGCCCAAATGCCGACTGGGTAGTTCGAGGCTTGAATCCCGCGGAAGACAGCCCAGGCAGGGCACGTCAATGGACGCTAAGACATCTTCGAGAAGCGAGCGATGGCGCTCCGTGCTGACGCGATTGAGCACCACACCAGCAAACTGCACGTCGGGGTCAAGATCACGAAATCCGCTCACGAGCGCGGCGAGTGATCGCGCCTGGCCGCCGGCATCCACCACCAACACCACCGGCAACTGCAGGTGTTTGGCCACGGCTGCGCTGCTTCCTTCTCCGGTTGAGCCGATCCCATCGAACAGCCCCATCACCCCCTCCACGAGGGCTAGGTCGCAGCGACCTCCGTAGCCATGGAAACTGGTCTTCACCCAGTCGGGTCCGCACAAGGGCAGATCCAAGTTGCGGCATGGGCGCCCCGCACTGGCCCCAAGCAGTTGGGGGTCGAGGTAATCGGGCCCCACCTTGAAGGGTTGAATGCTCAATCCCTTCTGTTGCGCCCAGGAGATCAGGCTGAGGCTGAGCAGGGTTTTGCCGCTGCTGCTAGATGGAGCAGCGATCACACAGGCCATGCTGCTCAGCTAGGAATCAACTGAGAAGCTTGGCAGCTAGAGGGGCCGCCGCCGCCAAGAGCGGGTTGGAGGAATCGTGCCCGCCCTCAAGCAGTCGAGCCATGTCGGCTTCCACATGGGTATGAAGCAAGGGCACCACCTCTTCCACGAGTTCCATGCTGGCCATGCCCCCGGCTTCGAGGCGCATGCAACCTCCGGATTCCGCGCAGAGAATCACACACATCGCCCCACCCTGTTCGGGTTTAGAAATGATCCGCAGCCCCACGATTTGTCCCGGATGAAGACTGGGTTGCCCCATGGGTACGGGAGACACCCGCAGCGGGACCTCGGTTCCATCGGGACGTTGGAACTCGGCGCTGATCGTGGAATCGCTGGTTTTGGCCTCATGCCGATGGGTGGTCTTTAGGGTCCAGCCCAGTCGATCGGCGATCCAAGAGGCCAACAGCAGGCCTTGGACCGGGTGATCTCCCTCAACATCAATGTCGAGTTGCACCACGTGGCTGAGGGCATCGCGACGCTGCGGCGGATCGAACACCATCGCCAGGGTTTGATGCCAGCTGCCCAGCCTTAACCAGTTCAGGTCATTCACGGCTTGGCCGCTTGCGAGCCTGTTGGCGAGCAGGGTTAGGCAGTAAGCAGGATCACCAAGAGCGGAATCGAGAATCAGCCTGCGAGGCGCGATCGAGAGCTGCTCCATTAGCTCAGGCGACTCATCCAGGGGTCCGTTCCACCACACCCAGGAGGGCAGGTCTTCGGGAAGCAGGGGCTGCAACGTGTTGAGTCCCTCTCGCAGGGCTCCAGTTCCGCCGCGGAGCACCACCACATCTCCACAGGCAACGGTGCCCCCGCCTTCTTCCGGTAAGGGGCAATAGGCGGCGACCAGGGTTTCTAACGGGCGGCTGGAATCCAGGCTGGGGGCAAGGGTGATCAAGCGCCGCGGCCTCAGGGCACTCAAGGCCCCGTCCACATGTTGACCACGAAGGTCGTCACTGGTTTGGCTGCCATCAATCTTGGCCAGACTGTTTGACACCGAGCTCACCAGCGGCGGGGTGCTGAGGGGGAGATCAAGATCGAGCACCGCTTTTCGTCCAGCCTTTTCGACCTCATCGCGTTGCACGCCCATGATTGGGCCCTCGAGCCTTCCTGTGCGGACCAGTTGCTGTTCCACCCATGCCGGCTGCCAGATCAACAGGCAAAAGGTGTGAGCCCCAATGCTGCTTTCTTGATCGCCGGACCACAGCTGATCGAGGTAATGAGGAACTTCCGAAGGGGGAAGCTCGAGGGGGGTTTGAAGCGTGAGCTGAGGAGACATGTTGCGGCCTGAGGGAGGGCGGAAACGAGGTGAAATTGGATCTTGTTTTGGGCTTGATCTAGGGGCGACGCCAGAGCAGACCGTCTTGGGCTAACAGGGCATCGGCAGCGGCAGGTCCCCAGGTGCGTGACTCGTAGGGGTGAATAGGCAGTTTCCAGGGGCTGTCTTCGATCAGTTCCAGCAGAGGGGTGTAAAGCCTCCAAGCTGCTTCCACCTCATCGCTCCGGGTGAAGAGCGTTGGATCGCTCAACATGGCGTCTGCGAGAAGGCGCACATAGCCCTCATCCGATGGTTCGCCAAAGGATTCGTCATAGGAAAATTCCATCTCGACAGGCCGGCTGCGCATTCCTGAGCCTGGAGATTTCACTTCAAATTTGAATTCAGCACCTTCATCGGGCTGAATGCGCAAGATGAGCTGGTTGGCCGTTGGACTGCCACCGGCAGCATCGAAGAGGTGAACGGGGGCTTCGCGGAAGGTCAACACCACTTCGCTCAGGCGCTTGGCGAGGCGTTTGCCGGTGCGCACATAAAAAGGAACGCCCTGCCAGCGCCAGTTGTCGATGAACAGCTTCATCGCCACGTACGTCTCCGTGGTGCTGTGGGGATCGACGCCTGGTTCTTGCCGGTAGCCGCTGAGGGGAGCGCCGTCGCTGCCGCCAGGTCCGTATTGCCCGCGGATGCAGCAGTTCCAGGGTTCAAGTTCATCAGCCAGGCGTGCCGCTTGAAGAACCTTGGCCTTTTCACTTCGGATGGCTTCTGGATCAAAGCGTCCAGGGGTTTCCATGGCGGTAATCGCCAACATTTGGGTGAGGTGGTTTTGCACCATGTCGCGCAGGGCACCTGACGTTTCGTAGTAACCGGCCCGCTCTTCGACTCCCACCGTTTCCGAGGCCGTGATCTGAACGCTGGAGATGTAGTTCCGATTCCAGATGGGCTCGAAAATCGCGTTGGCGAACCGCATCACCATGATGTTTTGGACCGTTTCCTTGCCGAGGTAGTGGTCGATGCGAAAGATCTGGTTCTCTTGGCCGCAGCCTTGAACCACCCTGTTGAGGGATTGGGCGCTGCCGTAGTCCCGTCCGAATGGTTTTTCAATCACAACGCGACTGCGTTGGGGATCCTTCAACAGGCCTGCATCGGCCAGAGCGCGGCAGCCACTGGCATAAAACTTAGGTGAAACCGACAGGTAAAAGGTGCGGTTGCTTCGTGTGGCTCTAAGACGGTCGATCTCCTGAAGGCGACCCCCGAGTTTCACGACGTCTTCAGGTTTCTGAAGGTCCACCGGTTCGTAAAACATTCCGGCAGAAAATTGCTCCCACGCCTCGGGATGGTCGCGAACCTTGTCACCCATCGCCTCAGCCATTTTGCTGCGGAATTCTTCGTCGCTCCAAGGCCTTCTGGCGCAGCCCAGGAGGGCAAATTCGCTGGGAAGTCGTCGTTGTTGAAACAACTCAAAGAGGGCTGGAACCAGCTTGCGATGGGTCAGGTCGCCGCTTGCTCCAAAAATCACCAGGCACTGGGGAGCGATCACCCGCTCCTGTCGCAGCCCAACCCTCAGTGGGTTTGTGATCGTTGCGGTCATGGCTACAGCACCTCTTAGGAAGGTTTAACCAGGATTTCTCGATCGGACAGCGCAATTCTTCCTGCAGGCTGGGTTTTGTGGCTGTCTCCTGAAAAACAACAGGATTGGCCATCAAAAAAGCCCACCAATGGCGAGCTTGATTCACTCAACGTTGAGGCTGAGATCTTTGAGGTTTAGTAAGTCTCAACGTGCCAGCGGTGAGCTTTCTTGAGTTTGGGGCGAAGTTCGGACCAGTCGAGCCCCTTCGCTTCGGCTGCTGCGGACATGGCTTCATCAATGCCGGGCTCCATCCCACGAAGGCCACACATATAGACGTGGGTTTTGGGATCCTCGATCATCGCGAAAATCTCCTCAGCATGCTCAGACACGCGGTCTTGGATGTACATCCGGCCGCCCTTTGGATTCTGCTCTTCGCGGCTGATGGCTTTGGTGTAGCGGAAATTGTCGGGATATTCCTTCTCGTAATGGAGGAAGTCCTCGTCGTAAAGCAGGTTGGCTGTTTTAGGTGCTCCCATAAACAACCAGGCTTTGCCTCGGAAATTCCAACCGTTCTCTGCGCGTTCTTTTGGCTCAAACATGCGACGCAGATAGGTGCGCATGGGGGCGATTCCTGTGCCGGTGGCCAGCATGATCACATTGGCTTCTTCGTCCTCGGGAAGAAGCATTTCCTTGCCAACAGGCCCTGTGATTTTGACCTTGGTGCCGGGCTCAACGTCGCAGAGGTAGGTCGAGCAAACGCCGTTGATGGTTTCTCCATCCTTTTCGTACTGGAGATGGCGTACACAGAGGGACACCGTGTTGCCCTCGAGATTGTCGCCGTGGCGCGTACTGGCAATCGAGTACAGACGCAGTTTGTGGGGCTTGCCTTTGGCATCTTCACCAGCAGGAACGATGCCGATGCTCTGCCCTTCGACGTATTCAAGGTGTGGATCACCACCGCTCAAATCGAAGGTGATGTGCTGCACGCGGCCAATCGCTCCCTCTTTGAGAAGGGAATAATTCTCAGTGACTGTTCCGAGGAAGGGAGCTTTGGGCTTGTACAGATTGACTGGCACAGCTTGGGCTGCGGCCTTGGGTTTGGAAGTAGTCACAGGTGCAGAGACTGGGAGTGCGGATTTAATAGGTGCGGCTGCCGGCTCTGAGCCCGCTGGACTCACCGACTGGATGCGCGCTCCCCTGGAGAGAAGCACGCACATTGTGTCCCGAAGGCGGCTGTAAGAGACGTTTAGGCGAGATAGCTCTGCGCGACGTCCACCCAAGCCTGTGAAGACAATCGTGAATGCCCTTTCATCAGAGGTTGTCTGAGGAGACGCGCTTACTCGCATTGAAAACGTCCTGTTAAGGCGCGACTATAAGCGTCATCACTGACTTGCTACTCAATTTTCGCTGAATTGAAGTTTCTTCCTTAGAGTCAACGACGTCAATCTCTCAGGATTAGAAGCGAAAACGGTTTGGCAACTATCAGTGGTCTGACACAACTGAAGCGTGGCGAAACGCCCACTGGAGAGGCGATGTCTTCGAATCACCAACCCATTGAACAAACCGTTGAGAGGATGGCTGATGGCGTTCGTCGCCTCGCCGCTCAGCTGTTAACGCCGGTTTCCTCCGATCAGATTTGGGCTGTTCTGACGGATTACGACCAACTCAGTACTTTCATTCCCAATCTTGCAAGCAGTCGTTTGCTGCTTCGAGAGGGCAACAAAGTGCATTTGCAGCAAGAGGGGTGTCAGCAATTTCTAGGAATGAAGTTTTCGGCCTCCGTGGAGCTAGAGCTCGAAGAATTTCTTTCAGAAGGGGCGCTGAGATTCAAGATGAAGAAGGGCGACTTCCGGCGCTTTGAGGGAACCTGGCGGTTGAGAACCATGCCGGACGCCACAGCCCTCTTCTACGAACTCACCGTGCAGGGCTGTTTAGGAATGCCCATCGGCCTGATCGAACAACGGCTGCGCGACGATCTCACGACCAACCTCAAAGCTGTTGAAGCGGAAGCACGACGCAGAGCCGCTCACTAACTCTTTCTACTGTTCTTTCAGATCAATTTGCTGGGCTGGCAGAGCAGCCAGTTGCTGGGCTTGGACAGAGTGGTTTCAGGGACGTTGATGTTGGCTTCTAGCCATCTGCAGGCTGTCGCCAAGCGCCGGTGCCGCATAAAAAAAACTCCCCCCGTGAGGAGAGTGTTCATTGGATCCGGATGAAGTGTCATCCAGGTCTTCAGTAGCCCCAAGGGGATTCGAACCCCTGTCGCCTCCGTGAAAGGGAGGTGTCCTAGGCCTCTAGACGATGGGGCCAAGAACGTGAACGAAAGGTCTTGAGAACTTCCGGCACCCAGTGAAATTACGGTTCAGCCTGACCCTCCGTCAAGGCAACGTTCTCCTTCTCTTGACCTTGCCCCTGCCAGACGGGCACGTTGAAGGTGAAGCAGGCTCCTTTGTCTGGTTCCGAGATCACCCAGATCCTGCCGCCATGCACTTCCACAATGCGCCGGCACACCGAGAGTCCAACCCCAAAACCCGAGGCCCCAGCTGATGTTTGAGGAAGCCGGACGCGGTCAAGAAAAATGCGTTGCTGCTCTTCTTCCGGAATGCCTGGTCCGCTGTCGCTGATGCTCACCTGCACCCACTGACTGGTGCGGTGAAGCATGGTTAAGGAGATCAATCCTCCGTTGGGTGTGTACTTCAGGGCGTTTTCAAGCAAATTGAGGAGCACCTGGCGCATCCTGCGTTGATCCGCAAACACCTTGGGCAGATCCGCAGGGATGTCGGTGTGGATGGTCACATCTCTGCCGAGCCAGAGTTTCTCCAGTTCCAGAATCGCTTCAGCGGCCACACTGGCTAAATCAAGGCGCTGAGGGTTGAACAGTGCTTCCCAGCGTGTGCTCCCCACTTCCAGCAGATCTTTCGACAGCAGGGCGATTTCCTCGAGGCGTCTTTTGAGGACATCCCTGAAGCGATGGATATCGATCTGGCCTAATTGCTGGCTTTGTACGGCAAGAGTCGCAGCGGTGAGTGGCGTCCGTAGTTCATGGGCCACCATCCTCAGCAAGCGCTCTTGCGCTTCCAGGCGATCAATCAATGTTTCGTTTTCCTGACGCAGCACCAGCAACTGATCTTCGAGTTGGAGCTCCCGTTGGGTGCGGCTGCCATCCAGTTCTGTGGGTTTAAGACTTAAACCAAGTCCGCTCACCACCTCGTCCTGCTGCCAGCGCGGCAACCAGCCCCGCAGTTGTTGAAAGATGCTGCTTCCCGCAAACACCTGCTTTGGTTGCGGTTGCAGCTTCACCAGTGATGGTGTCACCACCAGGCGGTGCAGTTCCAGCAACTCAGGTTGTTGGGTTGGATCTGAGATTTGAAGACTGACATCGAACCCGCAATCTTCGTTCTGCAGAAATTCCACCAACTCGCGAAGGTCGCGGCTGGACAAATGGTGGCGACCGGCAACGAGTAACAAACTCAATTGTTGGCGCGGATTGCGATCAATCCCATCCACCGAGGGAGCTACGCAATGTTGAGGCTTACCTTATGGGTTTTTGCTCTGCCTCGCAGATCCGCTAAGAAGAAGGTGAACACTCTGTTGTTACCTAGGAGACGGCATGCCCCTTCTGCCGCTTGAACAACGAGGCTCAAACCCTCCCCACGGAGCGCCCCCGCCCTCTGAGCGCGTGCATCTTGATAGCAATCTGAGACGGTGGTTTGCGCGCAACTTGGGTCTTTGGAGATCGAGGCGTCAATACCTCTTCAACAACGAGGAAGTTTTTTTCCTCGACATGATGATTCGGGTTGAGATCTTTTCGGAATTTCAGTTTGGTGAGCCCCGCTACCGATTTAGTTGGTGGCCTGAACGCGACACCGACTTTTTTGATCGCAAACCCCGCTACGAGAAAGCTGGTGTGATGGAAGCCACCTTGATGGGCCATCAGCTGCAACGGAATCGTGCCTATCTCGAGCCAACGCCTCATCGCACCCGGATTCGACAGGTGGATGAACACGAGATGGTGTTTGAATCCCATTACGGAGATTGGGATGTCCAGGAGTACACCCGGTTAATTGATGAGGACCGCTATCGCTCTCGAGCGATTTACAGCTGGCAAAACAACGTGCTCGAGATCGTTGAACATCATCATGAAACAAGGATGGAGGATGCTTCAGCTCCGATTCCGCTCTGAAAAAGATCCGATTTGGATCAAATTGAGTCAAATTTAGACATCTCTCCACTAGCCCGAATCGGGGAGGATGCGGCACCATGGCGGCGTATTCCGGTTTGATCCTTTGCGTCCCCTTATCCGACTCCGTACTGCTCTGTCGGCACCATTGCTTCTGCTGCCTCTCTGCTTAGCAGGTCCTGCTGCGATGGCTCAGTCAGCCGGAAAGGCGCCGACGTCGCCTGCAAGCAACGAGGAAGTCTTCCTCTATCGCGGTATGGGCTCGTCCTACGTCTGCAATGCCCGCACGGCAGGGATTGAGTTTCCTAAAGCTGTTGGCATTGCTGCCGCAACCTATGTCCAGCTCCTCAATGGACGCCACGGTGGCAAGGTTGCATCGACAGGGATTAAGAAGCTGACCAATGAGCAGCTGTTTGCCGGTGCCGAGTTTCAAATCATCACCGGTGCCATGCAGTTCTGCCCCGACAAGGTGCCTGCCGACGTCAAGACCAAGGTGGAAGACGCGTTGAAGAAACAGAAGGCCGCTCAATAGGCCGCTCAATCATCGGATCAGCCTCCACGGGGGACGTCTGCCCGCCAAGATCGATGCAGACTCTCTTCCCCATGGCTTCCGCCTCCATCACTGCTCCGACGATTCGGTTGAAGGATTACAAGCCCTTCCCCTGGCGTATTCCATCCATTGCTCTGGATGTGGTGATCGGGTCTGATGCCGTTGAGGTGAGCTGTTGCATGGAGCTCACTCCGCTGTTGGGGGCGGAACCACAAGCGCTTGTGCTTCAAGGGGTGGATTTGTTGTTGCAATCGATCGCCATCGATGACAACGCGCTTAAGCCTTCCGACTACAACGTGTCCGCCGAGCGACTGGTGATTCACCAGCCTCCGCAGGTGCCTTTTCAGCTCAAGACAGTCTGCAGGATTGACCCCCAGGCCAACACCTCGCTTGAGGGCCTCTATGCCAGTGGAGGAATGCTGACTACGCAGTGCGAAGCCGAGGGGTTTAGGCGGATTACGTATCACCCGGATCGCCCCGAAGTGCTCAGTCGTTTCAGCGTGCGCATCGAGGCCGATCGCGAGCGTTATCCGGTGTTGCTCTCCAATGGCAATGCCCTAAGTGCTGGGCCACTTGCTGGTGATCCCACACGCCATGAGGTGACTTGGGAGGACCCCTCCCTTAAGCCGTCCTATCTGTTTGCCCTAGTCGCTGGAAATCTCAACGAAGTCCGCGATCGGTTTGTGACCCGTTCCGGCCGCAATGTGAGCCTGAGGCTTCACGTGGAGCCAGGTGATGAGCCCTTCACGGCCCATGCGATGGAGTCGTTGAAGCGATCGATGGCTTGGGATGAACAGGTGTACGGCTTGGAATACGACCTGGATGAGTTCAATACCGTTGCGGTGCGCCATTTCAACATGGGCGCGATGGAGAACAAGAGCCTCAATATTTTTAACTCGAAATTAGTTTTGGCCGATGCGGAAACCGCATCCGATGCTGAACTCGAGCGTATTGAAAGTGTTGTTGCCCACGAATATTTCCACAATTGGTCGGGGAATCGCATCACCTGTCGTGATTGGTTTCAGCTCTCTTTAAAAGAAGGACTCACCGTCTTTAGGGATCAATGTTTCACCGCTGATCTTCATTCAGAAGCCTTAAAGAGGATTGAAGATGCAGCGATGCTGCGCAACACGCAGTTTCGGGAAGATGCGGGTCCCACAGCCCATCCGGTAAAGCCAGATGCTTATCAGGCGATCAGCAATTTTTATACCACCACGATTTACGAGAAGGGCGCTGAGTTGATTCGCATGCTCAGAACGCTTCTTGGCGAGACACGATTCATGCGTGGCATGGCTCTTTATTTCAAACGCCATGACGGTGAAGCGGCCACCACAGACGATTTTGTGTCGGCCATTGTGGAAGGTGCTTGCTCGCAGGGAGAACCGCTTGGGTTTGATTGTGAGCAGTTCAAACGTTGGTATGACCAAGCGGGCACTCCCACGGTGACGGTGAAGCGTGATTGGGATTCCAGGCGAGGAGTGTTGCTCCTGAGCTTGCGTCAAAGCACCCCGCCAACGCCAGGTCAGCCCAAAAAGCTGCCTCTGGTGATTCCCTTGCTCTGGGCTCTGGTCCCAGCCAATGGTGTGCCTATGGAAGAGCAGCTCCTCGTGCTGGATCAGGAGGAGCACACGCTGGAACTCAAGGGTTTGCCTTGTTCTGAGCAGCCCCCTGCCCTCTCCCTGTTCAGGCAATTTTCTGCTCCAGTGCACTGGGAGGCGAGTCAAGAGCCGGCTGAGCTGTTCACCTTGTTGGCCTGCGACAACGATCCATTCGCCCGTTGGGATGCGGGACAACAACTGTGGCGAAGGATTGTGCTGGCGCGGGCCTCTGGAACCCCGAATGCCGATTTGGAAGGCCAGATGTTGGAGGCTTTGTCCGTACTTCTGGCCGAGGCTGGAGAACAGGACCCAGCGGTGCTGGCCACGTTGATGGCCTTCCCCGGTGGCCCTGAGTTGGAAGCACTCCAGCAGGAGGCTGATCCACCAGCGCTCTACCGAGCGGCTTGCGCGCTGCGCGAGCAATTTGGTCAGTCTTTGGCCCCCTTGCTGCGCGAGCGGCTGGATCAGGTTGCGCCCGATCTTGCACTGGCTTGGCCCGAGGGGCAGGGGCAACGACAACTCACCGGTTTGATCTGGGCTTGGCTGGCTGCAGCCGGAGATTCAGCTGTGCGTTCAGATGCTTTGGCTGGCGTCAGTGGTCCGTCGATGACTTTGGCGCGGGCTGCCCTGCGGGCGCTCCAGCCTTTGGATTGCCCAGAACGAGAGGAAGCCTTGAGGCAATTCCACGATCGTTGGCAAGAGAAGCCAGTGATCTTTGACAGCTGGTTTGCCTTGGAAGCATCCACTCCTCGGGCGGATGGCTTGCAGCGTGTTTCCTCTCTTTTGCAGCATCCACGCTTTGATCCGATGGCTCCCAATGCGGTGCGTGCGGTGCTGGGTGGATTCGCGGGGAACCTGTTGGTGTTCCACGCTGAAGATGGCAGCGGCTATCAGTTCATGGCTGAACAAATCATTGCCGTGGATCAGCGCAACGCGATTACGGCGTCGCGTCTTGCCAAGGTTTTCAGTCGCTGGGGCACCTACAGCAGCAAGCGTCAAGCGCTTGTGAAGGCAGCCCTGGATCAGCTCTCCGCTGCCCAGCTTTCCTCTAACACCCGTGAAGTTGTGGAGATGATGTTGGGATAAAGCCCGCTTAATCAATGAAAGTAAAAGTCTTTACTGTGCACCCATTTGTTTAAACATTTCCTTGCGGTATTGAGCTCCTTCTGATCCTGAATGTTGGCCCCATAATCCTTCCCAATAAAAGTAAATAACGCCATAGCCGCGATCATTTGCCAGTCGTACCTTTTCCTTCAATACATCCATTGAAGTTGTCCGTTTGCCGAAGCCAGCTAAGACGCCAATTTGGATGGGGATGCCCCATTCGCGGGCTTTGCGTAGGGCGGGCTGGTCGAGATCTTTGGCATACCCCCTGAGGGAATAGGCATAGTTTTGAACGACGAGATCATCAATCAGTTGACCCACGGCCCAGAGCTCCCAATCTTGAAGCCAGTTGTTGTAAGCAAACCGAAAGGGACCCGGCGACAGGCTAATGCGCACCGGCAGTGATTCTTGTTCCAAGCGGATGCGAAGGTCGCGCAGTAAACCGGTGAGTTGGCGGCGACGCCAGGTCATCCAATAGCGATTGGTGTAATCGCGGGGCGGAGCCATGCCGAATTCAGCCTTGTAAAGCGCTGAGGTGTAGGGGTCGTAACCCAATTCCACTGGCCAAGCGAAGTGGTCGTCGAGTTGCAGCCCGTCCATCCGGCAGCGTTTCATTACCTCCACCACGAGGCTGATGAAGCGCTCGCGCACTTGGGGGTGCGCAGGATTGAGCCACACCATCTCCTTGCCATGCATCTTCATCACCGGGTCACCGTTGGCCCGTGACAACACCCACTCCGGATTGGCTTGAACCACCTCTGCCGAGGCGGGCTCCATTAATCCGTATTCAAACCAGGGCACCACTTTCATCCCGCGCTTGTGAGCTTCCTTGCTCAGGGTGCAAATCGGATCCACCGTCACACCAGCGGTCTTGAGGGCTGGCTCCAGCGGGGCAAACTCACTGGTGTGAAACGTCGTTCCACGACTCCAAACATTGGGATAGAGCACGGAGAATCCCGCTTGCTCAAGCTCATCCACGGCTTGTTTGATGGTCCGCTGGTCGTAATACAGCGGGCTTGGGCTATTGGTGAGCCATACTCCCAGCGCCTGTTTTCGTTCCACACTCGGTAGACGACTTTTGCTCAGCAGGACGTCGGTGCCTTGGCCAAGCGTGGCTGGCGGGGACATGAGCAGGAGGAATGGAAGGCCGAGCGCCGAAAAAAAGTGTCGCAACACGACAGATCAAGCTTGGGTTGAGTTAGCGGAACATCGAGCTGACAGAACTTTCCTCATGGATGCGCCAGATCGCTTCGCCGAGCATGTTGGCAACTGAGAGCACATGGAGTTGGTCAAATGTGCGATCGGGTTCGATTGGAATGCTGTTGGTGACCACCACCTGCTCGAAAAGCCCCTCTGCCGACAAGCGTTCAATGGCTGGAGGCGAGAACACAGGATGGGTGGCACAGGCAATCACCCTTTCGGCTCCTTGCTCTCTCAGCAGCCTGGCGCCGGAACAGATCGTGCCTCCGGTATCAATCATGTCGTCGATCAGGATCGCCGTGCGGCCACTCACATCACCAATCACGGTGAGGCTTTCAGCCATGTTGTGACCGGTGCGCCGCTTGTCGATGATGGCGAGAGGAGCGTCGTTCATTTGCTTGGCAAAGGCTCGGGCCCTGGCCACGCCACCCACGTCAGGAGACACCACCACCACCTCTCCCAGGTTTTGGGCGGCGAGGTGGTCCACAAGTACGGGAGAACCGTAAATGTGATCACAGGGAATGTCGAAATACCCCTGGGTCTGAGCTGAGTGCAGATCCATTGCCAGCACCCGATCAACTCCTGATTTGACGAGCAGATTGGCGGTGAGCTTGGCGGCAATGGATTCCCGACCGGCTGTTTTTCGGTCTGCGCGCGCATAACCGTAATAGGGGACCACCGCGGTGATCTGTCGCGCCGATGCCCGCCTGCAGGCATCCACCATGATCAGCAGCTCCATCAGGTTGTCGTTGACCGGAGCGCAGGTGGGTTGGATCAGGAATACATCGCAACCGCGAATCGATTCCTGAATTTGCACATATAGCTCACCGTCGGCGAAGCGCTTGCAAACCTTCGGGCCATCGGGCACACCCAGATAGGCGGCAATTTCTCGCGCTAGTGCGGGATTTGAGGTGCCGCTAAACAGGCGAAGACGTCTGGTGTCGTGCTGCAATTTCTCTTGCTCGGCTCGGGCAGCGGTGAGGAAACTTGTCACGATGCCCGTGTTTGAGAACGGCGATGATCTGATCGTAGTGCTGCATCGCCTTCCTATCCATAAACGGTGCGGATCGGATCTCCCTAGGGTCGATCAATGCTCGATTTCACCTTGGCTCTTGTCGGAGCTGGCCCCCTTCCTGAGCTCTCGATGCGTGAGGGTGCTCTTCAGCTTGCCGATCGCTTTTCGGCTGAGTTGGTGCCGTTGGCCTGTGGGTCGGAACCCCACAGCGGCTTGCAGGCACTGGCCGCGCGGCAGCGCGATCACAATCGCCCCACACTGCTGCGTTTGAGTGGAGACGCGGCGATGGCTGAGGGCTCGTCGGGAAGCTGGCTTGATGCGCTGGCGGCCTGGCGATGTCCTGTGCTGCTGTTGGTCCAACCAAATGCAGCTGGTTTGATCCCTGGCATCGCACCGGCCTCCGTCGCCCTGTGTCACTCCCTCAACATTCCATTGGTTGGCTTAGCTCAACTTGGCGGCCGCTGGGATGTAACGGCCCGTCGAAGGGACGGCTTGCCCTGGTGTGGTCACTTGGATACGACCGATGATGGTGAGGCTGCTTCTGATGCACTGGTTCGTTCCATCCAGCAGCGCTGGAAACGCATGAACCCAGCCATCAGTTCTGAGCTGGCCAGATTGGCAAGTTGAGATTTGGCTTCAGTTCGCGCAGCATCTGCTGACCGGCCCGTGGAGCAAGAGGAAGCTCCGTAATGACTGGTGGTGAGGGCGCACTGATCGCTGCAGCAATCAGGCTGAGCATCTCTGTGCTGCTGATATCGGTTGTGACTTGATTGGAAAACACATTCAGCAGCTCAGGTACCACTGTGACGGCATCGATTTCCACTAACTGCTGATGCACGCCTTGGAGCAACAGCTGTTGCCTCACTCTGCGCTGATGGTCGTTATTGGGCTTGGGTTTGTGCCGTGCGAGTTGTTCTGCCTGAGCGCCGTTCAGTGTTTGCAGTCCGGCCTGCAGGTTCACGCTGTAGCCCTGGGACTTGTCCTCGTATTTGTAGGTCTGGTTCAGGGTGACTTCAATGTCTCCAAGTCCCTCCACAAATCTGCGCAAGCCTTGTCTGGGGAGGACTAAGTAGCGATCTGGCTTGTTTGTCGGAAGATCGATCAGCTCGCCAATGACGTCAGAGGTGAGAGCGATTCCTCCGTGTTGCCACGTTTTAGAAAGAGCCTGCATCTTCTCGATTCCTGGCAGTTGAACGGCCAGTTCTGTTGGCAACTGCAAAATCTGAACAGGCTGTTTCGTGCTGATATTCACCAGCATCAAACTGTCGGCGTTGGCAGGTCCTTGAGGTGCTGCTTTGTTGGAGGGGGCATTGATCGTGTCTGCATCAAGGCCGACGACCAGCACCATCACAGCTTGTTCCGGAAGCGGAGCGAGGCTTGTTAACCCATCGGACGACGGCACATCGGCGCCGGCAACGTCTGGTTTGGGCCAGATTGTGGTAATCGCTGTACCTGCTAAGGCAGTGCCCAACAATGCAGCACCAATGCGCAAAAGACTGCGCCCGGGGCGGTCGCCCAACCAGCTTTTGCTCGGTTGTTGCTGCG
The DNA here is from genome assembly GCF_014279655.1 of Synechococcus sp. ROS8604. Taxonomy (NCBI): domain Bacteria; kingdom Bacillati; phylum Cyanobacteriota; class Cyanophyceae; order Synechococcales; family Synechococcaceae; genus Synechococcus; species Synechococcus sp. ROS8604. Next base: position 1,098,863 of record NZ_CP047946.1, read on the forward strand.
AGTCCCCACTCAACGCTGGTTCCCCCATGCGTGATGTTGTGATCATTGATTAGCCAGTCTCGCTCAGCCTCGCTGAATTGGGAATCAAAGCCTGAGCAGCGAACTGCCATTGGACCCAAAGGAAGGGTGCATCTCCTGATGGATCTCAGTTCTAGGAAAAGATTGAAGAGCTGGGATAAGTCTTCTTTGTGTTCTGATTCAGTGTCTGATGGATTTTTTTTTGGGATAACGAAGGAGGTCTCGTTAAAACAGAGCAGCATCCCCTAACTCTTGGCCAGCCATTCCTTCTTTGTGCACCCTTGCGAAAAATTGTTCGAGGGTGTCATCGCCAAAGGAAGGGGTTGCATCGGGGTCATAGCAAGCACGCTTTTCGTCCCATACCAACATCGATTCACTGGCGTAATAGCAACCGATACGGGCGAATTCAGCTGTGTCTTCCATGGCTGGTATCAGCTCTGCAACTTTTTCTAATAGGGCCGTTGGGGCATTCATGACTGCCATCGGTAACGAAAACATTCTCGGGGAGCGGCCTAATGTTTTGAAGAGCATTTCCCCTTGCGTCCGCGCGCTCAAGGCCGGGCCGGGTCCCCCGATGGGTAAAACTTGGTTCACTTTGTCTGTTTCATGAACGCAATTAGCTAAGAAGCATGCAAGATCTTGTTCACTGATTGGCTTACAACTTGTTAGCTCTCCATTGCCAAACATCACATAAGGTGCACCTTTTCTGCAGCTCTCAAATTGGCCTGCAATGCTTTTGAAAAAGGCTGTGGGCCGAACGATCGTATGGGTGATTTCTGCGTCTTCTTGGAGCCGAGTTTCGAATGCAAGCTTCGCTTTTTGGAATTCTAGAATTGGCTTCTGTACGCAGATGGCTGAAAGCATCACGAAATGCGCTACACCAGCCTTCCGTCCCTCGTTGTAGGTGTTGAGGTTGGCTTCATAATCAATGGCCCATGAGTCCTTCTTGCCGCCCGTTCTTGATGCAAGGCAAGAAATCACCACATCGGTGGGCTCGTTGAAGGCATGTGTTGCTAGTGACGCCGGATTGCTGACATCGCCAAATCTCACCTCTGCACCGGGGAAATCGGCCACCACATCGGCTTGACCTTTTCGTCCTCCGATTCCACTGGATTCGCGGGCGAATGCCATCACCTGATATCCACGCTCTACCAGCTCTTTCACGACAAATCGTCCGATGTATCCGGTGGCCCCGAAAACGGCCACCCTCACTTGATCTGGAGAGCGTTCTCGAAAATCATGGCGCGGTAACAGGGGGGGGAGCACGTCGTGACTCGGTCGATCTGGACCAACGCTAAAGCGTGAATCTTTCATTTACAAACGACGCCAGCTAGGAGACCACCGTCATTGCGATCAGCCTGAGCAACGAGCTTCGATCGTTGTTGAGACGCTCCGTAAGATCAAAAAGGTCGGATCCCTTGATGCCCTTCGACCGTCTGACTCCCCGAATGATTGGCTTCGATGGTTAAACACTCCAGAAGCGAAAGGGCGCAGAGGGTTGGTGTTCTCCTGCATCCCACGGCCCTGCCGGATTCACCGGTGTGTGGAAGCTTTGGACGGTCAGCCCGCGCCTGGTTGAAGGCTTTGGCGGACCATGGCATCAATGTTTGGCAGGTTTTGCCCCTGGCTCCTCCTGATGGCACAGGGTCTCCTTACAGCTCCCCCTCCAGTTTTGCCCTGAATCCTTGGCTTCTGGATGCCGAAGATTTGGCAGAGGAGAGTTTTTTGGCGTCCGGTGATCTTGAGCATCTCCCTGGCGCTGAGCCCAAGCCGGAAGCCAGCGCTGAGGTGGACTTTCAGTTGGCGGATGCGCGTGCTGCGGCCCTGGCCCATGCGCTTGCCGCCCATTGGCCTCAGCAATCCTCTGCGCGTAAACAACAATTTGAACGCTGGAAAGTCGACCAAACGCATTGGCTCTCGGATCACGTCAATTTTGTGGTGCTCCGTGAGCAACACAACGGTTTTCCCTGGTGGTCTTGGCCCCATCCGCTCGCTGTGCAGCAACCTGCTGCCTTGGCGCAGTGGCGGCTTCAGCATGGTGAGGCCTTGCTGGAGCAGGAACTTCTCCAATGGCATCTCGATCGTCAGTGGCAACGTCTGCGCGTGCAAGCTCTGGAGTTAAACATCGAGATCCTTGGTGATCTGCCCTTTTATGTGGCTCGCGATAGCGCTGATGTTTGGAGCCATCGCTCCCTGTTTTCGATTGCGGCTGATGGACGCATGCGGCTTCAGAGCGGCGTGCCGCCCGATTATTTTTCGGAGACCGGCCAGCTTTGGGGAACACCGGTTTACAGCTGGGCCAGGCACCGGCGGACTGGATTTCGTTGGTGGCGCAATCGCTTGAAGCGGCAGTGGAGGCTTGCCGATCGCCTGCGCTTGGATCATTTCAGAGCCCTCGCAGGATTTTGGGCGGTTCCCGGGGATGACGACACGGCTCAAAATGGGGTGTGGCAGCGCTCACCCGGCCATGAGTTGTTGCGCCTGCTTCGTCGCGATGCCGGAGGGAAGCTTCCTCTCGTTGCCGAAGATCTTGGCGTGATCACGCCAGATGTGGAACGGCTCCGTGATCGCTTTCGTTTGCCAGGGATGAAGGTGTTGCAATTCGCCTTTGATGGCAACCCCAAGAACCCCTATTTGCCGTGCAATATCAAAGGTCGCCGCTGGGTGGTCTACACCGGTACCCATGACAACCCCACAACGATGGGGTGGTGGCAGAGACTGGATGAATCCTCTAGGCGCCAACTTGGTGAGCTGCTGGGATGTCATGTGGAGTCACCAGGATGGCAATTGATGGAACTCGGAATGGGAACGTCCGCTGAGCTCGTCGTGTCTCCTTTGCAGGATTTGCTGCATTTGGATGATCAAGCCCGATTCAATACGCCAGGCACGGTTGGCGGCAATTGGTGCTGGCGGATGAGCGCTTTTGATGAGGCCTTGCAAGGAGCTCTCAAGGGTTACGGGGAGAGAGCAGCGGTCTGGGGCAGGTGATAAGAACCAGGTTGATTGGTTTTTGGAGCGAGAACTTGTCCGTTCCAGCTCACGGAGTCGGCCTCGCCTGGTGGTGGGTTGATGCTGAGGTCCACTGGGGGTAACAGCTGCAAGGTCACGGTTCCAGTGGCGCCCTGAAGGTTGGTTCGATCTCCTCCTTCACTGCGCAGATTGATCTGCCTGGGTTTGTTGAGGTTGATCTCGAGTACGCCGGGTTTTGTGAGTTGATCGAGAGGGAGAGCAGGCTTTCCAGGACTGGCAGTGATCACCTCCTCTAGCGGGCGCAAACCCTTCAACATCTGATCACTGTCCAGCGGTGTATTAATCGGGATTGGCCTTGGCGAGAAGGCATTGAGGATGATCAGATGACGTTGTTGATGGTTCAGAGCCAGAATCGATCCGAGGATTACAGCGCCATAGACCACGCTTCCTTGCCACGTGGTGAAGATATCGATGCTGCCAAGAGTGAAGCGCGTGCCTCGACCGTTGGTCGCTAAGCGATTCGATCCGGGTTTGTTCGGGAGGGCTGCTAAAAGGCTGTTGTTTGGAAGGTCGAAATAGGTCTCCAAGCGCTGCAACATCGCCACTAAATAGGCGGGTTCCGGGAGGCGGTCTTGCCAGCCGCGTTCGAGAGCTTCCAGAACCGGTGTTGTGATTCTCACCTCTTTGGAGAGGTCTCGCATGCTGAGGCCCTTTCGTTCTCTCTGTTCTCGCAGCAGTTGTCCCGCCTCCTCCAGGGAGTTATTGCGACTCTCAAGCGGCGAGGGAGCTTGTTGCTTGTTTTTGAGACGTCGCCAAGGGAGGGAAAACTTCATCGCGGCGATGCCGTTATCAGGGGCACTCGTTCCGTTCCAAACGGATAGAGGTCCATTCTGAACCTGTTAACTCGCGCCAGTGGCCCTCTGGCAAAGAACCGAGATCAATGGACGAGATGGCTGTTCGTTGAAGATCCAGCACTGGGTGGCCAAGGGCGTCGGCCACCCGGCGGATTTGGCGATTCCTTCCCTCCGTGAGGATGACTTGTAAAAGCGATTGGTTGGCTCCTTGTTTCAGCAGGGAAACCTCGGCCGGTTGTGTGGGTATGCCGTCGAGGCTCACACCGTTGCGCCAGCGCTGCAGCGTTGTGGATTTGGGCTTCCCCCTAACCAGCACTTTGTAGGTTTTACGGTGCGCATAGCGGGGGTGCGTGAGTTGCAAGGTGATGGCACCTTGATTGGTTAACAGGAGAGCTCCGCGGCTGTCTCCATCCAGTCGGCCAATGGGGTGAAGGCCGCGTCGGAGCGACTCGGGTATGAGATCGAGAACCGTCTTACGCCCTTGGGGATCACTGCAGCTGCTGATGACCCCGGGGGGTTTGTTGAGCAGGATCAGTCCTGGGCTCGAGGGCTGAGACAAGGGACAGCCATCCACCTCGATGCGGTCGATGCTTGGATCGGCTTGGTCGCCAAGTCCCGCTGTGACCTGATTCACCTTGACGCGGCCCTCGCGCAGAAGGTCTTCAGCGTGTCGCCGCGAACAGACTCCAGCAGCAGCGATCAGTTTTTGCAACCGTTGGCGGCTCACCGGTTCACTCCTTGGCAATGATCTGACGCTGTTTTGATCCAGTGATCATCAAGAGTGATCATCATGAGTGGTAGCAGTCATGACGGAAAAGATCTCAGTTTCGTCATTTTGTCAAGTGGATTGGATGGGTGCCAACGTGAAGAAAATCATAAAAAGTGGTAGATTAGGAAATGAAAACGTTTCGTAATTGCCGATGGCGCCCTTGGCTCTGCTCCCCGATGCGGACCTCGTGCGTTCGTATTTGCGAGACATCGGCAGAGTGCCGTTGTTGAGTCATCAGCAGGAGATCACGCTGGGCCGTCAGGTGCAGGAGCTGATGGATCTCGAGGCGTTGGAAGCGGAATTAAAAGATCAGCGCGGCGAAGACCAGGTGGCCCGAGAAGAAGTGGCCAAAGCCGCTGGTGTGAGTGCAGCGCAACTCAAGCGCAAGCTGCAGGCGGGCCGGCGAGCCAAAGAGCGGATGGTGGCTGCCAATTTGCGCTTGGTGGTGAGCGTCGCCAAGAAATACACCAAGCGGAATATGGAACTGCTGGATTTAATCCAGGAGGGAACGATTGGTTTGGTGCGTGGTGTGGAGAAATTTGATCCCACCCGGGGCTACAAATTCAGCACCTATGCGTATTGGTGGATCCGTCAGGGCATCACCCGTGCGATTGCGGAGAAGAGCCGAACGATTCGCTTGCCGATTCACATCACCGAGATGTTGAACAAGCTGAAAAAAGGCCAGAGAGAATTAAGTCAAGAGCTGGGCCGCACCCCCTCGGTAACGGAATTGGCCTCGTTTGTGGAACTTCCAGAAGAGGAAGTGAAGGATTTGATGTGCCGTGCCCGTCAGCCTGTGAGCTTGGAGATGAAGGTGGGAGATGGGGATGACACCGAATTGCTGGAGCTGCTGGCCGGTGATGCTGAGCTGCCGTCTGAACAGGTGGAAGGCGAATGCTTGAAGGGAGACCTGCGTGATCTATTGAGTCAGCTGCCTGAATTGCAGGGAAAGGTGTTGCGTATGCGCTACGGGATGGACGGGGAAGAGCCGATGAGCCTCACGGGCATTGCCAAATCCATGAAGATGAGTCGTGATCGGACCCGAAGACTCGAACGCGAAGGCCTAGAGATGTTGCGCCGAGGTGATGAACAACTCCAGGCCTATGTGCTTGTTTAAGCCTGAATTCAGAAGAATTCGTCAAAGTTGTCGAAATCAACGGCTTTGAAATTGCCTGACTCCACTTGAGTCATTAATCGCTCCAATTGCACCCATAACGCTCCACCCGTGAGAAGGGAAAGCAGCATGGCAACAAGGTATCCAGCCCCAGACGCGAAGCCAAACACTTGAAGTGACCCTCCGATGAAAAGGGTGATGCCGAGCAGGGTTCCGGCATAACTCATCGTGACTTCTGCCGTCCCAAGGGGCAGAAGGGCGAGCCGATCTTGTTTCCATCCGTCTAAGCGAATCTGGATCAGACGCGCAAAGGTGAGCCCGCACAACACGCCAATGGCTAGCCCCAGCCCCGCCACGAGATAGGGCGGCTGGCTCATCGGAGCGTATTCCAGCAATATTTCACTGGGATCGAGATCACCAAAGAAATCACTGAGTGCATCGAGGTCGGCTTGGTCTAACTCGATGGGCATGAGGTCAGGGGCTAATCCCATAACAGTGAGGTTGAGAGTGTGAGGTGAAAGCGTTGGGGGGACCCTAAGCGGCAGCTAGTGGATTCAGTTGTTGGAGCATGCGCCCTGCAATGCGACGCGGGCTGAAGGTGCGTCCAAGCAGGGAGGTCAGGGATCTGATGTCTGCTGTGCTGAGGCGATCGTCACGCACGAGGGTGAGCATCAGCCGTCTGCGCAGGCCGGCGCCATCCTTGCTCAGCAGTAAGCGCAAACCTGCTCCCGCAACTGGGATGAGTTCAGCACCCGGTGTGGGTGCATCGCTTCCCACAACGTCGAGGAGGCTTTCCAGTCTTTCGAGGCGTAGGTGGCCCTCGGAATCAAACAGGACCTCCAAAAGCTTTTCGCGCATTTCTTTGGTGTCTCCCGCCAAGAGTCGCTTCGCCACGTAGGGGTAGGCCACGGCAATGATTTTGAAATCTGGGTCTAGACGCAGGGCAAGACCCTCCTGACTAACAACGGCGCGGATGATCAGAGCAAAGCGAGCTGGCACGCGGAATGGATAGTCGTACATCAATTCCGAAAAGCGATCGGTAATCGCCTTGAAATTGAAGGTGCCAACGGAGTCGCCCAGGCTTCCCCCCAACACTTCTCTTAACGGAGGAATGATCGACTCCAGGTCGGCATTGGGTGCCAAGAATCCCAGCTGTTGGAAATCCTTAGCGAGCGCTGAAAAGTCTTTATTGATCAGGTGAACCACGGCACCAGTGAGCGTTAAGCGGTCGGCATCACTGATGGAATCCATCATTCCGAAATCGACGTAGGCCACGTGACCGAGATCCCCCGTTTGTCCACTCAAAGCAAACAGATTTCCCGGATGAGGATCGGCGTGGAAGTATCCATATTCGAGAAGTTGCTGGAGACCGCTAATCACCCCCGTGCGGATCAGGGCTGGGGGGTTGAGACGTTGAGATTTCAACTCCTGCCGATCTCGCATTTTTGTGCCATGAATCCAGGAGGTGGTGAGCACACGCCTGGCGGATAACAGGCGCTCAACCTTTGGAATCGTGACGGCTGGATTATCAGCAAACAGCGCAGAAAATCGTTCGGCATTGTCGGCTTCGCAGTAGTAATCGATTTCTTCAAACAAGCTGCGACCAAATTCATCGATGATCTCGCCCAATCCGAAGCCCAAGTTGAGAGGCAGGAAAGGTGCTCCGATCACGCCCAAGGTGCGAATCAGCACCATGTCGCGGCGCAAAATAAACGCAAGATTGGGCCGTTGAACCTTCACGGCAACCCAGTGCTGACCGTGCAAACGCGCCTTGTAGACCTGCCCCAGACTGGCGGCAGCAACAGGGACGCCTGGAAAGTCTTCGAAGAGTTGCTCCACCGGAGCGCCTAGCTCCTCTTCAATAGTTTGCAGGGCGATCGCATGGTTGAAAGGGGGGAGATCGTCCTGAAGCTTGGTGAGTTCATCGAGCCAATCGCGTCGGATCAGATCAGGCCGTGTGGACAGGGCTTGCCCCACTTTGATGAAACAAGGCCCCAGATTGGTGAGGGTGCGAAGCAGGGTTCTGGCCAGTTTTCGCTGCACCTCGGCGTCCTTGCTTCTGCCGCGAAGCAGCAAGCTGACGACCAACCCCGTGAGTGCCCAAAAGATTTGGAGCACCCGCGGCAAATAGATCCACGGTCGGAGGAAGAGCCAGCGCGCATCCTTGCCAGGGGCATAACGCATGCGTTGTTCGGAAGCGTCTTTAGGCGGGGTGTTGTTGGCCAGACTGATTCGTTCTGCCATATCCAACACACTTCGAATCTCTAGAGCGTGAATCTTAGGCAGATCGTTCCTTCAACTCGTTTCATGGGCGATTGAATGGCCGTCGTTGTCGTGTTGTTGTCTTTTCGTTCCATCGCTTTCTGGGCGACCCTGCCCCTTTTTGCTGGACTGAAGAAGCGCAGGCCCTTATGCACTCCTTAATTCCCTTATTGCGGCCTGATCGTCGGCAGCCTCTGCACTTGCCAGTGCATGGTCGGGGCAGAGCCTTGCCACCCGCTTTGAAGCGTTTGCTGCGGCAGGCACCCGGTAGTTGGGACCTCCCAGAACTTCCAGAGATTGGTGGCCCCCTTGAGAGCGAAGGGGCTGTGGCTGAATCGCAAGCACAACTGGCTTCCCTATTGGGTGTTGAGGGTTGTTGGTTTGGTGTGCACGGAGCCACCGGTTTACTTCAAGCAGCGCTTTCGGCTCTGGTTGGACCTGGGCAGGCGGTGTTGTTGCCGCGCAATGCGCATCGCAGCTTGATTGCTGCCTGTGTGATGGGAGGGATCCGGCCTGTGTTTTTACCCGTTCCTTTTCTGTCTGATCGTGGACATCCCGGTGCGATGTCTGAGCCATGCCTGGAGCAAGCGCTCATGGCTCTGCCTTCTATCCCCGAGGCGATCGTGGCTGCCGTGTTGGTGCATCCCACATATCACGGGTATGCGTCCGACCCCACGCCGTTGATCGCAGCCCTGCATCGGCGCGGCTTGCCGGTTCTGGTGGATGAGGCGCATGGCACCCACTTCGCTTTCTCTGGCAGGGAGGACCTCCCGAGCTCCTCCCTGCATGCGGGCGCTGACCTCGTCGTGCATTCCCTGCATAAATCAGCGCCTGGTCTCGGGCAGACAGCCGTGCTTTGGCTGCAAGGGATGCGAGTCAGCTCTGAAGCGGTGCAAGCGTCGTTGCTCAGGTTTCAGACCAGCAGCCCCAGTGCCTTGTTGTTGGCTTCCTGTGAGGCAACGTTGCATTGGATGCTGACCTCATCATGGGAGCGTTTGCTGCAGCGAAGGTTGCAGGAAGCGCATCAAATCGCCGCTCGCCTTCGTGCTGCAGGACTGCCCTTGGGCAGCAGTGATGACCCCTTGCGTTTGATTTTGGTGACGGCAGAGCAGGGAATCAGCGGTTTGGATGCCGATGCCTGGTTCATGCAGCGGGGATTGATCGCCGAGCTCCCAGAACCTTTGTGTTTGACCTTTTGCCTTGGCTTGGCGTCTCAGCGTGGGTTGGCTCAACGCATGCAACAGCTTTGGCGGAGGCTCCAGCTGTCCCAACCCCGGTCTGGGCCCTTGGAGCCGTTGCTTGTGCCGCCTCTGGAGACCAGTTCAACGCCTGAACTGCTTCCAGCGCTTGCCGTTCGGGCCCAAGCCTGTGAGCTGTCTCTTCAGGACAGTGGTGGGCGCATTGCCGCCGACATGATTTGTCCCTATCCGCCAGGGATTCCATTGCTGATCCCTGGAGAAAGAATTGAATCGGATCGGTTGGAGTGGTTATTGAGTCAGCACCGGAGATGGCCGGAACTGGTGCCCGGTAAGGTGAAAGTTCTGGCTGAAGAGCCGCAGGTGCAACTGGGGTGATTTCAGAAGGAGCAAGCAGCAGCAAAGGCAAAACCAAGACGGGTTTTGATCGCAAGCGCTTGCTCAGTGGACTGCTGGCTGGCGCTTTTGGGTTGCTGGTGGTGGGACTCGGCGGCTGGTGGTTCACGCTCGCGTTGGGGGTGATCGTGCATCTGGGCTTGTTGGAATTTTTCCGAATGGCCCAGTTCAAAGGTATGAGGCCTGCCACGAAAACCACGCTTGTGGCGTGTCAGCTCTTGCTTTTGAGCACGCAGTGGGCCAATTCAGGAGGTCTTCCGGCTCTTTTGCCTGATGCCGTGCTGCCCTTATCCGGTGCAGCCATTTGTGGTTGGTTGCTCTTGCAGCCGGTCACAGGATCGATTGCGGACATCGCCGCTTCCATTTTTGGTTTGTTTTATCTCGGCTTTCTTCCAAGCCATTGGTTGAGACTTCGCAACCTGACTGATTTTGAAGTTGCCCCCATTTTGCAACGGCTAAGCATTGATAATTCCTGGCTTTCATCGGGCTTATTAATCACTTTGGCTGCCTGTTTGATGGTGGTTGCGAGTGATATTGGCTCCTACATGATTGGTCGTCGACTCGGTCGCCATCCCCTGTCTCCAATCTCTCCGTCAAAGACGATTGAGGGGGCGATCGGAGGAGCCTTGTGCTCTGTTGTGGTGGGGGCTTTGATGGCAAGCCTGATGGGCTGGCGCCTGGGGTGGCTGAGTGGTGGTTTGCTTGGAGCGTTGGTGGCGTTATTTGCTCTTGTCGGTGATCTGACCGAGTCGATGATGAAACGCGATGCAGGAGTGAAAGACTCTGGAGATGCTCTTCCAGGCCATGGGGGGATTCTGGATCGGATTGATAGTTATTTGTTCACCCCAGCGGTGGTGTACTACGCCTTGATTTTGATCATGCCTTTGCTCGCCAACTAGCGTTTCGAGTTGCAGGTCACGGAATGATCAAGGACTGATTAGGGGCTGACAGTGGCCTTCCCTTGAAGGATTAATTGACCTGCTTTGAGGTTTGCCTTGTCAATGTGAATGCCGGAATCCATGGGCAATAAAAACGATTTTCCTGACTCGAGCTGAGTGATTTGAATGGTGCCCTCCGCGGCCTGAAGACCAAACCGAGCGCGAACAGGATCTTGGGTTGCAATCACGGCTGCCTGCAATTCCAGTAAGTCGTCGTCAATGCTCAAGGTTTGCAGAGGTGTGAGCCCCATCAATTGCTCACTGATGAGATCTCCTAACCACCTCCAACGATCACTGGCGAGGGCTCGGTTGAGATCGGCTCCGCTGAGGACCACTTCTCCATCAATGGTGAAGGGGTGGGAAAGCTGAATCGGCTGGCCAGGATTGGAGGGATTGATGTGGGCTTGAAGGGCACCGGATTTGAGCTCAGCCCGCAGAAGGGGGAGTTTCTGAAAACTCACTTTGCGGGCGGTTAAGGACACACCTTCCAGCTTGCCGCGCAGAAGTTGCAAAGCTGATCCTTGGAGTTTCAGCTTCAACTCACCGACGTCATCGCATTGACCTCGGATCCAAATTTGCAGACCATTGGACAGCAGCTGTAGCAGCGGGCCAGAGCTATTTGCGTTCATGGGAGTCATTCTGATGCTTGCCAGCGTTTCGCCACCAACTCCGGTTGATCGAGATGGGGAAGATGCCCGCAATTGGCAACCGATTCAAGCTTGTCTCCCAATAATTCCTGCGCGGAACGTTTTTGAGGGGCGCGCAGGATTCGATCCTGTTCACCCCAGAGCACATGCAGGGGTTGAGGGGGAAGGGGGTCACCACACCCGGCAAATCCTCCGCTGCGGGCGAAAGCCGCTAACGAACGGGCCCACCCAGGCACCTTGAGATGCAGGGATGCAATCTCAATTTCTGGTTCTCCAACGTTGCTGTCGGGATCGGCGAAGGCTTGTCTGCATAAACCCCGTCTCACGCCAGGTCTGCCTAGAAACCAAACCCCTAGTTGGTCCAGCACCGGAGGCAGGGGCATCGGTTTGCCATCCAGTCCTGCTGGAGCAAGAAGCAGCAAGCGATCGATGCGTTCGGGGTGGCGCCGCGCCAGTTCCATCGCGACAGAGCCACCCATTGATGCTCCGATCACACCGATGGTTTCGTCTGTTGGCAGGGTGTCGAGCAGGGCATCGAGATGGTTGAGCACCAGCTCAGGTCCGTAGCTGATTTGTTCTGGCCTTGGACAGAACCCGAAACCGAACAGATCGGGAATGATCAGCGTGTTGTTGGTTTTGAGCAGGGGCACCAGACGTCGGAATTCCAGATTGGAACTATCAAATCCGTGCAGTAGCAATACCGGTGGCCCACTGCCCATAGTCACCACTGGGTAGTGGTCTGCCCCGCTATCGGTGCAGGCAAGTTCCAACCACTCCAAGCCCTGGAGCTGTTCACGGGCCAGAGGATCGAGAAGGGTGGATGCAGCGTTCTCGAGAATGCGCTTGTTGGTCAAGCTTCGGTCTCCAGCGAGGTGCTGACGGAGCGATTGTCTGCGTCGGTGCTCAAGAGAGCTTCCAGCAGATCGGTCTCAGTGACGTCGAAGGGGAGATGGTGCAGGTCGGAGCCTGGCCGGCAGGCGAAGCTGCAAATGGCGCGCAATTCATGCAACCCAGCTTCTCCCAGTCCAAGATCTTGCAGCGTGACCGGGACACCCAGCTCTTGAAGCAGAGGCAAAAGTTGACGACGGGATTGGGCTGCTAGTTGATTGCCGCCAAGGCGCTCTTCTAGCCGGAGCTGGACAAGAATGCCGAAGCCCACTTTTTCTCCGTGCAACTTGCTGTGACAGGCATGCAATTGCGTTAAGCCGTTATGGACCGCATGGGCCGCAACCGTTCTGCATTGCGCACCTCCAAGGCCACCAATCACCCCGGCGGTGAGACCACAGGCCTCAGCCACCCGAACCCAGGCTTCACTCTCCGGTTGAGCCATCGACTCGCGGGCATCGATCAGAAGTTGATCGCGAAGCACACGGGCCATCTGTACGGCCTGTTGGATGATTCCGTCCGTGCTGGATCCGCTCCCCACAGATGCCTCGTACCACTTGGCGAGGGCGTCGGCGATGCCACTGGCCAACGTTTGATTCGGGGCTTGGCGAACCAGGCCATGATCAAAAATTAAAAGATCTGGGCAAGAAGCGAGTGCCTCGTCGGCAATAAAGGCTCCATCGGGGGAATAAATGTTGGCAAGCGCTGTCCACCCGGCGCAGGTCGCGGCACTGAGCGGCACCGTGACGCATGGAAGTTTGAGTCGATAGGCCAGGAGTTTTCCTGCATCTAAAACCTTTCCTCCACCGGCTGCAATCACGGCATCACAGCCTGTTGCCTGCAGTTGGGCCTGCAGGCGTGTGAGGTCGTCTTCGCAGCAGTCGAAATGGAGTTGGCTCTCCACAACAGCCAAATCACAGCCGATGAGATCGGCCTTTAAACGCGCACGAATGGATTGGGTTGCGGGACTGCGTCCGAGTAGGGCAGGTCGCTGACAGAGATCAGCAATAGCAGGAAGACCTTGTTGCCAGGCTTGCTCTCCCCGGATCACCCGGGAAGGAGCAATGGCATGGGTATGGCAAACCAACGACGTGGTCATGCTTGCTTCAAACCCCAGCGTTGGCCAGTTGAGGTGTCACTGGGGCGGTGGTGTTGAGGTGTCGAACAACCACTTTTTTGTCGTGGTCGATGTCCACTTCAGCGGAATCCCCCTCCTTGATGCGCCCGGTGAGGACTTCCTCCGCCAGGCTGTCTTCGAGAAGACGCATCACGGCACGACGCAAAGGTCTTGCGCCGTAAGCAGGGTTGTAACCCTCCTCCACAAGGCGCTCTTTGAAAGCATTGGACACCGTCAAAGTGATTCCCTTGTCGCCGATACGAGCGAAGACTTCTTTAAGCATGATTTCTGCAATGTCTTTCACCTCCTCACGGTTGAGTTGACGGAAGACAATGATTTCGTCAAGACGGTTAAGGAATTCAGGGCGGAAATACTGCTTCAGTTCCTCATTTACAAGAGATTTGATTCTGTTGTATTGATTCTCTTCGGCATTTTCACCAGAGAATTCGAAACCTAAACCACCACCACCTTTTTCAATCACTTTCGAACCGATGTTCGAAGTCATGATGATCAAGGTGTTTTTGAAATCAACGGTTCTTCCTTTGGAATCGGTCAGGCGACCATCTTCGAGAAGTTGCAGAAGCAAGTTGAAGACATCGGGATGGGCCTTCTCAATCTCGTCAAAAAGAACAACGGTGTAGGGACGACGGCGAACCGCTTCAGTGAGCTGACCTCCTTCGTTGAATCCCACATATCCGGGAGGTGAACCGATCAATTTGCTGACCGTGTGCCTCTCCATGAATTCCGACATGTCGAGACGGATCATCGCTTCTTCGCTACCGAAGAAATAGGCGGCGAGAGCCTTGGTGAGCTCGGTTTTACCGACGCCGGTGGGGCCAGAGAAAATGAAGCTGGCAATCGGACGATTGGGGTTTTTAAGGCCAACGCGTGCCCGCCGAATCGCCTTGGAAACCGCTTTCACCGCCTCATCTTGTCCAATCAAACGTTTATGGAGGGTTTCCTCCATGTTCAACAATTTCACGGACTCGCTCTCGGTGAGCTTCTGAACGGGGACTCCAGTCCAGGAGGCCACGATGTGAGCGATATCTTCCTCGTCAACAATCGGAGTGGTGAGGAGTTGAGGTTGGGCTGTGGATCCCTCCGCTGAATCGGAGGGCACAGCCTCTCTCACCGCACCTTCGCTGGTTTGGCCGGCATCCCCGCTGTTAACAGGGGACTCTTCTCGGCTGCTTTGCAGCAACGTGCGGATCTTTTCACGCAACTCAACTTCTTTGTCGCGGAGTTCTCCTGCGCGACCGAAGTCTTGATCGCGAACAGCATCCTCTTTTTCCTTCTGGACAGCGCGGAGTTCTTTGTCCACTTCCTTGGCGGCAGGGGGAAGCTTGGAATTCAGCAAACGAACTCTGCTGCCAGCTTCATCAATGAGATCGATGGCCTTATCTGGAAGGAAGCGATCGGAGATATAACGATCCCCCAAGGTTGCTGCTGCATCTAGAGCTGCGTCGGTGATTTTGAGGCGATGGTGCTGCTCGTAGCGCTCGCGCAGTCCCCTCAGAATTTCAATGGTGTCTGGAATGGAAGGTTCGCCCACGGTGACGGGCTGGAAGCGACGCTCCAGGGCCGCATCGCGCTCAATGTGTTTGCGGTATTCGTCAAGGGTAGTTGCTCCGATGCATTGGAGTTCGCCACGAGCCAGTGCTGGTTTGAGGATGTTGGCGGCATCGATAGCACCTTCAGCCGCTCCAGCACCGATCAAGGTGTGAACTTCGTCGATCACCAAGATCACATTGCCGGCTGATTTGATCTCTTCCATGATCTTCTTGAGCCGCTCCTCAAATTCCCCTCGATATTTCGTGCCTGCAACGAGCAAGCCGATATCGAGTGTGAGAACACGCTTCTCTTCCAAAATGTCTGGGATATCCCCCTGCTGAATTCTCTGAGCAAGACCCTCAGCGATGGCCGTCTTGCCAACACCTGGTTCCCCTATCAGAACAGGGTTGTTTTTTGTGCGTCGGCCGAGGATCTGGATCACCCGATCGATTTCTTTGTGACGTCCAACGACCGGATCTAGTTTGGATTCAGTTGCCAGTTGGGTGAGGTTGGTGCCGAATTCATCCAACGTTGGAGTTTTGGTGGACCCTTTGGCTCCGCCACCACCTCCGGCTCCCACTTCAGCTGTTTCGCCAAGCATGCGAATCACCTGAGTGCGTACCTTCGCCAGGTCGACTCCGAGGTTTTCGAGCACGCGTGCCGCAACCCCTTCGCCTTCGCGGATCAGGCCTAAGAGGAGGTGCTCGGTTCCGATGTAGTTGTGACCCAACTGCCTCGCCTCTTCCAAGGAGAGTTCAAGCACGCGCTTGGCACGGGGAGTGAAAGGAATCTCAACGGCAACGAAGCCTGATCCCCTTCCAATGATTTTTTCAACTTCAACCCGAGCGTCCTTGAGATTGACGCCCATCGACTTGAGCACTTTGGCGGCGACGCCAGTGCCCTCACCGATCAAACCCAACAAAATCTGCTCTGTTCCAACAAAGTTGTGGCCGAGGCGACGGGCCTCTTCCTGGGCCAGCATGATCACCTTGATGGCCTTCTCGGTAAACCGCTCGAACATCTTGAGGGCCGTTAATGGTGAAACCAAGCTATCAGGGATGAAGAGTTGTTGTGATCACTCTCGATACCAGCTCAGATCCCAGTAGTGATTTGGGGTGAGCATCTCAAAAAGTGTTAATCAATGCAGAAATGTAGTGCGGGTTTCTGTTTGATCAGTGCGGTTATCCCTACCCATTGCGTGCTGAATTGATTCAATTCAGTTTGATGTCTGTTTACAGCTCAAGGGATTGAATCAAGGCGTCCTTGCCGTTGCGGTAATAGCCGGACCTGCGACCAATGGTGTGAAAGCCCAAAGCCCCGTAAAGAGCGAGGGCTCCATGGTTGTCTTCGGCCACATCAAGAAAGGCCTGCCTTGCTCCGGCGCTGCTGGCGTCCACGAGCAGCTGTTTCAAAACAGTTCGGCCCAGTCCCAAGCGCCGTTGCTCAGGATCAACGGCAACCACGGTGATTTGGAGCTCATCGAGGACAACCCAGCCGCAGGCCACTGCAGACAAATTGTCTGAGCCCTCTGCAATTCCGACACAAATGCGCTTGGGATCGGAGAGTTCACGCTCCCAATGGTCGGCATTCCAAAGGCCATTGAGCGCTCGGGCATCGAGTTTCAGGCAGGCCAAACCATGCGTTGGATTGAGCCTGATTGTTTTTGCAGTCAGGGTTGAGAAGCGTCGCTTCTTACATTGCCCTGATTGCCTGCCCCTGACGAAGCCATGGCCACCCCTTACGAATCCGGCTGTGATCCTGTCAGCCCCAATCGAAATCTCGCTCCCGTCTCGGCTGAGCTTGATGATCAGGGCCGTCTGATGGTGGGCGGCTGCCGTCTGAGTGAACTCGCAGAGCGATACGGAACCCCGCTTTACGTCCTTGATGAGCTGAGCATTCGCGCTTCGGCTCAGGAGTACCGCGAAGCTCTAAAGCGTCATTACCCCGGCGATTCCCTTGCCGTGTATGCATCAAAAGCCCATAGCTCCTTGGCCTTAACCGGACTCGTGGCCTCAGAAGGGCTGGGTCTTGACGCCGTTTCAGCTGGAGAGTTGCTAACAGCACTCGATGGAGGGATGCCGCCAGAACGCATGGTGCTGCATGGCAATAACAAGTCGGTGGAGGAGCTCGCCCTTGCCTACAGCCATGGCGTGATGGTGGTGGCTGATAACCAGCACGATCTGGATTGCCTCGCTGAGCTCGTTCCTAAGGGTGGAGCACCGGTTCGCTTGATGTTGCGTTTCACGCCGGGCATCGAGTGCCACACCCATGAGTACATCCGTACGGGACATTTGGACAGCAAATTTGGGTTTGATCCCGATCAGTTGCAGCCCGTGCTGACAGCGTTGGCCGGGTGTGCTTGGGCCCGTGTTGAAGGCCTACACGCGCACATCGGCTCGCAGATTTTTGAACTGGATCCGCATCGGGATTTGGCGGCTGTGATGGCAGATGCCCTCAAGTTGGCCCGTGAGCTCGGACATCCAGTGCGTGATCTCAATGTCGGTGGGGGGCTGGGAATTCGCTACGTCGAATCCGACGATCCACCATCGATTGATGCTTGGGTCAAGGTGGTGGCAGAAGCCGTGACCTTGGCCTGCAGGGAGCGTGGTCTTGAGCTACCGCGCTTGATGTGCGAGCCGGGTCGTTCTCTGGTGGCATCCAGTGGGGTGACGGTTTACACCGTGGGCGCACGCAAGGTGGTTCCTGGCATTCGCACCTATGTCTCTGTTGACGGTGGGATGAGCGACAACCCGCGTCCGATCACCTACCAGTCGCTCTATACGGCCTGTCTTGCTGACCGTCCCCTGGCAACGGCAGACGAAACGATCACCTTGGCCGGAAAGCACTGTGAATCCGGTGACGTGTTGCTCAAGGATCTGCCGTTTCCGACTTGCCGCAGTGGGGAGGTGCTCGTGGTTCTGGCGACGGGTGCCTACAACCTCTCGATGAGCTCGAACTACAACCGGATTCCAAGACCCGCTGCCGTGCTGGTGCATCAAGGCGAGGCGGAGCTGATTCAGCGGCGAGAACAGCCAGAGGATCTGCTTCGTTATGACCTGATGCCAGATCGCCTGCGCTCGTTAAAGTGAGCTGAACGTATGAGGGGTGCATAAACGGAATGGCGGTGTTGCAACTTCGCCTGCTGATCGACGTTTTCTGCGCCTCTGCTCTTGGTTTTCTTCTCTTTACGAGGGTCAACGAGCAGCGAACCCTTTGGCTGTTAAGGGGTTACCTGTTTCTTGTTGCTCTCGCTTGGTTCGTTAAACGGTTTTTCAATCTTCCACTCACATCGACGTTGGTCGATGCCTTGGTTCTTGCCTGTTCGCTTTCTTTGGCCATCCTTTGGCAAGGGGAATTGCGCCGGCTGATGGAGCTTCTCGGCACCGGAAGGCTTGCCGTTTTGTTTGGGAATCCTCAAAGCAAGCTCAGAGCGACCGCCAGCACCGTTGCGCAACTCACGGATGCGGCTGGTCGGCTGTCCAAATCGCGCCGTGGTGCCTTGATCGTGGTGGATTTGGGTAGTGATTTGCGCCCCGAGGATTTCCTGAATCCAGGGGTGAGCGTCGATGCTCAATTGAGCAGTGAACTCCTTCTCAACCTGTTTGCTTCTGACACCCCTCTTCATGACGGTGCTGTGGTGCTGAAGGGAAATCGCATTATTTCCGCTGGCGTGATTTTGCCGCTGTCGCGGCAAGGGATTAGTCGCTACGGCACCCGACACCTCGCGGCCTTGGGCATCACGGAACGCTTTGACCGCTGCATCTGTGTTGTGGTTTCGGAAGAAACAGGCACGCTGTCGCTCGCGAATCAGGGCAAGCTCGAACGTCCGATCACCAGTTCGCGTCTTCAGGATCTCTTGACCGAATTGATGGCGGCTCCCGTGACTTCAACGCCAGCGAAAACCGGGTCTTCACGTAGCGTGAAAAGTGCTTCCCAGGACTCATCGCCTTGAGTCAACGCTTGGTCACTAGTTCAGATGACGCTCGGATTGAGGTTTGTCCTGCCGAGATCAATCCTCAGCGTTTGCCGGCCCACGTAGCAGTGATCATGGATGGCAATGGACGCTGGGCCCAATCAAGGGGTTTACCGCGGGTGATGGGGCATCGGGCAGGTGTTGAGGCTCTGAAAGCGACTTTGCGTCGCTGTAGCGATTGGGGTGTGAAGGCTCTCACCGCCTACGCCTTCTCCACGGAGAACTGGTCTCGCCCTGGCGACGAGGTGAATTTTTTAATGACGCTGTTTGAGCGGGTGCTCGAACGGGAGCTTCAGGCCTTAGAGGCGGAGAGGGTGCGGATCCGTTTTCTTGGTGATCTTGAGCCCCTGCCGTCCCGTCTTCAGTCCTTGATTGAGGAGGCGACAAAGCGCACGGCGTCCAACGATGGAATTCATTTCAACGTTTGCACCAATTACGGCGGACGGCATGAGCTGGTGATTGCTGCCAGACGGCTGGCTCAACGGGCAGCCAGTGGGGAGCTTGACCCCGCTGAGATCGACGAGCAGACCCTCTCAGGCGAATTGTTCACCGCCGGTGAAATCGATCCTGATCTCTTGATTCGCACCAGTGGGGAACATCGAATCAGCAATTTTTTGTTGTGGCAGCTTGCCTATGCCGAAATCCACGTCACCGATGTTCTTTGGCCCGATTTCGATCGTGATGCCTTAATCGGTGCTTTCGTGGATTACCAAAGCCGAACCCGTCGCTTTGGGGGGTTAGTGGTCTAATCGCCGATGCTCTGGGATCCTGAGGGTTCGAGGTTTTCTCTCAGGGTGATGACGGAAGCGGTTGAAGTGCGCCACGACTGGACGCGAAGCGAAATCGAAGCGCTTCTGGATCTTCCACTGATGGATTTGCTTTGGCGTGCTCAGGGGGTGCATCGTGCGTCTAACCCTGGATATCACGTTCAGTTGGCCTCGCTTTTGAGCGTCAAAACCGGAGGCTGTGAAGAAGACTGCGCCTACTGCCCTCAATCGATGCATCACAGCAGTGATGTCACGGGGCAGCCCGAATTGCAGGTTGCTTCTGTTTTAGAGCGTGCCAAAGCAGCCAAGCAGGCAGGTGCGGATCGATTTTGCATGGGCTGGGCTTGGCGTGAAATCCGCGATGGTGCCCCCTTCGACTCCATGTTGAAAATGGTGAGCGGCGTGCGTGCCCTGGGGATGGAAGCCTGCGTGACCGCCGGAATGCTCACCGATGACCAGGCCCAACGCCTCGCTGAAGCGGGTTTAACGGCGTACAACCACAACCTTGATACCAGTCCTGAGCACTACGACAAAATCATCACCACCCGCACCTTTCAAGAACGTCTGGAGACGCTTGAGCGGGTGCGTAAAGCGGGTGTGACCCTTTGCTGCGGCGGCATTATTGGCATGGGGGAAACCGTGAAGGATCGAGCTTCCATGCTGGAGGTGCTGGCGTCGATCAACCCCCATCCAGAAAGCGTTCCGATCAACGCCTTGGTCGCCGTGGAGGGCACTCCGCTCGAGGAACTCCCCCCCATCGATCCCATCGAGCTCGTGCGCATGATTGCTGTCACGAGGATCCTGATGCCAAGCAGTCGGGTTCGTCTGAGCGCGGGTCGGGAACAGCTCAGCCAGGAGGCTCAGATTTTGTGTTTGCAGGCTGGTGCGGATTCGATTTTTTATGGTGAAATGCTGCTCACGACGGGAAATCCCGCTGTGGAGGCTGACCGTGCCCTGCTCCGCACGGCCGGAGTGCAGCCCAACTGGCACTCCCCTGCGGCTGCCTGATGGAACCGGCAATGGGAGCTGATGGAGTCCAGAGCGATCTGTTGGTGGCGGCGTTTTATGCCTTTACCCCGTTGGCTGAGGCGGATCAACAGGAGCTCCTCAGCACCCTTCCCCCCCTGGCTCAGGCCGAAGCCGTTCTCGGGTCAGTGCTGATTGCTGCTGAAGGCGTGAACGGCACGGTGTGCGGTCCTTCGCTGGGAGTGGAGCGATTGCTCGCTCTTCTACGCAGCCAACTTCGGCTGGGTGATGCCCATTACGAGTGTTTGGAGGTGAAGCGCAGCTGGAATCCTGATCAAGTGTTTCGACGCTTTAAGGCCAGGAGCAAGCGAGAGATCGTGACGCTTGGACAACCGCAAGTGGATCCTCGTGACAGTGTTGGCACCTATGTGGATCCTCAGGATTGGAATGCCTTGATTGATGATCCCGACACGCTGGTGATCGATGCGCGCAACACCTACGAGGTGGCGATCGGCAGTTTTGCAGGGGCCTTGAATCCGCAAACGGAAAGCTTCCGGGACTTTCCCGACTGGGTGGATCAGACGCTTCGTCCTCGCGTTGCGCAAGAGGGCCCGAAGCGCATTGCCATGTTTTGCACCGGTGGCATTCGCTGTGAAAAGGCCAGCAGTTTTTTGCAACAGCAGGGCTTTGGTGAAGTCCATCATTTGCGTGGAGGCATTCTTCGCTATCTCGAAGAGGTTCCAGAGCAGAACAGCCGATGGCGAGGGGAGTGTTTCGTGTTTGATCAGCGCGTTGCGCTGAATCATCAGTTGGAACGAGGTGACTACTGCCTATGTCATGCCTGCGGTTTGCCGGTTTCCTCTGAGCAGCAAACCCTGCCGAGCTACATCAAGGGCGTGCAGTGTTTGCATTGCATCGATCAATTCACAGAGGCCGATCGCCGCAGATTTGCCATGCGCCAACAACAGATCGACCAGCTTCAGGCCTAGTGCTTCAGTGGCCATGTCTTGCTTTCAGACTTCGCTTGCTGCCCATCCTCTACAGCTTTCGCCGTTGTCCCTATGCGATGCGTGCTCGCTGGGCCCTGCTCCAGGCCGGTCTCATGGTGCAGTGGAGAGAAATTGAACTCAAAGCCAAGCCTGCAGCGATGTTGGAGGCCTCTCCTAAAGGCACGGTTCCGGTTCTGGTCTTAGCTGACGGCAGCGTGATCGATGAGAGTTTGGCGATCATGCGCTGGGCTTTGCAGAAGGCTGATCCCTGTGGCGTGTTGGAGGCTGAAGACTCAGCTCTTTTGATTGAAGAAAATGATCGGTCGTTGAAGCATCATCTCGATCGTTTCAAGTACACCGACCGTTATCCCGGAGCTTTAAAAGAGGACCATCGCCAGGCTGGTCTTGTGATTTTGCGCAGCTGGAGCGAACGCATCCGTCGGAACGGCTGGTTGCTGGCTGATCGGATGGCTTTGGCGGATGCGGCCCTATGGCCGTTTGTAAGGCAGTGGCGTCTGGCGGATGCGGCTGGATTTGATGCTGATCCTCACTTGGCGCCATTGCGGGAGTGGCTCATGCGCTTTCTCGATGACCCGATGATGGAACGGTTGATGCAACGGGCAGATCCTTGGTTGCCTGGAGCCATGCAACCGATTTTTCCGGCGGATGCCATTGCGATTCCCATCGATCAGCCGTTGTTTCATCTCGCCTTGGAAGCCGATTGGCAGGCTGCGCTGCAGCACGGCGACTATCGCGTTTCAACCCGTGGCCTTTCTCTTGAGCAGGTGGGATTCATTCATTTGTCTTGGCAAGAGCAGCTGCAAGCCACGTTTGATCGGTTTTATGCCGACGCTGGTGCCGTCCTAACGCTCAGAATCAATCCGAAGCTGGTGTCTGCCCCCCTGCGAGCAGATGCCATCCATACAGGCGTGCTTTTCCCGCATCTGTATGGCCCACTTCCCATTGCCTCGGTGGTCGAGGTGAGTCCTTTCTCTTCTCTGCCCACGTGCTGATGCTCAATGATTTAGAAGCTCAGGCGCGCGAGCGTGGCTTGCTGCTGCGCCTCAAGGTGGGACGCCCCCTAGGGCTGTGGAGTTTGCGTCTGGTGGTGGCTGAACAGTTGGCAGCTGATCGCTTGCAACTCCAGGGCGAGATGAAAGCCTGGGCCTATGGCGCCAGCGCTGGATTGCAGCTCGATACGATGCGCGTTTGTCCCCAAGCTCCGGCCGGAACAGGCGATTTGATCTGGGCCGCCACCATGGCTTGGGCGCTTGAGTCCACCCCTTGCCTAAGGGCCAGGTTGTTGGCGATACGGGATGCAGAGGGCCAGCATCGGCGCTTGGTGCGTTACTTCCAGCAACGTGGATTCAGCACGGTGCATGAGGTGGAAGCCGCTGTTTGGGACTTGCCTCTGCGGATGGTTTGGGGTGGTGCTGGCGCTCTGATGACGGCGGATTGTGCCGAGGTGCAGCAGCGAGCTGCGCAGCGCTGGACGGCTCAGTCTCCCGCTGCGTGATAGCTGCTGCGAACCAATGGCCCACTACGCACTTGAGTAAAACCAAGGTCTGTGGCGATGGCCCCAAGCTCTGCAAATTCCGTGGGGTGCCAGTAACGCGCTACGGGGATATGGGCCAAAGATGGTCGGAGGTACTGGCCGAGTGTGATGCGCTGACAATCCACATGGCGTAGGTCTTTCAAGGTGTCGATGACTTCCTCTTTGCTCTCGCCCAAGCCGAGCATCAGGCCACTTTTGGTGGGTATCGATGGGGCAAGTTCTCTGGCCGCGGCAAGCAGCCCGAGCGAGCGTGTGTAAGTCGCCCCACGGCGAACTTCGGCTTGCAGTCGCTTCACCGTTTCAAGATTGTGGTTGAAACAAACGGGCTGTGCCTTCAGAACGCTGGCGAGACGTTGCTGTTGAGCTTGGAGGGCTTTGGCTTGATCGGCTACACCGCCCCAGAAGTCTGGGGTGAGCACCTCGATAGCGATCAAGGGATTGCGGGCACGGATCGCCGCCATTGCGCTTGTGAACAAGCTGGCTCCATGGTCTTCAAGGTCATCGCGGGCTACGGCCGTGAGGACCACGTAGCGCAGACCCATGCGAAGCACGGCTTCTGCCACCCTTTCCCCCTCCTCAGGGTTCAAGGCTTCGGGCGCACGGCCTTTATCGACTTGGCAGAACGCACAACTACGGGTGCAGATGGAGCCGCCTAGCAAGAAGGTTGCGGTGCCGGCTGCGTAACACTCCCCCCGATTAGGGCAGCGTCCCTCCTCGCAGATCGTATTGAGCCCGTTTTGTTTGACCAGGTTTTGCACCTCTTCAATCGCCGAGGCATTACCGATGGGACGTCTCAACCATTCGGGTAAGCGCTCACTGGGGCGGATTTCGCTGTAACGGCTCATGCTCTTTTTCATGACCGCGGCTCTTGGAGTTTCATTCAACTGCTCGACGCCCTTCCAAAGCCCGACTCAAGGTGACATCGTCGGCATATTCCAGTTCGCTTCCAACGGGAAGGCCGTAGGCGATTCGACTCACTTCCGTAAACGGTTTGAGTAGGCGTGCCAAATAAAGACTCGTGGTATCCCCCTCCACGCTTGGGGTGAGAGCAAGGATCACCTCTTTGATTTCATCTGCTGCGACCCTTTTGACGAGGCTGCTGATCTGCAGCATTTCTGGTCCGATGCCGTCCATTGGAGAGATCAGGCCACCCAAAACGTGGTAAGTGCCTACATATTCTCTGGTGCGTTCGAGGGCGAGCAGATCCCTTGAATCGGCAACGACGCAAAGCAAGCCGATGGAGCGCTCTGGATTCCTGCAGATCTCACAGGTGGGTTCCGCACTGAGATGGAAACAGGTTTGACATTCCCCCACCTGACTCCTTGCTGCCAAGAGAGCATCAGCAAAACTATGGATCTGCTCTTCTGGTTGGCGCAGCAAATGAAGGGCCAGCCGTTGTGCGGTCCGTGGACCAATGCCGGGGAGACGTTCGAACTGGTCGATCAACCGTGCTAACGGTCGGGTGAAGCCGCTCAGAACTCTTCTGCAAGTCTTTGAAATCTAGGCAGGGAGATCTCCGGGCAGAATGGGATGGATTCATGAACGATTCGATGCGCTTTCCGTTGCAAGTTCCGCTCCGATCGCTCCTCAGCATTGTCTGTGTTGTGTTGCTTACCGCTTGCAGCGGTGCTGGAGCCGGCCTTAACTCGTTCCAAAGTCCTGATGGCAGATATGCCTTCCTCTATCCCACGGGTTGGACCCGGGTAGCGGTTACGGGGGGCCCCACGGTTGTTTTTCACGATCTGATCAACAGCGATGAAACGGTGAGCCTTGTGGTCTCGGAAGTGAATGCTGATAACGACCTGCAGGCACTAGGCAGTGCTGTTGCCGTTGGGGAACGTTTGCGCCGTGACGTGATCGCTCCAGATGGCAGCGGCCGCAATGCTGAGTTGATCGAGGCACGAGAGCGGGAGGCCTCAGGTCACACGTTCTATGACTTGGAGTACGCCGTGCATCTTCAGGATCGCGATCGCCATGAGCTGGCCACCGTCGTTGTGGATCGAGGCCGCTTGTACACCCTTGCCACAAGCACTAATGAAAGCCGCTGGCCTCGCGTTAAAGACTTATTTGAATCTGTGATTACATCGTTTACGTTGTTGATCTGATAGATGTCCTAGCCATGGAGGAGGGGCTGATCCTTGAACATTGTTGACATAAGATTAATGTTCTTAGACTTGCCCTCATCCATGGTTTTCAGGATGGACCTGCAGAAGAGATATTCCTTGTGGCTTTAATATCCCTTAGAAAGTTGAAAACGCGTTGGCATGGTCTTGATGACCATCGGCAGGTCGGGCTCTGTTGGCAGGGATGGGGGGATTGTTCACAGCTTGGCTTTTGTTTTGGCCAGTCCCTACTCAAGTTGAAGGGAAAGGCGTTCTGATCTATCCAGATAATGCTGGCGTTTTGAATGCCAGGTCTGCTGGTCAAGTGCTTGATCTTGATGTGCGTTTCGGTGATCGCGTTGAGAAGTAGCAGGTCCTCATGACGCTGTATTTGCCGGAGCTTGAACGTGAACTGGAGCAAGAAAAAGGAAATTTAAATCAGCTTCAAAAACAAAATATTGAGTTAAATCAGCGCGATGCATTGAGGATTGAGACTGCACGACAGGCTCTCGATACCACGCTCGCCAAACTCAAAGATGACGAGCGACGGCTGGGTGACCTCCAGAGCACGTTTGCGGGAAAGCTTCGCAACCTTGAATGGTTATCGCGTCGTGCGGTGGTCGCTCCCCTGTCCAATGAAGTGGTGTCAGCAGAGCAAGGACTGACCAGCACCAGTGTTGCCTTGGACGACCTCAAGATTCAAAGCAAACAATCGCTGACGATGTTTCAGCAAATCAAACTAGATCTTGAGTCTGAGCAGCTCGATCGGACCTTTGTTATTGATGATCTGAAGCGCAAGACTCGCGTCAGTGAGGCGAAATTAGCCTTTGATGGCACGATGACAGCCCAGCGCGATGGCCGTGTGCTGGATCTGCAGGTGATTCCCGGTCAGACCATCAAAATGGGGGATCGTCTTGGCACGATTGGACGGGGTGATGAGGCCCGAGGTAACGGCCGCGATCTGATCGCTGTCGCCAAAACGCCCCCTGCTGATGCGCGTCGCTTACCCCTAGGGCTCCCCGTTGCAGTGGTCCCGCGCTGGAACCAAAGGGGGCGTTTTGGCGGCATTGAAGGGAAGGTAACGAGTGTGCTCACCTTGCCTGCAACTCAAGAAGATATCGCCACAACAACTGGTAATGCACAGCTGGCGAAAGGCTTGGCTGGGGATGGCCCAGTGATGCGAGCTGAGATCAGTCTGCAGCGTCAATCCAACTCTGATGATGGATTCCTTTGGACGCTTTCTGATGGAAGTGGCGTCTTCTCGATTCGCGATGGTTTGACTGTGGACACCTTCGCTTATGTCGAACGCTTATGTCGAATGGCGTTCACCGGTCACCTATGTCTTGCCGGGGCTTCGTTCGCTCACCGGCGGTTATCGCTCCTTGAGGATTGACCGCTTCTTTGACATACCTTTTCTGCGCCAACCTGACACTCTTCCTTGATTCTGTTTCCACGATGTCATTGCGTCCACTCCTCAAACAAGAGATTCCTTGGTTAATCTCTGAATTGGTTTTATTGATCGTGCTTTTGAATGCTAATCCACCAGAAGTATGGTTTTGGTTTGTCGTTTTTTTGGTGATTTTTGGATATCGAATTGAGCGCTGGTGGTCTTCAAAGTCTCATTAGCTCGGGCTGCTTTCAAGGAAAATGAAGCGTTAATTGGGTTAAGACGGGGTCGTTAGGATTCTTAGGCATGGGTAAGAGTTCACGCAGCATGCGTGCATAGGTGACATTCACATCTACAGTGGCGAATAATCGTCTCACTAAGGCATTCACGAGCTGTTCTTGGGTCATGGACAGATCCACTTCATTGCTCAGTCCGGCCTGGTAGCGTAGTCGTGTGTAGCGGAAGGCCTCTTTGCTGGCACCAACCGCTCGTCTGGCTGACACTAATTTCGCCAAACTTGCTTCATTATTTAAAAACGCTCGCTCGAGTCGTAAGCGAATCGCGCTTCGGGTCTTCGCGTATTGCTAGGCGGCTGCTTGCTCTTGAAGTTGCAGTGCTTTCACTTTGACGACGCATCAGTGCCTGTTGTGTGGCAAAAATCGTTGTGAGCTCTGGATTGTCGTCATAAGCCGCCAACACCGTTTTTTCTAGGTTTAAGGGCCATCGTGGTTGGAGCGTGATCGGGTCGCTGGCACTGGGGGTGATCTCACTCGACAGGTTGAGAACGGTCCAAAGTTCACGGCGGGCGACCGCACGATCAGCCATCGCTTGGATCAAGCTTTCTTCGTCCAAAGCGAGAAGGCTGCTCCGTCTGAGCAGATCCACTCTTGGAACAAGACCAGCTTGTTTGAGATTAAGAGTGTCTTCTAAAACGACAAGATCGGTGCGAACGATCGCATCGCGAATGCGCACAAGTTGCTCAGCACGTTGAAGGTTGTAATAGGCCTCACTCACTTCAAGCTGAATCGCTCTTAACTGATTGGCATAGAGATTTTCTTGTTGCCTAAGACGGGCTTGTGCGGCTTGAACTCTGGGAGTTCGCGCAAAATTAATGATGTCGTAATCGACTTGAAGCCCCGCATCGGCGGAGACCCCATTGGAGACCAACCCGATGCCCCCCCCCGGGTGGCTGGTAAAAGGGTCCAGCACTCACTCCACTGATGTCTTTCCCATTCTTGGTCAGCGCAAAATTGGGAGTCTGATCTTCTTGATTAAAGAGCGATCCCAGTCCGTAGGTGTTGTTGCCGTAGGGGGTGTAGATGGTTGTTCCGCTTTGAAATCCATCCAGATTGGCAAACACACTGATCGTTGGCCAATAGCGACTTGATTCGGATGCAATGGTGGCGGCCTGCGCCTCGATTAAATCTCGCTGAGCGCCTAGGGAAGGGTTGTTGCGGAAGGCCGTCGTGACAGCCTTTTCAAGAGTGAGAGAAAGGACGCGTGTTTGGCTGTCAGTGGATGAAGGAAGGCGAAGAAGTGGATCAGGCTGCGCGTCTTGTTCTGTCAGCACACCGGAGGGGGGAGCATTGACATCGATCAGTCGTTCGGGGATTTCCAGGGTTCGGAGATCGTCACTGCTCTCGATCGCTGGTGCTGGACCGGTCAACGTGTCATTAGCGTTGACCTGGGTGTTCAGTCGTTCCCAGTTTTTCTCAAGTTGTTCTGTTGTGTCGTCTCGATCAAGCGGAGCCGCAATGGTCTGAGCGGCGACGGGCGCGAAGGTGCTGCAAATCAATCCGAGCGCGGACAGGTAACGGCTGAGGACCAGATCACATCGGGAGGAATTCAACACGTGCTTCGGATGACTGCTCCTAAAGCCACTTTTGGGTATGTTCACGCACTTTGGTCAGCAGTCACAGGTGTCCATGGCACAAGTTGGTTGAGTTTGACCGTTCGCGATCCATCGTCATCATGACCATGAGACTGTTTGCAAGCTGAACGACGCTGCAGCAATGGATCGCCAATTCCTTCCATAGACTTTTACCCTTGAAGGGGCAATGCATGGGAGGAAGCTTCGCCTTTTTGGATCAATTTTTTGGGTGAGACTCTCGGCCAGTTTGGATGGATCTTTGGGATGCTTATTAATTGGGATTGATTGAATCTTCTATCTATGACTTGTTTGAGATGGCTGTCATGGATGGAATCGATACCGCTTCGATGATGGCCGATCGAATGTAGTCAATCAAGGTAACTCTTAGAATGATTTGTCTGAATCGTTGCTTGCTGATCTGGCTGAGTTCAGTGGCTAGGTGGTCGTAAGTGGTTTGTTCGAGCCATTGGCTATAATCACAAGAAAGATTCTTAATCTTAAGCATCGCCTGAGGATTTAATTTTTGATAGCTAATTGTTTCTGGGCTTCTGAGCTCGCTGCTAATCATTAGGATCTGCTTGCAGAGTATGTCTAATGATTCTGCTTCCTTTTGGTGAAGTTGCTTGATTTTCTCAGACTTCTGAATGGGCGCACTCAGGCTTCTTATCGCCCATAGGGAGGTGAGTGGTTGTGAAGCTAGAAGGTCGATGCTGCTCCATAGTTCATGCAGGGGATGCTGTTCAGGATTCACTCCTAGCTCCATTTGTGCCATGGCCTGCTGTTGTCTCGCTGCATTGAGTTGTATTTGGAGGGAGATGCGATTCGCCTGTTGTTGTTTTGGTGATCTGGCGCTTATGGAATTATCCTTCAGCCGATGACTCTCCGTTGATAATTCTTGTTCGATAGCTGCGAGTAGTGATGCAAATTGTTGATGGAGTGTGGGAATGCTTCGACTGGGCCATATCGATTGTGATGCCTATAGTGATATAACAATCCCAAGTCCAGTCCAGAAGAGGCGAATCGGGCCCCAGACGGTTTCTACCTGTTCATGGACAAGCCATTCCATCACAATGATATTCCCAGCCACTTTGCAGCCCACTTGTAGACCTAAAATTCCTCCAAAAAGCCGCGTTGTGGCTAGAGCCAGTCCGAGCCCTAAAGGAAGAGGCAGCTCCATTCCTCGGGTGAAAATGATCAGAACAATGACACCCATGAGGGAGCCCAGCAGTCTCTGAATGCCAAGCCTCAATGAATTTCCGTAGGTGCTTGCTAAGACAGCTGTTGTTGTGAGTGGTGAGTAATAGCCATAGGGAATAGGGCTTAGGAGACCAAGTCCGGCACTGAGTCCGGTGACGACGGCGAGGCGTAGATCTTGTCGAGTCAACCAGGGATGCTGCTCGTGATGATGTTTGCTCTGTTGGGCGGGATGGTTATGATCAAGCATTTATTTTCTTCCCTGAATCAAAATTTGATTCAGGCATCTTTGACTGCTGACCAGTCGCAGAAAGCATGTGAACTCTTCCTCCAAGAGGATCCGTTGGGTGAGGCCAAGTGGATGATCTTGATCGTGGAGTTGTAATCGCTTCCAGCCAATCACGTAGTTTGGATCTTACTGTTCAGCCAATTCAGGTAATCGTAGAGACTGGTTCCTGTGCGATAGATCATCAAGAAGCCTCTCGCTTAAAATCCAGTGCGATCGAAGGCTGCGCCAAAGGCTGATGCATTGTTTCCAGCGCAGCCGAATGAGCTGGTGGCGATGCCGTGGACCGTGTTGTTGTTCGATATTGATCAGACGCTGAATTTATAAAAATACCTCGCGTGATTGAGCCAGGATTTAATGGGGGTGGTGGAGTCGTGATCCCCTGCAGTGCTTGCGTGTGATGCTGCATCCGCCGATTCAGTGCGGTCATCAGTTTTTGATGAATCTCTTCCATGCGCTTCAAGCGATCTTTTGGCCAAAGCAAATGGCCCATCACTAAGGCGACGCAGATTCCAACGAGGGTGTCGATGCTCCTATTGAGGACATAACTCCAATTTAAGAGTGCGTAATCATGGGTCCCTAGAAGCATCACAGTAATCACAACAGCCGTAGATAAACCACTGGTCCCGCCCAGGCGCCGAAGCAGGGGGATGGTGATCAGAAGACTCACCAATATCCAGATCCAGCCTGATAAAAGTGTATGGACTAGAAAGACAACCAAGCCCCCACTGATCGTGCCGAGAATTCTGCTTCGAGCTGCTCGTAGAGTATTTTCATCTTGATCATCAACCAAAAAATTACAGCTAAGACCGGATACCAAACGAAGTCGATTCGATCAAAGTGCTGAGCGATTGCGCAGGTAATTAAGACACTAATCCCGAGTCGCAGGCTTTGTTTGACAATGTTATCGTTCATGCCAGACATGCTTACTTGCAGACGCCCTCAGAACAGCAACTGGAAGCGTCTGCTGCTGGATTCACTCGAATCGATGCCTCGTTCTGGAACATTTGCGGGCCATTGTGTGTCGAGATAACTCACTCCGTTTTGATAGAAGGGACGGGCCTTGAGTCGACTGGTTTGGAGTTCTGTTGTTCCCATCGTGGTGATTAGTTTGCCTAACTCCATAGGGCCAAGATCTGTTTCAAGATTGCGTCCAGCTGCCGTGATGAGGGCTGGCAAACGGATGAGATGTTGTGGTTTGATGAGTTTATTGAAGAGGCTTTTCAAGACGAGTTGTTGTCGGTCAAGTCGGCCAAAGTCACCCTCTCCATCGTGGCGCCAGCGTAGAAAACCTTCAAGTTCACGGCCTTTGAGCAGCTGAGGGCCTGGCTGAAGATCAATCAGTAATCCTTGGCTTTTATCTTGGTAGTAGAGGCGTTTAGGTACATCAACTTCTAGGCCTCCAAGTAAATCACTAATGGTGCGAATTCCTTCGAGATTGACTAAAATATGATGATTGATTGGGCGGCCCATTAAGCGAGTTAATTCTGTCTTGACGGCATCTGGTCCTCCTCTCGCATGAAGTGCGTTGGCCTTCATGGAACCAAAGCTGCGAGAATCAATGTAGCTATCTCTTGGGATTTGAATGATCGAGGTTTCACCATTTTCAATGCCAAGGATGAAAATGGTGTCTGTATTGCCGCCTCCAGCATCCATCCCAAGAACAACGATATTCTCATTGTCAAAGCTGGACCAGCCTTCAAATGGGTTGCTGACGGAGACCAGATTAGGAACTTCTGTTGATGGAATCAGGGATCGACTGAGAGGGATCGATAGCAACAAGCCACTAAAGAGTCCTAGCACTGCTGCTGTGAACAGGGTTTTTTTATTCGGACTTCTTTGAACGTTCATCTGCAAATTCTAGGTCTGTTCCTCCAACCGTTGAATTGTGTTGAAGTTTGTGTCGTGACAACCATGATTAGTGGAGTGGATCGCTAATCATTAGGGCCGGACAGCCCAACTGATGCACCAAGTTGCTCGTGCGATCACTGGCCGGAATGGGGAGGCCAGCAACGCGACGTCGTTGTGAACGCAGAATCACGAGATCTTGGTTTTGGCTGAACCAGTGGATTTTTGAATCGATGCCAGGTCCTTGCAGCAGTTTGATTTGAATCTGTTGGCTGGGGATGTTACGCGGACACCAGCTCAGTAGTTGCTCTTCCATCCAGGATCGTTCGTGGCGATTAAAGCGCGGATCATGGATGTGAAGAAGGCTGATGGTGGTGGATGTCGGGTCAGGCGCGGTGGATAGGAGCCGTAGGGCGAGCTCAAATTGTTCGCGCGCACTGGCCGAAAGATCTTTGATTGGAACCAAAATTTGGTTGAGTTCCTTGAGGTCTCGCCGCCCCAGATTGGCTACCACCACAGGACAATGAGCCGTTCGGCAGACCCCATCGACCAGATCGCCCAGGAGCCATTTGCGTAGTGGGTCAGGGCGTCCTGCTCCGATTAAAAGCAGATCGGCTCCCTCCTCTAAAGCGCTTCTGCTCATGCCCGCAGCGATGTCGTCATCCACGCGTAGGAGGCAACGCGTGGTTGCCTTGAGGCCCTCTCCGTTGCTGGCTGCCTGACTCAGCCTGCTCCTTGCGGCGGATAGGGCCCGATTTAAGCCACCGCGAGCCTCCTCAAGGCTTGGGCTCACCAGTGCGAGCGGAAGGAGCTGCCCGTTGTGATCGCCCTCTCCCTGGGAGAGTCGAGCCGCCAACTTCAGCAGAATCAACTCTGTTTCTGGGTTGGCCACTGGCACCAACACTTTCAGCGGGCGTCGCACCACCTCTCCAGGTACATCCAGATCTTGATCGAGTCCTGGTGTTCCAAAGCCGGAGTGTTCATTCGGTTCCATCAGGGCCACGACGGATCGAGTGGTGAGGGTTGGACCGAGCGTCGCCGTGACCACCATGACGGCCAGAACGCTGTTGAGAACTGTGTTGTCGAGCAATCCGGCTTGATAACCAATGAATGCCGTTGCAAGCGTGGCGGCCACCTTCGGCATGGCGAGCGACCACATCAGCAGCATTTGATTGCGGCTGTAGCGGAACCAGCGCCCGGCAATCACGGACGCCAGGGCTTTGCACCCCAAAGCGCCAGTGAGCATGAGGGCTGTGAATTCAATGTTGCTGATGCTGTCGGCGAGGCTGCCGAGATCGAGCAGCAGTCCTAGATGAATGAAGAAGATGGGGATGAATAAGGCTCCCCCCACAAAGATCACCTGCTCTTTGACCTTGCCTTCTGGAAGGACGGAATTCACGGCGAGCCCAGCCAGAAAGGCGCCCACAATTTTTTCAACCCCTGCGAGTTCAGCGCCAAGGGAAGCCACAAACAAGGTGAGTAACACCGCCAGAAACACCCGGTTTTCATCGATGACGCTGCGCATCCATAGATGGCGCCCAAGCATGCGAATGCCCCAGACGACGACGAAAGCAAACACACCGATGCTGATCAGCAGCGCTGTAAAGCTGCTCGGTGTGAGGTTTCCCTTGCCCAGCCCTAGGGCTACAGCGAGCAGTAACAGCGCTGCAATGTCGGTGAAGATCGTGCTTCCAACGCTCACAATCACGGATTCGTCACGCTGGGCTCCGTAACTCCTCACGATTGGATATCCCAGCGGAGTGTGTGTGGCCATCAGGGCCCCCAAGAGCAGGCTGGGCACGAAGGGGAATCCAAAGATCTGGCCGATGCCGAACCCCGTTCCAACCCCCAGAACAAAAATCAGAGCTCCGAAGGTCACGGAG
Source organism: Synechococcus sp. ROS8604 (assembly GCF_014279655.1). Classification (NCBI taxonomy): domain Bacteria; kingdom Bacillati; phylum Cyanobacteriota; class Cyanophyceae; order Synechococcales; family Synechococcaceae; genus Synechococcus; species Synechococcus sp. ROS8604. The sequence continues at coordinate 1,132,400 of NZ_CP047946.1, forward strand.
CGACGTTTCACCCTGTTGAACTCTTCCAGGTCGATTTCCAGTCCAACCGTGAACAGCAAATAGATCGCTCCGATATCAGAAAGAAGCGTGATCGTTTCGCTTTTGGCATCGATCCAATGCAAGACGTGGGGACCAACCAGGACGCCAGCGACTAACAGTCCGACCAGATCCGGAAGCCTTAGCCGCCTGGTTAAGGGCGGAATCAAGACGCTGATCCCAACAAGCTGAGCAAAAATGCCCAGTGGGTGATGCATTAGGTGGGACAGCGAAGCAGCCATCGGCGAAGTCTTGGATGAAAAGTTTTGGCGTTAAAGCGTCAGCGCTTCGTCACTGCGTAAGCCAGCTTGAACCCGCCAAAGGTCGGCGTAAGCGCCTGGTTTGTGCAGAAGTTGATCATGGGTGCCCTGTTCAACAATGCGACCAGCGTCCATCACAATGATCTGATCGGCATGTCGCACGGTGCTAAGTCGATGCGCAATCACCAGTGTGGTCCGATTCGCGGTAATGCGCATGAGCGAACGCTGAATTGCCGCCTCTGTTTCATTGTCAACAGCGGCTGTTGCTTCATCGAGGATCAACACGGGTACATTTTTTAAGATGGCTCTAGCCAGGGCAATTCTCTGGCGCTGACCACCGGACAAACGCTGACCTCTTTCGCCTACAAGCGTGTCCAATCCTTGCGGGAGGCTTTCGATAAAAGCTAGGGCTTCGGCTTGTTCCGCTGCCCAAACGATGAACGACCTAGACGCTTCAGGAGATCCGTAGGCAATATTTTCTGCGACGCTTCCGTGAAACAAATAAACATCTTGACTCACGAGTGCAATGCATCGGCGAAGATCTTGCAGATGCAGCGATGCAATCGGATGGTTGTCAAGAACAATCCTGCCGCTCGTGAGCGGATAAAGCCTCAGGAGTAATTTAACCAGTGAACTTTTCCCTGAGCCTGTGGCACCCACAATGCCAATGGTTTCTCCTGCACGAATCGCTAGGTTGAAGTTGTTGAGTAGTGGTTCGCGATCTCTATAGGAGAAGCAAACATGTTCATAGCGTATGTCTCCTTTGATAGTCCTTGGGTTGAGGCGAGTGCTTCCACTGGCGATTTGAATTGGAGTGTCAATGAGATCGAGAACTCGCTGTGTGGAGGCCATTGAACGTTGGTAATCGTCCAAGGTTTGTCCCAATGTGGTGAGGGGCCAGAGCAGTCGCTGGGTAATAAAGACCAAGAAGCTGTAGGTCCCCACAGCGATAAGTCCTTGCCAAGCTTGGATGCCTCCGATCAGAAGGATCGCTAAAAAGGCAAATAAGATTGCAAAGCGAATCAGGGGGATAAAGGCAGCAGAGATTCGAATCGCCTGACGATTGCACTGTCGGTAGGAATCACTGGCTGAACGTAGTTGTTCGAGTTCCCATGCTTCCGTTGCAAAGCTTTTGATCGTGAGCATCCCGCCAAGATTGTTAGAAAGTCGAGAGGCGAGATCTCCAGCTCGTTGGCGTACGTCGCGATATCGCGGCGCTAGGCGACGTTGAAAATTGAGTGATCCCACAAGGATGATCGGGATCGGTAGAAAGGCGAAGAGTGCTACTCCCGGTGCCATCAATGTCATGGCGCCACCGACCAGCAGAACGGTGGTGACTAATTGAAGAATTTCGTTTGCGCCCCGTTCAAGAAAGCGTTCTAGCTGATGGATATCATCACCAAGAACGGTGAGAAGGCGCCCAGTGCTATCTCTTTCGAAGAAATCCATCTCTAGTTTTTGGAGATGGTCGTAGGCCTCCAACCTCAGACTGTGTTGGGTGGTTTGTGCAAGATTGCGCCACAAAACACCGTAGAGATATTCAAAGAGTGATTCTGCGGTCCAGACCAGGAAGGACAGCAGCGCCAGAACAATCAGTTGGCTGGGCACTGTTGCCGCACCCAAGGCCGCCAGCCATGAAGAATCTTGCTGAACAACAACATCAACGGCGAGGCCAATGAGGACTGGAGGCAGCAGATCAAAGACTTTGTTGATGATGGAGCAGCTCACTGCCATCCAGACCCGTCTTCTGTAGGGCTGTAGATGGCTTAAAAGCCTTGGCAGGGCAGGCTGAGTGCGACCAGGCAGAATTTGATCGGCCATCACTAATGGCAAGACGTTCTATTCAAGCGTTGTGTTGCCCAACAGCGTCAAACCTCCTGAAACGGTGTAGACCGGAATCAGAGATCGAGGAGACTGGATGACTCGTACAAGAGCTTTCAATCGTTTTCATCGCTTCTTAGCGCGGAAGCATCGTGATGAAGTACGCAATGCAGCCCCCGTTTTGCCTGTTGAAGAGACAAGGCCTGGGGATCGCTTTCAAAAGCTGATCGATCGTCGTTTTGAGCTGGATTGCAAGCTTGAAATGGAGGAGACGGCTCGATGAGCTGTCTCCTCCCGATGGATCACCAGCGGTTGCCGCCGCCGTAGCCGCCGCCGCCATTGCCACCACCGTTGCCGCCGCCGCCGTAACCGCCGCGGCCACCGCCACCGCCACCGCCAGTGCGCTCACGTGGGGTTGCTTTGTTAACGCGGATCATGCGACCCATCCACTCCACGTTCTGGAGGTCGTCGATGGCTTTTTGCTCATCTTCGTCTGTGGCCATTTCAACGAAGCCAAATCCGCGCTTGCGGCCTGTTTCGCGATCGAGAGGAAGACTTGCGCTCTTAACCTCTCCGTATTGACCGAATAGATCGAGAAGATCTTCTTGTTCTGCCTGGAAAGACAGATTACCGATGTAGATGGTCATTTCCTGAGGGGACCGTTGGACATTTGATCAGAGAAGTTTTGGTCCGAAAAGGAAAGTCCTTGATGCTGAAGCTGGAGAGCTGAAGCCTGGGGGAGCGAGCCGATCAGAGCCGAACATGAAGCTGATGCTTCACCACGCTACAGGTTTGCATGGAGCGACATCACAACATTTGATGAGACAATCGAAAGGTTTCATTTTTTTCGATGTTCTGTCGCATGGTGAGGATCTCCTGACCATGCGACAGGGATGTGTCAGGGGATATCACTGGGTTTTCATGAGGGGGCCGTACTTCTCGGCGGCCAATTCTTTGCAGATTGTTTGGGCTTGCATGATAAAAGCAATGCCCTTCATTTCTCTTGCAAAGCATGAACAGGTGAAATCACCCATGCCTTCTGGTGGCGTTTGTCCAGCTTGAGACATGGCGGCATTAAAACCAGCCATGCAAAGCTTCTTGATTTCTTCCGAATCATCGGCGGCCTGCGCGATTGATCCGGTGGTTGTGATCAGCATGGGCGATAGGCAGAGGCTGATCACAAGGCGGAGAAGATGATTCAAGAGTTAGGAATCCTGGCGGATTTGAAGCTCTCGATTCATCACTTTCAGTCGGCGTAGTGAATTGAAAACGTTCTCAGGCATCCCTTTGGGAAGGTCCACCAGGCTGTGCGTTTCAAAGATTTGAATTCGCCCAATCATCCGCCCTTCGAGTCCTGACTCATTGGCGATGGCTCCAACAAGGTTGCCGGGTTTGACGCGATCGCGATGGCCGACCTCAACCCTGAACCGCTCCATATCATCTTCGGGTGGGCGTGATGCCCGCTCGGGTCGCCTGCCGCGCTCGTGACCACCGCGATCTCCGCGTCGGTCATCTCTCCTGTCGTTGCGCATTGGAGCTTTCAACCAGCTTTCATCGCCCTGCACCAACAGAGGTCCTTCGCCAACGGCCAACCTCATGGCGGCCAGGGTGAGTTGACCGGGTTCCACCTCAAGCTCTTGGGCTACGCGTTGGATGAGTTCTTGAAGCAGAGCGGTTTCTTCATCTGGTTTGTCTTCGCTGGTGGCTTCAGCGCTCAAGCGGGTGCGAAGACGGTCGAGTCGACTCTGGTTGATTTCGGCATTGCTAGGGATGTCCATCGGTTCAATGGCCTGTCCCACGGCGCGTTCGAGATTGCCAACGAATCTCCGCTCCCTGGGCGTGATGAACAGGATGGCTTCCCCACTGCGGCCCGCTCGGCCTGTGCGACCGATGCGGTGCACGTAAGCCTCACTATCAAAAGGCATGTCGTAGTTGATCACGAGACCGATGCGATCAACGTCGAGTCCGCGCGCTGCCACATCGGTGGCAACCAGGATGTTGACGGTTCCTTTGCGCAGGCGTTCCACAGTGCGCTCCCGTTGGTTTTGGGGCACATCTCCGTTGAGCACAGCCACGTCGTGACCAGCGGCTTCGAGGGATTCCGCGACGGTGAGGGTGATGGCTTTGGTGCGGGCAAAAATAATCACTCCTTCACCCGTCACCGCCTCGAGCACACGGTTGAGTGCTTCGAGCTTGTGAGAGTTCTGCATCGTGATGCAGCGATGACGGATGCGGCGCGCCTCCTTCTCCTTCGTTTTGATCGTGATTTCTGCCGGTTCACGCAAATAGCGCTTGGAGAGCCTGCGGATTTCATTCGGCATCGTCGCTGAAAACAGCACGACCTGACGCTCTTCAGGCAATTGTTCAAGGATCCATTCGACGTCGTCGATGAAACCCATGCGCAGCATTTCATCGGCCTCATCGAGGACGAGGCTGCGCAATCCGCTCGTATTCAGCGTTCCTTGGCGCATGTGATCCATGACCCGTCCTGGGGTGCCCACAACGACGTCAACACCACGCCTTAACGCGTTGATTTGGGAGCGGAAATCGGATCCCCCGTAGATCGCCAGCACATTGAGGTGAGGGTGCCCAGCGGAATAGGCCTTGAATGCTTCTGCGACCTGCATCGCGAGCTCACGGGTCGGTGCCAGCACAAGCACGCTCGGGAGCGGGCTGTCTCCTTGCAATCGCTCCAGCAAAGGCAGAGCGAAGGCGGCGGTTTTCCCTGTGCCGGTTTGCGCTTGGCCCACGAGATCACGTCCGAGCATGAGCTCAGGGATGGCCTCCTTTTGAATCGGCGAGGGCTCTTTATATCCCTTATCAGCAAGTGTTTTGAGCAGGGCTTCACTGAAGCCGAATTCTGAGAATCCAGACGGTGCCTCTGGCTCTTCGACTTTTTCAATCACCGTTGTAAACACGTCATCGATGGGTTCCGATGACGTGGTCTCGGAAATCTCAGACATGCTGAGATCCACTGAACAGGACCCTTCGCCCTGAGCTGGTGTATTGGTCATTCTTGAAAGGCAATTGCCTGATTAATCCTTTAAATCAGGCTTGCAACGTCCAATCGGCGTGAGCCGCGCTGTATTGCTTGCCTTTCGATCAAAGATTGAAAATTTATCTTAACACTCTGCCGAAATCGTCCTCTAGGCGTTCGATATCGCTTTCTTCGAGGATCGAGCCATGCTGGACCTCAATGATCAGCAGGTCGCCATCTCCGCCCAGCGCTCTGTGGATGGCTCCTTTGGGAATATGCAGGGTGTCTCCTGCTGAGACATTCGACCATTGCCCCTGGCAGAACAGCTCGCCGCTTCCTTGCGCCACTGTCCAGTTTTCGCTGCGATGCTGATGGCGTTGCAGGCTCAAGCGTTGCCCGTTCTTTATCAGCAAACGCTTCAGCTTGTAGCCCGGGCCACTGCCGAGATCTTCGTACCAGCCCCAAGGGCGGATCACTCTCTCGATCCCGCTCATCTACGCATCCCCGATCCTGCTTTGATCTTCAGGATGCCGAGATCCTGCTGAGCGGCCTAGGGCCAATGCTGATGGATCTGCAAATAAAAGCAGTTGCTGTTTGGCGCGGGTGATGGCTGTGTAAAGCAGCGAACTGCTTTGGCGATCGTCGAGTGCAGGCCAGAGCAGCAGCACCTTGTCCATCTCGCAGCCCTGAGCTTTGTGGATGCTGAGTGCCAGGGCTGGCTCTAGGTGTCGAAGACGGGCTGGATGCAACAGCGCATGCCGGCTCTCGCCCGAGGGGTCGCTGCTGAGAAACAGGGCCCGTTGATGCGCCCCCTCTCCGATCATCACCCCGAGATCTCCATTGGCGAGGCCCAGTTCTGGCTGATTTTCGCTGCACAACACTGGCAAGCCCGACGGCCAGCGCTGAGGTTCAGAGCTAGCAATCATCCGTTGATGGACGGCATCCACACCCCATGGCCCGCGACGTCGCGGGCAGAGCACCATGAGGGTGTCAAGGATGCCGAGAAGGTCTTGCGCTTGTTGTTGATGGGGTTGCCCATCAGCGTCGAGCTCTAAAGCTCTTGCTCTTGCTTGGAGATGGTCAAGATGCCGCGTCAGTACGGCATGCACAGCCTCGGGGATCTGCTTTGTTTTGGGCTGAAACAGGCTGATGTTGGAGGTTTTCGGCAACGTGCTCAGTTGCGACCAGAACGGGTTCAAGCCTTGGTCACGGAGCAACGCACTCATCTGCGCGAGGGCACCTCGGTTGCGGTACACCTTCGTGAGGGTGATCGCCCCTTCCTCAAAACGCTCGTTTTGATCAGGGGCCTGAAGATGCTGCCAGACCGCTCCAGCACCAATCGGTGGCAACTGAGCGCTGTCTCCCACCAAGACCAGTTGGCAATGGCTTGGCAGTGCACTCAACAGGGCGCGGCCTAGCTCCAAGTCCACCATCGACATTTCGTCGACGATGAGTAGGTCCAAATGCAGGGGGTTGCGTCGGTGACGGCCAAAGCCTCCGGGACGGGCCTCCAGCAGGCGATGAAGAGTGGTGCAGGGCAAGGACGCGGTGGTTGGGTGGCTGCGAATGGCGTCCTGGAGGCGACGTGCGGCCTTGCCAGTGGGAGCGGCAAGTCGGGCCCGAAGATTTGGTTGATTCTCAAAGGCGCGGAGCAGCATGTGCAACACCGTGCTGGTTTTACCGGTTCCGGGACCTCCGCTGAGTAAAACCACGCCGTAGCGATCGATGGCGTGAATCGCCGATTGCTGTTCGGGACTGAGATCGGAGGTCTTCGATCGCTGGCTGGTACGGCTGCCGTGGGGTGTGGCATGGCTTGGGGCATGGATTGGGGCCTGGAGGTAGCGGCGTTGAAGTTCGCGTTCGAGCTCTTGCATGGCTCCATGCCAGCGACGCCAGGAGAGGGTGTTGTGGTGCAAGACCAAGACGGATTGGTCACCGTCCAGCCATCCACTCGCCAGCAAGGCTTCCCGGTGAACCCTGGGCCAGCCATCACTCTCGATCCCCTCTGGAACCTCGGATCCATCGTGGAGTGCAAGGGAAATGTCCCCTCGGCCAAGCGCAAGGGTGAGGGCACGCAAGAGCTCCACAAGTGGTTCACTGTTTTGCTCCGGCGGCAAGCGCCGTTGAAGCGTGGCGAGCAATCCGCGCTGAAGGGAAAGGAGAGCCTCCGACGCTGCAGATTTCATGACGACAGCCCCTCAAGCCACTGATCCAGCCGGCGAATTCGCGTTAAGGGGGCCGGCTCGATCACGAGCCCTGAGCCCCCTTTCGGGCTGATGCCTCTGAGGAAGACATAGGCGTAGCCGCCGAGGTGGCGTTCGGGGTCGTAGCCATCGAGCCTCCAGCGCAGGTAGCGATCCAGGGCCAAAAGGTAGAGATGGGCCTGGAGCGGGTAGTGATGGGAGAGCATCTGCTCCTCCATCGCGGCTTGGCTGTAATGCCGGGGTCCGCAGGCGATGCCACGGCCAGCCTCGTTTCGTTCTCCAATCCAATTGCTTTTCCAATCCGCGACCCACCATCGGGCTGTCGCTGGATCATCCCCATCGGTGAACACCAGATCGATCGATCCCGTGAGAAACCCCCGACTGCGAATGTCCAACTGCCGCAGGCATTGCGCGTAGTGAGCCCCAAAACGATGGTCGCTGTCTGCCTCGAACGCATGGGCTAAGCCTGCAGAGCGCACTGGATCGCCTTGCTGGGCAACAGGTAGATCAAAGCTGAGCTCGTGAAGACGTCTACCCGCACCCAAATCGGTCAGCTTTAAGTGTTTGAGGGGGCCGCCTAGGGGTGCCATCAGCACGTTGTTGAGCGCTGAGATCACGGCATCACTGTGCTCGAGGTTGATTCCCGCTCGGCCAAGCTCCTCAGCTACCAACAGCTGATTGGGCGCTTGGTCTGCAGGACCTTGAAAGTTCACCTGTTCAAGAATTCTGTGCAGACAATCTCCCGCTCCTGGGCCTTTGGGAAAGGCGGCAAGCGGGCCATTTAGATCGGCTGAATCGTCCGGGTTAATGGGGGCTTCGCTGTCGGCTACAGCATCGATGTCACGCCCCTCTTCCAGCGTGCGTGGATCCGCGGGAGCTGGGGCGTGATGGGTGTTTTGAGAGGAGATCCAGGCGGAATAGCTGCTCCGACCCCAGCTGCGGTCGAGGCTGCGTTGAGGAACCTCCGACAACTGCAAGGTCTCAAGCCTCGGAGTTGGACGCCAGAACGGCTGGGTTGTGTGCTCGAACGGTGAATGGCGACTCATGCCTGGTGCATCGCCTAAGGAGAGCGCCTTCATCCAGCTGGCCAGAGGGTTGGCGTCCTGTCCAGCAGCGACGCACCAAAACACCACGAGATGGCGCTCCGCCCGTGTGAGTGCCACGTAGGCCAGCCGCTCTGCTTCGGCAGCACTGTCGTATTGATCACGTTCGGCGGCTTTGTGTCCCCGGTCCCAATGGGGGTTGAGCGCCACCTGCCAAGTGCCTTCTGGATCGTTGGCTGGGTTTCGCCAAAGGGGGCCTTTGCTCTCCGCTGGTGCTTGCCATAAATAGGGGCAGATCACCACGGGGTACTGCAGACCTTTGCTTCGGTGCACGGTGACGACGGCCACCGCGCTTTCTGCCAAGTCGCTGTGGGGCTGTCTGATGTCGGGGGTGGGTTCGATCGGTTGTAAGCGTTGTCGCCTCAGCCAATCTGCGGCGCTGCCCAGGTCGAGACCTTGTCGATGCATGGCGTCTTGCACCAGTCGGGCACATTGCTGAATGTCGCCTAATAAGCGCCCGCGGCTGGAGAGATCAGCGAGCATTCGCCCCTCGAGGAGTTGGGACAGGCAACCGAGCAACCCGCGGTATGGGAGGTCGTCTTGCAGGCTGCGAAGTTGCCCTGCCAGACGGTCGAGATCACCGTTGCTCTCCGCGTTCTGCAACTGACGGCTTGTCCATTGCATCAAGGCAGAACAGGCGAGTCGCCGCAAGCGTCCGCCATCGGCGGGCGTGGCGAGGGCATCGAGGAGATGTTGCAGCTCTGTGGCACCGGTGGTGCTGAGGACATCTCCAGGACTGACCAGGCGGCTGGGAAGTCCTCTTAGGGCGAGCTGTTCTCGCACCGCCTCGGCCTGGCGATGACGGCTCACAAGAACGCAAAGATCCGATGGGGTGAGAGAGGGATCGCTGTCCAGCAGGTGGAGGGCTTGGCCAGCGACCAAGGGCGGAATGGTCGATTCGAGGGATGTGCGGGAGGGGAGGTCGTCAGGGTTATCTGCTGGAAGCTCGATCAGTTGGAGAGGCTGCTCGCCGTCATGGAGGTCTAAGGGAAGGGCACTGGCGCAGGGGGTGACGGGGGGCACCTCGAGGTCCGACAAGATGAGGCCTGGAGCCATCCACTGGTTCATCGCCTCCATCAGGGAAGGCGTTGTACGCCGGTTGTCGAGCAGGTTGTCGATTCGATCGGCGCTTTGTCGGGCTTGTTTGTAGGTGTTGAGATCTCCTCCTCGAAAGCGGTAGATCGCTTGTTTGGGATCACCCACCATCAGCAAGAGATGGTCTGGCGTTGCGAAGCAGGTCTGGAGCAGGCGCCACTGCAGAGGATCCGTGTCTTGAAATTCGTCGATCAGAGCAACGCGGTAGCGCTGCTGAATCGGGGCTAGCCAGCGTTGTGGTTCCGCGTCTGATGGTTTGGGATCAAGGGCGTCGAGCAAGCCAGAAAAGCTGATCACGCCCTGTTGAGCGCGGCGGCTAGCCAGGGTGTGGAGTCCGTGGTTAAGCGCATGGCGCCAGACCTGCTCGGCTGGGCCATCCCATAGCGCCGCAATGGCTTGTTGCAGGGTTGGTTGTGGAAGGCTGGGATTGATTTCGCTGCAGCGGCGAGCTGTTTTGCTGAAACAACCCGGATGGAAGTAGTCAGCGAGCAGATGCTGTTTTCGCACGTTGCCGTAATTAATGCGTAACGATTGCGTGTTGTTTTCCTGTTTAATCCAAGCGTCGATTGCGCTGGCGCGATCTTTTTTCGGTTTCGGTGCGTAGGGCTTGGTGTCGGTTTGGCCTTGGCTTCGCCAATCCGTGGCGCAGTCGCGAAAGGCTGTTTCTAAGGCGTGTCCGCTGGTTTCCCACTGCGCTTCAAATTCAGTCCAGCTCGATCGGAGCCAGTGGTCAAAGCACTCGATCAGCGGACGCGGTTGCTCGTGGGCCCCTTCCGTGTTGGCGATCCGAACAGCGCAATCGCTATCCAAACGACGGAGGGCTTGGCTCAGTTGATCGGCTGAGAGGCCGGCGTGCAGGAGCCCGGAAACGTCGTCCGCTGGCAGGGCTAGCACCTGCTGTTCCCAGTAGTCGTAAGCCACCTCTTGGCAGAGATGGTGGCTGTCATCGTCAAGACACACCTCCATCGCTGTGCCGTTCTGGAGAGCTTGCCGGCGAAGGCTGCGCCGGCAGAAGCCATGGATGGTCGTGATATCGGCTCGCTCCAGTCCTTCCAGCGCTTCCAGCAGCTGGCTGGCAATGATCCGCCGGCTGTGGGGATCTTGCCCATGGATGGACAGCCACTCCTCCAACACGGCATCGCTGGGTGGGGAGTCGGCTTGGGAGCCGGATTTGGAGCCGGAGTCTTGCGCATGGGGTTGGAGCAGGGCTTGTAGGGCGTCGTTCAGACGCCGGCCAATGCGATCCCGTAATTCGGCAGCAGCGGCTTCTGTGAAGGTGACCACCAAAAGCTCTTTGAGGTTGAGCTTCCGCTCAGTCACCAGCCGCAAGACCAGGTGGGCTAATGCAAAGGTTTTGCCCGTGCCAGCACTGGCTTCTATGAGACGCACTCCGGCATCGAGGGGGTACTGATTGGGTTCAAAACGGCTCCTCATGGCCGCTGCGCCTCCAGCATCGGTGCATACAAAGCTTGAAAGGCCTCTTCAAAGCAGGCGTCCGTTAAAAAATTGTCGGCATCGAAGTGGTCGCCAAAACAAAGCTGCATCTCTGGACGCTCCCGCTCTCCCATGCCTGCAAATCCCCCATCCCAGCGGCTTTCAAACGCTCGGTTTGCTTTTTCAAGACCTTTGTTCAACGTGAGGGCTCTGGCCAACCCACTGGCAGGTGGGACCGGCCAGCACGTTTCAGCTCCTGCATGTGCCAAGGCCTTCAGAAACAAGAGAAGCTCCTGAGCTCGCTCTCGATCCAGAGGTTGCCAGTGAAGCGCGATTTGAAACTGATCGGCTTTGGTGCTGCTGTCACAACGACAGATCACAGCCGTTGGGGTGGATCCTCCCGCCGCTTGCTGGATGAGGTGTGTGAACCAGCCGCCCAAGGCCGTGCGTGATTGGAGCCGTCCGGCGCTGACCCAAACCGTGGTTGATCCAGCTCTGATCACGGTGCGTGACTCGCTCTCTGCGCGGATCGATTCACACTGCAAAGGCCCAAGTTGCAACAGGGTTTGTTGCAGGTTTTGCCAGCGCTGTTCGAGGCGATTCGCCGCCAGTAGGCCTGCTGCGCCAGGTGGAAGCATCCCTTGGCCGCGAAGCTGCTTCGCCCATTCCCCTGGAAGCGCGTGCTCCCACTTCAATCTCGAATCGGAAGCAAGCCAGTCGATCTGATCGAGGAATGACTGGTTCAGAAGAGATTGACGCTGCCGCTCCTCGAGTTCGAGCGCTGAGAGATCCTCTACGGGGGTGGACCACTCCCGTGTTTCCAACCCTCTCGCTTTGAGCCAATAGCGCTGGGGAGCCTCCAGCCAACGGCTGACGGCATCCGTATCCAAACCATCAGCGTCGCCCACTGGAGTCCAGTGCAGGGGATGGGCTAAGCCCAAGGAGTTCTTGCTCACGCCCATGGGATCGCGGCGATCCAGATTGAGCCTGGCGTCGAGGTGGTGACGATCAGAACTGAAGGCTGAGCCGGAGCGATTGGCAAGAAAATTGCGAGGATCCAAGGGGTTGGCTGGCTGCTCTAACACCACGCGCTCAAACTGTTCGGGGGTGAGTTGGTCCTTCAGCAAGGTGAGCCATTGTTGGACCGGAGGTGCTGGGGGAAGCGCTTCGCCCTTGCGTTCATCGCGTGCATTCCAGCTGATGAGGAGATGTTGTCGCGCGGACATCAAGGCTTCCAGCAGGACGTAGCGGTCCTGATCTGTGCTCGATGGATCGCCGAGTCGGCGTTGCTGTTCCAAGAGGTGAAAGCCGGCGCGTTCCTGTTGACGTGGAAAGTCTTGTGAATCCAGCCCCATCAGCACGATCAGCCGATGGGGAATCGCCCGCATGGGCTCTAGGGCGCTGATCGTTAGGGCACCACTGCGGTGGCCAAAACGACCGCTATCGGCGGAGAGGGCTTCATCAAGAATGGAGACCACGACGGAGAGGTCAAGGTCAAGAGTGCACTCAGATGCCTGTTGCTGCATCGTGTCGAGTGCTTGGACGATCGCTTGTTGTTCCCAGGCCCAGTCCCCTCCATCGCCATAAAGATGCTGGAGAAGCTGATTCAACTGGGAGGTCCAAGCGCTGGGGGGATGGGGTTGACGTAGACGCGTGATCCATTGCGCTAGTCCATCTAGAAGCGGCCACCATTGTTCGAGTTGCTGAATGGTGAGCCCCCCCTGGTAAGGAGCACAGCCTCCAGGAGCAAGACCTGGTTCGGCAGGCAGCACCAGGCCAAGCAGCCAGCGATCAAGACACCAACGGAGGCTATGGGTGTCATCGCCACCCCGCTCTTCGCCATTCACCCCCCAACGGAAGCCGGTCTGTTGGAGGCACTGGGTGATTCGCACGGCATCCGTGGCCGTGATGCCTTGGAGGACTTGCAGGGCGGGGTTGGAGAGAAGAGCCTCAAGCCCGGAGGCTGTTAAGCGCTCACTTGCCAGCCTTAACAGGGCCATAAATCCCTGGCTCAGGCCTGGAGTTGATTGTTGGCTGCGATCGGTGAGTCTCCAGGGAATGCTCACTCCCGTGGCGTCTTGATCACCGAAGACGGAGGTGAGGAGCGGGGCATAGCGCTCCACATCAGGCGTCATCACCAAGACATCTCGCGGCTCCAGGCTTGGATCAGAGGCCAGCCATTGCAGGATCTGATCGCGGACCAGTTGCACTTCTCGCCATGGTCCTGCGCAGGCCAAAAAGCGCAACGACCGGTCTTGATCAGCAGGTGTGAGGGGTGGTGCGCTTCCATCCACCAGCTGTTGTTGCACTTGCTCCAGGAGCGTGGCTGGCCGACCTTCGGATGCAGCGATTTGTATCGGCGCGGCGAAGAGATCCCCCTGATCCCATTGGCCGAGAAAGCAATCACCGTTGCCTTCTAAGAGCAACTGAAACTCAGCTCCCATTCGTCCCAAGATCGCCTCCAGACGGGGCGATTCCAAGAGCCAGGGCCCATCGGGTGGGGTGTTCCATGCTTGTCCGAGCGTTTGTCTCCTCTGTTCGGAGCGTTGCCATAGCTCTGGACAGGGTGTGAGCAGGTAAAGCTCGATCGCCATCAGGCCCGATAAGCCCTGCAGGAGTTCCACCTGCACCGGGGCGAGATTGCTGATGCCAAACAGGCGCAATCGAGGCGGAAGGGCTGCTGCTGGAACATCACCTGCCCTCAAACGTTCAACGGCCTTTTGCACTTGGAGACCAAAGGGATCACAGGGGAGGCTTGCGGCCAGGGCCCGAACGAGTTGTGGTTGCCAGCGCAAATGAGCCGGCAGGTCAGCGTCTCCGTGGCCCTCAATCCATTGGCTCAGTTCCTGCGGTCGGTAGAGGGCGTAGTCATCCACCGCATCGGCGAGGCAGCGGGCAAGCTGCCAATGATCACGATTAAGCTGTCCAGGAAAGCTTGCATGTTGCTCCCACCACAGTTTCAGGCTTTCAGCAGTGGGGTGTTCGAGAAGATCGGGGAGCACCTTTAAAACCGACCAAACCAGTCGTTCTGCCCGCCAAGGATCTTCGCTGCTTGGATCGAGATCCAAGATGCAGCGCACCAGCTGACGTAAGCGCGATCCAGGAAAGGGAAAACGCACAAGAGCATTGATGCCGTTGGCTTTGGCCAGTTGCTCTCCGAGCCATCGGCTTGTCGGCCAGGTGTTGACGACAATCTCCAGCTCTTCAAACGGACCTGGGGGGTCAAGCGTCAGCGTTTGAGCCAGAAGCGTTGCAAGAAACTCTGTGCGATTGCTGCGGTAAACCGTTAGCAAGGCTCTACCTGGATCGATGGGGCCGTCCGGTTGCGTGGAGCAGCCGTATCCACCTGTACTCCCTCTACCTGCACAACGGCCTCTGTTTCTGGGCAGTAAGCCGAGAGTTTTCCTCCATACACCGCACCCGTGTCAATCATCACGATCTGACCATGTCGCTCCACATCAGCTCGAGGGGTATGACCAATCACGACCAGTCCAAGGCTGCCGTCGTAATGCTCCCAGAAGGTCTCACGGATGGTCAGGTTGAGAGAACCATTGGCGTCGAACCCTGCGTGGGTTGCCAGCCATCCGTCTCCCTGAAAAACATCGGGGAGCTGATCCAGCCTCTTGAGCCATGGGCTGGGGCTGGTCAGGGACGCTTCGCTGACGGTCTGTAGGAGCGCCTGCTCATGATTTCCGCGCAGCCAGGTCGCCCGTCCAGCCGTGACTAAAGACCAAACCAAGTGCATCGTGGAGGGGGTATCGGGCCCACGGTTGATCACATCTCCGCAAAACACGACGTGGTCACTCTTTGGTAGAGCGCTGAGTAGGCGCTGTAGCGGTTGATAGCAGCCATGCACGTCTCCGATCACCCAGTGGTTGCACGGGAGTGATGACATGCCAAACAGGCTATGGAGTCATCACATTAATTCCCTTTACTGGTACGAATGCGATGCGTGGAAATGCTTACCCTAATGGCCGTTGTGAACACGATGTGGACCCACGATCATTGCCAGTGGCTCGTCGCGTGAGCTTGCTCGTGAACGCTCTCGACGGTGCACAACGCACCAATGAGGCTCTCGCTGCTTGTACCAATGGCGAAGAGATGCTCGACGTGCTCCTGGACGCGTCGATGAAATTAAGGCTTGGCCTAACGCGAGAGCAGCTTCGTAATACACCACCGATTCGAGATTGGGTTTGGTGGAAAAATAAGAATGCTCTGGTCACCATTGGAGATTAAATTTTCGCTTTTTTGCGAATCAGGTTGTCTCTATTTAGTCAGGCTTTTGACCAGTAATTTTTGAATCGATTTAAGGTAGTGCTTACTGTAGCTTTTGTGTTCTTGATAGTGATTCAGACAGCGAGATTTATTTTCTGTGTAGGCGAGTATGCGGCATCAATACTTCATGCAAAGGCTGCTTAGTGGCAAGGGACTTTTGGCGATGCCTGTTACTGCTCTAGGCATGAATTAAGGGCAAATGTAAATTAATTTGATGTCGTGTAATCTCAGTAATTTTCGGACTCTTTAAGGCAATGGTCAACATTGTCTAATGTTTATAATTCTCGACTGGCTGAACAGCGGTTTCCCCATTGCCTAGCCGAGTTCTTCAACTATCTTCTCAATAATGTGGTCTGGATAGAACTTGGCGTTGTTCAACTTTGCGGACGGATCGTGATCATTGGTGGCCTTATCTGAAATCTCATTTTTGGTCTCAGCGTCTACAAGCCACTGTCTCAGTCATAGCCTGCAGCTCGAACATTGAATAAGCCAGATTTGTTTCTCCGTCGCAGCCGCTAGCTCACAAGATCTGCTTCTGAGGCTGCTTTAACTACTTTAAGGTCGACAAACGACGCAGGCTTTAAATGGTCGATGAAGTGAATGCGTGCAGCATCCGACTTAATCCATTCGTTGAGCTGTTCCTTGGTTTGATGCTCTGGGACGTTTAAATTAACCGTGATAGTGGCAAGCAGAGTGATCTTTTGCGAGTAATTCATTGTTTAAAATTTGAGAGATGATAGCGATTGCTCGAGCGATTAATCAACGAGCATTGAGATTTCGTGTGTATTTATTCCAATTGTAGGGGATGCAGCAATTCTTGAGATTAATCATGGGTACTATCCGCATTTTTTGAACCATAAGCTTTAAGTTTCTATGCTGTGTCGATAGTGGTTATGAAAATTAACATGAAGTCTCAATTGTGTTGATGGTAAGTTTTTTGGATTTTATTTGATTCTGAGGAGATCGCAATCATCGCCGATGCCGGTGATAGCAGTGCCGTCATTGCTGCTGAGACGAATAGGCCTTTCATGAAATGATGAAACATGGTCCAGCGATGCTTAAGCAATGATGTGGCAACTGCGATTAATAGAAAACTGAGTTAAGAATCACAGGTCCACGCGATTGTGTTCGTTATCCTTATCAGGGTCCATCACTTTTTTGAAGTGAGTCATCCAGTCTCATTACTCGGCTGATTCAAGAAACTCAGTGAATAAAATAATCTGGATGAACTTATGAGGAGATGTTCAGTTGATATCTTTGATTAAGAGCCTCCAGCACAATAACGGACACTACCCATTATTCTTGAGGAGTCGATCACTTCACCTTGTTTCGATGAATTTTTAACATGATGAGCAATACAAGTGTTTTGGGATGATGCCTGTTTGGCAATTGGGATGAGCAAAATAAATCCTCCTATTATTGCTAGTACTACCAAGCATTTTTCGGGAATTCTAGAAAGCGACATTTCAAAGGAAATTGATTGATATAGCCAATGATACAACAATTTTTGACGTGATTTGAGAAATAAAAGGCTCCCTACTGGTTGTGTTTTGACTTATGTCTTGTTTGATGGCAGCTAAAATCGTCAAAACACTACTTGATGTTTTTGATTGGCTTAGATTAGTCTTGCGTCGAATTTAATACAGCTTCATAGCGCTTAAAGTATTATAATGCTTAATATTTGCTTTATTTAGACACTAAGTTTATGATAAGTGTCATACATTTTTGGCCCTAAATGTATTTGCCAAACCATGCTGTTTCATTCGGCCATGAGGCTGTATTAAATTCGATTCAATCCCCTTCGCCGATTAGGCTAGCCGCTTTCTGATGTTATTAAAAAGATTCGAAGGTCTGATGAATGCAGATGATTTTGATTGATATGTATGATTTTTGTATCGATTTGTTTGCTATGTAATGGTCGATTCTACCTGCTCAAGGTTGTTATTGTGGTTAAAGTCTTGGTGTCTAGCTTGTAAGCATCCTGATAGAGGTATGATTTGATGGTAATGGTCAGAAAGCTGATGACAGTCAAGAATTTCAAGCCAGCTAGTTTGAAGCAGCGTATTTCCTTTCTTGCCAAGCAAATCAAAACCAAGAAAACCCTTATTCAAAAACTTATTGATCAAAAGCATGAGCTAAGACAATCTTATATCGTATCAATGGAAAAAATGCGCCAGAATATAGTGCAAAAACACTCAGGAAATCATAGTATTCAAGACGATTATAATTTTGAAATCGTTCGCCTCGACAAGGAGGAGCAAGTCTTAACTCTTGAGGTCGATGAGCTTTTAAATCAAAGAGATCGACTTAATAAAAGTCTTTTAGACCAGAACACCGGCCTATTCATTTCCAAAAAGTTTATTTTAGCTTTTTTAACGTTTTCTTTTTTTGTTGTTTGCTTGGGATTATTAGTTACGCAAAAGCATGTCCTTTTTAGCATGTTCTACAACAGCAAGGAGTTCAGGATTAACAACCCCTTGATCTCAATGAACCAATTTGTAAGGCAAATTTCCCGTTTACCTCTCAGATAAAATAACTTTATTCATCAGTAGCGTTGCAATTTTCTCACAGGGCTTGTGATTTATCTCAGCGCAGGTTTACCCCATATCCCTCGAATAGAACTAAATCTTGATCCAAACTGCTGAGTGATCTGATTGTCTCTCGCTTCTTCAACGAATAAAGGCACCATCTATGCAGATACCTGCTCTGCTGCTAATTGTCTTCCATGCTTCTCGATACCGATAATCAGCCCAAACCCTTGCAGTATTCGGCATCATTTACGATGCGACTCATGAGGGTAGGAATCACTATTGAATCTACTCAGTATGCCTTCACTCCTAGGGGCCTCTGCATTCACGCCACTAGCTGCCTGTGTTCGATCAGCTTTGCTGCTAGTTATTTTTTGCGCGCTCAACTTTCTGACGAACCCGCTCCCGGCTTATTCCAATTTCGTTAGCGATCGATTGAAGACTCTCTTCATCAATCACATGGCATCATAGCAATTCTTGGTCATTATTTTGAGCTAATTTTGTTTGTAGTTCGAGGCTGTCTCGGACTGCTTCCCATTGGAATTTGTCGATGTAAAGTGTTGACTGTTCGACGCAGAGCATTTCACTTAGGGTTGAGCCATCACCATCACCCCCCAGTCTCATGTCTAGGGATGTGGTACAAGTGCATGGCGCAAGTTTTTAAGTTGTTCGTCGCTGATGTGAAGCTGATCACAAATCTCTGGATCGGTTAATCCTCTTGGTAAGTGATTGAGCTTGGTGATCAACTGATTCAGGGAGTACGGAACTCGGATTGTGGATCCTGTCTGATTGATAGCCCTGCTGATCGATTGGCGTATCCACCAGTAGGCGTAGGAGCTGAATTTGTAGCCCAGTTCTGGGTCGAATTTTTCGACTGCGCGGTTTAGCCCAATGCAGGCTTCCTGAATTCCATCTACCAACACTAGTTGGCCAAGTTGGCGATGCATGTATTTTTTTGAAACATTGACCACAATCCTGAGGTTAGCCTTGATCATTCGATCTTTAGCTCTTTTCCAGCTCTTTTTTGGCTGCGGGTTGCCTTGGGTGACTGGCTTAACTTCACAGCCGTTCCGAGAGTGATCTCCTCTGCCGCTGTGAGCGATGGGATTCTCCCCATCTCGTTCTTGAATTGGTCGATATTGCCGTTATCCAAGAATGGCATTCAGATCAGAGCGAGGTTCCATCAAAGGAACTTTCGCGTGCGTTGCCCTTCCTTGATGTGAGATCCATCACCATTGGCATGATCCTGCTTTAGTACTTATGCAATTGCTCATAACTTTGTGGGGGGAAAGTCGGGTGAGTGGCAATTGTCAAAAGGAAGCGCATGACGAGCCCTCGGATCTGATGCTTCGGTGGCCCTTGACGGAGTACTGAAAAATGCTTGAACTTCAGCTTCAGGCAACCGAAATCATTGCAAGCAGCCTTCCCTATGTGTGCGACAGCTGCGTCAATACGCGCCGCAAGCGTTTGTTAATGGAAAAGAGTAAATTCAAATGGTCAATGAGACCCATCCTTTCGAGTGAATTGATCTTATCTCAATGGGTAACCTCGCCAAACCGCTTAGTGGATTGACAGTTCTGAGGAATCTCTCAATATAAACCAGTCCAACTCATCAAGGGGTTGAATTCCTCACCCTTACTGAATACGGTTTAGCCGCCTTTTTATATTTGACATGAAAAGACTATTTCTATTCATTGCTTTGCTTACCGCTGTTCCTGCACATGCTGCAAGAAATGATTTGGTCAGGGCGTAGTCGCAATGGCGTGTGCAATGTTGGATTCAGGTTGTTCTCAGCGAAGAGTAGAAGGAGTATTAGATGTACTTGAACAACAAATTATTAGAAGCGGGATTAGTGAGCGAGTGTAGGCGCAAATGGCGAGAGGTTTTAATTATCAGGCTTCGAGAAACAACTGTCCATTGAGATATTGATATTTTATTGAGTGGTTTGGATGTTTAGACCTTCCTCCTGAGAATTGTCTTCACTCCTGTCGCCTGTCACGGAGTCTGGTGGCTTCTCGAAACCCCTCGTCGAAACAATTGGGGGACGACTATTGCTTGGGCAAAGAGACAGGGTTACGCCCCCCCCCCCCCCCCCCCCACGTCGATACTGGTTGGTGTTTGATTTTTTTAATGCCTTACACCACCAAATCTCGTGATTCTCCGGTCATGCTCCGTATGTGAACTGGCAAGAGATACTCCGCTGAGATTCATTTCTTGAAGAGGTCACTAGTGGTAGAGAGAAGCATCTGCGCTAAAAACGGTTGAATTTTATATGGTCATCCTTATGCATGCGAGGTTTTTATCAACCACTGACTCTGTGAACAGCATTACTGCATTGCTGGATGATGGTCTTCACCTCAGCCCTTCATTCGGGAGATGCTCTGTTCCTTGGGGTTCAATACCTCCATCATACTTATAAACCAATGAAAAATTCCGAACTCACACTTGATCAATTCACCACTATTTCTGGCGGTGTAATTGAGGCTCTTGATGGGAGCACATGCATAAATTGACATCTCACTAAACCTCTGAAAATGGTTCTTGGTGGAAGTACAGGATCCTTCAATCCTTCAATCCTTTTGATAGAAATTCAGATAACAACTTCTTCAGCAGTGCGGATTTGGTCCTAGACGACATTTGAGCAAACGGCAACAAACAATGGAGTTCAAAGCTTCGCCATGAGCGGGGTTTTTTATGACCAACGCAGTTGTTTGATGGAAACCGCTCTATAGGTCTTTTCTTTAGCCGTGTTTTGTCTAGCGGTCTTCAGCAGGGGTTAGTCCACTTTCAACCCTTATCAGTCGTCACCTCCATCAAGATCCATTGATTTGAGCGCGAGGTTTATGCGGTCTTCTGCTTCAAGTGCTTTATTCGGTCCTCTTGTCGCCCCATCAACAGCAATCTTGCCTCCGCTCTTGAATACCAGCTCTTTGCACATGTCATCAAACACATCTGCTGCATTTGGATGCCGCCTGAAATAGTCGGCAAGCCATCGGTTGACCTCCTCCGGTAACTCGACATCACCTATCAGCTTCTTGTCAAGCACTGCTCTCGCAAACGAGACGGATGGCTCCTCTTCCGGTGTTTCAGCCTCAGCGATCACCCTGACCTTCACTTCAAAGGTCTGTGCAACCTTCCAGAAGTCAACACCTGGGTAAGCGTCTTCCAAAAATGAGGCTTCGAGTTTCATTGCTCTACTTTCGGCGCTTAGTCGGTTTTTTAGTGGTTGATTGATAGACAAAGGTCTTACCAAACAAGACCGACCTCTTCACTCCATTGTTACCAAATTTGGCTTCTGTTGGTGTCTCAGCGCTCCGGTTCAACCATTGCCCTATGCCACTCGATGTTCAGCGATCGATCCACTGCCTTTTACTTAGTGACGCTGGACCACTACGGTTCCATCTCTTGGCTCGTTGCTTCTGCTCCGCCCAAACCGGGTTCATTGAGCAAGCAACGTGATCGTTTCAATGGCGTTGATTTTTCTGCCTTGCTTGCCAGCCTGTCCGTGCGGTCGATGTCAACATGATTAGCCTTAGCGATCAATGCTTTGTACACCACTTGCGCCAATCACTCTGCAGGCAATAAAAAAGCCGCCTTGGGTGGGCGGCTCATATGCCAGTGCTGGACTGACTGGTTTTGCAGTCGGGGTGACAGGATTCGAACCTGCGACATCCTGCTCCCAAAGCGGTTGCTCACCCTAGTAGGCATGGGCTTTCGAAATTAAGATCCCAGTCATAGAAAGCATTCTGTGTTGCCTAATGTTATCTGGTGTTATCTGCTGCTTGACGTTTTGCACACATCTTGCACACAATGGGAGAGCAGGATGTCGCTATGTAGTTGCCACGCATCAGTCAAATTGAGCCTTGGGTGAAGCCCTTTAGGGACCAGATAAAGGTGTCTTGTGGACCTGGTTGGAAGGTGCTGAATAGTCGTGGAACGATGCGACTTCAGGTCGTTGATGTGGGGTCAGTGATGCTCCCTTACGAGTGGACGCTGAAAGGATCAACGCAAGCCTTGCCTCGTATTCAGCAGATCTTTAAGCGTTGGGATGGTGGACGCGTCACCCTTACTGCTGCATCGCAAATCGCCAACACAAGCAGTTCACATCAGAAACTCGATTTCACTCAGTTAGTTGATGCTTTTCACAAGTTCGTTCCTTATGCAGGCGAGAAAACGTGGAAAGAGAATTACGTGCCTGTTCTCCGCAACTGCCGCGAGCAATTCAAAGACCGCCCCCCAGTGGACGGTGAAGCTCTTTGTATGGCAGCACTGGCGCAATGGGAACAGGGCACAAGGATGCGACAAATCAGCCGCAGAGTCCTTTCCAAGTTCTTGGATTGGGCGGTGCAAAGGGGTCACCTAAAACCCATCTACAGCCCACCTGCTCGTTTGCCTGAAACGTTGAAGCCAAAGCGGATTGGATACCCCCTGAGCGATGCACAAATCCTTTCCTTGATTGAATCAATCCCTGACCCCCGATGGCAGTTCGCCGTTCAACTGCTCGCCGTATACGGGTTACGTCCTGAAGAGTTGCGTTGGTTGCGAATCAAGGATGGTGCTCTTTGGTGCATCTATGAAAAATCAATGGGTGGCATCAAAGGTCAGAAGACAGAACCCCGTCGCTTGCATCCGTTGTTTGTCCGTGATGTAGATGGCACCGCTATTGATTGGAAGCTTCAGGCACGACTTCAAATCGGTGAGGAATTGCCGCCATTGAGAACTGAAGGGAAAGGTGCTCAAGCTGTCACTTCATATCTGCGAAGACGTAAAACCTGGATGGCAATGATTGAGGAGGCAGACCATGCAGGTGAACAGCTCACGACTTACTCATTCAGGCATCGCTATGCCAAAGAAAGCCATACCAACAACCTTCCTGTCGCCAATATCGCTGAGGCAATGGGACACACGATGGAAGTTCATCTGAAGAACTACGGCAGGTTCAAACCATCAGGAACAGGCAATCTCTATGCCGAGGTGAATGTTTAACGAGGATCAGGAATGAATAATTTCCAGAAAACCCTTCTCACTGCAGCTCTTGCATGGGTATGCATCGTCATCCCAAATATCGCTTGGCAAGCACTCGGCAGGAGTCTCTTATGGGATCTGTCCTATGTGCTGCCGCCAGCTTTTGTTGGACCAACTGTCCTGCTAGTTGCCGCTTTCTGGGTGGCTCTGTTTGCTTGGGCGATATGGCGGCTTTGGAAGACGAACGGCTGAAGGAACAGGGCTTACCCGAACGGGCAATGAGACTCATCCTTTCGAGTGAATGGGTCTCAACCCAATGGGTAATCTCGCCAAACTGCTTGATGTGGCAGCAGCAGCCTGATTACGCCAGATACAAAGAGAAGTCCAACGGTGAAGGCTGGCTGGTCAACAGACAGGAAGGGATGCTCCTGCAGATCAAGCCAGATGCGCCAACCCAACATGCTCAGTTCGTTCTGGTGAGCTACTACCGCTTGTCAGCTCGCATTGGGAAACCCATCAGGCAGCAAAGGATGCTGAGACACCTAGGCATCGAGATGTGGATCAACCTGCAGAAGATCGGTTGGCAACGCTGCTCATCGCCCAACTGACTACCTGTTTGGGGGATACGTCAGCGACGAAACACTCCGATGGGGTTTCTTTAAATAGCATTATAGTGAGACTGAAAATAGTATTAGCCTGCTCTAAGTTACCCTATTAATTGCTTGCAATAAATTGAAAGATAACGCTGATGCGCAAAATATGGGGATTGGGCTTTGGTCAGCATTGGTTTCAAGTGCTTACTTGATTCTGGCAGACTATCTACTGAATCATTTTTCTGCGTTCTGGCTATTGTTCACATCATTGATGATTCTGCCTTTTTTTGTGCCAGTGGCATGGAGAAATAAAAGCAAATACTTGTCATGGACAAAAACAGCCTGGTTTGCATTTGCATTGGTAGGAATCCTCAGCGGTGCATATAATTTAGCCTTTCTATTGAGTGCTGATAAGTTGCCAATCTCCGTCGCTTCAATGTTTCTTTCCATAGCCTCAGTAATGGTTTTACCTTTGACATGCTTGATGTCAAACAGGTTTCCGCAACTGCTAGAGCTGGCTTCGATTGTAATGGTTCTAATAGGAGTCATCCTAGTCTTGCAGCTCCATGAAGCAAAATATTCATTACTTGGAATAATACTAGGATTATTGACAACATTTTTAACCGCTAATGCAACGATTTACTCAAGCAAATCTAGACACCTTCTTGTCGCAAGTGAAGCAATGATTTCCAAGCAGCTAGGGAAACTTGTATTCGCAGTTATTGGATTGACGTTTTTTATAAAAGAAGATTTAGAGCCTAATGATTCAGCGGCATACCTGTGGTTAATTCTTGGATTATACGGGTTGATTAAAATATATGATACCTTTGTAGCTTCTCGTGCGCAGTTTCTGCTACCTCCACTCATATTTCAAAATCTCAGCCTTTTGAGTCTTCCTGTGGTTTGCATAGCAGAACTAATTCTTTTTAATGGAACTTTTTCTATTTGGCAGTGGATGGGGGTAATTGCAATAATTCTTGCTGGGTTTTTGGCTTCGCGCTCAAAACAAATTAAAATAAATCCTATCCAGTAAAATTTTCAGGCAACATATCTAATACAACATCAAAAAAGCAGGGGGCGTTATGTGTCGCTATTATTCTCCCGACTGAATATTCACTAGCCCTGCCAGGAGCGGGGTTTTTTACTGCAGCGGGGAACGCTTCAGGCAGTTGCCCCAAACCAATGACCCTCGACACTCAGATTACTCTCGCTCTACTTCAAGAGCTGCTGATGGCTCTGGCGTACTCGGACGCTTAGCCTATGAAATGACCAGTGGCGTCACAGCAGGAGTAAATGTCTCCTATGACGAAGCATTCGATACAAGAGTTTCAGCTGATCTTAAAGTGCGCTTTGGTGGCCCAAGTACAACAGCAGCTAAGAAGAAAAAGTGGGAGAATCCAACTATCAATGCGTTAACAGCATCACCCAAGAATAGGGATGTGAGGGTGCATGATAAAACAGGAGATGGTAGAAAGTGTATTTCGGATCAATATGTTACTGTTAATTGTGGTCCTCAACCAGGTTTTTGAAAGTCGTGGATGGTGAACTGTTGTCTAACATTATTTGTGCTTAACCCCCAAAGCTCACGCCACCAAAGAGGCTTTTTGTTTGTTTACTGCCTAATCACGCATAAAAGACAACCAATGCCTGGCATGATCTGAGCATAGAGTTGGCTTGGTTTGATCGGTTTATTTAAAATCTAAGTTGAATTAAAGCCTAGGCACAGTAAATACTGCTTCCGATTTTGTTCTGCTAGTAATATAGGCATCGGTTCTATTATTGTACTGTTAATAGTGAAATAATTGATTAAAGCATCATTCTTGTATCGCCATCGCGGATGCCATTTGCTCTTCTAAATCTCACCGCAACTTGATGCCACTCCTCTGGAATTTGATTAAGGCGAATGTCAAATGCAAAGGGTAATTTCTGCTGTCCTGGTGAGACCCGGTTCTTCCTGCTTTGGCTGCTTCTGCCTTTTTCTACCAGTCGTTTCAGCATTTTTGAGCCCCAATGGCACCTAGAACCGCCTTTTCCTTTGTGTCGGTAGTACTGGCAGAACCGTGCATATCGCCTGGAACAGCCTTTTAGGCTTGATGCCAATTGCAGAAAGCTGGGGTGCCACTCACTGATGCCATCACACTCCAATCTTCCGTAATGCCCGTAATTGGAACAGGGGTCATAAAACCCTTTCCTGATTCCTGCTGCCTTTGGATTAGCGTGGATGTAGCGCAATGTATTCAGCACTCGTCTGTGATCTTTTGGTGCAATCGCAGTGGCGTAATACCTGGCTTCCCAGAAATGCCCGCAACGACCCGACAAACGATTGAGTGCCATGGCTGAGTACCAGCCAATCCAATGCATCAGCTTTGGCAGCTTTGATGCATCATCAGGACGCAGAAGCAGATGCAGGTGATTAGCCATCAGACACACCGCATACAAGCAATGAGGCACCTTCTGCTTGGCCTTAGGGAGCACAGCTAACAGAACATCACGTCTCAATCCTTTGGCGATCAAAAACTGACGGCTATTACACCTGAGTGTGATGTGAAAGGAATGACCTGCTGGTAGAAAGCGCGGTTGACGTGCCATATCCTGACCAAGGTTCTATACCATTATTGACAAGATGCTAATGATGCGTTTTAAAAGTTAAATGGTAAGTAGCACCAAACGCTTTAAGCAGCATCACCAAGCTGTCTGTACTGAACTCGATGGCGATGTAGCTTTATTTCAAAGCAATACCTGCGACTATCTTGTTCTTAACGAGACAGGCTCAGCCATTTGGAATGCACTCAAGACTCAGCCAACACTGCCTGAACTTTGCAAGTATTTGGAGGAGGAATATGAAGTCACTCCAGATGAATGCAAGTCCGCTATCGAAACTTGGCTGGAAGCGGCATTAGATAAAAAAGTGATTGCCGTGGTTGATGATTAAAACGAGAAATGCGTTTTTAGCTTTCTTACCCAAATTTCACCACCAAGTTGATTTCCTCCAAGCATTTGGAACCCAAGTCGTGCAAAATAACGGCGCATGGATGCTTTCTGCAAGCCAGGATTAATGTTTTCAGATAGTAATACTTTTGCTCGATGATCACGCTTTTCTACTTCACGATAAAACCCTTTAAGGAATGCTCTAAAGAGCTGATTTGTCAGACGTGGATTCCTGGATTCTGGAATTACATACATCCGTTGAAAGTAGGCATGGCTTCCAAGCTCTAGTGCAGTTTCTAGCTCTCGTAATACGACAAATACAATGCCGTTAATTTTGCCTGACTGATCACGTGAGATTGCGGCTGGCTGTCTCGATATAGGCTTTTTAAGTAGACCCATGCGCTTCTGGTTATTGCTTAGTGTTGCTCGAAACGACTTCAATTCTTCTTGATGTGGCTTGCCATACTGTATCCAGAAAGCTTTCAACTCATGTTTTAGCTGATTATTCACCTCTCCAAACACGAATTCAATGTGAGGATCAGTCAACTTCTGGACCCTCATATTCAAAGCGATTCATCACGTCAGACAATCCCTTAGCGAGTCGCTTTCGCTGCTCAATTGAAAGCTGTTGTGCTCCTTCTCCTGTGCGCCCTGAGCGAAAGAAGCGTTCACAACCGGCAGGCTTTTCTGCAAAGCCATTAACATCTTCCTCCAGCTTCTTGAGTCGATCGATGGAGGTATTTTCCAGTGCTTGATCAATTAGATGAGCGTCATTCGGGAGGCCCAAAAAGGTTGCTAATTTAGTGAATGTTTCTGATCCTTTTGCCAACATATCCTCATAGCGCATGATCAAGACTGGAAGCTGAGTTTGATCAGCCCATGAGCGCACATGTTGATCCCAGCGGCCCATGTGTTGTCGTACTTGATGGCCGCCAAAGCGTTCCCCTGGCACCAGCGCTGCATTGGGATCCAGTAGGGAATCAACGCATCGATCCAGCGGCCATGAGAAGAAGTGACTAAGTGATACAGCCACATCTTCCGGGTGGCGCAGGATATAAACAACACCAGAGCAACCTGTTGTACTCACCACCGGGCGCCCACGCGAATCAGGAGATTTAAATGCATCATGCACTTTATGAAATCGCTCTCCTTCTGCGAATAGCCATGCACTCGCACCAGCACGTCCGCGCATGGGATCGAGTTCGCTAAAACTGAGATCACAACTATTAATTCCTAATTGATCGTCCAGCCAAAGTCTTGATGAGGCAATCGCTCCAGTTTCAATATCTTGATTAAGATTTAATTCTTCTTCAGGATTGTCTCCTGCCAGCCTCATTAATTCAGTAATAAAAACCCTGCATCAGGTGTTGCCTGATTTTGGATACGAGGCTAAATACCAGTAGCTGTTATCTTCAGTCATTGCTTGCGTCCTCTTCTGTAGCTTCTCTGCGCTGTTGCATCGATTCGGGTTGCATGAGGTCCACCTCCTTGAGGCTTTCGGCCATTGCTTTGATTCCATCTGGAACGATCAAGGCATGCAATGGCACCGTTCGAGCTAGTGCAGCTGCCTGCATAAACAATTGAGCTTCTGCGTCCATGCCTCGATACATCCTGGCGTGAAAGGCTTGGTTGCGCAGGCGCATTAAGGCATTTGTTTGTGAGAAATTTCGTGAAGCCTTAAGAGATACTTTTTCCATTTCATCTCCTGCCTCATCGGCATCCTCCTCTTTACCTGAATCTTCTTTGGCGCGATTTAAGGCATAGATCAGCCGTAATGGTGTTGGCTGTGGCATGCAAGTTAACTCTTCAGCTAGCAATGCATATCGCTTAAGTCCCTTTCTTACAGGTTGTAGCTGTGCATAATCCAATTCCAAGGTCATAGCAGCGTCGTACCAGAGCTTGAGTTGATGCATCCCTGGCTGAACTATCCCATCACTGCCAACGGCAACTAGCTCACTACTGAGTAAGTGCCAACCTTCTTGGATTAAACACCAGGCCAGGGTGGACTTTCCTGCAGCTGGATGGCCCAATAAGAGAATCGCCTCTCCGTCACGCTCCAGAGCTGTTCCATGCAAAACCAACGCGCCACGCTGGATCGCTAGGGCTCCAAGCCCACTGGTTACAGCAAACGTGCGGATGTCGCGGTCGCTAACGCTGTCGTCCCAGCGCTGCCATTCCAAACGCTCACCACCAGTGGCACGAAACCAGCCAATGCCTTCCAGTTCTAGGCGCCAATCCTGGGGTGCTAACTGCAGTGTTGGCGTGCTGTGAGGGCTCGGCTCAAGGCTGGGCCATTGCTCATGATCTCCCTGTTGGATTTGCACCAGCGCATTAATGGTCGATTCGGAGACGGTCAGTTCAGGTAAAACCAAATCACTGCTGATCTCTGCCCCAAGGGCGCAATAGCGATGAGGTTTAATCAACGAAATAGTGAGGTTTCATGGAGTCTCTCGTGATTAGGCCTGAGCTGGCAAGAACTCACTGAGATGCCTCTTGATCCAGGAGAAGAGTCTTCTCTTGCAGCGCTTACCAAAATGGCTGAGGAACTAAGCAAGACACCGGCAGAAGCGTTATCCCGGTTGATGGCAAAACAGTTTCTCCGCAGAAAAGGTGGCGGAGAGTTCTTCTGTGAGGGGATTCGGTAGTTGCACAAAGACAGCGTTGATTGACTCACCCTGCGCTTCGCTGTGCCAGTTTCCGTTGGTTCTTGTCCAGAATCACCTCTCAGGAATGAGGAATCTCATCAGTACTGGGTCGTTCATCTCTTGATCATCTGTGGTTGTGACAGGTACGCGGACATTCCGCCTGCGTAGGGCTTGGTGATTGCGTTAACTGGGTTACGAACAGGGGTCAGCAGCAGATGCAGCAACAGCAGTAGACAGCCAAGGTTTATAACTGCCAAAATTGGCTAGTGAAACGACTCCTTCATAAATCTGAGAAGATTTGGGGGCACTTAGATCGTCAATCTTATTTATTTACACAATCAATGCATTCTTTGATTCAAAATACATAAAATCACTCGCTTTAATACCATTAGAATTACTATTCCTCTCCTCTTTGTGGACAATTCAACCCGCCCTTTCTGAATCACTCGTCGGCGAATATCGATGCATCGGCAAGAATAGTAACGGTGGACAATATACAGGAAAAATAACTATTTCAAAGGAAGGCCAGGGATATTTCCTGACCTGGGTAATTGGTGGATCTACTCATCACGGGGTAGCGATTAAACGTGGAAACGTACTAGCCTCAAGCTGGTCACCAAGCCCTAATCAGCACGGGCTAGTTATTTATGAGATTGAGAGTCACGGACAATTAAAGGATCTATGGTCGCAATACCCAGACGCGAGAACAATTAATTCGGAAGATTGCGAGCTAATAACGCTTAATTCATCTTTGCATTTGCATCAAAGATTCGCAGCTCGATTGTCTTGAGATCGTCTTCTTTCCTCATCGCTTGTGCTCCACTCCAAAGCCGGTTAATTCCGCCAGCAACCTGATTGCCCCAATGGCATTATTCTCCCTGCCTGATGCAACACTATCCCGTGCGATCTGTTCAAGCATCTGAACCTTGCTAGCGAGCATGTCAGTGCGGTCTATATCAACGAGATCGTCCTTCACTACATCCCTAGCTTCGCGGATATAGAGATTGGCTGAATCTTCACTGAGCCCCCATCGTTGCTGAACATGGCGCTTTAGCTCACGTTGTGAATAACCCTTGACGATCAGGTCAGCCAGTTCTTCTATGCGAGCTTTCTTTTCGACTTTGGTACATTTTTTTCCCATGAGATCAGGCTAAATAGGTCAAAAGGAAGAGATGAAGGTGAACTGGTGACGAGCGATCAGATTTCTTCGTCATCGTCGAACTCGTAGACGGGTGGACCTTCGGCAATTAATGCCTTGGCTTGTGCGCCGGAGATGGTGCGCTTGGTGACGTGTTGAAACTTGTTGGCGATCTGAACAGGCAACAAACCAGGGCTGTCTTTGACGATTTTCCAGAAGGCATCGGTGTGATCGTTCAAGGAGTGGGGAGAGAGAGACACCCCGGAAAGGTCTGGGGTGTTTTGTTGGAAGTCATTGCCTTCAGCTGTTGAAGGTTGGATGCACATTGGAAGTGTTGTTAGAAGTTCAGGAAGTAGTGGTGAACTACCTTCTTCACCTACTTCCAACATTTCTTCCTCTTTTATTAGGGGGTGTCTCTCTCTTGTTTGAACCCCTTTCTCTTTTTGTGGCTTTTGTTGGAAGCTATTTCTGAACTCATGCGGCATGAAGTACAGACCAGCAACCCCTTGGCGTGGCTTTTGAACTAACCATCGACGGCAAGCAGTGTCACGACCGACAGAGCTTCTGAGGGTGTTTCCTTCATCAGAAGAAAGCCCCATCAACTGTTCTGCATCACGAAGCCCGATGGGCTTCTCTTGCAGCTTCAAAAGGTTTTGAAACTTGGTCCGCCAGCTTTGGTCTGGAGCCATGTGACTCAGATCGGAATCAAGAGTCCAAGCCCAACCGTTTGGCAGCCCATCAATCAGCTCAGTCCTTTGAACTCGTAATTGCCAAAGGATGCCTGTTTCACGCTTCTTGTCGGTCTGAAGAGTCCGTAGCTCCTCCTCTCCCTCTACCTGCTTGAGATTGAACAGACCCCACACACCTGCAGGGGTGTCTTTTGTTCCGCTTGCTTTACCTCCACCATTGTTGTGGTGAATGATGATTCCAGACTTGCCGCAATCATTGATGAACTTGGCAATCTTGCGAATCACCAGCTTTCCGAAATCAGCGTGATTTTCATCAACGCTCAGGCTGCGTGCGACAGCGCGAGCAGAGTCAACAATCACCAGATCAACGTTGTTGCGGATGAGGAGCTTCAGCTGTTCAACGTGACGCCCCTTTGCAAGATCAAAGGTCTTGCTAAAAAACCAATCCTTTCCAACCTCTAGCCCAGGATGGAATTCACTTTTTGCCATGCCAATCGCTTTGACGCGACGGCTGAAAGTGCCACCTTCCTCCAACTGAAGGATTAACGGGACACCTTTGGCAATTGGGAAGCCAAGGAAGTCAGAACCTGTTGCTACAGCATGAGCAATGGAATAACAGAGCAGTGATTTGCCTGTACCCGGGTCAGCACTGATAACAATGGTTTCTTCCTTTGGCAGCAGGAATGGGATGACCCAACTGCTGTCGATGTCGTCATCGCCTTCGAGGTCTTCTGCACTCCCAAGGAATCCGTTTTCAGTGGTTCCAGCGCGGCAATCATCGATGTCAGCCAGAAGCTGACTGAATGGAATCCGCAGCTTGGTTGCAAGCACCCTGCAGGTGTCATCAACGGTCTGAACATCACTTACTTCAGCTAATGCCTTCACCAGACGTTTGCGCTCAGCTGGGGTGTAGCTGCGCTTCAATTCACCATCGTGTTGCAGCAAAGGCGCTGGCAATGGCCATCCTTCGACCTCTGCAGCATCTAAGTGCTCCTGAAGAGCTTCTGCTCCATGTCTTACCAGGAAATCATCGGCGCCATTCTTGGCACCGTTTGGCTCGCTAGGGAGCGTGCAGCGGTGTGGTTTTGCTCCACGCTTACGGGTCCAATTGCCAATATCTGTGGCGGCATCATCAACACTGATGTTGTCTTCAATGTCGGAGTCAAAAAGGATGATGACCTTGCGACCACGCATCGGAATCGTCTTTAGTTCAGGCAAAAGATGGGTGTCATTGTCTGGATCCCAATTGCCCTTTTCGTCACGGCAATCTTTGGTGTTCCAAGTGCCTGTCAGACCGACAAAGCAGAACCCTGTTGGGATGTGCTCGAAGCAACTATCAACCTTGACTGGACCCTCAATAAATACCAGCGGGGTGTTGATGTTGTCGAGGTAACCCTCTGGCATCAACGGGCTGAAATAAGGTCGCGAACCACTTCCTTTTGGCGCTTTGAATTTGGGCTTACCTGTAGGGAACAAACGTCTGACGATGTAATCATCGCCGTTGCTGTCTATGTATGGCTTGCCCTCAGGGTCGAGGTAGCGAATACCAAGATGGCAGCCATCACTGAAATAATTGTTTTCAGGCAGCTCTGTTTTGACTCCTCTTTTTCTCAGGTATTCGACGTGATCTTTTCGGAGCTTTGGCATCACCCTTGTCCCCCATCAACTAGTTGATCAAGGGTTGTCTCCTCGTAGATCTCGATGGCTTGTTGGAGATGCTTTAGTTCTGCGGCTCTACGTTCGTCTTCTTTGCGCACCGCTTCAACAGTCCGTCGACGCTGCATCTCCCGAATTGCAGGGATGCAATAGAGGACAGGTCCACCGATGGATCCTGTTGCATAAACCCAATGCGTTCCAGGATCGAGACTGCGCTCACGGCGCATATTTCTAAGGGTGCTGGGCTTTAAAGCCAAAATCTTTGCGGCTTCAGGCTCATGCACCCATTCAGGAATGTAGTTCCCTGCTCTTAATCGGTCCCCAGATTCGCTCGAAATAGGCGCAGATTTCTGGAGAGTCTTCTGGCTTAGATGCGTTGATGACATCTTGAGCCTCCTGCCTTAATTCGGCAGAGGGCCATCCTTCAGTTTCAAGAATTTCTATTTGAAGTGCTCGAAGAAACCCGTTGATCTTGTAATTCAACAGATCCCCTTTTTTGCTTTCGCCTTTCATGTCTTCAAGACGGCAACCGACAGCGGTTTGTCTTCTGACAAACCTACGAGCCGCTACTGGATCAACATCCTTGGGGATGTTCAAACGTGATGCGCGCCGACATGCAATCGGCTTGCTCATGTAGGACTCCAGGGAGCCTTCAATCGGGCGTGGCTCAATCAGCACTTCAAAAGATTTGGTCTGATGGATGACGCGAGTGACGAAAACGGCGGTCCAGGGGCACTGATGCGGCTATTTCTGTCGGGCTCAATGAGCTTGTTATCAGTATGGCGAGGGTGCCCGTAGGTAGGGCGTAACGCTCGGAAAGTCGTGTGCAAAACCAGTCCCTCACTCAATGCTTTGCACACATTTTGCACACACCACCCTGCAGGCAATAAAAAGCCGCCTTGGGTGGGCGGCTCAGATATCAGTGCTGGACTGACTTGTTTTGCAGTCGGGGTGACAGGATTCGAACCTGCGACATCCTGCTCCCAAAGCAGGCGCGCTACCAAACTGCGCTACACCCCGTAGCTTCTCCACTTTAAAGGAATGGGTCCTCCTGATTGCAGGGATGAGTGTCTAAGCTGACAAAAAGCTTTTCCGGGTATGTCACAGTCCTGGACGCCAGGTGCTGTCGATGCGTTGAGGCAGCAACACAATCTCCCTTTCGTCCGAACGGATGAGCAGGGGCAGGTGGTTGAGTTCAACGACCGCTTTCGTCTGATTTACGGCTGGGACGATGGCTTAGTTGGTCAAACCATTGGGATGATTCTGCCAGCGTCCTTTCGTGAGCTCCATCACGCTGGATTCTCTCGTTTTAAGCTCACAGAGATATCAAAGCTTGTTAATCACCCTCTTGAGTTGGCGACGATTTGTCGTGATGGAGCTGAAATTCGTAGTGAACATTTCATTGTTGCTGAGCGTAGTGATGATGGTGGATGGAGTTTTGCAGCAACGCTGAGGCCCCTGGAAGGACCCCATGCTTGCTGAAAACAGCTCTTCTGGGTCAGCAGATTCTGGATCTCTGATCCAGCAGATGAGTCAGTCGCTCGGACTGCTGAGAGTTGCCTTTGATTCCACGGGTGAAGCGATGTTGATCGTGGATGAATCCTCTGCAGTGCGCTGGGCTAATCAGCAAGCTGCAGATCTCTGGGGAGGAGGAATCACATTGCAGATGGTTGGACGGCCTCTTTCCGCTTTGCTGCAGTTCCACCATCTTGATCGAAGCCCCATTGGGGATCAAGAGCCAACTCACCCTTTACAAAAAGCCGTTTCAGCTGAAGGTCGTAATTCTTATCTAATACAAGCACTTTCTGAGCCTGGTCTCGATCAGTCGCAACTAATTACTCGCTTGGTGAGTTGGCGTCAGATTATTCAGATGAACCAGAGCTTTGTTTTGTTGATTTTTCGTGATCTTGAGCCCTTAGAGAAAGCTTTGGCAAGACAACGGCAATTTATCGATAAGCTTGCTCATGAGTTAAGAACTCCGCTTGCGATTATTACCGGAAATTTGCGTCGGATGAAGCGTAAAGAGCATCTGTCTGGGAAAAATCTCCAATCCTTATCCGATGCCACCGCAGAGACACATCGTATGGCAAGTCTTGTTGATAATCTTTTGTTGCTTTCGGAGTTAGATGCTGACTGCCGCCGTTGGACGTTGCAAATAGATGATTTGCGAATTTACGTTGATCAATGGGCTGCTAAGCTGAATCCTGAATCAAGAGAATGTCTACAGACGATTGTTGCTAATGAAAATGATGAATATCAGGTTCAGCTTGACCAAGATGCTTTTCATCTGATTCTCGATAACCTTCTCGATAACAGCCGTCGGTTTTGTCGTTCTCGGCTGTTGATCCAGATACGCTTAATCAAGAATCCATCACACGTTGAGCTGCAATTTATAGACAATGGACCTGGGATGCAAAATGATGACAATTACGATGCCGCCTTTGAGAGGTTCGTCCGTATTGAGGAGCATCGAAAGGCTGATATGACCGATGGAGGTGGACTTGGACTCCCATTGGTGAAAAGTTTGATGGAAGGAATGGGTGGGTCAGCAAGTTGTATGTCGTTTCAAGAATTCACAGGCTCGATCAGTCAGGGTCTCGTTGTGACATTGCGATTCCCATGCCCTAGGTCGTCTGTTGGAGTAAAGAGCTTTCTTTAAAGATAACGCGCGAGTAATTCAGGCAAAAGTTCGAATAAGTCTGGTTTAAGAATAAAGTCACTAGCACCTAGGGCCTTGGCTTCGCTGCGTTTATTGTCTTCATTGAAAGCAGTGACGACTAGAACCGGCACAGCATTGGAGCGGTCCCGTAACTGTTGCAGGCAGGTCATTCCATTCATGTTTGGCATCATCCAGTCGAGCAAAATCAAGTCAATTTGACGTTGATCCAATAGCTCCAACAAGGCTTCTCCGTCTGAACAAACCACAGGATCAACGCCCTCATCGATTAATTCGTCTCGAATTAATTCACGTAACCGCGGATCATCATCAACAATGGCGACGCATTTCATCGTTTCTCGATAAGAGGTGCCTGCGCCTGAAACCACTAAAAAGGAATGGAGAAAGGTGTAGCTTTGAACTAATGGGTCGCCTGAGATTCGAACTCAGGACCAATCGGTTAAAAGCCGAGTGCTCTACCGCTGAGCTAGCGACCCGCCGCATGGGCATGCCATTCAGGCACCTGTGGAGGTTATCACTTAACGATCCACCTGCAAGATGCTTGTCCCCCCGTTGATGACCGAGTTGGGAATGAACAACCCATGGCCCCAACCCAGCATCGCTTCGGATGCCTGGATTGCACCTGGAGCGGTGCTGATGGCCGATGTGACTGTGAGTTCAGGAGCAAGCATTTGGCCAACCGCCGTTGTCCGTGGAGACATGGCAGCCATTCATATCGGTGCTCGTAGCAATGTTCAGGAGGGAGCTGTTCTGCATGGCGATCCGAATTTTCCTGTTCAAATTGCCGAAAACGTGACGATTGGACATCGAGCCGTTGTTCATGGCGCCTTGCTGGAGGCTGGTTGTTTGATTGGTATCGGTGCCGTTGTCCTCAATGGCGTCACCGTTGGGCGTGGGGCTCTTGTTGCAGCCGGGTCTGTGGTCACGAAAGATGTTCCAGCCCAAACCTTTGTGGCGGGTGTGCCTGCCAAGGTGAAACGTGAGCTGAGTCAGGAGGAGATCGAAGATCAGTGGCACCACGCAGATCACTACGCCGAACTGGCTGCGCAGTGGTCTCAATTGCTGCAAAACCAAACGGACTGCCCACTGTTGATCCCGGCTTCTCCCGACTGTCCTTAAACTCCAAAAGCTTTTCTAAATGGACTCATGGACCTTCGGCTTGTGCTCGTGGCTTCTCCGATCCTTCTGGCACTTGCCTGGGCTGGGTTCAACATTGGTCGTGCTGCCGTTGGTCAGCTCCAGCTGATGATCAAACGAAGCCGCGCTTGATGGTGATCGATAGGGTTGAGTTGAGTTCTCGATCCCATCGTCCTTGAGCGAACAGTCTTCGGTTGTTGTGATTGGTGCTGGCCTTGCTGGTACGGAAGCTGCTTGGCAGGTCGCAAAAGCAGGCGTTCCCGTCACGCTCTGGGAGATGCGCCCTTACAAGCGCTCTCCTGCTCATCACAGCTCTGAGTTTGCAGAGCTTGTTTGCAGCAACAGCTTCGGCGCTCTTAGCAGTGATCGTGCAGCAGGGTTGTTGCAGGAAGAATTAAGACGTCTTGGATCCTTGGTTATCCAAACGGCAGACCATCATTCCGTCCCCGCCGGCGGTGCTCTTGCTGTTGATCGTGGTCGCTACAGCGCAGCACTCACCTCTGCTTTAGACGCCCATTCTTTGGTCACGATTCGTCGAGAAGAGCAGTTAGCGCTGCCGGATCCTGATCAGATCACCGTTCTGGCCACAGGTCCGCTTACGAGTGAGGCACTGGCTGATGATCTACGTGCTTTCACGGGCCGAGATGATTGCCATTTTTTCGATGCGGCGAGTCCGATCGTTGAAGGGGAAAGCATCGATATGACCAAGGCCTTTCGTGCCAGTCGTTACGACAAGGGCGATGCCGATTACATCAATTGTCCGATGGATCGAGACCAGTTTTTGGCGTTTCGAACGGCTCTTTTGGAGGCCGAACAAGCCGAACTCAAGGACTTTGATCAGAGCAGTGCCACTTTTTTTGAGGGCTGTTTGCCCATTGAAGAGTTGGCCCGTCGTGGCGAGGACACGATGCGGTACGGACCTCTCAAGCCAATCGGGTTATGGGATCCGCGCTGGGGGGATGTGAATGACCGGGATGTACGCCGTGCCAAACGGGCCTATGCCGTTGTGCAATTGCGACAGGAAGACAAGGACGGCCGACTCTGGAATCTGGTGGGCTTCCAGACCAATCTCAAGTGGGGGGAACAGAAACGTGTGCTGCGTCTCATTCCAGGCCTGGAGCAGGCCGATTTCGTGCGTTTTGGCGTGATGCATCGCAACACCTTTTTGGAGGCACCAGAACTGTTGGATCCGACCCTCCAGTTCCGACGCAGACTTCATCTGCTAGCCGCTGGCCAAATCACGGGAACTGAGGGGTATGCAGCTGCTGTTGCAGGAGGCTGGTTGGCTGGCACCAATGCAGCACGGCTGGTTCAGGGTCAAGAACCGATTCAGTTGCCGCACACCACGATGATCGGAGCACTCACCCATTTCATCAGTGAGGCACCATCGGGCAAATTCCAGCCCATGCCCCCAAATTTCGGCTTGATGCCTGAGCTTCAGGAGCGCATCAGAGATAAGCGCGCCCGTTATGGCGCTTACCGCGATAGAGCCTTGGCGGATCTTCAAAGCACCATCGAAGAGAGCCAGGTTGCCCATGCCGCTTGCCCCGCTTAAAGCGCGTCAAATTGAACGGCGCTCACTGCGCATCGGGGTTTATGCCAGCGCCTGTATGGCGGTCGCTGGTGTTTGCGTTCATGTGCTTTCAGGGTCGTATGCCCTTCTCCTCGATGGGCTTTATTCCGCGGTGATGGTGGGCTCAGGTCTTGTCGCTTCGAGGATTAGCCGCAATGTGGTTCGTCCCCCGGACAGGGCCTATCCCTATGGCTACGACGGTCAAGAAGCGTTGTACGTCCTCTTCCGCTCACTGGTCCTAATTGGTGTCCTCAGCTTTGCGGCCATGAGTGGTCTGAGCACCTTGATTGATTACGCCAGCGGCCGTGCCATTGCCGTGGTCACGCTCGGGCCCGTGGCGCTTTACTCCACCTCGATGGTGGCGATTTGCTGGGGTTTGGCATGGCGCCATCACCACGATTGGATTCGCTCCGGTCGTCAGTCTCAATTGCTGTTGATGGAAGCGAAGGCCGCGAAAATGGATGCCTTAATCAGCGGGCTGACGGGCATTGCATTGCTGGGCTCACCGCTGCTCAAGGGAACCCCCCTGGCCGCCATCAGCCCGATCACCGATTCGCTGTTGGTGTTGGTGGTCAGCTTGGTCATCCTGAAAGACCCTTTGCAGTCCTTTTTGAATGCGCTCGGACAGGCTGCTGGTGCATCGGCAGAAACGGAGGTTGTTCGCAGCACTCGACTCGCTTTGGAAGATTTGCTGGCCGGGTTGTCGTGTTGGCTGCTCGACCTCACCGTGATGCAGGTGGGGCGTACAGCCTTTGTGGTGGTGTATCTCAACCCAAATCAACCGATGGATGGTGCAGCCATCGATCTGATCCGAGAACGAATCGAGGAGCGCTGCCGGGAGCTTTTAGCCATGCCGGTGAGATCAGAGGTGATTTTGACCGCCACTCCTCCCTTCTCCACGACCGGCGCCTCCTAGGGTCTGGATCAAAGGATGAATCGTCGCTCCGATGCCTGACTGGGATGTAATCGTCATCGGATCCGGGATCGGTGGCCTGGTCACAGCATCACAACTGGCTGCGAAGGGGGCGAAGACGTTGGTCCTCGAGCGCTATCTGATTCCAGGCGGGTCTGGTGGGAGCTTTCGCAGAGAGGGATACACCTTTGATGTTGGTGCGTCGATGATTTTTGGATTTGGAGAGAAGGGGCACACCAACCTGCTCACGAGAGCGTTGGCGGACGTCGGCCAACACTGCGCGACGGTTCCTGACGCTGTGCAGCTGGAATACCATCTTCCAGATGGCCTCACGATGGCCGTAGACAGGGACTACGACGATTTCATCACGCGAATGAGTGCCCGCTTCCCCCATGAAGCCAAGGGGATTCGCGCTTTTTACGAGACCTGCTGGCAGGTGTTTCGTTGTTTAGATGCGATGCCATTGCTGTCTTTGGAGGATCCTGCCTATCTCGCCAAAGTTTTTTTTAAGGCCCCATTGGCTTGTCTTGGTCTGGCGCGGTGGCTTCCTTTCAATGTTGGAGATGTGGCGAAAAAGCACATCAAGGATGAGGATCTCTTGCGTCTGATCGATATGGAATGTTTCTGCTGGTCGGTGATGCCAGCAGATCGCACACCCATGATCAATGCCGGCATGGTGTTCTCCGATCGTCATGCTGGCGGCATTAATTATCCGAAAGGGGGTGTCGGTGTCATCGCCGAAAAACTCGTGGCTGGTTTGGAAGCCAATGGCGGCGAAATTCGCTACAAACATCGCGTCACCAACGTTCTGATTGTGCAGGGTGAGGCTGTTGGCGTTCGGCTTGCTGATGGTGAGGAGCTAAGAGCAAGACGGATCGTGAGCAACGCCACGCGCTGGGACACCTTCGCTGGAGAAGGATCAGCACAGTCAACGCTGGTTGGTCCGGAGCACACCCCAGCCGCTGAAACCACTTGGCGCAAGCGCTACCAGCCCTCTTCATCATTCCTTTCCCTCCATCTCGGCATCGACGCTTCAGTGGTTCCCCCTGGTTTTCACTGTCACCACCTCTTGCTTGAAGACTGGGCTGAGATGGAATCCGAGCAAGGTGTGGTGTTCGTTTCGATGCCATCGCTTCTGGATCCTTCGTTGGCTCCAGCTGGACGAGACATCCTGCACACCTTTACCCAGAGCGATATGCGCCATTGGAAAGGTTTGTCCCCAAGCGCTTATGCCGAGAAGAAACAGCAGGATGCCGATCGCTTGATCGATCGTCTGGAAGCTCTTATCCCCGGCTTGAAGAGCGCCATTGAATTCAAGGAAATTGGCACACCCCGGACGCATCGTCGCTTTCTTGGCCGCATGGGTGGGAGCTATGGGCCGGTTCCTGCGACCCGACTTCCTGGCTTGTTGCCGATGCCGTTTAACCGCACCGGCCTGAAAAACCTGTATTGCGTTGGTGATTCCTGCTTCCCTGGCCAGGGGCTCAATGCCGTGGCTTTTAGTGGCTATGCCTGCAGCCACCGAATCGGCGCGGATCTTGGCCTGAATCCTTGGTCCCTTCCCGCTTAAATCGGCAGCAGGATCACGCGTTCACCACGCTAACGATGGTTGTCAGTGCCTAAGGTTTGCTCCTTTGGCAACGCCCATCGTGGAGTCCACTCCTCCCAGCGCCGCTGAATTGGCCCGCTATCTCGAGAGTCGAGGGGACCTCAGTAAGCCCTGGATGCTGCAGATGTTGCGCATGGCCAAGCTCAAAGAAGCTCGCTGCAGCATGAGCCACGAGGACTACATGAGCAGTCTCAAAGAGGCCCACTCCGATCTGATGCGTTTGGGTGAGTTCTGGAAAGGTCGCGAGGCTGAAGTGTTTGGCGGGACCTATCGGCCCAATGACGTGATTGAGCCATTACCAGGATCTCCGGAGGATCGATGAACAACAACCATTGTTTTCAGCTCTCGCCGTTAATTCGCGGGACATTAATCACCGTCTATTTAGCCTTGGTGCTTCCTTTGCCGGCCTTGGCCCCGGAATCCCTGAGGTTATGGCTTCTTGCCGCTGTCCCACTGGGATTGCTCGCTGTTTTGGCGATGCTGAGTGAACAAGTCACCGTTACAAATTCTGGAATCACGGTTGGACACCCTGCCTGGTGCAGCTGGTTGCTGCGTCGTGGCTGGAGCCTCAACTGGAGCGAAATGAAAGCCCTCGTTCCTGTGGGTACCAGTCAAGGGGGGAAGGTGTTTTACATCACAACCCATGATCAAAGCCAACGGCTGCTTCCACAGCGCCTTGAACACTTTGATCGTTTTCTGGACTTAATCCAAGCTCGGAGCACCTTGCGAACCAAGGGGGTTGGCAGGTTGACGCCTCCTTGGACCTATCAACTGCTTGCAGTGTTGGCCGCTTTGATGCTTCTTGGTGAAGGATCTGTAGCGTTTGCTGTCCAGCAGGGCTTGATTCTTATCCCTTGATAACTCGAATCACTCAAAACATATGATGACGTGAAGGCTGGAAATTCGAACCAGGATAATCCTTGAATCGGTAAAGACTAAGTGGTTAATTAAGTAAATTTAGCTTTAACAATTTTATCGGCACTGATAGCAGATTGTAGAGATCATGGCCAAATTCAAGACGACAAGACTGCTCGCAATCACAAAGCTAGTCATGGATTTCGAGCAGGGCGAGACCTGACAGGACACTGATCAATTGCTGCTGGTTAAGGCGCGCAGAAAGCAGTTGACATCAACGCTGCTGGAATCAAAGACACTGCCGATGATGTTTTGGTCGCAAACCGTTTAGCGGCAGAGGTCAACGCTGTTCTTATTCGCCATCGTTTGTTCGATCCCGTTGGGACAAATGGAATGGGTCTTCCTTACCAAATGCCCCCCTTTCGTTTCAGCAAAAGCCATGCAATGACTGCTCTTTAGTCCCTGATGTTTTCAAGACTGAATCGGTAGCCCTGCTGGCGAACGGTGGTGATACCACCGCCGTCTCCCAACCCTGCTTGTTCCAGTTTGCGACGCAGGGTGAGCACCTGAGTGTCAACAGATCGCGGACCTCCACTAAAGGGAGGCCACGCCATTCGCAGCAATTCCTGACGACTCCGCACCATGCCGGGAGGCATCAACAAAGCGCAGAGCAAGGCGAATTCCCGTGGGCTGAGTTCCACAGGCTTCTCGCGCAGGGTGACCTGGCGAAGAAGGAGATGAACTTCTAACGGCCCCACACTGACGCGCTCTTGAAGACCGCTATGGCCCCGCTTAAGCAGCGTGCGGCAGCGTGCCGCTAATTCCTCAAGACCGAAGGGCTTGCGGAGCACATCGTCAGCACCGTCGTCGAGGAGACCAACGACCGGCTCAGCGCCGGTACGAGCGGTTAAGACGATGACGGGCGACCGCAATTGTTGGGCCAAGCGCAAAGCCGAACTTTGCTCGAGGAGCTCAGCACAAACCAATAAATCAGGAGATTGGTCCTGGCAAAGCTCCTGAGCTTCAGCAGGGGAGGAAACCGCTGCCGTCAGATGACCGTCTTGACGCAAACGCTGAACCAGAACAGTTCTCAGCGTGGGGTGAGGCTCAACAACCAGAACCCGGAACGGTTCTCGAGGCTGACCTGCAGTCGGCACGAATTGTGAAGTGGAGACCAAGTCAGGACTGTTGTCCAGAAGGTCCCGGGATGAGGAGGTCACACAGCACGGAAAACCGCGCTTACGCTAGTACCATTCCATTGATTGCTGGTCGCAGAGGCTGCAGCTCACACTAAAGATGACATCCCTTCAGCATCCGGAAGCCATTCGACACTTCCAGTCGCTGTGTGATGCCTGTCAGGAACTGACTACCAGGTACCACACCCCATCTGAGCTGAGACTGTATGCCGATGGGTATTTGCACGCACTGAGGCGCAGTAGCGCCTTGGAAACCCCCGAAATGGCTCGCCTCGAGTCGCTGGTTGAGCGATGGATCATGGATCCATCCAGCTTTATTGGCCCCGATGGGGACGTCAGTACGTTGTACAGCCATCCCCATCGCGATTGGTAAGGCTCCGATCCAATCGCACAGATTTAGCTGGCGAGCTCGATCTCCAATTTTTCCTTCAGCTCGCCAGAGTTATACATTTCGATCAGGATGTCCGATCCACCCATGAATTCCCCTTTCACATAGACCTGGGGAATCGTGGGCCATTCTGAGTAATCTTTGATGCCCTGACGGATTTCCATGTCCGACAACACATCGAAGGTTTCAAAATTCATGCCTAGGGCATTGAGGATCTGAACCACATTGTTTGAAAAGCCGCATTGAGGCATTAATTTCGTGCCCTTCATGAACACAAAAATTGGGCTGGACTGGATCAGCGCCTGAATGCGCTCTTTGGTTTGGGAATCCATAGATCAAAGTTTGAGTAAGAAGATAAAGACTTAACGAACGAGCGAATACTTAGCCAGGAGTTGAAGTGATAAGCGCCAATGCGTGAATCGCCTCACTGGCAAAATCTTCACGCAAGGCCCCGTAGACCAATTGGTGCTGTTTGATTCGGGTGAGACCCTCGAATTTTGCAGACACCACTTTCACTTGAAGATGATCTCCACCCCCTGTGAGGTCTTCCACTGAGACCT
This sequence comes from Synechococcus sp. ROS8604, assembly GCF_014279655.1. Taxonomy (NCBI): domain Bacteria; kingdom Bacillati; phylum Cyanobacteriota; class Cyanophyceae; order Synechococcales; family Synechococcaceae; genus Synechococcus; species Synechococcus sp. ROS8604. Next base: position 1,175,655 of record NZ_CP047946.1, read on the forward strand.
GAGCATCGGGAAGAGTTCGGCGAATTGCCGAACTCACCGCCTCTGACTGAACCATGCAACGCCGGATTGAACTGAGCTGATGCTGGCAGATCAACGTCGTGAATGACTTCTCTGGATCACTTCTTATTTCGCTGCTTTTGCTCCTGCGAAGGGGGTCTCTACAAATCCCAGCTCAAGCAAGCTTTGATAGGCCTTTTGACCTTCGTTGCTGGTAGGAGTCATCAGACGAACGACCTCAACCAGAACTGGTACAGCAACTTCGGGCTGATTTTGCCGCCTGAACAAAGCGGCTAAGCGCAGATTGGCCTGGGCCAGAAGGGATAGAGCTTCGCGTCCTTTGGAATCCATCTCCCTGGGGATGCGTGCATCCAGACCTCTGAACGCACCACTGAGATCTCTGTAGAAAGCCAGCAGTTGCTTTGCAGCAGTCCGAGCATTGTCATAATCGGTCTTAGCTTTGCCAAGATTTCCTGATGCGACCGCTGCATCGCCCCGGTTGAGAAGGGTGCGGACAGCAGCAACATTGAAGCCAGCACCGCTGGACGCCAGAACTTTGCTCACAGAGGAGTTGGTTCCATCTGAAGACTGAGCCAACACCTGCACGGGAGCTGCAGCCAAACCAGCCAAAAGGGCTAAGGCGGTGATGGTGAGACGGGAACGCATGAACTGAGCAGGACAGTGGGCGGACTTTAGTGGCTTCTTAGCGGTCGGCCCACTGCCTGTCGGGCCGCTTGTTCAGCCGTATGCATCCGATCTGCTAATTGTTGACTCATGTGAGCTGCAGCTTCTCGACCCGTTCCCTCGGCTAGGAGGGGGGCTTCAAAGCAGATTGCAGCACTACTAAAAGGGGAGGGACTGGCCTCGCTGTAGGCGATCCCTACGGGAACCACGCTGACGGGAATCCCATTCGTTTTGGAAAGTTGGGCAAGACGAACCAGCCCCTGGCGCAACCGAATCGGTTCGTCGGTGCGGTTGATTTTCCCCTCGGGAAACACCACCACCTGCTGGCTAGACGCCAAGAGATCGATTGCGTAGCGAAGCGTCGTCAGTGTGGGACGTCCTTGGTCCACGGGAAAGCAGCCCAGCCGATAAAGAAACCAGCCCTGAAGGCCAATCATTTCACTGCGCGTCACCATGAAGCGGCAATCACGGCCGGTGATGCGTCGACCTGTCGCCATGGGCAAGATCAGAGCATCCCAGCGAGCTCGATGGGTCGGAGCCAAAAGCACAGGACCCTCCTTAGGCAAATGATGGGCTCCGAGCACATGACGCTCTCGGAAATACCAAGGCAAAGCCAAGTCTTGCGTGAACAACATCGCAAGCGATGACCAAAACGGATTCATCGCTGAACCCAAAACTTCTCCTCTATTTTTCTGAGCTCTGCCCACGGCTACATACCGTTGTCCTACAGCATTGAAATGTAGGCGGATCATGTCTTCCCATCGCTCAAGCTTGGGCAGTTAGAGCGGCGTCTCGTTCGGAGACCACCCGCACATAAAATGAATCCTTTGAACGAGGGTTGTGGCCAGTCTCGGGGTCAACATTGATCACATTGCCAATGTCAGGCAAGCCAGGCGCACGGTCGAACCCGATCCTGTGCCGATGGCCTTAATGGCTGAATTGGGTGGTGCTGATGGGATCACGATTCACCTCAGGGAAGATCGCCGTCATATCCAAGATCGTGACTTAACGCTCTTACGGCAAACCGTTCGGACCCGCTTGAATTTGGAAATGGCGGCCACTTCAGAAATGGTGGAGATTGCGCTGCGTGAACAACCAGACATGGTCACGTTGGTTCCCGAACGGCGAGAAGAAGTCACAACAGAGGGTGGCCTAGACGTTCGAAGTCAGTGCAAAAGCTTGTCCTCCGTGATCGATACGCTCCAAAGCAATGACATTCCTGTCAGTTTGTTCGTAGATCCAGATCGAAACCAGCTGGAGGCTTGTCAGCAAACCGGTGCCCGTTGGGTTGAACTTCACACCGGACGCTATGCGCAGGCCAGCTGGAGGGAACAACCCATGACCATGGCGCGTCTGATCGAGGCAACGGAACAGGCTCGGTCGATGGGATTGAGGGTGAATGCAGGCCATGGATTGACGTATCAAAACGTGGAGCCCATTGCTGCAATTCCAGGAATGGAGGAGCTCAACATCGGTCACACCATCGTGGCTAGGGCTCTTTCTGTGGGCTTACAAGAAGCAGTAAGAGAGATGAAGTGTCTGGTTCAGAATCCCAGACGTGACCCCTTGTTCGGAAGCAGTTGCTCATGACCACCCATCATTTTGTTGCAGCCAGTGCTCGCTTTTTGACAGAAGAGGAACCTCTGGAAGAAGTGCTTAAAGAAAGACGCAGGCATTACGGCGAACAGGGCAAAACCATTGATTTTTGGCTGGTTCGCAATCCAAGTTTTCTCAATACTCCTGAATTATCTGAAATCAAAGCCAAGGTTCCCCAACCTTCCGCAGCAGTGGTTTCTACAGATGCAACCTTCATCACATTTATGAAGTTGAGGCTGGAATATGTGATCGAGGGACAATTCGAAGCACCAACTGATTCCATTCCAGATCCTCTTGCTGAAGCGAACTGACCAAATAGAATTTAACCCCACCTCTGACGGTGATGACTGGGGGCAATGAGTGGCGATCCTTATCAAGTTAAATAAAATGTGCGATCGTTAGACCTCTAATGATTGATATTGGCTAGGCAAGCTTCTTGCTAAAAATCGAGCTCGCGATTTTGTTTAATGATGGAAAGAGTCTGATTCGCGATTGTTGCGTTAGGGATTGCTTCGGTTTAGCCATATAAATGTGCACGATTGGGATCAGTTTCCTTCGCTGAGCTGGTGCAAAAGTGTTTTAATAAAATTAGAAAAGTTTAATTTTTGAGATCTCTGCTTCCGTCATGGTGATTCGACTTCCCTTGCTCGCCGCAATGTCTGCTTTCGTGTTGGCTCTCGGCTTGGCAGCAGCATCCAATGCTCAGCAGGAACTCTTGAGGAGGCAGGTCTGTTGTGAGGGCTGTTCAATGAAAGCCGAGGTTTGTAAGCCAAAGGCGTAAGCGGTGTTTTCGGCTCAAAGATTTTGCTCTTATCGTTGACATCCCTATTGGCTTGTTTGTAATCCTGCTGAGGGAACGATCGGTTTTGATCGTATGATTGGCTAATCAAAGCATCGAGGCGGGCGGTGCTTTGATCATGAAGAGTATTTAGTCAGTCGCTCATGGAGTTTAGTCGAGTCCAAATTATTCAAGCGTTGTGCAATGAATATCTTCATTTGTTTAAAGATGCCTATGATCCGAGGTTTGATCTCTCATTTAAAGAGTATCAATTGTTGATGGAGCAAAAAACTCTTGAAGAATTAATCAAAGAAACCTCCACAGATAAGGAGTTTTACACCCTGGATGACTTTATGAAGCGGTATGGTTAAGCCGTTCATGTTGTTGGTCTGGTTTTTTCTGGTGCGAAGTTGATCACGACGTCAATCAAGGCTTGGCCTGGATGCAGTGAGTGCTCGCTCCTTAACTGCCACAACAGATTCGGGTCCTGTTGATTCTCTTTGATCTTGATGACAGCACAGAGGCTGGCGCCCTGCTTGAAAGCAGTTATGAATTACTTGGTAGCAGCATTCACTGATGCAAATCAGTATCGCCTCAGCACAGCCTATTGGAACCGTGATTTGCGAAGGAGAGCATAAGCCTTTCAAAGCATCGGCGTGCCCTATTCGAGCGCTTGACTATGACGAATCACAGATGAGAGATGACGACGTCATCCGACATCAACAGCGTTCAGAAGTGGAATATGACTGCTAATGATTCATGGCTGATACAGTGTTGATTGGCTGTTATCTTTCACAGAGAATTTAATAAATGCAAATCAAATGCAAGTTGGATGCAAGTTAAATGCAAGTAGTGAGATCGTCTTCATCGCATCAAGGGTTGGTGAAGTTGTGAGTCGCCTTATGACGTCAGATTGGCATGATGTGCTGAAGAATGAGGCATCTCTCTAGTCGTTATCTCTCTGATCTCTTTTCATCCAAGGCCTTGATCGTGGACCACAGCATCTGGCGCAGATAGGATTCGTAGCAATTCAAGCTCTTCTTTGTAACACATTGGTTTGAGCTCATCTCAAGATAGATGTCCAAGCAATTCAATGATGCCTATTTTGCCCCAGCTCACGATGAAGGTAGAGCGTCAAGAACTTGTCAAAAAGATGGCAAAGCCTTTTATAGAAGAGCCCAATTATCTCCAAACCAAGCACTCGTTTACCTGTTTTGTTTCTCGGATGTCAGCGCCAACAGTTCTGCATTGTCTTGCTTTGATGGATGAGTAACTGCTTCTTTTGTTGGCTTTTGAATACTAGTTTACAAGGATCACCTATAGAATGGGGTTGCGATCTGAAATGAAATGCAGCAACTTTCTTGGATCCAATTTGATTTAGCTGTTGAGACAATCTCTGAACGCTATGGTTCTCGTTCTTTTGCAGGCGTTTACGGTGTTCCTCGAGGTGGTGTTTGTCTTGCAGTGGCTTTGAGTCACGCGTTCTCCCTTCCTTGGCTGCCAGAACCAAAGGACGGTTGCTTAGTTGTGGACGATGTGTATGAAACTGGGCAGACCTTGAGAGCCATCCGCGAACAGGTTGACGCGACTTTTGTTGTTTGGATGAGCAAGTGCGCTCCAGAATGGTGGGATGCTGCTACAACGATCTCAGCTGATGAATGGTTGGTTTTTCCTTGGGAAAATGTTGACCTTGCAGTAGAAGATGAAGGTCTCTATCGCGCCTCAAGATCCATGCATCCCTGAAACTTTTTCATGACATCGAAAACCATTTATCTTGCTTCTCCTTACGGGTTTTCCGCCCAGTGCAAGCGCCTTCTGATTCCTGAGTTTGTGGAGGCTCTAGCCCATCTTGGTCTTACGGTTTGGGAGCCTTTTGAGCGCAATGCCAATCTCGACACCAGCGGGCCTGGATGGGCCTATCGCGTGGCCCAGCAATGCATGCAGGATGTCCGTGACGCTGACGGGGTCTTTGCGATCGTGAATGGAACTCCACCAGATGAGGGGGTGATGGTGGAGGTTGGAGCTGCTTATGCACTCAACAAACCTGTTTTCCTGTTCCGTGACGACTTTCGCCGTTGCACCGATTCTGATCAGTACCCTCTCAACTTGATGCTCTTTGCCGGGTTACCTGAATCGGACTGGCAGGAGATGGTGTACGACTCAATGGATTCAATTAAAAATCGTGATCGCTCCCTGGCTCAATGGGCGCAACTGGGCTGATCAATCCAACTGCCCGATAAAGGGGAAAGGGCACCTTCTGCGTTGTACTGACGCAGAATTTGATGCGTGATTCCGTTTTGATCACACCAGCGGATACCACAGCCCGTGATGTCTCCTTGTTGGCGATCTCTTGGATCAATGAATAACTCCACTCCTGGCTCCGGTTGCCAAATCTGTAACGATCCAAAGGATGTTGATTGGCACTGCAGTGGTTGTGACGGGTTTTGTTGTTCTGTGTCTTCTTTGGCTTCTACGACATAAATGATCCGTTCGAGTCCGCTCACCCCATGGCGAACGATCATGCGTCGGCGTTGTTGTTGATTGACAACGCAGAGCTCCGCAACCCAGTTCCATGGTGTGATGAAATTGGGACCTGTTGACCAGTGTCCAGTCTGTGTGACTTGCATCGATGGAGGAATCGATCCGAAATTCATCGATTGCTGCCGGCCATTCTCTTTGTAGGTCAAACACGTCTGAATAAAGCCTTCGGCTTCTTTGACCTCAAGGGAAGTGGAGAAGCGCTCTTGTTCTCTTCCTGTGTGATCCATTCTGATAAAGCATCCCTGCCAATGGCCACTGTTGTGCAGGAGCAAGGTTTCACGAAGATCATGCATCGGTTGGTCAGATTGGTTTCAGTCGTTTGGCGAGCTTGGATGTGCTGCTTTAAGTATTGATTAGCCGATCCCCATAATCTTTTTATAGGAAGGACGTTCGCGCGTGGATTGAATTAATGCTTCGACTGAAGGATAGGCACTGAGATCCTCACTTGGGAAGAATAATTTGATATATGCCAAATAAGATGAGATTGCGCAATCAGCGGCACCCCATTTGTTGTTGACAAAATATCCTTTTGCAATTTCTGAATTTAGTTGCGTCAAAAGTCTTGGCAGGGTTTTTGCTTTTTGGTCTGGAACAAAAATCGCAAACGCTAATGTTGAGTTGGCAAAATGTGTCCATTGGCTAATTAATGATCGATCGTATGGCCTTTTTACCTCGTTGCCATGATGCTCAGCTAAATGCAATAAAATGGCTCCTGATTCAAATAAGACAAGAGGTTGTCCGTTGGCATCGACAACGGAATCATCCTTCATAGCTGGAAGTTTCCCGAAGGGATTAATCGATAGAAAATCTTCTTTTAGATGTTGTCCTTCAGCCAGCGAGAGTTCTACAAGCTCATAGGCAATGCCCATTTCTTCCATGTACCAACGGGGCATGGAGGCGCGGGTTTGGGGCCCGCCATAAAGGATGATTGTCATCTCTAATAAATCTTCGCTTGTCTTGAGATGCTAATAGATGCTTGCTCTTGATGTGATCCCAAAAAGAGGTCTTGGATCTAATGGGTCTCGCCGAGTTTCTGATTGATCAAGTGTTCGCTGAGTGTCCATAGTTCCTCTCCAAGCTTCTCATTGTTTCCCTCATTGCTTATCTCCGTTTCTTTGAAAACATGTTTTCCAGGTCTTATTAGTTGATTGCTGATGTATTGAAAACCGTTCTTTTCATAGATAGATCTATCGGCTAGTCCTGCAAGGAGTGATCCTGCTTTTTGCACGGTTTCTGTTAGCCGAAGTAAGTCTCTTGCAACGAACGTAAAGACAGCCAGGCCGATTGGATTTTGCTGACGACTTGTTCGAAAAAAGCCACCGCTTCCTTGAGGAATGACGAGCCCAGGGCTCCATGCAAGCACTGGGATCTCTTGCCCACTTTGTTTGAGTTTGATCGTAATATGTTTTGCCATGAGGATATTGCAGAGCTTACTATCTTTATAGGCTTTGTCGGCATCAAAATTATTTTGGCCGTTGAGCATTGCCATGCTTTTCTGATCTTTTAATCCAGCAAGTGTTCCTAGTGTGGCTGGTAGGCCAACGCGCCCTCCTCCACTGATTGGGTTGTGCACTTCAGAGCTGGTGATCACGAGCCGAGGTTTCTTGCTTTTGATAAGCAATGGCAGCAGGCGCATGGCGATCAGTTGATGGGCCAGATGATTAACGCAGAACGTTTCTTCGATTCCTTGTTCAGTCAATCGTGGCTCTTTGATTCCTACATTTTGTAATCCAGCATTCAGAATGAGGGTGTCGATCGGTTCATTTTTTTGAAGGATTGTGCTGCAACCAGTTTCAATGCTTTTGAGATCTGTGAGGTTCATGGCTATTCCTTCTGCTTTTATGTGCTCCTCGCTCTCTGCCGACAGGGTTCTGACCGTTTTTTGACAGCGCTCTGCTGTGCGGCAGAGCAGTGTGAGGCGATGCCCTCTCTGCGTTAATTGTTTGCTTGCTTCGAGTCCGATGCCAGAACTTCCTCCTGTGATCAGAATTCGTTGCGCAGTCTGGTCTTGCATTCAGGGCTGGAATGGTGATTGATAAGAGAAGAGTGAGGGCTTTTGTTCTATAGACTTCCTTGCCCTTGCTGTGATGCTTTATTGATCACTACGTGTTGCTTTCTGAAATGGTTAATTGTGTCTAACAATGTTTTAAGCAAGCTATCGATGCTGCTAGCGACTGTGAAATAAGTGCAATATAAAGAAACGCTTGGTTGGTTTTTTGAGTGGGTTGCGTGATGGTCTCTTCTTAAGGATCTCACTGTTGTGGAATGCGCTCCCACCAGGATGGCTTGAGAAATGTGTCTTCATCGTTTGCTTCTACCAGGTCGCCGTTATTGAATTGATCAAAGTCATGGGGGTGAATGTCAAATCCCCTCTCTGTGGCAACACTGCATTGATCATCGACATCTGCGCACTGACTTGATGCACAGAGAGCTTTCAACGTTGCATCGGCTTTGATGGCGTTGGCAAGGTCGATCACGGCCTGAGCGGACATGGGCTTTGTGTGTCTTCACTCCTTATAAGCGCTGATTCTTCCTTTTGGGGCTAGTTGTTGCTTGCCGGAGCCTTCTGCGGAAGAGGTTGCGGATGAGGTGCTGATGGTTCCAAGCGTTTCGTTGTGTTGATGACGTTCGGCTTGCATCGTTGCTAAGCCGAAGTCAGTCATGGTTTGGAAGCGATGAAAGGACTGCGCTTTGCACTCTGCGTCCTGCCATTTCTGAGTGGTGGTGCCGTCTTCGCTGACTCCATGTCTTCCACGACTGTTCAGTTGCAAGTGGGTCAGTCGATCCGTGCGGCAGATGCTTCGTTGTTGGCATCAGGCTGGTTGCCACAACCCGATCAATCCATTGAGGGGCCTAGGCGAGATCCCTCCGGATCAGCCCTTCCTGCTCTTTCCGCCTGTTCTGGGACAGGTGTTGGCTTTTGTCGTTACGACTATGCCAAGGACCGACAGCGACTTTCGGTGGTAACGGTCCCCGCAGCGTCCTCCGATTTGTCTGGGTTGGTTCAGCGTTGGTGGATTGATTAGCCAATCATGTTGGTGAGCCTGAGCGTTCCCCGCAGATCAAAGACGCAGAAGACAACACCGATCACGATCAAATCCCAGGCCCGATGACGGATCGCCCAGGGCGCAAGGAAGACTTCAGCAATGCCGTGCAGGGCCGTGCCAAGCGCCACGTACTCGAGCACGAGTAATCCATGTGCCAGAAGGAACAGCCCGCTGGCTACAAAGCGCATCAACACTCGCCAGGAGGTAGACACAGCAATTGGAAAACAGAGTTAAACCTTACCGGTCTTTTTCCCAGCCATGTTTTCCTCTCGCATTAATCGGTACTGTTGAGAAGAGTTGTTCCGGTGCAGACGCCAATGGCCTCGTTGCCAGTTCCGGTTGAAGGACCTCTAGAGCGTGGTTTGCATCAGGACGGCAGGCGCTTAACTCCCCAGCGTCGACTAATTCTCGATCTGTTTGAACAAATCGGTGGCGGTACTCACCTCAGTGCCGAGGATGTCCACCGTTTGCTGGTGGATTCAAAGGCCCGGGTCTCATTGGCGACGATTTACCGCACCTTGAGACTGTTGGTTGAGATGGGCTTTCTGCAAGAGCTTGAACTGAGTGATGGCGGTCGTCGTTTCGAGCTCTCCAGCGGCGATCATGGCGATCATCATCATTTGATTTGCGTTCGTTGCGGCCGCACCGAAGAATTTGAAAGCATCCCGGTTCTTGAGGCTGGCCGTGATGCAGCCAAGCGATTCAACTTTGAACTGATCGAATCGAGTTTGAACGTGCGAGCCGTTTGCCCTAATTGCCTTTAATCATTGATCGTTGCTTGGATGCTCTGAACAGGGCATCCAGAAGTCACCCATCGCGTGCACCCCTTGGCATCCTTGTGCAGCGGCCTGGGCTTCGGCTTCGGCCCGGGTGGGGTAGGCCATGAACCTCGGGTCATCGCCCTCTTGATGTTGGTTTGGCTGTCCATGCTGGTGAGCGCTGTGATCAGTCGAGTTTTTGCCTAAGGGCACGAGCCCCATGCTCATCGGTCCTGCGGTCCAAACGCCCATGGTGTTCACTCCGATCGCCAACAGACCCATTCCCACCACCGAGAGGTTGATCACACCCATCGCGACAACTCCGATCGAGACGACCCCCATCGGAACAACCCCGATACAAATCACCCCCATGGGCACAACTCCGATGGAGACCGTCCCCAGCGGAGCAATTCCGATTGCGAATTTCTTTGGCGTCGTGCCGCAGTGTCCTCCTTTGGTCTTTGGGTCTGGATCAATCATTGATTAATTATTACTGCTCTTGTGGCGAGCAGAAGCTTCCGTCAATCTGGTGAGTATGGACCTTTCTGGCGTTTCAGGCTTTCACGAAATTATCGTGCTCCAACCCCGAGGATTCGAAGAGGGGTTGGACGCGGTCATGGCTGTACGCGAGCAACGCACTGTTCTGCTCAACCTTTCAGAGATGGAGCCGAAACTGGCGCAGCGCACCGCTGACTTCGTTTCTGGTGGCGTCTATGCCCTGCAGGGGCAGGAGCGTCGTGTGGGAGAGCGGGTGTTGTTATTTGCACCAGCTTCTGTTGATATTGATCAGCTCAGCTAAGGGCTCCACCACAGCTGGAGCCTCCTCCAGCTGTGCATCCGAAACAGTGAGCTCCAACAGCTATCGGTTGGTTGTTGACGCTTCCAAATTGATTCAGAAGTTCATTAAGGGTCCTTGGTCCAGAACGCACGGGGATGCCTAATTGTTGATTGAAATCGCAGTCGAACAAATGTCCAGTCCAGTCGACACTGATCAAATGTCTGCACATCACTGCGCTGAGGTTGTTGTCGCGATGGGCTTGATGCAGCAAGGCGTAATAATCCTCAAGCTCACCATGGGCCTTTAACGTTTGGGCAAATCTTTGAATTGGCATGTTTGTGATGGTTAATAATCTGCTGAAATGAATGCCATGATTTCCCAAGAGTTTTTCGCGATATATGCGTTCTAATTCTCCTTGTGCTGGTGGTAATTGTGCCCCTGAAGGATTGAAGACTAAATCCAGTTCAAGGTTGCTATTAGGCATTCCATAACCCAGTGCATTCAGGCTTTGTAGGCCAGCAATACTGCGCTGAAAAACACCAGCCCCTCGTTGGGTGTCTACTCTCCCCTCTTCAAAACATGGGAGAGAAGCAACCACTTTGACTCCTGCATCGGCCAAAAATGCAGCTAAATCTTCTTGGCCAGGTTCTTGCAGGATCGTGAGATTGCAGCGATCAATCACTTGAACACCAAGGTCCCGAGCTTCTTGGACCAGTGATCGGAATTGGGGATGCAGTTCTGGAGCACCTCCCGTTAGGTCGAGGCAGTTGAGTTTGAGCGTTTGGAGAACCTTGGGAATGAGCTTGATGTGCTCCTCTTCCATCATTTCCGTTCGCCACGGTCCCGCATTGACATGACAATGGCTGCAGCTCTGATTGCAGCGGTAGCCCAGATTCACTTGAATTGTCTCCAGCTCTCCACGGTTGAGTGCAGGGAACGGCTTCGCCCTTCGCTTGGGATCTTGCTCAGTGAGAGGGGAGATGGATGTCAAGGTGAGGGGATGAGGGGACCGAGGTGTTGGTTGTGGAGAAGGCTGCAGCGCTGCTGATGAGTTATTCAGCATCAGTGCATGAATGAGGCAATGTTTTAAACCAATCGACGTACTCATTGGGACCTCCCTTGACGAGGCAGTCAAAACGGAGTGGGTCGTCAGGATCGCTGATCCCTGACAGCTGGCTGTTGCTCAAATTCGGGCGATCGACTTCTCCATGACTGCTGTCCACAAGAACAACACGGGCTGGCCGGTCATAACTTGCACCGAGTTGTTGAAGAAGGGTTAAAAAGCCTCTGTCGCTTCCTCCTCGCAACCAACCATTACCCAGTGGACAGGGCGTGGATGTCACGGTGTCACCGACGCCAACCAGCATCGGAATGGCATCGCGTTTGATGTGCTGATGACAAAGATCCAGCAGGGCTTGATGATCGTGGGGCGCGTTGCGCACATTGAACCTCTCACCAAGTGGTGCAGTCCCGGTTTTTTGTGCGATGTGCCGATTGATGAGCACGAGCAATCCCACTTCTTTGATGGCTCCCTTCAGCATGAATTGGATGTCAGTGGTTCCAACATCGCCAGGTACTGCCGGTTTGATTCGTTCCTCACCAGAGGCATCAAGTCCCAGGTTTGGAGCGACGTGTAGAAAAAATGACTTGGGTAGTCCAGCCTCTGCAGCGGCTGACATCAGGGCATCCATCAAATCGGACAACATCAATTGCAGCTGTTTTTGGCGATCCACGTCTCCTTGGATCCTGCTGAACAGACTGTTCAGATTGATGGTTGGTGAGACTTGCGTATCAAGAATGGCGAGCTTGAGTTCTTCCTCGAGTGCTTGGCCCTGTAAATCAGGCAGGACTTGACTCAGTTTGAAGCGCAATAGATCTTCCATCCTTTGAGGCACGGATTCCAGGAAGCTCATTTCCTCATCGCTGACCCCGGGGTGGCAAACCATGCCAAATCGGTCTTGAAATTGAACGCCTCCCGCGGCCAGCCCTGGCAGGTAGAGCCCCTCCTGTTGGGCCTTCTGGTTGTCGCCTAGGGCTTTTTCAACGAGTCGGTTTACACCTCGCCTCCCCTCATGTTCACCGTTCGTCAGCACGCTGAACTTGTTTTGCATCGCTGCCGCCGCTTGCACGTAATCAGCGCGAAGGCTGCGGGTGAGCGGATCTTTGACAAGGGGCATGCAAACTCCGTCGAGGTCTTGCACGATCAGCAAGTCTGTCTCCGCACTCATTTCGTCACGGAGTGCATCAAGGCTTAGTGGTGCCATTGTTTGAGCGATGTCCTTAGGAGTTTTGAAGCGGTTCGAGAGCGCGATGGGGTGTTTTAGCGCAGATTTCCCATGGCTTTGCGATAAGCGGGACGACGCTCAACATGTTTGATTGTTGTTCGAATTGATGGATAGGGAGTTAGATCGACCTGGGGAAACATTAGAGGTAAATAAGCTAGATAAGCCTGAATAGCGCAATCCGCTGCTCCCCAGATGTTCCCTACAAGGGGTTGACCTGTTTCTAATTGGCAATCCAACTCTTTCATGAGACGCGGAAATTCTTTCTCTCGATGCCTTGGAACAAGCATGGCAATTGATAGGGTTGAGTTGGCAAACTGTAACCACTGGCTTGTAAGAGCTTTGTGTTCAATTGTTTGGATGTCTTCGCTATATTGCTCTGCCAAGTGCAAAAGGATTGCTCCGCTTTCAAAGAGGGTGAGGGGTTCTCTATTTGGCATTGAAATACTTGAATCGATCAGTGTTGGAAGTTTTCCGAATGGGTTGATTGCGAGGAATTCTGTGTTGTAGTTCTCGCCCTTCTGATGATCCAGTTCGATTAATTGATAGGAGATGTCTTTTTCCTCCATGTACCAACGTGGCAGACTTGCCCTCGTTTTTGGGCCTCCGTAAAGCGTCAACACCATGGAATCTTCCTCAGATTTCTAAAGCTTTTGGTGATGCTTCACCCAGGGGTTTCCAGTGTTATCATAATGGCTGATTGATTGTAAATACCAATATCAAAGGGGATCCAGCGCTCCTGTCGCTTTGATCAAAAGTCGTGAGATGGCTGTGGTTTGTTGTTGCGGAATCAGACTCTTATCTTTGTTGCTTGGCTGAAGACCAGCGTGATGCATCTGTATTAAATCGAACACTATTTAATCTTTGTGCTGGTTATGGCGAAGGGCTGCCTTGTTTGTTTGACCTCATTCTTTAGGCAGTTTTAATCTTTGCTTGGTTTCTGGGCCTTTGGTATTGAACAGCAAGAGCGCGAGATGGCTGTAGCTGCCTTGCTAGCGGGGGTTTTGAGGCGTGATTGTTTGAGCGCAGCTCCCTTTGTTCATGCCGCGAAGCATGCCCGCAGCCTGGTGCTTCCTCATCGGGAACATCGAGCTCAGCTATGCCTTCTTTAGTGTTGGGGTGTGCAAAGCGATGGGTTGATGGAGACGGTGCTGGATAGCAACTCATTTTTTTCGCCGTCTCTTGATCGGGACGCCATCCACCGCCGCATTCTGGAGCTGGAGAAAGGCAAGGTTGGCCTCTACAGCGTGGGGCTCTATCCCGCCTCCCTGGCCTACAACTGCGCCATGCAGAAAAACAGTGAGGGGCATCTATTGCTGGCCCCTCGCCCAGGTCGTGACTTGCTTGGCGCGTTTCCCGACGATGTGATTCAAGGCATGGACGAAGTCCATGTGGCAACGATTGAGGCGATGGCCACCCACGAGCTTGCTGGCAAGCGTGTGACCAACTCCTTAGCCGACCTTCTGATGCGCTGTGAGTTGGTGATCCTGAGTGCGAACAGCAACCACGTCGAGGAAGATCTGAGAGAGGCTTGTCGGCTGCGCTCGGAGCTCAACAGGGAACAAGTGGTGATTGCTTGTCTTGCTGGCTCGTTTGGTCATGATCAAATCGCCAATGAGTCTTATGTGCTCTGCGAAAAAGAGCCCAACTTGGCTTTTTTCTCTGGCTTTCATCGGCATGGAGCCTTACGAAATCCCCTGGATAGTTTTACGGCCAATTTCTGTCATCCCAATGCCCTAACGGCTCTTTTGGGCGCACGTTTGCTTGATTGTCTTTCGCCGAATATTCAGGTTTCTCCGGGGGTTCACAACGTGGAGGGCCAGTACATCAAGGCAGCTAAAAACATGGCATCTGTGTTTGCAGGCTTTGGTTACTCGTTTCACAAACAGAATCCAGGCGTTTTGCCGACGTTGCTCACGCTTCTTTTGGATCAATGTTTGGATCAGGCCGCCACGGTGTCAATGGCACGCCGCGATCGTCAACGGCTTTACAACCGCCAGCCATTTTCACTGACTGAACTCGGTTATGGCGTGCCGAGAATTGAAGCGGCCCTGGTGCGTGAAGGGGACATGGAGAAGGTTCGTGACCATACCTTTGCGCAACTCACGGCGATGGTTGCTGATGTTCGCGGCAGCATGATGATGCCCGTTTCAGGGAAGCCAACGAGGAATTTTCAGGTTGGGCAGGTGCTTTCTGATCACATGCGCCTTGAGCAGCGTTGTCCGGAAAGCATGGAGGAGTTGGAAGGTTGGTGTGAAGCTGCCGGCTTACGCAAGGGCGGCCTAGAGGGGTTGAAGGCTTTGCGTTATTGGCCACAAATTGCGCGCAAATATTCCATTCCTGTTCACGATGCATCCATGATCAATTTGCTCTATATGGCTATTTATGGGCGACAAGCGACCAAGGATGTTGCTTTTTCAGTCATGACTGATAGCCGGCAATTATCTACCTATTGTCAAGAATCTGTTCGACCATCCCATAGCCGCCGTTATGCCGAGGCTTTGCAGAATCTGGACCTGCCTGAGGCCATGGATCTGATCGTTAATGCGGTGATTGCAGATAATGCAAGGCGCCTGATTCGAGGCGATTCAGGGTTCGAGGATATGGAAGTTGATGATGATCCTCCGGCCTATCTTCGAGCGATGAATGTGATTGAAAATGCGCTTTAATCAATCATGATGACGTTGTCCGCCACGGATTTGTAGGGATCAGGATCACAGCTCAGAACAATCACCTGGAGGCCCCTTGAAACGGCTTCTTGCAACATCTTCAAAACGCCCTGCAAGCGCTGAGCATCCGTGTTAGTGAAGCCGTCGTCGAAGAGCAGGGGAAGACAGCCCCCATGCCGCTCTTTGAGGGTGTCGGCAATCGCGATGCGTAGGGCTGCATTCAATTGTTCTTTCATCCCGCCGCTTAATTGCTGAAAGGCAAAGAGCGTTCCCTCCCGTTGTAGGCCTAGTTGTTGCAAGCCATCTTGTGGGTCATACCCAAGCGAACAGCCGTCTTTTGGGTTGCCCAGCAGGGGTTGAAGGACCTGATTGATGTTCTGTTTAAGCGGATTGGAATAGCGCTGAGAGAGATCACTGCGCGCTTGTTGAAAGAGTTGAAGTAGATGGCTACGGGCGCGGACCAAGAGGGCTTCCTGCTGTTCAGCTTGCATGGCTAAGTCGAGCTTTGCTGAGGCTTCTGCCACTGCGGAGTGGAGATCACTCTGTCCAAGAGAGTCGCATCGTTCCAGGAGTGCACCACGCTGGCTCCCCAGCTCATGACGTTGCTCTGTGAGCTGATGCTCTAGGCGATCAAGCGTTTCTAATTCCGCTTTTGGATCGCAGATCTCTTGCCCTGGGATGGGTCGTTGAAGGTCCTGAATATGAGCTTTCAATGCCTGTTGTTGATTGATCAATGTTTGGATCAATTCTGCGAGTTGTTCCTGCGATCCCACCTCTTGTTCAAGTGTTTGATGTTGCTTTAAACGTTGCTCCTGCTCTGCTTTGAGTCGTTCTTGCTGGAGACGCTTCTGCTGCCATTGTTTCTGTTCGGCATTGTGCTGAACTTCCAGTTGCCGCATTTGTTGTTGATGAGTGTTGCTTTCGTCTTTCAACTCTCGGTAGTGAATCCGGCACGTTTCTAGGTCTTTTTCATCATCTGAACTGGGTTTCAGACCGTTGGCTGGAAGACCTTGATTGAGGGCATCCAACTGGAGACGTAACTCCTCGAGATTGGGGACTTTGTGTCCTGGAGGAGGAGCCAGTTGTGTTAATTGGGCTTTTAAGAGTGCTTGCTGTTGGAGAAGGTGGTTGCGTTGTTCGTTGCGTTGTTGAGCCTCCTCAACGGAGCTTGCGTTCCAACGCTTTAAGCCAGCTTGCAAGGCACTTTGTAGGGTCTTTTGTGTGTTTTCGAGTGAGGCGAGTCCTGTTCCTTCGCCTGGGCTGATCTTTAGACGGACGTGCTCTCCAACGCCAATGCGGAAGACCCCTGCTTGTTCGCATGATTCACCTTCCTTCAGATCTGATCCCTCAATGGAAATGGTCTGATCTGCCGATTCCACCAAAACTTTGGAGGCCATGCTCTCGATGCGAATCGCGATGGCCCGAAGCTCCTCTTGGGTTTTGTGCAGTTGCTGCAGGTCTTGGGCGGTCCCGGCATCGATCTTGTTGAGCGCCGCGTTGAGTTGCTGTTGCTGTTCGGTTAAGCGTTGGCGTTCCTGATCCTGCTGATGGACACTCTCAAGGCGCCGTTGCAGGTCATCGCGGTCCTTTCGTTGTCTCAGCAAGAGCCCCTGTTCTTCCAGGGTTTGTTTTTTTTGTTCGAGTTCTGCGGTCCGCTTCTGTGCCGCTTTGATTTGGTTGCTGGCCGCGTTGCAGGTCGTCTCTAAATCTTTGAGTTCACGCTCCAAGCTGGCCAGGCTGCGCTCACAGGCAGTGCTGTCAGCCGCAAGCTGGCGCAAGCTGGCGCAGCTTTTTTCGAGTTGCTGCTGCTGCAGGGTGAGTGGCTTCAATTGTTGAAGCGCTTCCTGCCACTGAAGCAATCGCTGGCGCTGTCGTCGGAGTTCAGGCAATTGCTCGCGTTCCAGGGCGCGCAGCTTGGTTTCAACCCGATCGAGCTCATCACAGGACAGCTCAAACCCCTGCAGTTGTTCCAGGCTTGAAGCGTGATGCTCCTTGGCGGCTTTAAGAGCTTCTTGCCGCTTCCACAGTTCGCTTTGCTGACGAACGCCTCGGCTGCTCAAGCTTTCGGAGACCAGGCGTTCGAGTTGGGTGTGAACGCGTTGATCCAAGGGTGATTGCAGTGATTGCTCGGCTTGTTGTTCCAAGCATTCGATCAAGCTGTTGAGGTCGTAGTGCTCATGGCCGAGGCTCAGCAAGTCGCGACCCGATTCACCCTGCTTGACCCAAAGATGGGCCCAGCGGCTGGGCAATGTTTTGTTCACCTGCCTGCTGTTGAGGATCTCGTCAACGCCGAGCAAGTGGGCTAGCTGATCCTCAGCGGCTGATCCAATCAGAGCCGCCTGCCCTTTGGCTGCCAATTGGGTGGTGCCACTGGGTCCGCTGAAGCGTTTGAGCAGGGTCCAGTGTTGTTGGCTGGCTTCAAATTCCAGCTTGATTTGGGGGTGGCCGGCATGGAGCTGGGAACGCAGATCCTGCGCTGCCGTCCCACTGGCGGCCGCACGCACAAACAGGGTTCGATGCAGTGCCTCTACCAGGGAACTTTTGCCGCTTTCATTGGCTCCGCCAATGACCGTTAACCCTGGAGCAAAATCAAGAACCAGTTCTTGATGGCGGCGAACGCTGGTGAACTCACTGCGAATCAGCCGCATGAAGCCTCCTGATCCTCTGCTTCTTCCAGCACAATCCTCTGCAATTCGAGCAGCGCTTGTTCGAGCATGGCCCGATCTGCTGCGTTGTGCTCAGCGCCGGGGGCGGTAGCGCTGTTGTCATCCAATTCAGCTGCAAGCTCTGTTGTGATGCCCCTGATCAAGGGCGCATCGTCGCGTTGCAGAAATCTTTGAAATTCTCCTGGTTCCGGCCTGCGCTTGGGCATCCCGCGAATTCTGAGGTGGAGAAGTTGTTGATCTAAATCTTGCAAATCCTGTTGCAACTGTTGGTGCTCTTGAAAAGAAAGTTGGCCGCTGAGCTCAATCCTCACAAGATCTTTCCCAACCTTGCGCCCTACAGAGGACGCGATTGTTTTTTTGAGGCCTTGAAGATCAGCCCCACTGTTCAGCGTGGCGTCGATCCTGTGCCATGACATGGCCCCTGTTGCCATCGGAGTGACCTCTGGGGTCCGTTGTCGGTGCACGTCCACCAGAAGGGCTTGCGAGCGTTGGTCGTGAGAACTTGTGGGGAAACGATCGGGTTCAGGGGTGCCGGAATACCAAGCGCGTGGGTTCATTTGGGTCAGGGCATGCCAATCCCCTAGAGCGATGTAGTCCACCTCCTCTTCAGGCCATCGATCGAGATGCAATTGGTTGACCTGTCCCTCTGCACCAAAGCCCTGAACGGAACCATGGGCGAGTACGACCCTGGGCTGATCGTGGGGCAACGCACTCCAGTTCAGGGATTCCAGCCAATCTGCGGGGCTGCGACTGTCTCTTTGGCGCAGCAACGGGCAAGGCAGTATCACCATGCCTGCCATGACCTGAGGCTCTTTTTGCAGGAGAAGCTGCAAGTTCGGGCAACGCTCCCGCATTTGACGTTGCACATCTCGGCGCTGCCAGATGCCACCAGCACCTCCATGGTCATGGTTTCCAGGAATGACCAGCACAGGACAGCTGATCGAAGCGATGGCTTCCATCACCTCCATCACAATGCCTGGCGCCACCGTGCTCGAGTCGAATAGATCACCGGCTACCAGGACGGCATCAAGGTTGTGTTCGCTTGCTGTTGAAGCGATACGGGATACGGCATTGATCCGTTCTTGCTGAAGTCGGGCTCGTTTTTGAGGATCCTCAATCCAGTGATACGGCTTGCCGATTTGCCAGTCAGCCGTGTGAAGAAAACGTGGCACCGTTGCTGAGTGGGTGTTCTGACCCCATGCTGCCGCTTCCCGGCTCTTTTTCCGCACACTCAGCGCTGGCGGATCAGCAGATACACGGCATTGTTTCGTCTTGAGTCTCATGCGATTCGTCATGGCCGATGCCACCACCAGGCTTTACCCATCGCTTGACGCGATTGCAGGACTGTTTCATCCGCCCGAGCAAATCACCTCGATTGACACGCTTGGCTCTGGAAACGTGAACGACACCTTTTTGGTGTCCCTGGCAGCGGATGCGGATTGTCGGGCCTTTGTCATGCAGCGTCTGAACACAAGCGTGTTCGAAAAGCCCGAGCTGGTCATGCGCAATTTGCTTGCCTTGGGCACGCATGTGCAACAACGTTTGGCGACCGATCCCCCTGAATTGGCTGGACGGCGTTGGGAGATTCCAAAGGTTCTCCCCACACGCCATCGCAAAGGCCATTGGGTTGAGCACAACGGTGAGTTTTGGCGCTCGATTTCCTACATCGGAGCGGCCACCACGAGTGATGTGATCCGCGATGCTGGCCATGCCCGAGAGGTGGGGTATGGATTGGGAATGTTCCATCACCTGATCAGTGATTTACCCACTGGCGACTTGGCAGACACCCTTGAAGGCTTCCATATCACTCCCAGCTATCTCAACCATTTCGACACTGTTTGCCGAGATCAAACCCAGTGGATTGAGAAGCAGTTATCTCTCGATCCGCGCCTGAAAAGTGCGCTTGATTTCGTGGAACGTCGTCGCGACTGCGTGGATGTGTTGGAGGCGGCTTGTGCACGCGGTGAGCTGCAACGACGCCCGATTCATGGAGATCCCAAGATCAACAATGTGATGCTCGATGAGCGCAGTGGTCGCGCGGTGGGATTAATCGATCTGGATACGGTCAAGCCCGGATTGGTGCACTACGACATCGGCGATTGTTTGCGTTCTTGCTGTAACCCTCTTGGCGAAGAGACCTTGCAGGTTGAGATGGTGAGGTTCGATCTCAACCTCTGTCGGGCGATTCTTGAGGGCTACCTCACGATGGGCCGTTCTTTTCTTTCCGACCAGGATTTTCGCTATCTACCAGACTGCATTCGTTTGATTCCGTTTGAGCTTGGGTTGCGCTTTTTAACCGACTATCTGGATGGCGATCGTTACTTCCGAACAGATCGGCCTTCTCACAATTTGGATCGAGCCTTGGTGCAATTCGCGCTGACCCAATCGATCGAAGTCCAGGGGGATGACCTTCAGCTCATGATTCGCGAACTTTCAGGAGCGTGCTGAAATGTCGCGCCATCCCGTGATGGTTCGGCAGGTTTGCCCGCTCCTTCCGCAAGAACCCCAAGAATCACCCAATCTTTTGCTCAGTGCTGAGTTTGTTTGGCGTGAAGGAGGCGTTCTTGAACTCAGCTACAACCTTCGTCCTTCCCAGCGTGATAGCGATTTGCTCGCGCTTGCGTTGCCTTGCTTAGAGCCAACATCAGGTCCAGCGACAGGTTCAGTTACAGGTTCATTGCAGGGGGATCGCCGCGATGAGCTTTGGAAGCACAGTTGCTTTGAGGCGTTCATCGGGTTGCCCGACTCTCAGCAGTATTGGGAATTAAACGTATCGCCGTTGGGTCACTGGAATCTGTACAGCTTTGAGCGCTATCGACAGAGTGGCTCTGGCTTGGTTGAGGCCTTGCCACCAGCCGTCACCGTCCGACAAACGCGACGGGACTTTCGTTGTGATGTGGTCTTGGATTTACGTCCTTGGTGGCCGATTGAGGGCATGCCTGAACTGGGCTTGACGATGGTCCTCGAGGAAACCAATGGCCGTCTCAGCTATTGGGCGCTCTCCCATCCAGGGGAGGCTGCAGACTTTCATGACCGTCGCAGCTTTTTGACCTGTTGATGGATCGTCGAAGCTTTTGATGATGACTTCAGTCCGCCGCCTCCTGATCTCTCTTTCCCTCGTGGCGATTCCCCTGGCCTGGGGCTGTGGCTCCCCTGCCCTCCAGGACCCCAAAAATCAAGAGCAGGGAGTCTCGGAACAGGTTGAACCAACGGAGCTCGCTCTTCCAGCTCTCCCTACAAGCCCAGATCTTCCCCGCGCTCCTTCAGGAGCGCACTATCCGCTGTTTCCGGCGAACCCTGATCAGCTCGCTCAATTGTTGTCAGAGATTGAGCTGGCCATACGCAATCCCGACGTCTCCTCAGAGGCCATACCCCCTCTGGCTCATCAGCAACAGGTGCTCTATCGGGTGTTGTCGCATCGCCCTGCTCTCGCCAATCAGGTGAGATCCAAGCTCGATGAGCGCTGGCGCTGGGTGTTTGATCAGCACATCGCAGCTCGGCGCTCGTTTCTCGCCATGCATCGTGGCCCTGCTTCCTCCACGCTTCCGGCCTGGCGGATTCAGACTCCGGCTCCTCCAGATCAATTGCTCAAGGCTTACCGCAGTGCTTCAGCGTCCACAGGGATCGACTGGGAGATTCTGGCTGCTGTGAATTTGGTCGAAACGGGGATGGGTCGCATTGATGGCATTTCCGTCGCCAATGCTCAAGGTCCCATGCAATTTCTACCGACAACCTGGACGGAACCTGGAATTGGCAGGGGTGGTGACATTCGCGATCCATGGGATGCCATCCATGCGGCGGCACGCTATTTGGTGCGCCGTGGTGGTCTTCAGGACATCCGAAAAGGGCTCTGGGGATACAACAACAGTGATCATTACGGCAGGGCTGTGGTCCATTACGCCGACCTGTTGAAACGGGATCCTCTCGCCTATCGCGGTTTGTATCACTGGCAAATTCACTACGCCTCGTCGGTGGGTGATCTCTGGCTTCATGAGGGGTACAACCAGCAACAGCCCACAAACGTCTTGGAGTATTTGCGTCAAAACCCGCACAGTCGTCCTGCAGGTTGAGGCTTAGAAACTGGCTTGATCGCCTTTGACCTCTACGATTCCGATCAGATGAAGGCTGAGCTCTTTGGCGAAGGAACTGACGCATCGAGCCGATGAGCTCAAGACCCTTGGCTGGTCCACGGACGAAGTGGCCCGATACGCCGAGCTATGGGACTATCGCCAGCGTTGGGGAGCGATGAACCTCGAACGTGAGGATCGTTTGTTCCTGCGTAAGGCTGAAGCCGCACTCCCAGCGATTGTTTCGGGCAAGGCTGCAGCGAAAAAGGCGATCAACGAAAAGTCCTATTACCGCTGGCTCTGTTTCCATCTAGAGGCGATGGATACGGCTGAAGCCGGGTATGCCTTACCCGAAGGATCCCGTGGTGCTTGGCCGATCTTGCTGGAGGAGGAGAGACGTTTGCTCGATTACTACCTGCCAGTTCTTGGGCTTCCCGACACGATTAAGGCCAAAGCATTTGATGCGGTCCGGGAAGAACTCGCGGCCCAGGCTGGTCCTCTCGCCGCTGCAGATGGTCAGACCAAGAATTACGACTTCATGGCTGCCTTAAAGGAACTCAAGGCGCAAGAGAACAGCAAGTGGCGTCATTTGCGCGAGCAGGAGGGTGACCAGCCCTATCCAGTGCTCAGTGCTGAAGCAGCAAGCTCCTTCCGATCAGAAGTGCGCAGTCGCTTTGGCCCTCTGATGCGTGACACGCTTCCATCCCTTGCTGAGACTGAAAAACCGGCACCTGACGACAATTGGAACCCTGCAATGGAAGTTGCGAGCTAGAACGAAGTTATCCGTATTTCGGCCTTGACATCACAACGTTTCGAGACCCTTCAGTTGCATGCTGGTCAGGTCCCTGACCCCACGACAAACTCTCGGGCGGTCCCGATCTACCAGACCAGCTCCTACGTGTTCAACAACGCTGAGCACGGCGCCAACTTGTTTGGGTTGAAGGAATTCGGGAACATCTACACCCGGTTGATGAATCCCACGACGGATGTCTTTGAAAAGCGCGTTGCTGCTTTGGAAGGTGGGGTGGCGGCTGTCGCCACCGCCTCGGGGCAGTCAGCTCAGTTTTTGGCGATCACAAACTGCATGCAGGCAGGAGACAACTTTGTTTCCACGTCCTTTCTGTACGGCGGCACCTACAACCAATTCAAGGTGCAATTTCCGCGCCTAGGAATCCAGGTCAAGTTTGCTGATGGCGACGATGTCGCCAGCTTTGCGGCGCAGATTGATGACAACACCAAGGCGATCTATGTGGAAGCGATGGGCAACCCCCGCTTCAACATTCCCGACTTCGCTGGCCTCTCTGCACTCGCGAAGGAACGGGGCATTCCTCTGATTGTCGACAACACCCTCGGAGCGGCGGGAGCCTTGATTCGACCGATTGAGCATGGCGCTGATGTGGTGGTGGAGAGTGCGACGAAATGGATTGGTGGTCACGGCACCAGCCTTGGTGGAGTGATTGTGGATGCCGGCACCTTCAACTGGGGCAATGGCAAGTTCCCGTTGATGAGTCAGCCGAGCGCCGCGTATCACGGCCTTGTGCACTGGGATGCCTTTGGTTTCGGGAGTGACATCTGCAAAATGCTGGGGTTACCCGATGAACGCAACATCGCCTTTGCGCTCAGAGCAAGGGTGGAATGTCTCCGCGATTGGGGACCGGCCATCAGTCCCTTCAACAGCTTTTTGTTGCTGCAAGGCCTTGAAACCCTGAGCTTGCGCGTGGAGAGACATGCGCAAAATGCGATGGCTCTTGCGTCCTGGTTGCAGGAGCATTCCAGTGTTGCTCATGTGAGCTATCCCGGATTGTCCAACGACCCTTATCACGCAAGTGCCAAGCGCTATCTCACCAACCGTGGGATGGGCTGCATGCTGATGTTCTCCTTAAAGGGTGGCTACGACGATGCGGTGCGTTTCATCGACAGTCTCAAGTTGGCCAGCCATCTCGCCAATGTGGGCGACTCCAAGACGCTGGTGATTCACCCAGCCTCCACGACCCATCAGCAGCTCAGTGCTGATGAACAAGCTTCAGCTGGTGTGACTCCCACCATGGTGCGCGTGTCTGTCGGTTTGGAACATATCGATGACATCAAGGCTGATTTTGAGCAGGCGCTGGCGAGCTGAGTAGGGAGAGGTGGTCGGTCACTTGGAGCCCAAGGCCCAGGTGATCGATTCTCCGTGCAGTCATGGAGATGGGCTGTGGCTACCTTGAAAAGACCACACCATGCATAGAAAGGCCGCTCGTCATTGAATACATGATGGATCAAACTCAGTCAGTGGAAGGGATCTGAGCTGATGGCACTCATACTTCCTAGGAACTATCACAAGATCACCGCTGTTGAACGGAACCGGATCTCTTGGATTGAACCTGAACAAGCCGAGCGTCAGGACATCCGGCCCCTGCGCATTGGCATTCTCAACATCATGCCCCTAGGGAAGCAGTACGAATTCAACCTTTTGCATCCTCTGGGCCTTTCGGTTCTTCAGATTGAACCGATTTGGATTCGTCTTCAATCGCATGCCTACCGAAGTTGGGACCAGGCCCATCTCAACCAGCATTATGTGAGTTGGGAGGAGGCTCAGTCCCAGCGCCCATTGGATGGATTAATCATTACCGGTGCTCCAGTGGAACACCTGGCATTTGAGGACGTCACCTATTGGCCAGAATTGGTTGAGCTGATTAAGGAAGCTCGTCACTCTTGTGCCAGCACTCTGGGCCTCTGTTGGGCTGGGTTTGCTCTGGCCTATCTCGCTGGAGTGAACAAGGTGACGTTCGATCGGAAATTGTTTGGGGTGTTTCCGATGCGCAGTCTTGTGCCTGGTCATCCGCTCATGGGAACGCAGGATGATCAATTTCTCTGTCCCCAAAGCCGTCATGCGGGTTTGCCGGATGCGGCGATGGAATCGGCGCAACGCCAGGGGCGACTGAGGCTTTTAGCCCATGGAGAGAAGGTGGGGTACACCATTTTTGAGACGCCAGATCAGCGTCAGCTCATGCATCTTGGCCATCCCGAATACAACGTCGGGAGGCTGCAAGGGGAAATGGAGCGCGATCGCGCCCGTGGTGATGTTCCACCGCCTGAAAACTTTGACGCGGATCACCCGAGAACGCTCTGGCGTTCCCATCGCAATTTGCTCTTCCAGCAGTGGTTGTGGTTCTGCTACCACCGTGTGAGTCTGCAGTCCTAACCAGAACGGCGCCCCCTCTAGCAGGAGAGGGCGTGCCCGCTAGGAGGACAGGGCTCCCTTTTTTGCGGCTGTTTTGATTGGAGCTGGGGTTTCGGTCGGCCGCTGAGCAGCATCGCGATTGAGCTCCCGCTCCAAGGCGGCAATCCGTCTTTCTCTGAGGCAGTGCCGACAGCCCCCTGTGGTTTGCAGATGTTTCTCAGGCGTGATGTTGATCAGTTGCACCGGATGGTCGTTGCAACGAATTTTGACCGGACTCTTGTAGCTGCGGTATTTGATCTCTGAATAATCAAAGTGTTCACCGAAGCGCTCATGCGCCCGTTTGAGAAACTCCGATTCCGTGATACGAGCTGCCATGGAAAGAATGTATGGGTAGTTCGCTCGAAGTTTTCGTCTCTGTTATGGCTCGTTACTGGTTTGTTGTTGGCAAGACCCTCGATCGATGAGCTGGAACCATCGTGTTGGCTGGCTTGAACCGCAGGCTTCGGCTTACTGGTTTGGACTGTGTCAGGAACAGATCGTCTGGGAGCAGCCCCAAGTTCGGGTTTACGGCAAGGTCCATCCTGTGCCGCGATTGGCGGCTTTCCTTGCGGACGCTTCAGTGTCGTATCGCTATAGCGGTGTGACGCATCGAGGCCAGGGATGGCCCGACTGGTTTACGCCTTTGCTTGAGAAGGTGAATGAGAGTTGTTCGGCTCCATTCAATGGATGCCTGTTCAATCTCTATCGGGATGGAGACGACCGCATGGGTTGGCATGCTGATGATGAACCGGAGATTGATGCCAACTATCCAATCGCCTCCCTTTCGTTTGGTGCCACCAGGGCTTTTCAGTTTCGTCATCGCCAGAGCCAGTGCCGAGAGGAACTAGCGCTTGCGGACGGGGATCTGCTGGTGATGGAGCCTGAGTGTCAACGCTTGTGGATGCATGGCCTTCCGGTTCGCAGGAGGGTCCGCACGGCACGGTTGAACCTCACGTTCCGAGTCTTTCTGCCATCGTCTTCAGCAGCCAAGCCCAAATCGGAATTGTGATCCCTGCGATCAGGGTGCTGCGCCAAATGAGCTGTGCTGCTGCCGTGCTGTCTGCCTGTTCGGTTTCTGCGATCAGAAGCACGGAAATGGCCGTTGGGGCTGCAGCCTGCAAGACAAGGGCCTGACGCGCGATAGAGCTGATGGGAAGGATCAAGCTGAGTCCAAACAGAAAGGCAGGAAAGAGCAAAAGCTTGCAGACCAGCGCAGCATTCAACAGGTTGGCGGGAGGGCGCTGTGTTTGCTCAGGGTCTCTCTGCTCAGGATGCGTTGCTGCTGACCTCTCCTCTGCAAGGCCTGCGAGTCGCATGCCCACAACGATCAAGGCCAGCACGATGACCACCCTTGAAGGCATCCAGAGTGCGGTCGTAATCGTTGCTTGCCATGGCGTTGCCATCACAACCAAGGCTCCCAGGAGTCCTCGTGATGCTGGACTCGAACTGAGGTGGTTGACTAACTCACGCCAACGGTAAAGATGAGCTTCCGGCCTGGCTCCTGCGAGCCAGATGGGTCCGAGCCCCCAACAAAGCAGGGTTGCGCCCAAGTCGTAGCCGATGCTGATCGATAGGGCCTCCGGGGGGAGTAAGGCCAGGGCGACCGGAATCCCGAAATAAGCCGTGTTGCCGACGCAACTTCCCAGTTGAAGCGTGGGTGATAGTCGCTGATTGCCGCCTTCACGCCAACTGTTCAGCATCAGCAGCATGACCATGATGGCGGCCGCGGCGATGGCGGCCGTGCTCACCAGGGAGCTATTCAATCCACCCTTCAAGAGCAAGCCCATCAGGCTGATGGGAACGCCGTAGCGCACGAGTGGCGTCGCTAGCGGTTTGATCCACCCCGGTTTGAAGCGTCCAAGCAGATATCCACTCAGAAGGCCTGGAATGAGTTCAACCAGGAGGCGATCAATCGCGGTGTCTGCCAGATCTCGGTAAAGACTAGGAACATTCGCGATGATGTGCCAAAGTCTCAGCTGTCCTACGACCGGTGCTCAGTGGCTGTTTCGGCTCCTTTCTGTTCCATCCCCCAGAGAGTTGTTCGGCTCAGTGAGGCCTTGCAAGCTCAACGTGAGCGCTTGCAAGAGCGTTTGGCTGAGCAAATCAACAGCCTCCCCGTTGACAATGAAAGCTGGCTGCAGACCGAAAGGGAGCTTGTGGCAGCTGAGCGGGCTCTGCACCAGTTGGATGGCCGTTGTCAGTTGGTCATTTGATTGAGAAAGCGCCTGCTGCGCTCTTCTTTGGCATGACTAAAAAATGTCTTGGCGTCGGAAAGTTCAACCACTTTTCCCGCGTCCATAAACAGCACCCGGTCAGCGACCTCACGGGCAAATCCCAGCTCATGGGTGACGACCACCATGGTCATTCCTGCTGAGGCCAGCGTGCGCATGGCATCGAGAACTTCTTTGACGCGTTCTGGATCGAGAGCACTGGTGGGTTCGTCAAAGAGCATCACCTCTGGATCCATCGCCAAAGCTCTGGCGATGGCGACCCGTTGTTGCTGCCCGCCACTGAGCTGGGCGGGGCGTTTCATGGCCTGATCAGCAATCCCCATTTGGCTCAACAGCGCCATGGCCCTAAGTTCCGCCTCTTTTTTATACGTCTTTTTGACACGGATTGGCGCCAAGGTGATGTTATCGAGGATGGAGAGATGGGGAAACAAATTGAACTGTTGAAACACCATTCCAACCCGGCGCCGGATTCGTTTGATCTGTCGTTCGTCATGGTTGGAATCCAGCTGAATGCCTACGATTTCCAGCTGACCTTCATCAATGCTTTCCAACCCATTGAACGTGCGGATCAAGGTGCTTTTTCCTGAACCAGAGGGCCCCATGACCACAAGAACTTCACCAAGGTTGACGCTGAGATTGACCTCATCAAGGGCTCGATGATCGTCGGAATAGGACTTGCTGACGGACTGCGCTTGGATGGCAATGGACATGGTGTTTTGGAAGTACGAGCGGTCTTAGGAGCCAGTCGATAAGAGGCCTTGACGTTCAATTCGCTTTGCCAAAAGGGCCATCCCTGAACAGAGCAGCCAATAGACACCGGCGAGCCAGACATAAACCTCAAGATGACGGCCGATGTATTCAGGGTTTGCAAGCAAGCTTCTGCTAATTCCTAGTAGCTCGATCAATCCAAGAATGGCCATTAAGCTGGTGTTTTGCAGCAACCCGATCGCTTGGTTGGTTAAGGCCGGAACAGCAATTTTCAGTGCCTGGGGAAGAATGATCAGTCTCATCGTGAGGGACGTATTGAGACCGAGGGCCGCGGCCGCTTCCCCTTGGGTGGGCGGGATGGACTGCAGTCCTCCGCGCACATCCTCAGCGACATAGGCCGCGGCAAACAGTGCAAACGCCATCACCGCTCTCAAGACTCGGTTGATTTCGATTTCAACCGGGAGGAAGAGCGGTAGAAGCAATTGCCCAAAGAACAACACCGCAATGAGAGGGACGGCACGCATGAGGTCGATGTAGAGGCGGCAGAGCATCGCCACCAAACCCAAATGGGATGTTCTGCCGATCGCAAGCGCGACACCCATGGGCAGGGCTAACGCCCCACTCGCTGTTGTCAGCAGCAATGTGAGTGTGAGCCCGCCCCAGGCGCGAGATGGCACGGCTTGAAGGTTGGCGGTTCCGGCCAGCAGGACAACTCCGGTGGGCACCATCAGGATCCATGCCCATGGCAAGAGAGGCTGGAGGCGTTTCAGAGCTGGAGGTAAGCGATCACTGCCCAGCGTGGTGATCGTCAAGATCAGAATGAGGACCATCCATAGCAAAGGCCGCCAGCGTTGATCAGCGGGATAGCTGCCAAAGGCATACAGCGGAATGTTGTGAGTCACAACCCGCCAATCAGCCCCAGTGATCAGCCAGGATCCGGTTGACCAGAGAGCCCAAGCAATCAACCCGAGGATGAAAAGGCTGAATGCGGCCTCAATCGGTTTTTGGCGCCAACGTTGATAACGCCGCTGCCGAGGCTTGAATCGGCTCGCCATTAGCTGGCGGCTGATGGAGCATCTGTGGGCTTGAGCAAGTTCAAGGCTGACAGGAAAAGAGAGACTCCAAAGATGGTCCCCAAAGCCCACAGGCTGTCAGAAGGCCATTCGATCACCAGCAGCAATCCGAGGACGGCCGTCACGATTCCATCCACCACCACAAGCCCGCGTGCGGGTGCATTCGTACTGGCACCTGTTGCCAATTCCATCACCCCTTCCACAAGCAAGAGGACACCTGCAAACAGCGTGAGACTGATTTCACTGTCGATTGGGTCGATCAGAATGAAGACAGCACCGCCGATATAAAGCAGGCCTGACAAACCTTTAAAGAGTTTCCCTTGATTGTTTGGAATATCTCCAATCCGAAGTAGTTGATTCAGCCCAGCCACGAACACAATTCCCCCTAATCCAATGGTGAGAAGGGTTGCTGATGCAAAGGGCAGCAAAATGGCTGCGATGGACGCCACAATTAAAAGGGCTGCGGCGATACGGCGAGTATTCATAAAAGCGGACTGCTGCAGGTTCAGTTTAATGATGGTGCTGGCCCTTTAAAACAGCTCGGTTCAGCAGCTGCATGCCCCCATTGATCAGCAAGTTCAGGAGCAGAAAACTCAGTAAAAGCAGCAAAAATCCCTCGATTGCGCGTCCTGTTTGGGTGATGGTTGTGTCACTCACCGCATAGAGATCGGCGTAGCCAACGGCAATCGCCAAGGTACTGTTTTTAGCCAGATTCAAATATTGACTGCTCAGGGCAGGAAGGATTGCAGGAAGGGCCTGGGGAAGGACGATGCGGCGTAAGCCCAGGCCCTCCGTCATACCAAGACTGCGGAAGGCCTCCCACTGACCTCGTGGCACGGAATCGAGACCACCGCGAACCACCTCCGCAATCGACGCTCCCGTAAACACGCTGAGTCCGAGCAGGACGGCTGCAAACTCCACACTGAGCGTGACTCCGAGCAAGCTGATCCCCTGATTCGACAGGTGAATGACTGCTCCAAGGGGGGCCCATGGCTCGGAAGGAAGTCCCAGGAAGGCAACGAAGTACCAGAACAGAAGCTGCAAGAGAAGAGGGATCTGACGAATCAATCCCACATAGAGAGCTGCTAACTGTCTCAACAAGGGATTGAGACTGCGGCGAGCAGCACCGGTGGTGACCCCAAGCAGGGTGGCCAACACAATCCCTGCAACGATCACGCGCAAGCTGTTCAACCATCCCATCAACAGGGCCCAGGCTGTGCTTTCTGAAGGTTGATAAGGAAGCGGGTGCTCACTGAGCGCGAACCCTGCGGGTCGCCACAACCAATCAAAACTGAGCCCTAGGCCCGTTCTTATCAAATTGACGGCGAGGTTGTTAATCAGAATCCCCATCACCGTGAGGAGCCCAAGCACGATGATGACCTGCCACCACCAGCGTTTCGAACGATTCATTGGAACGGGGGTGAGGTCAGCACACCTCCATTGCTGTGCAAATGATTGAGGCCTCTAGGGATCGGCACGGCGCTTTTAGGGCCGAGATGTCGATCATAGATTTCACCGTAATTTCCTACTGCTTGGATCACTTTGACAATGAAATCGTTGTTTAAACCTAGCTTTTGACCTAAATCACCTTCTATGCCAAGAAAGCGCCTCAGTTGAGTGAGTTCAGGTCGGCGTTTGGCTTCTTCAACTTTGTCTCCAATATTTTGTTGGTTAATGCCTAATTCTTCCGCGGCGATCAATGCATAGATCACCCAGCGCATGGCGTCGGTGAGTCGCTGA
Source organism: Synechococcus sp. ROS8604 (assembly GCF_014279655.1). Taxonomy (NCBI): domain Bacteria; kingdom Bacillati; phylum Cyanobacteriota; class Cyanophyceae; order Synechococcales; family Synechococcaceae; genus Synechococcus; species Synechococcus sp. ROS8604. Next base: position 1,206,472 of record NZ_CP047946.1, read on the forward strand.
TCACCACCTGCTGCCAGTGGAGCGAGGGGCTCTTTGCTCAAGACTTCAGGGAGAATGACGTGTTGCTCGGGGTTGTTAAAGCCGGATCGGGCCGCAGCGAGCTGAGAGCGATCGGAGGTCATGGCGCTGCAGCGACCTTGGAGGTAGCCGGCGATCACTTGATTGAGATCCTGATACTTGACCGGTTTGTAGTCGATCCCTCTGGCCTGAAAGGCATCGTTGAGGTTTTGCTCGGTTGTCGTGCCTGAGCCCACGCAGATGGTTTTGCCCTTGAGGTTGCTGAGCTTGGTGATTCCACTGTTGCGCTTGACCAAGAGCCCCTGCCCGTCGTGGAACACAACGGGAGCGAAGCTGACGCCGTTTCCTCCCGCAGCATCTCTGCTGAGGTTGAACGTGGTGTTGCGCGATAGCAGATCAATTTCTCCAGTTCGGAGCGCAGTGAATCGTTCGGGAGCGGTCAGAGACCTGTACTGCACCTGATCTGGGCTTCCAGTAAAGGCCGCAGCAAAGGCTCGGCAGATGTCTACATCCAGTCCTGCAAAGGATCCATCCCTTTGTAGAAAACTAAAACCGGGAATTTTGCCGCTGACTCCACAGCGAAGTTCTGTTCTCCGTTTGATCAGATCAAGTCTTGAAGCACCGCCTTCTCCGAGAGTGGCGCATCCATTCAAAACAAATAGGAGAGAAACCAGCGGCAGTGCAAGAAGACGGACTCTCATCTGATTGTCTCTGGTAGGGATCAAGTGTGTCAGAGCTCGTTCATCAAGGGGAACGATCTTGTCAATCCAAAGAACTGGTTTAGTTTTCACACGTGTTCGTGAACAGCTCGATGATGCGAACCTTTGTGGGATCGGCCCTGTTTTCGGCACTGATTTTATTTGGCATGGTTCCTCCAGTGATGGCCTGGAAGGAAACTGATCAACAGGCTTATTACAATAAGATGTCCCTCTTAAAAGTAATGCTTGAGGGGGCTCGAATCAGGGCTGTTGAAACGAATGATTTGCAAACCCTTTGTCTGATCATGAGCATCGGTAACGATGTGACCGTTCGCTATGTCGAATTGAATCCGAATGATGTTGAGATCAGGAATCGTCTCGAAGGCATGCGCAATGACTTGACGGCTTGTTTGGCACTCCTCTACAACAAGAAATAGTGCTCAAGCTGATTCACGCTCAACCATGACTGCCCTCAGGTTGACTTCCAATCTTTTCAAACAGATTCAAACTCTCTTTGTTTAACCCCTCCACATTCACGACCGATCCGCCAAGTCTGAGCTTGCGAATGAGTTGGTTGAGTGCTCCAACGCCGCTTTGATCCCAAATATGTGCCTGGCTCATGTCAATGGTGATTCTGGCTGGATGATCGTGTACGTCAAATCCTTGTAGGAAATAAATCTTGCTTACAAAGAACAATTGTCCACTGACTACATAGCGACTTTCGTCTTCAGTGATTTTGATCGCTTCAACGCGAATCACTTTTGCGACTTTGCGGCTGAATAAAATGCCTGCAAGGGCCACGCCTGCCAATACACCTAGAGCAAGGTTGTGGGGCGTGGTGAGCATGGTGACCGCGAACGTCATCAGCATCACGGCCGTGTCACTTTTGGGGATATTGCGAATATTGCGCAGCCCAGCCACGTCGGCTGTGCTCACGGCGATTCCAATCATGACTGCGACCAGCGCGGCCATGGGGATCTGCTTCAGCCAAGTGCTGGCAAGCAAAATCATCGCTAAGAGGCTGATCCCCGACGACAGGGTGGAGAGACGTGTACGTCCACCGTTGTCGATGTTCATGACGGACTGGCCGACCAAAGCGCAGCCAGCCATTCCGCCGAACAAGGAGGACACGATGTTTGCAATTCCCTGGCCTTTTGCTTCCGTATTTTTATTTGAATTAGAGTCAGTTCTCTCGTCAAGAATGTCTTGGGTTAGGAATGTTTCCATGAGGCCAACCAGCGAAATTGAAAGTGCTGTTGGCAAGACAATCCCAAACGTTTCAAGACTGAAAGGAACCCGTTGATTGCTTACATCGCCAAAGGGAAGGTTAAAAATAGGAAGGCCATTCGGAAGCTCTCCAAGGTTCATGACCTTGGGAATGTCCAGATTCAGCCCCATGCTGATGGCTGTAATTACAATGATCGCTACTAGTTGGGAAGGCAGCACGCGTGTGATGCGGGGTAGGCCATAAATAATGACAAGACCAAGCAAAACGAGGGCCCAGACAACGGGAATTTGACTTCCACTGAGGGCCTGCATGGCATGGTCATGGCCGGCTTCTCCAAAGTGAAGGTTGATTCCCAATTGAGGAAGTTGAGCCTGAAAGATCAATAAAGCAAGAGCATTCACAAATCCGCTTAAGACACCCAGAGGCACGAATCGCATCTGATAAGCCAGGCGTAAATATCCCCAGAGAATTTGGAAGACTCCGGTGAGAATTCCTGCCGCCATCAAATAGGCCAGGCCCAGGCCTTCCCCCCGCGCATTTCCTGTCGCGACCAATCCGGTCATCAACAGGGCTGTCGATCCCGTGGCGGAGGTAATCATCGCCGTTCGTCCACCGACGAAGGCAATTGTTATGGAGAGGCAAAAGGCTCCAAACAATCCAACTCTGGGATCCACGCCTGCGATCCCAGAGAAGGCGATCGCTTCTGGAATCATGGCGAAGGCCACGACCAGGCCTGAGAGAACATCCCGTCTCGGATTGCTGAACCAGTTCTGAAGTCCCATTGCGGGAGAGGAAGCCATGGGCGTCAGTGCCACTTTCTATTCAGGGACCGTATCTCAGAGAGGTGGCAGCAACCCGTGGGGATCGTGATGTGTTTTCAATTGATTGAGGCCTGGAAGCCAGTCTTGAAACGCGTCATGGAGTTCCGCCTTGTGGCACGACAGGTGGGGATGGATCTGAGCGAGGTGAGCACCTGGGCAGTAGTCAGAGACAAGGTTGTTGGTCTGCCATAACCACTCCAGTGCTCGGTCTCGCCCCTTGGTATCACCTGCGGACCAAGCGGCTGTACACCATGGTTTCCAGATCGCATCGCGATGAAGGAAGGAGGTGCGTGAAACGGGAACCTGAGAACTCTTCCCACCAAGTTGTTGGGCACTGATTTGGCATCCGGGGTGAGGACGCCTGCGCATGAGTTGCTCCAGTTCTGCCATGAGTGCCGGCCAGCGTTGGCCCCAGGCTGGCCCGAGCTTGCTGACGATTTCGGTGTGGATGCGCCCTTGGAGGTCCGTGGATCTCGCCAACGATCCAAAGGGGGGCTGGGCGTGTTGGCCGGGCACCATCGTCATGCTGGATTCGGGGCAGTGGCCAAGCCGTGTTTTCAGCGACTCCACCGCTTTTATCGCGGCAGCGTCGTTCGCAAAGCAAACAATGAACAGCTCAATTCTTTCGTTCCAGGTCCACTGCAAGCTGGCGCTGTGGTTCCACTGTTCTGCCACCTCCATCGCAATGGAAAGCTGCTGAGCGCTGCCAATGCTCCGCCAAATGACGAGCGGTGTGAGCTCCTGCGTACGCAACCGGATCGCCGTGACAATGGCTAGGAATGGAGCGGCACCGAGCAGGCCTCTCCATTGCTGCTGCTCTTCATGGGGACTCACCGGGGCTGACAGCTCGAAGCAGTCGCCGTTTCCCCAAACGCCTCGCAGCCCCACGATGTGATCCATGGCTAGGCCCTGGGATCGGCTTAGGGGACTGATGCCACCCGTTAAAACAAAGCCGCATCCTGGAACGGTGGAGAGGCCAACGGGGATCGAGCGCCCCCTGGTTTGCAGACCTTCTAAAACCTCGGCCATAGACAGTCCTGCCCCAATCTCCACCTCATCGCCTGCTTCGCTGATCACCATCTGGCGATGGCGCGCTCTTAAGTCCAGAGTCCAGAGTCCATCGGCAGCACAGCGACTGCTTGTGCCCCCTGAACAAACCATCAACGGGCTTGGCTGGATCCCTTGGCGAATCAGATTGGAAAGCGTGATTGCATCAGACGAGATCCACCCTGCTGGGTGTGAATCGTTGGCCAATGGATTCCAAAGCGCAGCATGCTTGGTCACGTTTTGGCTCCCATGCGAACCGGTGGTCGAGGCAAGACCAACAAGCGCGATTCAACAATGCCGAGGATAGTGTCGTGGGAGTGGAACGAACCGAGTGAGTTCAGATCCGAGTGCGCCGCAACCATCGCCTTACGGCGTTTTAATATGTGGTCATGGCAGTAGGAATCGCTTAGCGGTTGAGGAATTTGAACGTCTCGCGCTCGGTCTTCGCCGGCGCCTGAGCCCGATTCCTGTTGAACATGGGTTTTTGGAATTTGCCAATCCAATCCTTGGGGATGGTTTGGATCGCTTAAGAGAGCAAGGGGTGGAGCGGGTTTTGGCCATTCCGGCCATGTTGTTTGCAGCAGGCCACGCCAAAAACGACATCCCGTCTGTGCTGAACACCTACAGCGCTGAAACGGGTTTGGAGATCGATTACGGCAGAGAACTGGGTGTTGATCGATTGATGATTGCAGCCGCAGGCGCTCGGATCCAAGAAGCCTTGGACGCTAATCCAAGCGTTCCTTTGTCCGAAACCATGTTGGTGGTTGTTGGACGCGGGTCATCGGATCCCGATGCCAATTCCAATGTCGCCAAGGTTGCGCGGATGCTTGTGGAAGGTTTTGGCTTCGGCTGGGGAGAAACCGTCTATTCAGGCGTGACGTTCCCGCTGGTGGAGCCAGGTCTGCGACATGTGGTGCGCCTTGGGTTTAAGCGCATCATCGTCTTCCCCTATTTCCTGTTTTCTGGTGTTCTTGTGACCAGGATTCGCCAGCACAGTGAACGCGTCGCCAACGATCATCCCGAGGTGGAATTTCTGCATGCCTCCTACCTCGGAGACCATTCAAGGGTCCAAGACACGTTTGTGGAGCGGGTGGATGAGGTGCTCGGTGGTGAAACAGCGATGAATTGCTCGCTCTGTAAATACAGAGCACAGGTGCTCGGCTTTGAGACAGAGGTGGGCCTAGCCCAGGCCAGCCACCATCACCATGTGGAGGGCCTGACCGATGGCTGCGATCTATGCGAGCGCGAGTGCACCGGTGCCTGTCAGCCCGATGGTGTGCCTATTCCGCTGGGGGGTGGGCATCCGTCTCCCACGCATGGAGACCACATACATGCTCACGACCACGACCATGGACATCACCCCTATCCGCATGCGGAACATCCCTTAGGCCCGAGCACCCTTCGTGCTCGCCGTGTGGATTCAAAGACAGATGCCCCTGAATCATGAAGAACGCACTTTGTCACTCGCTTTCTCAAGGAATCTGTCCCGCGTAAGTCCAAAGAGACTTGCCCATATAAGCGAGGCTGATCAATCAAAGATCAAGCTGATTACTCCTTCTTTTTCCACAGAATCGGCCTCGTTTTCCACGGTCTTTGTGCGGGATCCAGGCTCATTGCTGAGAGTCTGTGGTTTTCCAAACTTGGCTTCAATTGAACTTGACAGCTTCTGCAGTGTCAGTACTCGGTTCAAAATTATCACGGCTTGGTCTTCGAGATCCACTGGGGCGCAATGAATCTCGCCTGGGTTTTTCTCTCATCCCCTCAATGTCTTCGTCTTTGACGCTTGCCCCCTTCATGTGTATTCCTTAGGAACGAGCCCTACCAAGGATTGCCCCCATTTCATGGATCGATATCACCTTGAACATTGCGAAACCACCGTCGCTGAATCAATCAACGACCTAGGAATTTCATCGGTGAGCATGGAAGCTGAAATCCCCGAGGTTCTTTATCGCGGAATGAAGGATTTCATTGGACTAAATCCTCGCTGGGATCAATATCGTCTGCTTAGTTCAGCAATTGCTCAATTTTTAGTACAAAATGGTTGTACAGATCGAGCTGTTACAGAGCGCTACCTCGATGATCTGTTTACGCGCTCTGAGGTCTGAGCACCTGCAAACAAGCTCTCCTCGTAAGGGCCATCATCGTCAACGTTGGACTTTGCCACGCTGAAGAGGGCCAACAGGAGCCGTCAACGACCAATACGTTTGGACAGCGCCAGAGGCGATTCCAGGCATCCACAACGCTGTTGTTCTCATCGCTGCCCATCGGAGCTCCACCCAGCTCATGCACGTAGTATCCAGGCGGAGGAGCGCCTGCCTTCATGGCCTCCATGTTGCTGACAACAGGTTCGATAAGCGGCATCTTGACAAGATTGGTAAGCGGTTGAATCTCTCCTCCCCCAAGAGCAATGGCCTCAGCCATCATTTTGTGCATGTGAGCCACCATCGCTGTTTCGTTTGCTCCCCATCGGCAGCTGATATGCGGGATGGGAACGCCCCAGCGATCGACTGATTCCGACAAGGTGACCCGGTTTTGAGCAGACGGGAGCACTTCCCCGTGACCAATCAGAAAACCCAAGCGACATTCGGGATTCCTTTTTAACCACCAAGGCGGATCAAAGCGATTGATTGCGCCCCAAAGTCCATACCCTCTTGAAAATGGGAGAAGCCCGTCGCGTTGTGGTGGAAGACTCCCAAAGGGAAGGAAAAAACTTCCAGCCCCCGACAATTGGCTGGTGGGGTCTTGGTCTTGGAGAGGTTGACGCCCACTCCTGCTTGGAACGGCAAAGAAGCGGCAGGTTGAGACGTGATCCATCAAGTGACGCCCCAGGCTGGCTGAGGGATCCTGAAAGCCTCCTTCTGGTGCTGAGCCCTCTGAGAGCAATAGAAATCGCAGCGAGGCAATGGTGGAAGCGCAGAGAACCACCAAAGCTGCCTCCAAAGCCATGCGCTCACCGTTGCGTTGATCGATCACAACGACTCCGCGGGCACGACTTTGATCGCCGTTCATCAGTAGGCGTTCTGCCAGGTGCCCTGACAGCACTTCCACGCGTCCAGTGGAGAGGGCTGCGCTGAGACTGCTTCCCGGACTGCTTGATGGGGGCCATGGACACTCTGCGGACGGTTGATGTGCTGAAAACCCACGGGAGTGAATCATCTTGATGTCAGTCGAGTCTTGGAGGTCCCTCGCCAGCTGTTCTTCCTCTGGGGTGAAGCTCAGGGGAGCGGTGGTGCAACCATCTGGGAGCTGCGCTAGTCCATCTCTGTTGCCATGAACAGCAAATTGCCGTTCCAAAGCGGAATAATGCGGATCAAGGTCTTGATGGGAAATCGGCCAGGAGGACCCGTGGCCATCACGCTCTGCAGCTTTAAATTCCAGGTCTGAGAGTCGAAGGGTGATTCCACCCCAGGTCAAACTTCTGCCTCCAACCTGGCGTCCTTGAGTCCAGAGAAAAGGTTGATCGTTTGGTGTGGAATACGGATAGCGCTGCTCATCGGCATAGAGCAGTGGATTGTGTTTCCAGTAGCCGGGGTGCTGGGCCTGAAGCCGATGCTTTCCGCTGAGAAGGCCGCGAACCCGTCTCATGCTGTTGCTGGGTTCGCTCCCCAAGGCCTCTTGAGCGCTGAGGTCGGGTCCTGTTTCCACCACCAGGACACGGACCCCTGCTTCAGCGAGCGTTTGGGCGGCTACGCCTCCGGTTGCACCTGAACCGATCACGATGGCTTCGAAGGGTTTCAGCGGCACAGCTCAAGCGATGACCTGTTCTTAGTGTCCCTCTTCGCCAGCGGATTCGATCAGCTGAGTGACCTGGCAGAGACTGAGTGCCTTGATCAGTCGTTGGGATGGGGATGTCTTGATCCAATCATTGAAGTTCCACTCAGACTTCATTCCTGATATTAATTGCTTTTTGAAGTAAGAATCGATCTATTAAGCCTTGCTTTGGACAGTCTTGATGTTTCGTTGATCGGCTTAATGCGGTATGAGTTTTTAGGATAAAGTTTTTGACATATTTGTTTTATTAGAAGTGAGGTTTTGTGTTGCGCGCGCCCATTCGAGGGTGACTCTCTACTTGTCAATCAATGGTTTAAGTGTGAGAACACGTTGCTGGGTCTGAAGTCCAAGAATGAATGATTCTTCGAACATGGATGGGATTGACGTGTCAAGCATTAAAAAACCCCTCATAAAGAGGGGCCTTTGGAATTGGTGGCGGGGGGGAGATTTGAACTCCCGACCTTCGGGTTATGAGCCCGACGAGCTACCAGACTGCTCTACCCCGCGTTGACCCCAAAACTATACAACTTGGGGTTCGCAGCCCTAGCGATTGTGAGCGTTCACGCGCGGAGTTCTCCTTTCACTTCGAGCCGCAGGCCTGGGCCGATGATCAACATCTTGTCCTCTAGTTCGTCCAGGCTCCCCTGAGTGATCCAATCAAGTTGTCGCAGGAGATGCAGCGCGACCGCCTGTTTGGCACGACGAGAGCCATCTTCCACCTTGATCGCAACTCCCAGGCCATCTCCCGTTCTGCTCAAGCACTGAACGCCTTCGGCGCCCCCCTTGCTAATCACCTGCTGATGTGAGCGGGACATGAGCTCTGTGTCGAAGCGACCCTCTCCGGCCACAAGCTTGGGGTGGGCGAGCATCGCTCTGCTGATTTGCTCTAGCTCTGCATGGGTTGAAGCGCCGAGATGGGCATAGAGCAAGGCGATCTGGGACAGCTGTAGGAGCAGGGTGGGCGCACCACAGTCATCGCGCTCAGCCACGAGTTCCTGCGGCGGGAGTCCAAGGATTTCCCCCACGCGCCGATTGATTTCTTGCTGCAGTGGATGATCACCTTGGAGATAGCTCTCGAGGGGCCACCCCATTTTTCGTGATGTGGCAAGGAATGCCGCATGTTTTCCAGAGCAATTATGCTCCAGTGGACTGTGACCCCAAGTTGGAATTGGACAGTGGAGAGCGTCCGGCTCTAGTTGGGCGTTCCAAAGCAGTCGGAACGCTTCCCTGGCATGTTCAGCAGTCCCGGCATGGGAGGAACAACTGATCGCCAAGCCGCGATCGCCAAAGTCATAGCTTCCGGAGGCGCCACTGCTGAGGGCAGGCAAGGCCTGGAAGGGCTTGAGTGCTGATCTCACGAAGGTTTCGTGATCAGCCCGTCCGGCCTTCATCAGGATTCTGCCTTTTGCATCACAGACGACGGCATGGACGCGATGGATGGATTCCACCGAGGAACCTCGTTTCAGCACGACCTCAAAAGCAGGACAGCTGGAGTTTCTGGACGATCTGCCGTAGCCAGAAGAAAGGGTCATAGAGGAGATCTCAGCAAGAAAATGTCAGCGAAATTAGAGCGCCGTACAGAGGCTGGCTCCACCAAGAATCAGCCCTGTGGTTGTGGCCATGGCTCTGCCTAGCCGTCCAAGGATGGGGCGAACTTCATGTTGGGCAAGCAGCAGATCACGTTCGCGCCATGACAAGGGTTTTTCCCAAACTTGTCCGTCATACCAACCGGATTCTTCGTATTCCACGCGTTCAGAAAGAAGACGCTTGTGGACATAGCTCCAACCCAGCCATTGGCGCACCAATAACAACATCGGTAAAACCAGCCCCGAAACAGCACCTGCCAGCACGAGGCGAACCGGATCGTGTCTCAAGCTCCAACTACCGCTCGCGATCAACACGGTGAGAGGAACGATCAGAAGCCAACTCAAAACCAAAGCTTTGTCTAGATCGATTTGTCGATGACGCGGCCAGGCAAAAAACCATGATTGGCTGAGCTGGGAAAACTCTTCCTGGGGACGTTGGTCCGGGGGAACAGGGCAGGAGATTGTCGCGGCCATATGAACAGGTGTCAGAGGCCTACGGATGTCTCGGACGCTAGATGGGGACGGCGTTCACCGTGACTCCAGAACGCTTCTAGGTCGTAATAACTGCGTTCCTGCGATTGCAGGATGTGAACAATCAACTCGCCGTAATCCAGCAGGGCCCAGCGACCTTCATTCAGCCCTTCCTTGCGTAGGGGGAGTCGTTGCGCTTCCTCTTCCAGGCGGTCTTCAACCGATCGAGCCATGGCCTTGACCTGAACGTCACTCTGACCGCCTGCAATCACTAACCAATCGGCCAGGCTTGAGACCTCTTCGACCCGAATCAGCTGGATATCCACACCCTTGCGGTCATCGCAAGCCTCGGCTGCAAGCTCAGCGAGTTGTTCACTATCCATAAACGTTCTCGCTGGTAACGGATTGATTGGAGCCTTGTTGCTGAGCCATTTCAGCTCTTGCTTTGCCTGCACTTTTGCGGAGGGCTTCCAGCCGATCTTCGTAAAAACTCCGCTTTTTCTTTTTGCGTGTCTGCTCCACTAACTCTTTGAGGGCCCCACCCAAGCTTTTGTATGAGTTCGGAACGCTGTAGCCAAAGCGGCAAGCCAGATCAATCGCCCGCTCATCTGCCGCGATCGCATCACGAAGACGCTTCTCGGCATTGTTTTTGAGATACAGGCGATAGCCGGCAAACCCGGACAAGCCAAGGGCCATGAACAACAGCAGGCCGTCCTGGACCCAAAGCTCACCAATCGCGCCGCCCAGGCCAATAGCCAGAGCAGCCATTTCCCATCCATCTCTGGGGATGGTGTCGTTTTGGATGCGACCGACTTCGTGCCAAAACAGCAGGTTTCTGTGATCGAGAGCGAAGCTGTCCCATTGGTCGAGATCCACCTGAATCTCGACCTCATCTCTGCCGATCTCTTCAAGCGTGATCAGAGCAGGTTCCACAGCAGCAGCAGCTTCCACGAACACCCAGCTCTGCATCTCTGGTGGCAGCAACCCTTTCAGTCGCTGGAGCTCACTCATGGTGAATCAAACTCTCCTTAGCCCCAACGCTAGCGACCAACCGACCCGAAAGGTTGCTGGTGAAATCTTTCAAGGGCTCCACATGGGAGTATTGGCTGGTTTGGCTGTATTGAAGGCCCATGCCCCGGCGGAACGATCTTCGTCGCATCCTCCTGTTGGGTTCCGGACCGATTGTGATCGGACAGGCCTGCGAGTTTGACTATTCAGGAACTCAGGCTTGTAAAGCCCTGAGGGCAGAGGGATTTGAGGTCATCCTGATCAACTCGAATCCGGCGTCGATCATGACGGATCCGGAAATGGCGGATCGAACGTACGTCGAGCCGCTCACGCCAGACGTTGTTACTCGTGTGATTGAACAGGAGCGGCCCGATGCTTTGCTTCCAACCATGGGAGGGCAGACCGCTCTCAATCTGGCGGTTGCTCTTGCCGAAAATGGAACGCTGGAGCGGTTTGGCGTTGAGCTGATCGGTGCTGATCTCAAAGCCATTCAAAAAGCAGAAGACCGTCAACTGTTCAAGCAGGCGATGGAGCGCATTGGCGTTCACGTTTGCCCGTCAGGAATCGCGTCCAATTTGGACGAGGCTGAATCGGTTGGTGCCTCGATTGGCAGCTATCCACGCATCATTCGACCCGCCTTCACGCTCGGTGGAAGTGGCGGCGGGATTGCCTATAACCCCGAGGAGTTCAGTGCCATTTGCAAGACGGGCCTGGATGCCAGTCCTGTCTCTCAAATTCTGATTGAGAAATCTCTTCTCGGCTGGAAGGAATTTGAGCTTGAGGTGATGCGTGATTTGGCAGACAACGTCGTGATTGTTTGCAGCATCGAGAATTTGGATCCCATGGGGGTCCACACCGGTGACTCGATCACCGTGGCACCAGCCCAAACGCTGACAGATCGGGAATACCAAAGGTTGCGAGATCAATCGATCGCGATCATTCGTGAGATCGGTGTGGCCACAGGTGGAAGCAATATCCAGTTCGCCATCAATCCGGCTGATGGCGAAGTGGTGGTGATCGAAATGAATCCAAGGGTGAGTCGCTCCTCTGCCTTGGCCAGCAAGGCCACTGGATTTCCGATTGCCAAGATCGCTGCGAGGTTGGCGATTGGATACACCCTCGATGAGATCCTCAACGACATCACTGGGAAGACACCAGCCTGTTTTGAGCCGACCATCGACTACGTGGTGACGAAAGTCCCTCGTTTTGCATTTGAAAAGTTCCGGGGATCTCCCGCTGTTTTGACAACCGCGATGAAGTCGGTTGGTGAGGCGATGGCCATCGGTCGTTGTTTCGAAGAGTCGTTCCAGAAAGCGTTGCGATCCCTGGAGACTGGCCTGTCCGGCTGGGGGGGGGATCGTCCGGAGCCCTCGTGCTCTAAAACCGATCTTGAACGCTCGCTACGAACACCTTCTCCCGATCGAATTTTAGCTGTGCGTAGCGCCATGCTGGCAGGAATGACGGATGATCACATTTATGAATTGAGCCATATTGATCCTTGGTTTCTTGCAAAGTTAAGGCGATTAATTGATGCTGAATCTGAGCTTTTAAAGGACCGTACGCTCGAAGATCTTGATGAACCAGCGCTGTTAAAACTTAAAATATTGGGGTATTCGGATCGTCAAATTGCCTGGTTTGTTGATAGTAAAGAGCTTGATGTGCGAGAGCGCAGGGATCAATTGGGCGTGACTCCTGTCTTTAAAACAGTGGATACATGCGCCGCTGAATTTGCCTCATCCACTCCTTATCACTACTCAACCTATGAGCGTCCGCTATTTCGCTTGAAGCCAGATGGAAAACTTCAACCCATGGCTCCCTCCACTGAAGTTGTCGTTGAAACAAGACCCAAGCTAATGATTTTGGGTGGAGGTCCTAATCGCATCGGCCAGGGTATTGAATTTGATTACTGTTGCTGTCACGCCTCTTTCTCTGCGCAGGATCAGGGTTTTGCGACGGTGATGTTAAACAGCAATCCTGAGACGGTCTCTACGGATTACGACAGCAGCGACCGTCTTTATTTTGAGCCTCTAACGCTCGAAGATGTGCTGAATGTGATTGAGGCAGAGTGCCCCAGTGGAGTGATTGTTCAATTTGGTGGGCAGACACCTCTCAAGCTTGCCTTGCCTCTTTTGAATTGGTTATCTACAGCGAAGGGAGTGTCGACCGGGACTCAAATTTGGGGGACTTCACCAGAATCTATCGATCTCGCGGAAGATCGAGAACAGTTCGAGGCCATTTTGCGGAAACTCGATATCCGACAACCTCGTAATGGTCTAGCTCGAAGTGAAGTTGAAGCGCGATCCATTGCTGGCAACGTTGGCTATCCCGTCGTGGTTCGCCCCTCCTATGTCTTAGGTGGGCGCGCTATGGAAGTTGTCTTCGACGAGACGGAGCTCAATCGCTATATGAAAGAGGCTGTTCAAGTAGAGCCAGATCACCCTGTACTGATTGATCAGTATCTAGAAAATGCTGTTGAGGTTGATGTTGATGCCCTTTGCGATCGTGAGGGTACCGTTGTGATTGGAGGCTTGATGGAACATATCGAACCGGCAGGAATTCACTCTGGAGATTCAGCCTGTTGTTTGCCTTCTATTTCTCTGAGTGATGATGCTTTGGCTGTTATTCGGCGTTGGAGTGAGGCGTTAGCGACAACATTGAAAGTTCAAGGATTGATCAATTTGCAATTTGCGGTTCAACGTGCTGTTGATGGAGAAGAGAAGGTGTTCATCATCGAAGCCAATCCCCGTGCATCTCGAACGGTTCCCTTTGTGGCCAAAGCCACCGGTGTTCCTTTGGCCCGACTGGCAACACGCCTGATGGCTGGTGAAACCTTGAGTCAGGTTGGTCTGCTGAAGGAGCCCGTTCCTCCTTTGCAAACCGTCAAAGAAGCGGTGCTTCCCTTCCGGCGTTTTCCAGGGGCCGATTCTCTTCTCGGTCCCGAGATGCGCTCGACTGGTGAAGTGATGGGTTCTGCATCTGATTTCGGCATGGCTTTTGCCAAGGCAGAACTCGCGGCAGGGGAAGCGCTGCCTACCGCCGGAACCGTCTTTCTTTCCACGCATGATCGCGACAAGACGGATTTGGTGCCTGTGGCGCGCCAGCTGATTGGATTGGGCTTCAAGTTGATTGCCACGTCTGGAACTTCCAGGGCTTTGCGTGAGCAAGGGTTGGAGGTTGAGTCTGTCCTCAAAGTGCATGAGGGACGCCCCAACATCGAAGACTTGATTCGCTCTGGTGGGGTGCAGTTGGTGATCAATACGCCGATTGGACGTCAAGCTGCTCACGATGATCGCTATTTGCGCCGGGCCGCTCTCGACTATTCCGTTCCCACCCTCACCACACTGGCTGGTGCGCGTGCGGCTGTTGAGGCGATTGAAGCCTTGCAAACTCGAACAATCGTGATTCATGCCCTACAAGACGTCCACGCATCGCTTGTTGGCCAGTAGGGTTTTAGAAGCTTGCTGTTGATCTCTTGACCACGACCTCCGCGACAGTTATCGCTCCAGGCAGCGATTGCCGGGACGCTTTTCGTGCTGCTTATCAAAACCGCTACACCTGGGATCCAGGATTTGCTGGATATTCAGGTCGTTGCATTTGGCTACAAGGTGATCGCTCTGTTGAAGGGACTTTCCGTGTTGGTGCTGATTTAAAAGCGAAGGTTGAGGGGGTCACTGATGCTGAAGTTGAGAAGGCATTCGCCTCGCAATTGTGGGAAGTTTGTATTCATCGCGTCCGCCGCACATTTGAACAGACCCATTCAGAGAATACATTCACCGCTGGGGATTGCACCGATGAAGGCCTCGAAATCATCATTGGTGGGAAAGGTCAGGGCGATAAGTACCGTATTAAAGATGATGTTGTGACGATGGTTCACCGTCACATTCACGGAACGGTGGTAACCATTCATACCAAGAGTACAACCGATACGGGTATGGGATATCTCAGCCACACCTACACCAGTGAGTACGCTGATCCCAGCACAGGAAAGAGTAAAGGCGGAATTAACACCTTTGAGGATCTGTTTGTTCCCTTAGATGCAAATGGACCTTGGGTCCTTGCATCGCGTCGAGTGACGACAGCGTCCTTTGATGGTCAGGATGCATCTGAGCAGACCTTCCTGTTCGAGGACTTGCACGCTCTGACGTAAAAGGAAAAACTTTGGGCATAATGCCTATAGTTTTTGTAATTGTCTTGAATACTGTCCTTTCTGAAGTCAATGGCTTCGTCTGGGGACCATTCACTCTTTGGTTGATTGGTCTTACTGGTCTTTATCTGATGGTGGGGTTGAAGTTTCAGCCCCTTCTCAAAATTGGATTTGGATTTCGTGCAGCCATCTCTTCGATTCGCGATAGTTCAGGGGAGGGTGATGTCAGTGCCTTTAAAAGTCTGACGACGGCCTTAGCAGCGACGATTGGTACGGGAAATGTCGCTGGAGTCGCAGGCGCCATCGCAGTCGGTGGACCAGGGGCCGTTTTTTGGATGTGGCTGATTGCTCTTGTCGGCATGGCTACGAAATATGCGGAATCACTGCTTGCTGTTCACTACCGAGAGGTGGATGAACTCGGTGAGCATGTTGGTGGACCGATGTATTTCATTCGCAATGGACTTGGAAAAAACTGGGCATGGTTGGGTTGGCTATTTGCATTTTTTGGAGCCTTAGCGGGTTTTGGTATTGGTAATGGTGTACAAGCCAATGCCATGGCGGAGGCTTTGCAAGATTCTTTGGGAATTCCACCTTTACTCACAGGCATCGTCGTCGCTTCGATCACGTTGGCTGTTCTGGTTGGCGGTATCGAACGGATTGGTCGTGTCACCCAGGTTGTTGTACCGGTTATGGCCGGTGTGTATGTAATTGGTGCTGTGGTGATTTTGATCGCTAATTTTGACAAGGTTCCTGGAGCATTTGGCCTCATCTTTTCCAATGCTTTTACAGGGCAAGCTGCAGCTGGTGGATCGCTCGGTGCTGTCATTCAACGGGGCATTGCCAGAGGAGTGTTCTCAAATGAGTCAGGCTTGGGTACGGCGCCCATTGCTCAGGCTGCAGCGAAGCCTGGTGATCCTGTTCTCCAAGGTTCTGTAGCCATGATCGGAACATTTATTGACACGATCGTAATCTGTTCGATGACTGCTCTTGTCATTCTGATCAGTGGCTTGTACTCCCAGGTTGAATATGTTTCAGGAGCTAAAACTGTGTCGTTGACGATTGATGCCTTTGGAGTCGCACTTCCTGGTTTTGATTGGATCGTTGTCTTTGGCACAGTCTTTTTTACATTGACAACGATTCTTGGGTGGGGTTACTACAGCGAGAAGTGTCTTGAATACATTGCTGGCGTTAAGGCCATACGACCTTTTCGTTTGGTTTGGGTAGCCGTTGTCGTTTTTGGTGCCGTGGCTTCAGGTGGTGCCGTCTGGACGATTGCAGAAATTCTGAATGGCTTGATGGCTATCCCTAACTTGTTAGGCCTATTGCTATTATCGCCAGTGGTCTTTCGATTAACAAATGTCTATGATTTCAAGACAAGTAGCAAATCATCAACGACCAATTGATTTGGGTTATTTGCTTGACAAAATGCAATAATGATTCTTTTGTGGTGTGTCAACACCCTTAATTGCTCAATAAAAAAGGCTTGCTGGTATTTAGCCATCAAGCCTTTTTTGTGATCTGAATCAATCACATGAATTGGTGCACTAAGGTTGCATCATGCATCGCCAATAGGTGTTACTTCCTTTAGACGTTCGTTGAGCTGCATCGCCATCGACTGACGCCCAACTGCAAGCACTTTGAGGGTGTCCTCGTGCATACGTAGTTGGGCATCAGCAACCTGCATTCCTCTGACGAGCTCTTTCAGATCATCTGGGAGCTTATTGAGGTCATAGCGTTTGCCTTCAAAGGTCAGAATTGGATTCTGGTCTTGAGAGACGGAAGAGCTGGTCATCAATGAGATGCAATCGCAAAGATCTTATTGGCTGGTGCGTTACTTGAAACCATTCATTCGTTAACGCGGATGAATTGTCTTTCGCAGAGTTCCCGATATCTGCCGCCCTGGCTCATCAGAGCGTCGTGGCTGCCCTGTTGGCTAATGCGACCATGCTCTAAGACAACAATCAGGTCGGCTTCTTGAACGGTGGCCAGACGATGGGCGATCACAATCACAGTTCGGCCCAGCATGGCTTGCTTGAGTCCAAGTTGAACGGCGGCCTCCGCCTCTGCATCGAGGGCACTGGTGGCTTCATCCAACAACATCACGGCGGGATTTCCCAGCACAGCTCTGGCAATGGCAATGCGCTGGAGCTGTCCGCCGGAAACGTTGGTGCCGCGCTCTTGCAGACGGGTGTTGTAGCCGTCTGGGAGACGGATGATGAAATCGTGGGCGTTGGCGAGCTTTGCGGCTTGATGGAGCTGTTCCTGCGTGGCCTGTCGACCAAATCGAATCGCTTCCGCAATCGTTCCTGAAAAGACGCTGCTGCGTTGCGGCACCAGAGCCACTTGTTGTCTCAGGTCGCGCGCGCTGACCTGGCTCAGATCCTTGTCATCAAAAAGGAGCTGTCCTTTGTTGACGCGATTAAAGCGAAGGAGCAGAGAAAAAAGTGTTGTCTTACCAGCCCCCGACGGTCCCACGAGGGCCACAACTTGTCCGGCCTTGATGGAGAGATTGAAGTTTTGAAGAACTGGTTGCCCTGGGGTGTAAGCGAATTCGACTTCATGGAAGTTCAAATCTCCCCGCAAGCGACCAAGCGGGAGCGACGGGACGGGATCGGCGGGTTCCGAAGGCTCCTTCTCGATTTCACGCAGACGGCGCAGTGAGGATTGTCCCTGCTGAAATTCGTTGTAATTCGCCGTGACATGGGCGATCGGATCGATCAGCAGGACCAGGCCGGTGAGATAACTGATCAACTCAGGGACGGCAAGGTCGCCGCTACTGATCCTGATCGCGGCTAAGACCAGGACGGTGGCGAAACCCAGGACCTCAATGATCCCGACCACGGGATGTTGAAGCGCCACCAGGCGATAGGTGTTGTACCGAGCTTGGCGATGCTGATCGATTTCATCTTCAAAACGGCGCTCTAGCCAGGGTTCTGCCGCAAACGCGCGTACCAGTGGTAGCCCTTCGATGGCTTCTCCCAGCAGACCTGCCAGCTCACTCACCTTTTTTTGGCTTCGTTCTGTGGCGACCATCACCCTCGCTCCAAACAGGCTGATCAGCCAGGCAACGAAGGGTGCTAGCAGCAGGATTGCGAGGGTTAATTTCCAGTCAAGCCAAAGCATGTAGCCAAGAACGGCCACTAACTGCAGAGCACTTGGGATGCTGTCGTGGAGGGTTTTGTAAATCACCTCGCTCACACGATCGGCATCTTCGGTGAGCCGATAGGTGAGATCACCTGACGACATTTTTTCCAAGGCACCGAGCTGCACCTTCTGAAGCCTTTGAAACAGGTCTCGTCTCAGCGACTGGCTGACTTGCAGAGCAGGACCTGCAAGCAGGGAGTCTTGGCCAAATTGTGCGAGTTTTTGGATCGCGAACACCAACAGAACCAGGCCAATGACCGGCAGGATTCTTTGCAAATCACCCGAGCCCACATCGGGCAAGAGTCGGCCCATCAGTCGCATCAACACCAACTGGCTGCTGACAAAAACCAGCATGCAAAGAGTGCCGATCGCCAGGAGACGCCTGTGAGGTCGCAGCAGTGGAATCAATCTGCGGAATCCCGCTTCTGATGGCTTCAGCATCAAGTCAGACTATCAATGGCGATTGGACTGACTGGTGCAGGAATGAGACTTGATCAATTCCTTAAATGGATGGGCTGGGTGGCGACGGGTGGAGAAGCCAAGCTGAGGATTCAAGGGGGTGACGTGTTCGTCAATGGCGACCTTGAGCAGCGGCGTGGCCGTCAACTGAAAGCCGGCGATCGCGTCCAAATGGGTGTCGACTCTGCCGAAGTTTCGGATTCTCTTCAGGCAGGGCCGTAAGTTGTCAGCTGCTGAGCTGCAGAGGACGGAAGCGTGCGCAAACCGGTGATTGCTGGCAACTGGAAAATGCACATGACCTGTGCGCAAGCCAGGGCCTGGATGGGCACGTTTCTCCCTCTCATTGCAGAGCTGCCCGATGACCGACATCTGGTGGTGGCTCCACCCTTTACGGCGATCAGCACGCTCGCTGAGCTGAGCCAAGGAACGCGCCTTGAACTATCCAGCCAGAACGTGCACTGGGAGGGAGAGGGCGCGTACACCGCTGAGATCTCTCCGAGCATGCTCAAGGAGCACAACGTTGAATACGCGATCGTTGGTCACAGCGAACCTCGTAAGTACTTCAGCGAGAGTGACGAACAGATCAACCACCGTGCGCGATCGGCTCAAACCAATGGCTTGATTCCGATTGTTTGCGTTGGGGAAAGCGACGAGCAGCGCAGCCGAGGAGAGGCTGAGAGGGTCATTCGTCGTCAGGTTGAACAGGGCTTAGAAGGACTGGACCCCAGCCAGCTGGTGGTGGCCTACGAGCCGATCTGGGCGATTGGTACGGGCAAAACCTGTGAAGCGAGTGAAGCCAATCGCATCTGCGGATTGATTCGTAGTTGGGTGGGCTCACCAGATTTGATCATTCAATACGGGGGCTCCGTGAAACCAGGCAATATCGACCAGTTGATGGGAATGAGTGATATCGATGGGGTGTTGGTTGGCGGTGCCTCTCTCGACCCTGAAGGCTTTGGGCGGATCGCGAACTACGTGAAAAGCTGACGTCGATGCGCTGGCCGAAGGATTGGGGCACGCGCCCTGCCGTGATGGGAGTGATCAACCTCACTCCCGATTCCTTTAGCGATGGTGGTCAGTTCAATCAGCTCGATCGGGCCTTGGCTGAGGCGGAGCGTCAGATTGCCTCAGGGGCTGATTGTTTGGATCTAGGTGCGCAAAGCACCAGGCCGAATGCGACTGAAGTGGGAGCGGATGAGGAGCTCAAGCGCCTGTTGCCAACGCTGAAGGCCATTCGTGCCGCTTACCCCAAGGTGTTGATCTCCGTTGATACCTTTCTTGCCGTGGTCGCCAACCAGGCGCTGGAGGCTGGCGCTGATTGGATTAACGATGTGAGCGGTGGACGCCGTGATTCAGAGATGTTTCCGCTGATCGCTCGTGCGGGATGCCCATTTGTGCTGATGCACAGTCGCGGCACGAGCCAAACGATGGATCGCTGCACGGACTATGGAGAACAGGGTGTTGCCCAAACGGTTTTGGAGGAATTACGAGCAGCAACAACGTGTGCTCTTGAGGCCGGTATGAATCGTGACCAGTTGCTTTGGGATCCAGGCCTTGGTTTTGCGAAAACAACCGCACAAAATCTCACCCTGTTGCAGCAGCTCGAGACCCTTGTGGCTGAAGGGATTCCCCTGTTGCTGGGTCCCTCTCGAAAACGTTTTATCGGAGCTGTGCTCGATGAACCAAGAGCTCGTGCCCGTCTTTGGGGGACGGCTGCTGTCTGTGCCAGGGCGGTGGAGGCTGGCGTTGCCGTCCTACGTGTGCACGACGTAGGACCTATTCATCAAGTGGTGACCATGGCCTCAGCCATTCGTTCAGATCGCTAGAACAAGGTCGATTTCCATGTGGCGATGATGAGTGAACCGAGTCTCACTCTCTTGTATGACGGTGGATGTCCGCTGTGTCTTCGAGAAGTCAAGTTTCTGAAACGCCGCGATTTGCATGGAAGGCTCGCTTTTATCGACATCGATCAAGACGCCTACGACCCTGCCCAATGGAAGGGAATTAGTTACCGAGAAGCGATGGCACGCATTCATGCCAT
Organism: Synechococcus sp. ROS8604; assembly: GCF_014279655.1. Lineage (NCBI taxonomy): Bacteria > Bacillati > Cyanobacteriota > Cyanophyceae > Synechococcales > Synechococcaceae > Synechococcus > Synechococcus sp. ROS8604. Next base: position 1,226,908 of record NZ_CP047946.1, read on the forward strand.
CCGTGCTGATGGAGAGATTCTTCAGGATGTGGCTGTGTTCCGAGAGGCCTATCGCTGCGTTGGACTTGGTTGGATCTATGCCCCGACCCAATGGCCTCTGATTGGATCTTTGATTGATCGCATCTATGCACTTTGGGCCTCGCAGCGTTTGCGCATGACAGGACGCGCAAGCCTAAATGAACTATGCAATTGCAAGCAGAATGCTTCTTGATTCAGGGCGATTCGCGGCGAAAAGTTTTCTGATTGCATGATAATTGCCTCCTCTATCTCGTTGTAGAGTCTCTAAAAAGCAAGCCTATTTTTTGAACACTTTGAACTTGCAAGCTCTTATTGAAGAAATTCTACTGTTGGCTTGTATTCTCGAGCCCTTGAGTCGGAGATGAGTCTTCGTAGCATGATCAATAAAAAGCTGCAAATATACATTGTTAATGGGTTCTAGCGACTATTTCTTCAAAGCGCTTATGTGCTTCCAGGATTTATTTATGAGATGGAACCGGAAAAGATTACCCCTCTGATGTGACTCCTTCGATTCGATCCTCAACCTCTTGATAAAGCTCTTGAAGTTGTTGGATATTTTCATTAGAAGTTTCCCAGTATCCACGGCCGTTTACTTCTAGCAGGGTGCCTACAATGCGCCTGAAACTATGAGGGTTGAGTTCCAGTAAGCGTTTGCGCATTTCTGGATCGTTGATGAATGTTTCATTCGCTTCTTCGTACACAAAGTTGTCAACAGATCCGCTAGTCGCACTCCACCCGAGCGTGAAGTTGAGTCGTTTGGCTACCTCACGCACACCTTCATAACCCGAATCAAGCATCCCTTCGTACCACTTCGGATTCAGTAATTTGGTGCGGGAGTCAAGGCGAATGGTTTCGCTTAAGGAGCGAACCTGAGCATTCGCCGTGGTCGTGTCTGCGATGTAGCTCGTGGGTGTTTTCCCATCATCGCGCAGCCCCTGAATCAGCTTGGTGGGGTCGCTGTCGAAGTAGTGGCTGACATCGGTGAGCGAGATCTCAGCGGAGTCGAGATTTTGGAATGTCACGTCTGCTGTCTTCATGACTGATTCGAAGACGTCGCGTTTTTGATCCATTTCGCCGGGGTTGTCGGCATTAAATGCAAACGTTTTGCGGGAGAGATACATCTCCTGCAGTTCTCCTTCCTCTTCCCAACTGCTGTTTTCAACGGCGAGGTTCACATTTGAGCTGTAGCTGCCGCTGGCATTAGAAAACACACGGCAGGCAGCATCGCGAAGGGTTGTTCCTTCTTTTTCAGCTTGTTCAAGAGCATGTTTTCGAACAAAGTTTTGTTCAAAGGCTTCATCAGATTCCGCAGCCATCTTCACGCCTTGATCAATCAGGGCCATCTGATTGATAAATAAATCTCGGAACACGCCCGAACAATTCACCACAACATCAATCCTTGGTCGGCCCAGTTCTTCCAGGGGAATGAGCTCTAGCTTGTTAACCCTGCCTAAGGAGTCTGGAACGGGGCGAACTCCGATGAACCAAAGGATCTGTGCGAGAGATTCCCCGTAGGTTTTGATGTTGTCTGTTCCCCAGAGCACGCAAGCGATGGTTTCAGGCCAATCGCCTTGCTCTGCTCTCTGGCGTTCGATCAATTTGTCGACAACAACTTTGGCTGCAGCAACAGCTGCTCTGGTTGGAATCGCTTGAGGATCCAGAGCGTGAATGTTTTTGCCACTGGGCAGTACGCCTGGATTCCGGATTGGGTCTCCACCAGGTCCTGGGAGAACGTATTCCCCATCAAGAGCCCTTAAGAGGCTCTCCATTTCCATGTCTGCGCAGATTTGTTGGAGGCAGAAACGCAAATAGGTAAACAGGGTGTCCAGCGCCGTGTTGTCGATGCTTGAAAAGCCACCAGCTGAACAGGCTCGGAACCAAGGCGATGGCAGTTTGAATCCGAAGCGAGAGATCAGATCCAGCAACCAACCAAAGTTTTCTCGCATGTTGACGCGACCATCACCCCCTGTGAGCGATCGCACCATGGAACCCACAGCAGCGCGTGAGACTTCTGTGATCGTGCGATTGAGCTCCACATCTTCAAGCACACCATCGTCGTTGCCTCGATAGATGTCTTCAATCTTGCGGCCGATCGATTCTGCGAGCAGCCCAGGAAGAGAACGAAGGCCTTCTTCTTCACGCTCCAAGGCGGCAATGCTCACCAGCGTTGCAATCGCTTCTTCTGCTGTGGGCGGCTTGCCGATGGTATGGAGGCCGCATGGAAGCAGGCGACTCTCAATTTCCATCAATTGGCGGTAGATGGCCCCAACAATGGCATCGCGATCTTCAAGCGTTAGATCAGAGGAATCATCGTCTGGAAGGGTGACGTCTTTATCAAGATTGCAAAGGCGAGCGGTTTCCACGATTGCATTCACGATCTGAACTCCTCGACCGCTTTCCCTCAGTTGTTGATAGGAACCCACCAACTCACCCAGCTCCTTTAAGCCTTTGTAGAGGCCAGCATTTTCTGCTGGAGGTGTGAGGTAACTAATCGTGGACGCATATCCCCTCCGCTTAGCGATCGTTGCTTCAGATGGATTATTCGCTGCGTAGTAATAGAGATTTGGCAAGGCTCCGATGAGGGAGTCTGGATAACAGGTTTCACTCATACCCATTTGCTTGCCGGGCATAAATTCAAGGGACCCATGGGTTCCGAAATGGAGCACGGCATCTGCTCCCCAAACTTTCTCTAAATAGGTGTAATAGGCCGCGAATCCATGGTGGGGACTTGCGCTGCGGGAATAGAGAAGGCGCATGGGATCGCCTTCATAACCAAATGTTGGTTGTACCCCAACAAAAATATTTCCAAAATGACGTCCATAAATCAATAAATTCTGTCCGTCACTGTTTAAATTACCTGGTGGTTTTCCCCAGTTTTCCTCTAAGCGTTCGGAATAGGGAGTGAGTCGTTCATACTCTTCAACGCTCATGCGATGGGCGATCGAGAGTTCTGGTGAGCCTTGAAGCGCTTCTGGATCGTTGATGACTGTTTCCATGAGTGCCTTGGCATCACGCGGCATGTCCTGCACGTCGTATCCCTTGGCCTTCATTTCTTGAAGAACCCTGTGAATGGAATCGAAAACGTTCAGATAGGCGGCCGTTCCCACATTTCCTTTGTCAGGGGGAAAGCTGAAAACAGTGATCGCTAACTTTTTTTCTGCCCGTGGTTTGAGCCGTAGGGACGACCATCGGATTGCCCTCTCCGCGATGGCATCGACGCGATCTTGAAGGGTGTGGGCCTTGCCAGTGGCGTCATCACGACCAGATAAAACAATCGGTTCGATGGCTCCATCTAATTCGGGAATCGCGATTTGCAGTGCAACTTGTACTGGATGAAGGCCTAGGTCACTTTTCTCCCATTCCTGGGTGGTTTGAAAGACCAATGGCAGGGCCACCATGTAGGGCCTGTTGAGCTTTTTGAGCGACTCAACAGCCTTCGGGTGATCCTGACGCGCTGGACCGCCAACCAGGGCAAAGCCTGTCAGCGAAACGATGCTGTCGACCAAAGCCTGATCTGAATTGAGCGGGTCGTAGAAGAACGCATTGACCGGCTTTGAGAAATCAAGACCTCCGCAGAAGATCGGAATCACGCGTGCACCACGGAATTCAAGTTCTTGGATGGTGGCTACGTAATGGGCATCGTCTCCCGTCACGATGTGACTGCGCTGAAGCACAAGGCCAATTACTGGCCCGTTACGGGCTTTTTCGTTGAGATCTGGGCGACTGGCCGTCCAATTCAAATATTCCTTCAAGTCCTCAAACATTTGAGGTGCGAGTGGATGCCAAATACCTAGATCAGGAAAGACTTCGGGATCTGCAACGGCTAAATCAGGACGATCATCACTTTCTGATGCAGGAAAAACATATTTATCAGCCAGCATCAGCAGAAAATTGCGCAGATTATCTGGAGTGCCACCCAACCAATATTGAAAACTGAGCATGAAGCTGCGGGCGTCTTGCGCTTTCTCGACAGGCAAATACTTGAGCACCGTTGGAAGCGTGTTCAAAAGTTTGAGCATGGCGTCTTGAAACCCTGCGCCACCAGCTTCCTTTCGCTTTTTCATGAAGCCGGCAATCGCGCTCTTGCTCTGGCCGAGTTGCGCCATCGAGAAGCTGCCAAGCTTGTTGAGACGCATCACTTCTGGCATCGAAGGGAAGACGACTGCGGCCTTCAATCGATCGCGGTGCGGACTGACAGCATCAACAACTTTTTGTGCCAGATCTTCAATGAAGATCAGGGATCCAATAAAGACATCCGTTTCAGCGATGTCTTTTTGAAAATCTGCATAGTTGAGCTCATCACGTAGTTCCTCGATGAGATAACCGCACAGTTCGATACCAATGGGACCGTCTTGGGCATTAAGGCTGACCGCTGCCTGCGTTAACGCACTCTGATATTGCGGTTCAAGAACGACGTAGACGGCCTTCATGACCGAATGGTGATTGTTGTTCTCAGCAGGAACAATCCGACGATCAGCGGAACGGACCTGCGTAAACATCAGCACTTCTAAGCAATGTAAAGAAGCTTACGGGTGTGAGAGTCGCTCTGCTTGAGATCGGTATTTCGTGTTACATCCGCGCCTGGCCCCATAGGCTGAGTCCATCTGCAACACGTTCATGAGCGACATCCAGACCGGCTCGATACCCGTAGTGGTGACCGGTGCGCTGGGTCGAATGGGTGCAGAAGTGATTCGAGCTGTGCAGATGGCTCCGGATTGTCATCTAGTGGGTGCCGTGGACAACACGCCCGGCAAAGAAGGGCAAGACGTGGGCGAATTACTGGGGCTTTCGGCCCTTGAGGTGGCTGTGACTGCTGATCTAGAAGGCTGTTTGTGCTCTGCAAGTCAGGCGGTTCGTGATGCAGGGCCTGGGCAAGGAGCCGTCATGGTGGATTTCACCCATCCTTCGGTGGTGTACGCCAACACCAGAGCTGCGATTGCCTATGGAGTGCATCCCGTGATCGGGACCACGGGGTTGTCACCGGCTCAACTTGATGACCTCCAATCCTTTTCCGACAAGGCATCCGTGGGTGGAGCTGTGATTCCCAACTTCTCTGTGGGGATGGTGCTGCTTCAGCAGGCCGCTGCTGCTGCTGCCCGGTTTTATGACTACGCCGAGCTGACCGAGCTGCATCACAACCGCAAAGCCGATGCTCCTAGTGGAACCTGCATCAAAACAGCCGAACTTATGGAGGAGTTAGGCAAACAATTCAACGAATCAGAAGTGGATGAGCATGAATCCCTTGCTGGTAGCCGTGGTGGGCAGCGTCCGAGTGGGCTGCGATTGCACTCTTTGCGATTGCCTGGCCTGGTGGCCCATCAGGAAGTGATGTTTGGCTCCCCAGGTGAGACCTACACCCTGCGACACGACACGATTGATCGGGCTGCCTACATGCCAGGCGTTTTGCTTTGCGTCCGCAAAGTGCGGCATCTTCAAGCCCTGGTCTACGGCCTTGAGCGTCTTCTTTAACGGGTTGGCACGATGTTGATTCCGCTTCGTCCCGGTGAGTTGTATCGGTTGATTCCTGCTGTTGCTACGGGCCAGCAATTCAGATCTGCCCTTGGCAATCCTCGAAAAATTCTCCAGCGTTTGCTGATCGCCACGATTGGGGGAGTGATCACTCTCTTGATCAGTCAGAGCCAGCTATCCAGTCGTTGGGGCTCGATCTTGCTGGTGATTGGTGTTGTGTTTCTCCTCTACATCTTGTGGGGACCGATCGTCGAAGCTGGTCGAAAAAATGCAGTCTTACGTCGCTATCCAGCTGCCGCTCTTTTTGAAGGGGAGATCGTTAAGACCTATCGGCAGGAGCGAGTTGAAAATCAAAGGGAGCAGGCTGATGCTCGCGGCCAGCTTGAATTGATTGAAAATCGACGGACCTGGCTGGTGCTGGAGCTAGCTGATGAGGACGGCTATCTCGGACGGATCTCTTTTCCAATGACCAAACAACACGCTTCGATCCGCCCCGGAGTTGTGATCCGTTGCGTGGTCCTGAGTGATCGCAACGACTTTTCGAGATTGGGGGCCCTAACGGATGCTTGGCTTCCTGGCCTGCGGATGTGGATCGGTGAGTACCCATACCTGCTGCGCCCTGCATTTGAAGACCTCTGTCGCATGCGCTTGCGCAAGGTTTCTTCACAAATGGGTTACACTTCTTAAACACCGGTAGGTTCCCCATGACTCAGGCCTCTACAAACGCTGCAACCATTCGCGGCGCAACAGTGACCACCGAAGATGGTGGTCGTCTCAATGCCTTCGCAACAGAGCCACGCATGGAAGTTGTGGACGTCGAGAGTGGTTGGGGCTTCCATGAGCGTGCCGAAAAGTTGAACGGTCGAATGGCCATGCTTGGCTTCATCGCTCTGCTTGCTACTGAACTGGCCATGGGCGGTGAATCCTTCACCCGTGGACTGCTCGGCATCGGCTGATCACGGTATGACCGGCACTTTGGCTCCGATACGGATCAATGGAGCCGGTCCAACTGGAAGTTTGTTGGCCATTGGTCTTGCGAACTTCGGATACTCAGTTCATCTATTCGATCCCCTCACTGCGGAACAGATTTGTTCCCGCAGCAGGGCTTATGCGCTAACTCATTCCTCAAGACGTCTCCTAACGCGATTGGGATTTTGGAATGAGTTAGTTCCGTTTTTATCACCCTTTAAGACGCTCCGCCTAGAAGATCGTGGCATCAACCGGTTTGTAAATTTTACAGAATCAGATCTTCATTCATCGAATCAATCAACGCAATCTGTTGGTTGGATTTTGGATCATAGTTCCTTGATGAAGCTCTTCATGAGCAGGCTTGAGGGTTCACCTCACATAAATCTTCATCTTGGTGAGACGACGCATCAACAAGCTAAACCTCTCGATTTTTTTGGTTTGGTTATTGCCGCTGATGGCCCCCGATCTCCAACGCGATCACAGTTCAGCTTCCCGTGGTGGTCCCACACCTATACGCAGGGCTGTTTAACCGCAAAAGTTCATTTTCGTGATCTTGATTCTGAATACGCTTTTGAATGTTTTAGGCCGGAAGGACCTTTGGCTATTCTTCCTCTAGGAAATTCAGATTTCCAAGTTGTATGGAGTGCGCCTCTTCGTCGATGCCGTCAGCTAGCCGGTCTTGAAAGGTCTGCTTTTTTGGATCAGCTTTGTACCATCCTTCCTCAGGGACTCGAGCCTGATGCTTTGCTCGATTCACCCGCTGCTTTTCCTTTAGAGATTAGTTTTGCGCCAAAACTGAATAGAAAAAATGTTGTTCTGGTTGGTGAATCTGGCCATCGCTGTCACCCTGTGGGAGGGCAAGGACTCAATCTTTGTTGGCGAGATGTGGACATTCTCCTTCAAATAATGACGTCTGCTTCCTGTGTACGGCGTGGTTTAAAAACTGTGCCTGGTGCTTACAGCAGGCGTCGTTATTTTGATTTGTTAACGGTGGCTCTGGCGACGGATCTTCTTGTGCGTTTGTTTTCTAACCGCCAATCAGCACTTTTGCTTGTCCGCCGTTTTGGGCTGTTCATGCTCAAGCACTCTCCCTTGTTTCGGCGTATTTCGCTGCAGGCGATGTCGGATGGACCCAGCACGCTTTTGCAAAGCTTGCCAGAGTGAGCGCAATTGATTGGTTTTGATGGTCATTAGTAGTGACCCACAACCCAAGCCATCCGCTGCGTTGCTCGCTTACTTACAGGGCAAGCTTGGGCTGAGTGCCAGTGCCATCAATCTTGGCCTTCGCCAAGCTGAATTGGAACAGGCACCCCTGCCTGTGGTTCTCTGGAGTTTTGGACTGCTCAGTTTGCAGGGATACCAAGACGTTTTGGACTGGCAGCAAGCTCAGGAGTAGTGAATCAGAGATTCAACATGGATGTCGGAGGGAAGACGCGTGCGTCCTTCTAAATCGCTGAGTTCCACGATGAAGGCGCAACCAACGAGTTGGCCGCCTGCCTTTTTGACTAAATCGCTTGTTGCCGAGGCAGTCCCTCCTGTTGCTAAGAGGTCATCAACAATTAAAACTCTCGGCTGTTCTCGCATGGCATCTGCATGAATCTCGAGACGATCCGTTCCATATTCCAGGGCGTAATCAATTCCGTAGACCTTGCTGGGAAGTTTGCCTGGTTTGCGCACTGGAACAAATCCCAGTTTCTTTTGCGTTGCTAGACCCATTCCTACGATGAAACCTCTGGCTTCAATTCCCACAATCAGGTCTGGTTTCAACGAATCGCAGAGCGCTCCTAGACGAACCATGACCTCGGCCCAGCCCACGGGGTCGCGCAACATCGGGGAGATGTCTCGGAAGAGAATTCCTGGTTTTGGAAAGTCCGGAATATCTTGAACGTAGTGGCGGAGATCCAAGAACGCTTTCTGGTGAAACTTACAAGGAATTATCGCAGATATTGCCTAGGAGGAGCATGAACGCGCTTGTCCCTAAAATAGCTCATTTGGTCTGATCCACTTTGCGTGAATCCATCATGACGTTGCAACGATCTGAACTTATTTCCTATTTGCATTTTCGTTCTCATGAACGTTTCCTTTGCTGCTCATGTTTGACTCTATTGATTGAAGTGTTTTTCGTGAGTGTTTCTTTCGCTTGCTGATACGTTGTTTTTCATGCCTATGTTTTCGTTTTGCATTTAATTTGTACCGCTAGCCTTGCAATGGTTGATAGGGTTTGCGGCTAAGAATGACCGCTCGCTGAGCGCTCTCGTTTCTTGTTTGGCTTGGATCCTGTGTCAATTCCAGCTGTTGTCGCCATTCTCTTGAAAGGATTGTTTCAAGCCTTAGAGTTAGCTTGTCTTGCATATGGCCAAACGTTTTTGGCTGCTGATGAGGGGGCTGATAACGGCTTTTCTGATCGTGTGTTAGCACTGCATCCAAGCTTGATTTGATTGAAATCGAATCGGTATGACCCGAATTGGTACGCCACCCAACCATGACTGAATCACCAGTCACTTCTCCCCAAGAAGCGTCTTTGCAAACGGCGGTTCTTGGCCGTCGAGGGATGGAGCGTCTCGATCTTCTTTTGCTCACGGTGGAGTCCTTGGACTTCAACGGAGGTGAGGCCATGCTTTGGGCCACCCAACAACTCGGCTTCGAAAGTCTGTTCCCAAACCGGGTAGAGCTTTGGAAGCGTCGATGCCATAACCCGCTTCGACGCTCCACCCGTCGTGGAAGGCTTGGTTCGGCTGAAACAGAGGCCCTTATCAGGCTTCTCTGTGCCATGGCTGATCGGCTTTATCCGATGCTTCACCAGCTTCTCTCGAGTCGTGAACCGGCTGACCTCAGCAAGGAGCGTTGGGCTTTAGTTGACCAACGCTTGAGGGATTTGATCGCTGAGCGCTTCAATCTCCGCCGGGGGGCTGTTCAACGCTTGCTCAGCACCGATCACTCAGCTTCGATTCAACGACAGCTTGTTTTGACTCTGGCGCTGGCTGCCGGACCTGGTGGAGTGGATCGCTTGCGGGCCAGTCTTCTTGACCCAACACCCTGATGATCTCGATGCTCAAACTCTCTTATCGCTACGACCAAACGGCGTCCAGGCTTGAGGTGGATGGACTTCCTGACTTCTCCGCTGGACATGGCGACAACGTGATTGGGATTCTGTCTGCCTGGCGTCTTCAATTGGTCGGTGCTCCTGAACTGGAGGGGAAACGCGATCACCTTGAAGCCTTGATGGCTGTTGTGCTTCCCTATGCACGCCATCAAATTTCCGGAGTTTCCAGGGCTGAAGGATGGTCGCAGCATCCAGTGAGCATCCGCCCTGTGGAGGGTGGTCACCAACTGGAACTGACGAGCAGTCAGCCGGATGTTCCCCCGTTGGAAATCAAGTTGGATGATGCTGATTTCGCCGATCTTTTGCGCTGCTTAGATGCACTCCGTGCTGATGATCGCGTGGCGATCTCTTGGCCTGAGGTTGTCAATCATCCCTTGAGTCGTCGTGAATTGGTGGAGCGGGTCCCCTTGGTTCGTCGTTTAGCTGCACCTATTTTTGGAGGCGTGGCCCTGGTTGTGGTTGGGGTCATGGCCATGGTGATTCCATTGCCCATGCAGGAGACCAAGGCTCCAACCGACTCCGTAGAGGCTCCCAGTTCTGACTCGGTTAGCGATCCTTCACAAGTCGATCCAGCCCGTTGACCCTGTTTCGGTTTTCGCCCATATATTGGCGTTGATTGCTCGTCTATCAATGTCCCCCAGTTGGTCTGATCTGAGACGGCGTGTCGCAAGGATTGGAGCTTCTCTGGATGTGGTTGTACGCAGCGATCCGGAGGTTTGTGGCTTGAGTGGTGCTGATCATCAACTCACACTTCATCACAGTGGTTATGGAGATTGCACTGTTGGAGATCTCAGTTTAATTAACTGCCCCAATGAGTTAGTTCTCATTGAATTTGAGCGCTGGATGCGTCGCGCGAAGGAGTCGTTAGTGCCATGAGCTCCAAGAACATCACTCGCCTGCCTCTTACGCAGAAAGAGCGTCGTGTTTTCCGCCAACGCAAACGATCTTCCAAGCGTTTGCCTATTTGGATGATGTTTTTGGAGTCAGTCTTGCTGCTCCTGCTTGGGACTGGCTTGCTCGCTGGTTTGAGCTGGTTACCGACAAAGGTCGATGCCATCGTTGTTGTGAGTGAAGCGATTGCGGATTTAATTCGCGGTCTCAGTCAATTGCTCGAAGCGTTATTAGGTTTGTTGGCAGTGATTCTGATTGCTGCACTTCTGGTGTTGGGTCTGCTGGCGTTGATCTCAGGTTTGATTCGATTCGTGCGTACGTTCTCAGTTGTGTTCAAATCATCAGCTCGTCGACAAGCCCTTCAATCTTCCAACGCTCCGAGACAAAGCTCTCGTTCGGCCCGTAGCCGCCGGCTGCGCGGATCTCGCTAATCCGGGTGCATCTCAACGAGACCTCGATCGAGGAGCGAGCGAACGCTGCATCATCCATAGTTCGTTCAAAGTCAGGCCCCCGTCACCATTGCGGTCCAGGCTTTCGAAATTTCGCTGCAGCCAGGGCAGAGATGCCACCTCCTTGCGATCCAGTTGGCCATCGAAATTTCGATCGGCTTGTTTAAAGCGTCTTTGCAAGCGCAGCCCGCTTGGATGCGTAGCGGAGGGTCTGATGTCCTCAATCAATAAATAGTTGCGGGACGGATGGCGTTGTAACCGTCGTTCGAGATAAGGCTGGCCGCTCACTTCTTTCCTTTCCAGACGTCCATCACGATTGGAATCCATCCGAACGAATAACGCTTCCATTCGGGTGCCGTAATGACGCACAGGGTTGGCTTGCACACCTTGATCTGCCAGCAGGAGACCAGCCCCTAGTGCAACGAGTGTGAAAGTGACCCTTTTCTCCATGACAGAAGACTATGGAATCTGATTGGTAAAGAGATGTCTGAGTGATGACAGATCGTCAATTAACTGTGACATGGTCCGCCTCGGCGCGACAGTTTGCTTGATGCTCCATACGATCGGAGCGTTCAACTGATGTGGGGAGAGTGATGACGAGATCATTGTTGCTTGGGATGGTGTGGCGATGAACCAGCCCTCCAGCACCGCTTCGAACTCACCTGCAAAAAAAGCTTCGATGATTTGGGTCGTGGATGACGATCCGGACCTTCGTCAGATGGTGGGCACCTATTTGATCGATCAGGGGTATGACGTGCGCTGCTTGAGTGATGTCAAGCAGCTTGAGGCGAGGCTTGAATTTCAGCGCCCAGATTTGATCGTGCTCGACTTGATGATGCCTGGCGATGATGGGCTGACATCACTACGACGCTTGCGCGACGCTGGTGACGATCTTCCTGTGGTCATGTTGACGGCGAGAGGAGATGGCGTTGACCGCATTATTGGCCTCGAGCAGGGGGCTGACGACTATCTTGCGAAGCCGTTTCTTCCCCGTGAGTTGTCAGCACGCATCGAAGCAGTGCTGAGAAGGCGAAGTTCGATTCCCGCTGGCACTCCCTTGGCTGAAGGCGGCGATGTGACGTTTGGAGAGAATCAATTTGATCTTTCCGCCAGAACGCTGTTTCGCGACGGGATGCCTGTCGTGATTACCAGCGGTGAGTTCAGCTTGCTGGCAGCGTTTGTGCAGCATCCCCACCGACCCTTGTCGAGAGAACGACTCATTGAGCTGGCTCGCGGACCAGGGTCTGATACGGATAGTCGCAGCATGGATGTACAAGTTTCGCGGGTTCGCAAGCTGGTCGAACCGGATCCAGCGCGTCCTCGTTACATCCAAACGGTATGGGGATACGGCTATGTCTTCGTACCTGATGGACAACCTCGTTCGCGTTGAGGGCTGGAATGACCCCACGGGTTTGGCAAGTTCGACTTCGATCCCTATTCGGTTGGAGTGGCCTTGCTCTCGGCAGTTGGGCGTTTTGCTTATTGGTTTTACAGGTGTTGTTTGGACAGCAGCTTGAGCAGCTGCAAACAGTCCAGCTCGGCCGTGACTTGGCGCTAAATGTAAGGCTCACGGAGTTGGCTCTCGAGCGCTACCCACCCCATCTGGTGACCGAACTCACCGGTCTTGACCTCACTGTTGCAATCCACCCCAAGCCGGATCAAAAGCTTCCATCCGCAGGCTTTCAACGCCAGGCCAACGCTCTGCAGACGCAGCTTTGTGAGCGTCTCTCCCATTGTCCGATGGTCGTGGCTGATCGAGATCACGAAGGCGATCGCGGAATTTGGATTGAGCTCATTTCCCCGCTGGAACCGATTTGGTTGCGCGTCAATGTGCGCGCTCCGATGAGCTGGCCGCCGGAACCCACCCTGTTGGGTTTATCACTGGTTGGGGCGGGCATGATTTGTGGTGGCCTCTTTCTCCTCGTGGAGGTGGAGGCACCGCTTCGTGGATTGGAAAAGGCGCTGTCCCGGGTTGGGGATGGAATCGATCCTGATGCTGTTCCTGCGCGTGGCGCGCCAGAGGTTCAGCGTCTCACGCGCCGTTTCAATGCAATGGTGCGACGTTTGGCTGCCAATCGGAACGAAAGAGCCACCATGCTCGCTGGAATCGCCCATGACTTACGCGCACCCATCACTCGGCTGAAGTTTCGTTTGTCGCTGCCTCAACTCAGCGCCACAGAACGTGAGCGTTGTGCCGGTGATTTGCAGTCTCTGGAACGAATCACAGGTCAGTTCCTGCTGTTTGCAGGTGGCGGCGATGAAGAACTTTCTGTGCCCGTTCCTTTGGATCAATTGCTGGCTGAGGTGGCGAGCAGTCATCCTGCCGATCAATTGCAGCTTCAGCTGGACACCTTTGAGGTGATGGTGAAACCAGTGGCTCTGAGTCGAGCCGTTGCCAACTTGATCGACAACGCGTTCACCTATGGCCAAGCTCCCGTGGTGCTGCGATTGCTGCGCTCTGCTGATCAATGTTCAATCGAAGTTTGGGATCAGGGTGATGGCATGCCTCAGCGTCAATGGGAGCAGGCTCTTCAACCGTTTCACCGCCTCGACTCCTCTCGGGGAGGACAGGGGCACTGTGGATTGGGGTTGGCGATTGTTGTGCATGTGGCGCGACTCCATGGTGGCCATCTCGATTGCCTCTATGCCGATGGTTCGGATGATTTGAAGGTTCCAGGCCGCTTTGCGATTCGTTTGTCATTGCCGATGGATCTATTGGTGGAGAACGTTGCGAAAAGCTGAATTTCCACCCCTTTTGTTGATTTCGGAGGCACCAATGGGATGTTGCTGATCCCGTTTTCATGGGCCATAAGGAGAACAAAAAGTCAAAACACAACGGCAAAAGCAAGGAAACGGCCCCATCCACCCCTTCGCAGCCCATATCTGATGAGTGGGTTGATGCCGTGGATCAAAGCCAGCACAACAGCGATTCCTCGCCTGAATGGCACGGAGATGAACTCGAGCGGCCAAGTCACAACGGTGAACGACTCAAGAAAAAGATCTATGAGTCTGAACTGGAAAAACTCCAGACACAGCTCGTCAAAATGCAGTACTGGATCAAGGAAAAGGGTTTCCGCATGATCATCCTGTTTGAGGGACGGGATGCAGCTGGTAAGGGAGGCACGATTAAACGTTTAACGGAACCCTTAAATCCCCGTGGAGCCAGAGTGGTTGCTTTGGGTACCCCTTCTGATCTTCAGAAAACGCAGTGGTATTTCCAGCGTTATGTGAAACATTTTCCAGCTGCGGGCGAAATAGTGGTGTTTGACCGCAGTTGGTATAACCGTGCTGGTGTGGAACGGGTAATGGGGTTCTGTACTCCTAAGGAGGTTGAGGCCTTTCTTGAGGATTGCCCTCAGTTCGAACGAATGTTGGTTCGTAGTGGCGTGTTGTTGTTGAAGTATTGGTTTTCCGTGAGTGATACGGAACAAGAAAATCGTTTTCAATCACGCATCGATGACCCCACGCGGCGTTGGAAGCTCAGTCCAATGGATCTTGAGGCTCGTAATCGTTGGGTTGAGTTTTCTGAGGCAAAGGATCTGATGTTCGCAAGCACCAACATCCCTGAAGCGCCATGGTTCTCGGTAGAAGCAGACGATAAGAGGCGAGCCCGTCTTAATTGTTTGAGGCACATTCTTAGCAAAGTGCCCTGGGAAGACATGACTCCTCCAGCGATTGAATTACCACCAAGGCCAAAACAGGGGTCTTATAAGAGACCACCCATCAATGAACAATTTTTTGTTCCTAATCATTATCCCTATGATTCACCCAGTGATTGATTGGCCTCTTGCGGTTTGATCCTATGGAGTCGATCTTTGATGGTGGCATTTTTGTATAACGAGAGTGTTGTAGCAGCTGCATCGAATGCAGAATGCCACTAGCTTTTATGATCAATCCATAATTTTTGTCTTGGCTACAATGATTTTTTTCATATGTCGCTGTTCATTGTGACTATTGATGCGGGTTACTGCTTTCTGGCAAATAAGGTTTTGGGGTTCAATTATTCATGAATACATGGATCTTCGCTTGATTGAATTGCTTGGCAAGTACCAGGAAGAAGAGCTTGAAGCCATCGAGCGATGGTTCAATTACACACAGCCATTGGCAAATGAAATTATGGGAAATATGAAGATTGCGAGAGGAACCATTGTGAGGGAGAAAAACACTCAATGATGCCTGCGTGGCCCTCTAAAGGTGACTTGTCGTTGCCTTTTATGGGATCAAATGCTGCATCAGCCGTGGAGCTGTTGAAACCAAAAACCTGCGAGTTGCCAGGAGCTCCAAAGAAAGATTGCAAGAAATAGCCAGTTCACCCAGGCCGGTCGATCGCGATTTTCAAACATGCAGTGAGGGATGCAACCCTTCAATTGTGGCTGATCAGCGAGGTCAAATCCTGAATTCTTTGGAAGGCTCGTTCCTGAGTCAGGAGCGCACGGTCCCTGAGTACCAATCAGCACTCTGAAGGGACACCTGAGATCCAGCGGCTCGTTTGAGATCATGCATTCCTTCAAGCTGCCGGTACACGGCTTTCAATTGTCTTTGGATGTGATCTGTGTGCGGCATGGCGTATAAGGTCAACAGCGCTTCTTCGAGATGGTGTTTTGCATCAATCAACAGGCGGCAATCAGTACTCCCAGGTTCGTAGCCCATGAAAAAAGTCGATACTTCGTCTATTCAGCTCTATTGCTAGAAGCAACGTTGTGGCAATTTTTACCAAGTGACAAATATCTAGTGTTGTGTTTGTCTTCCACTGGCCTCGATCAAGTCCCATGGTCGTGACAGTCCTCCTTCCACTGCCCATAGGCCTGCTTTGCTGCGCTGCGCGTGTCTCTCTAGCCTTGGGTAGTCCAGGTCGTCGCATCGGCCCAGATAACCGTCGTAGGCAAAGACGTGTCCTCTGCTGATGAGTGGGGAAGCGATGTCTGTCTTCTCCTTCAGGAGCCTTGCGACAACCCGCCCATAGACGTCACGGGCCCGTAGTTCCATCTCGACGACAGAGCCTTGCGGCAGTGCATTGCTCAGGGCTGTTCTTGCTTGATTGGCCCAAGGTTGTTGCTGCTCCAAAGGAGCTTGAATGCAGGCCAAGCGCACGGCCCTTCCTTCTCCATTGATTTCCACCAGAACCTCTTGGCCATTGTTGACCTTAAGGACGGTGACTTTTTGGCTGGGATGAGACGGTTGAGCAGCCATAGCGATTGGAAAGGCTGCAGCCATTAGTAGGCCGAACAGAACGTTGCGACCTACCGCCTTCAAGGTTGATGCCATGACCGGATGTTTACTCAACTGACGAACAGCATCTCCCGATAGGAAGGAAGGGGCCAACGATCGTCATCCACGGCTTGCTCAAGTCCATCCACCACACCCCTCAGCTGTAGAAGTCGTGGTAGCAGGACGTTTGCTGAATGATTCATGGAGGCTGTTGTGTCGCCTTGATGCAGCTGGTGCAATTCCTCCTCGAGGGCGTTGATTTGATCCTGCATCCGTTGCCCTAGCTCTGCTGTCTGTTGCAACGTCCGTTGATCTGGATTCAGACCGACGGCTTGTTGTTGGCTGATGCTGCGTGCCAAAGAGCCCAGATGCT
Source organism: Synechococcus sp. ROS8604 (assembly GCF_014279655.1). Lineage (NCBI taxonomy): Bacteria > Bacillati > Cyanobacteriota > Cyanophyceae > Synechococcales > Synechococcaceae > Synechococcus > Synechococcus sp. ROS8604. The sequence goes on from NZ_CP047946.1 coordinate 1,243,388, forward strand.
TCTGAACAGCGGGGCTGATTTGGGTTCGAACCATGGACAGTGCAACCTTGGCTTCAACCTCCACTGCGAGCGTGTACTGCTCGCTGTAAACCTCGTAGCGGCTTTCTAATTCAACCGGTGAGATCACAGCTTGACGCTGAAACAGCTCCTTCACGTCATCCCGTCGCAGCACTGGAAGGGCGTTGGCGGTGTTGCGTAGGTTTTCCAATTCTCGTTCCTCGGTTGCTTCCTGATGCCATGCATCGGAATAGCCATCGCCACCAAAAACGATCGCACCGTGTTGATCCATCACCCGCTTTAAAACAGCAGCAGCACACGTTTCCAAAGATTGGCCTGCTGCCATCTGTGCCTCGATTTGATCGCTAACCCACTCCAGCGAATCGGCGAGAACGGTGTTCATTGCCACCAGTGGACCCGCCACGGACTGCCCAGATCCCACGGCTCTGAATTCGAATCTGTTCCCTGTAAAAGCAAACGGAGATGTTCGGTTGCGATCCCCGGCATCCTTCTTGAACTCAGGAAGGCTGTCGACACCAAGACGCATCACATCTCCTGCGCTGCTTCCGGTAACTTCACCACGCTGGAACTGCTGAAAGACCTCTTCGAGCTGTTTGCCCAGATACATCGAGATGATCGCGGGTGGTGCCTCATTGGCTCCGAGGCGATGGTCATTTCCTGCTGTTGCAACGACGGCTCTTAACAGTGCGCCGAAGCGATGCACGCCACGGATGACGGCGGAGCAGAACAGGAGGAATTGCAGGTTGTCGTGGGGCGTTGAGCCAGGGTCCAGAAGATTGCCCTGCGTGCTGTTGCCCACCGACCAATTCACATGCTTGCCGGAGCCATTGATTCCCGCAAAGGGTTTTTCATGCATGAGGCATGTAAATCCATGCCGTTTTGCTGTGCTGCGAAGCACAGTCATGATCATCTGTTGATGATCGGTCGCCACGTTGGCGGCTTCATGAACAGGTGCGATCTCGAACTGCCCGGGAGCGACTTCGTTGTGTCGTGTTTTTGCAGGAATTCCTAGCCTGTACAGCTGGTGTTCCACGTCTTGCATATAGACCTGAACCCGTTCAGGAATGGAACCGAAGTAATGATCATCAAATTGCTGTCCCTTCGGAGAGGGAGCACCGAACAGGGTTCTGCCTGCGAGAAGTAGATCGGGCCGGAGCGTGGCAAATTGACTGTCGATCAAAAAATATTCCTGTTCAGCTCCACAAGAGCTATTAACGGCTGCCACGTCCTTGTTGCCAAGCAAACGCAGCAGCCGTTGTGCTTGGCGATTCATGGCTGCGTTAGAGCGCAGGAGTGGGGTCTTCTTATCGAGAGCTTCTCCTGTCCAACTCACAAACACTGTGGGGATGCATAAGGTGACGCCATTGGGCGTTCGCATTAAATACGCCGGGCTGGTGATGTCCCAAGCTGTGTATCCCCGGGCTTCAAATGTGGAGCGGATGCCGCCATTGGGGAATGAGCTGCCGTCTGGCTCTCCCTGAATAAGCAGTTTTCCCGAAAATTCATGGATGGCGTGACCATCCTTTTGAGGACTGATGAAACCGTCGTGTTTCTCTGCAGTTGAGTTGGTAAGGGGATAGAAAACGTGCGCGTAGTAATGGGCACCGTTGTTGACTGCCCAATCCCTCATGGCCTGAGCGACCGCATCAGCGACCTCCAGGTTCAGCTTGCCTCCGTCACGGATCACGCGACGAACCACTTTGAATGCTTCCTTCGGGAGCGCATTTTTCATGCGCGCCAGTGTGAAGACATCACTAGCCCAAATCTCCTCTAGTGGAGGAGTTTTGGCACAAGCCATGGGCTTGCGTTGCTGAATGGCCTGTAGGGCGGCCAAACGTGAAGGATGGGGCATCGCTTTTGAAACCCCTCAGGGCGTATTTGTGACATTTAAGCTAGGCCCTGAGCGGGGCGTCAATTGATTGCTGCTTTTGTTCCATGACAACAGCTCATGGAAAGAGCACGGCTAAGCAGACCGCTGCTACTCATCTCAGATTGATACTAAAGGCTTAAATGCTCAGGAAGCTTTCTAGACTAGATTGGATTTGAAGCCTAGGCGGCAGAGATACGGGTCCTCTTGATTTTGTGACCTATCACTTTATTCCATGATTGGGAATGCTTTGAGTGAATCTTTTGATGATTGGATCAAGATGGATATGGGATTGCAAGCTGTAGATGGGTTATAGTAATTTAATAATCTGTGGTTTTATGATAAATATTTATTCTTTAGATATTGGCTCGGCTTTTGGGTTTCATTGACAACCAAAAAGTTTTAATTATTTGTTGTGATGTTTTCATCGTCTGATCAAGACCGTCTTTATTTTCCGGCAACGGAGCGTAATCGTGTCCCCATTGGTGACGCTCTTGCTGAAATGCTTCCTGAGGATGGGTCTGTCCTTGAAATAGCAAGTGGAAGTGGTGAACATGCTGTGACTTTCCAGCGGCGTTTCCCTGGTATTCGATGGCAAGCCAGTGATTCTGACCCAAGCCATTGCCAGAGCATTAACGCTTGGATTGCCCATCAGAGTTTGAGTGATCAGATGCCGAAAGCATTGCAACTCAATGTACTTGATCGTCCTTGGCTGCTTCCTGAATCCATCAGGCTTGAATTAAAGGTTGTGATTGCGATCAATCTGATTCATATCGCTCCTTGGAGTTGCTGCAAATCATTAATCGATCAAGCATCTGAACACCTTCCGATGGGAGGTCGCTTCATACTCTATGGACCTTTTCGCCGCAACGGATCTCATACGAGCTTGAGTAATGAGGTCTTTGATCAATCGCTTCGTGATCGTAATCCATCTTGGGGGGTTCGAGATCTTGAAGCTGTAGAGAAACTTTGTAGTCAAGTTGGCCTCCAAGCAATGTATTTTCAAGAATGTCCAGCTAATAATCTTATCGTTAGCCTAACTAAAGAAGTTAATTGCATTAATTTATTCTAATCTATCCAACTCTATCGCTTTATTGAATCGTGTTTTGATTTCAAAATTTTTTGGTATGCGCTATACATCTTTCCTGTTGCATTTTGAATCAAAACATTAAGTTGTTTCCAGTCAATACTGAGGCCAATTTATCTCTTTTTTATTGGCCCATAAACACCTTCTGCCTGCACTTTTAATGGGGGTTCTTGCATTAATGATTTAAAATATTCATCAGTATTTGCGGAGAAGGTTGATTCTAATCGCGGGGAAAAGGCTTGGATTTGTGTTTAGTTGCTGTTTAGTGTTCCTTCATGGTTGATTGTATTCCACCTGATTATTTGCGAATTAATGCAATTTAGAAGATATTAGTACTTGCCGTTGCTATTGTATCGCACTGATTTGTAAGACCTTGGCGAGGCCGACTGCAACCCCACTGCCATTTCCCAACACTCATCGATGCCCTCTTGTTTTCGTCCCAATTAAAAATCCCCTCGGTAGGAGGGAGAGTCCACTGGAATGATCCCCATCACCCAGCCCATTGAAGGATAGGTTGATTCCTGCATTGCAGATGCGCTGTTCTCCACCAATTCGAGCAAATCCTCCACAGATCATCTCAACTCCAGGCCTATTTCCCACATGCTGTGGAGAAAACTGGCGAAAGGGCCCTAGATGGCTGATTTTGTGGAAAACAAGCCAAAGTGTGTCATGATTGTGATTCCCCATCACCCAGCCTCGCTTAGCGCAGCTAAGCGGGGCTTTTTGCTGCATGCAAGGCAGGAAAAGCAACAATTTGATAGTACTGATTGGCCCATTTCTGCTTGAGCTGAGGAAGATGCAACTAATTTTACTGAGTCATTTGCTAGATGTTGTTCAAACTCTGCATTTTTTGGAACCTAAGCGACAATCTGAGTCGATTTATGCCTTTACGCGTATGTCTATCATCTCTCAAGATTGTTGCTTAACGTGGATGGATTTGGCAGGAATAGGCTAAAGAGGGTAAAATTGCATGAAAATGACAATAAGGTTGATAATATTTGTATTTTCTACTCTTTAGCCTATCGCTGGTTGCAACGATTGCGCCACTTCATTTCTCCATCGGGATAGTCAAAGCCAGCCTTACTTGCATTCTTTTCAACTTCAGCTGGATTTGATCAACTGAAGCTTCGTGTTGATTTAGCTCGTGCTGGTGTAACAAAATCTCATCCAAGCGGGTGCATGCAAGCAAAAGGTCAAAAACTTGAGTCCTTGCATGTTTGATTCTGTTCAATCAGCTCTCATCTTACTGAAGCATCTCAATCTCAGCTGTTAAGTCATGCATTATATGGATTATTTTCGAGTAGAGTGATGCTTTAGTGTGCTTATTCCAGTATCTGTGATTGCCGGCAAAAGACATAGAGAACGTGCAATATGTTATTGATGCGTTCCCAACACATCAAGATGTTCAGCCCTTGTGATCAAACGGAAATAGGTTTTTCAGTTTGAGTTTGTCCCATGACTTCTGAGCTGGCATTGATCCAGATGATTCCCTGCTGCCGTACGAGACAGATTAAGTCGTCGTTGCGGAGAACTCTGTACGTAGAGGGTTCTTCCATGCAAAGCGTTTTCGCATAGGTGACCGCTGCATGGATATCTTCCTGTCTGGCACTGGGCTTCCACCCATCAGGAGTGAGCCGTTCAATATCAACCATGAGTAAAATTACTTATGGTTGACAGTTTCTCGTATTGTGGCTCCCATTAGCAAGCAAAGTGTTCACATCCATACCGAGTGGTGAGAATTGACGGACAACGCGTTTTTTTTTGTGGTTTGAATTGATACTTAAGTTTTGGCTTGAATGTGTTGAAAGAAAATCATCAAGTTTTCTTCTCCTTTTTTGCGGTTTTCATTTTTTGCTTCGACGATGCGTCTGTCGGAATGATGTGTCGATTTCATTCCTCTGAAGATCAATCCAGATCAGTGGCGATATAGCAGCGTCTGCGGAGCTGGTCTACAAAAGCCCTTGCATCTGTGCCCCTGTACTTTTCCTTCAGCTGATCAACGATTCCCCCTTGTTCAAGGTTCTTACCGTAAGCATCAACGACCAGATCGAGTGCAAAGTCGATGAGTTCAGCTTCTTCTGCACTCAGTCGTACATCGACAAATTTGTCCATTCGAGCACGGTCTTTCTAGGATTTTCATCAGAATTCTGGAGCAATTTCTCGTATTTGTCTTTCGCGTGAAGTGATTCCTTACAGGCTCTTGGCTTTATTCCTGAGGGATTTGAAGATAAGTCTAGTTTCTTCCGAGTGTTCGTTCGTCTGATTAAACCAGATTTTCCAAGTTATTAATCATGTGGTCAATCTAAAGCGATTTGATTTGCTTGTAATGATCATTCTCTGCTCGCCTCGATCAATTGATATTGATGCTGTCTTGTTCGTGGAAGGATTGATTATTGATGGCTTCTCCGATTGCGTGAGTGAAGACAACTGCGGCCTGAATCTTAAATCTTTCCAATGTTCGCTGATTTGTGTCATTCACGACTTGTGTTCATCTGCCGAGACAGCTATCAGGGATTTAGTCATTACCAAATCTTGCTATGGCCATTCTATTCGCCTCTCCTAAAACACAGTCGATCTACCGTCGTTATTGGGCTTCGACCGCTAAGTAGACCATTCAATATTCAGGCCATCTGTTGAGATGGCCTTTGCACGGTCGTTTGTTTTCTCTTGGGATGTTGAGCTAAGGCTTTTGAGCTGGGCAAGGGTTTTCGCGAGAATGGTGCCATGCACAACATTCCTTCTACCGTCTTTCTTCTTATGTTGGCTCATGGTTTTTCGGAACATGTGAGTGTTCAAGACATGCCTTTGGTGCGATTTCAGTCGTGTTACGACGGGGATACTTGTACGACCACCCATGCTGAAAAAGTCAGGTTGGCCTGTATCGATGCTCCTGAAAGGAAGAAGCGGCCTCGTTTCAGGGCAACCAGAATGCAGCCCACTGCCTATGACAACAGCTTGGCCGACCAATCGGCATTCCATTTGAGAACATTGGTTTTAGGTCGATTGGTGGGTATCCGCCGAATCACCACTGATCGCTATGGGCGCACGGTTGCGGAGCTTTTCATTGATAACACCAGCGTTGGCCAGCAGCAGGTAGAGAATGGTCATGCTGTGATTTCTCAGCGACATGCGTGGCAATGCGCGTGGGCAACGCACCGCACTGACCAGTAGAAAAGTTCCTTCCTTGATCGTCAGCAACCCTATTGATGGATTCCTCCATGACAGTTGAGGTTCTCCTGTGACAGTCATCTAAGTGTTGACGATCTGTTGCAGGGCGTTGTTTGGGACTCAAAATAGGTAAGTGAGGAGGGCTTCTTCACGGAGTGGAAACTAGGCAACACTCCCAGCGAGAAGCCGAGAAACCCTGCCTTCGGCGGGGTTTTCTTTTATCTGTTCACTCTCGATCGGTTGCATCTTTAGGACCCACGGCAGAGGCCATGCGAGCAGGTGTTTCGAGTGCCGCGAGGTTTTTCTGTTCAGCGGATTCTCGGCCTGACGTGAGGTGAGAATGGTGGAAATCGAATCGTTCGTCCATGTCCCAAGCTCGCGAGATGATCAATGCCCACCTGTTTCCCGTATTAGCTGTTGTTGCCACAGTGAGTTCTGCATCAGTTGCGATTTCACTGCGACCCATTGCTCAGCATTCGGCGCGTTGGAACACCTGCTACAGCGACAGCATTGCCTGGTATCAAGCCAATAAACCCGATTGGACAGTTCAGGACAAAGAAGTGTTTGCTTCTAATTTCTGCAACGGTGGTACTCCAGTGATGCCAGGGCCAGGTTTCAAGCCTGCAAGCTGATTCTGATCGCTGCCTGTGAATTTCACTCCGTCTTTACATGGTTTATGACGACCTCGTCGGCAATTCCCCTTGCGGTGTTTCACTGCTTAAAAGCACAGCTGTGCCACTGAGTGACACCATCATCATTCCGCCTTCACCAAAGACTTCGTAATCGATATCCACGCCAATCACAGCATTGGCTTTCATAGCGGTTGCTCTTGCCACCATTTCTTCAGTAGCGACTTGTCGGGCTTTCTCCAGTGCTTGCTCGTACGCACGTGAGCGCCCCCCAATAATGTCCGTCATGCTTGCAAGCATGTCCCGGAAAATATTGGCCCCGATGATTGCTTCGCCCGTCACTAGACCGCGGTAGTGAATGATGTTCCTGCCTTCCACGGTTGGCGTTGTTGTAATCAGCATGGTCAGTTTTCAACCCTTAAATTGTCCCAACTTAAGATGCCATTGTCGATTGAATTTGCTGAGTTGATCTACGACATCGGTCTCTTCAATAATGTTGACCTTTTTGTTCTAGGGTTACGGCGTAGGGTCTAGCTATCCATCGATCTGGCGATTGCAAGCAGGGATTTTGCTTCAACATTTGGCTATGGCAACTGCATATACGACCCAACAATATGGGTCAAAAGTGATTCTGACATCTATTAGCGTTGGCTTCATCGCATGGCCAATGCCTTGATGAAGGCTGAGCGGTAACAATGCGGTTCTGCTCAAAGGCGAGAGTTCTTCCGGCTACCCACCGTTGACTATCGGAACACTGAGCCAGTGTGTGACTTTCAGATCGTTCATTGTCAGACCAAAGCTGCAAAGGATGACAAGAATCCGGAGGACTATCTCACTCCCTGTCTAGCTTTGGTGATCTGCCACAACCTTCAATGTTTTGTGTGATGAAAACGTTTTGCTATTCGTGTCCGATGTTATGAATCATGCTCCAGCCTCTTGAGGTTACGAAGACCTATCTCAGCAATAGAATGATGAATCATTTAAAAGTGATGACTGCCACGTTTCAGCTTTCTGCGGCTTTGGTCACTATAACTTTATAGTCCACTCTAAAGCCGAGGTTAACTACGGTAACTCTGAAACCCTTGCGGTGATGTCATTCCAGTAATGGGATAATGTTAAGGCGGGGTGTGTTATTAACGTCACAGAAGTTGATTCTAGATTTGGAGCAACCGGGCGCTGGGAGAGAAAAGCTCAGCTTTGGGATAAGGATTGCGTAAACAGAAAAATCAAGGAGCAACGGTAAGCCAATGCGGTCGTTTTTGACCCAGATAAAATGTCTGATTGTAATAAAGAAATCTGTGACCTTTATGATCTATCGGTTGTAACGGTTTATGGTTTTGTTTTGGAAAAAAGGTTTGGAACTGATTTTAAGTAATGTCAATAGAAGATTCTGTGGCTTAGAAATAAGTGGAAGGATATTATTAAGCAGGGAGTGGCAAATAGCAGCTTCAAGGGCTGACTGAAGCGATGATTTAGCTGTCAGCCCACGTTGTTCAAAAGGTTTCTTTGAACAGCTTTTTCTGATCAGAACCCGATTTGCACATTGAAGCCAGAAGGACGGTGATACCTGACTCCATCCCGATATCCATATCCATAGGCATAGGCTGGGCGAAGAGGGCGGTAACCGCTGTATCGACCATTGCTATAGGAATTACGGCGATATCGACTCCAATCTCGCCTGTCATGACGCACGACACGACGTAGTTGCCTGTTCTCATGGCGCAGCTCACTGTTGCTCTTGTTTGCTTCAGCTGCTGGAGCTGTCGCCAACGATGCGACTCCGATCATTCCAATGCAGACAACAGCATTGATGAACCTGTTTTGGATGAGGCTTGAGAAAACTCTCGATTTGATAGCCATCGAATCCTGTGTGCTCACCTGACAATGGCGCAATCTCAGCAATCTGAGACTGGTTTAGGGGTATCCGTAACCAATTCATGCAAGTAGCTGGGATGAAGATATGCGCCAATGAATCCATCACAATGCTTAATAAGATGCCGAGAACTTCTGTCTTTGGTGGGTTTTTCTTGTTCCAAGCACAGACACAAAGAGGGGGTACTCAGCCGCACTCCATGGCGTTTTCCGCGCCGCTCGTCTCGACATAGCCTTAGGTGGGAATGCTTATGTTCAATTTGAATCCTTAGTGTTGCAGGTCCGGAAGCTAACGCTCACAGTTGTAGTCACTGTTGCAGGGATACAGGGCATATCCCTCGCCAACTAGTTCAGCGATAGTGCTGTTGTTAATTATCCACTTATCGAGTTTGAGAACATATTTCTCACTATTTTTCTTGAAAATGACCAGCGAACTAGATTTCGATGAAGGCTGGCCAACCGCCAGCGTTCCCTGGCTCATTGTCTGCATAGCACTTCCAGCCTCTATCTCTTAGTTTTTATTGTCAGTTTCCTCAGATGTCTTTGAGGTATCTGAGGAAACTACATTGATCTAGAGATCATCTGAATCTGCTCCACCTGGAACCTCACCTCCTTCCATTCTTGCTTCGGATAGTGGATCTCTCTTCGTCTTTATAGAGATCGACACTTTTATCTTCTTTGATGAGATTATCCTTAACAGTTCTGTTCTGTGACGCATAACGCAAAGGCTTCGTCAACTCACTCAGAATCTTGTGTTTTAAGAATATTTATCATTGCTTCTCTTGCTTCTGTCGCGACTCTGTATGGCGTTTTATGCTTCAATGATCACCATCTTCGGGAGACTAAGATATCGTGTAAACATTGGAAAAGTAATTTCAATTCGTGGCTTCAGCCAAGTCTACTAGGAATTGTTTGATTTGGGGATCTGAGAGACTGTAACTAAGCAACAAACAAAGATTTTCAATGAAATCTATGAGTAATTTAGCAATTGAATTTCTGTGCTTTATAGAAAAATCCTCGTAGTCCGATGGGAGGATGGTTATCGAATCAGGGTTGTCGATTGATCCATGTGCATGCAGAACAGAAGTCGCTCCATCCTTCTCAAGGATTTCATGCCCTCTTCACTTCCTTAGGCCCAAGAGGTCTGAGAAAAAGTGATCGTAGTTTGTTGTTACTACCTCTTGAGCATCTATGCTTTTTAAGGCTTCCAGCTCTGAAGCATGTTCAGCTAATGGAGTATTGTAACTTGATATTATATTGCCAACAAGCCTTTTGAAAAATACCTTGTGAGAAATGCTAGGGCTGTAAAGTGATTTATTGATGATATTTTTTCCTTCCCTGGTCCATGCCTATGTGTGAACAAGATCTGCAATGATTTCAGTAACTTCGATTAAGTCGTTATCTAGATCTTTTTTGTCAGTTTTTTGACGATAAAAGTTAATTTCTGTTGGTTTTTGATAAACTCAAGGACTCCCTCCAGTAGTGCTCGCCAATTGGGGGCATTTAAGTATCTTCGTGATACACCGGCGCCAACGAATAATACGGGCTTGGTAGAGCCGCAATTGAGTCTATTCTATTTTATCCATTTTGATCCTTCCTTTCTGTAATTTATGTCATGCAGTGTAGTGGTTGATGAAACGTAGATTCTCCTGAAGACTTTCTTCTTGAATTATAAATTGATGTTAAAGCATCCGTGTATATCCAGTGTTTTTGAATCAAACTCACTTTCTCACATGATTTTCTTCACTCCGAGTGGCATGCAAGTTTCAATAAGTTTCTCACGTGCTTTTTGGGCTGCCGCATTGTTGATCAATCCTTGCATTACTAAAAACTTAGTTCGATCGCAAGCATTAAATAGGTCATCTCTCAAACGGGTGAGTTTGAGTCCGATGCCAACAGTCAAAATCAGGGTTGACAGCGGGACGGTTGCTGACCTCTTAAGCATCTAGCTGACTGCTTACGGGCTAATACAGAAGAACTGAGCCATGGCGAGAAATCGCCCCGCCCGATAATCGATAATCGAGCCATGGCAACGGAACACCCCCCCCTGCATGGGCCAAGAGTGATTCGCATACCTACAGCGTTGGCTCAGCCGCAAAGCCTCACTGATCAAGCTTCACCGCAAGAGAGGAGGACTTACAGGGTGAAGGAGGCCGTATATGCCATCCATGAAGCGACGCACCGATCAGACGGCGTTCATCCATTCGACGCTCAGGAAATGGATTCAGAGCTGCTTGGGGCCTACAGTAGGGCTCAAAGCAAAGAGCGGCGATCAACTCAGCATGCTCGACTATTCTGTTTCCGCTAATCCAAGAACTTCCTCCTGTGCATTAAGTCGCAGGTGAAACTTTCGTATCTTGCTCTCACCAAATGCGTCAGTTATTCGAATACGCCAATAGAGAGAACCTCGCTCCTGAAACAAGCTTCCGCCAAGCCCTTTGGCTTTGATGCTGGCGTTTGTGGCGGCCGGATCCACGCTATTTCTTCTACACATCTTCGAGATATTCTGCCTTGTTTAGGCATATCTCAAGCCGAACCAAGCTCGGAGAGGCTTGACGCCAGGAGGCTCTATGCCCGGCCCTAGGCAATAAAAAACCCAGTCAATGACCGGGTTTTGCTTGGCTATTGAGCGGAGAGGGTCGGATTCGAACCGACGGTGGGCTTGCACCCACGCTGGTTTTCAAGACCAGAGCCATAAACCACTCGACCACCTCTCCTGGAAGCTTCAATATTTTATCATCTCATCTTAATGATGCCTGGAGTTCTCCAAATCTGTCTCAAGACGATTGAGTGGTTGTACCTTTCGTTCGTTAGCCATTGAGTAAGATTTCAAGATCGAACTCGTGATTAATGTGTAGATATTGCGTTTACTCTTTGGATGGATTTGAGGGAGTTCTGACTCGCCTTGTCTGTATTTATTTTTTCACATAAAGTCTCAGGATTGAAGCCTGAGACTTTTTGGGATTCTTTAGTTATTGGGTTTGGCTAGAGGTAAGAGGCATTTATCTGAATCGCATCCAGCTGGACCCGCTTCGGTGAGCTCTCCGCTGTCATACCTTTGCAATGCGTCGAAAAAGTCACTGTTGACCCGACGTTGAAGCACTTCTTTCTGCATGCGCTCGTAGGTTTGTGCATCGATTGGTTCAAATGGCAAACGAGGGAAGGTTGCGTTTGCGTCGAATCGAGCGAGTAGTGCTGCAGAAATGTAACCGCCACCCTCTTGGATCGTCTGATGTAGAGCATCGGTTAAGGGCTCAATCTCATGCTCACGAAATTCGATCGTTGCCGATGTGTTGTGGGCGGTGAAGTGCGATTGGACTTGCATGTAAAAATCAAACTGTGCCAATGCTGAAAACGCATTGATGTCCACAGTGTCTGCTCCAGGCAGATTGGCCCAACTCACCTCGGTTGGAATTTCTACTAACCATTCCGTGCAGCGTGTATCGAATGGGTCGTTCAAAAGTCGACCTTGATCATCCTTATCAGACTGAGAAGGAACCACTGTGTAGCCGTAGTCCATACAGGCCATTGCTACAGGATCGTTTTTCCGGAATGTAATCCTGCGGATAAAGCGCTGAGCTTTGGGAGGATGCCAACCAGGTGCAGCCCCTGTAAGCAGACTTTTTGTTCCAGCGGGCTGAACTGTGGTGCAGCGGTTTGGCCTCCTCAGTCCATGACGATCGCAGTAATCCCATACGGTTTCATTCACAATTAATTTCCAGCGCTTTAAGTAATCAGCCTCTTGCCTCTTGTATTCCAATCCTTCTTCTGTTTCTGGTCGGCCAGCTTCCCACCATTGCAACCAAGGTGTGCCGTATGCATGCACGAAAAAGTCAAACAAGCCAGTAAAGCTCACACCTACGATTGGGTCCCAGGCACGACTTTGGCGGTAACGCTCTACTTCAAATTTGTGATTGAGTAGGCAGGCAACAGAAAGGGCAGCGGCTCGGAATGCATCGCGTTGTGACGCTTCATCCTTGGGGTCGATTTGGTTTAAATGAACTTCTGCAAGGTTGCAATGAAAATCTGCACCGAGGATTTCACCGCAAGGGTTTAATCCGTAGCGGCTCAGTCGATGCTCAAGTTCATTTTCTGACATTGGACCATGATTTTGTTGAAGCCATCGACCAGCTTCTTCACGACCTTGGTCGCAGTAAATCTCGATAAATTCGCCTTTAAGTTCTTGTGTGGTGAGCACATCAGCGTTGGAGCGAGCCAGAGCTTCAGGTGCAAATTGAATGGCACCTTCTCCGCTGTGGAATTGACGCGTCACTGCTTCAAGCAGAACATCTCTGCTTGGGCGGGTGTGATAAACGCGGGTATGGTTCGCCATTCGTAGCGCATCGCGCTCAGGATCAATTCTCCAATTCCCTACTGAATCCTGTTCCCACAAATTCTCCTTGGCTCCTGCTGCTGAGGTGTCATCGGAAGCGAATTGGCGCATCCCTGCGCTGCGTCGGATGTTGCCTGCGACAATCGTGACGGCTGCTTCGTCAATCAGCAGACAGCATTCAATCGATGTGAGCTTTCGACCGATTGCTTTGCCAAGCAATTTTGCGACGCGACCGTAGAGATCTTTCAATTTCACTGGGTTCGCCATGCCTCCGAAACCCTTGAGCGTTTCACCGACGGGGCGAATATCAGTGAGATCGATCTCGACTTCGACTTTTCTGCCTTCGAATCGTGGATCGCTGCTCAGTTCTAAGAGCAATTGATAGCTGTCGACCCAGCCACGTCTGGTGTCCCCCACCTTGATCGAAACGCTGTGATCGCTGATGCTGTATGTGGTTGCTTCTTGGCGTTGTTCTTCAGCTGTGATTCCAATATCGGAAACGCTTAGAACTTTAATTGGGTTGGTAACAACTGGAAGTCGATCAATGAAGTGAGGCTCAATGATGGCGCCTGTTCCACACCCCATCATCGCCAAATCCATCATCAGCCCGAAAGCCTCCCAATCCACAAGATTTGTGGAGGTGCAGTTGTAGGCCCCGGAGAAATTTTCAGGCTTTTCGATCCATGGAGTACCACCAATCCATTGCCACCGTCCTGAGGGAAGGGCTTTTTTCTCAGCCTGCATCCTGGCCAATAGAGCCATTTCCTCAGCATTGAGGGAACCAAGCTTTAGGAGCCCCGATCGATTTCTTTCCCCTACTTCGCTCCAGCTTTCTCTTCCTTTGGTTAGGCGACGGCTGTAAGTGCGATAAAAAACCGGGTTGGCGGCAGGCGCGCTTGCTGGGAATTCACCATTAATGGGCGCGAGCCCGCTGGATTGTGTATCTGACTTTTCTGTGCGGCTTGGTGTGAGAGTCACTAGCGGTTGTCATCTTGTCCTAGGCCAATCTTAACGCCACCAATGGGGTGTGCCTAGGTTTGTAGGCACCATCAACAGTGTTTTTCTGGGATGGAGGACTGATGGTTCCCCTGAGATCTGCCTCGCGGGCACGATGGAAGTCTGTATTCAGCGTCCAAGAGGCATGGTTAAGCGCCCTCGGAGTGATTCATGGAGATGGCGTGCACTGGCTTTCGTGGTTGCTGTTGTGTTGTCTGTACTCCCAACAATCGGACTTCGATCAGCGGAGGCACGATCCGTCTATTCCGTTTCAGCTCCCTCGAGCGCGATCCCCCTTCAAGATCAACCTTTTTAACCTTCCTTCGAGGAAATTTCATCGTCTTGGGCTGACATTGTTCTGGGACAAGTGATAGGGGAGAGTCGAAGAATTACATTGCTGAATTTTTATGCCGTGATGGCAAAGGCTGGTCATCGTGCTGATTCACTTGGTCAACAGGCAACGCTGAGCAAGGGATTGTTCTCGTCCCAGAAGCGACGAGAACAATTTGAAGATACAAATTTATTATTTCATCTGGCGGTGAAATCGCTTGATTCCTCCCTTTTTCTGGAGAGTGTTCGTAGCGATATAGCTGATTAGGCTGCTATTCAGCTGAAACATGTACTTGATTATGTGTTTTCTCACAGTCATCAGAAAATCGTTATTCGTAATATTGAGGACCTTAAAATATCGGCTGATGTAGGAGCTGATTTAATGTCACCTTGGAGGATCCCAGGAACGGCCATTGAGCTCACGACTGTGATTGATAATGACACCAGTAATGAAAATTTTACTTCTCAAGTAATACGGTTGCGTCTATTCATGAAATGTACGAAGAAATTGAAAATCAAGCACCTACCGATCAATCCTACGCAACCCCTCATTTTTACAAGGATTTTTTTTTACCCCTGGCTACTTGGTTCCTACCAAATAGTATTTGATGCTTCCTACCGGGGTCAGACGTGTGGTCGAGATCCCTGCTGATGGGCAAACTCTCTTTCAGATTGGCTGTGCCATTGTTGTCTTCGCTTTATATATTCTTGCAAGTTTTTGGTTTGTTGGTCGACTGATCACAACGTATAGGGACTCTGGTTCTCTTCAGATTTTAGTGTCTGATTGGCTTCAGGATGATATTCCTTGGACACGAGTTCTGATCGTTCTTACTGTTGTCTTGCTAACCATCTTGACCGATAGATTTATTGATGATGTCATCAATTTTACTGGATTTTCTTTAGTATTTGCAGCCTATTTTTCTATATTATTTTTACTCTGCCGCAAGTATCTTTGCTTTTTATTTGTTAGAGGCGATTGGCCGAAGTGGTGCTGAGCTTCTGACGCGTTTGCGCGGTGGGCATTCCACCCTTCAATTGCAGCGGATCAGCAACTTGGTGATGCCTCTGAGTAGGGCTGTAGGACTGCTTGTGGCGGTTGTGCTCATCTATCGATTGCTTTTCTGCTGGGTTTGCCTGCGAGCACGGTGCTTGCTTTTTCAGCCGTCCCTGGACTCGCCATTGGTCTCGGTGTTTCTAAATTGCTGGGCAGTTTATTTGCCGGTTTATCCATTCAAGCGGATCGCCCTCTTCGCGTTGGTGAATTTTGTCAAATTGGTGAGAATCTTGGTTTTGTGACGAAAATTGGTCTTCGTTCTTTAGAGCTGCAAGCACTTGAAAGTCTCGTTAAGATTCCAAATTCTCTTGCTGACGAAGCCACGATTGTTAATTTTTCAAGGCGAGTTCGTTTCTCCTCACCCGATCCTCGGCAGGGCATGGAAGTGCGTTTGCAACTGCCTGCCGATTTTTCACCCTTCCAGTTGGAAGAGTTGCTTCGTCAAACTCGTCTATTGATCGATGACCCTGATCGCCTTCACGGTTTAAAAGCAGAGTCGTCTCTCGTGAGTTTGGATAATGATTCTGGAGATTCCAAGACATTGATCGTTTTTGTTTTGGTTGAACTACACGGCAGGCCTGCCTATCTGCAGATGAGAGAGACCCTGTTGGTGCAGCTCGAGGAATTGCTTGAGAGGATTGAATTGTATGAAATTACGATTGGGGATCCTTACTACACAACCTCAGAGCAGTTGGTGCGTGTTCCAGAGCTACTGAGATGCGCTGTCAATACTGATCCTTGTCTAAATTGTGTGAATTGTCGTCTGCTGAAAATTTCCGCCTGTAGTTATGATCACGAGTTGGAGATATCATCTACTCATCGCTTGCAGGATGATTTTCAAGAAAGCATTCATAGGCTGCATCAACGATTCATTAAAGTGCTTGCTAAAACCAATATTGAAATTCCTTTCCCCACTCAGACTCTCTTTGTGGAGTCTCCACGTCCTTAAGTCAGATGCAACGTTGTCCTGAACCAGAGTTGATGAATGCGCCTGATCAGGCGATCGCCTATGCCGAAGCTGATTTTAGTTCCGGCGACCATTCTGTGATTGAACGTTTATATGAACTGATTGATGAATCTCCGACGACTCTTCCTCCAGGTAGCTTGATCCTTGACTTAGGTTGCGGTCCGGGAAATATATCTGAGCGGCTTGCTGCTCGTTGGCCCCTGTCTAACGTGATTGGTCTGGATGGCGCTCCTTCCATGATCAATATTGCTACACAGCGACTGACTGGTTTAAGGCCCGCTTTTCAGAATTTGAACTACAATCTTGTTGATTTAAGCCACTGTTCTATCGATAAAATGACACAATTAAAGGGTGCTTCTGTGATTGTTAGTAATAGTCTTTTGCATCATCTCCATCATCCCCAAAAGCTTTGGGATTGCGTGAAGGGGCTTGCCGCTCCCAATGCTTTTATGTTGCACCGCGATCTTCGTCGTCCCTCCCACGAGCGGGAGGTTGACGCTTTATGTGATCGGTACGCCAGGGAGGCTCCTTCCGTTTTGCAACGCGATTTTCGAGCATCATTGATCGCCGCTTTCACTCCAGAAGAGGTTCGTGAACAGCTCGATCTGGCCGGACTGAGTCAATTCAGGGTGGGGGCGATTGGTGATCGTTACCTTGAGGTATGCGGTCAGTGGTGTTCTTGAGGCTGTCTCGACCGTTGACTGTCAGGCTGGTGGTGTCAACAGCGAGATCATGAGCACGCATTTGGGAGCTGAAAGCAGCGAGTCGTTGGATGCATTGCGTGGTGAGGATGGTCTTGCTGAAGCTGTGGCGAGACGTCGCAATTTTGCGATTATTTCCCACCCAGATGCTGGAAAAACCACACTCACCGAGAAGCTCTTGCTGTATGGAGGTGCGATTCAGCAGGCTGGTGCCGTGAAGTCACGTGGTGAGCAACGCAAGGTCACCTCTGATTGGATGGAGCTGGAAAAACAGCGCGGTATTTCGATTACGTCGACCGTTCTGCAATTCGACTATTCCGGAAGCACCATTAATTTGCTGGATACGCCTGGTCACCAGGACTTTTCTGAAGATACCTACCGAACCCTTGCTGCAGCCGATAACGCGGTGATGCTTGAAGATGCTGCAAAGGGTCTTGAGCCTCAAACACGCAAGCTGTTTGAGGTTTGCCGGATGCGGGAGATCCCGATTTTTACGTTCATCAACAAGATGGATCGCCCTGGAAGAGAGCCCTTAGCTCTGTTGGACGAAATTGAGGCTGAATTAGGCCTGACTCCTTGGGCTGTGAATTGGCCGATTGGCAGCGGTGAACTGTTTCGTGGTGTGATTGATCGCCGTACGCGTCAGGTTGTTCTATTTAGTCGCGCTGAGCGTGGTCGGCAGTCTGAGGAAAAGTTGTTGGACTTGGATGATCCACAATTAACTGACTTGGTAGAGCCAGAGTTGCTTGCTCAGGCTGTGGAAGATCTTGATCTGCTTGAAGCTGCTGGTGCAGAACTTGACCTTGAATTGGTCCATGCAGGTGAACTTACTCCGGTCTTTTTTGGATCAGCCATGACTAATTTTGGCGTGCGTCCATTCCTGGATGCATTTATGGATATGGCCCAAAAGCCAGTTGCACGATTAGGTATAGACGGCCCTGTTGACCCTTTGCGACCAGAATTCAGCGGATTTGTGTTCAAGCTGCAGGCAAATATGGATCCACGTCACCGTGACCGTGTCGCTTTCGTTCGTGTTTGTAGTGGACGTTTTGAAAAAGATATGTCCGTACGCCACGCCCGTACTGGACGCACCATTCGTCTTTCGCGTCCTCAGAAGTTATTTGGTCAAGATAGGGCTGTTGTTGAAGATGCTTATCCAGGTGATGTAATTGGTTTAAATAATCCCGGTATGTTCTCTATTGGAGATACGCTTTATACGGGGGTAAAGGTTGAATATGAAGGAATTCCCTGTTTTAGTCCGGAAATCTTTAGTTGGTTGCGCAATCCAAATCCATCTGCCTTCAAAAACTTCCGCAAAGGCGTTAATGAACTCCGAGAGGAGGGTGCCGTTCAAATTCTCTATGACACCGACGAAAGCAAGCGTGATCCAATTCTTGCCGCCGTGGGTCAGTTGCAGTTGGAAGTTGTTCAGCACCGCCTGGAAAATGAGTATGGCGTCGATACCCGCCTAGAGCCCCTTGGTTTTCAGGTGGCACGTTGGGTCACTGGTGGCTGGTCATCGTTGGATGACGTGGGACGCATCTTTAATTGCAAAACCGTGCGCGATGCCTGGAATCGCCCCGTCTTGTTGTTCAAAAACGAATGGAATTTGAATCAACTTGTGGAGGAGCATCCCGAGTTGGATCTCAGCACTGTCGCGCCTGTTGTGAGTGGTGTTGAGCCAATCAGCCTTTAATCGGCCGTCGCTGCTTCAAGGCCTCTCACAACATTGCTTCACAATCGCCAGACTGATCCAATGGATCTGTTTGTGTTGAGCCACGTTTGGCTTCTACGCCCATGCCCTGACGGCGGCACCGACTACGTGTGTTTTCGTCCTGGGCAGGACCGTGTTGAGGTGGTTGAGGGCTATCACCTCCCCCCCCAGATGCCATTGATCAAACGCAGAAAATGGCTGGATAGCGCTGAGGTGCCCCATTGCAGGAGCCAACTTGAAAAGGTGCAGGGGTTCAAGCACGGCCAGCCACTGTTTTGATTCAACTCAGCTCTCCCGATTGCGCGCTCCGCTCGATACGCTCAATAGAGACTGAACTTGGATTAATGGCATCAGGGGTTGATCTCGGCTCGAGCTCAGAGTCCCAGGATCCTTACGAAAGGCTCGGAATTTCTGCTGATGCAGGGTTTGAGGAGGTCCAACAGGCCCGCGAAACCTCTCTTAAAGCTGCTGGTGATGATCCAATGGCTCGGGCACGGATCGAAACCGCCTACGACGCCGTTCTGATGGGGCGCTTGCGTCAACGACAGTCGGGAACGATTAGTTCCGCTGCTGCCACGGCGTCTCGGCTTGAGAGTCAAAGCACAACGACTGCCCCAACGTCCCCTGTCAACAGCTCCGCGCTGCTAACAAGAATTCGGAATCTCTCCCTCCCGAATCCAAAGCTGAACTCAGCCGGTTTTCTTCCGACCTTGCGCTTGGTCGATGGGCAAGGGTTGGTGGTGAGACTCATTGCTGGCGGAATTGGTCTGTTGCTGCTCCTTGCCGCTCCCACCGCTGTCGACTTAGTGCTTGCCCTCTCCACGATTGGCTTGTTCATTTCTCAGGTCAAGCGTGGTCGCCGTCCCCTTGGTGCTTTGGGGTGGAGTTTGGCCCTAGTGGCCTTGGGTCTGGTCCTGGGAGCCGTGGTCGGAGCCTTGTTTGCGACGCAAGCAGGATTGCCCTTTAATCCGATTCTCCTCCAAGCAGTCCCCGCCTATTTGATTCTGCTCGCTGGAGCGTTGTTGTTGCTTTGAGCTTGTTGCTTTGAGTAAGCCACTTACAGGCTCTCGATGAGTGTTGATAATTCCTTTTTGTCGAGTTTGTAAATTTCACTGCAAAAATGGCATGTGAGTTCAGCTCCATTGTCTTCTTTAAGCATGGTGCTTAGTTCTTCTTTGCCGAACAGTCTCAGTGCATTGATGCTTCTTTCTCTGCTGCAAGGGCAATTAAATTGAATCGGTTGCATCGGTTCCCCGGTGGGAATTGGCTGAGGATCTAAATCTGGGAAAACATCTTTGAGGAGATTTTCTAGGTGATCCTTGCTACTGCGTAGATGTTCGCTGAAGTTGTTGATTTCGCGGCAACGTTCCTCGAGTAAGGACACCAACGCTGGTTCTCTCGCTGCTTTCGGTAACACCTGCACTAAAAGTGCACCACTGCATTCCAGCCCTTCTTTGTTGATTGTTTCGCCCACAAATACTGCAGAAGGTGTTTGCTCCGAGTGCAGTAAATATGATGCAACATCTTCTCCAATTCCTCCACGAACCAACTCAACAGTGCTGCTGAATGGTTCTCCTTTTCCTTCATCCCTTACAACGTGAAGGTAGCCCGTTCCCGCAGCCGCATTGAAATCAAAGCTGTAGTGACCAGCTTCATTCTCAATGGGATCTAATTCAAGTTCGGGGTGTCCTACATATCCGCGCACGCGACCATCTCTTCCGGCATCGACAAACAGTCCACCGATGGGTCCATCGGAGCCAATGCGCAAGTTCACACGGCCGTGACGCACTTTCATCGAGCTGGCTAACAACAGCCCAGCCCCCATGGCACGACCGAGCATCACCGTTGTCAAATAGGACAGGTGATGCCTCCGCCTCGCTTCGCGTGTGGCTTCTGTGGTGGTCACCGCCACAAGCCTGATGCCTCCGCCAGCTGCCGTGGCCCGGACAAGGCAGTCACCCATGGCGTTTGTTCATCACACCGGCAATGGTGACAGAGCGTGGAGACGCCCCTCCCTCAGGCTCCAATGGTGACCGATCCATCCTTCAAACAGATCCGGTTCATGGGTGACCACGATGAGCAATCGATCGTGGGCGAGATCTTGAAGCAATTCGAGCACTTCGGAGCGAACGGACCAATCAAGACCAGCGGTTGGTTCATCTAACAGCAGCACTTGTGGGCGGCGCAACAGCTGCACGGCTAAGGCAAGGCGTCGTTGTTGCCCTCCGCTTAAACGTTCGGGGGCCTGTCGCAGATCCACATCACCGAGTCCCACTCGTCTCAGCACATGGCTTCGCTCCTCACTCGTAAGCCGTTTGTGGCCAAGCTTTAACTCCTGAGACACGTTCAATCCCAGAAAATGACGTTCAGGAAACTGAAAAACCACACCGCATAGCCAGCGCCTTTGCCGTCGCGACAGCTCTTCTTGATTCCAGCGGATTGAGCCTTTCTGCGCTGCCGCTAAGCCACTGATCATTTCCAGCAGGCTTGTTTTACCACTGCCGCTATTGCCCGAGATCAGCACTGGCTCGCCTGGCGATGCCTTGAGGTTGATGTCGCTCAGGACCACGCGTTCTGACGTCGCCGGCCGGAATCGAATGTCGTTCAGCTCCAGCATGTGGTTCAGAGGCTTCCGTTGGTAGCAGTGCTGTAATCAGCATGATTGATCATGATCGTGGCCGATCTCTTTTGAGACAGCGATGATGCGGAGGTCTCCCACAGGCCATGCACGTTCGTTTTCGAGAGGTTGATCCGTTTAATTGCTGGGTGTGGCTTCGCTTCAGTGAGGCACCCAGTCAAGGGGAGCGAAACTATGTGGATGGCATCTTTGACAGTTGGTATGTGATCGGTCGACTGGGAGGTTTCAATGCCGAGAACCTTCAGGTGCATGAAGAAGCTGAGGATCTCAGTTTCATGCGTTACGACAACGACGATGCCTCCAAGGCGATGCCGGCCTTGATGCACAACATGGGTCAGCTCGAATACCACGAGGAGTGGGCGCGTTGCTGGTTGGACTTGGGGACCAGTGATGGAATTGCTCTGGACGTTTTAATCAATGCCTTAAAGCAGCTCAACTCGGATGTTGTGAAGCTCGATGAATTGCTGATCGGTGGCGTCAATGAGGATTGGCCTGTTGAGGATCACCCCGACAGCGTGTTCCCAAACATGAACTGACTCTTTGTTAAATTAAGGCGTCCTACTCACCCCGCACACCTGTCCGTTTCGGGTGCTGGACGTTGTGCTCTGAGCTTTGGCTCATCACGCGCCATACCTGACAGGTGGAGGCGAACCCGAAACCCTCAACAAACATGGCTGTCGTCACTCTCGCCGAGATGATGGAAGCTGGTGCCCACTTTGGCCACCAGACCCGTCGTTGGAACCCTAAAATGTCGCGCTACATCTATTGCGCGCGCAACGGAGTTCACATTATTGATTTGGTGCAGACAGCTGTCTGCATGAATAACGCCTACAAATGGGTGCGTTCAGCTGCACGTAGCGGCAAGCGTTTCCTTTTTGTTGGTACCAAGAAGCAAGCGTCTGAAGTGGTGGCTCAAGAGGCCCTTCGCTGCGGATCGTCTTACGTTAACCAGCGTTGGTTGGGCGGAATGCTGACCAACTGGACCACGATGAAGGCCCGGATTGATCGTCTCAAAGATCTTGAAAGGATGGAATCCAGTGGTGCCATCGCGATGCGCCCCAAGAAAGAAGGTGCGGTTCTGCGCCGTGAACTCGAGCGTCTCCAGAAGTACTTGGGTGGTCTGAAGAACATGCGTCGGATCCCCGACGTCGTGGTGCTTGTGGATCAGCGCCGTGAAACCAACGCTGTGCTCGAAGCTCGCAAGCTCGACATCTCTTTGGTTTCGATGCTGGATACCAATTGCGACCCTGACTTGTGTGAGGTTCCTATCCCTTGCAACGACGACGCGGTTCGTTCGATTCAGTTGGTTTTGAGCCGTTTGGCTGATGCGATCAACGAAGGACGTCACGGCGGCCAAGATGGCCGTGGTGATGATGGCCAGGGCTGATCGTCAGCTCTTAGACGCTTCGTTTTAGCCGCTGCGCGCTCATCGCCGTAGCGGCATTCTCATAGACCCCCCACTTAATTCACCTCATGGCGGCCGTTTCAGCCAAGCTGGTTAAAGAACTGCGCGACAAAACTGGCGCAGGAATGATGGATTGCAAAAAAGCCCTGGCAGAAACCAGTGGTGACACGACGAAAGCCATCGAATGGCTTCGTCAAAAAGGCATCGCAAGTGCTGAAAAGAAATCCACTCGTGCAGCTGCAGAAGGTGCGATTGGCAGTTACATCCATACCGGTGCTCGTGTGGGTGTGTTGCTAGAGCTCAACTGTGAGACTGATTTCGTTGCCCGTGGCGATCTCTTCCAGGGATTGCTCCGCGACGTGTCGATGCAAGTTGCAGCCTGCCCCAACGTCGAATACGTCAGCACAGACGACATTCCTCAAGACATCATCGATCGTGAGAAATCGATCGAGATGGGGCGCGACGACCTGGATGGCAAGCCTGAACAGATGAAGGTCAAGATCGTCGAAGGACGCATTGGCAAGCGCTTGAAGGAGTTGTCCTTGCTGGATCAGCCCTTTATTCGTGACAGCTCAATGTCCGTAGCCGATCTGGTCAAGGAGGTGGTTGGAAAGATTGGTGAAAACGTAAAGGTTCGCCGCTTTACCCGTTACACCCTTGGTGAAGGCATTGAAATCGAGCAGGTCGACTTTGCTACGGAAGTGGCATCGATGACGAACAGCTGATTTTGACGGCTGAGTCTCACTCCACGAGCGGTTACGACCCCAAGGAGCAGCTGCGTCGGCTTCAACAACAAAGCCGACGTCTTGCTCCAGTGTTGTATCGAGAGCAAGCGCTTTACCTACAACTTTTGCGCGAGCTCTTGTTGCCAAGCGTGCGTAATGCCGTAGGCCATCTCTTGTGCGAACGGGGTGAACGACTGTCGCGGATTTCCGTCGAGCAACAGGCGGAACTGCAGCAAACCTTTGATGGACTCGTCCAGCGCTGCTCCAGCCTGCTGACTGTTGAGCAGCTGATGGATCTTTCCAGGCGCCTTCAGAAAGAAGTTTCAGAATATCGGCAGCAGGCCCAACGCGAGGTGAGCCAGTCCCTTCAGGCTGATGCTCAAACTGAACCGAGAGACATCAATCGTGGTGGGATTGAGTTAAGCCTGAGTCCTCCCATTGAGCATCCTGATCTGCTCGAGGGATTGCTTCCTCGCATGGAGCCTGATGTGGAGATTGAGGTTGATGAGCCATCCATGGAACCCGTGGATGAGCAGCCTCCATCGGTTCAGGATCCGATTGATTCAGAGTCAGCCGCTGACGGCACGTCAGCCGACTTTGATCTGTTGCGCTCCCTGTTTTTGATGGCTGGTGAGGCGATGCAGCAGGGCGATTCGGCTGGCGAGCCAATCAGTTTTGAATCCGATGCGTCTGGGCTGGGTGCCTCCGTTTTCCCAGCAGATCAGCTGGAGGAGGAATGGATCCCCTCGATGCCTGTGGATTTGGTCCATTGGCTGGAAGGACAGGAGGCCGCGTTAAACCGCAGGATTCGCAATTTGTCCCATTCCCTCAATGTTGAGTTGCTGAGAGCAGGTTTGGTGAGCAGCCTGCTTCCAACCACGCTCCTGGATGCCGCCATCGCTGGACAGTTGCAGGCCCTTCCTTCGCCCTCAAATCTTTTACGGCTCAAGCTTCCTTTGCCCATTCCTTCGCAGGACCAGCCGTTGGAAATCCTCAGCATTTTGCTGAGGCCAGCAGATCTCGAATATGACAACGGTTCTCTGAGGCACAGCCGATACCGATTGCGCCAACATCGCAGCAATTTGCTCACAATGGTGCGGCAGCAGCGGCATTGGCAGAGCCGTCTTACCAGTCAGGAGGTTCATAGTCAGTGGTGGCCCAATCCGCCGACGACAGGTCAGGACTGACCCCGGCGCTGGATCGTCAGGGCTTGGAGTGTTTTCTTGCCTGGCTACGCCCGCTGCAGCAGTCCCTCTCCTTAGAAGCGGATAGGGGATTTCTCGATCTACAAGGGCGTCATGAACGGTTTCATGCCTTTCTGAGCCGCCAATTGGCAACGCCCCCTCCGGTGCCTTTGCCCCATGACAGCTTGGTCCGTCTGCAGGCTTTATCAACTGACTTTGCTGCCTATCCCGAATTAGGGGATGCCGGCCGCCGCCGCCTCGTCACTGGTACTCGGCAGTGGCTCCACGGTTTGCGTGCGCGCCTTGAACCATCGGCACCGATGGCCCCCCCGCGGATCAAGGTGTCGTCGTCGTCCCAGTCTTCCGAGCGGGCCACCTCCACTGCTTTCAGGCTCGATTTGGAGTCACCGCTTGCCAGGGTGCATGGCATCGGTCCCAAGTTGGCAGAGCGTTTAGCCAGCCTCGGTCTGCTGGTCGTTCGTGATCTGATCCAGCACTACCCGAGGGACTATGTCGATTACTCCGCCTTGCGCAGAATTGAGGCCTTGGAGGCTGGGGAAACCGCAACGATCGTGGCCACGGTGCGTCGATCCCATGGATTTACCAGTCCTCGCAATCCGAATCTTTCGATTATTGAGTTGCAGCTTCAAGACCCCACCGGTCGGATCAAGGTGACACGCTTTTTGGCGGGGAAACGATTTAGCAATCCCTCCTATCTGCATGGTCAGACCCGTCAGTACCCAGTGGGTGTCACGGTGGCTGTGAGCGGTTTGGTCAAAAGTGGGCCCTACGGCGTCAGCTTTCAGGACCCCTTGATTGAGGTGATGGAAAGTGCCAACGCACCGTTGGGCTCTCGCCAAATCGGCCGCTTGTTGCCTGTGTATCCCCTAACCGAAGGTCTCACGGCCGATCGTTTTCGAAGCTTGGTGGAAGCGGTTTTACCCGCTGTTCGTCTTTGGCCTGAACCCCTGCCTGCGCCGCGCCGCGAAGCACGTGGTTTGTTGGCTCGCGATCAAGCGCTGGTGGCCATCCATCGGCCAGAAAGCAGCGAGCAATTACAGCAAGCGCGTCATCGCTTGGTGTTTGACGAATTTCTGCTTCTGCAGCTCAGCTTGATGCAACGCAGAGCTGCCCTGCGTCAGCGTTCAGCACCCGTGCTTCATGGGGGCTTGGAGCGTGAAGGATTGGTGGGTCGATTTCTATCCCTCCTCCCGTTTGAACTCACGGGTGCTCAGAAGCGGGTGTTCGCGGACATCGAACAGGATCTGGAGCGACCCGAACCGATGGCGCGGCTCGTGCAGGGGGATGTGGGCAGCGGAAAAACCGTTGTAGCGATTGCGGCGCTGCTCCGGGCCGTGGAAGCTGGCTGGCAAGGCGCCTTGATGGCGCCAACAGAGGTTTTGGCGGCGCAGCACTACCGCAGTCTGTGTAGCTGGTTGCCTCCACTCCACGTCAGCGTGGAGCTGCTCACTGGCTCGACCCCGCGTCGCAGCCGACGCCAAATTTTGAGCGATCTCGCCGGCGGTACGTTGCGCATTCTTGTGGGCACCCATGCTCTCTTGGAGGATCCAGTCGAGTTCGAACGGTTGGGACTGGTGGTGGTGGATGAGCAACATCGCTTTGGCGTGCGTCAACGAAATCGTCTTCTTGATAAAGGACTGCAACCCCATCTGCTCACGATGACCGCCACACCGATCCCGCGAACGTTGGCGCTGTCGCTCCATGGTGATCTTGACGTGAGTCAAATCGATGAACTCCCTCCGGGGCGAACGCCGATTCGCACCAAGGTTGTGAAGAGCTCTGAGCGTGAGGAGGCCTATGAGCTCATCCGGGAACAGGTGCTTCAGGGGCAGCGGATTTATGTGGTGCTCCCTTTGGTGGAGGAATCAGAAAAAGTTGATCTTCGTTCAGCGGTTGATGTGCATCGTCAGCTCTCGGAGGAGGTGTTTCCAGAGTTCAGCGTTGGCCTGCTCCACGGCCGTTTAGCCAGCGCTGAGAAACAGGCCGTGATTGCTGATTTTGCCGGTGGCGCCACTCAGATCTTGGTATCAACCACCGTGGTGGAAGTGGGGGTGGATGTTCCTGAAGCCAGTGTGATGGTGATTGATCATGCTGATCGGTTTGGTTTGGCCCAGTTGCACCAGTTGCGGGGGCGGGTGGGTCGTGGAGCGGCCGCTTCTTACTGCTTACTCGTGAACGACAGCCGCAACCCTCTGGCCAGACAGCGCCTTGAAGTGTTGGTGCGTTCCAATGATGGATTTGAGATTGCGGAGATGGACCTTCGCTTTCGAGGTCCTGGTCAGGTGTTGGGCACCCGTCAATCGGGTTTACCCGATTTGGCGCTCGCCAGCCTCGCGGACGATGGCTCTGTTTTGGAGGAAGCTCGGGATGAGGCAGCGAGCATCTTGAAGGAGGATCCCGAACTGAAGGCTCACGATCAACTTCGTGTGCTGTTGGAACAACAACGCAAGCGCGCTGCTGCAGCTGTGCAACTCAACTAGCCATCAACCGGATCGAGATCTCAGCGTCGCTGCATGTCGCTGCATTCTCCCCAAGAAACTGGCAATCTGCTCAAATCGATTTCTGTGACTTCTCACCATGCAGCGTCCATGGCATGCCGTTTCGATTGACGATTGCGGTGAATCCTTGCGACCGCTGCGATCTGTTGTGACCTGCATGGAACCGCACCCCTACGTGTCGTTAGGGGCGCCCTATGGCAAGGGAGCAGACCCCTTTTGTCTTCGCCAAGGGGTAAGGAGCCGTTTGCTGGCTGCTCAGGTTCATCTTCTGGGATTAACGCTGGGTGCAGGGCTCCCACCCCTTCGGCTTGGGATTTTCGATGCTTGGCGTCCCGTGTCCGTCCAAGCTTTTATGGTGAACCACGCTGTTGAGCAGGAGTGTGCTCGCCAAGGCATCAATCCGGATGATTCTGAGCAGCTGGAGTGCCTGAAGAGCGTTAGCTCCGAGGTGGCACGTTTTTGGGCACCACCGAGCACTGATTTTTTAATACCGCCACCTCACAGCACCGGTGCTGCTGTGGATCTCACTCTGATTGATGCAAAGGGCACCCCCTTGGATATGGGGGGAGACATCGACGCGATCGGAGCTGAATCTCTGCCGCTTCACCATGCCGATGCCGCAGCTGAACATCCTGATGGGAGCGCAGCTTTATTCCATAGCCGGCGATGTTTGCTGCATCGGGTGATGTCGCAAGCTGGATTTGTTCGTCACCCCAATGAGTGGTGGCACTTCAGTTTTGGTGATCAGCTTTGGGCTTGGAGCGTTCAAGCGGATCGTGCCATCTACGGACGGGATCCAGACTTGTTCAGCCTGGAACCTTGAGCATCTCTTGAACAGTGGCGTCACCAAGTTTGGTGATGTGTTCGCCAAAGCCACGCCGCCCGCCAGCATCTTTCCAACTGAGAAGCAAGGGTTCGATGGTTGCTTCAAGGTCTTCCAGGGGCATCTTCTGTAGAAACGGACGCGCCAGTCGCTGCAAATTGGCGCTGCCACCAAGCCAGAGCTGATACTGATTCACGCCGCTGCCAACAAGGCCAAGCTCGGCCATGTAAGGACGAGCGCAACCATTCGGACATCCGGTCATGCGGACAAGAATGGATTTTTTGATCTCTAAATTGTTGAGCTGGGAGTCAAGTCTTTCAAGAACATCGGGCAGAATTCGTTCTGATTCCGTCACGGCCAGTCCGCAGGTCGGTAGGGCCGGACAGGCGAGGGCATGGCGGACCAGGGGAGCAACTTCTGCTGGGAGTTCAAACCCCAATTCAGCCAATTCGGCTTTGATGGATGATTTTTGACTGGATCCAATATTGCAAAGGAGTAGATCTTGATTAGGGGTTAGTCGGATTTCAAGTTGATATCTTTGAACAATCGAGCGAATCCCTACTTTGATATCTCCTTCAAGGCGACCACACATGAAGGGGAGACCTACAAACCACAACCCCGGTTTTTGTCGGTGCCACCCCAAGTAATCCATCAACTTTGCAGGTGCCTCGTTGATCAGTTTTTTGATATCTCTTTTGAAATAATCCTTGATTAAGGTTTCGCGGAACCACTCAATCCCACGATTGTGCAAAAGATATTTCATGCGTGCGTGCTTTCTAACCTCACGATCCCCATGGTCTCGTTGCAGCGCCATGATGGATTGAAGGAGGTCGAAAATGTTTTCAGCTTCTACATAGCCCAAGGGATCAGCAATTCTTGCGAATGTGTCGTCTTGGTTGTGTGTTCTTCCAAGGCCTCCGCCAACGTAAACGTTGCATCCACGCATGGTTCCATTCTTATTGGTGAACAGAACGAGTCCAATGTCTTGGGTTAGGAGGTCAACAGAGTTGTCTCCAGGAACGGTTACGGCGACTTTAAATTTTCTGGGGAGATAGGTATCGCCATAAATGGGTTCATCTTTGCTGCCGGAAAACACCCCTTTGGCGAACTGACGTTCGCGGGCTTGCTTAACAGGCTTTGCAGGCTTGAATCGATAACTAAGGTCTCCATCAACCCACATGTCTAAGTAAGAACCTTCTGCTGCTTTAGGGCTCAGTAGATCAGCAATCTCGTCGGCCAGTTTTCTGGCGGCCGGATATCCATTGTTTTCAAATGGTGCAGCTGGTGCCATCACGTTTCGATTGATATCACCACAGGCAGCTAATGTTGATCCAAGGTTTTCAATGATCGTGCCTATAACTGTTTTAAGATCAGCTTTCGGTATGCCATGCATTTGAAAAGCTTGGCGTGTTGTGATGCGTAGGGTTCCGTTTCCGTACTGATTGGAAAGATCGTCGAGAGCCGAAAATAGTTGTGCTGGAACTCTTCCGCCTGGATTCCTAAGGCGAAGCATCATCTGCCAGCATTTGATTTTATCGGTTTTTCTTAATTCTCTATGGTTTTGTTGGTAGCTCCCATGAAACTTGAGTAACTGAACCGCATCCTCACTAAAGCGAATTTCGTCATTGCCCAGCTCTGTCAATAACGGTTCTCGAAGATGTCCGCTGTAGAGCTTTCTCTTTTCAGCCTTAGACAGCGCTGTGTCAATCGATTCCGTAGGTTTTGAAGGGCCATCAAACATCCGATCGTGCCCTGCTTCTTGCGTCCCTGAGGTTGTCGTCAAACCTTCGTTCACGGATTCAAGGGATAGGTCTTTTGAAACTAGCGAAGCGGCTTCCAATACAGTCAATAGCTACATACCCAATCGGCGTGTCCTCAACATTCCTCCTTGAAATCGGTACCGAGGAACTGCCAGCAGAGTTTGTGCACTCGGCACTGAAGCAGCTTCAGCAGATGGTGGTGTCCGATTTGAAGGACCTTCGCTTAAGTCATGGCCGAGTCAGGGTTTCTGGGACGCCTAGACGCCTTGCTGTGCAGGTGGAGGCGTTGATGGATCGTCAGCCCGATTTAGAGGAAGAACGCAAGGGCCCACCCGTGAAACAGGCCCTGGTGGATGGTCAACCCGGCCCTGCGGCTCTGGGTTTTGCCAAACGTTGTGGGGTGGACCCGGCTGAACTTCAAGCGCGTGACACCCCCAAGGGTCCTTGTTTGTTTGCCCGTGTTTGTACCCCCGGTGATGCCACCACAACCCTGCTGAAGGAGCGCATTCCTGCCTGGATCAATGGTTTGCAAGGCAGGCGATTCATGCGCTGGGGTGATGGCGATCAGCGCTTCAGCCGTCCCGTGCGTTGGTTGGTGTCGCTGGTCGGGTCTGAGTTGATTCCGGTCACTCTTTCGGCGGCACAACCCCCGGTTCAAAGCGGGCGGTTGAGTCGATCCCATCGTCTCCGCGACAGCACCTTGGAGATTGCCCATGCGGATGATTACGTCGATGCCCTAGCGAAGGCCGGTGTGATGGTGGATCGCTCTCAACGGGAGCAGTTGATTCGCTCAGCGTTGGACCAGGAGGCAAGCGCCTGTTCTGCCTCTGTTGATTGTCCTGAGGATTTATTTGAGGAGTTGGTTGATCTTGTTGAGGCCCCCAGGGTGCTGAGTGGGGAGATTGCCGACTGTTATCTCGATTTGCCACCAGAAGTGATTGTCACGGTGATGCAATCCCATCAGCGCTATGTCCCTTTGAAACGAGAGAACGCTCATGACGATCCCCTGGCTCTTCAGGCTCGGGACGTTCTGTTGTCCAAGTTTTTGCTGGTGGGCAATGGCCTTGATCGTGCAGATGGAACCATCGTTCGGGGGAATGAGCGGGTGTTGGGTGCCCGCTTGGCTGATGCTGAGTTTTTCCTGAATGTGGATCGGAAAAGTCCGAGTGAGACGCGCCGCGATGGCCTGGATCGCGTCACCTTTGCCAAGGGGCTCGGCAGCTTGCGAGATCGATGTGACCGGATCGCCTGGATGACGGAGCGTTTGATCGAATCGCTCTCCATTCCTGCGGACATCGCCATGCATGCCAAGAGAGCAGCTCATTTTTGCAAGCATGATTTGGTGAGCCAGATGGTGGGCGAGTTCCCTGAGCTGCAGGGATTGATGGGCGGAAAATACCTGTTGGAAGAGGGGGAAGATCGCCAGGTTGCTCTTGCTGTCGCTGAGCACTACCAGCCCCGCGGGGCTGGAGATGCCCTTCCCTCCAGCGATGCTGGAGCGCTCTTGGCCCTATCTGAGCGCTTGGAATTGCTCTTGAGCATCTACGCCAAGGGCGACCGTCCCAGTGGTTCATCGGATCCTTATGCCTTGCGTCGGGCTGGGAATGGCATTGTTCAGATTCTTTGGGACAGGGGATGGCGTCTCTCGTTGCAGAGCCTGCTTTCGGATGCAGCCAATTATTGGGAGGAACGCTTCCCCTCCTTTGCGGTGCAACCGGAGGCTTTAGTGGCAGATCTTTCGCTGTTATTACGACAGCGAATGGTGTCTCAGTTTGAGGAGGATGGCTTCCCTGCCGATTTGGTTCAAGCCGTGGCAGGGGAGTCCGTCGGCGACGAGCGTCTGCTCAGTGATCCAGTCGATGCTCGAGAACGTCTGGTCCTGCTGCATCAGCTTCGTGGTGATCAACGCCTGCAGGCCGTGCAAGCGGTTGTGCAACGTGCAGCCAAACTCGCCGAGAAGGGTGATCTCGGAAGCGATCAGCTCAGTCCTACGGGGGTTGTTAATGCTGATTTGTTCGAATCAGAGAGCGAAGCTTCCCTGCTGCAATCGCTGGACGACCTGTCGCCTCTCGCACAATCACGCAATTACATCCAGCTTGCAGAAGGTTTGCAGGGTGCCGCCAAGGCACTTGAGGCCTTTTTTGATGGACCACAAAGCGTGATGGTGATGGCGGACAATCCCGATGTCCGCCGTAATCGCCTCAACCTTCTAAGTGTTTTGAAAAATCAGGCATCAGTCCTGGCGCAATTTGATTGCATCCAGTCCTGATGTCTCGAGGCGGGACCTCAGCCTGCGGTGACCTTGGAACGCTCTTCCTCGATCCCCGCCTCCCCTTGTTTGGGAGCATGCCCTGAGGTCTGGGCCTTGATCGCTTGGGCAGCTTCATCGGCTAAGAAGTCACCATCGGACCTGCCAACGGCTGAAGGAACGGAGTCGTAGGTGGAGGGGGCTAAAGCTTGACCGCGGAGAAGACTGCCAAGGGTGCGAGCGGTGAGTTTCACCTGTTGCCAGGGATTCATCATCACGACCTTTTTGTACAGATAGCTGTCAAAGGTCAGCTTCTGGACGTCTTGGTCATCGCACATTTCAACGAATGCTTCTCGAGCTGCATCAGTGCGATAGAAGATGCGTTGAAGAATATCGAGCACGATGTACGTGGCTCCATATTTGCGATCCCATCGCTTGAGGTAGGTGTTTTTGATCTCCTTTTCAGTGGGCATTTGCGTGCCGTTTTTGGAGATTTCAACAATCGCTTCCGCGCACATGCGGCCGCTCTTGGCGGCGAAATAGATCCCTTCTCCTGAGCTCTTGGTCACGTAACCAGCGGCATCTCCCACAAGGGCCATACGGCCCACGACTCTGCGAGGGCGGGGATGTTCGGGAATGGGGTGCGCTTCAACTTTGATCACTTCGCCCTTGAACAGACGCTTACGGGCCCGTTCGCGAATGCCTTTTTGAAGCCCCTTAATCAAGGATTGATTTTGTTGCATGGTCCCTGTCCCCACGGCCACATGGTCGTACTTAGGGAACACCCAGGCGTAGAAGTCGGGTGAGACATCTGTTCCTACGTACATCTCGGCGAGATCCTCGTAGTAAGCCATCTCTTCTGCCGGCAGCTTGATGCGTTCCTGAAACGCGATCGCCACCTTGTAATTACCAGCGTCCATCGCTTTGGCGACACGGGAGTTGGCTCCATCGGCGCCAATGATCAGATCCACGTCCAGGCTTTTTATTTCGCCGGTAGGACCGCCTGAGCTGTAATCGGCGTAATGGAGGGTGTAAGGACCTTGGCGATTGTCTCCAGTGTCGATCTTTTGCACCAACCCATTAATAAGGGTGGTGCCTAGGTCGGCAGCTCGGTTGCGAAGGAAGGAGTCGAACACCTCGCGTCGACACATGCCGATATAGGCATTGTCGTCGTATCCGAGGGGATCCAACTTGATATCAACCTCCCGATTGGAGGGTGAAATCATCTTCATGTTTCGAACTTTGCGGTCGATGATCGAATCCGGAAGATCGAATTCCTCAACCATGCAAAGCGGAATTGCTCCCCCGCAAGGCTTGGCGTTATCGAGTTTTCTCTCGAACAACCAGGTCTTGATGCCGGCCCGTGCAAGCACTTCTGCGGCACAGGATCCGCTCGGTCCACCACCGACAACGGCAACTCTCAGCATCTCAGCAAACTCCGCCGGGTCATTGATTTCAAACTAATCACGCATCCTGAAAAGTGGTACTAGGCCCTGGCGGAGCCCCTTACGATTGAAACAACACTGCATGAATCCTCTGGGAAGAGCCGTCGCCACTCGTCGCAGCACACGGGATGACATTCCTGTTGCCCGTCGCTCGAAACCTGCTCCTCGTCAGCGACGGAGCGGTTTTGAAGTGTTTTTGGCCTGTCTCCTCGTGGGGGGAGGAAGTTTGGCGGCTGTTTGGTTAGGGCCAGGTTTGTTGGCGAGTCGTTCTTTTTGGTTTTCTTCGGCTCCAGTTCCGGTGGTGGAAGGGATTGAAGCGCCGCCAGATGCCGATGGTCGACTGCTTGGTCATTTTCCTTATGACGAGGCGATTTCCAGCCAACTCGTGCCCGTTGAGGCTGGAATTGAGTTGCACCAGGATGCAGCCTTGGCCCTGGATTCGATGCGCCGTGCCGCAGCTTCCGATGGAATCGATCTAAGGCTGATCAGTGGTTATCGATCCCATAGGTTGCAGCAAGGGATTTTCTTTGATGTGAAATCAGAAAGAAATCAAACCGCCGAAGAGCGGGCCAAGGTTTCGGCACCGCCGGGTTATTCCGAGCACAGCACTGGTTATGCGATTGATCTTGGCGATGGCAGCCGTCCAGATACCAATCTTTCCGTCTCTTTTGAGACGACTCCGGCATTTCGTTGGTTGCAGGATTACGCCGCTAGTTATCACTTTACGCTGTCCTTCCCTGAAGTGAATCCTCAGGGTGTGAGCTATGAGCCTTGGCACTGGCGTTTTGAGGGGTCGGCGGAGGCTTTGCGCCAATTTGAACCCGCACGTCAGATGGCTCTCGGGCGTTGAACACATCATCTTTCCCAGAGTTGCTCTCCCCAGCTGGGGATTGGAAGGCCTTGAGGGCGGCGGTCTCCAACGGTGCTGATGCCGTTTATTTCGGGGTTGAGGCTTTCAATGCTCGTCTTCGGGCAGAGAACTTCCAGCTTGTTGAGCTGCCCGAGATCATGGCCTGGCTTCATGCCCGGGGGGTGAAGGGATTTCTCACGGTGAACGTCCTCCTCTTTGGCGATGAGTTGGAGCAAGCGGCCCCTCTGCTGTTGGCCGCAGATCGGGCTGGCGTTGATGCTCTGATTGTTCAGGACTTAGGGCTTTGCCTTCTTGCGAAAGCGCTTGTTCCCACGTTGTCTTTGCATGCATCCACCCAGATGTCGATCACCAGTGCTGCTGGTGTGGCGCAGGCAGCGGCAGCGGGCTGTGAGCGGGTTGTGCTGGCGAGGGAACTCGCCCTCCGCGATCTTGAGAGGCTGCAAAACCAACTGAAGGAGAGATCCCTTGCCATACCTCTCGAGGTGTTTGTGCACGGGGCCTTATGCGTGGCTTACTCCGGTCAGTGCCTCACCAGTGAATCCCTGGGCCAGCGCAGTGCCAATCGTGGTGAATGTGCACAAGCTTGCCGTTTGCCTTATGAATTGGTGGTGGATGGTGAATCGCTCGATCTCGGAGATCAACGCTATTTACTGTCTCCCCAGGATCTCGCCGCTTGGCCACTCCTGGCGGATTTGGTGAAGCTCGGAATCAGGAGTTTCAAGATCGAAGGTCGCCTCAAGGATCCCACCTATGTGGCGTCGGTCACGGATGCCTATCGCCGCAGTCTCGATGGCTTGGTCTGTGATCTTGCGGAGATTCAACGCCAGCTTGAGCTTGGTTTTTCCAGGGGCTTATCCACTGGTTGGTTGCGGGGCATTGATCACCGTGCCCTCGTGCATGGTCGTTGGAGCAAGAAGCGTGGTCCGGTGATTGGTGAACTGGTTCGCGTCGAGTCAAAGGGATGGTTGGTGTTGCAGTGCACGGAGAGCCCTCGCAACGGTCAGGGTTTGGTTTTGGAAGCGACGGATCGTCAGGATGACCCTCTGACACCTCCGCGTGAAATTGGTGGACGGGTGATGGAGGTGAAGGCGATGGAGAGAGGGCTCGTTCGTTTGCGGATAGGACCTGGCCGTGTCGATCTATCCGGTCTGCGTTCAGGATCCTCGGTCTGGCTCACCAGTGATCCGCAATGGCAAAGCACCTGGCAGCGTCGATCGGAACGCGTGGTGTCTCCGCTTGAACGGGGTCTTCACATTCGTGTGAGTGGGCAGATCGGTGAAGTTCTGGAGTTGGAGCTTATTGAACCTGTTTTGCCTGGTGGAGAATGCTGCAGCGTGACGAGTCAGGCCGTGTTGGAGCCTGCCCGTGATCACGGTTTAGATCGTGAGCGCTTGGTCGCTCAGCTTGGGCGTTTGGGTGGCACGGGCTGGTGTCTTGAGCATCTGGAAACCAACCTGGGATCGGGGTTGTTTCTTCCCGTTGCTGAGCTGAACAGGATGCGCCGCTCGTTGTTGCAGCAGATGGCTGATGGCGGCCTCACGGCAGCCTTTCAACAGGTGGGGCTGGAGGCGTCTTCGGAGCGGGTGGACCCTCAGCCCATCGTTGCGGCAACACTCGAGCGCTTGGCTGATTGGCGGGACTCAGCACAGCCGCAGTCCAAGTCGCCGTCGTTGGTTGTGCTCGTTCGAAGCCTGGAGCAGTTGCGTGCTCTTCAAGACATGGGCGATGGACCGATGACCTCGGTTATTGCCGATCTAGAGCATCCGAAGGATCTCAAAGAAGCTGTGGCGATAGGCCGTGGCTGCTGGCCTGATGGAATTTGGTTGGCCGGACCTCGCATCACCAGGCCTGGTGAACGCTGGATGTTGGAACCGCTTCTGAAAGCGAAAGCGGATGGATATCTCGTACGCAACGCGGATCAGTTGGAGCTACTCACGGGCCAGGCTCCCTGTGCTGGAGACTTCACGTTGAATGTCGCAAACCCGCTCAGCTTGCTTTGGTTCCTGGAGACCTGGGGACTGGATCGGGTCACAGCCAGTTGTGATTTGAACCTCAGCCAATTGCTTGATTTGGTGCAGGCATCTCCACCCGAACGGATCGAAGTGGTGTTGCATCAACACATGCCGCTCTTTCATATGGAGCATTGCTTGTTCTGTTCGTTCCTCTCGGAGGGCCACGATCACACCGATTGCGGCAGGCCCTGTGAGCAGCACACCGTGATGCTGAGAGATCGGAGTGGCGTTGAGCATCCGCTGAAAGCGGATCTTGGCTGTCGCAACACGTTGTTTAATGGCAAGCCGCAGACGGGAGTTGAGGCGCTATCGGCCTTGCGTCATGCAGGGATTCATCGCTATCGATTGGATCTTCTCGATGAAGGGGCCGAGGCCACGTTGCGGCGGGTCCAGCTGTACAGCGAAACTATTTTAGGACGTACTCTCTCAGCTGACGTTTGGAGGCGCGAGCAAATCGATCACAAACTCGGCGTCACGCGTGGCAGTTTGCGCATCGGTCGAGAAAATCAAGCGTTGCAAGTCTCATGTTGAGATAGCATGTCGCGGCTGCGCCTGCTGGCGTTCCAAAGTTTCCCCTAATAACGTTACGGACCTCATGAGCGCCCCGAACAAGGCGATTCGCAATATAGCGATCATCGCCCACGTGGATCACGGCAAAACCACTCTGGTGGATGCCCTGCTCAGCCAGTCCGGAATCTTTCGCGACAACGAGGCCGTTCCAACATGCGTTCTTGATTCCAACGATTTGGAGCGGGAGCGCGGAATTACGATCCTTTCGAAAAATACTGCGGTCACCTATAACGACACGAGAATCAATATTGTTGATACCCCTGGCCACGCTGATTTCGGGGGCGAAGTCGAGCGTGTGCTCGGCATGGTGGATGGATGTTTGCTGATCGTTGATGCAAACGAGGGGCCCATGCCCCAAACCCGTTTTGTGCTTAAAAAAGCCCTCGAGCAGGGTTTAAGACCGATTGTGTTCGTCAACAAGATTGACCGTGCACGTGTCGACCCAGAAACGGCTGTCGATAAGGTTCTTGATCTCTTTCTAGAGCTTGGTGCTGACGACGATCAGTGTGATTTCCCTTATTTGTTCGGGAGTGGTTTGGGTGGCTTCTCGAAGCCCGATATGAAAACAGAGAGCGACAATATGCGTCCTCTCTTTGATGCAATTTTGCGTCATGTTCCGCCTCCAGTAGGAGATCCTGAGAAGCCTCTACAGCTTCAAATCACGACTCTTGATTATTCCGATTTCCTTGGTCGGATCATCATTGGTCGCGTTCATAATGGTGTTATTAAACAGGGGCAAAGAGCTACGCTCATTAAAGATGACGGCAGCGTCAAAAAAGGTCGTATCAGTAAGCTTTTGGGCTTCGAGGGTCTTCAAAGAGTCGATATCGAAGAGGCATCTGCTGGCGATCTTGTGGCAGTGGCTGGTTTTGATGATGTCAACATCGGCGAAACGATTGCTTGCCCTGATGAGCCAAAAGCTTTACCGCTCATCAAGGTTGATGAACCCACCCTGCAAATGACCTTTGTGGTCAATGATTCACCTTTCGCGGGGAAAGAAGGCAAGTTTGTGACCAGTCGCCAGCTTCGCGATCGCTTGCAGCGCGAACTGCTCACCAATGTGGCGTTACGGGTTGAAGATACGGATTCCCCAGATCGTTTTGCTGTGAGTGGGAGGGGGGAACTTCACCTCGGCATCTTGATTGAGACGATGCGACGCGAGGGCTATGAGTTTCAAGTGTCTCAGCCTCAAGTGATCTTCCGCACCATTGATGGAACTCCCTGTGAACCTGTGGAAACACTGGTGATGGATGTTCCTGAAGCTGCCGTTGGTTCCTGTATCGAGAAGCTCGGAACGCGCAAAGCTGAGATGCAGAACATGGAAACAGGCGCTGACAACCGCACGCAACTCGAATTTGTGGTTCCGTCGCGGGGGCTGATTGGTTTCCGCGGTGAATTCATTCGCGCTACTCGCGGAGAAGGAATCATGAGCCATTCATTTTTCGAATATCGCCCGATGCAGGGTGAGTTCGATACGCGAAGGAACGGTGTTTTGATTGCATTTGAAGAAGGCACAGCTACTTTCTATGCTCTTAAAGGAGCGGAAGATCGTGGCCAATTCTTTATTACTCCAGGCACTAAGGTTTATAAGGGAATGATCATTGGTGAGAACACCCGTCAGCAAGATATGGAAATTAATATCTGCAAGGCAAAGCAAGTTACCAACATTCGTTCTGCTGGAGCAGATGTTTTAGACACATTGCAGTCACCGATTCAGATGACGCTCGAGCGGGCTCTGGAATACATCGGTCCTGATGAAATGCTGGAAGTCACTCCTGAATCCATGCGGTTAAGGAAATTACCAGCCAAAAAAATGGCTAAGCGTTGAGCGCTCGCTTAGATCCCCGATTCCAGCAGGCCGTCGATCTTTTTAATCGACGTGCCTGGTATGAGACGCATGATGCTTTTGAGGAGATTTGGCATGAAACGGCAGGACCGGAACGTCGATTGCTCCAAGGAATTCTGCAAATCGCAGTTGCTCACGTTCATTTAGAACGGGGCAACCTCAAGGGAGCAACAATTTTGTTGGGTGAAGGAGTAGGACGTCTTTCTTCCGCCCAACCAGGTGATCTTGGGCTCGATTTACCCTCGGTTCGAGATCAGGCCCGTTTGAGGCTTGAAGCGTTGCAACATGAGACTGATCCTGTCGTACTTCCAGTACCTGAGTTGCGTGACCACTCCTGAGTTTCTAGGTACATTGGCTTTGATGATGAGGGTGCTCTGATGGTCTTCCGTTCCCTCGCAGTTGCAATGAACAATCGGATTGGCAATCTCGTATCCGCTGCTGCCCTGTTGGTGTTTGCTTGTTCTGTGCTCCCTGTGAGTGCTCAGACAGCAGAAGCAGAAGACAGTTTGATCACGATTGAATCGGATACGCAAAGCGCCGACAACATCACAGGTGTCGTGACAGCCCTGGGTAATGTTCGGATTGTTTATCCCTCTCGAGGGATGGTGGCAACGTCCCGTCAGGCGCAGTATTTCAGCCGGGAAGCGTTGCTGGTTTTAAGCGGAGATGTGGATGTGGTGCAGGAGGATGGAAATAGTATTCGCGCTGAACGGGTTACTTACAACCTTGACGATGAACGTGCTCTGGCGAAACCAATGCCGGGTCAGCAAGTGCAGTCCACCCTCTTGTTAAAGCAGAGTCCCTCCTCGCAGACTCCCTTAACGCCATGAGTTTGAGTCTTGAGCAGGTCACTCTGACCCTGGGTGGCCGAACGTTAGTCCGCTCCCTTTCACTGACTTTGAAGCCTGGTGAAGTGATTGGCTTGCTTGGACCCAATGGGGCAGGCAAAACCACAAGCTTCAATTTAGTGATTGGATTGTTGCGTCCTGATAGCGGTCAAGTTCTTCTGGATGGGCATCCCGTCGCGGACTTGCCGATGCCCCAAAGGGCTCGTCTTGGCATTGGCTACCTGCCGCAGGAACCCAGTGTGTTTCGCCAATTGACCGTTCAAGAAAACCTTGAACTTGTGTTAGTTCAAAGCGGACTTTCTAAGGCCGATAGTCGTCAACGTCTCCATCAATTAATCGAGGACTTTCATCTCGAGTCTTTCATCCATCGTTGTGGGTACCAGCTTTCGGGTGGTGAACGCAGGCGTTGTGAAGTCGCCCGTGCCCTTGCCGTTGGTTTAGAAGGTCCGCGCTATCTACTTCTTGATGAACCCTTCGCGGGGGTGGATCCACTGGCTGTAGCTGATCTGCAACAAATGATCCACGGGCTGCGCGAACGCGGAATGGGCATCCTTATTACCGACCATAACGTTCGAGAAACTCTTGCTATTACGGATCGGGCCTACATTTTGACGGAAGGAAGCATCCTTGCTTCCGGCCGCTCTGATGAAGTGGCGCATGACCCACTCGTACGCCGTCATTATCTTGGGGAGGATTTTCAGCTTTGAATAATCATATTTTGATAGATGTCCAACATAAAATTCGCAAGCTTATTCATCGAATTCCATTGCTTGATCGGTGGCTTCTTGGTGAGCTCATTGGCCCATTATTGTTTGGTCTCACATTATTTACGGTCGTATCCCTATCCGTAGGGGTGATGTTTGATCTGGTTCGCAAGATTGTTGAATCGAATCTCCCATGGACGATTGCCGTACAGGTGCTGTTGCTGAAGTTGCCCAGTTTTTTGGTGATTTCTTTCCCAATGGCGACGTTGATTGCATCGCTGCTTGCCTATAGCCGACTTTCTGCCAATAGCGAGCTGACGGCACTACGAAGTGTTGGCGTTACAGCGAGTCGCATGATTGCACCTGCGATTGCCTTGGCACTGTTGATGACAGGCCTTTCGTTTGTTTTCAACGATGTCATCGTGCCTCGTACGAATCGCTCTGCTGAATTCACATTGCAACGTGCCCTGGGTCAAGCGATTGCTGCTGAGAAGGGAGAAGACATCATCTACTCCCGTTTTGGACGAGTCACTGGTCCTGATGGAGATGTAGGTAAAGGTTTAACCCAATTATTTTATGCAACTAAGTTTATAGACGGAAAGATGATTGGCGTCACTGTTTTAGATTTTTCGCGATTTGGATTTACTCAGATGCTTGTTGCTGACCATGCAAATTGGAACGAGTCTCAGGCTAAGTGGGAGTTTAATGACGGCAAAATTCTTACTCTGACTCCATCTGGTAGTACAACATCAGCGGATTTCGATCGATATTTCTATCCACTGAGCCCTGCGCCGTTACGGATCGCGAAATTGCCTAAAGATGCCAACAATATGACCGTGTCGGAAGCCATTGAAGCTGAACAACTGCTCTCTGATGCGGGGGACCGCAAAGAAGCACGCAGGCTAAGGGTTCGAATCCAGGAGAAATTTACTGTTCCGATGGCCTGTTTGGTGTTTGGTTTGATTGGTTCAAGTCTTGGTGCCAAGCCCAACAGCAGAACCAGTCGGAGTCAGGGATTTGGTATCAGCGTCGTTCTGATTTTTGTTTACTACGTTTTGAGTTTCAGTTTCAGTTCCCTCGGTGTGAAAGGCACCTTGCCTCCCCCCCTAGCCGCTTGGGTGCCTGTTTTGATTTGTCTTGCTGGTGGTGGAGTGTTGTTGCGGCAGGCCAGCCGGTAACCAAACACGTCAGAATCAGGTTGTTTCGTGGTGATGGCGTTCATGGAGTTGGCTGGGATTGATCCGGTGCTTGGCCTGGGATTGTTTTCTTTCGGTCTGTTGCTGTTGGCCCTGCCGCTCGCCTTCTGGAAAGTGAGCTCTGAACAGACGTCTGGCCTCGTCACGTTGCTGATTGCCACTGCCAACCTGGCATTAACGGCTCAACTGGTCCTGCGTTGGTGGCAATCGGGACATTTCCCGATCAGCAACCTCTACGAATCACTTTGCTTCTTGGCCTGGGCCTGCACGCTCACTCAATTGCTGGTGGAGAGAACTTGGCCTACGCCGATTGTCGCTGCAGCCGCGACTCCGATGGGTTTGGGGTGTATCGCGTTTGCCAGCTTTGCGCTTCCTGACCAGTTGCAAGAAGCGTCTCCGCTCGTTCCAGCGCTGCGATCCAGTTGGCTGGTCATGCACGTGAGCGTGATTATGGTGAGTTATGCCGCCCTTTTGGTGGGCTCACTGTTATCAGTGGCTGTTTTGCTGACCGACCGTGGTCATGCTTTGCAACTGCGCAGCAGCTCGATAGGAAGTGGAGGGTATCGACGTGCTGCGCTTGCGACTCCCCTCGGCAGCGTGGGTGACCCTGAAGGAACCACGTCTTCCATTGAGCTCTCATCGGTTCAGTTCACTCGGAACGAACGTTTGGACAGCCTCAGCTACCGCACGATTACGGTTGGCTTTCTCCTGCTCACCGTTGGCATCATTAGCGGGGCTGTGTGGGCCAATGAGGCCTGGGGCAGCTACTGGAGCTGGGATCCCAAGGAAACCTGGGCACTCATTTGCTGGCTTGTGTATGCCGCTTATCTGCATACGCGCTTAAGCAGAGGCTGGCAGGGAAGGCGTCCGGCATTCGTAGCGAGTGCAGGGTTGGTTGTGATTGGCGTTTGTTATATCGGCGTGAATCTTCTGGGTATTGGTCTCCATAGTTATGGCTGGTTCTTTGGATAAAAGGTTTTCGTTGGGTTTTGAGTTGTGATCGCTTAGAAGAGGACCATTTAGACCATTTGGTATGTGTGCCATGTACGGCGATAAAGGCAAGTTCTTTCTCTATCTTTCAATTATCTCTCCAATAGACTGAGAGCAAACTCCTCAAATGGGAAACAACTAGTTACCTCGCTCACCCATTTGAGGGAAAGCATGGCAGGTACCAGATGAGTCAGTGAATGCTTCAACGTTTTGGTAGAACACGGTTAGAGATTGAATGGACTAGGATGGCTTTCCGCTCTTTTACAAAATGGAACAACAGAGATACCAACCATTTGACATTGATAAAGCTCCAGACAAGGTCTTCTTGATTGGAAGTTCGTTCATTGTGCTCTTTCTGTTTCTCCTGTGATCTGAGCTTCCGTCTAACCAGTGGCTGACCTCCACCTTGAAGCAATCTGGGCTAGAAGTAGACCTGATACGTATGTATATAGTGCGACTATGAGGAATGAATTGCATATGCTTGTAACATCTGTCGCCGCAGCATCGATTGAGCAATGCTCGCAAAAGCTTTGCTTATAACGTTTGTACTGCTGCCAACTTCGCTAGCAAGTGCTGATGAAGCTTTTGCTGATGATTTCAGTATTTTTCTGGCTTAATGTTGATGATATCGTATTCATATTGATCGCTACAAAGAAAGGCTGGCTGTGCCTTCCAGCCTGAATTCCCAACTGGAACCTTCCATTCTTTTGTTGCAGCTGTCTGCGGAGACCCTGGCAAGGGTTGTCAAGGTCACAGTATGAAATGCACACATTTGTTGCCTCGGGCGCAAATCAACTGTTAGTTTTGATACCAGGACAATTAATCGTCATATTCATTTAATCCATTCGATGGAATATACAGTTAGTATCTAATTGTTCTTGTTGACTCATCATGACGGACATCACCGATAAGTACGAAAAGTTCAAAGTTCCCTACAGCACGAACGAAAAGCATTCTGCTGACGAGTTTGATCCCAAGGAAAATGGTGGCTTAGACAATCCAGCTAATCGTCACAAAGACAAAGTGTTGGATGATATCTGTGATACCCACCCCGGTTCACCAATGTGCAAAGTGTTTGATTGCTGATAAACTCAGCTGATTCATCGAGTTTTAACAAGGCGCTGCGAGGCAAGAGATGATCTCTAGCTTCGCAGCTTTTTTATGGCCAAAACGTTGTTTCATTCACCTGATTTGATGATTTATTGATCGTTCACGATTGGTGCGTTGTCATAGGTCCGTCTTGGTTGATCCTGGTTTCCTTTTCTGGCATCGAGGAAAGCATGCCGGCGCTGGCTCGTACAGCCGTTTGCCTTTGAGCTTTCTCGACTTTGAGCTCTTGATTTTGAGATCAGTGCCCTGATGAGCCTTGGCCCTTTAGGTTTTCTTTACATTTCGCTATGCAGAGTGGCATTTATTTTTTGTTTGGGTTAGAGCTGTAGAAGATAGGGCTTAAATCATGAGTTATGAAGCTAAGGAGCGCACGCCATTTCCCTATGGCCAGGTTGCTTATCCAGCTTTTCTTGGTGTAAAGCCCGGTGACTACATCATTGTTAAAGGGGAAAACCAAGTACAACTCAAGAAGGATCACAGCTGGTGGATGGGACAG
The DNA here is from genome assembly GCF_014279655.1 of Synechococcus sp. ROS8604. Taxonomy (NCBI): domain Bacteria; kingdom Bacillati; phylum Cyanobacteriota; class Cyanophyceae; order Synechococcales; family Synechococcaceae; genus Synechococcus; species Synechococcus sp. ROS8604. Next base: position 1,287,514 of record NZ_CP047946.1, read on the forward strand.
GTTGTTTCTTGTAAAGCTGAAGCTAGAGATCCCAGTGGAGATCGTGTGATTCAAGTTGTGGATGTTGATGACGAGAAGATCAGCTGGGTAAATGTGGATGAAATATCACATGTGTTGTATGGGCTAGATGGTTTGTCAAATGATTAAATAGCCTGCTGCTTCGAAGCTGTGATGTTCAACGCTCCCCTTGTCCATAACAATATTTTTTAAAAGTAGGAATTCTCTCTATTTACACATAGCGAGTCATAAATTCCGATAGTGTGATGCCTTCTTTCTTTGCTGAATTACAGCAATCTCTGAAAAGCTCTTCATCAGTTTCTGTGCGGGCTAGGTCTCGAAATTGTTCTAGGCTCAGCTGATTGTGATCAGGGCTGCTCTCCCGCATTGAATTCCATTTGGCACAGAGTGAATCGACCATCTCTTTTCTTGAATAGGGAGGGTTGATCTTCTGCTGTTTTGCCAAATGGATGAGACTCCAGTTCTTGTCTAAACTATAGTGACCAAAAGGATTTTTGACAATAGTCTCTAGTGGTGAGGCTTTTTTCGGTTTTGATATTTTATTGTGTTGCGTAATTGCATTGAAAGCAAGTAATCCGTACTGTTTGCTTTCAATGCTCTTTATTGTTTTCGGCTGAAAATGGTTTGAATCGAAGTCTATTCAACTCCATGTAACTATTAAAAGTTGTCTTTGAAAGTTCACTTGGCGACTGTTCACTTGGCGACTGATTGCCGCGCCACTTGCCAAGATGGCATTGGCTAACTGGCCAGTGTTTGGCAAGACTGGACATCACCGTTCATCCGTGATCGCCATCTGCGCAGTTCATGGTGATCAAGCATGGCTCGACGAGATTTCTCTGCATGAGCTAGGCGTTGAATCAATGCATGGGTGTCATGGGTAGAAAGCTCACCGTCTGAATCCCACTTCATGCAGGAAACGCCTTTTTTGGAAGTGTTGGCCATTGTGTTTGCCTCTTCGTTCTGTCACGGTATGCGCACATAAAGTCTTTGCCATGGAGCAAACCTTAAGAAGTCTCGATTGCGACGCCTGAGACCGGCAGGCCTTTGCGTTGTTCTTGGGAGTGGTGTTTCGCTTTTTGCCCTTCTTGTTGATGTGATGTAGGGAGGCCTTTTGGGCCTCCCTACATCACGATGTTCCCGATCAAACGATCGATCTCTACCGAGGTGACTCGACAAATTCAGCATCGATCACATCATCGTTCTCACTGTTTGGTTGTGAGGCTTCAGGCGCCTCTTCCTGCTGCGAGTACAGGGAAGTCCCCATTTCCATCAGCGCAGTTTTCACTCCATCAAGGCGTTCCTTGATGAGCGGTGTGTTCTCTGTTTTAAGGGTTTCCTTGAGTTCCGATAGCACCAACTCCACTTTGGTTTTGGCCTCGGCTGAGATCTTGCCTTCTAATTCCAGCAGTTGCTTTTCTGCCTGGTAAATCAGGGATTCAGCGTCGTTCTTGGTGTCGATCGCTTCTCGCTTTTGCTGATCCGAGTCAGCGTGTGCTTCTGCGTCCTTCACCATTCGATCCACTTCGTCCTCGCTGAGGGTTGAGGCACCACTGATGGTGATCGATTGTTCTTTCCCTGAGCCTTTATCTTTTGCTGTGACACTCAAGATTCCATTGGCATCAATGTCAAAAGCCACTTCTACTTGAGGAACACCACGAGGCGCAGCAGGGATCCCATCTAATCGGAAGGTTCCAAGGCTCTTGTTATCAGACACCATCTGTCGCTCTCCTTGGAGAATGTGAATCTCCACGGAGGTTTGGCCATCCATGGCGGTGGAATAGATCTCGGTTTTGTTTGTTGGAATGGTTGTGTTCCTCGGAACCATCACATTCACCACACTGCCCATGGTTTCCACTCCCAAGGAAAGAGGCGTGACATCCAATAAAAGGATGTCTTTCACTTCACCTGAGAGAACACCCCCCTGCACAGCTGCACCGATGGCAACCACCTCATCAGGATTCACGGTTTGATTGGGATCTTGACCCGTTGCCGCTTTGACCAGCTCCAACACGGCAGGAATGCGTGAACTGCCGCCCACCATCACGACTTCACTGAGGTCATGAGCTGAGAGTTTGGCGTCCTTGATCGCCTGTTGAACTGGTTTCTTACAACGATCAATCAAATCAGAAGACAACTCCTCAAATTTGGCTCGGGTCACTGTCAGCGTCAGATGCTTGGGACCATCAGCCGTTGCCGTGATGAAGGGGAGATTCACTTCGCTCTGTGTGGAAGAGGAGAGTTCAATCTTTGTTTTTTCTGCCGCTTCCGTGAGGCGTTGCAGGGCTTGCGAATCCTTCCTTAAATCAATCCCTTCCTCTTTTTGGAAGGTTTCAGCCATGTAATCAACAAGCACTTTGTCGAAGTTGTCACCTCCAAGATGGGCATCACCACAGGTGCTGATCACTTCAAAAACACCATCTCCTACTTCCAAGATGGAGACATCAAACGTTCCACCTCCCAAGTCAAAGACCAGGATCTTTTCTGCATCCCTCTTATCCAAACCGTAAGCCAGCGCTGCTGCTGTGGGTTCGTTGATGATCCTCAGGACTTCTAGGCCAGCAATTTTGCCAGCATCTTTAGTGGCTTGTCGCTGGGAGTCATTGAAGTAGGCGGGAACAGTCACCACCGCTTGAGTCACGGTTTGACCCAAATATTTCGAGGCATCATCGGCCAGCTTCCTAAGCACACTGGCGCTGATCTCCTCTGGAGAGAAGGATTTCTCCATCCATGATGATTGGATTTTGATCTTGCTTCCTACCGATTCAACGGTGTATGGAACGTCTTTGGTTGCATCGGTGACCTCATCCGTGCGCCTGCCAATGAAGCGTTTGACAGATCCAAATGTGTTGTCTGCATTCATCACCGCTTGGCGTTTGGCGATCTGTCCAACGAGCTGGTCCTTGCCCTTGGTGTAGGCAACCACAGAGGGAGTGGTCCTAAACCCTTCTGCATTTGCGATCACGGTGGGGTTTCCCCCTTCCATTACGGCGACACAGCTGTTGGTTGTGCCTAGGTCAATGCCAATTACTTTTGTCATTTGTTTTTATTGATTGAATCTATTTTTGTGGATAACTCTTCCAAGCAAGGAGCGAGTAAACCCAACCAATGAGGTGGGTTTTCCCCCAAATCCATCCTTTTGGTTCGGTTGGAGTACGGTTTATACGACTTCTTTATTCTGTTTTTTTGATGGGCTTGTCCAAGGTCGGGTTTGTGCCTTATTTGCTTCGATTCTAAGTCCGAATCGCGTCTAGTTTTCTTGTGGTATTGCGGTTATGAGTTGCTCTTCTAATAACATGTTGAACTCAAATAATTGTTCGTCACTGAGTTGTTGCCTTGATGAGGCCCCTAGTTTTGACTGCAGGAACGTCTTTGCACGTTCTTGATCCCATTTCAGTGTCGTGAGCATTTCGTCGCCTTGCGCGATTAAGTCGCTTCTGCGTAACGGAGTTGGAGATGAACCGGCATCAGCGCCGGCTTCAATGCTTTTAAGCTTATTGAGAAAGGAAACGAGATCGCTATATCTCGTTAATTTGTGCCTGCTTCCATGGCCATAGGCTCGCTCCAAATAGATCTTTTCCTGATCCCGGGTCCAGCCAATTCGTTTTAGTTGTAGATCGATGGCTGTTAGTTCTTCGCTCCAATCCTCCGGGTCCGTGGGAGCTTCGCTTGGTTCAGGAGTGGAGACGGGCTGAGGCTCATTCTTCTGAACGGGGATTTTGGACGCTGTGTTGGCTGGATTGGTCTCACTACTGCCTGGATCTTTGGCTGGTTTTGCTGGTTGCACCTGGGGGTCACCCTGCTGTTTGATGGCTGGCTGCGGGTTCCGCTTCGGCTCAGAGCTCACCTTCCCTTTCAGATTACGTTCCTCTAATCGCTGTCGAGCTCTGTCCTCTGCCTCCTCAGCATCGCCTCCCTCTCCTAGCGAGCTACCCAGATCTCGTTCTCCATCAAAGCCGCTGACACGCACCACACATCGATTGCTATCGATGTGGCAAATCTCCACCTTTGTTTTCATGCCTCTGGAGGGGGGTAACCATTTCTAAGCTGTTGGGATGGATTCAGCTGCCTTAACGTCCCTAACTCCTGTTCTCGACGGTGTAGATCGATGGGCTGAGCTTTTGCCTCTCCTTCCAGTGCTCGTGGCCTTGGAGCTGGTGCTCTCCGCTGACAATGCGATCGCTTTAGCTGCTGTCGCTCGCAAGCAACATGACCCAATCAAGGAAAAGAAGGCCCTTGACCTTGGTATATCCATTGCTTTCTTTTTCAGGGTTGGCTTGATTTTGTTGGCTCAGTGGGTGTTGGCATTCAAGCCATTGCAACTCCTTGCTGGTGTTTATCTTCTCTGGCTTTTCGTATCCCATCTTTGGTTCAAACCATCAGACACCGAGAGTTCTTCCGGATCCTCAGGGCAAGTCACCTCGATTTCTTTCGCGCGAACGATTGTTGCCTTGGCTCTAACAGATCTCGCTTTCTCTGTGGATAGTGTTGCTGCTGCTGTCGCAATTAGTGATCAACTGATTCTTGTGATTACTGGGGCCTTAATTGGAGTTATAGCGCTACGATTTACCTCTGGTTTGTTTATTCGCTGGCTTGATATTTATACGCGCTTAGAGACGGCTGGTTATCTTGCGGTTGGTTTAGTGGGCATCAAACTCATTGGATCGCTGATTGTTTCGGATTTGCATCCACCTGCGTGGTGGACCCTACTCATTGTTGCCTTGCTAATGATTTGGGGCTTTTCTGAGCGCAGAGAGCGCTTAGGTCGCGAGGCTTGATCTGATGCTTGTTGAATTACGTCAGGCTGCTACGCAGGTTTTGCTCGATCGCATGGAGTTGAGTGATCCTCCAATGCCGGGGCATTGGTTTACTCATGATCATGACAGTTATCTCGTGATCCAACGCAGACATCGCTATAAATTGTATTCAGGTCGTTATGAACTGTCTTCGATTGTTCTCCTTGTTAAATGTCAAAAACAGCCTGCTGATGCACGGTTTATTGGTCACGGTTGGGTGATTGGAGACGCTGAGTGCCGCTTCAATGCTTTGAGCCCTTTGCTTCGCTGTGCCGTATTGCCAGATGGACCTTGTGATCGTTGTGTTCACCGGGAAGTTCGTTGATGACATCCTTCCGTTGGCATTCAGCCGTTCTGCTCGCTGGGCATGGAGTGGCCTCAGGCCAAGCTTTGGATCGCGCTGAACCACGCCTGTCTCCTTACCCAAAAGGCACGATTGCGATGCAAACTCCGTTTTTTGCGGCGTTAGGTCTTGATCTTTCTCCGTATTGGCCTGGAACACTCAACCTTTCGTTTTCACCTGCTGAGCTACAGCTCACCAATGCAGATTATTCGTTTCCTGATCTGGAATGGACCGACTTACATCCGCCTGAAACCTTTTCCTTTTGGAAGGTTCGCCTGCGTTCTGTTGGACTTTTAGATTTTGATGTTCCAGGTTTGGTTTACCGGCCTCATCCAGAAACAAAGATAAGGCACTGGCAAAACACGTCCGTTCTTGAGATTCTTGCTCCCTATCTTGATGGTGTTTGTTTGGGTCAACGCCTTGAGCTTGGCGTGAATCCTGACGCAATGAAAGTATTGGGTTCTTCGTTGTCGTGATTGTTTGTCTGTTTTTTGAGAGTTGGTTGTTGGTCGCCTTTCCTTTTATCTTTCGGTTAGTTGTGCTTGCTGCCCGTTTTTTGAATCTCCCCCTTTGTTTAAATTTGGCAGTTCCTCAAGCTTGCGGGTAAAACTTGATGACGGATGCTGAACGGATTAAAACTCGCTCAGTGCTGCTTGAATTTTTGAAATTCAGGGTGTTAGCCGCAGGCCAGCAGTTTTTTGATGGCACTGCCTCGGATCATCGGCGGCAGTGGTTGGCTTTGGTGCACCCGCAAGCGCTTGCCCTCTCAGATGAGGATCTGGAGCAGATCTGGAATCAGGCTCGTTCGCTCTATACGGAGGGTTGAAGGTGTGGATCTAGGCTGAATCTTTCGCTCTGCTGGCCATTTCCGCTTCCCCTGTCGCATCTGAGTCCACAGCCTCTGGTTTTGATTCCCTTGGTTTGAGTCAGCCGTTGCTGAAGGCTTTGCAGGAGAAGGGATACACCGCTCCGTCGCCGATTCAGTTGCAGGCCATTCCCGCTGTGATCTCTGGTCGGGATGTGATGGCCGCAGCGCAAACAGGAACGGGTAAAACTGCAGGCTTCACGCTGCCAATGTTGGAGCGCCTGAACCATGGAGCGCGTCCTGGACGCGCACAAATACGCGCCTTGGTGCTGACCCCTACGCGTGAGCTTGCTGCGCAGGTGTTGGCCAGTGTTCGTGATTACAGCAAGCATCTTCCGCTGACCAGTGACGTCGTGTTTGGTGGTGTCAAGATCAACCCTCAAATTCAGCGGTTGCAGAAGGGCGTTGATGTGTTGGTTGCCACCCCAGGCCGCTTGTTAGATCTGCTCCAGCAGGGGGCTGTTCGTTTCGACCGCGTGGAATTTTTGGTGCTTGATGAAGCCGACCGAATGTTGGATATGGGGTTTATTCATGACATCCGGCGTGTGATTTCTCGCCTTCCTGATCGTCGTCAAACCCTGATGTTTTCGGCCACTTTTAGTGCGCCAATTCGGAAACTAGCGACCGGCTTGCTTGATCACCCTGTTCAAATTCAGGTGGCTCCTGCCAACCAAACCGTGCGCTCTGTGGAGCAGGTTGTTCATCCTTGCGACATGGTCCGCAAGATTGATCTGCTCAGCCATCTCATTCGCAGTGGAGATTGGCTTCAGGTGTTGGTCTTTTCCCGCACGAAGCATGGTGCCAATCGTGTTGTGGAACGTCTCAGTCAGCAGGGTCTCCTAGCTGCTGCCATCCATGGCAACAAGAGCCAGGGTGCGCGCACCCGCGCTTTGCAGGGATTTAAGGACGGTTCGGTGCGCGTTCTTGTCGCCACAGATATTGCAGCCCGAGGAATTGATATTCAGCAGCTGCCTCATGTGGTGAATCTCGATCTCCCGAATGTTGCTGAGGACTATGTGCATCGTATTGGTCGTACAGGTCGGGCTGGAGAAACTGGACACGCCATTTCTCTTGTTGCTGCTGAAGAGGCACTGCTCTTGAAGGCAATTGAACGCTTAACGGGTGAGTCCCTTCGTCGAGAAAACGTGCCGGGATTTGAGCCCACCGTTCTCAAGGCTGCCCCCCTGGATCTGAGCGGAGGACGGGGACGGCGTTCAGGGGGCTCATCGCGCCGTCGGCAAGACACGCGTAGCACGAGAGCGTACCGCCGCTAACGCTAATTCGTTACGTAAACGTGCCAAACTGTTGTTTGGGTGCTGCGTTTAGTTGTTGGATCAGGGAGTCGCCGTGGCTCCGCCCTTTCCCTTCCAGCTGCGCAGCGCGAATCAGGATTGGGCAGCCATTCGTGCTGACCACCACGCCCATTCCCTTCACCGATTCCAGCACTGTGCCTGGTGGATGCCCTCCTGTGGGCCAGCGGCCGATGAGGGGGTGCACCTCTGCCGGCAGCTCTTTTCTCAAGCGATCGATGAGCGGTTCGCAATGCAGAAGTTTGAGGCGTTTGTCGTTCCAAAGCGTGACGGCATTCGGATAGAGCGCCATCACCTTGCGATGAATGTTGAGTGCCGATGCGGACCAGTCGATTTGGTGGTCTTGTTTGCTGAGCATGCGCGCGTAACTCGCTTCTCCAGGACGATCGGCCTGGTCGACCAGCTTCAGCCTTGCTCTGCGCTCGGGTTCGGACCCATGTCCTGCCGATTCGATCAATGGCATCGCTTCCACCATCAGATCAGCTGTCAGAGCACTCATCCGCTCTGCCAGGGTGTGGCCGTTATCGAGTAGCCCAATCGATAGGTTCCTTTCGATCAGAACGGGTCCAGTGTCGAGGCCTTCTTCCATGGCCATCACCCCCACACCTGTTTCGGAGTCACCTTCCAGCAGGGACCACTGAATTGGTCCTGCACCTCGCCAGCGGGGAAGCAGAGATCCATGGCCGTTCCAGCATCCCAGCGGCGGTTGATCCAGCACACTTTTGGGCAAAATTTGCCCGAAAGCCACCACCACGGACAGATCGGCATGGAGCTCAGCGAGTTGCTGTTGGCAGGTTTTGTCCTGTTTGATGCGTTCGGGGGTGAAAACCGTTAACCCCAGCTCAAGAGCTTTGGCTTTCACCGATGAAGGAATCAAAGTTTTTCCGCGTCCCCGGCGTCGATCCGGCTGGGTGACCACTCCCACAAGCGTATGGCCAGCTTGATGGAGAGCCACCAGTGTTGGCACGGCATAGTCGGGCGTTCCCCAGAACAAAATGTTCATCGAGCGAAGCTCAGGCCTCTCCCGTGATCGCTAAACCATCCACCCAGACATGGGGTGAAACGCCTTGATGGGTCACCACCTCATGGGGTTCTAGGTGAACGATTTCTTTCAAAACCTCGCGGATGTCGCCAGCGATCGTGGCTGCTTCCACAGAGATGCGCTCGCCATCCTTCACGAGCCAGCCATCAAACGGCAGTGAAAAGGCTCCTTGGCTGGCCTTTACGCCTGCATGGAGTGCGCTCAAGCTTTCAATCAACACGAAGGGCTCTTGGGTGCTGCGATGGTCGAGATGGGCAGCGGGACTGATCAATCCTTGACTGGAAGTCACCTCAAACCAATCGGGTCCAACGGAGACCTTGGCTCCGAGTCCGGCGTGACCGGTGGGAGACACTCCAAATTGACGTGCTGTGGCTTCGGAATGGAGAAGATTCTCCAAGGTGCCGTTGCCGATGAGGCAGAGCCGTTTGGTTGGTGTGCCTTCTCCATCAAAGGCCGCTGCCCCCACGTGATCGGGATGTAACCCGTTGTCGTGCAAATTAAAAAATGGCACGGCGAGCTGTTGGCCAAGCGACTCTTTGCTGCTCAGGCTGACGCCATCGAGAATCGATCTGGCATTGAGCATGCTGTTGAAAGCACCAATCAGATCAAGGAATGCCTCCGGTGTGAAACAGACCAAATAACGACCGGTATCAATCGGTTTGTAGTTGAGATGGCTGATGGTGCGCTCGGCTGCTTCCTTGATACAGCCGGCAAGGTCAAGATCGGAACTGCCAAGCGCAACGCGAACGGCCCCACCGCTGCGTGGTTTTCTGCCGCTTTCTTCGGCACGGGCATACAGGTAGAGGCTTGCCTGAGTGCGTTGCATGTGGCGAAGTGCCCCCTCGCTATTGAGGTAGATCCGCTCGCTATTGCCTTCGGTCAAGCCGTTGTAGGGGACGGTTTCGATCGCAGGATGTTTGGAAAGCAGCTCCTCTTCCACCTCTTTTAGGGTGCTGAGCAATTTTTGAATGCTCTGAGAGGGTTTTAGCGGCCGATCAAGCTCCGGAATCGGTGCCGTTGCCAAGGGTGAAAAGCCTGGGATGTCTTCTGTGTTGCCAAAGGAACTGGCCTGATAAGCGCCATGTAGGGCTTTCTCGAGGCCTCCTGGAGAAAGGTCAGACGTGCTGGTTATACCAACCAGTCCTTGCTCATTCCAAACGCGAACGGTGATCGAGCTGCGTTGAGCCGCTTTCATTTGCTTGGCTTCACCTCGATCCACTTGCACCGAGGCATTCATTCCTCGGCTGGCTCCAAGGTCCCATCGACGGATTCCGTCCCTGGTCGCGAGGGTGTGGAGCTGATCGCGGAGCTCTTTCACATTGAGAGGTGTATGGGTCATGCTCAGCGGCCTCCCACAGTGATCGAATCAACCTTGATGTGGGGTTGCCCCACCGTGACAGAAATGTTGCCGCTCACCGAGCCGCAGTATCCAGCGGCTAAATCGAGATCATTGGCGCACATGGAAATCCTTGGCATGACTTCCTTGGCTTCACCGATCAAGGTGGCCCCTTTGACCGGACGGCCTAATTGGCCATTTTCAATGATGTAGCCCTCTTCCACAGAAAAATTGAATTGACCCGTGGGTCCCACACTTCCTCCGCCCATGGACTTGCAATACAAGCCACAGTCAACAGATTGGATCAGCTCATCGGTGCTGTGGGGACCTGCAGCAATGTAGGTGTTGCGCATGCGGCTCGCAGCTGCAAATCCATGGTTTTGCCGTCGACCACTTCCCGTTCGTGGATGTCCGGTGCGGAGTTCACCGGCGCGATCGCTCAAAAATCCTTTTAGGACGCCATTTTCAATGAGGACGGTTTTCTGCGATTCCATTCCTTCATCGTCCATCGATAAAGAACCGAAGGCACCGGTACTCAGCCCTTCATCAATCGCGGTTACAGCCGGATTGGCAATCGTTTTCCCGACTTGATCGGCAAACGGGGTTGTCCCCCGTTCCACTTGGGTGGTTTCGAGCAGATGGCCGCAGGCCTCATGGAAAATCACGCCTCCAAAACGATTGGCGAGGACCACGGGCATTTGTCCTCCATCCACGTAATCGGCATGAAGCATGGTGGCGGCACTGCTGCACACTTCGTTGGCGGCTGCATCCACATCCCACTCCCGCAAATCATCCGGGCGGTCGCTCGATCCAAAGCGGCGAGCGATGCTTGCACGATGCTCACCATCGGCGGCTAAGACACTGAGGCCGCTGGACTGATGCAGGCGGATGTCGCGGGCATAGGTTCCATCACTCGCAGCGACAAGCACCTCTTGCCAGTCGCGTGAAAAGCTGCCGCGACGCACGTCAAGATGCTGTCCGAGCTGATCCAGACGCGCTGTTCCTTCCAGCAAACGTTGGGTGATTTCAGCGAGCTCAGGTGACTGAGCGAGCCAGGTATCTTTCTTCGCACCAAAATCCTTGAGCTGATGGAGACCTTGAAAGCCTCCCTCGCGCTGGAGACCCTTGTGCTCCAGTTCGAGCATGGCCAACGCTTGGTCCAGTGCTTGGACAAGGCCTGATTCACTGAGGTCGTTGGTGCTAACGAACCCATCTCGATGTCCAAGGAAGACCCGAATCCCCGCTCCCATCCCGAAGGATGGGGACACGCTGGTGATGCGCTCCTGTTCGGCAAGAACTCCGAGGTGATCAGTGCGCTCTAAGAACACCTCCACAAGATCAGCGCCGGCACGCATCCCTGTATGGAGAAGCGTTTCCAGGCGATCTTTCCAGGGTGTGTGGCTCGGATCCAGATTGAATGTCTGGTTAAGACCGGGATGGGTGACGACCAAGCCCCTCGTCTGCGTCAACCTTGATTATGGAGAATCGCGGAAGGAATCGGAGACAGGGGCTCTGGTTGCTTTGGCAGTCCTCAACGAACGCTGGGGTGGTACTGATCGCTGCGGATCGGTGCCATGAAGAACAGGGACGCCATTTGAACGCCGTTGGCCACCCAATGGGGAAGTTTGCGCAGCACTTTGATGGGTGCAGGGGAGTGCGTTGCATCCACAGCGCTGAGCGCTGCGTTGTTGTTCACCAAGCGCTCGAGACCATCGAAAAAGCGGGGATTTTTCACGTCGAGGACCACGGGGAACACCCGTGCCGTGTTTTCGTTCGTCTTGTCGATGACCAAGCGGTCGTATTCGCGCGCATCCAATCCGAGGGATTCGTAAAACTCTTTGCGCGCCACATCACGGACATACATGGTGGCGAAGACAGCAAGAAGGAAAAAACGGCACCAGAGCCTTGCGCGCAATCCCCTCACCGTGTCCGGCTGCGCTTTCATTAAAGCGTCGAAGAAATCACCGTGGCGATTTTCGTCTTGGCACCAATTTTCGAAGAAGTTGAAGATCGGGAAAATCTTGCAATCTGGATTTTGCTCAAGATGGCGGAAAATGGTGATGTAACGCCAGTAACCGATTTTTTCAGACAGATATGTGGCGTAAAAGATAAATTTCGGTTTGAAGAATGTATAGCTTTTGCTGGCCGTTAAGAAGCCAAGATCAAGTTGGAGACCGAAATCGCTCATCGACTTATTGAGGAAGCCGGCATGCCGAGCCTCATCACGGGCCATGTGCGAGAAGCATTCGGCAAGGAGGGGGTTCTTGGTTTTAATCCGACGACTGAGCTCTTTGTAAAGCAAAAATCCGGAAAACTCAGACGTGCAACTTTGCTCTAAAAATTCAACGAATACTTTGCGAGTTTCCGGGTCGAGTTGATCGGCGGCTCCATCAAATTCGCCATTGCGGACGAAGTGATGGCGGTTGTAATCCTTGCGAAATTCTTCGCAGATGGCCTCTAATTCCGCCTCATTAGGCCGCAGATCCATCGCGGCCATCGCCTCGAAATCTGTCGTGTAAAAACGAGGGGTCAGGATCGTGTCCTTCTCCGGGTCTTTCGCCGTTACGTTGGATCCTGGTGCTGCTGTGGCTTCCGTCACGGCTGTTGGAGGCACCATCGGTTGCATCAGTCACTACAGCCCATCGTAGGTCGCCCTCTGGTAACCCCGCAGCCCACTGTTACGAGCTCTCAGTTAATTCCCACCTAGCCATTTCTGGCCATTGAGACGCTGCAGCAAACGGGACTGGAGCAGGGCCAGATTGATGCGCTTTTCGTCGATTAAAAAAGACTCCAGCAGGCTTGGCTCTGTACCGGACTCTGCAAGCGCAATCGTTTTACCGGATGTGATCGAATCCGATTCAAAGCAAACCCAGAAGCGCCGATCGCCAGGGAGGGCACCGGTGAGCATCCAGCATTGGCCTCCCACCACGGGACGATCGCCTTCAACTAAATCGATCAAAGCGGTGATTTGGTGATTGGTGCTCAGCGCTTTGCTGAGGGATGGGATCAGGTCGTCCTTCATGAACGCCTGAAAGGGCTTGTCCTCCAGCTTTGGCTTTGGAGCAGGCTTGGCTGCGGGCTTTGCCGCTGATTTGGCTTCAGCTTTGGGTGTTGCGGGAGTTTCGCTCACCGGACTTTGGTCGCTGGGCGAACTGTAGACAGCCCAGTGCGCTCTCTACCAATCATCGCCAATCTGTTGATTCCAATCGTCGGCCTCAACGCTTTCTCCTCTCCCGGCATCAGCCGCCGATGGATTGGTCTTTTGTTCCCTTGGCTTGATGGGGTTGCTGTCGGCGGCCTGGGTTGCTGATGGAGTGGCTTGATTGGCTCGATGCACCACCCTGAACGGCACCGAGACGGTTGGGGCTGGATCGCGCACGTCCCGTTCTGGCCAGGGCGTGGGTTGAGCCGGTCTGGCCTGGGATGGTTGCTCGCGAGGCATCGGCTCGTGAACATCGGGCCCTGTGGCTGGACGCCGAACCTCTCGGCGCAGCAGAGGTCTTGAGGTCACCATCGCCAATCCCCCCACTGCGCTGACGCTCGATCCCAACACGGTTGCGACGGCGATCCAGGCCCCAATCGGCAATGGTGGCAATCTCCAGGTGAGCACCCGCAACGATGAGGCCTGTCCGAGATTGAGGGTTGCGATCAACAGCATCACCACCACCGGACTCAGACAGGGAATCAGCAGCAAGCGTTGAAAAGGCGTCATGGCTGGCGCCCCTGCCAACGGTTCAAAGGACTTAATTCCTCACCGAGGGAGTCGAAGAGGCGTACGACGAGGAAATCAACCATCTCGCTGAGATTTTGAGGTTGGCTGTACCAGGCAGGAATTGGGGGGGCAATTCTTGCTCCCGCTTCCGCGAGCGTTGTGAGATTGCGGAGATGGATCAGGCTCCATGGCATTTCTCTTGGAGCAAGCACCAGGGGTCGGCCTTCCTTGAGATGAACATCCGCACAACGTTCGAGAAGATCACTGGCGACACCGGCGGCAATGCGTCCCACGGTGCCCATCGAGCAAGGAACAATCACCATGCCCCGAGTGGCCACACTGCCACTGGCAATGGTGGCGGCTTGATCTCCCCAGCGATGGCAAATTAGAGATCCGGTCTGAACATTCAGCCGCGTTCTCCAAAAGCGTTCCTGAAGCTCAGGATCGACGGGCACTTGGATGGATTGTTCCGCGAGCCAAACCTCATGGGCACCACGACTCATGATCAGGTGAACGCTGCGTTCCCGCTGAAGCAGCAGTTGCAGGGCCCGCTGGGCAAGCGGTTGGGCTGAGGCACCGCTCACTCCCAGGACGTAAGGACGATCTCGTTGCTCCGAGAGGGACACGGCCTTAACCCTCACTCACTGCCACCGGCAGTGGCGACGCATCCTCAGCTACTGCCGATGCCATCACGATGTCCAAGTCGATTTGATTGCGCAGGACATCCACCTTGGACACACGCACCGTGACGGGATCTCCAAGTTTGTAAACGCGGCGGTTGCGTCGACCGACCAAGCGATTTTGGCGTGATCGGTATTCGTACCAATCGTCGTTCAAGGAGCTGACATGCACGAGTCCCTCCACCATCGAGGGAGCAATTTCCACGAAGAATCCATAACTTTGAACGCCGCTGATGACGCCTTGTTGCTCCTGATCGAGCATGGGTTCAGCGCTTCGTGCCTGAGCCATCGCAATCACGTCTCGGCAAAGCTCTGCCTGCTGGCGACGCCGAGAATTGAGCCGTTGTAGGTGGCGTTCTTGGAGCAGCTCCTCCAATCGTTGTTGCAGAGACCCACTAAACAGGGGCCAGGTCAGCGTTGAAGCAGCCCCTTTGCTGCCCAAGTTGACCGTTTCTTTTTGGCGAACGCTGGGACGATCTTTGCCGTCGTTGAGCAGCTGACACAGCACCTGCTGGTTCAACAAATCGGCGTAATGCAGGGTGGGACAACACCAAGGAGCCAAGAGGGGAGTCGATTCGTCCTGAGCGGGCAGAGACGTGTCTTCTGTCTCGGTCGCTGATGCATCGTCTTCCCCTGCAATGTCCTCGCTGCCGTGCGTGATGTGCTTGGCTTTCGTCTGCATCAAACGGAACTGGGGATCGGGAAGGGTCTGTTTCAGCTGAAGGTTGAGCACCCGTCTGGATGGGCTTGCGATCAAGGCTTGAGCAAGTTCGGATGCCGAGGTGGTGCCCTCCTCATCCAGGGAGAGGGGTAGCTCCAAGGCAATGGCTGCTTTGGCAACATCATTCAGAGCTCCACTTTCGGGCTCGTTGGCTTGAAGCACCAAAGCGGGAAGATTGAAATCCTGGCAATGCTGAGTCCAGGTTGCATGCGCTGCTCGCAGGAAAACAGCCAAGAGTGAGAAGGGATCCTCTTCCCTTAGGGGTTCCATCCACTGACGATTGCCCCCATCAGGTTCGCTGGCTCGGAGGTCTCCCAGAGAGTCCAAATCGGGTGTTGGGAGATCCAATTCGATCTGACCATGCTTCAACTCGGCGGCGTGAAGAGCTTTGGCACAAAAGATCAGGGTCTCGAGTTGTCCGATCTGATCTTTGATGGATTTGAGGGCTGCTGGAATGGCACGAGATCGGGGTTTTCGCCCCGCCAAAGCTGCCAAAGCCCCAGATGTCACCTCAGCGACAGGGCGAATCTTCGTTAAACAAAACTCCCAATCGCGTGCTTCACCTTCAGAATCGAACTCAACGCGAAGACTCACCGCAGCTTGGGACTCACCAACGTTGAAGGCTGCCGCTTTGGCCAGGTTGGGACTCAGCAGCGGGATCCACTTATTGCCGAGACAAAGAGCTTCGCTTTGTTCGCACAGCCACTGATCAAGGCTGTTTCCGGGGTTAACGCGCTCAGCGACCGCAGGAGCATGAATCCATAGCTGGGTCCCACCTTCATGGGGGCTGACATGGACTGCTGGTAGGTGGGGAGCACCATCCATTACCCAGTTGTTCAGGAGCAAACAGGGCTGATCGGTGAGGTCTTTGCGACGTTTATCTATTGGTGCCTTAATCGTGGTTCTGGGCGCACTTGCCCTGGTGTGCAGATGGGCCTTGGTGAGTAAGAGATCGCGATCAGCATCGACTCCGCCGTTGAGTGGCAGCGATCGGGCCACATGACCGCGCGCTGGGTGTTGAGCAATCGGATAGCGATCGAGCTGCACTTCAACCACCGATGTGGCTGGTCCCTCAAGGCGATAGTTGCGATCGCCTTCTGGTAATTCGATCGAGGCGAGCACGCGATCATCGAGCGGGACGGCGAGCAGGCGCTCATCCTGTTGTTCCACCTGGGCCAGAAGGCTCGTCGTGGCTCTCTGCAAAATGCATTGCACCCCTCCTTCTGGAGATCGGCGTCGGCCTGCATCACGGATGATGCGCACCAACACACGGTCGCCATTCCAAGCGTGATTCAGCTGATGGTCACGGATGTAAATGTCTTCACCGCCGTCATCACGAATGGCAAAACAGAACCCTTTGCTGCTGCAGCGCAAACGGGCTTCGATTAACCCGATTTCATCGCCTCGGGAGACGGAACTCTCCTCTTCAAGGCTCAGCACTCCAAGCCGATCAAGGCCCTTAAGCGCAATGCTGAGTGACTGTTTGTCGGCTCGATTCGTTAATCGGAGAATTTTCTCGAGCTTGCTGACCTCAAGGGAACCGTCGTGGGGGACCTGGTCGAGAAGGTCGGCGACCGTGAATTTCATCGGAGCGTGAAAGAAACCGGCCTTCAGGACCGGGAGTTGAATCAAAACCGTTGCACTCGAAGAGTTGGTAATGCAACGGCTGAATGACCACCCGACTCTAATCGCCCGACTTGCGCAATCCCCCTCTTATTCCTCCGTCTGGGTGGATCCCAGCCCGGCTTGGAGCATGGGCAGGAGCAAGCGGCCTCCGATCACCAGGAACCCTGTGGAGGCCACCAGTTGCAGCCACTCGGCGGGAATCACAGCCGACAAGGACCCTCCAGCAACAGCACCAATCAAGCTGGCGAGCACTAACGCGCTGGACGATCCCAGAAACACCGCCAACGGTCGATCGGATGTGCCGCTGATGGCCACTGTTGCCAGTTGGGTTTTGTCACCGAGCTCTGCCAGAAACACGGTCACAAAAGTGGAAATGAGGAGGGCGAAGTCCATAACAATTTCAGAGTGATTGGGTCTCTATCAGTGACTTCAAGGCCTGACTTCCCAGCCACAAGCCCAGTCCCACCATCAACAAACCTGCCATTTGTTCCAGGCGTTCTGGGGGAAGGATGGTGGAGAGCCAACGTCCCACCAAGACCCCCACCAGGCTTGAACAGATCAAGGCCAGCGCGGCCCCGATGAACACCAACCATGGCTCGCCGGATTGGGCTGACAGAAGAAGGGTTGCCAATTGGGTTTTGTCGCCCAATTCAGCGAGGAAGACGGTGGTAAAGGTGCTCAGCAAAACGGCATTAAAACCAAGCTTGCTGTCGCTACCTGCTTCAGTCATCGGAATCCTGACGTGAGCGAATCAACCGCTCGAACTTACGCAGTTCCAGGCTTCTTCCGCCATGAACCGATCGAATTTGCTGTCGACAGCAATCAATGGCAAAGCCATTGACCTCCTCCGCTGGTACCGCAAATAAGTCGGCTAAACCGCTCACCCGGCAAAAGTCGGGTCGGTCCTCGTAAATCCTGCAGCGCCGGCCTCCCTGGTCGAAATGCTTGCACCATCCGTCTTCTCCCACCATCTCCAAATAAATCGTTTGCTGGTCGTCCGATAACGCTTCAAGAGCTTCCGGTCGCTCGGCCGGCGCAAGCCTGCAACATGCTCCGCATTGACTCAGGCATGACCAGTGAAGAGGAGGGCGGCTCATGGCTCAATTCAAATGCTGCTGTGACAAGGCATCACATTGATACCTCTCGATCAGGGCAATGCGGAGGAAAGCCCCGTACCCTTTTTGAGGCATCATGCTGATCAACTGCTTTCCTTCCATGGGATTTGATATCCACCTGATTGCAAATTTTGGGGCCCTTGCTCTCATCACGCTTGCTGGCCCAGCAGTGATCTTCATTCTCTTCTACAGGCGCGGAGCTCTCTGAAGATTGGCGAGTGCGTGATACACCGGTGTTCGGGAGACCAGCCGGCCGGTGTAAGCGGCGATGACTGCCGTGAGACAAGCTCCTGCAAATAATTGTTGATCGCCCACCAGTCGCCAGGAAAAAATCAGGGAGACCAGCGGCAATTGGGTGGCTCCAGCGAGGCCGGCTGCTAACCCAAGGCCAACGCCAACTTGGGTGCTGAATCCGATCCCAGCACATACCGTGTAGCCGAGAACGGCACCAAACGTCAGGCATGGATCGATCAATCCGCCTGGAACTCCAGGTGCGAGGGCCAGCATCGGTCCGACCACTCTGACCACCGTGATCCAAACGCTCATCAGACCCAAGCGGACATCACTGTGCTCGGAGCCAAGTTCGGGCATCCCTTGACTGAGCAGTTGCCTCACGAGTGCTTCACCATCCGCCGTGCTCGTTCCCCAGCTCAACAGGGCGAGCAAACTGAGTGCCGCTCCAAGGCAAAGACCGTTGCGCAGGGGGCGCTGCCGGACCATTGGCGCCAAACGCGCTGTGGTCCAAACCAGACCACGGTTGAAGAATCCACCCACAAGACCAGCGGAGATCCCGATCGGAATGGCCAGCAACAACTGCTCTGTTTCTGGCGCGAACACATTGATCAGTCCCAATCCAAAGATCGGCTCTCCCCCAAGGTTTGAAAACCCAGCAGCAGCAACGCACACCAGCAAAGCTGGCCAAATCGTGACGATGGAATATTCAGCTGTGAGCTCCTCAAGCATGAACACAACGCCAAGCAGAGGCGTGTTGAAACCACCGGCTAGGCCCGCACCTCCACCAATGGCAACCATCTGCCGTTCGGTGAGAGCTGGTATCCAATTGGGCCAGCGTTTCTGAGTGGCGCGTGCCACGGCAGAGCCAAATTGCACCACCGGTCCTTCCCGGCCCAGAGGAAACATGGCGGCTGTGGCCACTGACCAAAGGATTCCTCTGTGCAGTGTGCTGCCTGCTTCCATCGCGGCTGGCATCAACAATGGATCCTCCAGGGCGTTCATCGTTGAAGGAATGCCCGATCCAGCGCCTCCCCGCCACGGTCCCCGTTGAAGAATCAACAGGATTGGCATCACCACTAACGGGGCAAGGGCAATCAGGAGACCAATCGAGCTCCAGCTGGTTTGGCCGGTTGTTGGCAGGAAATGGAAGAGCCACTCCTGAATTCGATCAACGAGATTCAAGGGGAGGCAAGCCAGGCCGATCAAGACACCAACAACGAGCAAGCCAATGAAATGGCGCCCAAGTCGACGGATCTCATTGAAGACCGATGCTGTGCCACGGAACCGTGAGCTGGTGGTTTTGCGTTCAGAGGTCATGGAAGAAGGCCAAGGCCAATGCAAGCGTCTCGGATGAGGTCAGCAACGTAAGGATGTCCCGCTCTGCTGTCTTCAGTTTCAAAGACACCGTTGCTGTTGACCAGCCCAGACAGTCGCTCTCCAGAAGGGTTCTCAATCTCTACGGTTGCGGCGTCGGGGCTCGTGCAGCGATAAACCCCCAGGCCGCGGTGGAGATCCAAGCCGGCGTGATGTTCTCGTAGAGCCTGGATTTCGAGCTGCAGTTTTGCTTCTCCTTGCCAACGGTTGAGGCTGATCCGGTAGGCAACATCCACGATCGCTGGCAGTGGTTGGCTTGGCTGCCAGCGCCAAGCGATGGCTTCCCTTTCACAGTCTCCCTGCCCCAAGGTGAGTTTCAGGTGTCCGCCGCGGAGCAACCGTTGGGAGATCACCTTGCAGCCTCTCGACCAAAACAGGGGCGCTGGATGGCCGATTCCAAAGGGTTCAAGAGAAAGCAACGCCGACCACAGGTCGTGATTGATCGCTGAGAGCGAGAGGAGGGCTTCTGGTGCTACAAGAATTCCCTCCCCACGCGTTTGGATCCAGGACAGAGCCAAGCCATTGAGCTCCTCATGGAGGCGATGCACGTGCTCGGCTTTCACCGTGAATCCACCTGCGGCGGGGTGGCCGCCATGGCGTTCCAGCAGAGCGGTGCAGTGGTCGAGGGCTTTATCGACAGCGAACCCGTCGGGTGCGCGCACCGAGGCCCGCATCAGGCCGTCGCCATCCGCAGCCAGCAAGGCGGTTGGGCGTTGAAATCGTTCCATCAATCGTGCCGCAACGATGCCAATCACGCCGTGATGCCAGTGGCCTTGGGCGAGCAGAAGAAACGGTGGTAGGGGATCACGGTCAGACTCCAATAAGGCCAGGGCCTCGGCCTCAATGGCATCGCAGAGCTCTCGTCGCTGTCGGTTGAGACTGTCGCATTGGCGGCCCAGCTCAATGGCGCTGTTTTGGTCGTCTGCGGTGAGCAAATCCACCACCAACTGGGGATCGCCGATCCGTCCCACCGCGTTGATTCTGGGGGCCAGTTGAAAACCGATGTCATCAGCGCGCAGGGGGCGATCGCCGAGTCCAGCGAGTTGCTGTAGGGCGCGTACTCCTGGGCAGTTGCTTCGATGGAGATGAAGCAATCCTTCTCTCAGAAGGGTTCTGTTGGCGCCTGTCAGCGGTGCCATGTCGGCCACCGTTCCAATGCAAAACAAATCACGAGCACTGGCGATGGCCGCTGGCTGGCGCATGCGTTCTGCGAGTTCGCGCGCTAGGACGTAGGCGAGTCCAACGCCGGCTAATCCGCGATAGGGAGAGTGTTCCGGGGTGGTGGCCGGATGAATCAAGGCGAGAGCTTTGGGGCGCGTCTTTGGGAGCGTGTGGTGATCGGTGAGCACCACCTCGATGCTCAGATCCTCTGCTCTGCTCAGGGCCTCATGGGCTGCCACTCCATTATCGACGGTGACAATGAGCCGGACCCCATCGGCGTGGAGCTCATTCACCATCGAGCAGTTCAAGCCGTAGCCATCAGCCATGCGGCTTGGGATCGCTGCTTGGGGTTCAGCACCCAAGCAGCGCAAGGTGCGAAGCAACAGCGCCGTGCTTGTCATGCCATCGGCGTCGTAGTCGCCACAGATCGCAACGCTTTCTGCCGTTAAACAGGCCTGATGCAAGCGTTGGACGGCCTTGTCCAATTCGGGGAAATGGCCATCAGGTTTTGGTAGGGGTGAATCACACAGAAGTGCATGGACCTGATCTGGTTCCGTCAGACCACGGCGGAACAGCAAGGCCTTGATGGGGAGAGGCAGTGGAACCGCATCCAAAGCCCTGGGGTCAATGCCCCTCGGTAGTTGCCATTGCTGAACGGACACGGCAGACGGCAACGGGCGGGTGCTCAAGCAGCCTGCATTGTGCTTCGTCCTTCAAGCTGTTGCCATGAATTGAATGACCATCATGCCTGTCTTGAAGACCGTGTTCTGGGATGTGGATGGCACCCTTGCGGACACGGAAATGGATGGGCATCGACCTGCCTTCAATCGAGCTTTTGCAGAACAGGGTTTGGATTGGACCTGGGATCCAGAGACCTACAGAGGCTTGCTGAGCATTCCTGGTGGAAGCCTTCGGATGAAAACGTATGCCCAGCAGCAGGGAGAGGTCTTGACTGACGCGCAGTTTGCTCAGCTGCGCGTTTCAAAACAGCGTCACTACCTCGCTGCAGTGCGTTCCGGCGCGGTCTCTCTTCGCCCAGGGGTCGCAAGACTGCTTCGTGAGCTTCAGGCTCGGGCGATTGAACAATGGATCGTGACCAGCAGTGGCGGTCCGTCCGTATCGGCATTGTTAGACACCCTGTTTCCCGGCGGCGACCATCCCTTCGCTGGGGTGATTAGTGCCGATGATGTATCGAGGCATAAACCCGGTCCCGATCCTTATTTAAAGGCGCTGGAACGCAGCAAAACCGAGCCGAATGCGGCTTTGGTATTCGAGGATTCAACCCCGGGTCTTCTTTCGGCCAGAACGGCTGGACTGCGTTGCCTGCTCATGCCTTCTCCCTGGGATCAGGAGCTCTATCGGTATCAAGATCAGGCTGAGGCGGTGCTGGATCATCTAGGAAGTGCCCAGTGTCCATGCACTGTTTCAAGCGGCCCCCCTTGCTTGGAAGGGGTTATCACGCTGGAGTACTTGCAAAGGCTTCTCGTCTTGCCTGATTGATGACGACCCATCTCACCCGCTATGAACAGTTTCAGCGAAGGATTGCTGTTCAACTCACACGTTTGCTAGCGGGATCTTGGCGTCGCCGCAGCCTGGGTGTTCTCTCCCTGCTGCTTGGGTTCATGCTGGGTAGCAATTTCACCATGTACTGGTTTGAAGAGATCGGTCAACGCCCCGTTGTCGTTTTCTTAATGGTGGTCGTGATCGAGCTGTTGATCCGAGCACGCACCTATACCAAGCGAGAACCATGGCCCCTGGGGTGGCTAGCCCTTGACAACATCCGCATTGGATGCGTTTTTTCGGTCGTTTTTGAGGCCTACAAGCTTGGTTCCTGATTCGTCGCAAATGGCTCCCAAAGGTCTGTCTTTGCTTCTTGAAGCCTTGGGTTGGTCCGATCCCGAGCGCTGGTGGGGCCATTGGCAGCAACGCGGTGGTTTTGATCTTGCCAGTTGCGTCTGGCCCGAGAACGTGAACGATGAATGGCTGCTGGGTGTGGCGTTTCCATTGCTCTCGCAGGTAGAGAGCCTCATGGGGATGGGTGGTCGTCCCCTGCTCGGACTGAGCGCTCTTCCTGGATGCGGAAAAACCACCCTTTGCGATTGGCTTGTGCAAGCCAGTTCCGAATTGGGATGGTCGATCGCGTCTCTTTCAATCGATGATTTTTATTGGCCTGGTCCAGAGCTTGATCGACGGATGGCAGGAAATCCCTGGGGTGTGCCCAGGGGAATACCAGGTAGTCACGATCTGGAGTTGATGGCCGTAGCTCTCGATCAGTGGCGAGAGACAGGGATATTGAACGCCCCTCGCTTTGATAAATCCCTCCGTCAAGGTCGAGGGGATCGCAGTGAATGGGTTCGCTCCACTCCTGATTTAGTAGTGCTGGAGGGATGGTTCGTGGGCGTTTGCGTGCCTGATGAGATTTGTTCCGCTCAGAACTTGCACTCGCTTGAGCTCACAAGCGAAGAGATGCTGTATCGCGAGCGGCTCATTCGGCTCAT
The DNA here is from genome assembly GCF_014279655.1 of Synechococcus sp. ROS8604. Taxonomy (NCBI): domain Bacteria; kingdom Bacillati; phylum Cyanobacteriota; class Cyanophyceae; order Synechococcales; family Synechococcaceae; genus Synechococcus; species Synechococcus sp. ROS8604. Next base: position 1,310,342 of record NZ_CP047946.1, read on the forward strand.
CCCTGACTATGCACCGATCTGGAATCGAATCGATAAGATTTGGCACCTCAAATCCCAAAGCGGTACTTCGAGCCGGCTTTGGAAGCGACAGCAGGTGGAGACCCAAGCCAGGACCACCGGTGTTCAAGTGTCTGAATCCGCTGTCCAAGATTTTGTTCGGATGATTGAAACGGCATTTCCAGCACCTTGGTTGCAGGATCTGCATCAATCTGATGTTGTGATCGATCTCACAAACCAACGCGCTGTTCGTGAGATCACCTTGAAATGAATTCAGTCCTCGCTGTCATCAGCATCAGCAACGGGATACACAAAACCCTGTGCGCGACCGCTCAACACTGATTTGCCGATTGACATGGCACGTTGTGCAGCAGTAGCTGCTTTTGCCTTCCAAACAGCATGTCGCTGGTTGCGCTTGCTCTTAGAGGTTTTCTTCTTTGGTACAGCCATTGCAGCCGGAACTCTTCCAAACGTCCATATTCTCCTTTCGAGAGTCCGCTCGTCAAATCGCTACTCTTAATACATCGCAGGAACGGTGTGAGTTCAGGTCCGGAAGATCGTGAAATCATTGTCTCCCAGGCATCTGGGAGCGATGCCAAGGAAAAGCCCACCAATCCTTTTGCTCGCTTTAAATCGGATCCACCGCCGAGTTACAGCGAGTTATTGACGCAAATTTCAGCGGGAAAAATCAAAGATCTGCAATTGGTTCCTGCGCGTCGGGAGGTGATTGTGGAATACGACGATGGCCGCAACGCCACTGTTCCCACCCTGGCGAACGATCAAATGATTTTGCGCACAGCCGAAGCCGCTGGTGTTCCCCTGACGGTGAAGGATGTTCGTCAGGAACAGGCCTTGGCTGGGATGGCTGGAAATTTGGCCTTGATCGTTCTGATTGTGGTGGGCCTTTCGTTTCTTCTCCGGCGCTCAGCGCAGGCCGCTAATAAGGCCATGGGCTTTGGGCGCAGCCAAGCGCGGATCCGCCCTCAAGATGAAATCACCGTTCGATTTGAGGACGTTGCCGGAATTAGCGAAGCCAAGGAAGAACTCCAAGAGGTTGTGACCTTCTTGAAGCAACCGGAGAGTTTTATTCGTTTGGGTGCGCGCATCCCTCGGGGGGTGTTGCTGGTGGGACCGCCAGGGACGGGAAAAACATTGCTTGCCAAGGCCATCGCTGGGGAGGCAGGGGTGCCGTTTTTCTCCATCGCGGCCTCTGAATTTGTTGAGCTGTTTGTGGGTGTGGGTGCCAGTCGTGTTCGCGATCTGTTTCGCAAAGCCAAGGAAAAATCGCCTTGCATCATTTTTATTGATGAAATTGATGCCGTTGGTCGTCAACGCGGTGCAGGAATTGGTGGAGGAAATGATGAGCGCGAGCAAACCCTCAATCAGCTGTTAACTGAAATGGATGGTTTTGCGGATAATTCAGGCGTCATTCTGCTTGCTGCCACCAACAGGGCTGATGTGCTCGATACGGCTTTGATGCGTCCGGGCCGGTTTGATCGTCGTATTTACGTTGATTTGCCCGACCGCAAGGGGCGTGAGGCGATCCTTGCCGTTCATGCCCGCAGTCGGCCGCTTTCAGACGACGTGTCTCTGGCGGATTGGGCCTTAAGAACCCCAGGCTTTTCAGGTGCTGACCTTGCCAATCTCATCAATGAGGCTGCGATCCTGACGGCGCGAAATGAAAGCTCTTTTGTGGGCAGCTCTGAATTAGAAGCAGCGCTCGAACGCATCACGATGGGGTTGTCTGCCTCTCCTTTGCAAGACAGCGCCAAGAAACGGCTGATTGCCTACCACGAAATTGGCCATGCCCTGGTGGCAGCCCATACGCCTCATGCCGATCCCGTAGACAAAGTGACGTTGCTTCCTCGCAGTGGCGGTGTGGGCGGATTCACCCGATTTTTCCCTGATGAGGAGGTGATTGATTCCGGCTTGGTCAGCAAGGCTTATTTGCGGGCCCGTCTTGTGATGGCTCTGGGTGGTCGTGCTGCTGAGATGGTGGTGTTTGGACCAGGTGAGATCACCCAGGGAGCGAGTGGAGACCTGCAAATGGTGTCTCATCTCGCCAGAGAAATGGTGACTCGCTTTGGATTTTCTTCTTTGGGGCCCGTTGCTCTTGAAGGCGGAGATCAGGAGGTGTTCCTTGGCAGAGATCTCATTCATACGCGTCCCTCTTATGCGGAAAGCACAGGGAAAGCGATTGATGCCTGCGTCCGCCAGCTGGCAATTCAGGCTCTCGATGCGGCGATCAACCTGTTGGAACCTCGACGCGAGGTGATGGATCGTCTTGTTGAGGCGTTGATTGCGGAAGAAACACTATCGAGTTCTCGCTTCTATGAATTAGCAGGCCTAGATCATCCTCAAAATGGAGAGAATCGATTGATGGAAAATAATTCTCATCAACCCGTTCTGGCTCAGAAGCCAGCTGCAACTTGATCCGCTCCACTGCAGTGGCAAATTCAGTGGTCAATCCAGTGGCAAAGATTTTCCGGATGATCGGGCGTTTTGGGATCTTGTTGATCCCATTGATTGTTATTTTTTCAAGACTGCAGGTTGAGTGGTACTGGTTCGATCAATTTGAACTTGGGTCTGTTTACGGCAAACGCTTATTTTTTCAATTAGCAGGTGCATTCATTGCCTTTGTGTTCGTGGGCAGTTGTGCGTTTTGGCGTCAGTCTTGGCTGCGACCACCTCAAGCAGAAAAGGATGAGAGAAGACCTGTCTTAACCGGTTATCGCTACGGGCTCTGCCTCTTGGTATGTCTTCTGGTGATGCTCACCGTTTTAGCCCTTGATACCCGTTTGGCTTGGCTGGCCTGGAGTGACCCCTTTTCACTGTCGTATTGGTGGAGTCTTCCCTTTTCGACAGGTTGGCCGCTGCTCAGCTTGTCCATTCTGGTGCTGACGTTGATCGTGTTCGGCTTGACCCGCAGCCGTCGTCTAGGTCTTGCCCAGGTTTATGGAAGTGTGTGTATCTGTTTGATTGTTGCGCGGAGTTGGGGACTTTGGAGCCTTGCCCTTTCAATTCCTGACCTCGGCCGCGTGGAACCGATGCTGGGGTCTGATGTGAGCTTTGGTTTAGGTCGTTTTTCTGCGATCGCACTGGGGCTTGAATTAGTACTTTTGCAGCTTTTACTCACCCTTAGTACTGCTTTATGGAGTCAATTAACACGTTCAACATGTCTCAGTGATTGGGCATTCTCAGGATTAACGAAGCGTCAGAGACATGGTTTGCGGCCTGGTTGTGCACTTTTGCTGGTGACTTGTTCTGGCTTGATGTGGCTTTCAAGGCACCAGTTGCTTTGGACTCAGGATGGAATCGTTGCGGGTGCAGGTTGGCTCGATGTACATCTGCTGCTTCCTTTGCGATCGGCGGGCGCTGTTGCGCTGTTTGTGTTGGCGATTGTTGTGTTGCCGTCACCCTTTTCCAGTTTTCGTCGTCGTCAGCTTCGGCTGATTTTGTCCTGTATCGCGGTGGCCTCCTTTGGCTTGGAAATGGTGTTGTTTCCGCTGATGCACTGGCTTGTCGTGCGCCCGCGGGAATTACAGTTGGAGACCCCCTATATCAGTCGTGCGATTGAGGCCACACGTCAGGCCTATCAATTGGACCGTATTACCACCCAACAGTTTGATCCTTCTCCTCGCTTGAGCCCTAAGGATCGCGAGCAAGGTGCCAGTACCTTGCGCAATATTCGTTTGTGGGATAGCCAACCTCTACTCGCAACAAACCGACAGCTGCAGCAGCTCAGGGTTTACTACCGCTTTACGAATGCAGCCGTTGATCGCTATCAATTGCGTCCTGATTTACTTGAACGCCAGCAAGTGATGCTCGCTGCGCGTGAACTCGACCAGGCAGCTCTCCCCAAGCGGTCACGCACTTGGCAGAATCGTCACTTCGTGTTTACGCATGGCTATGGATTCACCTTGAGTCCAGTGAACTCCAGAGGAGCCGATGGACTCCCTGATTATTTCATCAGTGACATTGGTCGTTCAGCGAGTATTAGTGGTAATAAATTTCTTGATATTAGTCGCGACGATGTCAAGAATAATGTGCCAATTGGTCGGGCTGCACTTTATTTTGGAATGCTCCCATCTCCCTATGCCGTTGCTCCAACGCAAATCGAGGAGTTCAATCATCCAGAAGGCGATGAAAATACGTACAACCATTATTCAGGTGGAGCTGGTGTTCCACTGGCGTCTTTAGAGCAGCGGATTGCTGCATCGATTTACATCCGTGACCCAAGGTTGCTGAATACGGGTGTCTTGCAATCAGATTCACGTTTATTACTGCGACGCGACGTTAAAAAGCGTGTGAAGGCTTTAGCACCATTTTTGCAGTTGAAAGGTGATCCCTATCTAGTCTCCGTTCCCATGGAGTCTGGTCTTGATCAGTATCAGGAAGATCAACATCAGTATTGGATAGTTGATGGATACACCAGCTCTAACACCTATCCCTATGCCTCAATCCTTCCTGACGGACAAGAGATGCGCTATGTACGCAACTCAGTAAAAGCCATTGTTGATGCCTACAACGGAACAGTGCATCTCTATGTGAGTGAACCTGACGATCCAATGATTCGTGGCTGGCAGAGGGTGTTCCCCGAATTGATCCAGCCCTTGGCTGCTATGCCACCGTCTTTGCGTCAGCATCTGATGGTTCCTAGTGCCTTGTTTGAATTACAGGTTCAACAATTGCTCCGATACCATGTAACGAATCCACGCATTTTTTATAGTGGAGATGATGTTTGGCAGGTTCCGAAAGAGCTGTATGGAAAAGCACAGATTCCCGTGGCTCCTTATCATATTACGGCGCAAGTAAAGCCCAGTGTTGATTCCGAATTTTTACTTTTACAACCTCTTACGCCACTTGCTCGTCCCAATCTCTCCGGTTGGTTGGCGGCAAGAAGCGATGCTGAGCATTACGGAGAACTGATCTTGTTGCGTTTTCCTAGTGATGTTCCGATTTTTGGTCCAGAGCAGATCCAGGCTCTGATCAATCAGAATCCCATCATCAGCCAGCAGTTTGGCCTATGGGACCGTGCGGGCTCTCAGGTTGTTCAAGGCAATCTTTTGGTCGTGCCACTCGGAAATGCTCTTCTCTATGTTGAGCCGATTTATCTCAGAGCACGTCGTGGTGGGTTGCCGACCTTAGTGCGTGTGGTTGTTAGTGATGGCAGTCGCGTGGCAATGGCCAAGGATTTACGCGGGGGCCTTGATGCCCTCTTGCAGGGAACTGGCTCGAAAGATGTGGTCGTGCAGGATCTAGATAAGGCATTGTGAAGGTGAAGCCAGCCTTCACGAGGAAATCATCCTTTCTGTCGATGATATTCTTCTAATGCTTTGCCTGGTTTAAATAGAATAAATAAGCCCCATATCAGCAATGGCACTGCTACGAGATAGGTATAGGCTCCAAGCTGTGGTGTTCCATCAAGTGGCTGTGGAATTTGACTGAGAATCCAGACTGGTACTAACCACCAAGGACTGATTCCTAGTCGTTGAGTCTTCGAATTTCATTGGAACCACGATCAAAAATGCTGAAATTGTGGTTAGGGAGACGTTTTTATCCCAGGTTTCTGGAGTAATTTTTAATCTTAATAACATGCACAAGCCAATATTGACAGCAATGATGAGTGAGAGGATGAGCAGTCGCTTGATGACCTCGCCTAAATAGTTAAGCCTTCCAAGCTCTCCTTCCAGTCGAAGAATTGAGGCATACGTTTCATCAGTGCCCTTGATCAACCCTTTCAGACTGGCCGAAAAAGAGCTGATTGGCATCGAGCATCTCTGGATCACAGGGATGGCTTAATCACCGCTGATGACCTTCTGTGATTCATGCGTTCATTAGCTTCAAACACACGGTGGCTGCTACCACGAGACAGCTAGCAACAACAATGAATCCTATTGGATTGAGTCGAAGATGGTCTCATCATTTGTCTTACAGGAACCCCCATGCCTGTCTCTGATGAAACTGAATCGCAAATTCATGGAGTGCCCTTTCTCAAGCCTCTGCGTTCATTTCAAGCGGCTGCTCTAGGGAGTTGGTGCTTACGGTCAAAACACCTCAATCGGAGTCCGATGAAATGGCGCACCATAAAAAAACTGGACAGATCGTTGACCTGTCCCGTACGTCATCATGCGGCCCTTTGGGCTTGAGTCCCTAACCAATCGCAGCAAAAAACTCTTTGCTGCCCTTGGGATCAGGCTTCATGGTCTTCTCGCCTGGTGTCCAGTTAGCTGGGCAGACTTCATCTGGATTGGACTGCACATACTGGAATGCCTGCAAGACACGCAGGGTTTCATCGACATTGCGGCCAACGGGGAGGTTGTTGATCGTGGCGTGCATGATCACACCCTCAGGGTCGATGATGAACAGGCCACGCAGGGCCACGCCTTCAGCGTCATCGAGAACGTTGTAAGCAGTGGAAATTTCCTTCTTCAGGTCTGAAACGAGCGGATAGTTGATATCGCCGATGCCTCCCTGATTGCGTGCCGTTTGGATCCAAGCCAGGTGACTGAATTGGCTGTCAACGGAGATGCCCAGCACTTCGGTGTTTTTGCTGGAGAAATCTGAGTAGCGATCGCTAAACGCCGTGATTTCTGTTGGGCAAACGAAGGTGAAGTCCAGTGGGTAGAAAAACAGCACCACGTACTTGCCGCGATACTGAGACAGGCTGATTTCTTTGAACTCCTGATCAACTACAGCGGTAGCGGTGAAATCAGGGGCCTGTTGGCCCACGCGCAGGCAACCGTTGTCGGTCATGATGAAAGGTCGATGGGGATGTGACGGAAGCAGCAGACCTGACTCAATCCAAAGTCGGTCCGACTTCTAGTTACATCCCTTAATCTATCACGCCCTCGTCTGGGTTGTCGTGCGATGAATCGTTAATAAGCTTCCCTGCTGATGGGGTTCTAAAATCACTGGATGATTGATCAACCCATGTCTTGGGATCAGGCCTTATTGCGGAAATTCAGCAGTACAGGGCATTTCCGACTTTTAAATCAAGTGCGTAGTGAGCTTAAAAGCCAGCCACTCAACCGTGACTCCCAGACCAGAAAGCTCACACTTCAGGCAAGGCCCCACCATGGACAATCGGTGAGGCAACAGCGGCGTCCAAATCCAGTTCCTGAGGATCAACCGATCTTGATCATGGAGGAAACCACGAAAGACAGCCCCACATCATTCAGAGAGCGGCTTAATGCAATCGAAATGCGCTGAGATTTGGTCGCGTTAGCGATTTAATCAAAACAAAAAATGGCTCGGGGGAGACTTGAACTCCCGACCTTGGGGTTATGAATCCCACGCTCTAACCAGCTGAGCTACCGAGCCGTTACTCAAATATTTTAAACGATCGCCCGGGTGGTTTATGCGCGGCGACGTGCTGGGAGCTTGGCCATTGGGTCGAGTGCTGAACCACCACGTTGGCGAATTTCAAAATGCAGATGAGGTCCAGTGCTTCTTCCCGTGCTGCCCATGAGGGAAATTTTTACTCCCTGGGGAATCATTTGTCCTTTGCGAACTAAGAGGCGGCTGTTGTGGGCGTAACGGGTGGAAGATCCATCGGCGTGAGCTAACTCCACTAAATAACCGTAACCACTGCTCCAACCAGAAAATTTCACAACGCCGTCTTTGGCGGCAACGATGGGAGTACCAACGTTGTTGGCAATGTCGATGCCCTTATGCATGCGGCCCCATCGCCATCCGAAACCAGAGGTGAAAACACCTTTTGTGGGCCATATGAAGGATTGATTTCCAACAGACTCACCCTCAGTCCCAGGCAATGCGGGTAGAGCTGGAAAGCTGGCACCGCCTGAAACCGTTGGGCGAATCGCAAGCAGCTCTCTGGGAGAAGCCTTGGCAACACGCACTTCGCTACCAATCGCCAAACGGGCTAGATCGAGACCAGGATTCAATGAGCGCAACTCACTCAAGCTGACTCCCTGATCTCTCGAAAACGTTGACAGAGACTCGTTGGCTTTGATGCGTACAACGGATTGTGGAGCTGGAGGGGTTTGAAGCGGTGCTTTGCGGAGGACCGTTGTTCCGTCAAGACGGGTCGCACTAGCGAGGCTTTCCTCAGCGTCAGCAGGGATCACGATCCAAGCACCAGGCTTGATCGTGTCTTGGGACGCTTGGTCGTTAAGAGCGGTTAAATCTGAGTTGGAAAGTCCTAGATCGGCAGCTATATCTTGAAGAGTGCTCCTTGTCGAGACCTTGATCCAAAGCCTGCTTTGGGTCGCTGGTGCCGATGCCAGGAGAAATGGTGCCTGCACATGGCCAGCATCCGCAAACCCAGGATGCTGTGACAAGACAGATAAAGACGTTCCTGATGCGATTGCCGTAACGAGAACGAGAAGGGGCTTCATCTGAATCAGCGATGGGTAACGATCCTGGAGAAGCCGCCACAGCTCAGGAACGGCCTGAAAGTAGCGGCTGTAGGACATCGGCGCAAGGGCTGAAGTGTCAGCTTGCCAATTACCACAGTTGAAGCTGCAAGCCTGCGTGGTGGCTGACGATGGCGCAAGCCACGGAAAGATTGAGGCTCCGCACGCCCCCTTGGCCATCTTCTCCGGCGCTGCAGGGCATCGAAATGGTTGTGATTTGGGTGCAGCGACTGCGTGTTGCTTCCGATAAGCCGGTGTCTTCTCGACCGAATAACAAGGCATCTCCGCATTCGAACTGCATCTCTTGAAGAGGTACGCCGCCTCGACGGCTGCAGCCAATCACCCTGGAGTCTTTCCCAAGCGACTTAAAAAACGAATCGGTGTCCTTGTGGATCGTGAGATCAACGTGGGGCCAGTAATCAAGACCTGCTCTTTTTAAATACCGATCTTCAAGACTGAACCCAAGGGGCTCAATCAAATCCAGGGGTAAACCAAAAGCTGCGCAAGTACGGGCAATGTTTCCCGTATTGGGGGGAATTTGCGGTTCCCACAGTGCCACCCTCAAAGGCTTTTGAATCACAGGCTGTTCATTAAATGCTTGATCATTTGAGATTTGCTTCACGGAACGAGAATGCCTAATTGAGAAAGATTCAATGCTCTTCCCTGTACAACGAGCCAGCTATCGGCAGCGTATTGTTCTAGTTGTTGGGCCAGCCAACCTTGGCGGTCCCTAAACAATCCGCCAATCATTGTGGCGGGGACGACGCCCCAGCCTGTTTCTTCGATCACGATCACGGTGGGGCATGTTCGTGTGAGAAGACTTTGGATGAGTTCTTCTGCCTCCTGAGTCCAGGCATGATCGTTGAGGTCGAGATGCGCTGCCGTATATCCGCCAAGCGCATCGATCAACAACGGTTGAGGGGGATCTTCTTTGCGAATGCATTCGGCAAGCTTGCGTCCTGGTTCGCGCAGCTGCCAGTGCAAGGGTCGTCTTTCGCGATGCAGCCGCATCCTCTCGTCCCAGCTTGGATCATTCGAACGATGCGCTGAGGTTGCGACGTAGGTGACCGTCTGTTGTGAGCTGAGTAAATGTTCAGCCCAGCGGCTTTTCCCTCCTCGGCTTGGCCCGCTTACCAGAACGAGCCCGTTCGGAAGCTTGGGTCTTTGCTTGTTTGGGCTAGCCAACGGTTTATCCGCCCCCGTTCATGCCTCGCAGTGTGGCAACGGAGGATGGACTGACACGATTGAGGTATCGGAAGATCCAATATTTGAAAATTGTCGCCAAAATCACCGGGAATGTAGCGATGAATAGGAGGATAAAGTTTTCTCGGGCAGGGAATCCAAAGTGATTTGCAATGCCATCAAGCAGCACAGTCCAGCCTTCTGGACTATGAAATCCAACGAAGATATCGGTGAAGAGAATAATCGCAAATGCCTTGGCAGAGTCGCTTAATCCGTAAACAGCCTCATCAAAAAATCCGCGAAGAACTCTCAGCTCTTCGCGACTGAATAAGCAGACCATCACGAAAGCAAGCGTGGCTGAAATGTCAGCTAAGACATTTTTTACAGCATGGGTACTTTCGGCGTCCGCTTCTTCTTTGAGTTCAGAAGCTTTTTTTCCAAGTTTTTGTTGGAGCTCTTCTTGGCTTGGGATGGAGTCCCCACGAAGAAGGGCATCGAATTCAATTTCCGCCTTGTACACGCGCAACTTTTCTACGGCCTGCTCTTCAAGCTGTGGCTTCGGATAACTCAAGAAGGGCAGGTCTGGAGCAAAGCGGTCAACAGCAGGACTAATGATGTAGGTGCGGCTGACCTGTTGGACCAACAGTGGCACCAGAATCAGTAGTAGAAGAACCTTCAATGAGATCAGGGTTGAATCCCTGCGTCTCCGAAAGCCTGCAACTAAGGTCGCTTCACCCGCTGGATTGAGCTGCCTCCGCACCTTGTCGAACACCCCGAGTAGGGAGCGCGGCAGCGGATCAGGATCCCGGGTCATGGTCGGAGCGGTCGAAGCCCGTTTAGGGCTGTACCGATTCACAACACTTTCAATCAGCTGAAGTTGTCGCAGTTCCTGAGGATCCAGCTGGGAGCGCTGATACTCCAGCTGATCGAGCGACGTACGACAAACATTGATCGCAACGCGAAACTTGCGCAGAACGGTTGCCTGAACAGATTTCGGAACAGAGAGCTCTAGATCGGGCCTGATGGGACGGTCGCCGTAGTACTCCAGTTCCAAGCTCTGGATCAAGAGGGCCGCTTCATAGCCGCGGTCCAGATCAGAGTTGACATCAAGGGAGTTGGCCTTGCCAAAGGCTCCGATCCAATTGCGAAATGCCATAGCTGGTTAGCGGGAAAAGACCCACCAGGTGGCCATTGGAACAATGGTTCCAACGACTAGAAGCACAATCACCCAGGTGAAAGCGTTGCTTTCGCTCGTTTCCTCGACCGTGGGAATGTTTGTGGGAAGAGTGGTGCGTTCAATTTGAACCGGAGGGCCGGGATCTTCACCGCCATTGAGAACAACCTCAATGCGTTCAATTCCATCCATGGACGCCTGGCGGAATCGCTCTCCATCTCGCATCGGCTGACTCATGGTGGTCCGCGCGGTACTGCGGAGCAAGGCGTCTGGCAGTTGATCACTCAGCTCTGCTGAGACAACAATTGCAGCTTGTTTGTTCTGGGTCTCCTCAAGGAAGAGGATGAGTGGACGCTCACTGCTGTTGTCGTTATTGGACCAACGTTCCACCAATTCCTCTCCGAATCCCGTGAGGCTCAGCCCGTAGTCCAGTTTCCGCAAAGTGATGACTCTGGCGTCCACCTTTGAGGATTCCAGTTGATTCAGCCGAGCTTCAATTTCATTTTTTCCAGCTCGACTCAACACATCAGCTGAATCAAGGACGGCTTTCTCCGGCGGCTGAGCTGGTAGGTCTTGAGGCGACAAGGCAAAACCCGCTGGTACTGCCAAGAAAAAACAGAGACTTGCGGCGATAAACAGCTGAAGAGACTTAAAAAGGCTAGGCATCATGAGGCGTTCGATTGGTGGAGTCTGTCGTCAGCTGGCAAGGCTGTCGTGATTCAAGGCCATGATCGCGTCCATCACGGCTTGTGCTTTGCCTTGAGGGAGATCAACGCTTTGAGAGAGCTCGTTGAGAAACGTTTGCTCTTCAGTCGTCACCGTCCTATCAGCATGAACCAGCTGTACGGCCACAGCGAGAGCCGTTTCCTTTTGGGACTCTTTGAGTTGGGGGAGGGCATCTTTGATCAATTGTCTTGATCCTTGCTCGCGAAGGCGTTTGAGTAGTTGGTCAAACAACATTGCCATCTCACTTTCGCTTCGATCCTTATAAGGGGTTCGATATTCCAGTTGACGCCTCAATGCGTGCGCTTCATCCTTGCCCAGTACTCCATCGCAAGCGACTGTGGCCAGTGCAATCGCGGCAAAGGCTTCGGATTCCGTCATCAGCGTTGGAGCGTTGACTTCTATTTCAGCAAGAGTGCCTCGATCTGACTGCTCATGAGTTGCAAAACATGTTGAGATCCGCCCAATGGTGTTTGCTTGCAGGCGTGCTTGTTTTGGGGCTTTCCATCCTTAACGCCAGCACAGCAGAAACGGTCACTCCCAGCTTGGAGCGTGCCGATGTTCTCGCCGGGATGGCAGGCGTTGGCTTGATGCTCGTTTCCATCCTCTGGACAAGGGCTTCTCCACGCAGTCCGGAAGCTGTTGAACTGGAGGGTGAACAGGGTTTTGTGCTCTCCTCAGATTTAGCGGATACGGTCCGGTCTGAACTGGCGTGGGGCAGCCATCAGTTTCTGACCGCAACCTCTGCAGCCACCATTCTTGTGTTTTGGAAAGGCTCGGTTCTACTTCGTCGGGGCCTTTTAGGTTCTGGTGATTTTGCACCTGGTGAGATCTGTCGACGATCCCTGCAAAAACAAGAACTGGTATCGCTGGTCAAAACAGCCCTTTACCCGGGGAAAGCCGAATTTGATCCGGTCTTGCCAGGCTTGCCCTCCGTGATGGTGCAACCCTTAGGTCAAAACGGATGGGTTGTGATTGGTGGTTGGTCGGAACGATGTTTTAGTCGTTCCGATGAACGTTGGCTCACTGGTTGGGCAGAGAGGCTTAAAACAACGCTGACCGTTGCCGAATCAGAATCAGAATCAGAATCAGAATCAGTTTTAGAAGCAGAAGAAGAATCGTTGATCTAGCACTACTTCTTTGCTGTCCGCTTGCGAGATGCCGCTGCTGCTGAAACAGTTGAAAGTAGATAAAACCAACACGCTTTGCTGGATGGGGCTTAAAATCAATTGCCGTCATTTAAACTCAGATTTTTCAGATTATTAACCTTTGAGCGAATCCACCGGTCGTGCTGACAAAGCACAGTTCTTCCCTTATCTAGTCACCCTTGCTTACGGTGAAAAAGCCACACCAACGCTTGCTCAGGTCGTTTTCCTGAGTGACAAAGCGGGTGAAGATACGAAGACCATTGCGAAGTCTCTACTGGACAAAGCCAAAAACGTAGCGCCCCAAACTCCGAGGTTCGACTGGTCGACTCTTAAGGTGCAAGGAAGCCAAGTCTTGGAGGACAAAGAGCTATCGAAGTTGGTGGAAGCGGCATCCCAGGGTCAGGTTGGTGTTGGACGAGTTTCTGGGTTGAAACTCGTCCAAGATTGACCACGAAAGGACTGCTGCAAAGCTCAGATTCATCGTCTGGAGTCCACCCGTCAGATGTCGCAGGAAAAACCTTTTGTAGGGTTACTAAGGGTGCTCACAGGGTTGGCTTCCTATTTGTATTCTCTGCACCGCTCCTGGCTTTGGATCCGCCTGGGATCAATGATTTACATCAAGCATTTTCATTCATCAATGGCCCCGCCACGAGCGGGGTTTTTTATTGCTTTGAAGCAGCTGTGAGCAAGATCACAGAGCCGCTTGACGGTGGTCATCACCTCAGCCATTGATTCCGGAGATGGTGTGTTCATCGAGAGGGAACAACCCTCCACTGCTACTTAAATCATGCCTCACTATACAGATTGGGTTACAACGTTTAAGGCCAATATCTGTCCTCAAAATCAACCTGAGACCATCATCCTGCCTACCGACGGGGATGACATCCTCGTTGTTACACCTGATACCGGCGACGACATCATTGGCCTGGATGTAGGTCCAGTGAACAAGCCAGCTTAAAAAGGTTGGTGGACAGTTGACGGTGCTAATTTCCGTGCCACTCATGAGGATTCTTTAACCGAATGTGGCCATTCCATGGACATCTGGACGAATGGAGGCGCATCAACGTATTGCACTGGCTATTGCCTTGTGGATTCCTCTAACCCTGATGGTTCGACCTATGTGATTCGACCTATGTGAGGGAAACTTTCGAACCAGCTGCTGGGATGAATCGCTTTGGTGAATCCTTCAACCCTGTTCTTGGAGAAAGATCAAATTGGGGTGAAATTTGTGATGTTGGGCTATCGCCCAGGCGAGCAGAGGTGATGCCCAGCTTTGCGATTGTCTGAACAATAATGGTTGATCTACTGAGCTAAACCGTTTGAATGCAATGCCCCGCCAATCGGTGGGGTTTTTTTATAGCTACCAATCTTTAGAGGACGCTCAATCAGCTGCTAATGCTGCCGTTGCTAAAAATGGTCGATTTGTGATTTCTTCTGATGGCATCTCATTATCCAACCTGTTCCATCAACTGACTTCTCTGAACTTAAAAATCAACTGAATGGGGGAAAGCGCCGTGTTTTATACCCCCCGTTTGAGGGATTTGGATACAGGTTGTTACATCTACTCTTTGCGTAGGAGTTTCATCAACAGATGTCAGAACAGCAACACTACGTGCGGTCATCATTTTCTAAAAGTGCTACAAAGTTAGCGGTTTCCATTTTGCAAACAGCAAAGCAACCTGAAAAAATTTTTCAACACGGCAGATATTTTGCAATCCCAGGACAAACTAAACTGGAGAAAGATTGTATTGAAAGAGTTCTAGCCACCCCAAAAGTTCAGGAGCTACTCGCCAACCGACCTTCACCACTATGGCCAGATCTGGAGCAAATGGCTGCTATGCCTAAAGGAAGTCTTGGTTGGTGCGTGCATCGCCGCCTGGAGAAACTTGGGATTTCTTTTTTAGTTGATCAATCGCTGATATCAGAATGCCAAACTGATGAAGAATTCGCGATAACCAGATTTATACGTTTGCATGAGATTCACCACACGATCCTCGGTCTTCCGATCACAGTCGCAGGTGAAGCTGCTGCGACGGCGTTTTATGCAAGCACTGGATCAAGCCCCTATCACATCGGAGTTCTTTCATCATGGATGCTCCGCGGTGCCTACGAACCAAATGAGCGCAGGCTGATCTGGGATGCAATCGGTTTCGGCATTGCAGTTGGCCAGGAGGTTACTGAACTTTTCTCCCCTCGTTGGGAAGATGGCTGGGAACGACCGATCATCGATTGGCAGAACGAATTGGGTATCGCCAAGCTGCTGATGACATCTCCGTTCCAGGAGGACTTGGAAGACATCTATGCCTAAATGTTCCGATTACGCCATTTCACTAGGGCTCAAGATGAGATTTCAGAGCAAGAGCTGGAAGGTGTGGCTGGTGGTGGATTCAACTGGCTCATTGGAGGTACGCTAGTCAGGATGAGCTAGTTCAACAAAGGATCTGAACATTTCCGATAACATGAGTCATGGGCATATTCACTAATAAGATGGATTGGAAGTCCAGGAAAGGCAAGACGGTTATTTTCTTGCTGTCTCTAAGCGTGATTGTTCCAATTATTGGCAAAGTCGTTCATCGCTATTCTTCCTCAAAACCAACGGTCTATTCCTCGCTTGAGAAAGCAGAGGCTGCATGTACTTGGTGGAGGCAGACTGGTAATGTTCATGAATCAATATCCTGGGATAATGCTCGACATGCTCTTGGTCTCTTTGAAGGTCAAGGAAGTTGTGATTTTGTAAATCCCTCTCTTACGAGGAGATACCCCATGAATGGGAAGAACCTCGTCCTCTCCCGTGTTTGTGTTAACGACAAAGCCAATAATACAATTATAGGAAGGAGAAATAAAGCATTAGAAAGTAGTAAGTGGATTAAATGGAAGAACGAAGGTACTTATGAGATGGTTGCAACATTTTGATATTGATTCATTGAATGATATCTTGCTAAATGCTTGCCCCTAAATGCACCACACAACCCAATGTCCGTTGCTGGGTGTGGTTCAAGGGCAACCCTCTAAAGCATGAGGGGTGTTGGAAGGGGGGGGATGGAGCTCTCTCTGTTTTGGGGGGGATCCGTATCGAGCACTTGGACGCTTTTACTTGCCGTTTCCCCAGTGGAAGCTGGTCTTCACGGAACCAGCAGACATGGAAAACCCTCCATCCATTCCCGAAGGCGAACGATGGAAGCTCTACCCAAGTGAACTGAAGTAGCTCACGGTGTAATGACGTAATGCCCCTGTGAGCAAGATCACAGCACCGCTTGATCGTGGTCATCACCTCAGCCTTTGATTCAGGAGATGGTGTGTTCATCGGGGGGAAACACCTCCACAACACCTTCAAACCAATGACCAACATCGAACTCACTCTTGATCAACTCACTGCCCTTGCTGGTGGCGTGCAAATGGGACCTAATGGGGAAACTTGCACTGACCGTTTTACCTGGAAAGACATCCAGGACATCTTTGGTGGTGGCAAGGGCATTGTTCATCCTGAGTTCCGACTCAGCGGTAGTGAAGGACCTGGTGGTACGAGCTTCTGAGGGACAGACAAGCAACAAACAACATCAAGCCCCGCCACGAGCGGGGTTTTTTATTGAAGACTCAACAAGCGCCACGCTGAAACTGTCTTCTGTAGCTTTCAGCAGGCAGCAATTGACCGCTTTTTTATTGCTATAAACCTCATTCTAAATCCAGGCACGTACATTCTTGGTGCTTAGATTGTTGTTGGTGGCATCGTTCTGTTTCAACGGCTGGACACCAAAATGGAGGAAGGAAGTGTGGTGCTGATCTGATATCAGCTGCCAGTCAAGCAACAACAGCAGTATTCGCAGGACACGTCTCTATACTGTTATTTGAAACTATAGAAGTAATTAGAGTTATCTGGTAATTTGTTGGTAAGTATGGGTGGCTGGTTGTAATTATTTGTATTCTCGTCTGGAATGTTTCCCAGTCACTTGATGACCGAGATGACACCAATCGCATTCAGAATCAGTTAAATAGAAAAGCAGAAGAGCTTTATCAGCGTGATCAGGAGCAAAGACGTCTTAATTGAGGAGAATATGGCAATATAAAAGGTCGGCTTAACGTAGCCAATGATGCTGAATGCTTAATCCACATGTATTCGATAACATAAAAGATTGCCTTTGGCTTTCCTCGAGCACAACTCTCCTCTTTGGGATATCTACTTTAATGTCGAACCGATGCCTCGCCATGAGCGGAAATTTTTATTGCAGCAGAGAGCTTTAAGCAGTTGCTTTCCTGCTTTGCCTCAAACCAAAATGATCTGTTGCTTGAAAGATGGGTTCTGTTTAGGCAACGATCGGCAACGAAGGATGCAAACTCCTTTAGTGCCCAGGGCGTTGAAGCCAGTCATTTAGCAAGAACGTTTAAAACAGCACTGGAGGTTGAGATGTCTTCGTGTTTGGGTCTCGATCGTTTGTCTCCTCCTCAATCGTGACCTGGGAACGCACTTTGTTTCCCGGTGCCGTGAACGTAAACGACCCCTCATCCCCCACGGATCCGCTCAATGTCTCTGCTTCGGTGATTTGATTGTTGCTTTCACGCTCTACGCGAACCCCACCCGTTGCCAACACTTCGTCGGTTTCCCAATTCCAACGGCATTGGCGCGCTTGCAACTGTTCTCCTGGTTGTTGGATGCGACAGCCTTCGGGAATGACCACGGACGACTGATTGAGTTCAGCAAGGAAACTCTCACCATTGATCTGGGTTTGATTAATCAAACCCTCAAATGGATCGTTGCTACTCAGGGTTTGTTTACGGAAATTCCAGTTGGTGTCTTTGGCGCGTAAGAGGCCTTTGTTTTTCGGCATGGTCACGATCACAGGGGATTTCACTGTGATCAGGCCCTTTTGCGTATTGCCTATTAATTCCCGCCCTTCCAGTTGCTCTAGAACAACGCCTTCCTGATCTCGGCGTTGACCCAGAACTGGTCCATTGGCCTTAAGTGAACCGTCCTCGAGGTTCCAGGTGGCCTGGCCTGTGCGAACTGCCGTATCTGGTTTGAAAGTGAGGGCCAGCTTGTCTTGCCAGCGATCGAGTTGGACGGGGCCGCTGAGTGTGAGGCTATTGGTATCTTGCTGAAGGATGGCAAGGGTTGCGGTGATTCTTGAACGATCATCAAATGCCCTTGGCTGTTGTTCCATGATCAGGCGAGAAAGTTCTGGTTCCCAACGCAACCTTTCGCCTTTGATTAAAATCTTTTGCCCATTTATTTGTTGAAGTTGAACATCTCCTTCAAGCATGATTTGTTCGCCGTCGTTGATGACTACGGCGAAATCAGCCTTGATTTCGAAGGATGGTTTGTTTTTGTTGTAGAGAACACCAACCGGTCGCTTAGCTCTCACCAATCTTCGAGTGAGTTCATAGCGCGCCTCAGGACTTGAGAGTTTCCAGTCGATATCTCCGCTTGATTTTTTCTGTTCGAGCTCTAATTTGCGAAAGACAAATGGCAGCGGTGCATCCGTTTTTGAACGGTTCTCTGTTGAGGAGGCGCAGCCCAGCACGAGAACGCTGAGAATCACTGGTGTGATCCAGGTGCTGCTTTTCAGCAATCTGAAGTGGTTGAATCGCTCGGCAAAGGTCACAGTGCTTCTTCAAGTTCCAATCGTTGCATCACCGGTTGTGGCTGGGGGAGCGGGTGGCCCGATTCCAAGCCTCCCCACTGCAGCTGTCCCGTCCAGTCGGTGGCTGATGAGCTTTGATTGAGCTGGGTCAGAATCCGCTCACTCAAATCGGGAACCAGTGGTTGCAACAGCCATCCCACTAGTCGAGCGCTTTCTAAAACCCCGTATATGTCGATGGCGACTTGCGCGTCTTGACCACCCTTCTTCATCTTGCTCCAAGGTGCTTGATCATTGAGATATCCGTTCGCTTGAATGGCGAGCTGAAGGATGGCCTCAGCCGCGTTTTGAAATGCCATGGAGGGCATGGCTGCCCGGACAGAAGCAATCGCTGTTTCGGCAGCCTGGCGTAACGCATGATGATCGCTGTCTTCTCCGTCAACGATCGGAGTGCACTCGTTAAACCATTTGCGAGACATCGAAGATGTTCGGTTCAGCAAATTCCCAATGGTGTTAGCAAGGTCATTATTAACGAGGTCAACAAACCGCTGTTGCTGGAAATCCCCATCGTCTCCAAATTGAATATCACGTAAGAGATACCAGCGAACGGCATCAGTGCCACAGCGACTCAGGAGCACGTCTGGGTCAAGAACGTTTCCAATCGATTTGCCCATTTTTTGCCCTTCTCTGGTTAAAAAACCATGACCAAAAACCTTTTTGGGCAAAGGTAAGCCTGCAGACATCAACATGGCCGGCCAGTACACAGCATGGAAGCGCAAAATGTCTTTGCCAATCACATGCTGATCCGCTGGCCAGCCAACAGCGTTTAGGCGCTCTAGGTCAATGCTTCCACCGTCATCTAAGAGAGCCGTGAGGTAGCCGAGTAAGGCATCAAACCACACATAAAAGGTATGGCCTTGATGCCCCGGTACGGGTAATCCCCAGTCCACATTCACCCTTGAAATGGAAAAGTCGCGTAACCCTCCAGCCACAAAATTTTGAATCTCTTTGCGTCGACTCGCTGGTGCAATGAAATCAGGCTGACTGAGCAGGGCTTCAATCTTTTCTTGGAAATGGGATAAACAAAAGAAGAGGTTCTCTTCATCTCTCCACTCCAATGGCTTCTGGTGGATGGAACAAGCCGGGTTGGTCGCTTCGGCAGGATCATCTTTGAACTCCTCGCAGCCAACGCAATACCAACCGGTTTGCCGTCCACTGCGAATATCTCCAGCTGCTTCACAGCGTTGAAAAAATTGTTGGACCAGCGGCAAGTGGCGAGTGGATGTGGTTCGAACAAATCGATCGTGGCTGATATCCCATTCTTTCCAGGCCTTTTCGTAGCTGGCTGTGACCCGATTGCAGTGATCGATGGGACTGATTCCTTGAGCAGCGGCTGTGCGTTGGATTTTTTGACCGTGTTCATCAACGCCAGTCACAAACACCACGTCGTGTCCTTCCAGTCTCTGAAAGCGAGCCAGTGCATCACAGGCAATGGTGGTGTAAGTGCTTCCTAAATGTGGTTTGTCGTTGACGTAGTAAAGAGGGGTTGTAAGGGTATAAATCATGGTCCTCTCGGGGTGTTCCCCTTCCGGCCTTGGATCCTAACGACCCCCCTTCGCTTCGTCATGCCACTTCTCAACGTTGCGTCTGTCGATGAGGCCAGGTCAACTTGGCTGGCAGCGTTGCATCAGCTGGCCCTTGTTGATGGAGACTTCGATCCTGAGGAACAGCGGCAGCTGGCTGAGCAACTCAATGACGACTGTCCTCTCCAAGACTTTGATTGGAAGCATTGGCGAGCTCCTGATCTTGATGACATCAACCGTCTGTTCGCTTCGGACCCCAATCGTGCGGAGCAATTCCTGAGGTCAGCGGTCGTGGTTGCTTTAGCGGATGGTCATCTCAGCCACTTTGAACTTGATTTACTCCAAACCTGGGCCTCAGCGCTTGGCCTCAATAGTGAACTGATTAACAGCTTGGTTCCATCCTCTTCACGGGAGCCCCAGCCTTGGAAACCCTTGGATCCCCTGAAGCAATGGCTCGATGATTTGGATCCTCGTGACGAGAGGATTTCGTCCTTCATCGTTCAGCTGATTCCTTCTCAGTGCCCTTTTGAGCGAGACATTATTTTGTTTGGCCGCAAGCTGGTTCATGTTCCAGCGATGTGCAAAATCAATCCCTTGTACGAGCAGCTGATAGTGCTGCGTTTTCGTTGTCTTGGCCACCTTTCCATGGATGAACAACTGCGGATCAGCTGTCGCGAATCGGCTCAGGTATGACCACGCAAACTTGCCGTAGCCCAGTGGTGGTCTGGGGTGGTGGCACGGGCGGTGTTGCCGCCGCACTTCAGGCTGCTCGATCCGGTGCCGAGACACTTCTGCTCACCCCAGGGCGTTGGCTCGGAGGGATGGTCAGTACAGCGGGAGTGTGTTGTCCTGATGGCAATGAACTCGCCCCTTGGCAGACCGGCTTGTGGGGTGCCTTCCTCAGGGCTCTCTATCAAACCGAGCCAGAAGGCCTCGATCAGAACTGGGTGAGTTGTTTTGGTTATCGGCCAACGACAGCTGAACGGATTCTTCAAAATTGGGTGCAGGAACTCCCGAATCTTCAGTGGTGGGCTAATTGTCAGCTGCTGGATGTGGAACGTTCAGGACCAGCGGTGCAAGCAGTACTGATCGAACGCGCTGGAGGTGTTCATCGCATTGGTTGCGATGTGGTGATCGATGGCAGTGATCGCGGAGAGTTACTGCCCTTGGTGCAGGCACCCTTTCGTTTGGGTTGGGAGGCTCAGGAGCTGTGGGGAGAACCGAGCGCGCCTCAAGCGCATCGTCTTAAAACGGAAGCCTTTTTTCGAGAGCAGCCAGTGCAGTCACCCACATGGGTGGTGATGGGTCAGTTGCACAGCGATCACCATTTCGCTGATCCTGCTTCAGGGCGGGGGCTCGATGCTCCCCCGGTGTTGTCGGAGCCGTTTGAACAGGCCTGCGCAGCCTTTGGTGTGAATCGCACCATCAGTTACGGGCGCTTGCCTGGGGGATTGGTGATGCTGAACTGGCCCTTGCATGGCAACGACTGGCATCGAGGATTAGATCGAGCCTTCGACCCCAATCCCAAGGTCCAGCAGGAGCTGATGGCTGAAATGCAAGCCCACAGCCTGCATTTTGCCGATGAACTTCAGCGGTGTAGTGCCGGTGGGTTAACGCGGGGCAAGGCGTTCCCCCACGAGTCTGGAAGTCCTGCTCCCTGGTTGGCGGCCATGCCCTATTGGCGTGAGGGGCGCCGGATGATTGGTCTCAAGACGGTGATCGAACGGGAGATCTTGCCTCAGACGACCGGGCAATCGATCGCTGCGCTTCCATTCAATGACGCTGGTGCGTTGGACTCGATTGCTGTTGGCAATTACGCCAACGACCATCACTATCCCGGTCCTGATTGGCCGCTTGCCCCCAAAAGCTGTCGCTGGGGTGGCCGTTGGTCCGGGACTCCCTTTTGCATTCCCTATCAAGCACTAGTCAGTGCTGACCTGGAGAACTTGTTGAGCGCTGACAAGGCCTTCAGTACCAGCCATATGGCCAACGGGGCTACAAGGCTTCAACCGCTTATTTTCAATGTGGGGCAGGCTGCTGGAGCAGCTGCGGCCTTGTCGATTCGGCTCCAGCGTCCACTCGCTGCTCTGCCCGTTCGCCTCCTTCAAGAGCTCCTGATCGAGGAGCCCACAGCTCCCTCTGGAATCGTTCCGCTTTGGGACACTCCTTGGCATCATCCAGATTGGCAACACAGACAGCGCGCATGTCTAGATCACCCAGAGCTCCTCGGCGGCGATGGGTCTTGGCTCGGTTCTGATGCGCAGTCTGGGATGGCACCTCCTCCCCAGCCTCAACAGGATGTTTGGTCAGGAACGCTGCTGCCTGATGGCCAAGGTGGATACGAATTGGAACTTGTGAGCGGCCTGCGTTGGCCCTTGATCACCCTCGAGCCTGACTTGAGCAGTTGGCTGGCGCATCAGGAACGCCCGAAGGCCGTTGAGTTGCTCGCGGTGGCCAACCCCTGGGGGCCCTGGTTACGGGGCATCAGCCTGCAGGGCTCCAGGGGAATTTAGTGAGCAGAAGCCACCAGCCTGAGTTGATCACGAGCTGAGTCAACATGCTGCACATTGACGAGCAGGCCCTCACCTGGTTCTGAATCTCTTGGGCATTCAGCCGCCACATCCATGGCTAGATCGTCAATGCGCACCAGTCCAAGCTGATCCTGAGGACGCAACCAGCGCAAGAACTGAGCAGCCCACTGCTCTTTGTGATGGAGTTCAAACCACACCTGTTGCCAGTGGCGTTGGTCTTCCCTCGAAATTCCAATGCCTTCACGCACCGCTGCATCAAAGTCGGTGATGAGCAGTTGCATGGCATCGCGATCCAGGGCTTCCTCGCCATTGAGTTGGGCTTGGAATTGCCGCTGCACAACAAGATCGCCATAGCGGCGAATGGGGGATGTGGCTTGGGCATAGGAGGCAAGTCCCAAGCTGAAGTGGGCTGCGGGTTGGGTCCCCATGATTCCGCGACTGAGACAGCGCTTGATGGCGGCGAATCGAACGGCTCCATCTGGCAGTGCCTCCAATTCGGAGCTGGGGGGGAGGTCAGCAGTCAGTTGGCTGCGGAATGGCAAAGCCAGGTCCTGCACTTCCGCAATTCGGGCTACCACTGCACCAGCCAAAATCATCGCTTCAGCAACCATCTGCCTGGATCTCCCAGGTTCACTGACCTCGAGAGACGGCTGACCATCTCGACAACGAATCCTGCCTTCTGGCAGATCCATGAGAAGGGCCCCATTGCGAACTCGGCAGTCCCGCCTGCGGCTGAGAAGCGCATCCAATTCTGCTAAGTCGGTGTCTTCTGGTGGCGCTAATTCGATCAACTCATCGGCGTCTTCGTAGCTGAGTCGATAGGTGGGTTGCACCCAGCTGCGTTGGATTCCGTGATCTCCGAGCTCACCGTCGCTGGTGAGTTCAGCCCAAATGCTCCAGGCAGCCGTTCGCGTCCGTGCTCGCAAACTGAAAGGCCCCGTCGACAAGCAATCTGGAAACATCGGCAGATTGCCTTTCGCTAAATAGAGGCTGCTACCGCGCCGCCTGGCTTCGAGGTCGAGAGCTGAGTCTTGATCGATCAGTCGCCCCGGGTCTGCGATGTGAATCCAGAGTCGTTGCGTGCCATCCTCGCGACGCTCCAGCGCGATCCCGTCATCAATATCTCGCGTGTCTTCATCGTCGATCGTGACGCAGCGCTGATCGCAAAGATCGATGCGCTCGGAGTCACCGGGGCGTTCGCTTGTATTGAGCTCCACCAAGCGCTCAGCTTCCTCGAGCAGAGCCGGGCTGAATCCTGATGACCAGGTTGTGCCAGCCATCGATGCCAGTTGATGGGGGTCCCAAAGGCCGAGGTCCACCAAGAGAAGGCGAAGATCTGCCCGGTCTTGATCAAGACGCAGACCCACCAGACTTTGCTGAACGACCCGGTCAAGTTGGGCGAATTCGAGGGACCCTGAAACCACCTCCTTGAGTTGTTCCAACCTGTCGCTAAGCGCTGGTGGAAGGCTTTGCAAATCAAGTTGTTGTCGAGCGCTGAGTAGCTTTTTCCAACGCTGCTCTATCTGTTGTTCAAGAGCTTTGAGCCGTTGTTGTCGTCGTAGCGGTTTGAGTTCGCCAGCTGAGCGAGCCTTGATCTGATCCTGTTTGTAACGGAACCAAAGCTGGGGCCCCATCAAGGCCAACCAACACAGTGCTAATTGGCTCGGGTTGGTACCTCCACAGACGAGATCACTAAAAAAGTCGATCTCGACTGTCTCGTCTGATTCCAGGAGCAAGAGCCAAGCTGCGCCCCAACTGCGACGATCGAGACAAGAGGGGTGGACGTTCTCGGCTTTGAGATGCCAAGGAGATGCCCCCAGCCCATCCGGGAGATCGGCTCCGGAAGGCAGGGGGCAGAGAAGATTGAGTTGTCGCTGGGGTAAGACAACGGATTTGCGATCAAATCCAAGCTTCAAGCGCGCTTTGCTGCCTTGAAGAGATTCGACGACAGCCAGTTGATTCCCCTTCGACTCTTGAACGCCGACAAGATCTCCTGGTTGGAGAGCGGACGAAGCCAGTGGATCAGCCTTCTGGGTTAACGAAGGGAAGCAACGCCACAATGCGAGCACGCTTTACAGCATTGGTCAGGTCGCGCTGCTGCTTGGCAGTCAACCCAGTCAAACGACGAGGAAGGATTTTTCCGCGTTCGGTGATGAATTTCTTGAGCAGATCCACATCTTTGTAATCAATGGGATCTCCAGGTTTGATCGGAGAAAGACGCTTCTTAAAGAAGGAACTAGACATAACTCAGGAAAGCTGTTGAACGATGGACACCTGCAAAATCACTTGATTTCCTTGTGGAGAGTCATTTTGTTGAGCTGGGGACAGAATTTCATGATCTCCAGCCGCTCAGTGGTGTTCCGTCTGTTCTTCTCCGTCGTGTATCTAGACACGCCGGGAGAACGCTTTTCGGAGGCGGAGGCGGACCGGCATTCAGTGCACTCGAGAGTGATCACGATCCGGACGCCCTTGTTTTTAGCCATAAAGGACGTTGCGCCGCAGAAGCGAAGCGTAGTAACAAACAACGACTCTACATCTTCAGCTGACAGCACAAACAGTTTTGATGATTGCGCGGAGCTTCGTAGGATCGATATCCGATTGAATCGTTGACGTGCGGGTCTCCCTTTCCTGGTTGCAGGATCTCGTCCAGGTAAATGAAGCCGCTGATCAACTCGGCGAACGCCTATCCATGGCTGGATTTGAGGTGGAGGAGATCGATGATTTGAGTCGATTCGCCCAAGGTGTTGTGGTGGGCCATGTGTTGGAGCGCGATAAACATCCCAATGCCGACAAACTCAGTGTTTGTGTTGTGGACATAGGGGCGGAGGAGACGGTTCAGATCGTTTGTGGTGCCAGCAATGTGCGGGCAGGCATTCATGTTCCTGTCGCCACCATTGGTGCTGTTCTTCCTGCGGTCAATCTCACGATTAAGGCTGGTGAGCTGCGTGGAGTGGCGAGCCAGGGAATGATTTGTTCGCTCGCAGAGCTCGGGCAACCCACGGATGTTGACGGCATTGCGGTCTTAGATGATCTGCTGGACAGTCTTCCGGCACCTGGTACGGCAGTGGCGTCTTGCCTTGGGTTGGATGACACTGTTTTGGAATTGGCGATCACCGCAAATCGGCCAGATGGTCTGTCGATGACCGGTATTGCAAGGGAAGTCGCGGCACTGACAGGTGCCGCTCTGCAGTTGCCCAAGCCGGTGGCGCCACAGGCGACAGCTGATTTGAACCCCTCAGCCGACCATGCTGCCGCCATGAAAGAGGGGGGTGTGTACGCCTTGACCGAAGTGAGTGGTCTCGATGGTGGGAAAGATGCTCCTGCCTGGCTCCAACAGAGACTTCTTCGGGCTGGTGTAAAACCCGTGAACGCGATTGTGGACATCACCAATTTGGTGATGTTGGAACAAGGTCAACCTCTCCATGCCTTTGACCTTGATGCCTTGGAACGGTTGTGTGGCCCCGATCTCAAGCCTGATGATTTTGGACTTAGGCAAGGACGGGCGAAGGAACCCTTTACGGGATTAGATGGCCGCACCATCACGGTTGACGAGCGTGTTCAGTTGGTCACCTGTCGTGATCGACCGGTTGCGATTGCGGGGGTGATCGGCAGTGCTGAGAGCGGAGTGACGGCCACGACCACCAAAATCTGGTTGGAATCAGCCCTGTTCACTCCCGCCTCGATTCGCAGCAGCAGTCGTGCAACAGGGTTGCGCACGGATGCCAGTTCTCGTTACGAAAAGGGGTTACCGCGTCAGATCACCTTGCCTGCAGCGGGTCGTGCACTCGAACTAATGGAACAGCTCCTAGACGGAGTGGCAGGCCGCAGTTGGCAGTGCTGTGCCGAGGAAGGCCCGGAACCCGTGGTGACCCTTCGCCGTCATGCTCTTCATCAACTGCTAGGTCCCTTGGCTTCTGACGACGATCAAGGAACCGATGTGAGTGATGAACAGGTGGAGGCGTGTCTGTCTGCGCTTGGTTGTGAGCTCAAGGCTTCAGAGGGCGGTTGGTCGGTGGTGGTGCCTCCTTCCCGTCGGATGGACCTGCTTCGGGAGGTGGACCTGATTGAGGAGGTGGCTCGTCTTGTGGGTTTCGACTGTTTTGGTGCTCACTTGCCTGATCCTTTGGTTCCCGGTGGTCTCACAGATATGCAGCAGGCGGAGCGCCGTTTGCGCCGTCGGCTTTGTAGTGCGGGCCTCCAAGAGATCACCTGCTTATCGCTCACCGGAGCAGATGCGGATGATCCCAATCGGATTCCGATTAGCAACCCATTGTTGGCCGAAACCAGCCATCTCAGAACCGCGCTCTGGCAGGAGCATCTCCAGGTCTGTCAACGCAACCTGCAGGCTTCCCAGCCCGGTTGTTGGCTGTTTGAAATCGGCCATGTGTTCCAGCCGAAGGGCCAGGAGATTGTGCAGACAGCCCGTCTTGGTGGGGTGATTTGCGGAGAACGGCGTCTTTCACGCTGGGCGACAAGCGGTAAGGCTCTCGTCCCCGATTACTACATGGCTCGTGGAGCACTCGCCTCCGTTTTGCACTCCTTGGGCTTGGAAACCAACGACCGCCCCTTATCGGACGATCCGCGTCTCCATCCCGGTCGGGCTGCAGCGGTGATGGTGGAAGGCCGAGCCCTTGGTTGCTTTGGCCAGCTTCACCCCATGTTGTGTGCTCAGTACGAGCTCCCTGATGCCACCTATTTGTTTGATCTGGATTTGCACCGTCTCCTGGAAGCGGCAACGCGTCGCAATCGCTGGGTGCCTTCCTTTAAGGCCTTCTCAACGCTCCCAGCGATGGAACGAGATCTCGCCATGCTTGTGCCAAAGACATTACCCGCTGCTGACTTGATGCAGGCCATTCGGAAAGCGGGGAAGCCCCTTCTCGAAAGTGTCGAGTTGATTGATCGGTTTGAAGGTGGTCAACTCCCAGATAATCAGTGCAGCCAAGCATTCCGGCTTCGGTATCGCGGCAAGGACAGCACGCTCACCGATGAGCAGCTTCAGCCCGTGCAAGAGAAGGTTCGACAGGCTTTGGTCAAACAATTCAAGGTTGAACTTCGCAGTTGATGCGCTTCAGGAGGACCAGGCATTCCAGATGGGTTGTCTGGGGGAAAAAGTCCACGGGTTGAATGCGATCAATGGCATAGGGACCGTCGTCTGAGACCAGGCGCTTGAGGTCCCTCGCCAGGGTTGCTGAGTCACAACTCAGGTAGGCCAGGCTCTTGGGTGGACAGTTCAAAATGGCTTCGAGCACATCTGCTGCTAATCCTTTTCGCGGTGGGTCCACCACAAGAGCATCGTGATCTGGCAGGGAATCACTCAGCAGAGAGGCCACGTCACCGGCTTCAAAGCGAGCATCCATAAGTCCATTTAAGGCCGCGTTTTGGCGCGCCTGTTGGACTGAAGCCGGATTGATCTCAAGCCCCACCACGCCTATGCCAGCTGCAGCGATGGGCAAGCTGATCGTCCCGATGCCGCAATAGGCATCAATGATGCGCTTGCATCCTTCACGCTGAAGAAGCCACTCCCGCAAAACAATCACGATCTGCTCGGCACGAGCGGTGTTTATTTGGAAAAAGGTGGTGGTTCCAAGCAGGAGTTGAAGATCGCAGAAGCATTCGCTGATGCAATCGCGACCAGCGAGCGTGTGGGTGATCGCTCCGAGCACGGTATTGCTCCGGCGCGGTTGCAGGTTCAGGGTCACACCTGCTACAGCAGGCCAACGGTTCATCCACTCCAAGGCCAGTTCTTTGATTCCTTTGAGTTCGGGTGTGGCACTGACCAAGGTGATCAGGATTTCGCCTGTTCGCATACCCACGCGCAAACCGAGGTGGCGAAGACCGGGTTCTCCACGCAAGTCAGCATCGGCTGGCCAACCACTGGCTTCTAGGTCTTGTTTCAGGGGTTTGATTAAGGCATCGATGCGTGGGTCTAAGACAGGACAACGATTGAGGTTCACGATCTGATGGCTTCCACGGCGGTAGTACCCCAACCGCAGCTGATCCTCTTGTCGAAGCAGGGGAATCAGAGCTCGATTGCGATAGCCCAAGTGCTCAAGATCGCTGTTGATCGGTTTCGGGGACTGGATGTCAATCCCACCGATCCGTTTCAGGGTTTGCTCAAGACGGTTGCGCTTCCATTCCCCCTGAATACTTTCTTCGAGGTGTTGGAGAGAACACCCTCCACAGTCTTTGGCAAGGATGCACGGAGCTTTTCTCGAGCCTGGGGCCGCCACCAACGTTTTGAGATGGCGCGCAAACCATTGCGACTTCTTGCGTTGCAGCAATTGCACCTGGGCCTTTTCCCCTGGAAGCAACTGGGGAACGACCACCACCCAGCCTTGCCAGCGAGCCAATCCCAGGCCCTGGTGATTGAGATCGGTGCCCAGAACGGAGATGATTTGACCAGCTAGTGGTGGGTCGCTCAAGGACTGGGCCATTGCAAAGGCGTAACACCAATCGCTGCAAATTCATGCGAAGCGATCGATAGCTCTAGACTCATTCAAGCTTGCCAGCTGACATGAGCGTTGTTCGGGATCTGATTCTCCAAGCAGATGACGATCTGCGTTACCCCAGCAGCGGTGAACTGCGATCCATGGTTGATTTCCTCAGCCAGGGTTCGATTCGTTTATCGGTTGTTCGAAGTCTCACTGAGAACGAGAAGAAAATTGTCGACGAATCAGCGAAACAGCTGTTCAGTCGAAAACCGGAATACGTTGCTCCTGGAGGCAACGCCTTCGGTCAGAAGCAGCGTGCCCAGTGCTTGCGGGACTACAGCTGGTACCTTCGCCTCGTAACCTACGGCGTTTTGGCAGGCAGTACGGAGCTTATCCAACAGATTGGTCTTGTGGGTGCCCGCGAGATGTACAACAGTCTTGGTGTTCCAATGCCTGGAATGGTGGAAGCCATGCGCTGCATGAGAGGGGCTTCCCTTGCACTTCTTTCAGAAGACCAGCAAGCACTTGCGGCTCCTTACTTTGATTACCTTATCCAAGGGATGCAGACCTCGACCTAAACCGTCTTGCCTTGATCCAATGGCCGCCGGAAGAGGCGGCTTTTTTATTGCCAACAACCACCAATCTTGCTTGCATACGTCTTAAGCGAGACGCAAGATGTGTCTTATTTCTGGTCTCATCTGCTATTTCTGCACCCCATGATGGGGCGCTGTTCATGGGGGCTGTTCATGGAAGCCTTGCTAGGCGTGAAGGCGATCCCTTGGTTGGCAAGAGTTGATGTTGTGGGTGCAAGGTGTTGCTGGATGGAGCCTCCCATAGCCAAGCGCACGGAAAGTTTCTTTTGGTCGCATAAAGAGTCTTGATTTGGACTTAAAATGGGACCAAGCATATGTCTTGTATGAGATTAATGAGACATAGGTTTGGCTGGGGCCAGGGCTTGGTCTCTGCTGTTGATTGTTCGCCCTTTTGCTTGGCTCAGTGAGCTGGCGCGGTAGGTCAATCGTCTTGCGTCACTGTGTCTATAGCAGGTACGCAAACTTTAAAACCCTTGCCCTGGCTTGTCTTGGCTTTGGCCAGGGTTGCCTTGGACACGGGATTGGAAGGCTTGGACAGCGTGTACATGCTGATCCGATCGCGATTCGAAGAACGATGGAGCTTTAGGTCTGGATGACGATGTGGTTTTTATTGGTTCAGGGGACAAGGGATTGATTGGGTGGCTCCCGCATTTAAAACGATGGAAAAGTGATGCGATAACAACAATTCAATCGCGCATCTTGCCTGAGACTCAATATGGGTCTTGATTTGGGACTAGGGCGCGACATATAAGTCTGGAGTTTCTCAGCTAGGTCTTGCAATGAGTCCTATGAATTGACTTGACTAAGACGGCTGCGACTCTTTGTCTTTGTAGAGCTCCCGCAGCATCTGATAAGCCTCATTCAGTCGTCTCATTCCATCCGTAGAGCCACCTGCATCTGGATGGGCTTCAATCGCCTTTTTCTTGTAGGCATCTCGGATGGAGCGCAGTGTGAGGGATGCTCCAGCTTGCGTGGGCAGATCGAGCAAGCGCAAGGCTCCATGCAGGGTCATGGTGGATTCCAAGGTTTCAAAAGAAGTCACACGCCGACTCCGTTTGAAGCGGTTCACAAACCGACGAATCAAGGTTGGGATCCGATCTGCCACGCTTCCGGCGGCAAACGGATCTTCGAGAACGGCAGCAGCGACAATCACATGTTCAAATTTTGGAGACTGAACGGACCATTCAGCGCAGACATCCTGCATCGATTGGTTTATTTGGCTCCAGGTGAAGGTGCGTCCCTCGCTTCCATCCAATTGGGGCCAAATATCTCGAGCCATCCAGAGCATCACCGCCTCCAGCACCGTTGCTCCGGGTTTCGATCCATAGAGATTGGTCCAATGTTCAATGGCCTTATCGCTGCAAGCGGTGAGGTGATCAAAGCTGACCACGGGGACAAAGGGACTGTCACGTCGTTCTTCTGGCGCTTTTGGATGTTGCAGGCTGGTTCGGATGGCCTGCGTGCGGCTGCGCACAAATCCGGGTAAGTCGATGCCTCGACTTTTCGTGCTGTTGTCCTTGGGTTGACTCGTGTCGGCGGATAGCACCGCAGCGATGTCTTGCGTCTCAGGCTCTTGACGACGGCGAACCAAGACGATGGCCCGGTCTTCGTCGTACGAGGGTTCCGTTGCTCGCGAGCTTTGCTCGGATGTCACTGCATCCGTGGAGGTCGAGACCGATGACAGCTCTGAATCTTCGATGCCGCCGGTGTCGAGAAAACCATCAACAGGTGTTTCAAGATCGGGCTCGTCCGTCCAGATCTCTTCCAGCAATCGCGTTAAGCAATCGCCTCTGGACCTGATGCACCACTCCTTTTTCAGCTCGTCGAGGCGATCAACGAGATGATCAGGTAGTTCAAGTGTGATCCGACGCCCCATTCAGCTTGCCGCGATGATCTGAGTAAAAGAGATGAGCGAAGCCTATCGACCTTGTAGTCGGCGCAACCAATCTTGTTGCGCCTTAATGGCATCGCGATACCGTTGCTCCAGCGAGTCATTGACGCGCTGAGGCATGATCATCGCTGGCGGATATTGCTTGGTACCACTGGATGGTGCGGCAACAGCCGGAGGTGCAATCCTTGGGGCTGGTTTCGGATAGGTCCGTGGTGTGGCTCGTGGCTGCGGTGTTGCTTGCGGCCTTGGTTTGTTCTCGTTCGCTTGAAGAGGTTTCGGCTTTGCATTGATCGCTGGTGGCGGCGTTGGTGGAACCACCTTGCGTTTTTTGGCCGCTTCCTCAGCTTTTCTTGCCGCTTCCAGCATCTCTTCCCGGCGCCGAATCAAGGCGAGCTGGGTCACGGGCACCACGCTGAGCAAGTGACCCGGTGTGGCATCCGCTGGATAAACAACACTCACCGTGACGGGATTCACAGCGTTGGCTTGAGTGTTGATTTGGCCGAGGGGCAGGCTCTGCCCTGATTTCATCCCAACATGAACTTCTCGATAGCCTTCGGCACTTTTAATTCCGATTGATCCCCGAAATGCTGTGAAAGGTTTTCGACCGGATGCCACTGGATGGCTTAAGACCAACTCATGAGCACCACCACCAGTGAGATTCATCTCAACATCAAATCGTACGCCATAGGTGCCAACATTGTTCAAGGCGGAGTCAATCATTCGTGTTGATAATTGATTCACCTGTATATCTCTCGTTCCAAAATGATGTTTGCGGGTGCTTGTTAGTGGAATATGCAATGCACCCTGTGAGAGATCATGATTAATCGAAGCCTTGTACTCATCGCCAATGGCAACGCCAGCAACTCTGGAAAAGACTTTGCCGGTACGGATTTCATTGAGACGATTTAAATAAATTCGCCCTGGAGCAAGTCTCTTGCTGTCTAGAACGGCAATCAGCTCCTGCTCTTGGTTGGTCTCCTCCGCTGCAACGACAGCCAGTTGGAAAGGTCCGTCGCTGCGGCCTCTCAACAGCCCGTTCATAATTCCTCTCGCAGGAAGAACTGAGCTCACAATCACTTTGCGACTTCGCGCTGGGATTGTTATTTCTCGAGGTAATTTGCGATCGAGTTCCCCTCTCAGCATTTGTACAGCTGTTGCGTCCCCTGGACCTGTGTTCCAAGGGCGTCGGCCAAGGGGCTTCACTCCCATCAAGCGATTGGGGTGATAAGGGGCCTCAAAGCTATTTTTAACGGAGCCTCTTTTGAACTTAAGAGTGACAGGATTGTTGCCTGGGTTGATGGCTATCGCTGCCACGGTTAGCAAGCCTCTGGCCCGGCGTCCTCCTAATTTGCTGCTGTCTTGGGGGTAATACTTATGATGCATATGGATGCCGAATTCACCATTAAATGTGAATTCGGCATTCCTCAAGGGCTGGTTGTTTTCGGCGGCGGTTGCAGTACCAGGCGTTGTGTTGACGAGGATTCCAGGCCCTTTGACAATTTCGGGTTGGTTGGAATGCAGGACGGGAACGTTATTAAAGGTGCCATTGAGAGAACGCGCCCTTTGCCCAGCCATTAAGGGCACATAGGCGTAGGCCTGCTCCATGACAGCGAAATCGTGTGTCGCAATTGCGACACTGATTAGGACCAGTTTTGATAATCGGTGCGACACGCGAGACTGGTTTTTGAGCAGTGAGGCTTGAGATTTCCGCAAGTTCCAAACCTAATCGTCTGGTTCAGGAGCGCCAAGTGTGTGATGGCAGTCCCGATTTCTGGAACAATTCGCCAGGATTATGGGAAAGCTTGTGTTTACTCATGCTGCCTCCCTTTTTCTGTCAGCCATCGTGTGAGTCCAGCCATTGGCGGAGTCATCACCAGCAACGAAAGTTGGAGATGCTCCGTTTCTGGCGTGATGGACTCGAGCGTCAACTGGCTGCCGTCACCGCAGCGATGACCACCCTTGAAGGTCAAATCCAGCGGGATCACAGCGAAGAGTCTTGATCGGCAAGCTCCTGTCGCAACTGGGCTAAGGCCCGTTTCAGCCTCCGTTGCATGGTCATGGCGCTGACACCCTGCTTTTTCCCGGCACCACGGAGGCTGGCACCTTCGATCACCACCTCAATCAGCGCCCTTTTCTCTGTAGGCGGCAACCCGTTGATGGCATCCCAGACACGTCGGGCCCTTTCCTGCATCAGCAGAGGCTGCCATTCAGGTTGGTTTGCTGCCACCCTGGTTTCGTCTAAGGGTTCCCAAGACTGACGGCGTCGATAAATCTGAACGTTGAGTTCGATCTCTGCGGTCATCCCCTGACTTTTGGCCGATTCTGAGGAATTGGTTTTGATGCTGCTCTGCGCTTGTTCTTGAAGGCGTCTGGGGAGTCTGATCAGCCCCACACTGTCTCTGAGGTAGTGAAGGATCGCTCCTTTGATGTGAGGCCTTGCATAGACCTCAAACGGCTTGTCTTGGCCTTGCTCATACCCTTCGGCGGCACGCAATAAGCCAAGCCTTCCCACTTGCTTGAGATCATCACGGTCCAGGCCCGACCGTTTGGCGTAGTGGCCAGCAATGGGATCGACCAGGTTCAGATGTCGCTCAATGCGTTCGTTTCGGATCGTTTGTCGTTTGTTCATGGCTGTTGTTGAAGGAGAGGGTCGGCAGCGGCCGGTGGTCCTTCTTCAGGCAGACATTTAGGAGGGGGACCCCACAACCGTGTTTCCACGGATTTCGAGCACCACCTCGCGCAATAAGGCCTCTGGACCCTGCATCCTTAGCCAATGCAGATCTGCGCCTGTTGTGGCCAAGAGATACCCGGCAAATCCAAGGGCATTCACGCTGAAACCTGCGGCTCCTTCTCGCCGACGCCTCACCATCGCCATCCATTGCGGGGTTAGTAACAGGTTGTAAAAGGACTTTGGGCGTTGATCTTGAGATGGATGACCAAGGCCTAATTGTTCAGAGAGTGATAAGTAGCTGGCGTAGAGGCCTTGAGCTTGTGCGGAGATGTCATTACTTTGGCTGATTCGCGAGACAACGGAGCAACCGTTCCATAACGGATCGCTAGCTGTTTCGGATTTTTCTTTTGATTCCAGGCGTTTTTGAAACCAGAGGTCTCTGGGACAACTTCTCTCGTCTTTGCTGCGGGGCAGAAGTTGAAGATGCCGATGGGGCTGACTTGCCCCTGCAATTGGTCCACTATTGAAAAACCACAGTCCGGAGGTGTCTTGGTCCACGTGAACCAACGCAGTCCAATCCGATAGATCTAGCCAACCATCCTGGGCGGCCCAGTCGGCCGTGATCAGCAGCATGTGTCCGCGTTGCACCGGATATTTGTTCAGGATCACGGCATGACCTGGATCCAAACGCGCCACCTCCAGGTCCCTATCCCAGGGTTTAAAAGGATTGGGTTTCGGCCCCTCTCTCTTTAAGTGTTTGGGTAAGCGGCTCTCGAGAGTTCTCAATTCAAAATTGGATTCTGCACTCTCTTCAAGACGTTCTAATGAAGTACTGAGAGGAACCAGCGCACCCGACTTAAGAGCCTTTTCGCTTTTCTCGAGCGCTCGATTCCAATAGGTCTCAGTTCTCATTTGTTTTCAACCTCGCTAAGGATGCGCCCACGTAATAACGACCGAGGATTTCATTGAACTTGAGCCCTTTCATGGCCAGATCTTGAGCGCCATGTTGACTCATACTTGCTCCTAAATGGCTGTGTGCTTCAGCAGCGATTTCACTGGTCGATGCATACAACGATTCCACAAGTCCTCCCTGGAAACTGAGAACGAGGCCCTGGGTGGCTTTGGCGGCGGCGGCAGTGGACGCGCTTTGACTTTTTAGGCCTCCATAGGCTTGCCAACGCGTGGTGTCGCCAAGATTGAAATCGGAATCGGCAGGACGAACAAGATGCACGAGGGCGTAGGACCGAGCCGCCACAGCTTGTGCTTTTAACGCTTCAGGATTCCAATGACTCGGCATCTCTGCCCCAACCACAGAAGCAACGTAACGCTCCAAAGACAGCTGATTAATCACAAGCCAACCGCGACCTCTGTTGAGGAAATAGACGGTCTCTGGATAGGAGCTTTCATTGACAACAATGGCCCCATTTTGGCCTGATTGACAGGTCACCAAATTCGAACGACGCTCGCTGAGAAGGCGTTCAAGGGCTCTTTTTTGCACGATCTCACCGGTGCTGAATCTGCACTCGGCCTGCCCTGATAGGTCCACGCGACGGGGTGGTGATTGACTTAACAAAGCAACGCGCACAATCGGATTGCCTGGGGCTCCGAGGGGCTTAGCACCAGGCGTTGGCTGCACGACCGATTGGGGTCTCGGAGTCTTGTTCTCCGGCTCATCACTTGATAGCTGACTAGAGGAATGACGCGCTGGCTGATCGGTTCCGGAGCTTTCCAGCAGCGTTTCGAGGGTGTGTTTTTGGCTTCGCTGTTGTTCCAGCTGACCAATGGCCTGGACACTCCAGGTGATCGCGCCGATCAGCCCCGCGGTGGCGGTCATCCCCAGCAACAGTGGTGTGAGCTGTCTCACTGTCCCTCGGACAACACTTTTGATCATGCCTGAAATCAACAGAGTTGCTTGGATTGGCCGTGCATTGATCGTGGGCCGTGGTGGTCTTGGTAAGGCATTGGCGCAGGAACTGCAACGTCGTCAGCCCGCTTTGGAGGTCCTGCTGTGCGGTCGCAGCGTGGTTTCAGAGCTCGACGATGGCGGAGAGTGGCTGGTGGACCTGGAGTCCCCTCAGAGCCTTGAGGCGTTGTCTCAGAGGCTCCTAGACGATCCACAGCCGCTGCGTTTGGTGTTGAACGCCACAGGGCGACTGCATGGAGGTTCGCTGACCCCTGAGAAGCGCCTGCAGCAGGTGAGTGCCGGTCAATTGATGGAATCCTTTGCGATCAATGCCGCGGGGCCCCTGCTCTTGGCGAAAGCGATTGAGCCTGCCCTGAAGCGTGACCAGCCGTTTCACTTTGCGAGCCTCAGCGCCAGGGTCGGGAGCATCGGTGACAACAGAAGTGGTGGTTGGTATGCCTACCGCGGAGCCAAAGCCGCCCAGAACATGTTTTTGCGCTCGTTGAGTGTGGAGTGGGCGCGGCGCTTTCCACTCGCCACGGTGACGATGCTGCATCCAGGCACCACCGATACAGCCCTGTCCAAGCCATTCCAAAATTTTGTCCCGCCGGATCGTCTGTTCAGCCCCCAGAAAGCGGGCGCCATGTTGCTCGATGTTTTGCTCCAGCAGACAGCAGAAGACAGCGGCCGCTTTCTGGCTTGGGATGGTCAGGACATTCCTTGGTGAGCGTGTGTTTTGAGGACGTCCAACGGGATTACCTTGAGCGCTGTGTGTTCCGTCGCTTCGAGGCGTACGGGTGGCGCCATCCCGTCGTCGTAGGCCTGTTTCCAGCGTGGGGCGCAGACACACCAGTGATCGCCTGGTTTGAGGCCAGGGAAGCCGAAGTCGGGCATGGGAGTGCTCAGGTCATTGCCCTGGGCCTTGCTGTAATTCAGAAATCGTTCTGACATCACACAGCAGACGCTGTGTTGCCCCATGTCGCTTGGATCGGTGCGGCAGTGTCCATCTCGAAACCAACCCGTCATCGGCTCACAACTACAGCCTTCAAGCGCACCGCCTAAAACGTTCAGATCACCCTGCCCAACTGGCTTTTGCTCTTGTTGTTGTGACGGCATTTGCTTGCATTGGCTGCCAGGAGTCTGCCGAACGACTGGCACATTCCGAGACGAGATGGTTGACGGATCACGGGGGTTAGGCGTTAAAGGTCGTTCAGTTATGCCTCCTCGATGGATTGGGAGTTCACTGAAGACGCGGCGTTTATCGCCCTCTGCGATGCGTTCCGCGAAAGTGGCGAATCATCGGCTATAGAGATCCTTGCCAATGGTGAGGGAGCCTTCCACTTTCAGGATCTTGCGCAGAACGCTGCGGGAGAGGGATTCGATTTGAGCGAATCCAGTGCCCTGGATGATTTTCAGCAGGAAGTCATCGACACGATGGAAAAGCTCTGCCAGGAGTGATCCTGCAGAGCTCATGACGATTGGGCTGTCAGCTGAAGTAAAAGCTGATTTCCTTGTCCTTCAACCCTTCCCAGCCAGCTTCGATTAATCGGGAGTTTAGGACGTCTTGGCTGAAATGCTTGGCCCCGGTGCGCACGATGCGGTTGCGCATTGATTTACGCACTCCACTGCGCTTGCGTTGAGCCTCTTGATCCATCACCTCGCGATAAAGGGTGAGCATCGCTTCCGGAAGAGGGCTTCCATCGATGTCCAATCCAGCCTTAATCGCATTGTCGATGGCGTCTGGGCCGCTGAAGTCCATGGGAGTGCATGCGTGACCTCAGAAGTCTGAGGCAACGCACTGCTGCATGGGGCTTAGGCGCTGAAGTAGCGAGCGTTGCTATGCAAAGCAACCAGGGCTGTTGTGCTCTGTTCAGGATGCAGTTGGTCGCTTTCATCCATGGTCAGACCGATGCGATCGGCCTGCAGCCATTCCAGTTGTTGGCGCGAATCCGCCACGTTGGGACACGCTGGATACCCAAAGGAATAGCGGCTACCCCTGTAGCGCTGGGCAAGAATGTCCCTGAGAGGCATCCCCTTGGGATCAGAGAAGCCGCATTCACGGCGAATGCGGGCATGGGTCCACTCCGCCAGCGCCTCTGCCATCTGAACGGCTAAGCCGTGAAAAAAGAGATAGTCGCTGTAGGCATCCTTGCGAAACAGCTCCTGGCTGAAGCGACTGGCTTCTTCGCCCATGGTGACGGCTTGCATCGGCAGCACATCGCAGGGTTGGCCCTCTTTGAGATCTCGGAAGAAATCGGCGA
Source organism: Synechococcus sp. ROS8604 (assembly GCF_014279655.1). NCBI lineage: Bacteria > Bacillati > Cyanobacteriota > Cyanophyceae > Synechococcales > Synechococcaceae > Synechococcus > Synechococcus sp. ROS8604. The sequence goes on from NZ_CP047946.1 coordinate 1,348,381, forward strand.
TGCAATAGCGATTGCCACTGCGTTGACGGGGGATATCAAATCGTCCCAGCACTGCACCACCCTCCGGCTTGAACACCACTACGGAGTTGCCTTCCCGTCCGCAGGGGAAATAGCCATAGGCGACTGCTGGATGCAGCAAGTGGTCTTCTTTGGCGCGCGCCAGCCATTTCTGAAGGATTGGCTCCGCCTTATCAGCGAGGTCTTGTTCGTACTCGTCCCGGCTTTGGTTTTTGGCTTTTCGCATCTGCCATTGACCCGCGAAGAGGGCTTGTCGGTCGAGGAAGGCAATCACCTCGTCGAGTGGAATCTCTGCCTCACCTTGCAAGACCGACGCACCCAGGAAGGGGGTGATAACGGCTGTTTCTTCAGGAACGGCATCCGAGCGCTCGAAGCTGACGGGAAGCTTGAGATCCGCCGTCTCAGCTTGTTTTGACGGGCTCTCAGGCGATGCGTCGCTGGGATCAGGGGATTCCGCGTCACCTCCAATTGAAAGACCTTCAGGGGTGCCATCGAGAAAGCCAGCGCGATCATCCCAGCGATCTTTTGACTTCGCCGCCACAAGCGCATCCATGAATCGCAGGTCAGTAAAGGCATCCCGTCCATAAATGACCTTGCCGTCATACACATCGCTGCAGTCTTTGTTCACAAATCTGGGCGTTAATGCTGCCCCTCCAAGAACAACAGGAACGTTGATTCCAGCTTCATTGAAAGCTTGCAAATTGTCTTTCATGAAGGCTGTTGACTTCACAAGCAGACCACTCATGGCGATGCAATCAGCCTGATGTTCTTGCTGAGCCGTAATGATTGCATTGACGTCTTGCTTGATACCAAGGTTGATCACCTCATAGCCATTATTTGTTAAAATAATGTCCACCAAGTTTTTGCCAATATCGTGAACATCTCCTTTGACTGTTGCGATTAAGAACTTGGCTTTAGCGGATCGTTCCCCTTCTTCTTTCTCCATGAATGGTTCCAAAAAGGCCACGGCAGACTTCATGGTTTCCGCGGATTGAAGAACGAATGGGAGCTGCATTTGCCCAGAGCCAAACAGCTCTCCCACAACCTTCATTCCATCCAGTAGGAAAGTGTTAACGATATCCAGTGGCGGATAGTTTTCTAAACCCTCTTTAAGTGCATCTTCTAAACCAATTCTCTCGCCGTCAATAATGTGCTGTTTGAGCCGTTCTTCCACGGCTAGGTCGCTTAAGGATGGTCCTGATTCGCGAGCGGCCTTGGCGCTAACACCTTCGAATAAGGTTGTAAGCACTGTGAGCGGGTCATACGTGCAAACATCGCCTTCGAATCCACGACGATCATTGATTAAGTCGCGACAAACTTTCTGATGCTCTTCGCTGATTTTGATGAGCGGAAGAATTTTTGCTGGGGACACAATGGCTGCATCCATTCCAGCTTCGCAGCAATCATGCAAAAAGACTGAATTCAGCGTGATTCTGGCAGCAGGAGACAAGCCAAAGCTCACATTGGACACACCAAGAACCACGTGAACCTGGGGGAGATCCTCGCGAATTCTGCGAATGGCTTCAATGGTTTCCGCACCGTTGCGTCGATCTTCTTCAATGCCAGTGGAAATTGGCAGCGCCAGCGCGTCGTAAAAAATTTCTCGCGCTGGAATTCCATACTCGACAGCGTCTCGATAGGCTCTTTTTGCAATGGCAACTTTCTGGTCTGCAGTGCGGGCCATGCCGTCTTCATCGATCGTGCCAATCACAACCCCGGCGCCATAACGCTTGGCGATTTCTAAGACTTTGAAGAAGCGTTCATCTCCATCTTCGTAGTTGGTTGAATTGAGGATGCATTTGCCGCCGGCAACCTTCAGGCCTGCCTCCATTTTCTGCCACTCCGTTGAGTCGAGCATTAAGGGAAGGTTCACATTGGTGACCACTCGATTCACGAGCTCCCGCATATCTCTTTCGCCATCACGGCCGACATAGTCGACATTCACATCTAAGATGTGAGCATTCTCTTTCACCTGTCCTCGCGCAACAGCGACGAGCCCATCCCAGTCTTCTTCATTCAGCAACTCACGCACTTTCTTGGAGCCACTGGCATTGAGTCGCTCGCCAATGATTAAGAAGGAATTGTCTTGTAGATAGGGTGTTGCTCCATAAATGGATGATGCGGCGGCTTCATAGCTGAGAGCTTTTCTCTCATGGTGATATGAGCGCACCTTTCTGGGCGCGGCGCTCAGTTCTGATGAAATTTCAGAGAGCGCCGCAATATGGGCAGGCGTTGTCCCGCAACATCCACCAATGACTTGAACGCCAAGATCCTCCACGAAGTGCATGAGTTGCATCTTCAGTTCCACCGGTGTTAGGCGGTAGTGCGCCACACCTCCAACATTTTCTGGCAAGCCTGCGTTGGGGATGCAGCTCACCACGAAGGGAGCATTATCTGTTAAGTAGCGCATGTGCTCTTTCATTTGTTCAGGGCCTGTTGCGCAGTTCAGGCCGAGCACATCAATGGGGAAGGGTTCAATAATGGCAACAACAGCTGCAATGTCGGAACCCACCAGCATGGTGCCTGTGGTTTCCATCGTGACGGACACCATCAAGGGGCGGCGTTCACCGCTGGTTTCAAAGGCCTGTTCAATGCCTTGGAGCGCTGCTTTGATCTGCAGAACGTCCTGACAGGTTTCGATGATCAGTAGATCCACATCCCCGGCAATCAGTCCTTCCGCTTGCTCCTGATAGGAATCGCGAAGCAGATCAAAACTGATGTGTCCGAGCGTGGGTAATTTCGTGGTGGGCCCCATCGATCCCGCCACGAATCGTGGTTTTTCATCGGTGCTGTATTCCATGGCCACTTCTTTGGCCAGCTCTGCAGCCCGCTTGTTGAGCTCGAAGGTTTTGTCCTCTAGGCCGTACTCGGCCAGCACCACAGAAGCGGCGCCAAACGTATCGGTCTCGATGACATCACAACCGGCGTCAAGAAACTGTCGATGCACGCTTTGAACGGCATCGGGCCTTGTAACCACAAGGTTTTCGTTGCAACCTTCCAGGGCTTCTCCGCCGAAATCATCGGCGGATAGGTCCATTTGCTGCAGGGAGGTGCCCGTGGCTCCGTCAAACACCAACACGGGCCTGGACGGGTCATGCAGACGTTTTAAAAAGCGAGAGGCGTTGAGGGTGGGGGTCTCAGTAACGGCCTGCATCGCTTAATCGCTTCTCTCACCCCATTCTATGAACTGCTCTTGATCCCAAGAGCCATCCTTAGCCTTCGAGCTCGATCCTGGTCACCCAGTGGCTGAACTCCGGATCCTTTCCTTCCGTAATCGCAACCAGACGTTTTCTTAAGGCATCCATCACCGGTCGGTTGGTCGGCAAGACGGTGGATTCGAGTTGACGAATCGGCGTGATTTTCGCGGCCGTTCCCGTGAGGAACACTTCATCAGCGATGCAAAGTTCAGTTTTATCCACGGGGCGTTCGATCACCTGCAATCCCATGTGCTTGGCCAGCTCAATCACGCTGGAGCGGGTGATTCCCTCAAGAATGTCTTGATCAACGCCAGGGGTGATCAGGACGCCATCGCGCACTAAAAACAGATTCATCCCACTGGCTTCGCTCACCTTTCCCCGCGTGTTCATGAGCAGGGCTTCATCAAAGCCGCTGGTGACGGCTTCCGTTTTGGCAAGCGAACTCGTGATGTAAGCACCACTGATTTTTCCGCGTAGGGGAAGGGAGCGATCCTCCTGCCGGGTCCAACTACTGATTCGGCAACTCACGCCATCGGGAGAGAGGTAATCGCCAAGCTCTAAGCCGTAAATCAGAAAATCAGTCTCGATGTTGTGCAGCCGTGGTGCGATGCCTAAATCACTGGTGTAAACAAACGGTCTGAGGTAGATCGGCGTCGTGGGTTTGTTCGCCATGAGTACGGCGATCAGAGCCTCCATCACCGTTTCTTCCGTCAGATCAGCGAGCAAGAGCTTGGCGCTTTGTGAGAGGCGGCGCGCATGGCGATCGGGTCGAAACAACAGCATGCCGCCAGGTTTTTCCGGATCCGGTATGGCGCGCATGCCTCCGAACGCACCGGTGCCGTAGTGCAGGGCATGGGTTGCGATCGACACTTTGGCCTGGTCAAACGGGATGCAGCGGCCTTCAAACCAGGCGTAGGGAAGGAACTGATGCATCGCACATTGATCGATGCTCAAATTTTCTCACTCACCTCGCGCGGTTGGTGGGATGTGATCAGACCAGAATGGAGACATGCATCGACTGAGCAGTCTTCCGGGCGCCGAAAGCAACGAGGTTTTCACCGTTGTTGAGCAACCGCCCGCCCCGATTCTTTTCCTGACGAGCGCAGCGACCGATATCAGCACCCTTTCAGCCTGCCTTCGGCAGCCAGAGCTGCAGCATTGGAAGGAGCAGTTGCGAGCTTTACCCCTCGATTGTCTTCGGCATCCCGCTCAAATTGATCACTATCTGGCCACGACGGCGAGCTTGGCTCGGGTGCTGGTGGTGCGCCTGCTGGGTGGGCGAGGTCACTGGAGTTATGGGCTTGAACAGTGCCGGCGTTGGCAGGCGTCTGCGCAACATCGAACCTTGCTTGTTTTGGCGGGGACCGCCGATCAAGACGACGAACTCCATCCGATTGGATCGGTGTCTTCGACGCTGTCTCAACAATTAGCTCTGTTGTTGCGCGAAGGGGGGATGCCCAACATGACCAAGGTTTTGAAGGCGATTCATCCCTTCATCACCAGCAGCAACGAACCAGATCCCCTTCACGACGCCAAGGATCTTGAGCCGGAACGGATGGCGGACCCAGCCCCGTTTGACTGGCGTGAGGAACCAGGGGCAAGGGTTGGTGTTTTGCTGTATCGGGCCCATGCCCGCGCGGCTGACACGGATTGGTGTCATCAACTGTTGAAGGCGCTGAGAAGCCGTGGCCTCGCACCGCGTGCGCTCTGGGTGAGCAGCTTGAGAGATCCCGTGGTTCAGCAGGGGGTGCAGCGAGCGTTTCAAGCGCAGGATGTTCAGCTCGTGGTCAGCACCACAGCGTTTGCATCGGTCCAGTTCCAGGAGGCAGGGCTGGGCACTCCCCTTTGGGATGGTCTTGATCTGCCGGTCTTGCAGCTGCTGTCCTCGGGACGAGCCAAGCAAGCCTGGGACGCCACCACCCAGGGGCTCGATCCCATCGATCTCTCCCTTCAAGTCGTGCTTCCTGAGTTGGATGGACGCATCACCACAAGAATCGGAGCCTTCCGTGAAGTCCTGGATGCGGAATCCAGTTTGTCGACGGCGGTCAAAGGTTTGGTTCCCGACGCTGCTGGGCTGAATTGGCTGGCCGACCATGCCCGTTGTTGGGTGGATCTTCGTCAGACGGAGGCAGCAGAGAAGCGGGTGGCACTGGTGCTCGCGAATTACCCCGTTCGCAATGGCCGTTTGGCCAATGGGGTTGGTCTGGATACACCCGCCAGCACCATGAACCTCTTGAACTGGCTCGCTGAAGCCGGAGTTGCGCTTGGGAGTGAGTCGCTGCCTGATGAATCGCAAGCGCTGATGGCCCAATTGTTGTCGGGACGTAGCAACGATCCGGAGAGTTTTCACCTTCCGCCTCTTGGCTATCTCCCCCTCAACCACTATTTGCGCTGGTGGCGACGGCTCACACCCCAAGCCCGATCCCTGATTGAGGGTCGCTGGGGTTCGCCGGAACAGGCCGTGGATCTTGAGGAGAAGGGGTTTGCGGTGCATGGCGTGCTGTTTGGGCATGTGGCCGTGTTGATTCAGCCCAGCCGTGGCTATGAACCCGATCAAATCAGCGATCTCCACTCCCCTGATCTCCCTCCACCGCATCGATATTTGGCCCAATATCTGTGGCTTCAGGAGGTGCATGGCACCCAGCTGATGGTCCATGTGGGCAAACATGGCAGCGCGGAATGGCTACCGGGTAAGTCGGTTGGACTGAGTGAAGCCTGTGGGCCAGGCCTGGCGCTCGCTCCGATTCCGCATGTTTATCCGTTCATCGTGAATGATCCAGGCGAGGGATCCCAAGCCAAGCGTCGGGGCCATGCCGTGATTCTTGATCACCTCACCCCACCCTTGGGTCGGGCTGGGCTGCACGGATCTTTGCTGTCTCTCGAAGCCTTATTGGATGAGTACGTGGAGGCGCGTCAGGTTGCTGCTGAGCGTTGTGATGTGCTCGAGCAGCAAATCAAGCAGCTGCTACAAAGCCTGGATTGGCCTTCCTTCTCCAACCCAGCGAACGATCTACCCAGCGCAGCTGATCCAGACAACGACTCCTGGGCCCGCTGTCTTGATCAGGTGGAGACCTATCTCTGTGAGTTGAAGGAGGCGCAAATCAGAACGGGCCTGCATCGTTTTGGCAGCCAGCCTGAACCCTCGATTCAACGGGAGCTCCTGCTGGCGATTGCGCGATCGCCGTCTGGTGGCTGCCAAGGCATCACCCAGGCGATGGCCAAGGTGGTTGGACTGGAATGCGACCCCTGGTCGGATGAAGACGGTGCGCCTCTAAGCGACCACGACTGCAGAACCCTTGAGACGTTGGGCTGTGATCAGCCCAGACGGGTCTCGGCCGCTGTGAGTTGGCTCGATGCTCAAGCGCTCCGCTTGTTGGAGCAGATCACAGATGCGCCCTCAGAGCCATTGAGCCCTTTGCTGCAGCAGTGGCTTTACGACAACAAGGAGCCTGCATTGCTGCGCTTGCGCGACGAGCTGTTACCGCGTTTGTTGGCCTGTGCTTCCAGTGAAAAGAAGGCCTTCCTTGCTGCTTTAGACGGGCGAAGGATCGCGAGCGGCCCCTCCGGCGCCCCAACACGAGGACGTCCAGATGTGTTGCCAACGGGGCGTAATTTCTATTCCGTTGATCTGCGTGGTCTTCCTACCGAAGCGGCTTGGGATTTAGGGCGGCGAAGCGCTGAGCAATTGCTGGACCTCTACCGACTTGAGGAAGGAGAGGATCTACGGCACCTCGCGTTGTCTGTCTGGGGTACAGCCACGATGCGAAACGGCGGTGAAGACATCGCCCAAATGTTTGCCCTGCTTGGCGTTCGTCCTCTCTGGGATGGGCCAACACGGCGCATGGTGGACCTGGAAGTGATTCCTTTGAGCCTGTTGGCTCGACCCAGGGTGGATGTCACCTTGCGGATGTCTGGACTGTTTCGCGATGCCTTCCCTCAGCTTGTGGGCTGGGTGGATCGTGCTGTGCACCTGGTCTCAGCACTCGAGGAAGCAGACGCTGAAAATCCGCTTGCTGCGATCACCCGTCAGGAGGGTCCTCAAGCCAGGATTTTTGGATCGGCACCGGGTGCCTATGGCGCTGGATTGCAGGCCTTGATCGATTCAGGTCAATGGGAGAACCAGGACGACCTTGGCGAGGCTTTTTTAGCCTGGAGTTCCTGGAGTTATGACGGCGACGTTCAAGCCCAGGCCAATCGCTCTGGCTTGGAAGCTGCTCTTCAGCATGTGCAGGTGGTTCTGCATAACCAGGACAACAGGGAGCACGATTTACTCGACTCTGATGACTACTACCAGTTCCATGGGGGCATGACGGCAGCGGTGCGGCGCTCGGGAGGCACCTCTGTGCAGCCCTGGTTTGCGGACCATTCTCGCCAAGAGCGGCTTCGCATTCATTCGCTCAGCCGTGAAATCGACAAGGTGGTGAGAAGTCGGTTGTTAAACCCTCGCTGGATCCAGGGAATGCAACAGCATGGCTACAAGGGGGCGTTCGAAATGGGAGCCAGCCTTGATTACTTGTTTGCCTACGACGCCTCAACCGAAGCGGTTCCTGACTGGTGCTACGGGGCCATCTGTGATCAGTGGCTGCTGGAAAAGGACACACAAGACTTTTTGAGCCGATCCAATCCCTGGGTCCTCAGAGACATGGCCGAACGATTGATGGAAGCCGCCAACCGAGGGTTGTGGGCTCAACCGTCCCCCGATCAGCTCGAGCAGATCAGGGGATTGGTCCTCCAAGCGGAGGAGGCTGTTGAGAAAGGAGGCCTTAGTTGTTGAGGTCGCGGACCATGGCCTTGAAAGGATCGATGGATCCCGGCTTAGCCGAGGGGCTGCGGTTGGCCGATGGGTTGCTTGGCTGAATCTCGGGTTCGGATTTCAGTTCTTCCTTGCGGCCCACAGGAGCCGCATCAGGGGCCATTGGTGTGTTGACACCAGCTGTGCGCAAGGCATTCCCCTTGAGCTTTTGATCCAGCTGCTCCTGGGTCATCGTCTCGGCGAAGGTCTTTTTCACCGGCTTGGGAATTCCGTCCGAGAGCAAGGACGGAATTGAAGGTTCCTCGTTTGGTTTTTCTTCGCCCAGGCCTTGGGAGCGGGTTCCAACGGTGACGTCCATCGCATCAACTTTGGTCACCAACTCCTTGTTGCCAGGGTTGTCGGCGGTTCCGGGGAAGGTGCGACGAATCGTCTTGGCCTCGCGCATGTAGTCCACGTTTCCGTAGGACGAAGACGTGTCGGAGTCGAGATAGAAGGCTTCGGCTTTTGGCTTGGCACGATCCTTGGGAACGTCCTGTTGACCGTCATCCTTGGCGCTTGGATTCAGCAGCCGATCAAAGAGGCCCATTCCCGTGTTCCAGATCGTTGAGTGAATTTAGCGGCCTTTTAGGTCCAACCCGTGGGTATCGGTGCCGCAGGTACGCAAAAGGCCAAGGTTCTTTAACTGTTGGTCGATCGATTCACAGATCAACGGTGTGCAGGCCCAGTGCTGTTGCATGTCGTAGTCGTACCAGGCTTCACCCCCGTCGAAACCCAGTTCAGCCGCTGCATCAATCAACACCGAGAAGCTCAATCTGTAGCGCCCTGGATGGGCCAGGATTGCCAGCCCTCCAGCGTTGTGAATCGCCTTGCGAACCTCACCAGCCCTCAGAGGGGCGCCCACAGCGGCATCGCCGCTGGAATAGGGCACAAGTGCGGGATGTCCTGGCGTGAAGCCAAGGGCAAGGACATGGACCAAACAACCTTGCAGGATGCAACTGATTTCCATCCCACTCCAAAGCGTCGGCGTGTTTTCGCCGCGATTGCGAGCGCGATCAAGCCAGTCGTGCATCGGTTCATAGCCAGCGATCGAATGGTGATCCGTGACTGCGATGTGACTCAGCTTCCGCGCCGTGGCTTGTTCAATCAGAGCCACGGGTTCCAGGCTTCCGTCGCTGCAAACGGTGTGGCAATGAAAATTCAGTGAGCCAGGACAGCTCTCTGGTCCAATCGTTTCGAGGACAGCCCGCAACGGGTGCTGATCAGGCGTCACCAACGGACTCCTGCGCAAGCGCTGCTTCACGAAGACGACGCCAGCGGGCATAAAACTGAATCGTTGCGGCCATGAACACCACCAGACCAACGGTTAACCAGGTTGCTGCCCCTGTGGGGAACTGGGTTTTAAACACCACCAGCATCACCACCAAGACCAACAGCAGCGTGGGCAGTTCGTTGAGAGCTCGGAGTTGCCGACCGCTCCATTGGCAGACCCCAGCCTGAAGTTGGCCCATCAGTCGATAACAGAACACGTGATAGGCCAATAACAGCCCCACAAAACCGAGCTTTGCGTGCATCCAGCCTTGGTGCAGCCAGGACGGCTGCGCGATCAAGAGCCCTGCTGCCATGGTCACGGTGAGGATCAAACCAGGTGTGGTGATGATGTTGGCGAGGCGCCGTTCCATCACGGCGTACTGCGCCTTGAAGGCTTCGCGTACAGGCGACTCCTCCTCCTCTGCTTCAACGTGATAAATGAACAGCCTGACGAGATAGAACAGCCCGGCGAACCAGACCACCACTCCAACAATGTGAAGGGTCTTGAACCACAGGTAAGCCTCAGGTGGAAGCGTCAGTGTCATGACCCCATCAATCTCACCTGAACAATAGAAAGCCGCTAGCTGAGCGAGTCAAGAAATTGTTGTGCCTTGGTGTAATGCGTTTCCATGACCTCTGGCGCCATGCGATCAAGATTTCGAGCCATCATCGCTAGGCGGGGTTGAGATCGAAAAAATTCTCCATGGCGGTGAATGAAACTCCAAAACAAGCCGTCCCAAATGCCGCACCAATCTCCAGGTTTGTAGTCAGACATTTTGCGCACATAATTGGATCCAGATAAATAAGGCTTACTTGTAAAGATTCCTCCATCAGCAAATTGACTCATCCCATAGACATTGGGGACCATCACCCAATCGTAGGCATCCACGAACAGTTCCATGAACCAGGTGTAGATACGGGTGGGGTGAAAGCCGCATAGGAGCATCATATTTCCGAGCAACATTAAGCGCTCAATATGATGGCAATAGCCAGTGTCTATCGCGCGCTTAATGGCATCATCAATCGGAGGTATTCCTGTTGTTCCTTGATAAAAAGCATCGGGAATAGGGCGATCTTCAAAATTCCAAAAATTGCTATTGCGCATCGTGACTCCATGGCGCAAGTACATGGCAGCCATGAATTCACGCCAACCAATGATCTGTCTCAGAAAACCTTCAAGAGAATTCAGGGGGATCTCAACGCTGTCTGCGGCTTCCAGGGTTCTGTTCAAAACCTGTTGGGGCGTGAGCAGTCCGAGGTTGAGCATCGGCGTCAGCACGCTATGCCACATCACGCGGTGATGGGAGCTGATGGCATCCTCATAGGTGCCAAAACCAGCCAGTCTTTGTTCCAGAAAGGTATCTAACCATTGGTATGCTGATAAGTGATCAACGGGCAAATCAATCGATTGTTCCTCAGGAACCGTGATTCCCTTAGGAAGTTTTTTACGGTTGTCTGCGTCATAACTCCAACGTCCACCCACAGGAGCTCCCTGAGCATCGATCAAGACACCTAAGCGCTTGCGCTGCATTTGATAGAAGTTGGCCATCATTGGCTTGCGTCGACCATTGAAATGGTCATCCATCACTTCGGTTGGCGTAAGCAACATCGGAGTGGACAGAACCTCTAAGACACAACCTCTTCGTTGCAGCGTGTTTCTGACTCTTTTGGTTAAAAGATCATCGATTGGATCAGCGAGGTAAAACGTTTGGTAGCCAGAGTCGATCAGTTCGCTCAGAAGATCTGACGTCTGTTGCTGGGCATTGGGCGTCAGCGTGATGAGGCGATGGCCTTGGGATTCCAGACGCTTCTGGTAGGCCAGCATCGATTGCTGATGCAATTGGCGCTTGCGGGGATGGATCGTGAGGGGCCAATGAGGATCACCTCCAAGAATTAAGCCGTCAGCAATCAGGGCAATGCTTCTGTTGGCACGAATCCCCGGATGGTGTTCGAACAGCTGGTGGGGAAAGACAAGGGTGATTTCCATAGCGTCTTAACCGGCCTCGCCCGCGAGGCGACAGGCACGCCGTCCAAGAGCTGTGGCTGGGATGCGATCCACCAGTCCGCCTCGTGGGCTGAGCTGTTGGTTGCGGCAGTCCATCACCACGCGCTCGCGATGCCCTTGTTGATCTTCCAGTCGCATGCGCAATTGCCAATGATTTTTGGCGCTGCGGGTGATCTCATCGGCGCACACCACTCCTGTGCACAGGCCGGGTGCGGCGAAGGCCCGAGCGGGAGTTAGCAGCGTGAGGGCGACCCCGATCACAACGATGAAGATCAGGTTTGTGGCTTGAAAGCAGCGCTTCATGCCGTGTCCTCGCCTGCCATCACCACGTTGTCCTCTTCAGCTTCCTGAGGATGAAAATAGGCGCGAATCTGTTTGGCCAGCGAGAGCCCCACCCCGGGGGCTTGATGGAGCTGATCCACGCTGGCGATCTGAATGGCGTCAATCGATTGAAAGTGGGCGAGAAGATCTCGCACGCGTTTGGGGCCCAGGCCAGGGATGTCAGACAGGCGTGAGCGTTTCATTCGCTGCCCCCTCTGCTGCCGATGGAAGGTCACGGCAAAGCGATGCGCCTCGTCGCGTAAGCGTCGCAGCAAGGCCACTCCAAGTTGGTCGGGCTCGCTTTCAAGGGGCTGCTTGGCTTCCGGGAGGAAAATCTCTTCCCGTTGTTTGGCCAGGGAACACACCACAAGATCCTCATGCAAATCCAACTCGCGCAAGGCTTCCATCACGGCGGATAGCTGACCCTTGCCCCCGTCAATCATCACGACATCGGGCCAGTCATGGAGACCATCCATGTTCAGGCTGCTGCTGGATTGGCGCCTGATTTCAGCCAGGTCAGCCCCTTCAGCTTTCACGCGGGCCCATTTGCGAAAGCGCCTGCGCATGATTTCTGCCATGGCCATGAAGTCATCGCTGTGACCGGCCTGAATGCTGCTGCTTTGGATTTTGTAGCGGCGGTAATGCTGCTTGGCAGGAAGCCCGTCGATGAAGACCACCTGTGAGGCAACAGCATCACTGCCCTGAATATGACTGATGTCATAGCCCTCGATTCGTCGTGGAGGTGTGGTTAATTCAAGAAGTTGAGCCAGATCTTCCGTTGCTAAGGCCTGCTGTTCCTGGCTTTGGCGAGCCCGGCCTAATTCAAATTCAGCGTTTCGCATCACCAAATCAATTAGATCTGCCTTTTGGCGTCTTTGAGGATGCAACACCTGAACTTTGCGCTCTCTTTGTTCGCTTAACCAGTCGGCAATCAAGGACTGTTGCGGAAGCTGATGCTGCACTAAAACTTCCGGAGGTATTTCAACGGCGTCGACCTGGCTGTAGTGCTCTTCGATGACCCTCTGAAGGATTAATCCCGACCCTAGGTCTGTTGCATCTGCTGCAAAACCAAGACGGCCAACTAGTTTTCCGGCACGCATTTGAAACAATTGAATCGCTGCAAAATGATCATCTTGGGCAACGGCAAGCACATCTCTGCTCACGGATGCATCCGGTAAGCTCATTTTTTGATCAGCAGTTAACTGATCAATTCCTTGAAGTTGATCGCGTATTCTGGCAGCAGATTCAAAATCAAGCCTCTCGGCATAGCGCTCCATCTGCTGATTAAGGAGTTGCCGAAGTTCGTCGCTCCGACCTTGGAAGACCATCGCAACTTTGCGTAAAATTTGGTGATAATCTTCAGAACTTACCTTCTCTTGGCAAACTCCTGGGCAACGACCAATCGAATAATTAAGGCAGGTGCGATTTGGATAAAGAGGACGTGGTCGTTGGCGTAGGGGAAACACTCGTTTGACGAGAAAGAGGGTTCTTCTGAGCAAGCCCACATCCACATAGGGTCCATAAAATCGATCGAGTGGGCTGCGAAATCTCCGACGTCGGGTAATAAAAATGCGAGGGTATGGTTCGCTCCACGTAATGCACAGATAGGGATATTTTTTGTCGTCCTTCAGCAGTACATTGAAATGCGGTTGCTGGTTTTTGATCAGATTGGATTCCAGTGCGAGCGCTTCCGCCTCGCTGTCCGTGACGATGAACTCGATTTCGCAGATCTGCCGCACCATCAAGCGGATGCGCGGGCTCAGGTCATGGCTGCTGCGAAAGTAACTACGAACCCTGCTACGCAAGGTTTTTGATTTTCCGACATACAGCAAGCGGTCGTCGGCATCGCGCATGAGATAGCAGCCCGGCTCAGGGGGGATCTCTTTCAGGCGCTGTTCCAGGCGCTCCGGTTGCTCAAGCAATGGACGCTGCATTTGTCGAATCTAGAGACCCTGAGCTGCATAGGATCCGATCAGTCCTGCATGGCTGATGCGCGCTCTCTACCCGGGCAGTTTTGATCCTCTCACCCTTGGTCATCTCGATTTAATCGAGCGTGGCTGTTCTCTGTTCGGGGAGGTGGTGGTTGCTGTTCTCCAGAACCCAGGTAAATCCCCTGCTTTCAGCCTTGATCAACGGCTGGAGCAAATCACCCAGGCCACCTCCCATCTGCAAGGGGTCACGGTGACCAGCTTTAACGGCCTGACGGTGACCTGCGCGCGCGAACACGGTGCCCAGTTGATTTTGCGCGGCTTACGCGCGATGAGTGATTTCGAATATGAGCTTCAGATCGCTCATACGAACCGATCTTTGGATTCTGAATTTGAGACCATTTTCCTCAGTACTGCAGCCCACTACAGCTTTTTGAGTAGTTCGGTTGTGAAGGAAGTGGCCCGTTTTGGAGGTCGTGTTGAACACATGGTTCCAGCGGTGGTGGCGGAGGACCTCAAGAGGTTCTTTAATTCGGCTTTATAAGTCATTTTCGATGAGCGAGATCCAGTTCTCCGTGCTCGATCAGCTCGACCAGCTCGAGGAAATAGTTCTTGAAGGAAGCCGCATTCCTTTTAGTGGTGGAAGGCTGGTGAATGAGCAAGATGCCGTCGAGCTGATGGATGGCGTCAGGGCGTCGCTGCCCGGGCAGATTGCCCAGGCTGATCAGTTGCTGCAAAAGAAGGACGAATTTATTGCCTCGGCACGCAATGAGGCCGACGAATTCATTACCTCGGCACGCAATGAGGCCGACGAAATTGTTCAAAAAGCCCAGCTTGAGCGCGAACAGCTCGTCAGTGCAGCTGCGGTTAGGCAGGAAGCGGAACGCCAGGTGAATGAGATGCGGGATCAGGTTCGCCAGCAGTGCGAACAGTTACTCCAGACCTCTCGCCAGCAGGCCGCTCAAATGGAGCACGAGATGCAATCCAAGCAGGTCCAGTTGGAGCAGCAATTTGCCACCCGTCGGCAACAGTTGGAGCAGGAGGCTCTGCAACGCCGTCAACAACTCGATCAGGAAGCGCTCGAACTCAAGCGCCAATTGGCCGAGCACCACGAACGCAGCCGCCAGCAGTCCGCTCAGGAGCTAGAGCAGATTCGCAATGAAGGGGTCAAGCTCCAGAAGGAGGCCCAAACGGAAGCTGAGCGGATTCACAACGATGCTCTTCAGTTCCGCCAGCAGACCCAACAACAGTGTGAATCGTTGATTCAGCGCACACGGCATGACGCTGCATCTGTCCAGGACGGAGCCAACCGCTACGCGGAGCAAACGCTGGGAGAACTCGAGCAACGACTCAAGGAGATGGCCCAGGTGGTTTTGGCTGGTCGCCAAGAGCTCGTGAAAATTCAGATGATCCGTCCCGAAAGCTCTGCTCCTGAGACCGAAAGTTCCGACTCGCCAACCCGTCAAGGGAAAGCGGTCTCGATGAACAAAGCGCGTCGTGCCGCCTCCAGGCTCAGATCGATGAAGGGCACGGGCTGAGGCTGTAGACGGTTCTTAAAATCCGGCCGATCGTTGCGTTCGGTCGGCTGGCACCATTCGAAATCATGCTCACGTATCGCGGACCGTCCGCGGTTTGGAGAATGCCAGAAATAGAGCGCACACCGCTGATGGTGCCAGTTTTTCCCCAAAACTTGCCTTGAATGGGCGTGCCGATGAAGTAATTGCGCAGCGTCCCTCGCTGTCCAGCAATTGCCATGGAAGCTTGGTAGTAGGAAGCGTAGGGATGTTGATTCATCCGCATCAATAACGCAGCGATGGTCTGACTGGATACGCGGTTGTTGCGCGACAGTCCACTGCCATCGGCAACCCTGAGTCCCTGCACAGGGATTCCTTGTTGTTGCATCCAGCGGTGAGCGGCCGCTGAGGCCGCTCTCACGTCCCATTGGTCGGCTGCTTGTCGGAGCAGCACTTCAGCTGTGAAGTTATGACTTTCCGTGTTGGCAAGGCTGAGCAGAGCGTGCATCGGAGCAGAGGTTTCCTCATGCAGCACGATCTGATCGTCGCTTTGTTGTGGTTGATCGGTGTTGCGGATCGGTCGCGCTTGTTGGACCTGAACGTTTCCGCCGCGACGCTTGACCTCTTTCTTGAACAGGGTTTCTAGGCGTCGATAGGGATCGCTTACGGCCCCTCCCAGGGCGTTGCTGGTTAGGGCCAACCGCGTAATCGGCGCTCCATAGGCATAGGCGCGATCTGCAGGGTGCCAATCGTTCGGCCACCAGTTCTGACGGGGTTCTTCTCGCACCATCAAGTTCACGGGCCCGGTGGTGGTTCCCCGCGCTCCTCCCTGGCCCATGGCTGCCATGGCAAACCGCTGTAGACCTGCAATTCCAAGATCAGGATCCCCTTGACCTTTGAGTTCAAGGGTGCCGTCGGCACGTTGGACGAGTTGCGTACGCAGGCGGAAATCAGGACCCAACTGGTCGAGAGCGAAGGCTGTACTGATCAGCTTTTGATTGGAGGCTGGAATGCGCGCCATCGCGCCATTCACGTCACCCAGCAGATCTCCATTGCTGTTGACCACTGACACGCTCCATGCCCTGGCAACGGGGGCTAGCAAGCGATTCAAGGCATGCTGCATAGGAACACAGGAGCGCCCCCGTTGTTGAAGATCGGGAAGAGGCTGGTCAGAGGGTGGTGCTGGAAGAGTCAGCAGCGCAGGCTCGGCCCGAGCAGGCATCGACGCTGTTGTGGTCGCCGCCAGCGTGAGGAAAAGGAGAGCTGCTTTCATTGCACCTTGACACCGCTAACGGTCCCATTCAGGCGGTAAAGCGCACCTTCCAGTTCTACGGGTGTGCCGACTTTCAACTTGGTACCAGCAAGAACAACGCCAGATTTCGAGACGGTTGCATCGCCTTCCAACACAAAGCGAGCATTCAGCTTGTTAATGCTTGCCCGGTTGGGATCGGGGGCTGTCACGACGGACCCATCGGGTTGAACCGCCACCAGGACGCGGTTGATGTCCTCAACGCGAATGAGCTTGACGCTTCCGGCGGGTTGATTGCGAATGATGATGCTCGTCCGTCCAGCCGCAAGAGCTTCCTGCACCAACGCTTCGGGGTCAGCTGCGCTCACATGACGCACGTCGACCATCACTTGCACGGGTTTGACCGACCCGTTGGCTTTGGCAAACGTGTTGGAGAGCTTTGGACTCCAAAGCACACCGCCAACCGCCAAGAGTGCGATCAGTCCAGCGGTGACATCCAGAGCAGGCACCCCGCGCGATCGGTCTTTTAAAGCCATTCCAATTCCGATCACCTGGCCACAGTAAAAGCGATGTCTGGGAACATCAACTACGCAGATCTTCGATGAAGCGGTCGACCGCTCCTAATTGACGTCCAAGACTGTCATCCTCGCCGTTTAGCGCCATGGCAATCGCCTCGGCGTCTGGTTTTGAGGGCATGGTGGCGAGGAACCGATAGCCATCAGGATCCGCTTGAAACAGATGCCACATCTCCTGTTCGGTTTGCAGGAGTGCCCCTTCCGCGAGCGGCTCTAGGTGGAAGGCAGACCGCCAAATGGAGAGAAACCCTTTGCGTCTACCCCTGGCAACACTGCCAATGCCCACACCGGCGTCCTCAAGTTTTCCGTTGAGAAGAACGACCGCTCCCTCCCAGTCGTTGCAGATCTGTTCAACCAAGCTGTAATCACTTGGCTGCGGTCCAATGGCCAAGAGCAATCGGCCCTTGAGCTCGGGGTCGCTGGAGAGCATCAGATCCTTGAGGGCAAGGCAGTGCGACGCGAGCTCTGGGCTTTCCCGTTGCGCTAGGGCTGCTGATCCCGCATCTGGCCAGCCCAAGACCACGTCATGTCCTTCAGCCTGCAAGGCCTGCGCTAGCCGTAACGCTGGATTGAGGAGCCTGAGTCCTTCGAAGCGCCAGGTCACGGTCCAGCGACGTTGCTGACGATCGCAAAGAGCTTGCTTGAGGGAGGCGAGGGTCATCGCCTCGGCCTCGACAAGATCGGCAGGAAGGGTGACGGACAAACTCAACTCGATGGATGGTGTGGGCGGAGAGTACCTAGACGTCAGACGCGTTGGTGGTTCATACGCGCGATGGCGTTTTGAATGCGATCGTTGATTTCAGGCAATGTTGCCGGATCAATCCAATGACCAAGACTGAGCCGAAGCCCCGACCGTCGCCATCGGGGATCCACGCCCATCGCTGCCAAGACGGGACTGTCACTATCTCGGCCGGAGGAACAGGCACTCCCACTACTCGCTGCGATTCCTTCGCGATCTAGGGCTCGTACCAAGGCACGACCCGACATGGGCTGGCCGTGGCGATCGGAGACCAGCACGGAGAGATGGTGCGGCAGCCGATCCGTGGGATGACCACTGACACGGATGGCAGCGTTCTGGCGAAGCAAAGCAAGCAAGGCATCGCGCAATGAAGCGATCCCGGATCCCGAGGTTTTGACTTGATTGGCCTGACAAGGAGCGATCTCACGGAATGCTGCTGCCATGCCCTGAGCGAGGACGGGGCATTCGGTCCCAGCGCGTAGCCCATTCTCTTGTTGACCGCCAGCCAACAGGGGCTGGATCCGTTCTGCGATCTCCGGTCTTAAGAGCAACAAACCGATCCCCCTGGGACCTCCGCATTTGTGTGCTGAGGCCGTTAACAGATCAACTGGAAGCTCGTTCCAGTTCGGGCAACCCTGGCTCAGAACTTGGGTGGCATCGGTATGGAAGGGAATGTGTTTCGAACGACAGGCTTCACCCACGGCCTGGATCGGTTGAAGCGTTCCCACTTCACTCTGACCCCAGATCAA
Source organism: Synechococcus sp. ROS8604 (assembly GCF_014279655.1). Taxonomy (NCBI): domain Bacteria; kingdom Bacillati; phylum Cyanobacteriota; class Cyanophyceae; order Synechococcales; family Synechococcaceae; genus Synechococcus; species Synechococcus sp. ROS8604. The sequence goes on from NZ_CP047946.1 coordinate 1,366,737, forward strand.
GGACACGATTTTGGTTGGAGGTTCGAGCAATCGCTGGAGATGTTGCATCTCGATCTGTCCATCGGCATCGACCGGCCATCGCTCCACCGTCCATCCGCTCTCGGCCAATTGCTGCGCTGCAGCTGCAACGGCCGGGTGTTCCACAGCAGAGATCACCAATCGTCCTGGTGATTCGGTTTTGGCCAGTCCAAGCAGGGCGAGATGGGCAGACTCGGTGGCCCCTGAGCTGAACAGGATCTCTGACCGGTCCGCCCCCAGGCTCTCTCCAATGGAAAGGCGCGCCCGTTCCAGCGACTCAGCCGCATCACAGCCGATGCGATGCAGGCTCGAGGGATTGCCCCAGCTTTCCTGTTGCACCTTGCCCATGCAAGCCATCACGCTCTCTCTCAGGGGAGCTGTGGCACACCCATCCAGGTAAAAGTAGGGGCCTTCAGGGCCTGTCATCGCGATTCAATCGGGACAGGGTTCGCTCTTCGAGGGAATCTCCAGCGAGGTTGATCATCGCGTCGAGCGAAGTGGACGACAAAAATTGTTGAACGCGCGCCTGCGCCTCCTCCCGGAGGCAGTGGTCCGGTTGCTGGCAGGAGTCTTTGCAATCATTTGCGCAGTCCAAGCTGTTCGACACGGGCGCTGATGCTGGGGAGGCATCCCTGGACGATGGTGTTGGTTGTCCAACGGCTTTCCCTGGGATTGGCTGTTGTTGAGATGACCGTTGTTGGGAACCCTGTCCTTGGCCTGGCTGTGGGAGCAATTCAGGATTCAGAACACCATCAAACACGGCGACGGCGGGGCCAGTCATAAACACGGAGCCTTGGGGATCAGGCCAGCTGATCTCAAGTGGCCCCCCTGGAAGTTTCACCGTGGCCTTTGAATTCGACAGGCCGAGCAGCGTGGCGGCAACGAGCGTGGCGCAGGCTCCGGTGCCACAAGCCAGGGTGGGACCTGCTCCGCGCTCCCACACACGGATCTCAAGGGTGTGCTGATCGATCACTTCCAGGAAGTGAACATTCGTTTTGGCTGGAAAAAAAGGATGGACCTCCAGCGCCGATCCCCATGCGTCGAAGGGGATGGTTTGCAGATCTTGCACGGGCACGACCACGTGGGGATTGCCCATTCCCACAGCGGCGAGTTGAAGGCTGCTGCCCTGGAGATCGATCTCTCCTTGCGGAAGTCCAGACGGTCCTGTTGTGAGGGTTGTTGGAATGGCGCCGGGATCTAGAAATGGCTGCCCCATATCGACCCGGATCTGTCCGTCCTCACAGAGTTCGGGGACGATGACGCCTGCCATCGTTTCGGTTCTCCACGTCCGTCCTGGCTGATCCCCATCGCTATCAGCAAGAAAACGGGCTAGACAGCGAATGCCGTTGCCGCACATCTCGGCCTCGCTTCCATCTGCATTGAAAATGCGCATCCGCAGTTCTTCGCCATGCTGTGGGGGCAGGGCCAAAATCAAGCCATCGCCTCCGATTCCAAATCGGCGATCACACAGCTGGCGCACCCAATGGGGATCTGGCTCCGTGATGTTGAGAGGAAGTTGCCCAGCACGGCCTTCCAACAGCACGAAGTCATTGCCTAAACCTTGATACTTGCTGAACTGCAGCATGAAATGTCCGATCCCTCTCTGATCCTATGGAGCCAAGTTCCTTCGATCCGAGCTTGCCCAGCATTCGCTTGCTGCAGACATGGATTCGTGAAGAAAAAATTCTCAGCCTTGAACTCAGCGACGGACGTCGGCTGATTGGAGTGCTGATCTGGCAAGACCAACATTGTTTGGCCCTGCAGCCGTCGGATTCTGATGATCCCGTTTTGATCAGTCGTGCCGCGATGCTCCTGGTCCGTCCGCTGCCCCGGGGCCTTTAAGGAACAGCATTTGTGTCACGATCTGTCCAAATGTTCCCCTGCCGTGACGGCTTCCTCGTCCCCATCCGCCAACGCAGCCTCTACGGCTACTGATCGGTATCAACCCCTTGCGCTCGAAGAGCGATGGCAAGCCCTTTGGAAGGAGAAGCGTCTCTATGAAACGCAGGACCCGAAGCCTGGCCAGAGAGCTTTTTATGCGTTGTCGATGTTTCCCTATCCCTCGGGAACGCTTCACATGGGACATGTCCGTAATTACGTGATTACGGATGTGATTGCCCGGGTGCAACGCATGCGAGGGGATGCGGTGCTTCATCCGATGGGGTGGGATGCTTTTGGCTTACCAGCTGAAAATGCAGCGATCGAACGCCAGATCGAACCCGGCGTTTGGACGGACAGCAACATCGCCCAGATGCGAGGCCAGTTAGGACGCCTGGGCTTGTCGATTGACTGGAAACGTGAGCTGGCAACCTGCCACAACGATTACTACCGCTGGACGCAGTGGCTGTTCCTGGAACTGCATGCGGGCGGACTTGCCTATCAAAGGGATGCCACTGTCAACTGGGATCCGGTGGATCAAACGGTGCTCGCGAATGAGCAAGTGGATGCGGATGGTCGCTCCTGGCGCTCAGGTGCGCTAGTGGAAAAGCGTGACTTGCGCCAATGGTTTTTACGCATCACTGATTACGCCGACGCCCTGCTTGATGATCTCGATCAACTGCAGGGTTGGCCTGAGCGCGTCCGCACCATGCAGGCCAATTGGATTGGCCGTTCGATTGGGGCCGAGATCGATTTTCAAGTGGAGGGCCATTCAGGGACTTCCATCACCGTTTTCACAACGCGACCAGACACGTTGTTTGGAGTGAGCTATCTCGTTTTGGCTCCTGAGCATGCTCTCGTTGATCAACTCACCACAAGCGATGAACGCATCTCGGTGACGGCATTTCGGGTTCTCATGGCCGAATTAAGTCAGGAGGAGCGGACCTCTGATGATCAACCAAAACGCGGTGTTCCCACCGGTGCGGTTGCCATTAATCCAGCCAATGGTGAATCAATTCCTATTTGGATTGCCGATTACGTGCTGGCTGATTACGGAACGGGCGCTGTGATGGGTGTCCCGGCCCATGACGTTCGCGATTTTTCATTCGCTCGCCAACATGAATTGCCCGTTCAACGGGTGATTGAAGTCTCAGGAACCAATGAGCATGTCAATGACGGTGAAGCTTGGACAGGTCCAGGCACCCTGATTCATAGCGCTGGGTTTAGTGGTTTAACGAATGATGAGGCTAAAACTGCGATCACCAATCATGGATCTGAGAACGGTTGGGCGCGAGCGAAACGTCAATACAGGCTTCGCGATTGGTTGATTTCCCGCCAAAGGTATTGGGGATGCCCCATTCCAATTATTCATTGTGATGATTGTGGTGCTGTTCCGGTCCCTCGTGATCAGCTTCCTGTGGAATTACCAACTGGAATTGATCTCAATGGCGCGGGAGGATCTCCCCTCGCTCGCGTAGACGATTGGGTCAATGTGAGCTGTCCTAAATGTGGAAAACCAGCTCGGCGTGAAACCGACACTATGGACACATTCATGTGTTCGTCCTGGTATTACTTGCGCTTTGCAGATCCGCATAATCAAGACCTCCCATTTGATGCAAGCGCGGTTAATCGCTGGTTGCCCGTTCAACAGTATGTGGGGGGAATTGAGCATGCCATTCTTCATTTGTTGTATGCGCGCTTTTTTACGAAGGCACTCAATGATCGCGATTTATTAAAAACAAAGGAACCCTTCGAACGCCTGCTAACCCAAGGCATGGTGCAGGGCACCACCTACCGCAATCCAAGAACAGGGCGCTATGTCTCCCCGGCGGCTGTGAAGGATGAATCCAATCCCCTTGATCCGGATGACGGTGGACCGTTAGAGGTTTTGTTTGAAAAAATGTCCAAATCGAAACACAACGGGGTGGACCCTGCTGCTGTGATCGATCGCTATGGCGCCGATACGGCTCGGATGTTCATTCTCTTCAAAGCGCCCCCTGAAAAGGATTTGGAATGGGATGACGCTGATGTTGAGGGTCAATTTCGCTTCTTACAGCGTCTTTGGCGCCTTGTGGATGCGGAGGTCAACCACGACGCAGCCTCCTCGGCAACAGGTGAATCAGACAGTGACATGCGTCGGGCTGTGCACCAGGCCATCAAGGCTGTTGGCGAGGATCTCAGCGGGGACTTTCAGTTCAATACAGCGATTTCGGAGCTGATGAAGTTGAGCAATGCCCTCTCTTCTGGCTTGGTTCAAGCCTCTACTGGAGTGCGGCAAGAAGCAATGTCAGCGCTCGTTCGTTTGTTGGCGCCATTTGCACCTCATCTGGCCGAGGAGTTTTGGCAACGACTCGGCGGTGAAGACAGCGTTCACCTTCAGCCTTGGCCCGAGCATGACCCGGAGGCCTTGATCATGGATTCCATTGAAGTGGTGATCCAGGTCAAAGGAAAGGTACGGGGCTCGATGTCCGTAGCTGTTGATTGCAGCAAGGATGAACTCGAGCGCCTGGCTCTTGCCAGCGATGTGGCCCAACGCTGGCTGGAAGGCAAGCCGCCAAGGCGCGTCATTGTGGTGCCAGGAAAGCTGGTTAATTTGGTGCCAAGCGCTTAACCGATCAGCGATCAGCCTTTGCTGAAGCGCAGGGAAGCAGGACTGTCCCAGCTTCCCTGTGCCACATATCCACGATCGTTTCCTGTGAGATGACGCAGGATCCAGAAAATGGCTTCTTCGCTGCCGGATCCAATCGCCTTTTGGATATCGACGGCAGATCTCGACACTCCATCAGAGAGAACTTCTTCCACTTGCTTTTGCAAATTGAGAATGGCGGCTGCGGCTTTTTTGCCCGCTTCGACTCCTGGCTGGTGATAAGCATTCACATTTACCAATTCTCCGTAAAAACCAACGGCCCGCTCAAACAAGGCGATCAACGCTCCGAGTCGGCGCGCGTCAAAGCGCCGCATGCTGATGCTCAAGCTTTGCCGCCCTCCTTCCGTGAGTGCTGAACGCGTTCCTTGCAAGAACCCATCGAGGAAATCTCCAGGACGCTCCCCCTCGATCGAAGGGATGTCATCCACATCACGCAGGACTTCGATGAAGGTCACGAAAAAATTATCGATGCCATCCCGTAGTTGCTGCACGTAAGCGTGCTGGTCGGTGGATCCCTTATTTCCATACACGGCAATGCCCTGATGCACTTCCTTGCCATCGCGATCAAGACGTTTGCCAAGCGATTCCATGACCAGCTGTTGCAGGTAACGGCTGAAAACCTCTAAGCGATCTCGGTAGGGGAGCACGACCATGTCCCGTTTGCCTTTGCCTTCGCCCGCGGCATACCAGGCCGCTGCCATCAAAGCTGCTGGATTGCGGCGGACGTCTGGACAGCGAGTGGCTTCATCCATCTGGGCGGCACCCGCCAAGAAACCACGGATGTCGCACCCGATCAAAGCGCCTGGAAGTAACCCGACAGCACTCGTGATGCTTGTGCGACCACCAATCCAGTCGAACATGTCAAAACGCTGGAGCCAGTTCTCTTTTTCCGCCTGCTGATCGAGCTTGCTGCCCGCCATGGTGACCACAACCGCTTGCCCTGGCCAAATGCCACCATGAGCTTCCAGACGGTGTCTGGCCTGCTCCATACCTAGGTGGGGTTCGGGTGTTCCCCCCGACTTGCTGACGGTGATCACCAGCGTTGTACGGAGACGTTCACCGAGCGCTGCAAGAACTCGGCTCATGCCATTGGGATCCACGTTGTCAAAAAAGTGGAACGGCAGGCCTACGCCATGGTCTTGAAGAGCACGAACCATAAGCAAAGGACCGAGGGCACTGCCGCCAATCCCGATCCAAAGAACATCCGTAAAAGGCTGGCCGTTGGGGGCCTGAATGGATCCCGCAATGATCGCCTTGCCGAATTGATCGATGGCATCGATTTCAGCGGAGATGCTCTCGCCAACCTGCTGTTCCGGCGCTAGCTGCGGCTGACGTAACCAATAGTGGCCCACCTGACGTTGTTCATCGACGTTGGCAATCGCACCTCCCTCCAACTCCTCCATCGCCTTGAAGGCTTGTTCCAGACGGGGGGTGAGCGTCTCGAGAGCAGAACTGTTGAGATGCATTCGACTGACATCGAGCCAGAGGCCGAGATCGTCGTGATACCAAAGCAAATCGCAAAAGCGTTGCCACTGGGTCTGGCTATCGATGGCGCTGAAATCCGGGAAGCTCATCTCTGGCGGAGAACCTTCATCCCTGAACCTATCCGTGATTGTCCGAGATGCCCACGAATTGGAATATCGCGGTTATTCTCTCGTCAGAATTGTTGACGGTGTTTGGTGAGTCTTTTGGGACGACAGGTTGCTGCCATAGCGGGAGTTCTGGGCTTCATCTGTTTGTCCATTGCTCACCTTCGCAGCACGGCGAGCCTGCCATTGGTTGATGCTGAGATCCAGGCGCCGTTCATGCAGGAAGATCCCAGTGTCTTCAGCCCAGAAGAGTTGTTGCTGTTGCAGGGTCGTTTTGGTGTGCATGGCCCCCAGACCCGACTTGCTCAGTTGTTCACGCGGGGCATGGACCAATTCCAGCCTCTGCGCACTCAAACGGTGAACCGGCTTCAAGCACTGAAGCCAGTCATTAAGAGGGAATCCCGCCACCATCGCGTGAATCCGATGCTGGTCACGGCGATCTTGTTTGATGAAATTCAGCATTCCAAGCCAGGAGAGGATTTGCCTTTCGTTGTGCATTCCGGTTTTGTGTCAACGCACGGCCCTGCTCAACTAGGAATCAGTGAGTTGATCCATCAAGGTCGGCTTCCCTTGCAACCATCCAAAGCCGAAATTGCTGAAGCTAGAAATTTATTAATGAATTCCGAAGCCAATGTGGAATTGCTTGCAGCAAAAATAGCTCGTCTGAAAAAAAAACTAGGCCTTTCTCCTGATCAAGTTTTAATCGCGAGTCGTTCGTATGTTGATGCCAAGGCGATTGCCACTTTGGCCTACCTCCATAACGGCAAACTTGATTATCCCAGGCGTGTGTTGCGCTACATGCAAGATCCTGAGTTGCACGGCCTGATCTTTTCGGAGCAGCGGCCGGCGACTCAGCCTTTGATTTAGGCATTGTTTTTAGAGTTATCTTTTATCGCATATTGCGTTTGGTTTATCGCGTATTGCGTTTGGCGATGAAGCTCCACCTTTCTGGATTTCTGCTGCGGTGCTAGGGGCAAAGAGCTTTTAATGCGGCTAGGCGAGTTTGCAGTTCCTGCCAATCAAAACTCCTTGGATCACCGCGTTCACCACCAAGATCAACATGGCGATGGGTCGTAATGGCTGCTGGAGTAAAGCCAAAACGATCGATCCAGTCTTTCAGGACAAGGGCTAGGGAGTCATATTGAGCTGAGGAGTATCCGCTATGGCTAGACCGGCTATTTCTGCCATCTTGAGGCGTTTCTAGGCTTAGGTGAAGCGCAAAGTTATTCACTGAGCCTCTGATTTTTGCATTGGTGACGGCCCATTCGCCCAGAAATGCTGAATATCCCGCTCCATAGGCGCGTTTGAGTGGATCAACGAGATCAACAATTTTTCCATCAAGACCAATCACTGTGTGATAACTCACTTGATCTGCATCTCTGGGATGGGGGGTAATAAAGGTATTCACAGCCGATTGCAGCGAGTACACCGTTTCATGGAGGACAACGACGCGGGGATCTGGATTGAGAGCGACTCCCCAGGGATTCACCCTGAAGCGTTCTCCGAAATTCGTGGGATCTGTTGCTACGGACACCCGCCGTTGTTTGAGTGTGTGCTGTTGTGCTTGCAGACGGTTTGTGACCTTGGAGTCAAAACCTGAACATTGTTTCGCTAAGGGTGAAGACCAGGAGATCGCCCTGGGGGGTTGAGGTTGTCTTGTTTGCTCAGATTTTGTACCCTCTCGTTTCGCCTCGCTGCCGACTTCGTCAAGAAGATCGAGAAGGGACGGACTGCTGGCTTTCAAGGCACCACTTTGATCATTGCTCAACCAAGCCAGAGCACCCATCCCAAGAACCAGGGTGCCGCTACAAAGAATCAGAGTCGCACCACGATGCTGGAGGTGAGACTGCAGACGCTTCCAGATTCCAGTCACACGATTGAAAACCATCGATCACGCAATTCTTTTTGTGATGACGAAGCACCAGAGTCCCAGCTGATCTCCCAGCGCTCCACGATTGGATCCTTTTTCTTCAGAATTGTGGAGCCAAGACGTCCGCGACGTGCGTACAGAACGGGGATCTGTTCTGGACCTTGAAGCAATGCTTGCCAATGCTCAAGCCCCCTTAAACGCCAATCATGCGCTCCGATCAGTTCGTCGCCTGGCACCAGCCCTGCTTGTTCGGCAGGACCATCAGGATTCACTTTGTTGATCAACAGTCGACCTTTTTGTTTGGAAAGTTGCATGCCGACGTCGGCATGTTTCGAGTGAATCGCAACGGCCTGAAGTCCCAGGGCGTTCAGGCAGTCGTGAATTGGAACGGCCATCGTCTTTTCAAGCCAGGTTGGTAAAACTTTGGCTAGTGATTTGTTATGTGCTTCTACAGCCTCCAGTAGGTCGGTTGGCTCATAGCCCTTGCCATGACGTCCGAAGCGCTGCCACAGATCTCGAAGAACGAAGGCGAGAGCCGATCCCGACTGCCTTAGCTGAACATCAAGGCAAAATGAGAGAACAGTTCCGAGGCGATAATAACTAATTTGGGAGAGAGAATTTGCAGGTGTTTGCTTATAAAGCCTCAGCCATGCTTCTCTTGAACTATCAGCCAAAGATTGAATCTTGCATCCCGGATTCAGGAGCACATGAGAAATATCTTTTCCTAAATCATCGAGGAACGTCTGTCGATCAGATTTAGCTGCTAAAAGTGATAGGGTGAGATCAAAATAACTGGTAATCCCTTCACCAAACCAAAGCCCATCGCTGATTTCAGCTTTGTCGTATCGATAGGGAACATAGGCGCCTGGGCGAAGTCTGCGAACATTCCATTGGTGAAAGTATTCATGGCCAATCAATTGCAGGAGCTGCCGGTAGCCATCCTTTTTGGTTAACGCTTCCCATGAAAATTGAAGCACTGAGGAATGATCATGCTCTAGTCCTCCGTAGCCTTGATCGAGTAGCTGAATGACGAATTGGTAGCGATCCCCAGCCGGTGGTGGGGTTCCCATCAACGTGCAAGCGGCTTCACAGACGGCCTCAATATCCGCTTCAAAAGTCGAAGGCCAACCCATCGGTGGCTCTCCAATCGTGAGCAATTCATGCGGATGCCCACAGACTGCGAATGGGCGTGAATGAAAGGGGCCGGCGTGCACGGGTGCATCGACGAGCTGGTCGAAATCGTTTGCGTCGTAGCCATCGTCAACCTTTGCCAGGGGGACATGGCCGAACCAACCGCTGGGCAACGACAGCTGGAGATGATGAGGATTCCAGCGTTCTCCATCAATCAGCATCACCACTGCAGGAAGGCACAGGGATGCAAAATCTGGATCGAGGTGATTGGTGCGAACCGTGAGCTGACGCGCTTCCAGCGTGTAGGTCAAGCAAACGGGGTGAAGGGTCTGGAGCTCTGCCGTCCAGCGAGAAGGGGCCACTCGCTTGGTGCAAACCGCACGGCCTGATTGTTGAAACTGAAGACTGTGGAGATGCTGTGCGTGGTCGCGAACGGTGTAAGACCCTGGAGTCCATATCGGCATCAGCCAGGTTTGATGTCGTCCCCGAGGTGTCCACTCGAGTTTCACCCTGAGTTGCTGACGGGCAGGCTCGCAGAGATCGATTGAAATCCTGACACCACCCATCAGCCCATGGCTCTCTCTGCTCCGATTGGGTCTGTCGTTTCGATGGAAGGAACGAAGCCGACTCCCTCTGCGGAGCGCAGGGCCGATCTAAGGGCGTAGGCCCGCAAGATGGTGTTGAGATGGGTTTTATGTCCTACGGAATCTTTGGTTTGACCAAGATCCAACATCAAAGCCAACGATCCATCGGCTTCCCACCTCCAGCCCATTTGCAGGCCGCTGCTGTCTGTGGCGACCAATTCAGCCGGATAGATGTCTTGTCCAAACGCTTTGATCAAGCCGGGACGCTGAACGAGGTAGTGCTCCGCTAACAGAGTTTCCTCAAGAAGCTCGAGGTCTTTGATGACGGTTGGCAGGATGGTCAGATGGGACATGAGCACATGATGCCCGCGCCTTTGAACCTTAGCCACTGTGTGGCTGATTCACTCGATTCAGGTCTTGCGTTGAACTCCCCTTCGATTCAGGAATGGCCAACGTTTCAGCCAGCTCTCCGACTCGGAGTGATGGCATCAGGTAACGGCAGCAATTTTGAGGCGATTCAAGCGTCGATCGCAGCCAACGCTCTGCATGCCGACATTCGCCTTTTAGTGGTCAACAATCAAGGCTGTGGCGCTGAACAGAGAGCCCAACGGCTCAACATTCCATGCCAGTTATTGGATCACCGACAGTTTGAGACAAGAGAGCGGCTTGATCACGCCCTTGTGAAGGCATTTCTTGAGGCAGACGTGGACTTGATTGTGATGGCTGGATGGATGAGGATTGTGACGCCAGTGCTGATTGAAGCCTTCCCCAACAGATTGCTCAATATCCACCCATCCCTTCTCCCCAGCTTTAAAGGCCTCGATGCGGTTGGGCAGGCGCTTGAAGCGTCGGTGCGGATTAGTGGTTGCACGGCCCATCTGGTTCAGGCTGATGTCGATACGGGCCCCGTGATCGCTCAGGCGGCTGTTCCAGTTCTTCCAGATGACAGTCCGGAGTCCTTGGCCATGCGAATTCAAGCCCAGGAGCATCGCATTTTGCCCTGGGCGATCGCTCTTGCAGGAGTGAAGTGGCGCCAGAGGTCAGGGATAAAAGGGAGTGAGTGGTAATCCTGTCGCTTCAGGCAGTCCTGCCATGAGGTTGAGACATTGAATCGCTTGCGCAGCTTGTCCTTTCATCAAGTTGTCAACAGCGCTCATCAGGACAAGTCGTCCCGTTCGGTTGTCTACCTGCACGGATAAAAAGGCACGGTTGGTGTGTTTTGCCCACTTTGTTGCTGGGTACGTTCCCACCGGTAACACTGTGACGCAGGCGTGATGGCGATAAAAACTGTCCAGAACTGTGGTGCAGTCTTCGGCCGTCAGTCCGGGATCGCGTAACCGGGCATAGACGGTTGAGAGCAGTCCTCGCACCATCGGCACGAGATGAGGTGTGAACTGCAGCTGGATCGCACATCCGGCAATCTCACTAGCCATCTGCTCAATTTCTGAGGTGTGGCGATGGCCGACGACGCCGTAAGGACAGATCGATTCAGAGCCTTCTGCCAGGAGCAGATGTTCCTTTGCCGCGCGTCCTCCACCCGATGTGCCCGTTTTCGCATCAATGATCACCCCGTCCTGTTCGATCAATCCTTGTTTGAGGAAGGGCAGGAGTGGAAGCAGGCTCGTGGTGGGAAAGCAGCCCGGTGCTGCGACCAATCGAGCTGAAGCAATGGCAGGGGCATTCCACTCAGGCAACCCATACACCGCCTCAGAACAGAGTTCGCTATCCGTCCGCTTACAAGAGCGAGCTTCCTGGGCGTAGACCTCCGACCACTGGTCGAGCGAGCGGTAGCGGTAATCGGCGGAGAGATCCACGACCCGAACGCCTCGTTCCAGAAGCTCAGGAACCAGGCCACTTGCCAGTCCATTGGGAAGGCTGAGCAAGGCCACATCAGCACGTTCGGCAATTCTTGCGGGCTCAGGCGTCTCCACCAGGGGATCATCCGGCAAGGGCAAAAACGGGCAAAGCTCGCTCCAACGCTTGCCAGCACTGCGTTCTCCGCCGAGAAAGCCGACGACAAAATCAGGATGGCCCTGCAACAGCCTCAGGCTTTGCAAGCCCCCATAACCGGATGCTCCGATGACCGCAACTCGATTGATCGCCATGAACGGAGCAGATTGATCGGCTGATCGTACTGGCGTCGATCATGATGAGAGCTTGTTGGATACCTAGAACGCTGAGCCATTCAGCCGAAGCTGCCGAGGGCATGGATCCGATCTTTGACTCCATCCCTGACGCCCTCAACGCCATCCGTAATGGCGAGTGCGTTGTTGTGGTCGATGACGAACGCCGCGAAAACGAAGGAGATTTGATTTGTGCGTCGCAGTTTGCGACGCCAGAGCAGATCAATTTCATGGCCAAAGAGGCCCGGGGCTTGATCTGTCTCGCGATCGAAGGAGATCGTCTCGATGCCCTCGACCTCCCCTTGATGGTCGATCGGAACACCGATGAAAATCAGACGGCGTTCACGGTGAGTATCGATGCCGGGCCAGAGCATGGCGTCTCGACCGGAATTTCTGCGGAGGACCGCTCTCGCACGATTCAAGTTGTGCTTCGGGCTGATGCGAAACCATCCGATCTCAGGCGTCCAGGTCATGTGTTTCCGCTGAGGGCCCGTTCTGGAGGGGTGCTTAAGCGGGCAGGACATACGGAAGCTGCTGTTGATCTTGCCCAGCTCGCTGGACTGATTCCATCGGGGGTGATTTGTGAAATTCAGAATTCCGATGGGTCGATGGCCCGTCTGCCAGAACTTCAGGACTACGCGAAACAATTTGGATTGCGGCTGATCAGCATTGCTGACCTCATCAGCTACAGGCTGCAGAACGAACGTTTCGTGCGTCGACATGCTCAGGCTGTGATGCCCAGTCAGTTCGGACAGTTCCAGGCGATCGGATTTCGCAATGAACTGGACAACAGTGAGCATGTTGCTCTGGTGAAAGGAGTCCCTGGGCAATTGCAAGAACCTGTTTTGGTTCGTATGCACTCGGAGTGCCTCACGGGTGATGCCTTTGGTTCTCTGCGTTGTGACTGCAGACCACAACTTGAGGCCGCGTTATCGCAAATCGAGCAGGAGGGTGAAGGCGTTGTTGTGTATTTAAGGCAAGAAGGCCGTGGGATTGGCCTGATCAATAAGTTGAAGGCCTATAGCCTCCAAGACGGAGGTCTCGACACCGTCGAAGCGAACGAGAAGCTTGGATTTGGAGCAGATCTGCGCAATTACGGAGTGGGTGCTCAAATTCTGGGTGATCTGGGGATTCATCGCCTGAGGCTCCTGACCAACAATCCACGAAAAATTGCAGGACTTGGTGGCTATGGGCTGGAAGTGGTCAGTCGAATTCCTCTAATCATTAATCCGGGCGATTATAATGCGAATTATTTAGCCACAAAGCGCGACAAATTGGGGCACCTGTTTAATGAAAAAAACGCAACAAATGTTGTAACTCTAGCCTGGGATTGTGGTGAAGATCTGATCGCTGAGTTGCCGGATCTTCTGTATAGAGCTGAGATGTTGGCTTCAAAATTAAGCTTTAGCCTCCTTCCAGAACAAACACCAAGGCTGCTTGCGCTCTGGGAACGACCTCAATTTGTTTGGGCTGTTTCAGGCGAAACAGCGGCGATTGAGCAGTTTCTGAATACCTTGGCGTCTTGGCCGGAAACAAAGAGACTCGGACTCTTAAAAACGGCCAAAGCCGAACAGCGCCTCCATCCGTCTTTGCAACTCAATCGCGAAGAAATGGACTTGGCTTCGTTGCGGAACAACAAAAAAAATGGCTGGTCAGACGTCTCTGACCAGCCGATTTTGATTCATTGGTCCTAACGGATCAGTCGGTCACCGTCACACTTTCAATGCGACTGCCGTTTTTCAAGGCAAGAACCACATCCATGTCTCCGGTTTGTCCAAACACGGTGTGAACGCCGTCGAGGTGGGGCTGTGCCTCATGGACGATGAAGAACTGACTTCCGCCCGTGTTCTTACCGGCGTGGGCCATGGAAAGAATGCCTGGAGCATGCTTCCGGCTGTTGATTTCGCAATTGATGGTGTAACCAGGACCACCCGTTCCAGGCATCCCTTTGGCGCCCTCACGGCTATTGGGGCATCCACCCTGGGCCATAAAACCATCAATGACGCGGTGGAAGGCAAGACCGTCGTAGAAACCTTCGCGCGCGAGCTTCACAAAATTGGCGACGGTGTTCGGCGCATCTTGATCGAACATTTCCAGCTTGATCTGGCCGGCATCCGTTTTCATCAGGACTGTCGTCAAGGCACCAAAGGCAAAAACGAATCCTAAGCAAGCGAGCAAGATGAGTGACAATGTGCGCCTTCCCTAAAGCATGTCCACACTCCATTCCTCTCTCCAAGACGCTCGAGTGGGTGTCATCGGTGGCAGTGGTTTGTATGCGATTGATGGGCTCGAATCGGTTGAAGAGGTCACGTTGGACACCCCATTCGGTGTTCCTTCTGATTGTTTGCGCGTCGGTCAACTGAATGGCGTTGAGGTGGTTTTTCTTGCCCGCCATGGGCGCTCGCATCACCTGCTTCCAAGCGAAGTTCCCTATCGAGCCAATATCTGGGCGATGCGCTCCTTAGGGGTGCGTTGGTTGATCTCGGTATCTGCCGTGGGATCTCTTCAGGAGCATCTGCGCCCTCGCGACATGGTTGTTCCCAATCAGTTCATCGACAGAACGAGGCAGAGGCCGCAATCGTTCTTTGGCGATGGCTGTGTGGCCCATGTCAGCCTGGCGCAACCGTTTTGTGAGCGCCTCAGTGATCTGCTTGCAGCAGCAGCAACGAACGAGATGCCGTCCGGACACAAGCTGCATCGCGGTGGAACCTACCTGTGCATGGAGGGTCCGGCTTTCTCGACCAAAGCGGAAAGTGAGCTCTATCGCAATTGGGGTTGTGATGTGATCGGCATGACGAACCACACCGAAGCCCGTTTGGCACGCGAAGCTGAAATTGCCTATGCCTCTCTCAGCATGGTGACCGATTTCGATTGCTGGCATACCGAGCACGACGCTGTGACCGTTGAAATGATCATTGACAACCTCAAGGCCAATGCCACTGCAACAGGGCCGATCCTCTTCGCTCTCATGGAGAAATTAGGGCGTGAACGTCCTTCTTCTCCTGCCCATCACGCCCTCAAAGATGCCTTGATGACACCTCCTGAAGCGGTTCCGGTGGAGACCAGGCAACGGCTTGATTTATTCACAAGTGCCTATTGGGGGCCTGTCAGCACGCAAGCTCAATGAGTTGTTGAATTCAGTGTGATTCCAATGGAACCAAGGGCTATGCGCAGGTTTCCGTTGTGATTAGCGAGCAGGGTTTGAGCATCTTCAAGACCCATGGACCCAGCCGCCATAACGAGAGCCCGCTTGACCGATCCTTTGGCTTCCTCCAACAGCGGAAGCCCTTGCTCGCGCGACAAGCCCACGAGATCAGTCAAAATTCTCAGAGAGCGGTCGACCAGCTTGCTGTTGCTCGCTGCGACATCGACCATGCGGTTTCCATACACCTTTCCCAACTTCACCATCACCCCGGTGGAAAGGATGTTGAGTGCCATTTTTGTGGCGGTTCCCGCCTTCAAACGCGTTGATCCAGTCAGCAGCTCTGGTCCGGTGATTAAGCGGATATCCAGGTGGCAAGGCATGGGTGCTTGTTCTGCAGGAACGCAGGCCATGGCAATGGCCAGGGCATCTAACTCCAAGGCGTATTGGAGTGCACCACGGACATAGGGCGTGGTGCCACCAGCGGCAATGCCGACCAGGCAGTCATCCGATCCGAATTGATGGCTTTTGAGGTCGTCAACCCCCGCTGTCTCAAGATCCTCAAGGCCCTCTGAACTACGAAGAAGGGCCGGAGCACCCCCCGCCAAGACCCCCTGTACCAGCTCGGGTGGACTGCAAAAGGTGGGAGGACATTCAGCGGCATCCAACACGCCAAGGCGGCCCGATGTTCCTGCTCCGAGGTAAAACAGCCGTCCGCCTTTGCTTAAGCGCATGGCCACAGCATCGACGGCAGCACTGAGAGCTTCAGACGCCCCTTCAACCGCCAATTGAGGTTTGCGATCTTCGTCGATGAACAGCTTGACTAGCTCATTGGTGGACAACACGTCCAAATCAGTGCTGCGGGGGTTCGACTGCTCTGTTGTGAGATAACCCCGATTTTCAGAAGGCTTCACAACAAACCCTCCAGACGCCGCCGGACATCATCCAGTCCATCATTCGCGCTGGATGACGGAACGCTATCGCTGGATGAATTGACAGATGGATCGACAGATGAATCGACAGATGGATCTTCAGATTGCCAATTACTGACGTCTCGATTGGAGCTCGGAGGAGCCAGCATCAAGCGCTCATCGTCCGATGTGGGGACGAAGCCAGTTTCAACCAGTCGCGCCTCATACCCAGCCTCTGTGCAGAAGAGTTCCACCTCGTGTTGATCGAGGGCTTCGACCGTGGGAGTTGGGAAGTCCTGGGCCTCTAGCAGGCCTGCATAGCGTTCGGCATCGTCGCAGTTTTCAAACATCAAAACCACGGTCTGACCAGACAACTCAAGGGAATGAATGCCCTCACTGTCCTGACCGGCGTCGTAAAGAAGGACGTGAACGAGCATGAGCTGTTTGAGGTCACCTTCAGTCTCTCATCGAAAGTCCTGGATCAGATCCGCCCTTGATCCAAGCTCAGTTCCTGAAGCCTCTGGTAGAGGGCTTGTTCGTCATCATTCAGATGGGCAGGAATCACGATGACCACCTCCACCAGCTGATCTCCTTGGCGGTCATTCCAGACGAGGCCACGTTCGCGAAGTCGCAGCAGGCGACCGCTCGATGAACCTGGAGGGACTTGAAGGGTTACGGATCCGGACAGCGTTGGAACATCCACCGCGCATCCAAGGGCTGCATCGGGTGGAAACAGTTCCAAGCGGTACAGCACGCGCAATCCATCAATGCGTAGGCCCTCCTCGGTGACCACTTGCAACTGCAAAAAATGATCCCGTCCACCCGGTGCCACGCCTTCTAGGCGGAGACGCCAGCCATCCCCCGCAAAAGGAGGTGTATCCACCTCGATCACCGTTCCGTCGGAGAGCTCCAGGTTCACAGCCGTGCCGTGAAGGGCCTGGTCAGGGGTCAGCACAACCGTTGTTTCGAGATTGTCCTGCGAGCGAACAGGTGGGGGAGGTTGGGGAGATGGGGTTGGTCTGTGCTCCGCTTGCTGTTGATCAGCGTTGTGTGTGGATTCGGCACGATCGGGCTCTGGAGGATCACCGATGCCCAAAACAACGGCGAGATACTCCTCGAAATCAGGAAATCCTGAAGCAAATGGGTCTTGGCTGGGACTTCGACCGTTGCGTTGACGCTCCCAGGCGACGCGCCTGTCGTGATCACTGAGGACGGCATAGGCCTCATTGACGAGTTTGAAGCGCTCTTCCGCCTGGCGATCGTTCCCGTTGAGATCCGGGTGCCAACGCCTTGCTTCGCGCCTGAAGGCTCTCTTCAGCGAGTCTCCGTCACTGCCTGGATCAAGACCAAGGAGGGCCCAATAATCGGGCTCAGCGATAGAAGTCATCATCCCAGGGGTCGATTCCGCGACGTCCACTTCTCATGCGTTCATCGGAACGGGTGTTGCCCGTGGACCAAGGGTCATCATCCCAATCATCGTCTGCGAAGAGTTCGTCTTTGAGCGTTCCGAGAGTGCTGCGAATGCCCTGCAAGGGCCCCGCCTCGCTGCTTCGTTCTGCAGAGAGACGGCGGTTTAACCCGAAGAGAGCTTCTTGCAGGCCACTCACGCCCATTTCCAACTGTTGAGGATCATCCTGCTCGAGCAGATCCTGAACATCACGCATCGCCATTTCTACGCTCCTCTGTTGCCGTTCGGCGCCATAGGGACCAAGCTCAAGGGCTGCATCACGCAAACGTCGCTCTGCTTGCGCCACCAACGTCAGGGCTGAATTGCGGCGCTCAATCGCAGCACGCTTGCGGCGATCTTCATCGGAGCGAGCTTCCGCCTCGGCGAGGAGTGCTTGCAATTCGTCTTCATTGAGATTCGAGCCACCATGAATCGTGACGGATTGCTTTCGACCCGTGGTGCGATCTGTTGCACTCACTTGAAGAATTCCGTTGGCATCGATGTCAAACGCAACTTGGATTTGAGGGACACCACGGGGGGCAGGTGGAATCCCTGATAAGCGGAAACGGCCTAAGGACTTGTTGTCTTGCGCCATTTGACGCTCACCTTGCCAAACATGAATTTCCACAGACGATTGATTGGCACCAGAGGTGCTGAACACGTCGGATTGACGCACTGGAATTGGCGTATTTCGAGGAATCAGGACCTTCATGAGTCCCCCCACGGTTTCCAGGCCAAGGGACAGAGGTGTGACGTCGTTGAGAAGCAGATCTCTCAGCTCACCGGTGATGATTCCGGCTTGAACGGCGGCACCCACAGCAACCACCTCATCAGGGTTGACGGATTGACAGGGGTCATGGGGGATCAGCGTTCTCACGAGCTGCATCACCATGGGCATCCGTGTGCTGCCACCCACAAGCACCACGTCATCAATGTCTTCTGCGAGCCAGCCTGAGTCGCGAAGCGCTGCCTGAACGGGGGTTAGCAGTCGATCAAGCAGATCAGGACAGAGTCCTTCAAACGTTTTGCGATCGAGAGTGGTCTCGATATGAAGGGGGCCTTCCTGACCGGTGGCAATAAAGGGCAGGGAGATCGGCGTGGTCGAAATGCCTGAGAGTTCTTGCTTGGCTTTTTCGGCCGCTTCAGTGAGACGTTGAAGCGCTTGCCGATCCCTGCGCAGATCAATTTGATGTTGTTGGAGGAAGGCATCAGCAAGCCAATCAACGATGAGTTGATCAAAGTCATTGCCACCCAATTGGGTGTCGCCGTTGGTGGCCTTTACATCGAAAACACCATTGGCGATCCGAAGGAGCGACACATCAAAGGTCCCTCCACCCAGGTCGAAGACAAGAACACGACGAACAGCACTGCGATCAAAGCCGTAGGCCAGGGCTGCAGCCGTGGGCTCATTGAGAATCCGTTCCACCGATAGGCCGGCGAGGCGTCCCGCATCCCGCGTCGCCTGACGCTGGGCATCATTGAAATAGGCCGGAACGGTGAGAACGGCGGCGTCAACCGTTTCGCCTAGGTAAGTGCTGGCATCGTCAACAAGCTTGCGCAAGATGCTCGAGACAAGCTCTTCCGGTGCATATTCCCGTTCGGTCTGAGGACAGGCCACACGAACGTTGCCCTGGTTGTTGGCACTCACGGTGTAAGGAACGGTGAGTGTGTTGTCGTCGAGTTCATCCCAGGCGCGTCCAACAAAACGCTTGAGATTGGAAAAAGTGTTGCGAGGATTGAGAACGAGTTGACGCCTAGCGGGCTGCCCTACCAGCAGCTCATCCTCTTTGGTGTATCCAACAACCGATGGAGTGGTCCTCGTGCCTTCCGCGTTGGCAATCACCACGGGTCGACCCGCCTCAAGCACGGCGACGACGGAATTCGTGGTTCCCAGGTCGATTCCGACGATCCGGCCCATAACCGCGCGTTTGGTGTCTCCAAGTTAACGGTCCAAACTCCAATCACCAAGCTCTTGTGAGGGGGAATTCTGTGGTGTTCTTTCGCTTACCTGCAAAACAGCCGGCGCGCGGGTACGGTTCCGCAATCTGTCTGCCAGCAGAGTGAAGCAATTCAAGGCTCAATATCTGCTTCGAAGCAGACCACCGGCTGAAAAGTTGGTGGATGGCAGTTTCAAGAAGCTCGTCGTCGTCATGGCCTCCATGGTTGCGCTGATCCTCATCTCCATCCTTGTGGTGGTGTTCTGGGGATCGTTGGAGTCGATGGGGCGCTACGGACTGTCGTTTTTGGTCACGTCCAACTGGAATCCTGTTGATGACGAATACGGTGCTTTCACGGCAATTTATGGAACGCTCGTTACTTCTCTTTTGGCACTAGTGATTGCTATCCCTTTAGGTGTAGGCACGGCAATATTCATTACTGAAAATATTATTCCGCTTAAAATCAGAAATATTATTGGCTTGATGGTTGAGCTCCTGGCGGCCATCCCTTCAGTGGTGTTGGGGTTATGGGCGATCTTTATTTTAGAGCCATTTATTCACCCATTTCTCATGTTTCTACATGAGGATTTTGGCTGGATTCCCTTCTTTAGTACGGAGCCATTAGGACCAGGGATTGCTCCGGCAATTTTGATTCTTGTTGTGATGATTTTACCGATTATTACTGCTATTGCCCGCGATTCATTAAATCAAGTGCCGATGAGATTGCGCCAAGCTGCCTATGGCGTTGGTGCGACGCGATGGGGAGCCATTTTGAACGTGATACTCCCTGCGGCTGTATCAGGAATCGTTGGTGGAGTGATGCTCGCTCTCGGCAGAGCCATGGGAGAAACCATGGCCGTCACAATGATCATTGGAAACTCCAATGTTTTTAGTTGGTCATTGTTGGCTCCCGGAAATACCATTTCAGCCATGCTTGCGAACCAGTTTGGGGAGGCAGATGTAGGACAGCTCTCTTCCCTTATGTACGCAGCTTTCGTCTTGATGGTTATGACTTTAATTGTCAACATCATGGCTCAATGGCTTGTGAAACGTCTGAGTCTTAAGTATTAAAATATGAGATATTCCTCCATCGAAAGGTCTGCAGAAGGCATTCCCGATCTGAGCTACAAAAGCTGGAGAAAGCGCAATATCAGCAGCAGACTGTTGTCGTTCTTGGCGGGAGTTTTTGCATGTTTGGCTGTCTTACCCCTGATCGCCGTTCTTATTTATATTCTGATCAAGGGAGTGGCAAGTTTAAACATTGATCTTTTTACCCAACTTCCTCCGCCTCCAGGGGGATCAGGTGGCGGTGTTGGCAATGCAATTCTTGGCAGTATTGTTGTGACAGCTATTGCCACAATGCTCGCCATTCCCATTGGCGTTGGAGGTGGTATTTACTTGGCTGAATACTCCACTGGCAAGGGATTTTCTCAATTTATTCGATTTGGCACCAATGTTCTTGCTGGCGTGCCATCAATAATTGCCGGTGTTTTCATTTATGGAGTGATTGTTTCTACGCGAATCCTTTTTGGCCATACTTTCAGCGCAATTGCAGGAGGAGCAGCCCTTTCTGTCCTGATGCTTCCCACAGTGGTCAAAACAACGGATGAAGGCTTGAAACTTGTCTCTAACGACCTTAGGCGTGCTGCTTTTGGCGTCGGGGCATCTCACTTCGTGACCGTGAGCCAAATCACTCTCCCCAAGGCTTTTACCCCCATTGCAACAGGAGTGGTGTTGTCGATTGCTAGAGCGGCTGGTGAAACAGCACCGTTGATTTTTACAGCGCTTTTTTCACCTTTTTGGCCGAATGGGATCTTCGAGCCAATTGCAACTCTATCTGTCTTAATTTATAATTTTTCAGCTCAGCCTTACGATGTTCAAAATCAACTCGCTTGGGCTGCTTCCTTTATCCTTGTGGTGTTCATACTTGCACTGAACCTGCTGGCTCGTTGGCTCGGGAGGATAGCCAATCAATGAAACGCCCGCTCAACGGCGTTTTAGCAACTCACTTGCAGACTCAACGTTCTTTCCATTCATGACCGCTTCATCTTCTCCAGAGTTACCCCATCCGAATTCTGACGTTTGCATATCAATTCAGAATGCAACCATTAGCTATGGTGATTTTGAAGCCTTAAAGAATGTATTTTGTGATATCCCGAGAGGACAGGTAACGGCCTTTATTGGACCTTCAGGTTGTGGTAAGTCTACATTATTACGTGCCCTTAATCGTATGAATGATTTGATTGAGGGATGTTCTCTTCATGGAAGAATACTTTTTGATGGAGCTGATCTGTACGCTCCCGATGTTGACCCTGTGGAAGTACGGCGGCGAATCGGAATGGTTTTTCAGCAACCTAATCCTTTTCCGAAAAGCATTTATGAAAACATAGCCTTTGGTGCACGTATTAACGGATATAACGGTGATATGGATGAATTAGTAGAAAAATCACTACGCCAAGCAGCCATATGGGATGAATGCAAGGACAAGCTCAAAGAGAGTGGAAATTCACTTTCAGGTGGTCAACAGCAGCGTCTTTGCATTGCACGCACCATCGCGATAGAGCCTGAGGTTATTTTGATGGATGAACCCTGTTCTGCACTTGATCCCATCTCAACCTTGAAGATTGAGGAAACCATCCATGAGCTCAAGAAGAGTTTCACGATTGTGATTGTGACTCATAACATGCAGCAAGCTGTTCGTGTGAGTGATATGACAGCTTTCTTTAATGCTGAGGCTCTTGAAGGGGGCACAGGGAAAGTAGGCTATCTCGTTGAATTCAATGACACAGACAAAATTTTTAATGCTCCAGCGCAGCAGGCCACCCAAGATTATGTTTCTGGACGCTTTGGTTGATGATGGTTTGGTGGCCCCTCGGAGAATCTCCAGATTTAACTTTTGAAAGACAGCGAAGGGCCCTTGATTAACGACTATTTACCAGTACACTCTTTTGCTGGTTGTAGGCACTTCCCAGAATCTTGTAGTCTTTGACATCGATGAATTCGATCCTTTGAATAGGGAGATGTTGCTTCTTTTTAGCAAAATTGGCTGAGTAAGGGCTCTTGTTCCTAATGCGCTATCACTTGATGCCTCTCGGTTATGCATTTCTAAGGAGGATTTAAAGACAATCGTTCTCATACCAGCTTCTGACTTGAAGGCCCTTTTGTGAGGAACAATCGAATCTCCAAAGACTTCTATATATTCTGCGGAATCGACAAAGCTGTCCACGAGTGACTCATAGCCGAAGTCATGCAGATGTTTTGTTTTTGTAGCAACTTCTTCTCTGCAGATGGGTGATCTCCCTAGGAGGTGCTTAAAAAGCAGTTCAATAGATCGCCATGGTGAGACTTGATAAAAATAAACTTGTTTGTAGACTTCTGTTTTGGCTAAGGCCTTCACCATCGTCCTTACAGTGATGCGACCATCCAATAGCTGCGCATCCAGTTCTGGCATCCTTTGTGATTGTGTAAGTCCTAAATTCCCGAATATTTGCTTATAAGTAGCTGCAATAGCTATTTCATGTGCTTCAGGATTAGATGGATGGAATTCCTGAAATGTCACTCCAAATGGACAATTTTCGTGGGATCTAGGACCGATGCTGACCTTCATGTTTAGGCAATGTTTTTTTCTATACTCTGCGTTCGTTAATGCTGTCCCATTCTTGGTGCCAGAATTGCTTGCAAAGGAAATTTGAGTTTTCCTATTTGATGCTTCGTTTACAAGTAGCCCAGAGGAGTGATTTGGCATGAGTGATTTAGGCGAGAAAAGAGTACTTACCCAGTGCACGTTGAACTAGAATTTAAAACTAGAACTTGACTTTTGCAAGTCTGTAGATGTGCGTGGGTGAGCGATCTTACGGTGTTTAATTGTTGTGCTTGATTTGCTTAGGAAAAATAAATACCTTGTGAGTTGATGCCTGTATTTCTATGTTTTTTGCATTTGTGTGTCTTGCGTAAAGTTGTGAGTACTTTTTATACATTTTTCAATAAATATTTTCTCGTTCTTGAAATGTTGGATTGCCGACTGTATGTTGCTGTTATTTTGCCTGAAAGTAATTCCTAGTCCTTGGATGTGTTGACGACAATGAATGCTTCGATTTTGTTGTTTTAGTTTTCTCGGTCTTAAGCCGGTTTTGGTGGCACGTCCTTCATGGTCATTCCTTGATGGAACGTCCTTCATGACCATTTCTTGGTGGAACGTCCCCCTTTGCAGAAGGGAGTTCCCATAAAAAAACCCTTGCGAAGCAAGGGAGTGAGGAGCTTGAACGGAGAGGGAGGGATTCGAACCCTCGATAGAGTTGCCCCTATACAGCATTTCCAGTGCTGCGCCTTCGACCACTCGGCCACCTCTCCAGTGGCTGAGATGAGAATGTAGCAGGGCGTTTCCTGAGGGCCTGATATGAGACCAAATCACACAGTCACAATTCACTGGCCCCAGGCTGGACGGACGATTACCCATCAGGTTCCTGAGGGGGAGTACATCCTCCAAAGCTTCGAGCAGCAGGGTGATCCGCTTCCTTTCTCGTGTCGGAATGGCTGCTGTACGTCCTGCGCGGTGAAGGTGCAAAAGGGATGTCTGGATCAAACAGAGGCCATGGGACTCTCAAAAGAGCTCAGGCAACAGGGATATGGCTTGCTTTGCGTGGCAAGAGCCATGGGTCCCCTTGAAGCGATCACGCAAGATGAGGATGAGGTCTATGAGCTTCAGTTTGGACGTCATTTCGGACGTGGTCAGGTTCGCCCTGGCCTTCCTTTGGAGGATGAGTGATGACTCCCATGCTTGATTGCCGACAGGTTGCCCTCGATGCAGAACTCGATGATTCCACGCAGCAAACGCTTGCTGAGGTAGCCCGCGCTGCATCCAACCTGGGAGCAGCGGTGCTGATGCAGCATTACGGACGCCTCAGCAGCATCGAAAGCAAGGGTCGTGTGGGTGATTTGGTCACCAACGCCGATGTGGCTGCTGAAAAAGTGGTTCTCGACTACTTAAGAGAACACACTCCAACCATTTCGATCCTTGCGGAAGAATCGGGATCCAGTGGCACGCCGGGATCGTTGTGTTGGTGCGTGGATCCTCTCGATGGAACGACAAACTTTGCCCACGGTTATCCATTCTTCGCCACGTCTGTGGGCTTGATCTGGAAGGGGAAGCCCCTGCTGGGTTCCGTGGCCGTTCCATTCCTCAACGAAACCTATTGGTGTTCTCCCAATCAAGGGAGCTTTGTCAACGATGCTCCGATTCAGGTCAGTGACTGCAGCTCTTTGCAAGACAGTCTTCTTGTCACGGGATTCGCTTACGACAGGCATGAGCGAATTGACAACAATTACGCCGAGTTTTGTTGGCTAACCCATCGTTGTCGCGGTGTTCGTCGGGGTGGTGCCGCTGCTGTTGACCTGGCTTTTGTGGCAACTGGACGCCTGGACGGCTATTGGGAGCGGGGTTTGGCTCCCTGGGATCTTGCGGCAGGTGCCGCATTGGTGGCCTGTGCTGGTGGTTGTGTTGGTGATTACAAAGATTCCGCCTTTGATGTGCAGGAAGGCAGGATTCTTGCGACATCACCAGGGCTGCATCTCCCCCTCAAGCAAGAACTCTCACGGGTGACCGCCTTGGAACCCAAGCTTTATGGAGCTTGAGGATCGGCAGTCATAGGATCACTGTTCGTGATTTGTTGACTAGCTGGATGGCCCTGCAACCCGCCACGGGCGCTCGAGATCTGAATCCGAAGCAGGTCCAACAGAATCAGCATTTGAGAGAACAGTTGACGATGGTCTATCGCCATTGGGGATACGACGAGGTGTCGCCCCCGCAGGTGGAACGGCTCGACACACTGATGGCCGGGGGTGCGATTGCCAGTCATGACGTCGTTCGACTTGTGGCCGATGACCCCCTGGGTCTTCGACCAGAGATGACAGCTTCCATTGCTAGAGCTGCCTGCACAAGACTCAAAGATCGACCGAGACCTCTACGGCTCTGTGCTTGCGGAACGATTTTCGAGAGTCGAACGGCTGAAGAGGGAGGACTGTGCATCGAGGAAAAACTGCACAGTGGTGTAGAGCTCTTTGGCGTTAAGGATCTGGCAGCAGAACTCGAACTTCTCACCTTGCTTCTAGAAGCGATGAATGCTCTCTCGCTGCTTGGCGAGCATCAACCCCAACTCTTGATTGGTCACACGTCCTTGATGGAATTGGTGTTGGCTCCTTTTGAACCTCCGATACGGGAAGAGATTCGCACTTGCTTAATTCAATACGACCGACTCGGACTCGAAGCCATGGGGCTGGAGGCGTCGGATCTCAAACGGTTGCTGAACTTACTGGACTGTCGAGGTACACCCCAGACCATTCTTGATCTTTTGGGAGAAAGTTTCGGGTCACAGCCAGTGCTCAATGACTTGAAACGATTGTTTCTGCATCTCAGTCCTCTCGCCGAACAACAATCGTTGACCCTTCAATTGGACCCAACCTTTCATCCGCATCATGAGCTGTATGACGGTTTGGTGTTTCAGTTGGTTTGCCAGGGGGTGTCTGCTCCCGTTGTGATTGCCCGCGGCGGGCGCTATGACGGCCTCGTGCAACGTTGTGGCGAAGGCGAGCTGAATGCTGGAGGAGTGGGCTTCAGTTTTTGCCTTGACGATATTCGTGATCTTCCTGGCTCTAGCCCCGAACATGTCAAGAGGCAATCCAGCATTTTAGTTTGCTGGAGCGATGATTCAACACTTGAAAAAGCTCTGTTGAAACAGACCAGCTGGCATGCCCAAGGACAAGTCGCCCAATGTGATCTCAGGCCTTGTCGAAATCGTGAAGAAGCCGATCAGCGTCTGCAACCCTCGGGGTGCAACACCATCGACTGGTTGTCTGATTAGATTGCCCAGGCAAGACAACCAACAGCTATGGCACACACGATCGTCACCGATATCTGCGAGGGCGTTGCTGACTGTGTTGATGCTTGTCCTGTTGCCTGCATCAATCCAGGAGCTGGGAAAAATAAAAAAGGGACAGATTTTTATTGGATTGATTTTGATACGTGTATTGATTGCGGCATTTGCCTGCAGGTTTGCCCTGTAGCCAATGCCATCCTTCCTGAGGAGCGAGCGGATCTACAAACACCTGGTTGATTTCATCTTCTCATTGGATCAACGCTGAGGAGTACATGCTCCATTCCTGATTGTCTTGTTGAGCGTGGGAGTGTTTTTGTAAAAAGCCTTTTGGAAGAGTGTTGCTGGTTTTTTTTATGCCATTGAGGATCATCCTGGATTATGAGGTTCGGAGAACCACCCTCTACTAGCTGTTGTGCCTTGACAGGGTGCATCTCTAAACTTCAGTTTTACAAGTTGTTGGTATGGCGGTGATGGACGAACAGGGTCAAATTCAGATCCACACCGAGAA
Source organism: Synechococcus sp. ROS8604 (assembly GCF_014279655.1). Classification (NCBI taxonomy): domain Bacteria; kingdom Bacillati; phylum Cyanobacteriota; class Cyanophyceae; order Synechococcales; family Synechococcaceae; genus Synechococcus; species Synechococcus sp. ROS8604. The sequence continues at coordinate 1,393,394 of NZ_CP047946.1, forward strand.
TATTTTCCCGATCATCAAAAAGGCGGTTTACTCCGGCCATGAGGTGTTTTTGCGCGAGCTTGTCAGCAACGGCGTTGATGCGATCAGCAAACGGCGAATGGCAGCAATGGCAGGGGATTGCAGCGAGGGGGATGATGGCGCGATAAAAATTCATATAGACCGTGAGGCCAAAACTTTGACCATTTCCGACAACGGAATTGGTATGACGGCAGATGAGGTGAAGCGCTATATCAACCAAGTTGCTTTTTCAAGCGCTGAAGATTTTCTAGAGAAATACAAGCAGGAAGATGATGCGATCATTGGTCATTTTGGCTTGGGTTTTTACTCGAGCTTTATGGTGGCAGAGCGGGTTGAACTGCTTACGAAGTCTGCAAAGCCTGACCAAGAAGCCGTGCGTTGGTCTTGCGACGGTTCTCCTAATTTTAATTTGACCGCAGCTGAACGATCCGACGCTGGAACAGATGTCATCCTCCATCTCATGGAGGAGGAAATGGAATATATAGAGCCAGCCAGAATAAAAACGCTGATTAATACGTACTGCGACTTTATGTCAGTACCAGTACAGCTTGAAGGAGAAACGATTAATAAAATGGTGGCACCTTGGCGTAAAAGTGCTCGGGAGCTTTCTGATCAAGATTATATTGACCTTTATAATTACCTTTATCCATTCCAGGGTGACCCCTTGCTGTGGGTTCATCTAAATACCGATTATCCATACAATCTGCAGGGCATTCTATTTTTCCCCAAGCAAACCGGTAGAGCTGACTGGGAGAAGGGAGAAATTAAGCTTTACTGCAATCAAGTGTTTGTTAGCGATTCCATCAAAGAGGTGGTTCCTCGTTACCTTCTTCCGCTAAGGGGTGCTATTGACTCTCCCGACATTCCTTTAAATGTGAGCAGAAGTGCTCTGCAGACCGATCGTCGCGTTCGTTCCATTGGTAATTTTGTTGCCAAGAAGGTTTCTGATCGACTGCGCAGCCTTAAAAAAGACGATCCGCAGGCCTATGCAGAAGCTTGGGAGTCATTAGCACCGTTTGTAAAAATTGGAGCGATGGAAGATGATAAGTTTGCTGATCAGGTAGAAGAACTGGTGATGTTCGCGACCAGTACCTCCGCTTCTTCAAGCGAACATTGCGACCCCATTAAAGGGAATGAACGCAACTTCACCACGCTTGAGGGTTATCGCGGAAGGCTGCCTGCCGATGAGAAAATCATTTTATATTGTACTGACGAAGTCTCACAATCAGCAGCATTGAACTTATGGACTTCGCAGGATCGTGAGGTTTTGTTCGCAGATACAATCATTGATAGTCAGTTTATTCCATGGCTTGAATCTCGGCATGAAGAATTAAAATTCCAGCGCGTTGACGCTGAGTTGGATTCATCCCTTAAAGAGGATACGCCAGAGTTGAGTGATGGAGATGGAGAAACGAAAAGTGAAAGCTTGAGGAAGTTGATCAAAGATGCCCTTGATAACGATAAAGTGACGATCCAGGTTCAAGCTCTTAAATCTGGGTCTGAAGGGCCTGCCGCTTTGATTTTGCTTCCTGAGCAGATGCGCCGCATGAACGACATTGGTGCGCTCATGGATCAGCGGTTACCGGGATTGCCCGACTATCACGTTCTGCTCGTCAATCAAAAACATCCCCTTGTTGAAGGCTTACTTAAACTTCAATCAGGCGGTTTCATTGTTGGCGATGCCGGCCAATCGCCTAGCGAAATGCTTGCCCGTGATCTGGCCCAACACTTGTACGAAACAGCCAAGCTGTCTGTAGGAGGACTGGATCCGAAAGAGCTTGCAAATTTCCAAACCAAAAATTTGCAGCTGATGTCCCGTCTGATGGAGAGAGGTTTCTAAGCAGACACTTTGCTAAAGTATCGATTCGGCCATTGGCCATCGCTTTCTCAAGGACGCCGTTATGTCACGGGTGTGTCAGCTCACAGGTACTCGCGCCAACAACGGCATGGCTGTGAGCCACTCGCATATACGCACCAAAAAGCTGCAACAGGCAAACCTGCAGCAGCGTCGTCTCTGGTGGGCAGAGGGCAAGCGTTGGATCAACCTGCGTATCACCACCAGAGCTCTTAAGACCATCCAGAAAAAAGGTTTGGGCGCCTACGCCCGCTCCCTGGGAATCAACCTCGCAAAACTCTGAATCTCTCTAGAATTCGGTCACTGACAACGGTTTCATGAATAGACGATCCCTCCTCCAGACTGCAGTTCTGGGGGCAGGGGTTTTTTTATTGGCTCCCGGCCGAGTCAGTGCATTGGGCGGTCAAGCTCCTGAGATCGGAATCAAAGCTCCCGATTTTGATCTTCCTGGTTTCAGCAGTGTTCATCCAGAGCAAACACGTTGGAGTTTGACCAACCTCCAAGGACGTTGGTTGGTGGTTTACTTCTATCCGAGGGATTTCACTTCTGGTTGCACCATCGAAGCTCATGGCTTTCAGGATGCGTTGCCTGCCTTTCAAAAGAAAGGGGCAGAGGTGGTTGCGATCAGTGCTGACTCCGTCAGCGATCACGAGTCGTTTTGTAGCTCTGAGGAGTTGAAATTTCCGTTGCTCTCCGATCCAGATGGCCTCGTGAGCAAAGCCTATGGGTCGTGGATGGCCCCATACTCGATGAGGCATACGTTTCTCATTGATCCTGAGTCTGTTCTTCGAGCTGTATGGACAGGAGTCCGTCCCGTCGGTCATGCCAAGGAGGTGCTAACGCGTCTCAATGAGTTACAGACTGGTTGAGTTATCTGTGCGTGTTAGAGATGGAGGGTTGACCATGGCTCTATAGAGCCAAAAACGAGAGGTGAAGCATGGCGGTCACAAAGGGACAAAGTCCTTTCATTCTTCTGTACCATCGCACGCCATTTGATGAAGGAAGAGATGAAAATGGCAAGAGAATTTGGTGCGATCAGAAAAGTCCCAATGGGATTATTCCTACATTAAGGAATTTATTCCGCACAAGAGAAAATGGCACTTGGATCGCCTGGAGGAAGGTTGACAATGTTGAAGATTCGAATGATGAAAGAATTTCGATGTCGGATCCCAGCCCCTTTACGTTGTGCAGAATTCCCCTAGAAGAGAATCAGATATCAAGCTTTTATCACGTCACATCGAAAGAATCCTTTTGGCCAATTCTGCATACATTCCCAACCCATTTTAATGTCAACAATGCAGATTGGGGTATTTTCGAAGAAGTCAATCTGAGATTTGCTAAAGCTGCCTGTCGGCAGGCAGCTGAATCAGCCACTGTATGGGTTCATGACTACAATTTATGGCTTGTTCCTGGCTACATCAGAGAATTAAGGCCTGATTTAAAGATTGCTTTCTTCCATCATACGCCGTTCCCCGGTAATGATGTTTTTGCCATTTTGCCATGGCGTGAGCAAATCCTTGAAAGCCTACTAAGTTGTGATGTGGTGGGATTCCATATTCCCCGTTATACCGAAAACTTTGCCCGTGCGGCCAACTGCTTACTCGGTGCCAAGAAGGGAGCGAAGCAACCTGTCAATCCTCGATTCGTTTCAACTGGCTCCGCTTTAACAGAACCCTCGGAGACCCCTTGCTTACATTACAAGGGCCGTAAGATTCAGCTCTTGTCTTCTCCTGTTGGAACATCTCCGGATGTTATTCAGGAGCTTGCAGGTCGTGATGATGTTCAAGAATTGGCTGATAAAATTGATGACGACACCAAAAAAGGTAGAAAGCTCATTCTTTCTGCTAGCCGAGTTGACTACACCAAAGGCAATGAAGAGCTGTTGCTTGCGTTCGAACGTTTACTGGAACGGCGACCTGATTGGCATGGGAAGGTTGTGCTCATGCTCGCTTGTGTTGCCGCTGCAAGCGGCATGAAAATCTACGAAGATACCCAACGTACGATCGAAGAAACGGCAGGTCGCATCAATGGTCGATTTAGTTTGATTGATTGGGTTCCTATCCGGTTCTCCACAAGGCGCATACCCTATGAGGAAATGGTTGCATGGTTTACGCGTTCAGATATCTGTTGGATTACCCCCCTGCGTGATGGTTTAAATCTCGTCGCAAAGGAATATGCGGCAGCACGTAAGGATCGGGGCGGTGTCTTAGTTCTGTCAGAATTTACGGGTGCTTCTGTCGTTCTTGATGGAGCAATCTTGACCAATCCCTATTCCCATCGACAGATGGACGAGACGATTGAACGCGCTCTAGAAATGCCCAAAGATGAACAGATTAAACGTATGAGCAGAATGAGCAGTGCTGTCGAGAGTTTTACAGTGAGTGACTGGGTTAGTGAGCAAATGAATGCTCTTGAAGGTCAGAAAGGTATTTGAAGATGAATTTGAATATGTTCCTGCGCAGGGTTCTCGTTTCTCTCTCTGTTGTATTGGTTTGTACTGCCTTTATTGGGCTCGTCCAAGCAAGATCGATTGAATCAGTTTCTTTTTTGATGGCTGCTCCCTTCGCCGATGCGACTCAGGATTTGGTCAAGCAATTCAATAAGGAGCATCGCGGGGAAATTCATCTAAACGTTATTAGGGGCCCGTTAGAAACAGAAGCTATTTCAGATTTAGCTATTAGTAGTCTGCTTTTAGGCAAAGCACCTTTTGATGGCTTGCTTATGGATGTGACCTGGCTACCTAAGTATGCAGCAGCTGGCTGGATGGAACCTCTTGAGGGGTTTTTCAATCAAAATGATTTGGATTCATTAGCGATCGGTGCTCGCGAGGGAAACTCCTATGACGGTCATCTTTATCGCTGGCCTATGACCTCAGATATGGGATTGCTTTATTACAGAACGGATCTGATGGACAAACCACCAGAAACACCTGATGAATTGGTCTTAATCAGTCAAACTCTTCAGAAAAATAATAAAATTGATTGGGGTTATGTCTGGCAAGGCCGACAATATGAGGGGCTTAGTTGTGTATATTTGGAAATGATTGATGGCTTTGGTGGTGATTGGTTGGATCCTACTGACAATCAAATTGGCTTAGATATGAAACCAGGTGTACAAGCTGCAGCTTGGTTGCAAGGGCTTATTGATCGTGGCGTCAGCCCAGAGGCCGTTACCAATTATGCGGAACCTGAGGCTCTACAGAGTTTCAAAGTTGGTGATGCAGCTTTTATGCGGAATTGGCCCTACGCCTGGGCTGAGCTGCAAAAATCCGACAGCGCTGTGAAGGGCAATGTTGGCATCACAACGATGGTGGCCATGCCTGGCCATGCGACTTCAACCCTTGGGAGCTGGGGACTGACAGTTTTGAAGGGTTCTAAACATGTGAATGCTTCGATTGAAGCGATCCGTTTTCTAACGACTGATGCTGCTCAAAAGCAGCTGTATATCCAGTATGGATATACACCAACACAACAAGCTGTTTTTGATGATCCACAATTGCTAACCGAATCTCCAATACTCGAAGATTTTCAGAAGGCCTTGAAAGTTGTTAAGCCAAGACCGGAAACTCCTCTGTATGCTCAAATTAGTGATGTTTTGCAACGCCAACTCAGCAGTATTCTCACGCATGAACAGACACCCAAGGCAGGGATGGATGTGGCAACAGAGAACACCCGGCAAATCCTAATCTCAGCAGGTGATCAGCCATGATCTCTTTTTTGTTAATTCCAGCACTTCTGCTGCTTGTTGTTGTCTTTGTTGGTCCCTTACTGCGTTATGCATGGCTTAGTTTTCATGCCGACTCTGTTATTACCGGGCTAATCGCGATCCCCAATGGTGGAGCGAATTGGCTGCGATTGCTACAAGATCAACGCTTTTGGCAGGATCTTGGGCAAACACTGCGTTTTTCCGGAGTGTCTGTAGGTCTTGAGCTCGTTCTTGCCCTCATGATTGCCCTCCTACTGGATCAGCGCTGGCGAGGACGAGATGTTGTGAGAACCCTTGCCCTGATTCCTTGGGCACTCCCAACCACTGTGATGGCACTTGGATGGCGCTGGATTTTTAATACTCCTTATGGACCGGTTGATCACTTAACTAGAATCATCGGATTGGGATCACTGAATATTCTCGGTGACCCAAGACTCACATGGATGGCAACCGTATGGGCTGATGTTTGGAAAACAACGCCCTTTGCTGCATTGATTTTGTTGGCTGGATTGCAGACGATTCCAGTGGACCTTTATGAAGCCGTGCGTCTCGAGGGCGGCAATGCGTCTATTTGCTTACGACGTATCACTCTTCCCTTGCTTCGTCCGTACATCCTTCTTGCCTTACTTTTTAGACTTGCACAAGCCTTTGGTGTGTTTGATCTGATCCAAGTTCTTACAGGAGGTGGACCTGCTAGTAGTACTGAAAGTGTTGCCTTATATGCTTATTTGAATGCCCTTAGGTTTTTAGACTTTGGCTATAGTGCAACGATTATAATGGCTAGTTTTATACTTATCAGTCTTCTTTGTATTCTCGCTTGGATTGTTTTGCAAATTCTTATTCCTACGCATTCAAAGTCACAGGAGGTCGTTGAGTCATGAACCGTCGTTTTCTTGTTGGACTGCTCTTGTTTTGGTCGTTAGGCCCCTTGCTCTGGCAGGTTTACACTTCCCTCTGTAGTGATCAAGCTCTTACGCAACCATTTGCTTCCATCGACCACCGCTGGACTCTTGTTCATTATCAGAATATTTTAACATCTAATCCACCGTTTTGGCGTTATCTCGTTAACAGTTTGATTGTGGGCGTATCTAGTACATTTCTTTGTTTACTGCTCGCTCTCCCTGCTGCCTATGCATTAAATCGGGTTCCAAGAAAGGTATCCATGTTGAGTCGATTGGCACTTGTTGGGGCTGCTCTGTTTCCTTACGTGCTGTTGTTCTTGGCCTTGCTTGAATTAGCGCGTGTTTTGAATCTGGGTAACCAGCTCCTAGCTTTAAGCCTCCCCTACGTTGCACTTTCTCAACCTCTTGCCATTCTTCTATTGAATAGTGCGTTCAGTGATCTGCCACCGGAATTAGAGGATGCGGCAAAGCTCGAAGGCCTTTCATTATTTCAAAGATTCCGTTGGATCTTGATCCCTTTGATTTCCCCTGCAACCGCGAGTACAGCCATTCTGGTGTTTCTTTTCTCTTGGAATGAGTATCCTATTGCTTTAACTTGGATTAGTGATTCTAATAAATTAACTTTGCCCGTTGCCATGGCTAGAATTGCAGGATCTTCCATTTATTCTGTTCCTTATGGTGCTTATGCAGCAGCAACTGTGCTCGGCTCCATCCCCTTGGTCCTACTTGTTCTGATCTTTCAAAAACCGATTGTTTCTGGTCTAACTAGCGGAGCTGTAAAAGGATGACTCTTCAAATTCAAAATTTAGGACGTCGTGTTGGTCAACAATGGATTGTACGTCATCTCAATCTTCATGTTGATAATGGTGAATGTGTTGCCTTAGTTGGTCCATCTGGATGTGGTAAAAGCACAACCCTGCGCCTCATTGCTGGCCTTGATCCTGTTTCTGAAGGCGAGATCATTCTTGATCAAGCTAACGTTACATATGCTTCAGCTGCTCAGAGAGCTGTGGGAATGGTTTTTCAAAGTTATGCCTTGCTTCCACATTTGACTGTGATGGCAAACTTGGAACTAGGTCTTCGCGTACGAGGGGTCCGTCCTGCTGAACGGCTGCAACGGATTCAAGACATGCTTGATCTTGTTCAACTGCAACAGCATGCAGATGTGTTGCCCGCTCAGTTGTCTGGAGGTCAAAGGCAACGGGTGGCGCTAGCGAGAGCTTTGTTACGCGATCCAGATGTGTATCTGCTCGATGAGCCTATGAGCAATTTGGATGCTCAACTTCGCGAAGAGTTACGTCCAGAACTTCGTCGTCTAGTGCTTAACCGACAAAAACCAGTGATCCATGTCACGCATGATCAGCATGAAGCGATGGCCATTGCTGATCGTATTGCTGTTCTCCACTCTGGGCGCATTCAACAGGTTGCTACTCCTGCAGATCTTTATCATCGTCCTGAAACTTTGTTCATTGCCAAATTTATTGGTCGTCCTCAAATCAATTGTCTTTCGCCCAAAAATGGTGTTGTCTGTGCTGTGAGACCGGAGGCTCTTTTCTTTTCCAAGGAGGGGCTTCCTTGCAAATTAATTTCCCGTGAATGGCTCGGAAGTTCTCAGCTTGTCTACCTTGAATCTCCTCAAGGTCAGTTGAGATTATCCTGCTCAACGTCTGTTGAAATTCCTGAGACACCCTTCGTTTCTTGGAACTCTTCAGATGAGCATCATTTTGATGAAGAGAGCGGGTCTCGTCTTTCTTAGCATTGATATCACTTCGTTAATATTGGCTTATCTTAATTACTCTTTGTGTTCTTTTTCTACTCGACTTAACGTTGACCTGAGTATCTTTTCGTGTTCGTAGGATTGTGTCCTGATGCTCTGTAGACGGCGCTTGGACGGAGGAGTTTCCATGCATGTTTGCCATTGTTCCAGCAGAATCTCTAGGCTTGGCAGGTGTGATAAATCAAACCAAGGCACATCAGCCGTACGTGCTGCTGCTTCTACTTTTGGGTCATAGCTGAGTCCTGCCGTTGGGCATTGATTGACAATTGCTAAAATTAGAGCATGCAATCGCATGGCAATGACGAGACTTGCCTCGCTAAATATTTGTTCTGCATGCTTGATGTTTTCTGCGACAACAGTTTCTGATTTTGCCGCCAAGCTATTGGGTATCAAGCCATTCTCTGTCAGGGTTTGCAGCAAGTTGACATCTTGATTGGCGTGAAAGGCCAACCATGTGACCGATCGATCGCTGCTTTTGCTCAAATAATCGACGCCTTGCAGCAGGACTGACCATCCAGCGTCTGTTAACAATTGGCTTGGTCGCCAACACAGCACAATATTCCCCCCCCCTTTGTGTTCATTCATGTGATGGGTCCAGACCGGATCGGGAGCCACTGACATCGTCGTTTTGATTCCCAGTCGCTTGGCCAGTTGTATGGATGCTGTGTCTCTCCAGGTAATCGAGGTAGCACCATTGAGAACAACGCCCACGAGAAAGCGGCTCCATGGATGCTTGAGCGGTCCGAGACCTTGCCCCCATAGCAAGACGGGCTTGCGTTTTGCTCGTGCCACCACAATCAAAACGATGTAATAAAGAAGGCTTCGAAAACTTGTGCTGTCTTGGAGCAGGCTTCCACCTCCCAGCACCACCACCTGGACGTGTTTAATGCTCTTCAAGACGTCTTTTAATGACCTCCTGTTCACGACAGTTGCATTCGGAACAAGCGTTTGAACCGCCGATGCATCGTGGGCTGTAATCAAGGGTTGCCAGCTCTCGGGCAACTGCTTGTTCAACACCTCAAGCAGGGCGTCATCTCCAAGGTTGTGTTCTCCGTAATAGCCACAGAGGAGAATGCGCCTAGGCGAAAAAGACGGAGCCAGCCCAGACATTCACAACACCATGCTTACCCTCATTATCAGCGCTTAGGGCGTCTACGTTGGTGAATCGCTCGGTTGTACTGCATGCATGCCCTTTCGCTTGGCACATGGTGGATTCATGTGGCTTCTGTCTTTGAGTGGCTGTTGGCGATGGTGTTGATCGCTCAGCGTGGATCTCGCGGCTCTCAGATGAGCATGATCTGGCTCTCTGCAGCCATGATTCCGGCTCTGATCAGCGCCATGGCTGCATGCACTTGGCACCTCTATGACAATGCTGAGAGTCTTCGTTGGCTCGTTACTTTGCAGGCCAGTACAACCCTCCTTGGAAACGTCACCCTTGCGATTGCTGCCTGGAATCTGCAACGCAACGCACCGGTGGATATGAAGGTGAAGGGATGACGTCGAACTTTGATCCAGGCCCCCTGTTTGCCCTGTCCCTGCTTCCTTATTTGGTGTTTCTTTTTCACCTTGGGCGCAGCCAGCAACTCCCTAAATTGACCGTTCTTGGTTTTCAGCTCACCCTGTTGTTCGTTGCTGTCACGATTGCGGCGGCGGTGTTTGCTCTTGTTCGTTACGACTCTGAATTGGTCGCTGTGGATTGGCTTCATGGTGGTGCGGAAGCCTTCCTCACGTTGAGTAATGCCTGCATTGTTGCCGGTTTGCTTCGCACAAAATCCAAAGAGCCAGTGAATAACTCTTACGAGGAGGAGATCTTGGGGCGTTGAAATCGGAAGATGAGGTGTCGCTTGTTGCGCTGCATGTTCACTCCTCTTCTGGCTATAGCTCCCGCCACTCTTTCCTGGTCACCCAAGGTTGCCCTTGTGATGGTGGTCTGCAATGTCATCGCCATCGGGATTGGCAAAGCCACAATTAAGCATCAAAACGTGGGTCTCAAACTGCCCGGCGCCAATTTCTTTGGGGGTATGAGTCACGGAAGCATGCTTGCTACCACAAGCCTTGGCCACATCATTGGCATTGGTGCGATCCAGGGACTTGCAGCCCGAGGTGTTCTTTAAATTTCCTTGATAATCCGCTGAGCAAAGGCAGTAGCGCTGCCTTCGCTCACCACACTTCAGCCAGCTGACGTCATCTCAGCTGGCTTTTTTTCTTCGAGCTTGAGCGAGCCCGTTGTTTGCATCTGGAAATGCTGCTTAATCCGGACGGCCATTTGATCCGGGGTTAAACCCAAGGCTTCAAAACTCTGCTGGGGAGTTGCATGATCCACCAATTGGTCAGGAATGCCAATGCGGAGCATGGGGATCGCTAACCCCTTCTCCTGGAGAGATTCGAGAACAGCTGAGCCAAAACCGCCTGGTAATGCAGCCTCTTCCATCGTGACGATCTTGCCAATCTTCATGGCCATGGGATGAATGAGTGCTTCATCCAGCGGGCGTAGATAACGCGCGTTGATTACCGCAACCTCAACACCTACAGCGGACAAGCATTTCGCGGTGGCTACTGCCTTCGGAACCATGGCTCCATAGGCCACCACCAACACATCATGGCCTTCACGTACCACCTCACCACAGCCAATCGGAAGAGCCTCCCAGCCTTCTTCCATGAGGGGTACCCCTTCACCAGGGCCACGAGGAATTCTCAGAGCAGTGGGCCCGTCATGATTGAGACACGTCACCAGCATCCTCTGAAGCTCAGCTTCATCCTTGGGTGCCATCACGGTGAAATTTGGAATCGCCCGCATGTAGCTGATGTCGTACTGCCCTTGGTGGGTCGGACCATCGGCCCCAACAATTCCTGCCCTATCTAAAACAAAGGTCACCGGCAGTTTTTGAATCCCCACATCGTGAATGAGCTGGTCGAAGGCTCTCTGTAAAAACGTGCTGTAGATCGCCACAACAGGCCTGAGTCCGTCGCAAGCCATGCCAGCCGAGAGTGTCACGGCATGCTGCTCAGCGATGCCGACGTCGATGTATTGCTCGGGTAGCGCTTTTTGAAGGATGTCTAAGCCTGTTCCCGTTGCCATGGCAGCTGTGATCCCAACCACCTTTGGGTTCTGTTCGCAGAGTTTGACAAGTGTTTGTCCAAACACCTTGCTGTAACTCGGTGGTTTGGGGGTTTTGCTCGGCCTTGCTTTGCCTGTACTGAGGTTGAAGGCTGACTGGGCGTGATACCCAACTTGATCGGCTTCTGCGTAGGGGTAGCCCTTGCCTTTTTTTGTAACAACATGAACCATCACCGGACCACCGACGCGATGTGCGGCCTGGAACGTTCGCGTCATTTCGCCAATGTCGTGACCATCGATCGGACCCATGTAGGTGAAACCAAGTTCCTCAAACACAGCGCCAACTTTGGGAACCGCCAGCCGGCGCATGCTCTCTTTGAGACGATTAAGTTCCGGTGGAATTTCTCCGCCCATGAAGGGGAGATGCCGCACGCTCTCTTCGACGCTTCCAGACAAGAATTGAAGAGGCGGGCTTAAGCGCATCCGGTTGAGATACGTCGATAGCGCACCAACAGGTGGAGAGATCGACATGTCGTTGTCATTCAGAACAACGAGCAGTGGAGTGGATGGCAGATGACCGGCATGGTTAATCGCCTCCAGGGCCATGCCACCGGTGAGGGCCCCATCGCCAATCACAGCAACGCATTTGTAATCAAGACCTTGCCGGTCACGAGCCATGGCCATTCCGAGGGCTGCCGAGATGGATGTGCTCGCGTGCCCAGCACCGAAATGATCAAAACGACTTTCCGTTCTCTTCAGATAACCGGCCACTCCTCCCTGTTGACGCAGGGAGTCGAAGTTTCCATATCGACCTGTAATCAATTTGTGCGGATAGGCCTGATGCCCCACATCCCACACCACCTTGTCTTCGTCAAGGTCAAGCGTTTGGTATAGCGCCAGGGTTAGTTCAACAACGCCTAATCCAGGCCCAAGATGCCCGCCGCTGTTGGACACCACCTCTAAATGGCGTTCACGAATCTGTTTGGCCACATCCTCAAGCTGCGCCTCAGACAGCCCGTGCAGCTGATTGGGATGGGTCAATTCGCTCAGTTGCATACCCATCCCCAGACCTATCCATTCAATCTACGGGCCGTACCGACTCTTCGCGTTGTTGAGCAGTTGTCAGACTGCAGGGATGGATCATTATTTGCCGAGGATCCTGCGCGCCCGTGTCTATGACGTGGCCCGGGAAACTCCCTTAGAACTCGCCACCAATCTGAGCCGAAGGCTGAGCAACAGCATTTGGTTGAAACGGGAAGACCTGCAACCCGTTTTTTCCTTCAAGTTGCGTGGTGCCTACAACCGCATGGCTCAGCTCTCTGAGGCTGAGCTGAAACTCGGAGTCATCGCCTCTAGTGCTGGAAATCACGCACAAGGGGTAGCCCTCAGCGCATCCCACCTCGGCTGCAGAGCCGTGATCGTGATGCCCGTGACAACTCCTGGCGTCAAGGTCGATGCTGTACGCCAACTGGGAGCCGAGGTGGTGCTCCATGGCGAGACCTACGACGAGGCCTATGCCGAAGCCAGGTCACGCAGCGAAGCGGAACACCTCTGTTTTATCCATCCGTTTGACGATCCGGAGGTGATTGCTGGCCAGGGAACGGTGGGCATGGAAATCCTGCGTCAGTGCCACCAACCACCCGATGCGATTTATGTGGCTGTGGGGGGTGGTGGTTTGATCGGCGGGATCGCCGTGTATGTGAAAAGTCTCTGGCCTGACGTTCAAATCATCGGCGTTGAACCCCATGATGCCGCCGCCATGACCCTGTCCTTAGAGGCTGGTGAACGCATCCGACTGCCCCAGGTGGGACTGTTTGCAGATGGTGTGGCTGTTCGCGAGGTGGGGGAGCACACCTTTGCTTTGGCCCAACAGTACGTGGATGACATCGTCACCGTGAGCACCGATGAAATCTGTGCGGCCATCAAAGATGTTTTTGAAGACACCCGCTCCATTCTTGAACCCGCAGGTGCCCTTGCTGTTGCCGGTCTCAAGGCTGATGTGAGCCGAAGGTCACTGCAAAACCAAAATCTTGTGGCTGTTGCCTGTGGAGCGAACATCAATTTCGCGCGTCTGCGCTTTGTGGCTGAACGGGCCGAACTGGGTGAAGAACGCGAAGCGATGCTCGCCGTAGAAATCCCAGAGCGGCCAGGGAGTCTTCGCTGTCTCTGTGAATTGCTTGCAGATCGCAGCCTCACTGAATTTTCTTATCGCATGGGAGCTGGTGAACAGGCCCACATTTTTATGGGCGTTCAGGTGAGCGGACCCGATGACCGATCGTCCTTGATCGGCCATCTCCAGACCCATGGCTATGCCTGCCTCGATCTCAGTGACGATGAACTGTCCAAGGTGCATCTCCGGCACATGGTCGGAGGCCGATTGCCGGCAACGTCGACGGCCAGCAATGTGCAGGAGCTGCTTTATCGCTTTGAGTTCCCAGAGCGGCCAGGGGCCTTAATGCGTTTCGTCACGGCCTTGCATCGCGACTGGAGCATCAGCATTTTTCATTACCGAAACCATGGAGCTGATGTGGGTCGGATCGTGGTGGGTGTTCTTGTCAATACAGATGATCGGGAGGCCTGGCAGGCCTTCCTGCGCGACCTTGGTTACATCAGTTGGGAAGAAACGAGTAACCCGGCTTATCAACTCTTTCTGGGTGGATGAGGAGGAATGCATGGCCAAACCATGCACCAGCGTTACTTTGAATGCCCGTGCCTAGGGGGAGGTCATGGCACAAGAATTAGAGCGAAGCAACATGCAGGAATTCAATCTCTCCCTTCCAGCTCGCTTGGAGGCGATTCTTTACCTGAAAGGCAAAGCCCTTTCCACTGCGGAGCTGGCCGAGTTGGCCGACGCCAGTGAACAAGAGACGGAACAGGGTCTGCTCGCGTTGGTTGCTGGTTATGCCCAGCGGGATACGGCCCTGGAAATCCATGAAAACAGCGGTCGGTACAGCCTTCAGCTGCGTGCTGGTCTTGGGGAACTGGTGCGCAATCTCTTACCGGTGAACCTCTCAACGGCAACGCTGAGAACGCTGGCAACGATTGCTTTGAAACGACGGATCCTTCAGTCGGAACTGGTTGAGTTAAGGGGATCAGGCGCCTACGACCACATCAAGGAGCTGCTCAGTCAGAACTTTATTGAACGCAAACGCCAAAGCGAAGGACGTTCCTATTGGCTCAGCCTTTCTGAAAAGTTTCACCGCACATTTTCTGTGCTTCCTGATAGAGGGATCTCAGAACCTGATCAGGCTGCATAAAGTTCATTCAGTATTCACGCTTGAAAGGCACCGATGGATTTGAGTTTTGTTTCCACCTTTCTGCAGATCATTGCCCAGACCCTGCAGATTTATTCCTTCGTCTTGATCGTTCGCGTCCTTCTCACCTGGTTTCCGAACGTGGATATGGGGAATCCAGTGCTCAGCACTGTGAGCTCGATCACTGATCCTTACCTCAATGCCTTTCGTGGCCTGATCCCCCCGCTGGGAGGTTTGGACCTCTCCGCGATTCTGGCGTTCGTGGCCCTGAGCTTGATGCAGCAGCTCTTGGTGTCAGCCAGCTATGCGTTCGCCGGTGGATTTGGCAACTACGGCTAAGGGTGACGGCCAGCGATCAGCTCAGCGGTGATCGCCACTGCCTTGCAATTGCCCCCGCGCAGAGCGATCACGAAGTTTGCTGAGGTTTTTGTTGGCCACATCCTCCAGGTCGTAGCCCATTTCGCTGGCCAGTTGAGCCACGTACCAGAGCACATCGCCGAGCTCCAAAGCGATCTCGGCTCGGACTTCATCATCAAAGTGCCCATGGCGATCGCGCAGCACTTTTTTGACTTTGTCCGCGACTTCCCCCGCCTCACCACTCAAGCCCAGGGTTGGGTAGATGGGATTGCTTCCAGCATCTGGATAGAGAGCTGTCTCCCGAGCAGCAGCCTGATAGGCGTTCAGGTCCATACGAATCATGTGGAAGAGAGTCATCATCCAACAAGTTTTCGAGTCCAAAAGGGCAGGACGGTAGATTCCGCAAGCTTCAAGACCTGTGGATGGCCCAGATCGATCTAACCCGTAGAACCAAGATCGTGGCCACCATCGGGCCCGCAACGGAGAGTCCTGAAGGCATTCGTCAATTAATTCAAGCTGGAGCGACCACGTTCCGACTGAACTTCTCCCATGGGGATCACAGCGAGCACGCTGAGAGGATTGCCACGATTCGTCAGGTGGCCCATGAATTGGGAGCCCACATCGGCATTCTTCAAGATCTTCAGGGTCCGAAAATTCGCTTAGGCCGCTTCGAAGACGGTCCGATCACGCTCGCGAAAGGTGATCAATTTGCCCTGACGGCGAAGCAAGTGCGTTGCAATCAGACGGTGGCCACCGTCACCTACGACAAGCTGGCCGAAGAAGTCACCGCTGGAAGTCGCATCCTTCTCGATGATGGTCGCGTCGAGATGAAAGTTGAGAGGGTGGATTCTGTCGACCAGACCCTCCACTGCTCGGTCACAGTTCCTGGTGTGCTCTCCAACAACAAGGGGGTGAACTTCCCGGATGTGCAGCTCTCGGTCCGTGCGCTCACCACAAAAGACCGTCAAGATCTCGCCTTTGGTCTTCAGCAGGGTGTGGATTGGGTCGCGCTCAGCTTCGTGCGCAACCCCTCTGACATGCAGGAGATCAGAGAACTGATTCGTAAGCATGGTTACACCACTCCAGTGGTCGCAAAAATCGAGAAGTTCGAGGCGATTGATCAGATTGACGCGATCTTGCCTCTATGCGATGGCGTGATGGTGGCCCGCGGTGACCTGGGGGTTGAGATGCCTGCAGAGGAAGTTCCGCTTCTTCAAAAGGATCTGATCCACAAGGCCAACAGCCTTGGGATTCCGATCATCACGGCGACCCAGATGCTCGATTCGATGGCCTCCAGCCCTAGGCCCACGCGCGCTGAGGTCAGTGACGTCGCCAACGCCATTTTGGATGGCACGGATGCGGTGATGCTCTCGAATGAGACTGCGGTAGGAGACTTTCCCGTGGAGGCTGTTGAGACGATGGCGACGATCGCCAGAAGGATCGAGCGCGATTACCCCCAACGGCCCATTGATACCCATCTGCCGAGCACGATCCCAAACGCGATTAGTGGGGCCGTGAGCAGCATTGCTCGCCAGCTCAACGCAGCAGCGATTTTGCCTCTCACCAAAAGCGGGGCCACCGCCCATAACGTGAGCAAATTCAGGCCTTCAACGCCGATCCTTGCGATCACCAGCGAAGTCAATGTGGCGCGCAAACTTCAACTGGTTTGGGGCGTGACGCCTCTGCTGATCGAAACCCAGAAGAGCACCACGGCGACCTTCACCTTGGCGATGGCTTACGCCCAAGAGCTCGGCGTGGTGAAAGACGGTGATCTTTGCGTGCAAACAGCAGGAACCCTTGCTGGAATTAGTGGCTCCACCGATCTGATCAAGGTGGGAATCGTGAGTGCTGTGCTTGGTCGTGGCACGGGCTTCGGCAGTGGATCTGTGAGTGGAAAAGTTCGGATTGCGATGTCTGCCAGTGATTGCGCCCGGCTCGAACCTGGTGACATCCTCGTGGCTCAAGACACCTCTGCCGACTACCTCGATGGCATCCGTGACGCTGCAGCAGTGATCACAGAAAAACCGGGCGAAGACTCCCACGCAGCGGTCATCGCCAAACGTTTAGGTGTTCCTGTGATTACGGGGGTGGCCAATGCCACGCGAGATCTCAGAGAAGGCGAAGTCGTGACCTTGCACGTGAAAGATGGAGTGGTCCATCGCGGTACCGGCAGCAACATGGCGATGAAATTAGACACCATGTTCTGAGTTTGGTCTTAAACGTTCATGGCCAGCAAGCTGCCTCTTGCCGACACCGTCGGCATGGCTCTCACCACCCTTAAGGCAAATCGGTTACGCAGTTTGCTCACGATGCTGGGCATCGTGATCGGTAATGCCTCAGTGATCACCCTGGTTGGTGTGGGTCGAGGTGCCCAGAACTTGGCGGAGGACCAGCTCAGCAGCCTTGGTGCCAACGTGTTGTTTGTGGTTCCTGGGAGCAATGACACACGACGGCAAGGGGTGGCCTTTCCCCGCACCTTGGTGCTGGACGACGCCACGGCCATTGCCGCACAAGTGCCAAGCGTGAAACGCGTTGCCCCACAAATCTCAGCCAATGAAGTGGTTCAGGCAGGAGCGAGGAGTACGAGTGCCTCAATCTCAGGAGTCACACCGGCCTTTTTACCGGTGCGAAGTTTTGAGGTTGCCCGGGGTCGATTCATCAGTGCTGAGGATGAGCAGAGCGCCAAGACCGTAGTGGTGATTGGTCCAGATTTGCGGGACAAACTTTTCCCCTCCGGTGCAGCGGTTGGACAAACCATCCGGATCAGAGATCAGAGTTTCAGTGTGATCGGCGTGATGGAGCCCAAGGGAGCGGTCTTCGGTTCAAACCAGGACGAAAACGCCTACATCCCTCTTACGACGATGGTGAGTCGCCTGACAGGACGTGATCCAACCTATGGAGTCAGCCTCAGCTTCATCAGTGTTGAAGCGAAGGACGAGCAAAGCACTGGGCCAGCAAAGTTTCAAATCACCAATTTGCTGAGGCAGCGGCATCGCATTTTGCGCAAAGACGACTTTGCGGTTCGATCTCAAAAAGATGCCCTCGCCATCGTTGGCACGATTACAGGCGGTCTCACGCTGATGCTCGGTGCGATCGGAGGCGTTTCGCTGCTCGTTGGAGGCATCGGAATCATGAACATCATGTTGGTATCGGTGAGTGAACGCACAGAAGAAATTGGCCTACGCAAAGCTTTGGGTGCGCGAAGTTCCGATGTTCTTCGACAGTTTTTGGTTGAGAGTCTTGTGTTGGCGAGCCTCGGCGGCGTGATTGGAACCGCAGTAGGACTTGGCACCGTGACCGCTGTTGCCTTGTTTTCTCCTCTGCCGGCAGCCATTGGTGCTTCGACCATTTTGGTCACCGTTGGACTGTCTGGATCGATTGGACTCTTTTTTGGCGTCGTGCCTGCCAAGCGTGCGGCGATGCTCGATCCGATCGTTGCGTTAAGAAGCCTTTAAATCACCTTGCTCTAAAACAGCGGTTTAGGTAATGAAACTCTTACAGTCGTGAGACTCACGATCAATCCATGAATCAACGCTGGCGTCAGATAGCCCTCTGGATTCTTCCCATAGGCGTCGCGTTGCTGCTTGTTTGGCAGCTGGTTGGCAGCGGAGCTCTGAATAACCTGCGCAGTAGTAGCCCCGCCACCAGCGAAGGCACCACTGTTGCTCCCCGCAATGCTGCTGTAGCTCGGATGAGTTACGGCCGTTTCTTGGATTACGTCGAAGCTGGTCGTGTCACGGCTGTTGATATTTACGACGGTGGTCGCAACGCGGTTGTGGAGGCGGTGGATCCCGATCTTGATAACCGGGTCCAAAGGCTCCGCGTTGACCTCCCTGGGCTGGCTCCCGAACTGATTAACACCCTCAAGGAAGAAGGCATCAGCTTCGATATTCATCCACCGAAGACGGCTCCTCCTGCCCTTGGCATCCTCGGCAATCTTCTCTTCCCCCTGTTGCTGATCGGATCTTTGATCTTTTTGGCTCGTCGTGGCAACTCCATGCCTGGTGGTCCAGGACAAGCCATGCAGTTCGGCAAAACAAAAGCTCGTTTTGCCATGGAGGCCGATACAGGCGTCAAATTTGACGATGTGGCTGGTGTGAGTGAGGCCAAGCAAGACCTGCAAGAAGTGGTCACTTTCTTGAAACAGCCTGAGCGCTTCACTTCCGTTGGTGCACAAATCCCTAAGGGTGTGTTGTTGGTAGGCCCCCCTGGCACAGGTAAAACCCTGCTTGCAAAGGCCATTGCTGGTGAAGCTGGTGTTCCTTTCTTCTCGCTTTCAGGTTCTGAATTCGTAGAAATGTTTGTGGGTGTTGGCGCAAGCCGTGTCCGCGATCTGTTCAAACGAGCGAAAGAAAACAGCCCGTGTCTGATCTTTATTGATGAAATTGACGCGGTTGGTCGTCAGCGTGGTGCTGGAATTGGTGGTGGCAACGATGAGCGAGAACAAACGCTGAATCAGTTGCTCACCGAGATGGATGGTTTTGAAGGAAATAGCGGAATCATCATTCTTGCAGCAACGAACAGGCCTGATGTTCTTGACTCTGCCTTGATGCGTCCAGGTCGTTTTGATCGACAAGTCACTGTGGATGCGCCTGATATCAAAGGACGTCTTTCCATCCTCGAAGTTCATTCCAGAAACAAAAAACTTGACGATCAGCTCACGCTGGACAGCATTGCCCGGAGAACTCCTGGATTTACAGGAGCAGACCTCGCCAACTTGTTGAATGAAGCGGCGATCCTGACAGCGAGACGTCGCAAAGACAGCATTGGAATTTCAGAAATTGATGATGCTGTCGATCGCATCATTGCTGGAATGGAAGGTCATCCCCTCACTGATGGCCGTAGCAAGCGCTTGATCGCTTATCACGAAGTTGGACATGCCTTGGTTGGCACTCTTGTGAAGGATCACGATCCTGTTCAGAAAGTCACCTTGATTCCACGGGGACAGGCTCAAGGCTTGACCTGGTTCTCACCCGATGAAGAGCAGATGCTCGTCTCGCGTGCCCAACTAAAAGCCCGCATCATGGGAGCGCTCGGCGGTCGCGCCGCGGAAGACGTGGTGTTTGGCCATTCCGAAGTCACCACCGGTGCCGGTGGCGATATCCAAATGGTGGCCTCGATGGCCCGTCAGATGGTGACGCAATTTGGAATGAGCCAGTTGGGTCCCATGGCCCTAGAGGGTGGTAGTCAGGAAGTGTTCCTCGGCCGTGATCTGATGACCCGGAGCGATGTATCCGATGCCATCTCCAAGCAGATTGATGAGCAGGTGCGTTTGATCGTGATGAAGTGCTACGAAGAAACCGTTGCCCTGGTTGGTCAGCATCGGCAAGCCATGGACAAATTGGTTGAGCAATTGATCGAGCAGGAAACCATGGATGGTGATGAATTCCGTGTCGTTGTCGCTGAATTCGCTGAGATTCCTGAAAAGGAACGTTTCTCCCCCTTGCTTGCCTAAAGAAAAAGACCAGGCTTTGGGAAGTCTGATCTTTAAATAATGGATTGAAATGTTTCAAGACCCTCATCATGAGGGTCTTTTTTTATAAGGAGCGGACAGGACTCTTATCAATCACGTTATCAATCAAGCCATATTCCATCGCCTGTTGTGGAGACATAAAGAAATCACGGTCCGTATCGGCTTGGATTTTGTCTAGGGGTTGGCCAGTGCGGTCCGAGAGTTCGTGATTCAGGCGATCTTTCAGAAACAAAATCTCATCAGCTTGGATTCGGATATCACTTGCCTGGCCACTCGCACCACCTAAGGGCTGGTGAATCATGATCCGTGAGTGCTGCAAGCTGCTGCGCTTTCCTTTTGCACCGGCGCACAGCAGGAAGGCGCCCATGCTTGCAGCAAGGCCAACACAGACGGTGTGCACATCTGGCTTGATGTGCTGCATCGTGTCAAAAATCCCCAGGCCGTCGTAAACCGAGCCACCTGGAGAATTGACATATAGGAAGATCTCTTTTTCTGGGTCTTCCGCTTCAAGAAATAGCAGCTGTGCAACGATTCGATTGGCGGAATCACTGGTGACAGGCTCACCTAAGAAAATGATTCGCTCCCTTAAGAGACGAGAATAAATATCAAAAGCTCTTTCTCCTCGTCCAGACTCCTCGATCACGATCGGGATCATGTTGCATAGCACCAGTTGGAACAATCCTAACGGCGGCATCAGCGGCGCTATGGTCTTAATTCAAAGTGGGGTGGAAGGACCTTGACGGATCAACGGACGATCGCTGACAGCAAGCGTGCCTTTCACACAGCCTTCCCTTACGTGATTCCGTCCCTGTACAGGAGAACGGCTGACGAGCTCTTGGTTGAGTTGCATCTTCTAAGTCACCAGCAGCATTTCAAGAGCGATGCCCTGTTTGCTGTTGGCTTGCGTCAGGTGTTTCAGGCGTTCACACAGGGCTACAAACCGGAAGCACACCTCGACGAGCTGTATGCGGCCATTTGCACCAGCAATGGTTTTGATCCGGAGGATTTGAAACAGCTGGCAGAGGGGTCAACCTCGGCTGTTTCTGGTCACTCCATCAGCGAAGTGCATGAATGGCTCTCCAATCGCGGAGCTGGGGCTCCAGAGCCTTTAGCGTCGGGTATCTCGAGTGTGGGCGGTGATTCATTTCACTACTCGCGTTTGATGGCTGTGGGCTTGTTGAGTTTGCTCTCATCCGCTCAAGGTGGTGAGCCCTCAAATCCTGACGAACTCAAAACCCTTGCCCATGAAATTGGTGAGCAACTAGGTCTCTCCAAGCCACGCTTGGACAAGGACCTCAGCTTGTACACGTCCAATCTTGAAAAGATGGCTCAAGCGGTGGAACTCATTGAAGAAACCTTGGCCGCAGAGCGTCGCAAACGAGACCGTCAGGCGGCTGATTCTCAAGCGATTGACTCAAAGACAGAGGAGGCTCAATCTGAGTCTTCCGATGGGTCAGCTGCGGACGAGAGCACTAACTGACCACTGATCTCCCACCATGCTTGCTGGCCTGATGTTTTCAGGTTGGCTGAGACAATCGCCGGTTTGATTTGAAGGTGGAGAGAATCGGCCTGCTTCAGAAGCACAGGCCAAGCTCCATTCATCAGTCCCAATGCCACGAGATTGCGTGGTCGGGCATGGAGCTTCAGGGCTGAATCCGTGGCAACTGGAAGTGTTTGATAGAACGGTTTTGAGTCTGGAAGACTTGCGAGTCCGGCACTCAGAAGGGGCAGCGTGCCGGGCTTTTGCAACCAACGCCAACCCCCCACGATTTTGTTTTGTCCTCCGCGCTGATCTTTCCAAATCACAGCATCCGTTTTTTTGTCTTTGTCTTGCTTTGAGGTTGGCGTTTGCGATGGAGATGGAGATGGAGATGGCTTTGGCGTGGAGCGTTGAAAGCCGCGTTCTTCTAAACGGCTACTCACGCGATCAAAGACTGATGTCCAGGCGTCAGCACCTCCAGGCAAGGGTGCCTGAAATTGGAGTCCCGCTCGATAGGCCCCTTTTGTTTGCTGCTGTAATCGCAGTGAAAACGGGGAAAGCGCAAGTCTCGATCGGATTGCTTGATTCACTCCATACTGAGATTCCAAGGGCTCTTGGATGATTTGGCGACTCAACAGTGTGCCCAGGATCAAATCAGCACGGGCTCCATGCACTTCAAGAAGGCTGGCATTATCAAAGTCAGGTGGCTTTTGACGATCAGACACTGAAAAATTCCAACCCTGTTTGGGTTGGGATGCTGCAAGTGTGATCGAGCGATTGCCAACGACGCCACCCCAATGAAGTGTGTTGCCATAAAGGCGAAGGGCAAGGCAGCCGTGACTTCCTTGCTGTAGCAAGGGAGCTGTTGTTCCGCTGATCGCAGCTAGAGCATCACTGGTCCAAAACACTGCTGGACCCTGTGCAAGCTGCCGCATACAGCGTTTTTGAAGCGATTTCGGCTGAGCAGGCAACTCGGATTGGCGTTCAAGTCTTTGGATGAGTTGTTGACGATGCAGCTCATCGGAGCCAAGCAACGTCAATCCCGACACTTGGTGTTTGCGCAGATTTTTCGTATCAGTGCCGAGCAGTTCATCCGGAAGAATTAAATAGGCATCGCCGTCTTCTGACCAACCCTGCCACCAAATCGACCGTCCTTGCCGTTTCCATAGGTTGCCAGCACGGAGGAGACCCAGTCTTTGGTTCCAAAGCTTGGGGACGGGTCGTTTTGAATCCCCATGAAACGACTGCATCAAACTGAACGCCCCTGAGATGCGGCTCAGTGATGCAGGGGGACCATCGTCTTGACGTGATGGCTGAGTCAGAATCACGCCAGTCAAACCTGCCAATAAAACAGTCCCTAAACCCGATGCAGTGACGGGTAGGGACTGAGCGATGGATCGGTATATGGAGATTTTCAGGAATGCATCAGTTGCGGTCACGAGAACGCCTGCGACGACGACGATCTTTCCACTCGATGGTGGAGAGGTAAGCGACTATGACGCTGACAAAGACCAACAGGACTGCAGCGGTCATCGCCAATCCCTGACTGACGATGGGAGCTTGCAGTGCTTCGTTCACTTCAGAAATTCAGAGTGCCATCACCGTTGCGGCCCCAGACCACCATCGCGATCGAGAAACTGAAGACAGCAGCGAGGGATGCCCAGGCAATCGTGAACAGCATTGAAATAACGCTTGAATGCAATCAGTTTAACTAGGTTCCCCCTCGGAACTGACTGATTGATTCATTACTTCTTATGACTATGGCAATCCCTGGAACCGCAAGCGTCCTTCAACCGGAACGCACAACCCTGCGCTATCCCAATGCCAGAGTCATCGTTCTCAACGATGACGTCAATACGTTTGAACACGTGGTTGAGTGTTTATGCAAAATCATCCCTGGGATGAACAGCGATAAGGCTTGGACGCTTGCCCATCAAATCAATGGTGAAGGGTCTGCTGAAGTGTGGGCAGGCCCCCTTGAACCCGCCGAGCTTTACCACCAACAACTCAGCAGCGAGGGGCTCACGATGGCTCCGTTGGAACGCAATTAGTGCCCATGGCCGCTTCCATTGAATTCAACGACTTTCAAGGTCTCCGTTGGCCAACCCTGTTTCGATTAAGTCTGTTTCAGGCTTGTCTTGGAACCCTTGCGGTGTTGTTCACTGGGACCTTCAATCGGATTCTGATCACAGAGTTGGCCTTTCCTGCCTTGCTGGCGGGTGGAGGGTTGGGATTTGAGCAACTGGTTGCTCCAGCACGGGTGCTGTTCGGACATCTCAGTGATTCCCATCCCTTAATGGGAAAACATCGGACGCCCTATGTCCTGCTTGGAACCATTGCCATCTGTTTGTTGGCGATTCTGAGTGTTCCAGTCAGTTTCATGGTGAGGGAAGCCCTCGATAGTGGATCCCCGTTGGTGGCCGCTGCAGGAATTGCAGCATTTTGTGGCTTATTTGCTCTCTACGGATTAGGGACGTCAATGGCAAGTACCTCCTATTTAGCCCTTGTGATTGACCGCACAACAGAAGAACAAAGGCCGCGATGCATCGGTGTGATTTGGGCGATGCTCACGGTGGGAATCATCGTGGGAGCGATTGCTATCAGTCTTGCTGTCCGCTCGATCGACGGCATTTCAGATCCCGTGATTCTTCAGAGCTGGCTGCAGAAGTTCATGATTGCGATTACGTCGATCGTGATGCTGCTGGCCATTGTTTCGACCTGGGGAGTGGAGAAACCAATCACGCCTGGCGCTGTGCGTCCAGTTCAGGATTTGATCACACTTCAGGATGCCTGGAAGGTGGTGACTTCAAGTCGACAAATCGTGATCTTCTTTGGATTCTTAGTTCTATTCACGATGGGGCTCTTTCTTCAGGATCCAATTCTGGAAAGTTTTGGTGCTGAAGTGTTTGGTATGCCTGTGTCTAAGACCACGTTGCTGAATGCTTGGTGGGGATCAGGAACCCTTGTTGGCTTACTGGTTGCTGGCTGGTTTATTACCCCAAAACTCGGAAAGTTGGCCACTGCCCGTCTGGGTTGCTGGATGGTGATGGGCTCCTTATTTCTGTTGTTAATCAGTGGCTGGCAGCAAGCATCCGGACTTCTTCCTGTGGTGATGGTGCTGTTTGGTTTAGCTGCAGGCGTTGGTACCAACAGCGCACTCACCTTGATGCTGGATCTCACCTTGCCCGCCATGGCAGGAACCTTCGTGGGCATTTGGGGTTTAGCGCAAGCCCTCTCTCGGGGCTTTGGCAAGGTTGTCGGCGGTGGGTTGCTCGATCTTGGTCGACAGATTCTTCCCAATGCTGGACCAATGGCTGGTTATGGCTTGGTGTTTTCGATTGAAATTCTGGTGATGGCGAGCGCTTTGATTGTGCTGAATCAGCTCAGCGTCGGTCAATTCAGAGAATCCACCACACAACGCCTCGACATGGTGTTGATGGCCGAAATCGACGGTTAAATCAAGCGGCAGGTTTGCGAGTGGAGAGGGTTAGGGATAACAGGGCTTTTGTGCGCAGACGTTGGGTTTGAGCGGCAAACACATACCGAATCACTTTTCCAGGGCAAAGAGCCAGGCCGCGCACTTCGTCTCCGTGGACCTCTGCTGTAAGAATCTTGGTTTGAGGGCCCATTCGAGATGTCAAAGGAGCTGAGATCTCAGTTCTGAGGGAATCGACAGATCGGAGCATGGCTTGCAAGGAACGCTTACCTGATCTCTAGCCAGAGTGGTTAACTTAAACAAGCTTTACTTTTGAACCTGGAGTGGGCCGTCTTGTTGTTACCCATAGCACCTACGTGAAGGGTCTAATCCCTTGGCTCAAGGTGTTGGCGAATGACCCACAGATCCAGACCATTACCCCAGGCGTGATTGCAAGGGTGAAGGGGCGTTGCCAAGACTTAACGCTGAGACCATCTGTTCCGATCCGAGGTGGTTTCAAGCTGATGGCACGCCGTGGCCGGACTGCTCAAGAGGTCTTTGTGATTACAAGCTTGGACAAATCAGACTTAATCGATCGATTGGCCAGCTCTAGGTCTTCGATTCTCTAATCGAATGGGGCAGCGATGCCTTGCTTGTTCCAGCTATCGAATCTGATCGTGGAATCTGATCTTCCTAAGCCAATAGGATGGTTCAGGATTGAGCTAACGCAAAGTTTTTAACAACTTTCCATCTGGATCTGATCTCTCGGTCCTCTTTGCTGTTTCCAGTTTCATAATCACCCTCGTACCCCAAAATCATTGTTTTAGCCTGATTCAGCTTGCATGCACGGTTAAACAGGGAGTAGTTCATTCCAAACCGTGTGGTTTCTTTTCTGGTTGCTTCTTGCCAGTTATTGCAACGCTCCTCTGCTTCAACACCTTCTGCCATGTTGTCAGGCGACATGAAGTCGTTGCACGCAACAAGGCCTAGGCCTAACGCGATAGAGACCAATGCAAGGACTTTCATCTATGAAGCTTCATTGACACTATTTTAACCTCTTGACTGTGGCAGGTTCAACGATTGCAACCGTTGCTCCTTTGTTCCAGAACCACGATTGGATCACCTCTAATCGAGGCCTTTAAAGACTGCTCTTCGTAAGAGATGCTGAATTATATTGCAAGCGGCTAGTTGGTTATTGTTCTGTTTCCAGGCTCTCTAAAAGAATGGCCGTTCCAAGGATGACAAGGGCAGCTGGAAGAATAGTTGCCAACCTGTTGACTTTAGATTTGCGCTTGAAAATGTACGTATCATCGTTCTTTTGTGTACATTTTTTAATCTAGAGGGATGAATGCTTTGTGGTGTGAGTTTTCGGTTGGCGTTGCCTTAGAGAGGCCTGAGATCCAGGCGGAAGACCATTTTAAGTGCAATATATGAGTGCAAAATAAATTCGGTGGTTGTTGATTCCTGAATTGAATAGAAGCCTCCTGTAAGATTTTTGTTGATTGTGTTTAAGCTAAACACAAAGATACTATTAGAAGAAAAGATATCTAAGTTCTTATTGCTTACCAGGAGAAGCGTCGGATTTGTTTTTGCTGCTTTCAAGTGATGTGTAGGCGACTCTCTTTGCTGGTTTGGTCGCTTTCAACCAGTCAAATAACGACTCAAAGGTCCTGATCGTGAGATGGGTCTAATTTTGGTGAACCGCTGTGCCGTGCGAGCCCCAGTGTTCGACCTGGAGTTACCAGAAGGGGCGAAAGATTTCGAGAGGATTCGTTTCCGGTTACAAGACCGGTTTACGGCACCAACACGACAGTCACCCCATGTCGAAAAAGAGTCAGATCAGAGCACTAGAGAAAGGCTGTCACCAACACAGCAGTTCATGACCAATTTAGAGGAAGAGGCCAGATTTCACGAATGCGTTGCAGCATTTGCTGTCCTCTCTCTGCTCGTTCATCAGCGGTACGGCCATTGAGCAAGGTGGTGACATGTCCCACTTTGCGTCCAGGGATTTCATTTTTTCCGTACCAATGCAGATGCAAGCCTTCGATCGAGCGTAGTTTTGAAAGGCGTTCCTCAAGCGGCTCAGCCTGGTCTGCGCCGAGTCCAAGCAGATTGACCATCAAGGAACCATCGGCAATAAATTCTGGATTGGGAACATCCAGCCCTGCTGCAATGCACAGTTGTTGATCAAATTGACTGCTGGAACAAGCCTCAATTGAAAAATGACCTGAATTATGCGTCCGAGGAGCTATTTCATTGACAAATAATCCTTCTGATCCATAGAAAAACTCCAAGGTCATCACACCCACGTAGCTGAGCTTTGTGAGCAGCGAGGCCGCAATGTTGTAGGCCGTAGCCTCAACGATTTGACTCACGGATGCGGGGGCAATCACCCAGTCGCAAACTTGATTTTTTTGATGCGTTTCGGCCAAAGGAAGACTGCGAATACGCCCCTTTGCATCTCGGCTGACGACGAGGGCAAGCTCCTGCTCATAGGAAACCCACGCTTCGATTAACCACTCATTGGCATCGACATTTCGAAGCAACTGAGCCAAGCCGTTGAGATCTTCCACAACCCGTGTGCCCTTGCCGTCGTAACCGCCGTAGGCAGCCTTGGCCATCACAGGAAAAGTCCATCCGTTCGGCAACGATGGCGAACCAGGATTGAGTTCAGCCAATGAAATCCAATCTGGACTTGGAATTAAAAGATCATCGAGAAGGCGTCGCTGGGACAACTTATTAACGAGCGGCACCAAACTCGCTAATGAGGGAGTGAATTGCACGCCCTGTCGCTCGAGAGGCATCAGAGCGTCCACAGCGATCCATTCGTTTTCGAACGTGATACCTAGGCAGTGCGTGGAGAGCTCCCTCGTTGCAAGGGCATCGGTGGATCCAGCGATCACTAAATCCTTCGCCATGGAGGCAGCAGGGTCTTCAGCTTTTGACGCCTGTACGGCCAGCGTCAAACCCCGTGTTTTGGCAGCTTCACCAAGCATGAGGGCCAGTTGCCCGCCACCGATTACCCCAATTGTGTTGTCAGCGCTGGGCATCCGTTGCAGCTCGGTCTGAGTGAAGCTTTGCATTCTCTCCTTTTAGCAACGATGGCAGACCTAAATAAGGCTTCGTTCTCCTCCGAACGCAAGTCGAATGGCTGTTAACAATAAAACCAGTAAGAACAGAGCAAGGCCAACCGTGCAGGCATAACTGATTTCTAGTTCTGCAAAGGCCTGGTCATAGACGTAATAAACCAGGGTCCTTGTGGAGTCTGCAGGACCTCCCTGGGTCATGAGAAACACCTCTTCAAACACCTTGGTTGCAGCAATGGCGGAGATCACGGCCACCAGGGTGACGTACGGCCTTAGCAATGGAAGGGTGATGTCGACGTGCTTGCGCCAGCCTTCACTTCCATCCAGCTCAGCGGCCTCGTACAGCTCCTTTGGGATGCCCTGAAGTCCCCCCAGGAAAATCACCATGTAGTAGCCCAGCCCCTTCCAGAGGGTGACGAGCATCACGGAAGGAAGGGCCAATAATGGATTGGTTAAAAAATCAATGGGGATGAATCCTTGACCAAACAAGGTGTCAAGCCAACCGTTGATGAGACCGTTTTCGGCATAGAGCCATCGAAAAGCAATGGCAGCCACCACGATCGACACCAACACCGGCGTATAAAAAGCAGCGCGGAGGATGTGCACACCTGGGAGGATTCGATTCACAAGAACCGCCAGCGTTAAGGAGCCGATCACAATGGGAGGAACGACTCCGAATAAATAAATCAACGTGGTGCCGAGCACCTGATAAAACATTGGATCGCCAAGAAGTCGCTGAAAATTGGTTAAGCCGATGAATTTCAGGGGCTCGGTGACATCTAAACCTGTTTGCGTGAAACTGATCACCAGCGCCATCAATGCCGGAATCAAAACGGACAGGCTTAGGAGAATCAGTGCAGGAGCTAAGAATCCCCAAGCAATAAGCGTGGAACGCTGTTTGGACGTTGAGGGCAGGGCCATCACCAGCGCAAGATGGTTTGAAGGAGAATAGGTCTGTCACAGCGGGCGGCATGACCCAATCCCAACCATCCAGAACCTCAGCGGCAGGTGTGAGACGTCTCAGCGTTGCGCTCGAACAGAATCCTTACGACGTCGTGATTCGCTCCGGCGGTGTGGATCAGCTCGGCGCTGAATTGCTTCGAATCGGGATTCGGCCCAACACCAAAATTCTGGTGGTTAGCAATCCAGATGTTGCTACGCCCTATGGAGCTCGTTGTCTTTCCAGTCTTGAACAGGCAGGATTTCAAGCCAGCTTGCTAACGATTCCCGCGGGTGAAGAGCAAAAAACCTTGGACACCTTGAGCACAATTCTTGATGCTGCCAAAGAGAAAGGATTAGAGCGTCAGTCGCTGATGCTCGCTTTGGGTGGTGGGGTTGTTGGTGACATGACTGGGTTTGCGGCCGCTTGCTGGCTGCGTGGAATCGGTGTGGTGCAAGTTCCTACAACGCTTTTGGCGATGGTGGATGCCGCAATTGGCGGAAAAACTGGTGTGAATCATCCAGGCGGAAAGAACCTGATTGGCGCCTTTCATCAGCCCCGACTGGTGATGATTGATCCAGACACGCTTCAAACGCTTCCCGTGCGGGAATTTAGAGCCGGTCTCGCGGAGGTGATCAAATACGGCGTGATCGGAGATTCAGACCTATTTGCCTTGCTTGAGGGCTCCTCCGGCTTTGACAGTCCTCAGTCGATTACGACCGAGCTGCTGGAAACGCTGCTCGAACGTTCTGCGCAAGCCAAAGCACTCGTTGTGGTTGCCGATGAAAAAGAAGGTGGTCAGAGAGCCATCCTTAATTACGGCCACACGTTTGGACATGTGGTTGAAACACTCACTGGGTATGGCACCTGGCTGCATGGCGAAGCTGTGGCGATTGGCATGGTGGCAGTGGCGTCCCTCGCCGTGCAGCGCGGGTTTTTCCCCCAATCCGATGCTGACCGGCAGAAACGTTTAATTGAACGTGCTGGATTGCCCATTGACTGGCCTGACCTTGATCCAGATTCGGTTTTAAACACGTTGCAGGGAGATAAGAAGGTCCGAAACGGTCGTCTTCGCTTTGTGTTGCCCTCCCGCATTGGCGCTGTGTCGATCGTGGATGACGTCAGCAGTGATGAAATCACAGCTTGCCTGGCTTCGATGCGTTGAGGCCTAAGGGCTCTTGAAGGAATTGGCTCCGCTCACCCATCCTTTCGTTGGGAAGCAATGGGTTGATACGCAGGAATGACAGCCAGCGAAAGTCTCCAAGGCAAGCAGGATCAACAAGACGCAGCAGCGCTTCTCGACGTTGCAGACCCTCAGCGAGTTGATGTCCAGGAAGCTGTTGAAGACTGCTGAAGCGCTCAGCCAGCCCTAAGGCGAGCAAGGCCTCACCCTGTCGGCATTGACCCTCCAGGGACCAACCATTGTTGGTGGCTTGATGGACGAGGGTCTCAAGACAGAGATGGGCCGTGATGTCGTTCTTTCCTGCATCCGCCAAGACGTTTTCACTGGCTCTTTGGTTTCGATAGGCGATGAGGGTCCCCTGGCTGCGCTGAGAGGAGTAGTAGCGATGCGCTTCTAAGGCATAGTCGACGACGAGGAGATGGCCAGTGATCAACGCCTCAGACGCCTCAGCAAACCAACGGGCGCATTGGTCATGCCATTCCGTTGTCCATCCATCTTCAGCATTGTCAAGAGGCAAAGCAATCTGCGCTGCTGCCAATGTTGCATTCAAGCGTTCTTGAAGGGGCTGAGGAATGGGCTCATGGCCCCAGTGCAAACCGAGATCACCATCGTCGTCTTGTTGCAGTTGAACGGTTTGCCGACGAAGCTGACCGTCAATCAGTTCCAGGCGCTCCACTGGAAGGGCATCGAGCAGCTCGTGAGCAATCAAGACCCCTATCACCGGCTTGGTCATGAGATCGGACAAGGACGCCCAGCGTTGTGAAAGCCGTTGCTGGGGTTCGCAAGAACGCTGGTGCTGCTCCAGGCGGTTGCGTTGACGCTGTTCCATTCCTGGATTGGCTTCCACCAAAACGAGCTCCAGTCGATGCCTCAGCTCTGGAAGCTGTTCGGCTAGGTGAGTGATCAGTTCACAGCTCATCTCCGCCTCGCCAGGGCCAACTTCAACGATCGAGAGAGTTTCTGTTGGGTGGTCTTGAGCGAGCGTCCGAATCCACTGGACCAGTTGGCCAGCCATCAAGGCTGCAAAATCAGGGCCCAGAGTGGCTGAAGTTACAAAATCCCCTGCTTGTCCAATCTTCAGTTGGCCACTGCCATAGGCGCCATGCTCAGGGTCATGCAAGGCCCAATCCATGAATTGGGAGAAAGGAACGGAACCTCCTACCTCTTCAAAACGCTGTTGAAGCCATAAAGGGCAGGGCGCAGCAGGGCCTGTCATTGGGGAGAATGCCTGTAATGCGACAGAGCTATGGGAACACATCCGCGCTTCAAACGATTTCTGTTCCCTTTGTTCAGCCTATGTCTGATGCTCCTGGTCGCAAGCCCGGCCCAGGCAATCGATAACCCAGAGCTATTACCCGACCATCCAACACCGGTGATTGACCTGGCTCGGGCCTTTAGTGACAACCAACTCAAAGAACTGGAAACATCGCTGGATGCTTTTGAAGAACGAAGTGGCTGGAAACTGCGTGTTCTCACCCAATATGAAAAAACACCTGGACTCGCTGTTAAAGAATTTTGGGGGCTTGATGAACGAAGTTTGTTGATTGTCGGAGATCCCCGTGGTGGAAATCTGCTCAATTTCAACGTGGGCGATGCTTTTTTTGCCTTGATGCCCCGCACCTGGTGGGTGGAACTCCAAACGCGCTACGGCAATCAGTATTACGTCCGAGACAATGGTGAGGACGGTTCGCTCTTGGCGACGATCGGAGCGGTAGAACTTTGCCTGGATCGAGGTGGTTGTCAGTTTGTTCCAGGCTTGCCCCAGGAACAATGGCTCCTAACCCTGGCTACATCCGTTCTCGGTGGATTAATCGCCGGTTTTGCTGCCTATCCAAGGAAGGAAGGTGAACGGATCGCCTGGGCTTGGGTGCTTCTGTTATCTCCTCTTTGGGTGATGTTATTTGGTGTGTTTGGAATAGCACCGGTTGTCACACGCACCAGCGATCTCCTTCCGCTTGTGCGAAACGGCATGGGATTCGTTGGTGGCATGGTGGGCGCTTATCTGATCGCCCAAGCAACGGTTGGTCGGAAATTAGCCGAAGAGTCTGAGGATTAATTCAGATCGATCGATCAAGACCCGGTTCAGGGCATGCCACAAAGAATCTTTGGACCGGTGCACTCGGGGGCTTGGAGTCCTTTGCTACCCGACTTTCCGCTAAGAGCTTGCTGACGCTGATCTCTGATCTGACGAAGTTGACTCAGATTGACCTTGTAAAACGATTGAAGATTGGCGAAACGCTTCACAGGCTGGCCGTAGTAGCTGCTGCCACGAAGGGTTGGGAACGAAGCCCACTCAGGGGCCAACTTGGCCGCCAGCAAGGGAGTCATCACACCAACATCAGTGAGGCGTAAGGCTTTTCGTCTTTGGACGAGAAACAGGGCGCCCTGGTCTTGGACTTCAGGTCCAAACCCTCTAACCCCCAAACTGCGCTTGACCAGGTCCCATGTGAAGGGCATGAACTGATAGGCACCGGCCGCAGCACTCGCGTAGCGAGAAGAATAAATGACGCGATCGGGATGGCGATCCATCGAGCCCATCAGACTGCCGCCAAACATGACGCGATAACCCACGTCGTGTCCGTTTTTCCAAGTTCCTTCAGCGAACCTGATCGTATTAAGAAGGGCGCGACGCTCTGGGGTGATGATATAGGGCAGAGCACTCGTTTGAGACTCTTCAGTGGAAGTAATCAGTCCCGAACGTGAGCTTTGAAGCGTGGGCAGTGCAGCAACAGCAGCTTGAGCTGACTGAGACGACACCAACAATGTGACCACACTTGCGAGAGCCGCTGGAAGGAGACGACAGACGTTTTTCGCAAGGAAAGTCATACGTGGAAGAAAAGTTTGACCGGAGGAGGAGATCAACAAACCGCAGAGGAGGCGGCGTTCGAGATATCAGACAAAAACGAAATTGAACACATCAGGCTCAAAGGATGGAACTTTGACGAACGGTTCCAGGCGACCCAAGAGCAGGTGTGCCAGATGGGTAAATGTCCTCAGGCCATGGCAAGATTCAGATGGGACCCAAATTGCGCCAAAGCCAGAAGGGGTGGAGCGTCTCGGTTGAGATAACAAAAAGTAATTGCAGTGATCAGCCGTCTTAAACAGTGCTCGTTGCCACCATCGCCAAAGCGTTGGCCGCCTCTTCAGCACCTTGTTTGGAAGCGACCGGACGGACTGCATCGACAAGTTTTTGATCAAGCTCCCATTCCCCTTTGTTCAAGGCATCACGACTGAGAACTCTGTGGTGTCCGTACAGGCGAAGGCCATCCATGAGTACGGACGCTTCGGCGAAGCCATCGCGCTCCACAACGTGCATTCCTAAGTTTTGGCTGAGAGCCTCACAAAACGTGCTGTAACCAGGCTTGCCTAAAAGTCGATCACAAAAAGGCATCACATCAAAAGGACGCACGTTGTCAGGCAAAAGAGTGAGGTTGGCCAACGCCTCAAAATCAGCAAAAAGGTGAGGAGCCACAGGGGCTGACATCAAAAAATGATGATTGGGCCAGAGACGAAACAAGGCAGGGTCGATGGCAACACCTAAGCCCCCAAAGCCAACAAGGATCAGAGGCTCTTGAATCTGTTCCAAATGAAGTCGCCATGGCTCAGGAAGATCACGCAGGGGGGACACGGTGACCCCTAGCTGCTGCTCACTTAAACCCCACTCCATTGGGAGTGAAAAAGGACAACGCAAAAGCAGATCACCCTGCTGATAGTTCGCTTTTGCAGCAGCTGCATACTCGCTAAACAGCCCACCGAGGGGTTTATAAATGTCATCCCAACCGAAATTACCCATCCAAACCAACGGCGCGTTGAGTCGCTTAGCGAGAACGGCTGCCGCCGGTGGGATGTCAGCAACAACCAGGACTGGAGTGTTCTGCTCGGCAAGCCAGGCCATCTCCTGATCAAGATGCTGAGGGAGCTGCGTCTCCAGAGCCTTGAGAGCCTCCAGGGTTCTCTCCTCATCAACTCCGAGTGCATCGGCCTGGATCATTCCCACATCCCAGCCGACAAAGCGGTGCTCAATGGGGATTGACCCACAGACAAGCTTGAGAAACTCTGCTGAGACCCGAGAGCTGACGACGAGCCTCCAGGACGGCTGAAGGCGATGCAAGGCACTTAAAACAGTTGCCTGTCGCGCAACATGACCAAACCCATGGCTGCTTAGGCACAAATAGATCAGCATGACGATGCGCTTTCACTGGGTTGCCGCAACAACGTTTGCTCGTAGGCAAGCGTTCCATTGGGATGGAACCAGCGATGACTCACAAGGCTGAGATGACGCCCCTCAAATTCAACCCAGGTGAAATGAATCAAGGTCTGTCCTGCTTCGTCTGATCCAGAACGTGGAACGCAAGCGGCATTGACATAGGCGGTGCCATAGCGATCGCGATGGAACGTCAAACGTTCACCCTTCCCACCACGAAGGCTGTGGTGCATGTGCCCGAACACAACAAGATCAGCACCACGACGACGGCGCATGGTTTCAACAGCGATCGCAAGATCGCGATCACCCCAATCAATGTGGGGATGCTTCCAATCCCGACCACAGATGCTGGACGCATCAGATCCAAGACCGGTTGGACCGCTATGGGCTAAGAGCACCAAGGGCCAAGTGTCGGGTGCGTCAGTCGCCGCTTGGACGATGCGATCGACCGACTCTTGCTCCGTAACAGGTCCGAAAACGCTCTGAACAGCTTCCGAAAGGTGAAAACCACCTCCTGAACTACATGGACGAGCGCCCACAATGGCGACGGCTGGAGACGACCAATTGCGCATCTTCCAGGAGCAATCGAGATCTCCCAACATGGAAATCTGCTGACGCAGCCGTTCTCCGCTGCGGTCTCTGCCGCGATCGTGATTGCCAAGAATCACGGCGCAGGGAAGCTTCAAGCGGGTGATCGCCTTCACTAAGCGCAAATCACCATCACTCAAATCGCCTACGAACAACAGGGCATCAGGACGCAGCTGATCGAGCAGCTGCTCGTCATGACAGGTCCAATCACCATGAAGGTCACCGGCTATGGCGAGGCGCAATCTGGTCAGGAGTGGTGCCTAGGCTTTGAACATCCTGCCCGATGTGGCCAGAATGTCCGAAATCAACACCGAGACAGGTCTAGGGGTCAGGATCATGAGCGACACACCCGATGACTTCGTCAGCGCCATCCACAAACTACGGAAGGATCGCAACGCCATCATTTTGGCGCACTATTACCAGGAACCTGAAATACAAGATATTGCTGATTTCATTGGTGATTCATTAGAGCTTTCACGCAAAGCGGCAAGCACGGATGCAGATGTGATTGTGTTCTGTGGAGTGCATTTCATGGCAGAGACTGCAAAAATATTGAGTCCAGAAAAAATTGTGATCTTGCCTGATATCGAAGCTGGATGCTCACTTGCCGATGATTGTCCTGCCGAGGAATTCAAAGCATTTAGAGCTGATCATCCTGAGCATTTTGTTGTCAGTTATATAAACTGTACTGCAGCCGTAAAAGCCCAAAGCGACTTAATTTGCACCAGCAGCAATGCTGTTGATCTTGTTAATCAACTTCCAACAGACATCCCAATTTTGTTTGCTCCTGATCAAAATCTTGGTCGATGGGTCCAGCGGCAGAGTGGACGCGAACTTACTTTATGGCAGGGTCGCTGCATTGTTCATGAGACATTTAGCGAAGAGGCTTTATTGAAACTGAAGCTTAAATATCCAGATGGTGAGGTGATCGCACACCCAGAGTGCATGGAAAATCTCCTGGATCTTGCCGATTTCATCGGCTCAACAAGCAAACTTCTGTCCCATGCACAGACGAGCAATGCATCAACCTTCATTGTGTTAACAGAGCCCGGAATCATGCATCAAATGCAGAAAATGGTACCAAATAAGCAATTCATTGATGTTCCTGGTCTCGATGGATGTAGCTGCAATACATGTCCCTACATGCGCTTGAACACGCTCGAAAAACTATGGAAGTGCTTGGATACACTCGAACCAAAAATTGAGATGGATGAAGACATAAGAATCAAGGCCTTAGCTCCCATTCAGCGCATGCTTGAAATGAGCAAGTGAATCCTTCGGACAAACAGAAGTTTCTCGTTAATGAGCAATTGAATGGTTATGGATCAGCGATTTGAACGGTGCCATGTAGCGCAAAAATTTCCGACGATCCATCAAGCCGGGTTGGATCGAAGGACGGATACCAAAGGCTTGTCTGCTCCTTTTCCAAAGATAGACGTAATGCAAGGAAGTGAAAAACTCACATCTTGAGCTTTGCTACGACAAAATGCACTGATGCCAGTGCTTCAACGTCACAAACAGGGCTTGTATTGCCCAGCAGCTGATGCATGGATTGATCCAAGCTGGCCAGTAGAAAGAGCATTGATTACCCATGCTCATGCAGATCATGCCCGAGCAGGGAGTCGAGAATATTGGGCGATTGGTCAATCAGCAGGTGTGCTGCGACAACGTCTCGGCCAAGACATCAAACTCCACTCCGTCACCTATGGAGAAGAATTCACACTTGGTCAAGCAACACTTTCCTTTCATAGTGCGGGTCATGTCTTAGGAAGTGCTCAGATTCGCGTTGAGGTGGAGGGAGAAGTTTGGCTTGTGACGGGTGACTACAAACGTTGTCATGATCCAAGTTGCGAACCCTTTGAAAGTGTTAAATGCGACGTGATGATCACTGAATCAACGTTCGGATTGCCGATCTATCGGTGGGAGTCAGGTCAAGACGTCGCAAAAAACATCCATGCCTGGTGGACTGCGGCTAACGAACGTCCATCGTTGTTGTTTTGCTATGCCTTTGGTAAGGCTCAAAGGGTGCTGGCAGAACTCAAAGCAATCGGTGTAGAGGATGAAGTGCTGCTGCATGGAGCCGTTCAAACAATTACGAAGCACTACCAAGAAGCGGGAGTCGACATGGTTCAAACGCGACCAGTGAGTGAGCTCGACCGTAAAGATCCTCTGAAGGGAAGACTGATCATCGCTCCACCCTCGGCCTATCGCTCGGCATGGATGCGACGATTTAAGGAGCCGCAAACGGCTTTCGCATCAGGATGGATGACCGTGAGGGGAGCTCGCCGAAGAAAGGGATATGAACGGGGATTTGTTTTAAGTGATCATGCTGATTGGAATGGATTATTGAAAACAATTAAAGAAAGTGAAGCCAAACAAGTGTATGTCACGCATGGACAAGATGATGTTGTCGCAAAATACTTGCGAGAGATAGAAGGAATCAAAGCCGATCCTCTTAAAAGTTTGAGCTAAGAGATCTGTCATGAAAGGAACTAGCTTAAGACAATTTGGCGACCTTATTACAAAATTAGATCAATGCAATGGAACCAATAAAAAAATTGAAATTATTGCAGGTTTCATTAAAGATATTGATCCAAAAGATGGTTGCTGGACGATTAGCTTATTAATAGGTAATCGGCAAAGAAGACTGATTACTGGCAGGAAACTCAGAGACATCCTACAAACAAGAACAAAGATGCCATCATGGTTATTTGATGATTGCTTTGCACATGTAGGTGATTCTGCAGAAACAATAAGCTTACTTTGGCCTCAAATAAAGGATGAAATTGCAAATACCTCTCCAAAATTCTGTAGCAATAGCGATTTTGTACCACTACAGATAGACCACAACAAACCACTTCATTGGTGGATGGAACAAGTCCTACCGAAGATAAAAGATTTACCTGATAGGCAGCAAAATGATGTGATGATTATACTGTGGCAAAAAACCCCAGAGAAAGGTCATTATTTGATCAATAAACTGATTACAGGTGGATTTAGGATTGGGGTATCAAAGGGAATTGTCGTCAAAAGCATTGCACAAGCTTATGAACTGAATGAAAGCATCATTATTGAACGACTCATGCAAACAATTGAAGTGACAAGAGAATGGTTCGAGCAACTCACAAAACCACAGGAATTAAAGCAAGGTGATCGTGGAGCCATCCCTTATCCATTTTATCTCGCAAGTCCAGTTCAACTCAATAAAATAAAAGAGACTGCGGTTGATGATTGGAGGTTAGAATATAAATGGGATGGAATACGTGGTCAATTGATCCGTAGAGAAACAGGATCATATCTATGGAGTAGAGGTGAAGAGTTAATCAACTCCGCTTTTCCTGAAATAATCAAAATGGCTGACAAGTTACCAATAGGCACGGTGTTGGATGGAGAAATCATTTGTTGGAGAGAGGGTGAAGGTAAACCAATGACTTTTGGCTCATTACAGAAACGTCTTGGCAGGAAGACGGTGAGCAAATCACTTCTTAGTGAATACCCCGCTAAATTTCTTGCTTATGATCTTCTAGAATTCAACATGATTGATTTAAGAAGTAATGAACTAAGCAACAGAGTAAGCATGCTATGTATGTTAACCAAACAACTCAAAAATGAAGCATTAATGATTAGCGAAAGCAAAGACATTCATAGCTGGAATCAATTGGATGAACTCAGACAGCAAGCTGGACAGGAAGGGGCAGAGGGGCTAATGATTAAGAAGCTTAATTCGCCCTATTTATCTGGCCGAAAGAAAGGTAGTTGGTGGAAATATAAACATGAGCCAATGACACTGGATGCTGTATTGATCTATGCCCAGGCTGGTACAGGAAAACGTGCAAACCTATTCACAGACTATACGTTTGCATTGTGGGATAAATCCGAAAAAAGGGGAGAAGCGCGGAAATTAGTTACCTTTGCTAAAGCATATTCTGGTCTTGATAATAACGAGATATTAGCACTAGATCGATGGATTCGAACTCATACAAAAGACCGGTTTGGACCTACACGAGTCGTGGAAGAAAAACAAGTCTTTGAAATTGCATTTGAAGGGGTATTGGAATCGAAGCGACATAAATGTGGACTAGCTGTACGATTTCCTCGAATCCATCGATGGCGAACTGATAAATCAATTAACGATGCTGACTGCATTGAGAGAGCTCATGCTTTTTGTAGAAAAGATTAGTTTAGTTGAATATTCATCGCGTTTAAAGATTCAGTCTTAGGCATTAAAGATTCACAATAATTTTTAATTTGCACGTATGTGAATCGCAACCACACCTGATGCTTGATTGAAACTAGAATTAATCGATCAAAGATACTTCTACAGACGAACCTAATCGTCATAGCCAGTAGACAGATGGTGTCCCTTAAACCAGTCGAAGCGTGGTTTGCACAGCAAGGTTGGAAACCGGCCTTGTTTCAAAGACAAACTTGGAACGCATCTCTTAAGGGAGCTAGTGGCCTGATACAAGTCCCTACTGGATCAGGAAAAACATACGCAGCAGTGCTCGGACCCGTAGCAAAGATGCTCGCAGAGAAGACCTCTAAGAGGGGGGTTCGGCTGTTGTACATCACTCCATTAAGGGCTTTAAGCCGCGATTTGGCAGTATCTATTCAATTACCAATTTCAGAAATGAATTGGCCTATACGTGTAGGAACTAGAAATGGAGATACCACAAGTGCAGAAAGAAGTAAGCAATTAAGAAACCCACCCGAAATTCTAATAACAACCCCTGAATCACTGAGTGTATTGATCGGAAATTCAAATGTTTTGGATCTATTCAAAAATCTTGAAACAGTGGTTCTGGACGAATGGCATGAACTCATGGGTAGTAAACGAGGAAGTCAAACTGAGTTGTGCCTAAGCTGGCTAAGAACACTGAATCCATCATTACAAACATGGGCTTTAAGCGCAACAGTTGGGAATCCTGATGAGGCAGCTAAACATGCATTAGGTTTACATGAAAGATGCATTCATATCAATAGTGCCAAGCCTCGTTCAACCACAATTCGAAGCATTATCCCGGACACAATTGATGGGTTTCCATGGGCAGGTCATCTTGGACTCCGTATGTATGAAGAATTAGTTGCCAAACTAGATCCAGGAAGAAGTACCCTATTATTTACCAATACACGCAATCAATCTGAACGCTGGCATCAATGCCTGCGCTTTGCTTGTCCTGAAATGGAGGGTTTATTGGCTCTTCATCACAGTGCAATCGATCGAGCAGAGAGAGAAGCCATTGAAGAGAATATGAAAGATGGACGATTAAAATGGGTTGTCTGTACAAGTTCGTTGGATTTAGGTATTGATTTTCAACCAGTAGAACAAATTGTTCAAATTGGAAGTCCTAAAAATATTGCTCGTTTACTACAACGTGCTGGTCGTTCTGCTCATACTCCTGGTGGTACCTCAGACGTACTATTCATGCCTACAAATGCCCTAGAACTCCTTGAACTAAGTGCATTAAGACGTGGACTACAAAACAATATTATTGAACACAGAAAATCTCCAGAGAAACCACTCGATGTCTTACTTCAACACCTTACAACCTTGGCTTGTGGTCCAGGTTTAAAGTCCACAGAGACCTTAGAAGCCATTCGTAAGACAGCAACATTTGCAAGCCTTACCGATGATGAATGGAAATGGTGCCTATTGTTTCTCGAAAAAGGAGGGGTCTGTTTAAATGCATATCCTCGCTATCGGAAAATAGAATGGGATGCTGAAAATCATCATTATATTATTAACAATCAATCCATTGCACGTCTACATAAACTAAATATCGGAACAATCACCTCTGCCCCATCAGTACGTGTAAAATTTAGTAGGGGTTCATATTTAGGACATGTTGAAGAATATTTCATCAGCCAATTAAAACCCAAGGATGTGTTCTTTTTTGCAGGACGTCAATTAGAACTCATAAGGTTCAAAGATATGACAGCCTATGTAAAAGCTACTAAACGCAAGAGCAACACCGTGCCTGCTTGGGTGGGAGGACAAATGTCTTTATCAGATTTATTGACGACCCAACTGAGAGAGGAGCTAGGGCAAGCTTCTAAATTTATTTTAGATACTCCAGAATTACAAGCTCTAAAACCACTGATTGAACGGCAAATGGAATTATCAGTTGTTCCGAATAAAAATGAACTATTAATAGAAACATGCCTTACGAGAGAGGGTCAACATTTATTCGTCTATCCATTTGAGGGACGCTTTGTACATGAAGGTCTCGGATTTTTATGGGCTTCAAGGCTCGCAACTAAACAGAGATCAACAATCACCGTGTCAATCAATGACTATGGATTTGAGTTGTTGGCACCACGCCATTATCCGTTGGAGTGTTTACTAGAGGAAAATCTTGAATATCTACTTGAAGATAGTGATTTAGAAAAAGATTTAGAAAATGCGTTGAACTTATCAGAATTATGTAAAAGACGGTTTCGTAGCATTGCTCAAATTTCTGGACTAATGGTACAAGGGTATCCAGGAAAAAACAAAACGAGTGGTCAGTTACAAATTAGTAGTTCTCTTCTGTGGGATGTATTTAATAGGCATGAACCAAATAACTTGTTGCTATTGCAAGCTAGACGTGAAGTCCTTCAAGATCAACTTGAAATGCCGAGGTTAGTAAAGGCGTTATCGCGAATGCGCACCGGGAACATTGTTCATAGCCGCATACCAAGACCGGGTCCTTTAGCATTTCCACTCCTGGTTGAACGCTTAAGATCTAGGTTAAGCAATGAAAGTATTGTCGATAGAGTTTCCAGGATGCAACAAGATGCATTAAAGCATGAATACTGATCTCTACCAGAATATTTAATCTCGTACAGTTGCAAGCTATAAGCAGTAGAAGAGTATTCATTATTGAAACAAGTGACAGGAGAAACTATCTCCACAATCACTGCTGTTGGATTAGTACCAAATAATTAGACTACCCAACCACATAAGCCATTAGAATAACGTCAGCTTAAAGGCATTAGAGATTTATGCATTCAAAAGAAATAGTCTCAAACTATCCAAGGCCCCCTAAGATTGAAATGATCAATGGTGCTGTTTCAGTCATTGTTGGAAATGAAACGATAGCCGAGGGTTCACGCTACATTCGAATCTGTGAAACGTTCCATCCACCTACCATTTATCTTCATCAGAGTGCATTTAAAAGCGGCACTCTTCATCAGACCTCGGGACCAGCATCCTATTGTGAATGGAAAGGGGTAGCAAGCTATTGGTCCCTAAGCAAAACAGATGGGAGTGATCGCAGAGTGCGAGCTGCCTGGAGTTATCCAAACCCAACGGAACGTTATGCAATGCTGGCGGATTCGATTAGTCTTTACCCTCAGAGAGTTGATGCATGCTTTCTAGAAGGTGAGGCGGTAAAACCACAACCAGGGACCTTTTATGGTGGGTGGATTACGAGCTGGACCATTGGTCCATTTAAAGGGGACCCTAATCATCCAGAATTAATCTAATGAATTGCCAAGAAGAGCTCGTTGAACGCCTTGAATTAAATCCTAAGGACCCAACCATACCCTTATTGATTAAGGATATTGAGGCATTAGCAAAAGTTGATCTATCAACCGACGTAGCCTTATTGAGAGGTGTATGGGAATTGAGATGGAGTAGTTCAACACAACCATGGCTTAAGCAGGCGCGGTGGCTAGAAAATCTACAGATCCTTGACCCAGTCCAACAGAAAGGTTTGAACGTGCTCCGTTTAACCGGTCCCCTTGGATTCTTGGCAGGTATTGCGGTTGAAGCCGAACTATCCGTTAATGGATTGAATCAGGTTGGTGTGAAATTCAAAAAAGGGGGATGGTTAGGCCCCACTTTTGGTAATGGATGGAGACCAACATTACTAACCGCCATAAACCAAACATTTCCTGCCTGGCTTGACATTACGGCACTTAACGACTCAATGCGAATATGTCGTGGAAATGCTGGAACATGCTTTGTTTTGCTGAGAAGAAAAGACATGTCTGTTGAAGATTGGATTCGTTAGTTTAACCAATAGTAGAAATTAGCTTCTTGTATAATGTTAGTGATATACTTTATTCTCTAATAGTTTGATCTTCTCTAGGATTAACCCAAGGCACCAGCGGTGGTTTTCTGTTGAGTGTCTATGTAGAATGAGGAATTCTGATTGAGGCCAATGAAATTGAGTTCTACCTTTCTTACCATTGTAATCAGTTTGACGATCTTACTTACATCTCCTTTTGCTACTAATGCTGATTCAAACTTAGACCTTGGATTAGACAAACTTCGGACTGGAGATTACACAGGTGCGATCAATGCATTTACTGATAAAATAAAGTCTAACCCTTATGATGCCACTGCCTATGATTATCGTGGGGTTTCAAAAGCAAAAAGAGGAGATTTTAGTGGGTCCATCATTGACTATACAAGTGCGCTAGAACTAGATCCCCAAA
The DNA here is from genome assembly GCF_014279655.1 of Synechococcus sp. ROS8604. Classification (NCBI taxonomy): domain Bacteria; kingdom Bacillati; phylum Cyanobacteriota; class Cyanophyceae; order Synechococcales; family Synechococcaceae; genus Synechococcus; species Synechococcus sp. ROS8604. The sequence goes on from NZ_CP047946.1 coordinate 1,437,113, forward strand.
ACAACTCTACTCTTTCTAATCGAGGGATTGCCAAAGCAAGAGTTGGCGATCTTGAGGGAGCGATCAATGACTTGGCAATGGTCATTTCTCTTGATCCAGAGAATGGACAAGCCTTTTTCAATCATGGAGTTGCAATGGAAATGTCTGGTGATTTAAATACAGCATGCGCAGATTGGGACAAAGCAGGTAAGCTTGGTGATGAATCCGCAATAATATTTGCAAGAAAAAACTGCGACTAATCACTAATAGTTTAATCTTTGTTTTGATTCAACATCAATAAAAGAGATGAATCAATAAAGCAGCGTTGGCGATTTTATCTAAATACAATTAAATCTATCTGTAATAATTCATCTTCCAGGATCATAACTTTGATGTCGTTGAAATTCATCATTATGATTGGATAGCGAGCTGTCGGAAGTATCTATCTAAGACAAAAGAAATAGTCATCAGTATCGATTAAAGCGTCAGTTGATGGCTGCAGAGAGACAGATTCAACCAAGAGTGACCAAAAGCAAACACCGTTATCGAGTAAATAACGAACTCTTGATCACAGAGGCGATGACCTTCTTGTAGAATCTTTACACTCCGTAATGTTCCTTGCGAGCTCTCTACATCACAACCGATCGGTCGTGGCAACGATGCTCCAATGACTTCATTTCCTACCTTCGCTCCTATTTGAGTCAGCAGCCATGACCATTGACAAACTCTGCAAAAAGCAGCAAGCGTTTGCTGACAAGCTTTTTATGGACTTTAAATACACCAAACCGGGATCTGATGAGCAGCATCGCGCTCTTGAGACATTTCATACCTTAATCAGTGCATGGTCCTTCTATTTCACTGCATACGAGTCATTAGATGTGTCATCTGATCCGGTAGTTTCTCCTGTTTATTGCTGAATTATTCCTATTATTATTTCTAGATTAAGCTCGCAAGAAATTTTGTTTTTAGTATATTTAGATTTAATATTAGTTTTTGACCATCAAACAGTTGGCTGCTTGATAGTTATTTTCTGAAGCTTGAAAGTTTAAGACCAAGAACAATGACTGCTGGTACTAAAGTGATCAGGTTGGCGATGAGTACAGGTCCATCGTTCACCAACCAACCATACAGTGACCAAAAAGCCACTCCTGCTGTAAACAGCAGGTACATCCGTAGTGAAATGGCGCGAGTATCCCTACTTTTAAGGGTCTTGAGTGCCTGAGGGAAGAAGCTAACTGTTGTAAGCGTTGCCGCTATATATCCAAAGACGTCAGCTGCCATTTTATGCATGAATGGTTTGCTTTAATCTTTACAGTATATTGCGCGAAATTTTTTCCTTGAATTATATCTTATAATTGATA